>JACKKY010000001.1 GCA_024236175.1 Novosphingobium sp. | reverse complement strand
TGGCAATGGCCGGCACGAACTCGCTTGTTGCTATGACCGGCCCATCATAGCATCACATCCCCATGACGGGGGTCGTGGATCAGGACGCGCTTGAAAGGCTCGTCGAAGAGGTAAAGCGCTCGGGCGGGTCGGAGATGGCCAACGCCCAGCTGTTCGTCGAACGCCTGACGCAGGCGCTCGGCCTGCCGCCCCCCGAATTCCAGGGCGAGGAAACCGCGCTCAGCGACTATGTGTTCGAACGCCCGGTGACCTTCCGCCATTCGGGCGGCGGCTCCAGTACCGGACGCATCGATTGCTACAAGCGCGATTGCTTCATCCTCGAAGCCAAGCAGTCGGCGAAGCGCAAGAAGGCGCGTGCATCGGAACAACTCGAACTGGCGGGCGTCGAGACCGCGCAGAAGCTTGGCCACGCCAAGCGCGGCACCAAGAGCTGGGACAAGGTGATGATCGCCGCCAAGCGCCAGGCCGAGGACTACGCCCGCGCGCTGCCCGACGATCACGGCTACCCGCCGTTCATTCTCGTCGCAGATGTCGGCAATGTGATCGAGGTCTATGCCGATTTCTCCGGGCAGGGCCGCAATTACGCGCATTTCCCGGACCGGCAGGGCTACCGGCTGGCGATGGACGACCTGCTCGATGCCGAGGTGCAGGATCGGCTGCGCGCGATCTGGACCGATCCGCATAGCCTCGATCCGGCCAAGGTTTCCGCCGCCGTCACCGAGGACATCGCCAAACGCCTCGCCAAGATCGCCGCGCGGCTCGAGAACCGCCACGATCCCAAGGACATCGCCGAATTCCTGATGCGGTGCCTGTTCACCATGTTCGCCGAAGATGTCGAACTGATCCCCGATCACGGTTTCCAGAAGCTGCTCGAACAGATGGTCGAGACGCCGGAGAATTTCGCGCCCGCTCTGGAAAGCCTGTGGGCGGTGATGGACAAGGGCGGATACGCGCCGCATCTCAACGCCACGCTCAAGCGTTTCAACGGCTCGCTGTTCAAGTCGCATCACGCGCTGCCGCTCGAAGCCGACGATATCCGCGAACTGTGGCTGGCATCGCGCAAGGACTGGCGCGATGTCGAGCCTGCAATTTTCGGCACGCTGCTCGAACGCGCCCTGCGCGAGAACGAGCGCTCCATGCTCGGCGCCCATTTCACCCCGCGCGTCTATGTCGAGCGGCTCGTCGTCCCCACCATCATCGAACCGCTGCGCGAAGACTGGGATGAAGTGCAGGCGCTGGTCGAAGACCTGCACAAGCGGGAAAAGGACGATGCGGCGATCGCGGCCGTGCGCGCCTTCCACCACCAGCTTTGCACCACCCGCGTGCTCGATCCGGCCTGCGGCACCGGCAATTTCCTCTATGTCAGCCTGGAGCTGATGAAGCGGCTCGAAGGCGAAGTGCTCGAAGCGCTCGAAGCGCTGGGCGACGACGAGGCGCGGCTGCTGCTGGATGGCGAGACGGTCAGTCCGCGCCAGTTCCATGGGCTGGAGCTGAACCCGCGCGCCGTGCCGATCGCCGACCTCGTGCTGTGGCTCGGCTTCCTCAAATGGCAGTTGCGCACCGTCGAGGCGAAGAACCTGCCCGAACCGATCCTGCATGCCTATGGCACGATCCGCGAGCAGGACGCGATCCTCGCCTATGACAAACAGGAGCTGCTGCGCGACGAGCACGGCGTGCCGGTCACCGTGTGGGATGGCGAGACGATGAAGCTCCACCCCATCACCGGGGAGGAGGTGCCGGATGAGGACGCGCGCAAGGAACTCTACACCTATGAGAATCCGCGCCGCGCCGACTGGCCGGAGACCGAATTCATTGTCGGCAACCCGCCCTTTATCGGCGGCAAGGACATGCGTGCCGAACTGGGCGACGGCTATGCCGAGGCCGCGTGGAAGGCGCGCAAGGACATTCCCGGCGGCGCCGATTTCGTGATGCATTTCTGGGACGAGGCGGCGACCCGGCTGCTGGCGAAGACGCCGAAGGGCAAGGAGAACCCGCTGCGCCGCTTCGGCTTCATCACCACCAATTCGATCACCCAGACGTTCAGCCGCCGCGTGGTCGAGCGGCACATGAACGCCAAGCCGCCGCTCAGCCTGATCTATGCGATTCCCGACCACCCGTGGCTGAAGGCCAGCGACAAGGCGGCGGTGCGCATTGCGATGACAGTGGCGGCTCGGGGCGAGCGGCAGGGCAAGCTGGCCGAAGTGGTCAGCGAGCGTGGGCTGAATACGGATACGCCCGAGGTGCGGCTAGAAAGCGAAGAGGGGAAGATTACGAGCAAGCTGAAGCTCGGAGCCGATCTCTCAAAGTTGACGCCGTTGCTTGCCAACGAAGAGCTATCCAGTCGCGGTGTTTCCCTTCACGGCGCTGGCTTCATCGTGACTCCCCAAGAGGCTTCAGCCTTGGGACTTGGCCGTGTTTCCGACCTGGAAAAGTACATTCGGCACTATCGTCATGGACGCGACCTGGCTTCTCGGCCACGTGGCGTCATGGTTATCGATTTATTCGGATTGACAGCATCGGAGGTTCAGGATCGATATCCCGCCGTATACCAGCGAGTCCTGGAGTTGGTGAAGCCTGAAAGAGATCAAAACAATCGACAAACTCGGCGCGAGAATTGGTGGCTCTTTGGGGAACTTGCTCCGGCTTTTCGTGAATATTCAGAAAATCTTGAATCATATTTAGCCACTGTCGAGACTTCGAAACATCGATTTTTTGAAGTGCTAAGCAGTGATATTCTCCCCGATAATAAACTGGTGAATTTTGGTCTGGATTCCCCTTGGAAATTTGGAACTTTGTCCAGCAGGTTGCACACTTTTTGGTCAATGAGTTGTGGCGGCTGGCTCGGTGTCGGAAATGATTCCGTATATGTCAAAACGCGTTGCTTCGACCCTTTCCCATTCCCGATCCTCACCGACACCCTATCTGAAACCCTCGCCCAACTCGGCGAACGGCTCGACGCCTTCCGCAAGGAGCGGCTGGCCGAGCATGACTTCCTGACGATGACCGACATGTACAACGTCCTCGAACGCTTGCGGGAACTGGAAACCGGAGCCGATGTGCCGCCGCTGTCGCAGAGGGAAAAGGCCATCCACGAGGCCGGACTGATCTCCGTCCTCAAGGACATCCACGACGAGATCGATCGCGAAGTCTTTGCCGCCTATGGCTGGGAAGACCTTGGCAAGCGGCTGGTCGGCAGGCCCGGCGCAACCACACCGAGCCCGCACAAGTCCGAGGACCAGGAAACCGCCGAGGAGGAATTGCTCTCCCGCCTCGTCGCGCTCAATCAGGAGCGCGCGGCGGAAGAGAAGCGCGGCCTCGTGCACTGGCTGCGCCCCGAATACCAGAAGCCGCGCCTCGCCCACAAAGTCTCCGCCGAGAGCCAAGTCGAAGCCGAACTGGTCGAGGCGGGCGTCACCGAGGAACGCAAGTGGCCGTCCGACGGCCTTGCCCAGATCCGCACCGTGCGCGACGTACTCGCCGAAGCCGAAGCGCCGCTCCCCGCCGATACGCTTGCCGCCCTGTTCACCGGCCGCACCACCCAGAAACGCAAGGACCGCGTGGCCGAAGTGCTCGAAACGCTGGTCGCGACCGGCGCCGCGCGCGACGGGGATGAGGGCTATTTCCTGCCGCGTTAGGGCCTGACTCTCCGCCGTCGCCCCTGCGTAGGCAGGGGCCCAGATAAGGTCGGCGCATATAGCGTACCGGATCGTATCTTCGCATCGTTATCTGGATCCCCGCCTTCGCGGGGATGACGGGGTGGGGAAGGCCGGGCGGATTGGCTCCAGCCCCCTTGCCCGAAACGAACTTGGCCGGCGCACAATGTCCCACGCCCCGCCCCAACATCACCGTCCGCGGGGCGCGCGAGTATCCTTGGTCGGCCTGCCAGGGCCTCACGTCCCCTTCATATCATGCGGCATTGGGCGACCTCGGCTGCCGATCCGCCGGCAACCTTGAAGCGCAGCGACTTCACTTTCCTCAGGCGGATGGGAGGGGTGGAACAGGCCATCCTGCCCCAACCTGTCGGTCTCGACTGACCCGCGTCCGTCGTGTCGAAAATGACATAGGATGCGAGCACACCCCCGGTCACGCGCAAGGGATCCACGCCGAAGAAGGTCGCGATATTCTTCGTGTTCTTGAGCGATCCGCCCGCAAGCTCGACGTCCACGCGCATGACGGCGGCGAGATCATCCTGGATGACGGAAGCCTGGATCGCGTTGAGCAGCGCGATGTTGCCGTTGCTGTCGGCAGTGCTGACGCGGGCATTGAACTTGTCGAATCGTTCTATCCAGGAATTGAGTTTTTCCTTCTGCTTCTTCCTTGCCTTGGAATTGCCCAGCGCCTTGGCCCGCAGTTCCATCATGTTTCGTGCGGTAAAGAGCCACAGGTATTTGCTGGCGATATGCTCTGCGGGCAGCCAGCTCGATGTCGCGTCCAGTTCGGGACGCTGTTCCGGCTTCGCAATGGTTCCCGGGCTGCCGCCCAGCACGAACGCCATCTTCCCGGAACTGTTCAGATCTGCGGCGACGGCCGTGGCCAGCTTGCGCGAATCCATCGCATCGGCGGTCAGGGTGGTCAGCTTGGTTTCGGAGCGCAACATGCCGGCCAATGCGGTAACCGCCGCGATGGGAACGGGAGGGATGATGCCGAGAATCTTGTTGTCGCCGCCCCCGCAGTCGAAAACGCAGCCGATGTCCGGGGCTGCCGCCTTCAGGTCCCGCATTTCCGCATTGATCGCGAAGGCGGTGCCGAAGTGGAAATCCTCGTCATCGGCAAGAACGAGGATCTTGGGCGAAGTGACCGTCTCGGTGGCCTTCATTGAAAACTGTTGCGCCACGATCGACATCGCGTCGGCGGACAGGATCGTCGCTTCGAACTTTCCCGTGTTGTCGTCCGTCGTCGTTTCGCCGCTGAAGCTGGGCAATTGTTCGAATATGACATTCGCATAGTCGAGCCGTGCGTTCGCGAGACTGGTTTTCGCGTTGAGCAGTTCGACTTTCTGATTGAGCTTTTCGATCTCGTCGGACGTGTCCTGTGCCGACGCCGTTCCTGCCGGAACACCAAGCACGGTTGCGAACGCAAGAGACGCACAGAGCAAATTGTGCCTGCGCGAAATATACTTGTGGATACTGTTCCCGAACTTCATGGCGACCCCCTATTTCCCGGGGTTTGTTTACATCGACTGCGCGATTCGGTCCAAACGAAATTGTTTTCTTCAACCGATTAGGTCTTCCGGCGACGAGGGCGGCCTGCGCTTGCCATTGCCGAACAAATGTGGAACATTTGCACAGGCGCCACCTTCCCCTGAGGGCGGCTGGACTCAGGCAGCAATAGGCCCCACATCACCCACCATGTCCCTCACCCACATCACCGTCCGCGGGGCGCGCGAGCATAACCTCAAGGGGTTCGACGTCGCCCTGCCGCGCGAGAAGCTGATCGTCATCACCGGGCTCTCGGGCTCGGGCAAGTCGAGCCTCGCCTTCGACACGATCTATGCCGAGGGGCAGCGCCGCTATGTCGAGAGCCTGAGCGCCTATGCGCGCCAGTTCCTCGAGATGATGCAGAAGCCCGATGTCGAGCATATCGACGGGCTCTCCCCCGCCATCTCGATCGAGCAGAAGACCACCAGCCGCAACCCGCGCTCCACCGTCGCCACGGTGACCGAGATCTACGACTACATGCGCCTGCTGTGGGCGCGGGTCGGCGTGCCCTATTCGCCCGCCACCGGCCTGCCGATCGAGGCGCAGACCGTGTCCAACATGGTCGACCGGGTGATGGCCCTGCCCGAGGGCACGCGGCTCTACCTGCTCGCCCCGGTGGTGCGCGGGCGCAAGGGGGAGTACCGCAAGGAGCTGGCCGAGTGGCAGAAGGCCGGCTTCACCCGCGTGCGGATCGACGGCGAGATGTACGGGATCGAGGACGCCCCCGCGCTCGACAAGAAGTTCAAGCACGACATCGAGGTGGTGGTGGACCGCATCGCGGTGAAGCCGGGCATCGAGACGCGGCTCGCCGACAGCTTCGAACAGGCGCTCAAGCTGGCCGAGGGGCTCGCCTATGTCGACCTGGCGGATACGACGGTGGCGGAGCTGGCCACCCAGACCGTCACCCCGGCGAAGGCCGGGGTCTCAGGCGGCGGCGCGCAAACGCCCGAGATGCCAGCCTCCGCTGGCATGACGGATCAGGGCAAGATGAAAGGCGCCGGCCTGCCGCCCAACCGCATCGTCTTTTCCGAGAAGTTCGCCTGCCCCGTCTCCGGCTTCACGCTTGAGGAGATCGAGCCGCGGCTGTTCTCGTTCAACGCGCCGCAGGGCGCCTGCCCGGCCTGCGACGGGCTGGGCGAGAAGCTGCTGTTCGATCCGCAGCTCGTCGTCCCGAACGAGGCGCTCACGCTCAAGCAGGGCGCGGTGGTGCCGTGGGCCAAGTCCAACCCGCCCAGCCCCTATTACATGCAGGTGCTCTCCAGCCTCGCGCGCGCCTATGATTTCGACCTGACGACGCCGTGGAACGAGCTGGAGCCCGACCAGCGCAGCATCATCCTGCACGGCACCGGCGGGATGCCCGTCGCCCTCACCTTCAAGGACGGGCGCAAGGAATACACGGTCAACAAGCCGTTCGAAGGCGTGATCGGCAATCTCAACCGCCGCATGCTGCAGACCGAAAGCGCCTGGATGCGCGAGGAGCTGGGCAAGTTCCAGACCGCCCAGCCCTGCGAGGCGTGCCACGGCAAGCGGCTCAAGCCCGAGGCGCTGTCCGTCAAGATCGCCACCCGCGACATCTCGGAGACCACCCGGCTCTCGGTCGCCGACGCCTACGCCTGGTTCGGCAGCCTCGAGGAGCACCTCACCGACCAGCAGCGCCAGATCGGCCGCGCGATCCTGAAAGAGATCAACGAGCGGCTGGGCTTCCTCAACAACGTCGGGCTCGACTACCTCAATCTCGACCGCACCAGCGGCACCCTGTCGGGCGGCGAGAGCCAGCGCATCCGCCTCGCCAGCCAGATCGGCAGCGGCCTGTCGGGCGTGCTCTACGTCCTCGACGAGCCCTCGATCGGCCTCCACCAGCGCGACAACGACCGCCTGCTGGAAACCCTGAAAAGGCTCCGCGACCTCGGCAACACCGTCATCGTGGTGGAGCACGACGAGGACGCGATCCGCCATGCCGACTGGATCGTCGATCTCGGCCCCGGCGCCGGGGTGCACGGCGGCGAGGTGGTGGCCGAAGGCCCGCTGGCGAAGATCCTCAAGAGCCGCGAGAGCCTCACCGCGCAATATCTCACCGGCGAGCGGATGATCCCGATCCCCTCGCGCCGCCGCAAGGGCAACGGCCATTGCGTCACCGTCCACGGCGCGCGGGCGAACAACCTGCGCGACGTCACCGCCGGCATCCCGCTCGGCACTTTCACCTGCATCACCGGCGTTTCCGGATCGGGCAAGAGTTCGCTCACCCTCGACACGCTCTATGCCGGGGCGGCGCGGGCGCTGAACGGGGCGCGGGTGATCGCCGGCCCGCACGAGAAGATCACCGGGCTCGAATATTGCGACAAGGTGATCGAGATCGACCAGTCGCCGATCGGCCGTACCCCGCGCTCCAACCCGGCGACCTACACCGGCGCCTTCACCAACATCCGCGACTGGTTCGCGGCCCTGCCGGAATCGGAAGCGCGCGGCTACAAGCCGGGCCGCTTCAGCTTCAATGTCAAGGGCGGGCGCTGCGAGGCGTGCCAGGGCGACGGGCTGATCAAGATCGAGATGCACTTCCTGCCCGACGTCTACGTCACCTGCGAGGAGTGCAACGGCCGGCGCTACAACCGCGAGACGCTGGAAGTGAAATTCAAGGGCCGGTCGATCGCCGACGTGCTGGACATGACGATCGAGGACGCGGAGGAGTTCTTCAAGGCGGTGCCGCCGATCCGCGACAAGATGCACATGCTCAACGAGGTCGGGCTCGGCTATGTGAAAGTCGGCCAGCAGGCGACGACCTTGTCGGGCGGCGAGGCGCAGCGGGTGAAGCTCGCCAAGGAACTGTCACGCCGCGCGACCGGCCAGACGCTCTACATCCTCGACGAGCCCACCACCGGCCTGCATTTCGACGACGTGCGCAAGCTGCTCGAAGTGCTGCACCGGCTGGTCGAGCAGGGCAATTCGGTGGTGGTGATCGAACACAACCTCGACGTGATCAAGACCGCCGACTGGATCATCGACCTGGGCCCCGAAGGCGGCGTGCGCGGCGGCGAGATCGTGGCGGAAGGCACACCGGAGGACGTCGCTGCGAACGCGCGGAGCTTCACCGGGCAGTATCTGGCTGGGTTGCTGGAACGGGGGAAGGAAGCGGCGGAGTAGGGCAGTTGTGCCCAAAGGCGCAAATCAGCCAATTCGGATCCTATCGTAACAGGTTGGAGCGGACATGGAGGGCGATGAAATCACAGATGATCTAGGCCGACAATTTATGCAAATCTGAGGATAATCTGTTCGCTTGCGGTGATTGGGCTGGACATTTCGGCATTGTTCTATCCATGAATATTTTAGTTCGTGGTTGCTGTGGAGATGCAAAGTGTTTCTTGAAAGGCGCACAAGGTTTATCCGGCATTATCGGTTTAACATCTACGGCCGGAAAAAACGTGCTCCTGCAATTCCAATAGTCGCACCCGATGGCGAATACTCCGTAATGGCTGCCATCAATGCAGCGTATGCAAGAGACGAAGCTTTCGTCCATACTGCAAACGGCGACATTGTCGAGGTTGTCGATGTTGAACCCAACACAGATGCAAGAGCCCTCACAATTCTCTTCCATAGAGCCAGCCCCGACGCTGCCGACCCCGACTACCGAAAGAAGAACGGCAAGATCGTAACTGTTCGCACTGCCGACCGAGAGGACGATGAGGAGCAGTCAGTTTCATGCCATCTTATTATCAAGACCGACAAAAGAAGCGATGGCTCATACGATGTATACCTTGAAGAAATTCCGAAAATATCAATGACCCTTGTCCAACAGATCATTGCTCGTGCTTTGAACTCCTATAAATATGAGTTTACCGATCAAAAAGGAAAGCCAGATGAGACTTATACAGTTCTTAAGTCTGGTGGCGTAAAGGACGAGACAGTTACGAATGCACTCAAAGGTGGTTATTTTGGATACATCACTCTCGTGCGCCCAGCGGACGCATCATTCGTGGACGGAACGGACTTCGAGGCGATGAACGAACGGATGCGAATACGCATAAAAAAAGACATCGATCGTGAGAAATGGTACCAAAAAATTGGAAAGTTGGCCCAGGGAGCCCGATCGAAGGGCTGGGAAGATTTTTTGATTGATCTTAATTTGGAGGAGGGACGCAAGAAGACAGTGAAAATCGAACGCGGCGAAGAAGGAAAAGAAGTTGTCTTTGTGCGATCAGAACAAATTTCGGTATCAAAAGACCTACCAGTATGCAGTACAAAGGTCCGGAAGGATTTGGTAGAAGAGGCTGTAAAAGTTGGTCAATGAAACCGCTTTCATCTTGGCTTGTTTATGTACGCTTGCGCCGTCAAGACGGTGCACGAATTTTTGCAATTGAATTATATATTTCAATTGCCATCGCCCTCTTTCTCGTAGTGGCTTGGTTATGGCTGGGAATGCCGAACACATTTGCCAAAGATGGACTCGTTGATGGCCTCGGGGCCTTGTCCACGGTTCTGGCCGGTTTTTTCGTTGCAGGCTTGGTAGCTATCGCCACCTTTTTCCGCGAAAACTCTTCACTTGACGACGTAATTGAACATGGCCCCGCCATTTTGAATTACTCTACTGATAATGAGGAGTATTTCACAAGGCGTCAGTATGTCTGTTCAATTTTCGGATTCTTGGTTGGGTTAAGTTTCTTCTTAGCTATATCAGCAATATTCCTGAGATCATTTTCCGAGCCCGTATCGCAACTTTTGCACGAGAAAGAGACAGAAATTTATGGAATTTCAATTCCATGGCATACATGTGTCGAGTTTTTGACTGTATACGTTTGGATCACTGTATTCACTTGGCAGATAATATTGACCCTTCGTGGAATATATTATCTTATGGATCGGATATATGACGTCCGACCTTCGCTGGGAAAACCAAAGAACTTACCTGCCACGAAGAACGAAGGCGGGCCAAATGTTCGAATTCCTTAGCCTTTCCTATGCGCGCTAGTTTCCATAAACGGCCCTGTTTGCCCCCTCTAGCGCCTCGGCGAGTCCAGTTAGACACAACCCGTCCGCACCAACGACCCGATCACGATGCAACCCGCCGGCCGGTGGCAGCGCTGGCGGAACGGGCCGCGGAGGGTTTGCCCTTGCTCGAACCAAACTTCGTCACCCCAGCGAAGGCTGGGGTCTCGGGCGGGAGCGCTCCGACGCCTGGGATGCCAGCCTTCGCTGGCATGACGTGGAGTTGATCGGGGGCATTCGCTCCCCGCGCCCCTGTCCTACAGCCCCGAGCTGGGCTAAACGCGGTGTGAAGTTCCAGAAGGACCGCGCCATGCCGCTCCGTTGCCGCAACCCCCTCATTTCCCCGGACAATCCGCGCGCCGCGCCCGGCCGGGCGAGGTTCCACAGCGGACCTCACAAGCGCAAAGTTCCGGTGGGCCAACTTCGCGAAGTTCCGGCCTGCCACGGCCCTCGCTTCCCTCGACAAGCGGCGCGCGGCGTGGCACCCCTGCGGCGCATCCAGACATCGGGAGAACGGAATATGAGCAGACTTCTCGGCCAGCCGGTCCACCAGTGCTACGTCTATCCGGATTTCGACGCCGCGCTCGAAAAGTTCGCGGCGGGCGGGATCGGGCCGTTCTTCCTGCTCGGCGAAGTCGGCGGCATGGGCGACTATCGCGGCGAGCAGCACGAGTTCTCCGCACAGGTCGCCTTCGTCTATTCGGGCGACAACTGCTTCGAGATCATTTCCCCGAAGCCCGGCGGCATTTCCGCCTACAACGCCTTCCTCGATCTCAATCCCCACGGCGGGCTGCACCACATCGCCTATATGTCCGAGGATTTCGACGCGACGCTGGCGATGATGAAGGACGCGGGCATGCCGCTGGAAATGGTGGTCGACATGCGCGATCCGGAAACCGACTTCCAGATCGAGATCTATTGCGAGCCCGTCGGGGTAGAGAACCCGGTGCTCTACCAGTTCATGCGGCCCGGCCTGTTCGATGCCTGGTTCGATGCGATGCGCGACACCGCGGCGAACTGGGACGGCAGCGAGCCGATGCGCGACGCCCGGCCGCTGATGGCCGCCTGCATGGCCGAGAACGCCGCCTAGCGCCCGGCGCGCGCGGCACCCGGACAGGGCTTCCGGATTGGGCGTCCGGATTGGGGCTTGCCCCCCGCCGCGCCGCGCCCCACTCTCCCGCCCGTTCGACTCGGACAGCGGCAGGCGCCGCGCCGGGCGGGGACCAAGGGGAGAGGATGATGACGACAGGCAAGCCGCAATTCGTGCCGGGCGGGATCAGCCGGCGCACCACGCTGGGGCTGATGTCGGCGGGGGCGGTCGCCGCCCTCACTGGCTGTTCGGCGGGCAAGGAAGCGGCGCAAGGCGACGGGCCCTGGCTCGCGACGCCCGAGCAGATCGAGGCCGAGCGGATGCTGCTGGAGATCGAGGCCGATCCCGCCGTCGCCGCGATCAAGGACAAGCTGCGTGTGACGCTGTCCGCCGAGGCGCGCGCGCAGATGCCCGATGCCGCGAAGACGCTGGACGAATCGCTCGACCAGTGGACCCGCTCGCTGATCTTCGCCGAGCTGGTCCACCGGCCGACCCAGCCGGTGTTCCTGTGGGCGACCGACGACACGCCGCGCGAATGGCTCGGCCACAAGCTGGGCGGCGTCGGCACCTCGGGCGACAATCCCGACGCGATCTACCGCATGGCCGGGATCGAGGGCGGCGGGCGCTACGAGATCCTCGGCGAGTACCACCCGGACGGCCGCCCGGCGCAGTTCCTGCTGGAAGTGGATGCCGGCGACATGGCCCAGCCGCAGAACATCATGCCCGTCACCGACGGCAAGCATGCCGACATCCACAACACCTCGATCATGTCGGACCGCGAGCTGGTGGTGAACGATGACGGCACCTTCCGCATCACCCTGGGCGGCGAGGCGGACGGGCCGAACCACATGGACATCCCGCCTTCGGGATACTGCATGGCCGGGGTGCGCGACATCCTCGGCAGCTGGACCGACAAGGCGCCGAAGCTGACCCTGCGCCGGCTCGACGAAGTGGAGC
The DNA here is from genome assembly GCA_024236175.1 of Novosphingobium sp. GTDB lineage: Bacteria > Pseudomonadota > Alphaproteobacteria > Sphingomonadales > Sphingomonadaceae > Novosphingobium. The sequence continues at coordinate 1,716,187 of JACKKY010000001.1, read as the reverse complement.
CCGAGCCGTGGACGCTGGAGACCGTGCGCGAGCGCGTGCTGGCGGACATGGAAGGCTATATCGGCTTCTGGTCGCATTTCCCCGACATCTGGTTCGGCGGCCTGGGACCGAACGAGCGCTCCGAGCCGCAGGGCCGCCCCGGCGGCTGGGGCTTCGTGTGCGGCATGAACTTCCACCTCGCGCCGGACGAGGTGTTCCTGATCAACACCGTGCAGGGCGACGCGCGCTACACCGGCTTCCAGATCAACAACCCGTGGATGATCGCGCCCGACGCCAGGAAGAAGCAGGTCTGCCTCAATTCCAGCCAGGTCACGGCAAACCCGGACGGCAGCTTCACCTATGTGATCGCGCGCGAGGACCCGGGGGTCGCGAACTGGCTCGATACCGACGGGATGCTCGACGGTATCGGCATTTTGCGCTGGCAGGCGGTGCCGCCCGAAATGACCAACGAAGGGCTGATCCGCGACTTCCGGGTGATCAAGCGCAGCGAGCTCGACGCCATGGCCGACATCCCGCGCGTGACGCCAGAGGAGCGCAAGGCGCAGGTCGAGGCGCGCTGGGCGGCCTATTCGAGCCGGACGCTCTAGCGCCCGTTCATCGTGCGGAAAGGCCCGCGCGCCGGGCCAACGCCCTGTCGTGCCGTGACAACGGCTCGTCCCGGCAGCGGAACCTGCGCCCGGGGCACCCGTTCCTCCTGCGTCTCCCCGGCGCGGCCCCCGCAAGGGCGCCCAGCCGGTCAGGCGACCCAAGGAGGTTCGACAATGAAGACAGTGTTTTGCGCCACCCTCGCCGCCGCCCTGGCCGTGGGCGGCTCGGTCCCCGCCCTGGCCGGCGCCCACGAGGATCCCGACAAGGTCATGGGCGACAGCGGCGTCAAGCTGCTGGCAGAGCTGACCGGAGAGGCCGAAGTTCCCGGCCCCGGCGACAAGGACGGCAGCGGCATGTTCAAGGCGCGGCTGATCCCGAGCAGCGGCCAGATGTGCTACGAAGTGCTGGTCGACGATATCGACGACGTGACCGGCGCGCATATCCATGTCGGCGCCGAGGGCGTCGCGGGCGATGTCGCGGTCGCGCTCAAGGACCTGGACGACGGCAAGGTCAGTGACTGCCTGACGATGGACAGCGCCCTGGCGGTGAAGATCCTCGACGATCCCTCGCAGTTCTACGTGAACATCCACGACAGCGAGCATCCGGCCGGCGCCTTGCGCGGCCAGCTCATGAAGTGACGGAACAGGGCCTGATTTCGGCCCTCACGCGGCCGCCCCCGCGAGCCGCGGGAACGGGGACCCCGCCCGGGTCCCCGTTTTCCTGCGCGGCGAAGGGATCACCGCTAGCTGCGCGCTAGTGCTTCTCGCCCCGCAGCAGCGGGAAGTAGCTCGAGCCCAGCCCCCGGAAGACGCGCTCCTTGAACGTCCACTCCCCGGACACTTTCTCGAGCGTATCGACATAGATCCCGAAATATTCGAAGCCCTCGTCCTTGCCGGCGCTCTTGCCGCATTCGCGAATGCCCGAGCGGGCGATCGCCGTCGTCCCGTCGACTTCGATGAGCGCGGGCGAATTGTGTTGCAGGACGTAATCCATTTCGCCGATGAACGCCTTCAGCGCTCCCGCGATCGCGTCGCGGCCCTCAAGCTTCGCGTCGAGATGGGGAATGGACCACACCGCGTCCGGCAGGAACAGCGCCAACACCGTGTCCCATTCCCCCAGGCTGGCATACTGGCTGTAGGTGTTGATCACCTTCTGGATCGCGAATTCCTCTTCCATGGCCTTCCCCTGATTGTCGTTGGATAGTCTTTGAACGCGAGCTTACTGCCTGCCGCCGTTGCCCCTGTCCATGCAACCCCTCTCCCGATGCCGGTGTTTCCCCTTCCCGTATTTCCGGCACGAGAGCTTGCAGATAACCACAGGAGAACTTGGCGAGGCGGCACCGCATGAACTCATGCAATGACCGCGCGCCGTGCCGCTGCCCGCTAACCCTTGCGGCAACCCGCATAGAACAAGGCTCCGGCTCGGCGCGGCAGGCGGCTTGCGGCCGTATCTCCTACCTGCCGACCGGCCTGACGCCCACCGTTCGAATTCCCACACTCGCTTTACAAGCCGCGTGCTCTCGTCGCACATTCACGGGCGTTGGAGAATTGGAGACTCCGGTCATGGCCACACCGTCCGAAACCGTCACCGCGTTCCTTGCGATGTGGGAGAAGCCCGGCGGCTTCGCTGAGGCAGTGCGCCGGTATTTCACGCCCGACACGGTCTGGGAAAATGTCGGCATGTCGAAGACGACCGGGCCAGAGGAAGCGGCGGGGCTTTTCGCCAACATGGGAGCTGGAGGCGGACCGGTCGCGATGCGGGTCGACAATCTGGCCGTGGCGGAAACCGGCGGCAAGGTGCTGACCGAACGCCTCGATCACGTGCTGGGCCCGGACGGACAGCCCGCCGTGACGATCCCGGTGATGGGCATCTTCGAAGTGGAAGGCGGCAGGATCACCTCCTGGCGCGACTATTTCGACACCGCCGGCTTTGCCCAGCAAGGTTGAAGGCAACAGAAGGCGCAGATCATGGCGACACCCACAGAACTCGTTACCCTTTTCGTGGACCTGTGGGAGCAGGACGACGGTTTCACCGAGGCAGTGAACACCTATTTCACCGACGAAACCGTCTGGGAAAACCACGGCCTGCTCACCACCACCGGCAAGGAACAGGCACTCGGTTTCTATCACGAGTTCAGCAAGGCGACCGGCATGACCGGCATGAAGATCGACATGCTCGCGATCGCCGAGACCGGCAACAAGGTGCTCACCCACCGGATCGACCGGATCATCGACGCCAAGGGCACCGAGGTGATGACCGTCCCGGTGATGGGCATTTTCGAGATCGACGGCGGCAAGATCACCGCCTGGCGCGATTACTTCGACACGATCGCCAATTCGCCGCCGTCCGAGTAACTGGAAGCGCGCTGGAGAAAGACATGCCGACACCGACCGAAGTGGTCCTGGAATTCTGCGCCATGTGGGAACAGCCGGGAGGGCCCGACGAGGCGATCCGCCGCTATTTCACCGACCGGTCGATCTGGGAGAACCACGGCATGGCGATCACCACCGGCCAGGACGAGGCGATCGCGCTCAACGCCGCCTTCGGCGAGAAGTTCGGGATGGGCACGATCTGGATCGAACAGCTCGCCGTGGCAGAGACCGGCAACAAAGTGCTGACCGAGCGGATCGACCACCTGCGCGACCGCGACGGGAACTCGATCGGATCCTTCCCGGTGATGGGAGTCTTCGAAGTGGAAGGCGACAAGATCCTGTCCTGGCGCGACTATTTCGACACGGCGGGAATGCTCGACCCGGGCGCGTGATGCCCTGATCTGCAGCAGGCCGGCGGCACCCGCGCAGACGCGATTCCCCCTTTCTCGCCCGACCGCCACGGGTGTATGTGCGAATCGGGCCTGGGCGGAGGATTTCTCCGCGCCTGCCGGAGGAGATTTACGATGCCTATGTCTAGAATGCTGCTGCTGGGCGGCACGCTGCTCGCCGCCATGTCCGTGCCTTCGATGGCTTCCGCAAAAAGCGTGATGCTCAGCGCCACCCTTGACGGCGCCAGCGAGACCGCGGGCGGAAAGGCCGGGGGGTCCGGCACGTTTTCCGCCGAAGTCGACGCCGACGCCGGCGACCTTTGCTATACCCTGGCCGTTGACGGAATCGGCGAAGCCAGCGCCGCGCATATCCACTCCGGCGCTGCCGGAACCGACGGAGCGCCGGTAACGGCTCTTGAAGTCACCGGCGAAGACCTCGACGAATGCGTCGCGCTCGAACCCGATACGCTTGCCGCAATCGTCGCCGCACCGGGCAACTATTACGTCAACGTCCACACTGCCGAATTTCCGGCCGGCGCCGTGCGCGGCCAGCTCGCGAAGAAGAAGAAGTAGCCACTGGCAAGAAAATGGGGCCGGCATCACTGCCGGCCCCTTGTTGCCTGCGATTGCAATTTCCCGCCGGAAGCCTGCCTCGCCCTAAGGGCGTCAGCCGTGCGAACCGCCGCTTTGCCGCTGTGATGCCTTTCGACGCTACCCCGCCTGGGCGGGAAACGTCGCCGCATCGCGATGCTCGTCACATCGGGCCCAAGCTATCCGACTTGGCACCGGATCGCTCTCGACGACTGGTCCGACTGCCTAGCTATTCCCGGCCTCTCAGCCGGTCACGGCCAGCAACCTTCGGCAAGAAAACCTCGCCGGCGTTGGTCCCGTCAGGCGGTTGGATCAACTCCCGGGGGAGCCTCCCCTTCCGCCTGGCGGTTCCTGAGCCACATTGTCAGCGTAATGGTTACGTCCACAGCATCCTTGCGGTGCGCTTCCGTGACCTCGCCGTTCCGAAACTGCTTCGATTCCTGCCGGAGCAGGTACTTCCACTGCTTCTTCCGGGCCGCGACTCCATGGCCGCTGGCAGCTTTCCATCAAGTGCATTTTCGGTTCGCTTGGCCGGATTCCGAAGAACCCTTGCGAAGCGTGTTTTCCAATGCCTTCACGGACATTGCCACCAGTTCGATCGGGTATAACTTCCCCTTCTCTTTCAAGCCCTTAGGCTATCCGGAGCAAGCTGGTTTGCCTTCTCGACAAAAGGAAGGCTGCGCCTCGAAAGTGAGTCGCGCAAGCAAAATCGTACGGACTTATCCACAGCCCGTCCTTTAATGGTGGACAAGTGGCAGGGGGGCTGTGGAAAGCCTAGCGGTCGCGCTGGGCGAGGAGCCTGAGACGCAGCGCATTGAGCTTGATGAAGCCTTCCGCATCCTTCTGGTCATAGGCGCCCGCATCGTCCTCGAAGGTCACGTGACGCTCCGAATAGAGGCTGTCAGGCGACTTGCGGCCAACGAGGTGCGCACCGCCCTTGTAGAGCTTCAGGCGCACGGTGCCGTTGACCTTCTGCTGGCTGTGATCGATCGCGGCCTGAAGCATCTCGCGCTCCGGCGCGAACCAGAAGCCGTTGTAGATCAGTTCGGCATAGCGCGGCATCAGCTCGTCCTTGAGATGCGCCGCGCCGCGGTCGAGCGTGATCTGTTCCATGCCGCGGTGCGCCACGGCATAGATCGTGCCGCCGGGCGTTTCGTACATTCCCCGGCTTTTCATGCCGACAAAGCGGTTCTCGACGAGGTCCAGCCGGCCGATGCCGTGCTTGCGGCCGAGCTCGTTCAGCGCTTCGAGCAGGGTGGCGGGCGACATCGCCTCGCCGTTGAGGGCGATGCCGTCGCCCTTCGCGAAATCGATGGTGATGTATTCCGGCTCGTCGGGCGCATCCTCGGGATTGACGGTCCGGGAATAGACGTAGTCCGGGGTTTCTTCCCAGGGATCTTCCAGCACCTTGCCCTCCGAAGAGGTGTGCAGCATGTTCGCGTCGGTCGAGAACGGGGCCTCGTTGCGCTTGTCCTTGGGCACCGGAATCTGGTGACTCTCGGCCCATTCGATCAGCGCCGTGCGGCTCGTGAGGTCCCACTCGCGCCACGGCGCGATGATCTTGATATTGGGTTCCAGCGCATAGGCGGACAGCTCGAAGCGAACCTGGTCGTTGCCCTTGCCGGTGGCCCCGTGGGCGATCGCATCGGCCCCCGTCTCGCGCGCGATTTCGATCAGCCGCTTGGAAATCAGCGGACGGGCGATCGACGTGCCGAGCAGGTAATCGCCTTCGTAGCGGGCGTTGGCGCGCATCATCGGGAAGACGAAATCGCGGACGAATTCCTCGCGCAGGTCGTCGATATAGATGTGCTCGTCCGGAATGCCCATGAGCCGCGCCTTTTCGCGCGCGGGCTCCAGCTCCTCACCCTGGCCCAGGTCGGCGGTGAAGGTCACAACCTCGCAGTTGTATGTGACCTTCAGCCATTTGAGGATGACCGAAGTGTCGAGCCCGCCCGAATAGGCGAGGACCACGCGTTTGATGTCCGACATGCTGTGCTCCGCGGAGAAAATGCGGAGGCGCGCCTAACAGCCCATCCGCACCAGCGCAACCAGCGTCAGCCCTGACCCAGCGCCCGCTCCGCCTCCGCGACATAGTCCCGCGTCAACGGAAGCGCATGGCGGCTGCGCGCATATTGTATCTGGTAGTTGCACATGCTGCCGCTTTCGAATGCCGCGGTCGCACCGGCGAGATAGAACGTCCACATCCGGAAGAACCGCTCGTCATGCATCGCCACGATCTCGTCGCGATGCGCCATGCAGCGGGCATACCATTCCCGCAATGTCTTCGCGTAATGCAGCCGCAGGGTCTCGACGTCGGTGGCGATAAGGCGCGCCTTCTCGCTGGCCGCCACGGTCTCGCTCAGGGCCGGGATATAGCCGCCGGGAAAGATGTACTTGTCGGTGAAGGCGTCCGTCTTGCCCGGCTTTCCCATGCGTCCGATGGTGTGCAGCAGCATGACGCCGTCGTCGGCCAACAGGTTCGCGCAGGCACGGAAAAAGGTCTCGAACTGCGGCCGCCCGACATGCTCGAACATCCCGACAGAAACGATCCGGTCGAACCGGTCGGCGCGCTCGGCAAGGTCCCGGTAGTCGACGAGTTCGAAGGACGCGCGATCGGCGACGCCCGCCGCCGCGGCCCTTTCGCGGGCCAGACCGAGCTGCTCCTCGCTCAGCGTGATGCCGAGGACTTGCACATCGGCGTGGCGGGCAAGGTAGATCGCCATGCCGCCCCAGCCGCAGCCGATGTCGAGGACCCGCTGGCCGGGCTGAAGCGACAGCTTCGCGGCGATATGGGCCAGCTTGGCGTCCTGCGCTTCGTCCAGGGTCATGCCCTCGCGCGGCCAGTAGGCGCAGCTGTACTGCATGTGCCCGCTGTCGAGCATCAGCCGGTAGAGGTCGTTGCCGATATCGTAATGGTGCGCAACGTTGCGCTTGGCGCTCGCCGACCGGTTGAAGGAGTTTGCGGCGAACGAAAGCTTGCCCTTTACGCGGCGGAACAGGCTTGGCCGGCGCAGCTTCCCGCCCCGGTCCCACGGCTGGTTGGCGCGGACGAGCTGTACGAGCTGCATGATGTCGCCGCGCTCGATCCGCAGCCGGCCATCCATGAAGGTCTCGGCCGTGCCGAGGCGAGGATCGAGCAGCACCTCGCGAGGCGCCCGGGCGTCGGCGAAGCTGATCGCGACCTCGGGGAAACCCTCTTCCGGTTTCCCGAGCACGGACTTTCGCCCGTCATGATACGTGATTTCCAATCGGCCACGTTTGACGATCTGGCCGATGACCTTGTCGAACAGCCGCATGGTGCGAGACTAGCGCCCCGCTCGGGGCGGATGCAACCGGGTAATATCATGACGACGGCACAGGACGCCGGAGGCTAGGAGATCGCCTCCACGAGCAGCCAGAGGCCAAGCGCGAGGAACAGGACAGCCGCGGCGATGCGGGTCACCTTGAGGGAAATGCGCTCGACCAGCGCCTCGCCCAGGAAGACCGCCGGCGCGTTGGCGACCATCATGCCCAGAGTCGTTCCGGCCGCGACGACCGCCACGCTTTGATACTGGGCTCCAAGCGCCACGGTCGCCACCTGCGTCTTGTCGCCCATCTCGACCAGGAAGAAAGCGACCAGAGTGGTGAAGAACGGTCCGCCGCGATGCCTGAAGCCGTCCTCATCCTCGTCCAGCCGGTCGGGAACCAGTGTCCACGCGGCCATGGCGATGAAGCTTAGGGCGACCGCAAGCCGGAACCACGGGGCATCGACCAGTCCGGCGATCTCCCGACCGACCAGAGCGGCAAGCGCGTGGTTGGCGATGGTCGCGACGAAGATGCCCGCAAGGATCTGCCAATGCGCCCGCAGCCGGGCGGCAAGGACGATCGCCAGCAACATCGTCTTGTCGCCGATCTCGGCGAAAGCGACGACGGCGAAGGAGGCGAGGAAGGCCCCTGTCATTCGCGGGCGTTATTCACGGGCGAGGAAGAGCACGTCGCGCGGCTGCGACAGCAGGTGCTGGCCCGAATCGATGTAGAGCGTCTCGCCGCTGGCAAGCCAGCCCTCGCTCAGGAACAGCGCGGCGTCGGCCAGTTCGCCCGGCGGGGTGATCCTGTGCAGCAGGTTCATCCGGCCGCTGACCTGGTGTTCTTCGGGCTTCTGGTCGAAGCTGGGCAGCATCGCGCCGGGAGCGATGCCGTAGATCCGGTCGGCAGGATCGGAAGCGGCCATGGCCATCATCCGGATCGTCGAATCGAAAGCGAACTTCGACATGGAATAGGAGAAGAAATCCGGGTTTGGATTGCGCAGCTTCATGTCGGTGAACTCGATCACCCGCTTTCCGCCGTCGGCGCGCGCTTCGCGCAGATAGGCCTGCGCCATGCGCACGGGTGTCGCGACATTGACCGTCATCGCTTCGGCAAAGATGCCCGGGTCCAGCGCATCCACGCCATCCTCGCGAAACACCGCGGCGCAGTTGATCAGCATGCGCCAGTCGCCGAGCCGGGAGGCGAGCTCCCGCACCATGGCGACACCCGCGTCGCTGTCCGCAAGATCGCACTGGACGCATTCGGCGGAGGGAAGTTCAGCCGCCAGCCGCTCGGCTTCGGCCCGCGAACTGCCGTAGTGGATGACGACATGCCAGCCCGCCTCGCCGAACGCGCGGGAAAGCGCCGCGCCGATGCGTTTCGCGCCGCCGGTGATGAGAACTGCTGGTCGCATCGCGCAAGCCAAGCATATCGCGCCGGCTCAGAAAACCCGAAATGGCAGCGGCAGCGCTATTTCGTCGGGGCGAAACCTCCGCCTAGCGGCACTTGAGATCGCCGCGATCGATCGACCGGCCAAGCAGACCGCCTCCGACCGCACCGATGATCGTGCCGAGCGTCTTGTCGCCCTTTCCGGCGACCTGGTTGCCGAGCAGCCCGCCCAGTGCGGCGCCGATCACGAGGCCGGTCGTGCCGTTGTCGCGCCTGCAGTAATATCGCCCGTCCCGGCCGCGCCAGACACGGTCGTTGCGGGTCAGGCGGCGCGGCTGGATGTAGCGCCCGTCGGAATCGTAGATGCGTTGCGCCCGCTGGCCGTGCGCCGGCGCCCAGGGCGGCGGATCGGCCAGGGCCGGCGCCGCAGGCAATGCGATCGCGGTGAGGCTTATCGCGAGGACCATCTTGCGCATGACATTCTCCTTCAACCTTGGCTGAAACAAGCGGAATGCTGGCCAAGGGTTTCCCAACCGGCGACGAATGGGTCGGCTATTGCGGCAGGCCGCATTGCCCGGCGGACAGGCCGTTGCCTTCGCGCGCGGATCGGACAAGGTGCGCCGCCAGGAAAGGAAGTGAGCGATGCAGCTGGATCTGGTCGACGTCTTCGGTTCGCGGCCGATGAAAGGCAACCCGCTGGCGGTCGTGCACGGCGCGGACGGGCTCGGCGACGAGGAGATGCTGCGCCTGACGCAATGGCTGGGCTTTTCGGAGACGACATTCCTCCTGCCGCCGCAGGACGGCCGGGCGGATTACCGGGTCCGGATATTCTGCCCGGCGCGCGAATTGCCCTTTGCAGGCCATCCGACGCTCGGCACCTGTCATGCATGGCTTGCCGCAGGCGGCAAGCCGAAGCGCGACGGTGTCGTCGTGCAGGAATGTGGTGTCGGTCTGGTGGACATTTCGCGCCGGGATGGCCTGCTCGCCTTCAAGGCCCCGCCGCTGGTCCGCACGGGCCCGCTGAGCGATGCCGAGCGCGCCGAAGCCGCGCGGTTTGCAGGCGTGCCGCAAGAAGCGGTGGTGGAGGCCGTCCATATCGCCAACGGCCCGCTCTGGCAGCTCCTGCGGCTGCGTTCGGCAGACGACGTGCTGGCGGCGGCCCCCGAACCGAAAGCGCCGGAAGGCACGGAAATCGGCCTTGCGGGGCCCTACGCCGAGGGTTCCGGGCCGGCGTGGGAAATTCGCGCCTTCTTCGTCCCCGGCCAAGGGCGCCTCGCCGAGGATCCGGTGACCGGCAGCCTGAACGCCGGGGTCGCCATGCACCTGTTCGCCAGCGGCCTTGCCCAGGGAAGCTATATCGCCGCGCAGGGCCGCAAGGTCGGTGCGGACGGGCACGTCCATTGCTATGCAGATGGCGACGGTGCGGTCTGGATCGGCGGACGGGTCGAGACGATCGCGGCGGGGGCGGAACTGCCGGTTCTGGCCTGATTCGCCGGGCCGGGCCTGAGCAGGGTTCTGGGAGAGAAGAATTGAACGACTTTGCGGCGATCACGTGTCCGGCCGGGACTTTCGAATGGGTCAAGGAGCACCGCAGGCTCTACCTGCGCTCGGGCGGGGTGCAGGGCCACATCATGGATATCACCGGTGCGGGCGGCTATCCGTTCGGCACCCACTGCCTGATCCGATACAAGGGGCGCAAGAGCGGCAAGACCTATATCAACGCCCTGACCTATGCCGACATCGGCGGGGAAGTCGTGATCTGCGCCTCCAAGGGCGGCGCGGACACGCCGCCGCAATGGTATCACAACATCCTGGCGAGCGAGACGGTCGATTTCCAGATCGCCACGCAGGCATTCCGCGCGGCATGGCGCGAGCCGGAGGGTGCCGAACGCGAGAAGGTGTGGGCGTTCATGGTCGATTGCCATCCCTTCTACGGCGTCTACCAGACGCGCACCGAACGCCGGATTCAGCTCGTCATGATGAAAAGCATCGAGGCCATTCCCGTCTTCCGGGAAGAGGACCTGCTCTAGCCGGACGCATTCCGATCGAGAGACCGATATGTACAAACTGATCTACCTCGCCCGCCGGAATCCGACAGTCAGCCGGGAAGACTGGCCTGCGACCTGGGTCTCGCACGCGACTTTCGCGAACCAGTTCGCCTTCGTGGCGAACGACATCACCTATTCCTGCTACTGCAACCGCATCGACCAGCCGACCCTTGACGGTCGCCCTGTCGACCTGCCGGAAATCTCGCACGACCACGACGGAGTGGCGGTCGGCGTCAGCAGGACCGTGGAAACCCTGCAGGGCGGCGGCTTCTCGAAGGAAGAGCGCGCGCTGATCGACAAGGACGAGCTGCGCGTTTTCGACATGCTGACGCCGAAATTCAGCTATTACTGCACCGAGACGGTGTTGAAGGACGGCAAGTACGGGGAATACGGCATCATCCGTTTCCTGGCGCGCAAGCCGGAGCTTTCACGGGAAGATTTCAAGGCACGGTTCGACGGTCCGCATGCCGAAGTGGCCCGCAAGGCTCTGGACGAATCGGTGGTCCGCTACGCGCATGACCACCCCATCCACGACCCCCTGCCGCTGTTCCCGTTCGACGCGATCGTCGACAGCTGGTTCGCGAGCGAGGAAGACGCGGTTCGGGCGCTGCTCGAACCCGCGATATCACAGGATCTCGGGCAGTTCTGCGACATGGACCGGAGCGTTACCATGCTGACGCATGCCTACCGCCGCCGGGACCAGGACTGACGGCAGCGCTTGCTGCGCTCAGCCCAGCTGGGCCTGCTTTTCCGCCCACAGGCGTTCGAGCTCGGCCCGGCTTTTCTTCTCGGCAGCGGTCTTGAGCTGGCCGCAGGCGGCATCGATGTCGCGGCCGCGCGGAGTGCGCACCGGGGCGCTGATGCCGGCTTCGAAGATGGTCTCGGAAAAGCGGCGGATCCGCTCCGGGGTGGAGCATTCGTAAGGTGTGCCCGGCCAGGGGTTGAAGGGGATCAGATTCACCTTGGCGGGCAGCTTGTACTTGCGGATCAGCCGCACCAGCTCGCGCGCGTCCTCGTCGCTGTCGTTCTTGTCCTTGAGCATGACGTATTCGAACGTGATGCGCCGGGCATTGGACGCGCCGGGATAGGCGGCACAGGCCGCCAGCAGCTCTTCGATCCCGTATTTCCTGTTGATCGGCACGATCTCGTCGCGCACGTCCTTGGTCACTGCATGGAGCGAGACGGCAAGGTTGACGCCCACTTCCTCGCCGCAGCGTGCCATCATCGGCACCACGCCGCTGGTCGAAAGGGTGATGCGGCGGCGCGACAGCGCCAGGCCGTCTCCGTCCATCACCAGCTTGAGGGCATCGCGGACATTGTCGAAATTGTAGAGCGGCTCGCCCATGCCCATCATCACGATGTTGGTGAGCAGCCGGCCGTCAGCCGAATAGCTGCCCTCATCCTCCTCTTCGGCGAAATCCATCCGCCCCTTGGGCCATTCTCCCAGCGCATCGCGGGCAAGCATGACCTGGCCGACGATTTCGCCAGCGGTCAGGTTGCGCACCAGCCGCATGGTGCCGGTGTGGCAGAAGCGGCAATTGAGCGTGCAGCCGACCTGGCTGGAAACGCACAGCGTGCCCCGGTCGGCGTCGGGGATGAAGACCATTTCGAAATCGTGGCCATCGGCGGTGCGCAGCAGCCATTTGCGCGTACCGTCCGTGCTGTGCTGGGCTTCGATCACTTCGGGCCGGCCGATGACGAACCGCTCCGTGAGCCAGGGGCGCATGGTCTTGGCGATGTCGGTCATCGCCTCGAAATCGGTGACGCCGCGATGGTAGAGCCAGTGGAACACCTGCTTGGCGCGCAGCTTGGCCTGTTTCGCATCGAGCCCGACATGTGCGAACAGCTCCGCGATCCGCGCCCGCGGCAGGCCGATCAGGTCGATCCGGCCATCGGCGCGCGGCGTGATCTCCCGCGCAACGGGCACCGGGTCTATGTGCCCGGGTATCGGCATGAGGTTCGTATCGGCCATAGGAGCGGGCGATATAGGGACATTGGCCGGCGGTTGCTACCGCAGCCTTGCGCAACCGATCGAGGCGGCGTCCATCGCCGATGCCGCGCCGGCCAGCGGCCATGTGTTGGAAAAGCCCCGACCCGTGGCATCGCGCGAATGGACCGACATCCTGCCGGCCGAACGCATGGCCGCGACAATCGCGGCGTTCATCTTGCGGTCCGCCGCCCATGCATCGCCGCCACCGCCGGTCAGCTCGAAACGCTCGCCGCCGATCCGCAGCACGATCTTCGCGCCCTTCGCCATCTTGCGCGAGAGGCGGAAATGCACCTGGTTGCGCAGGCTGCGCTTCGGCCATGTGCCGACCGTGGCGTAAGGCTGGTAGTCGCGGCGCAGTGTGCTGGGAACGGCCATTGCGATCGCATAGCAGCGCGGCACCTGCGGGTCGCGGAATGCCCCCCAGGTGGCATACATGCCGAGGCTTTCCCGGGCGTGTGCGGGCATCGGCATCAAGGCCGCTGCCAGGGCAATGCTGATAAGGCGCTTCATGACTGTGCGCCTCATCGCAGAATCGGCCCGTTTGGGAAAGGCGACGCGCATCCGGGGCCATCCGGTCGCTTGTCGCAGTGGCTGGAACGAAACCGTTTCGGTCTGGCGCGAACAGCCTCTAGGGTCCCGGCGCGAGAACGCCGGGCCGATTCCGGCGCCCAGCAAGGAGAAGAGGATGACTGACTTCGTCGTCGCGGAATGCGGGATCCGGCAACTGCATGCGCGCTATGTCGATGCCGTGTGGCGCAAGGACATGGACGCGTTCGGCGACTGTTTCGCCGAAGACGCCGAATGGCGCGTCGCCGGGCAGATCATGCGCGGCCGCGCGCAGATCGTGAAAGCGATGGGCGGTGCGTTCCAGAACTACCGCAGGATCCTGATGACGTTCCGCACGCCGATCCTGGAAGTGGGGGACGGCGTCGCTTCCGGACGGACCTATGTCAGCGAGAACAGCCAGTTCGCGGACGGACGCCCGTTCGGGCCGATCGGCATCTATTTCGAGCGCTTCGTCGACGAGGGGGACCGCTGGCGATTCAATTGGCGCCTGTTCCAGACGAACTACGCGGGCCCGCCCGACCTCTCCGCTTCGTTCTTCGACGTGCCCGACTACGGGCCACCGCCGGCGATGCCGCCGCTCGACGAAATGACCATAGACCGTTCCGGCGCCGGCCCGGTAGCGGACTGAGACTCCCGCACGAACCCGGAACCAGGGAAAGGATAGAAAATGACCGATTACGTCGTCGCGGAATGCATGGTCCGCCAGTTGCACGCCCGCTACGTGGACGCCGTCTGGCGCAAGGATATCGACTCTTTCGGCGATTGCTTCGCCGAGGACTGCGAGTGGCGCATCGCCGGCCACGTCCTCAAAGGCAGGGCGAAGATCACGGAATTCATGAGCGCGGTGTTTCCCCAGTTCAACCGCATCCTGCTGACGATGCGCACGCCGGTGCTCGAAGTCGGCGACGGCACCGCGTCGAGCCGCACCTATTTCACCGAGAACAGCCAGTTCGCCGACGGAACGCCTCTTGCGGCGATCGGCAGCTACTACGAACGTTTCGTCGACCAGGGTGACCGCTGGCGGTTCTCCTGGCGCGTGTTCCAGACGGAATATGCGGGTCCGCCCGATTTCAGCGGCGAATTCTACGACAATCCCGAATGGGGCGCACCGCCGGCAATGCCGCCGCTCGACACGATCCCGCTCGATCACTCCGGCAATCTCAGCGAGATCGATTCCGGCGGCTGACCGACGACCCGGCGGCATTCGTTTTACGGCGGCGCGTTTGGTGCTAGAGTGCCGCCTGCGACAGGGGAGGAAGGCGCGAAGGATGAAGGTCCGGGATTTTCCAGCCGCTTGCTTGCTCGCCCTGACGGCGGCTTCGCTCGGCGCGCTTCCGGCGCGGGCGGAAACGCCGGCCGAACTCGATGCGCTTTCCAGGGCAACGGACCAGCCGGGCTCCGGCGTCGCCCTTGCCCGCAGGCAGATCGCTTCGGGAGAGCTGCTGGACGCGCTGGCGACGCTCGAGCGGGTGATCCTCAACCATCCGGAAGACGAGGAAGCGCGGCTCCTGCATGCCGGGGTGACCTGCAGCATCGACGACAGGCGCGGCGCGCTGGTTGAGCTCGACGTGCTGCGCGGACGCGAATTCTCCGACTCGCTCTGGGACGAGGCGACGGCCGACTGTTCGCGGCAACGGGAGGGCTAGGCGGTGATGCGATCCCTTCCCGTCCGCGTGATCGGCAAGCCCGCAGTCGCCGTCCTTCTGGTTCTTTCGCTGGCCGTCGCGGTCATGGCCGTGGCCGCACCGCGAGTGATCGGCATCGCCGCCGCGGTGGTGAAGGATGTAAGGATCAAGGGCGCCGGTGCCGCGAATTTCAGCAAGGCATCGGTCAGGCAGCGTGTCGCCCTCGCCGACCAGGTACATACGGGGGCGGCGAGCCGGCTCCAGTTGCTGCTGCTCGACAAGTCAAAGTTCACCGTCGGAGCGAATGCCCGCCTGACGATCGATCGCTTCGTCTACGATCCCAGCGGCAGCAGTTCCTTCTCGGCCTCCGTGGCCAAGGGCGCGTTCCGGTTCATGTCGGGCCGGTCCGGCCGCGACAACAATTCCGCGATCAAGTCGCCGGCCGCGACGATCGGCATCAGGGGAACGGTCGTCGACGGGGTGGTCGGCGAACTGGCCGCCGCAATCGCCCGCAGCGAACGCGCGATCGGCCGCGACGTCGAGAGCGATCCGGAAACCGCGACGCTGGTGGTGCTGCGCGGACCGGGGCCGCAGACGCGCGGCGGCGTGAGCGTCGGTGCCGCGGACGTATCGGCAGCCGGGGTGACCGTGAACCTGGATCGCCCCCTTCAGGCCGCCTACGTGCCGCGCGTCGGCGCGCCGCCGATCGGCCCGTTCACAATCTCCATGCCCGGGCTCGCGCGGCTGGGTGACCTGATTCTCGAACCGCAGGAACGGCTGCTGCCGCCGCCGGGATCTACCGCGAACCTTCCGTTCCCGCGCGACAACCTGCCGCAGCCGGGTGTCTTCCTTCCGCCGCCGGGCGCGATCTACAACGGCGGTGGCCGGAACGACGGCGGCTTCGGCCCGGGAATACCGGGGCTCGGCTCGTTCCCGGAACTGCCGGTCGACCGTCCGACGCAGCGCACCAGGCAGACCGGCCAGGCCCAGCCGTCCCCGTCGCCCACTCCCACGACAGCGCCGACGCAGACGCCGAACCCGCCGCCGACCACGACGAACGTGCCCCCTCCCACAACTGCGGGATCGCCGTCGCCGAACAATCCGAACAGTCCGAATTACCCACAGCAGCCGGTTCCCTGAACGGAGCGTGGCGCCCGATCGCCTGCGGCTTGCCCCGGGGGACGGACAGCAGCATGGTTGACCGGAAGGGGTCCCAGCCCAGGTCGACGGGGAGGAGAGCGACAGTGACACTCGAAGGCAGCCGTATTCTCGTTATCGGCGGGTCGTCCGGGATGGGGTTCGCCGTGGCCGAAGCCGCGCTTGCGGAGGGCTCGCAGGTCACCATTGCTTCGAGCAACGACGACAGGATCGCCGACGCGCTCCGGCGGCTTGGCGGAGGTGAAGGCGCCTGCCTCGATGTGACGGACGAAACGGCCGTGCAGTCCTTCTTCGCGACGTCGGGCCGGTTCGATCATATCGTGTTCACCGCGGCCGACTGGGTGGAGGTGAACCACGCCCCCTTCGCAGAGCTCGACCTCGCCGCCGCCGCCTCGCTGTTCAACGTGCGCTTCTGGGGAGCCCTTGCCGTCGCCAAGCATGGCGCGAAATCCGTGCCGCCCGGCGGTTCGATCACGCTGACTAACGGCATGGCGGCGCATCGCCCGCAAAAGGGAATGCCCGAGGCGACGGCGATGGCGGGCGCGGTGGAGCACCTGGTGGTCGGCCTGGCGGTGGAACTCGCGCCGATCCGCGTGAACGGGGTCTGCCCCGGAGCGATCGTGACCGAAGCCTGGGACGACGTGCCGCCGGAGTTCCGCAGCTACCAGGAGGCGCGACTGGCCGAACAACTGCTGCCCCGCGCCGGCCGGCCGGACGAGGCGGCCGAAGCCTATCTCTACCTGATGCGCGGCACCTACACGACCGGGCAGGTCCTGCGCGTCGAGGGGGGCTGGAGCCTGAAGGGATGAACGGCGCACAGCTGACGGCGCCGGCCGGACGCTTGCCGCAATCCTTCCGCCACAGCATCGCCTAATCGCTTGACCTCAGCCGACTGGTGGCGCGAAATGCCGTTCGTGGGAGAGAAATGACATGAACGACATCGAACGACTGCTTGCCATCGAGGAGATCAAACAGGTCAAGGCCCGATATTTCTACGGTCTCGATCACAAGGACTGGGATCTGTGGCGCAGGGAAGTCTGGGCGCCCGACGGCAGGCTGGAAGTGCCCGAGGCGGGAATGGTGCTCGAGCCTTTCGACACTGTGATCGAGTGGGTGTCCCAGTCGGTCGGCGACCAGGTTTCGGTACATCACGGCCACATGCCGATCATCGAGTTCACCTCTGACACCATGGCCAAGGTCATCTGGGCGATGGAGGACCGTCTTTACCGGACCAGGGAATTCCCGCTCGAGGACGGCAGCACCTATCTCCACGGCTTCGGACATTACCGCGAGACCTATGTGAAGACCGACGCCGGCTGGCGCATCCAGTCGAGCCAGCTCACGCGGCTGCGAGTGGAGATGACCAAGGTTTCCGGCATGCCGGGAGAAGGCGCATGAACGAGATCGAGAGGCTGCTGGCGATCGAGGAGATCCAGCAGCTCAAGGCCAAGTATTTCTACGGTCTCGATACGCATGACTGGGACTTGTGGCGCCGGGAGGTATGGGCGCCCGAAGCCAGGCTGGAAGTGCCCGAGCTGGGCTCCAGCGTGGAAGGGCGAGACGCGCTGGCGGACTGGGTCGCGGAGCGCTCGGCAAATCAGGTCTCGGTGCATCACGGCCACACGCCGATCATCGAGCTGACCTCGGACACCACCGCCACCGGCCTGTGGGCCATGGAAGACCGGCTCTATCGGCCAAAGGACCATCCGGACCATGCCGACGGGGCCTTTATCCTCGGCTTCGGGCACTACCGCGAAACCTATGTGAAACTCGACGTCGGCTGGCGGATCGCCACGACACTGCTCACGCGCCTGCGGGTGACGCGGCAGCGGGTCTTCTGAGGGAGCGGCGGATCATGGATGCGACAACGCGGCTCACTGCCATCGAGGAGATCAAGCAGCTCAAGGCGAGGTACTTCCTGGGGGTTGACACCCAGGACTGGGACCTTTTCCGGCGCGAGATCTTCGTGGAAGACACCAGCTTCCAGCTCTCCGAGTTCCGCGAAGAGCCCTATCGCGGCATGGAGGAAGTGCTGGGCATGTTCCGCGAAGGACTCGCCGGGAAGTACTCGGTCCACCACGGCCACATGCCGATCATCGGGATCGCCTCCGATATCACCGCAACCGGCCTTTGGGCGATGGAGGACCGGATCTACCTTGCCGATAGCGGCGCAGCGCAGGGCACTCTCGTCCTGCACGGCTTCGGACATTACCGGGAGACCTACGTGAGAATGGACGCGGGCTGGCGGATCGAATCGATCCGCCTCACCCGCCTGAGGCTGGAGACACGCACGGTCGCTGTGCCCTGATCCGCGGAACCGGCAGCCGCCGAATGCGTGATAGAGCACCGGCTTGACGGCGACCTACCAATTCGAAGTAACATTGCCGACGAGCACTGGCACCGGGAGAGACGACATGCCGACGGACCGCATATATGAATTGCCCGGTGGCCTCACCGTCACCCGGACCCAGCCGGCGATCGGCGCGATCGTTTCCGGCATCGACCTTGGTCAGCCACTGGACGAGACGCAGGCGGACGGCCTCAGGCAGGCGCTGTTCGCGCATGGCGTGATCTTCCTGCGCGGCCAGGAGCATATCGGTTTTGCCGAGCATCTGGCGCTGGCCGAAGCCTTCGGCACGCCGATCTGCGACGGGCCGGACCCGGAACGGCCACAGATCACGACGGTGAGCGCCAAGGCGGGATCGCGGGAAGGCACGGCATCGTCGTGGCACAGCGACGGCTGCTACCAGCCCTCGCCGCCCTCGGTTTCGATCCTGCGCGCGATCGATCCCTGCACCTTCGGTGGCGATACCTGCTGGGCAAGCGGTGTCGCCGCCTATGCGGGCCTGGCCGAGGAACTGAAGCGCCAGATCGATCCGCTGCGCTTCACCACCAGCCTGGCCGCACGCATTCCCAAGAATTACAACCACTTCGGCACCGCCAGCAACTGGGAAGAGCTGAACGAGAAATACCCGCCGATCACCCAGCCTGTGGTCGTCGTGCACCCCGTAACCGGCGCCCGCGCTCTCTATGCGAACTCCACCTGGGCGCTCGGCATCGAAGGGATGGACGAGGAGAAAGGCCAGGCGCTGATCGATCGCCTGTCGGCCGAATTCACCCGGCCCGAATACCAGATGCGCTGGCAGTGGGAAAAAGGCGCGATCGCCATCTGGGACAACCGGATCGTCCAGCACTACGGCGTGCCGGACCAGACTACCGATCGCTACCTGGAACGCATCACCGTCCAGGGCGGTCCGATGCTGAGCGTCGCCGACTGGCAGGCGCGGAGAGAGAAGGTGCCGGAACAGGCCTGACGGTTCGCGCGGAGCCCCTTCAGCCGGCGAGCGAAGGCGCCCGGCCGATGGGGCTGCCATCGATATGGTCGGGCAGGTCCACGCCCAGCCGGTCGAGCAGCGTGGCCGTGACATCCGCAGTCTCGACAGCCGGCATCTTGCGGCCGCGGTCGAAACCCGGCCCACGCGCCAGGACGAATCCCTCGGTGGCGTGCCCGCCGGTGCGGAAGAACGGGACCGGGCCGATCTGGCCGAACCGCGGATGGCTGACGACATCGGTCGCCAGCTCATCGTTCCACAACACCATCAGGTCGGCCGGCGAGAGGTCCGCGCCGTCCTCCCATGGGCTTTGCCTGACCCGAACGATCTCCTGCGCCATCTGCTTTCCCGTTCTGGCATCGACCATTTGACAGACCAGTTCGGTCAGCTCGTTGCAGGTGGCATCGAACTGCTCGGGCGGGATGCCCGCGTCGCCGTCGCGACCGGCCACATTGATCCGGATTAGCCCTTCCGAATAGCCCGGCAGGACGAATGCGCGCATGCCGGGCCATGCCGACCGATACCAGTTGCCCGGATCCCAGTACAACGGATCGCCGCGGCTATCCTGCACTTCGGGCGATTCCAGGACGGCGTCGCCGTGCGGGGTGCGCAAGTCCCAGATTTCCTCCGACCAGTGCCGCGAATAATCGAAGCGCAGAGGGGACGGCTCGCCATTCTCCTCCAAGCCCTTGAAGGCGGCAGTGCCCGTGCTCCAGCGGTAGATCAACTCGGGAAGGAAGACCATCGAGTACAGATCGATGGAGTTCGCCTGCATTCCGTGAGGCGAGAATATGACGATGGTGGTGTCATCCGGCACGTCGGCGAGCAGCGCCGCAAGATTGCGATCGATTTCCTGGAGGATGTCGAGCATGAAATCGCTCCCGGCCTGATCGAAGAAAGCTTCGCGTAGCGGGTGATCGCGCCCGATGTGCCAGAACTGGTGGCCAGCAGTATGGATTTCCCCATAGGTGCAAAACAGCAGGTCCCAATTGTCGGAATCCAGCAGTTCACCGATAATGGCGGTGCGCTGACCGGCCGCCGAAACGAGCTTGTCCCGCACCGATCGCATGACTTCGATGTCGTAGAGGCATGGTATCCGGTAGGAGAGGGTCTCGCTGCCGTCATCGGCATTGGTGATCGTGTCATAGAGCGGATGGCGGCCATGGCGCCCGATCAGCTCGGCCATGAGCCCCGGCGGGGAGGATTCCCGCAGGATCTGGTTTACCTCGGTGCCCCAGCCGAGAAGCTGCACACCATTGACGCCGGGAACGAGCCTGGTGAGCGGAACATCGAAAGCCGCCACCCGTGGTTTGCCGTCCAGCGCGTAGAAGGGCGGAAAAAGCCTGAACTCATAGGCCGCCCGCTCGTTCAACGCATAGTTTCCGGCATCGTAGTTCTGATGCCCCCACTCGTGGCTGGTTTCCGGCGCACACCCCTGAAGCAGAGTCAGCCAGCTGTTCTCTGTCCGGTAGAGGCTGAAATTGCGCTGCCGGGCATAGGTTCCTTCCCGGGCAAGCCGCGTCAGAAAGGGCAGCTTGTCCTCATCCAGCCACTTTTCGAGCACCCGGGGGTCGAGTGCGTCCAGTCCAATCGCGATAACGGAAGCGGGCATCGGCTTTCTCAGTATGGAAATTGATAGGGTGTGATTTCGTTCAGCTGGCCGCTTGCGGCCAGTTCGAGAGCCCGGTCGAGCCAGGGCCGCAGCCGGAAGTTTATGCGCACTTCGAAGTCGTCGGCAACGCTGTCGTGATAGGTGACAGCCTGGTCGAGGATGCGTTCGGCCGCAACCCGGTCGCCCTGCCGGGCCTTGAGCCCCGCCAGCACCATAGAAGCGTTGAGCGATTCCACCGGAAACAGCTCCGGCCGTGCGTCGTGGACCTGGCCGAGCAGTTCCTCGGCATCCTCGCGCTGTCCGTAGCGGAAGGCCATGTAACCGCTGAACCACTGATAGCGCAGCCAGTCCGGTTCGCGGCGGCGGGCGCATTGCAGGCGCCAGTCGTACCATTGTTCCTTGCTGGTGCGAACCGACTCCGGACGGTGGCGCAGGCTCATCTGCGGCAGCCAGCACGCCGCCTCGCCCGCCTTGCGCAGGCTGGGCTGGGCGGTGTCGTGAATCAGGCCGATGTGCCGGTGGTGGCTGCGGAACAGGCTGAGCTTGTAATCCTCGACGGAAGTTCCGTCATCGTAATAGGTATCCCACCGGCAGAACATACCGGCGGGGAGGTCGGCGTCACCGAGCGAGAACACGGCGCGCACTTCTTCCGGGTCGATACGCTCGTCGGCGTCCAGCGTCATCAGCCACGGGGTCGAGAGCCGGTCGAACCCGTAATTGCGTACGGTTGAAAGGGCGAAGCATTCGCTTTCGTCGAGTTCCAGCCGGATCGCCTCGATGCCGAGGACATCGCGGAGCAGCTCGCGGGTCGCATCGGTCGAGCCAGTGTCGATCACCAGGATTTCGGCGACGAGATCCTTGAGGGGCGCAAGGCAGTCGACAATGTTCGACTCCTCGTCCTTGACGGTGATGCAAAGCCCGACGTCAAGCATTGCGGACCGTTTTCACCAGCGCCGCAGTATGGGGCCTCACGGCAAGCGCAACGTCGGCCGCGCTTTGGGCGTCGAGATCGAGCCGGATGCTCTCGAACCAGTCGGCCGGCAAGCCCCTGGCGAGCACTTCACCGACCGGCACGACACAAAGCGCGCCGCGCGCACCGGTTTCGCCCAGAACAATCCGCGCACTGGAAAAGGCATCGGGAGGCCGGGCGGCGAGCCGTTCCCCATCAATCCAGACGCCGTGCGAGGTGGACAGGGCGTTGCAGGACAACTCGTGCATCTGCTTCGTCAATTCCCCGGATTCGACTTGCTCGCCGTTCGGGACAATCAGCAGGTGTGCTGGAATTCGCGGCTCCGTGCCGACCAACTGCTGCAAGATTTCACCAAATATCTCCGGGGTAGTCCGGATGCCGACCTGCGGCATGGTGTTCACTTCGCAAATCAATGCTCCCGATTCCAGCCAGGATTCGGCGATGTCCGGAATCAGCAGGTCAACGCCGGCGAAATCGAGCCGGAGTTGTTGCGCCGTCCGGATCGCCAGCGCAAGATTGTCGGCATGGGCGCGCTCGACCGGAATGAGAATCTGGCTGCCGCCCGCCGTAACGTTGTTCTTGCGCCGCAAGGGAACAAATTGCCCTGTGGCCGGGATGCTGTCCGCCGTCAGGCCCATTTCCCCTAGCAGGCCCTGCGCTTCGGCGTCTAGGCTGATCGGCACTCTGCCCGAGTCCCGTAATATTTTGCGGAAGCGGGGCGTTTCCTGCACAGCGGCAACCAGCTCTGCTATCGAGGAGCGGCCGTCTCCGGTGACACCTCCGGCCGTCCGGTTCTCGACCTTGACTACCCGGCCGTCAACGACGGTCAGGCGATAGTCCTTCCCTTCGAAATGCTTCTCGACGATGATCTGCGGCGATAGCCGTGCCGCTTCGGAAACGGCGGCGCGCACCAAGGCTGCATCCCGAAGCCCCGCAGCCACTCCTGCGCCCTGGTTCTGGTCCACGGGTTTGACGACCACGGGATAGCCAAGGCTTTCGGCCGCAGCCACCGCCTCGTCCGGCGTGGCGACCACTGCCTGTTCGGGCGCAGGAAGTCCGGCACGGCGCAGCAGGGCAGCCGTCGCCACCTTGTTGCGGGCGATACCCGACCCCAGCAGGGACGTGCGATCCGTGATCGTGCTTTCCAGAAGCCGGGTGTGACACCCGGTTCCGAATGCGACGACATTCGCGACCAGCCGTTGAATCGGAATATCACGGGCCACCGCCGCGTTCATGAAGTGCTGCATGTTCATGCTCGGTGGCGCGAACGGTAGCAACTGCCTGCCCAGTTCGGGAAAGGCCCGCGCCAGTGCCGGCAAGGGATTCCCATCCGCACCAAGTATCCGGTTGAACGCCTCGACGCACCACAACAAAGCCAGCCGGGTTGCCCTGAATTCATGATACGGCAGGGCGAGCGTGAACCGGGCTCGTCCATCCACCACAGCTCCGCCAGCCTCGACATGGCAGGTCCTGGCAACCGGAATGCCGAAATGAAACTGGATCGCGGCGGTCAGGAGTGCGACACGCAGGGCGAGGCCATGCGCGCCTGCCGTTTCCGGTGGCTCATAGGTCAGCTCGGCATCGAGCCCCGCAATCGTCCGGTCCAGTGCAGCCGTGTCCGGCTCTGGTTCGGCTCGAACGACGACATCTCCGAGCATCGCCGGTTGGCGGACGCCATGGATGAAGCCCGGATAGACCTTCCAGGAACGGCCGACTTCGATTGCCGCTGTCTTGTCATCGCCAGTCACTGAGCTGCCTCGGCTACCATCCGGTCGTATGCAATCCTCAGCAGCCCCGTATTGCCCTGGGTGGAGACATTCAAGCCGTGGCTCGAACCGGGAATCCGGCAAGCTACTGCTTGACCCGGAGGCCGGGGTAGGTGAGCAACCGGTTTCGGTCTAGGGGAAAGACCGGGCAATCGTTTTGCGAGGCCGGGAACGAAGTCTTGGGAGAGGACGAATGGACAAGTTGCGCGTAATTCAATGGAATACCGGAAAGGTCGGCAAGCTCGCCATGCGCGGCGTGCTCGACGATCCGCGCATGGAACTCGTCGGCGTCTATGCATGGTCGAAGGACAAGGCCGGCAAGGACGCCGGCGAACTTTGCGGCCGCCCCGACACAAAGACCGGCGTCAAGGCCACCGGCGATATCGACGAACTGATCGCGCTCAAGGCCGATACGGTCCTCTACACGCCGTTCGAAGCCAATCTCGACCAGGCCATCAAGCTGCTCGAGAACGGAATGGACGTCGTCAGCACCAACCTGTTCCTCAATGTCGGTGGCATCGTCGGCGAGGTGAAGGACAAGCTCGAGGCCGCTTGCCAGAAAGGCGGCAGCTCGCTCTATATCACCGGCATCAGCCCCGGCTGGATCAACTCGATGGCGACCGCGCTCACCGCAGCCTGCCGTGACGTCGAATATATCGGCACAACCGAGTCGGCCGACTGCTCGGTCTACGAATCGGTCGAGACATGGAGCTTCCTCGGCATGGGCGAGCCGGGCGGCATGACCGATCAACTCAAGCAACGCTGCTATGACTGGATGATCCTGTTTCGCGATGTCGTCGTCCGGATCGGCGACGCCCTGGAGCTCGAATTCGACGATATCGAGTTCTTCTGCGACTACGCGACAGCAGCCGAAGATATCGATCTCGGCTGGTTCAAGATGGACAAGGGCACCAACGCCGCGCTGAACGCCGGCTGGTACGGCAAGGTCGACGGCAGGGTCGTCGTCGAGATGCGGCTGATCTGGTACCTGACGAAGAAACTGGCCGAGGGCTGGGAGATCGACGAAGACCAGCACCGCCTGGAAATCCGGGGCGACCCGAACATGGATGTCCGCTTCCGCTACATCCCGCCGCCGCATTGGAAAAACCACGACTGGGACACGATGACCGCCATGCCTGCGGTCAACGCGCTTTTCCAGATCAAGGAGGCGCGGCCGGGCATTTTGGGGTTGATAGACGTCGGCCTGCCCAACGCACCCGTGGGAGTCTGGATGAAGGACCGCTCCTGAACTCGCAGGCAGCGCCGCGCAAGCCGGCGCGCTGATCTTCAGGGGGGAGAGGAGACCCGCTCGTGAACGTTTCTGCAACTGTACGGCTGATCGGCCGCATTCTCTATGGACTGATTCTCGTTGTGATCGGCGGCGCGCTGGCCTTTGGCGGCGCCAAGCTGATCCTCCTGGGCGGGTCGTTCTATTACCTGCCGGCCGGGCTGGCCACGCTTGCGGCAGGCGTAGCGGTGCTGATGGGCAGGTGGCGAAACGGGGCCATGATCTATCTCGGACTGATGGTCGTAAGCCTCGTCTGGGGCCTCGCCGAAGCCGGGCTTGACGGCTGGGCTCTCGCTCCGCGCGTCCTGTCGCCCTTCGTCCTCGGCCTTCCCTTCCTGCTTGTCGCGGTCTTCGCCGGTCAGCGCACCGACCGGCTCGCTGGTCTTGGCAGCGCTGCCGTCGCAGTTGTGTTGGCGATCGCGGTCGCCGCCACTTCAGGCTTCCAGCCTGTCGAAGCGGCCAATCGCGTGCACCCCGTCACCGCCGCCGATACAACAGGCGACTGGCTGCATCTGGGAAATACCCAGTGGGGCACCACCTATTCCGAGCTTGCCGGGATCAATCGCGAAAATGTCGGCGAACTCGAGCTAGCCTGGCGGCTGCCGATCGGTCCCATGCCGGCAAAACCGCTGAGCCAGACGCAAGCCGTCCCGCTGAAGGTCGGCGATCACCTCTATGTCTGTACACCGTTCGACGACATCCTCGATGTCGAACCGGAAACCGGCAAGATTCGCTGGCACTACCAGGCCAAGCCGAATCTCGAGGGCCTTTACGTGACGCGCTGCCGGGGGATGTCCTACTACGCCGTGCCTGAGGCCAGCAGCGCCTGTGCCCAGCGCGTGTATGTAGCCGGCTCGGACGGCAATCTGTTTGCCCTGGATGCGCTCACCGGGAAATTGTGCGAAGGCTTCGGTGACGGCGGCGAGGTCGACCTGCTGGCGGGGCTCCAGCAACGCAATCGCGGCTATTATCGGGTCACCTCCCCGGCCGCAGTGATACGCGGCAAGCTGGTCGTCGGCGGCGCCGTGGCCGACGGGCAATATGTCGGCGAACCTTCGGGCGTGATCAGGGCCTATGACGCCGTTACCGGCGAGCTCGCCTGGGCCTGGGACATGGACAATCCCGAAAGCCGAAACGGGCCCAAGCCCGGCGAATTCTATTCGTCCGGCACTCCCAATTCATGGGGCCCGATGAGCGCCGACGAGGAACTTGGCCTGGTCTATGTGCCGACCGGCAATGCCACCCCCGATTACTGGGGTGGGCACCGCTCCGAAGCGAGTAACCGCTATGCCAGCTCGGTTGTCGCGCTCGATGCCGAGACAGGCGAACCGCGCTGGTCTTTCCAGACCACGCATTATGACGTGTGGGACTACGACGTCGCCTCGCAGCCGGTGCTGTTCGACCTGCGCAAGGACGGCAAGGTGATTCCCGCGATCCTGCAAAACAACAAGCGCGGCCAGCTGTTCGTGCTTGACCGCCGCAACGGCAAACCGATTTACCCGGTCGTGGAAAAGCCGGCGCCTCAGGATGGCGCGGTGGAGAAGCTCTCTCCCACCCAGCCGTGGTCGACGGAACTGCCCGATCTCGGAGGTCCGCCGCCGACCGAACGGAACATGTGGGGCATCACCGCGCTCGATCAGCTGTGGTGCCGCGTCAAGTTCCGCGAGGCGAGATTCGACGGATCGTTCACCCCGCCCGGGGTGACCAGCAGCATCTCCTATCCCGGGTATTTCGGCGGTGTGAACTGGGCGAGTGCCTCGATCGACACCCGTCGCCAGATGGCCTTCATTCTCTCGAACCACATGGTCAACTACAACCGGCTCGTGCCGCGTTCCGATCCCGCGGTGAAGGACCTGAAGGCTGATTCGTCAGGCAATCTCGGCGGACTGGCCGCGCAGGAGGGGACGCCCTACGCCGCCGACATCAGGTTTTTCTTCTCGCCGCTCGGCGTGCCCTGCCAGCAACCGCCGCACGGGATGATCAACGCGGTCGATCTGGAAACAGGCAAGATGGTCTGGAGCCGGCCGCTGGGCAGCGCCCGCGACCTCGGGCCGATGGGCGTTCCGTCGCACCTGCCGTTCACGATCGGCACGCCGCTGTTCGGCGGGGCGATGAGCACGGCCGGCGGCGTGGTGTTCACCGGCGGCGCACAGGACCATACCTTCCGCGCCTTCGACAGCGAAACCGGCAAGCTGCTTTTCGAAGCCGACATACCGGGAATGTCGGCGACCAAGCCGATGACGTATCGTTCGGATCGCAACGGCAGGCAGTATGTGGTGGTGGCTTCCGATGCGCCGCACAAGGGCGGTTCGGCCTTTGCGGCGATCACCGCCTTCGCGCTGCCTGCGAAGTGACGGGACAGTTCGACATGGTGACCTTCCCGGCAATGGTCGGCCAAGAGAGCAAGGCATGAAATTCTGGCAAAGCATCTCGTGGGTCGAGCCCGAACAGCTGACCGAAATCGCGAAATTCGCCGAGGAAGTCGGATTTCACGGAGTCATGAATTCGGAACACCTGTTCCTGACCAAGAAGACGCAGTCGAAATATCTCTACAGCGAAGACGGCAAGATGAACCACGCGCTGGATTACGACTATGCCGACGTGTGGTCGTCCTTCGCCGCCATGGCGGCGGTGACGACCAAGCTGCGTTTCTCTTCGTCCGTCTATCTGCTGCCGCTGCGCAATCCCATCGAGGTTGCCAAGCAGGCAGGAACCTGCGCGCGAATCAGCAACAACCGCGTCACGATCGGTTTCGGGGTCGGCTGGCAGAAGGAGGAATTCGACGCGATGGGCGTGGACTTCCACACCCGCGGCAGGCGAACCGACGAGATGATCGAGGTGATGCGCAAGCTGTGGGCCGGCGGCGTGGTCTCACATCATGGCGAGTTCTTCGATTTCGACGAGATCGAGATGCGACCGGTACCGACCGAGCCGGTACCCTTCTATTGCGGCGGCAAGAGCGCGGCGGCCCTGAAACGGACAGCTCACCTTTGCGAGGGATATGTCGGTCCGGGTCATTCGATGAACGAAATCCCCGGTCTCCTCGACGATCTCAACCGGCTGCGCAAGGAAGCCGGGCGCGACCACCTGCCGTTTGAAACCATCATCCCGATCCTGCCGCCCAACCCCGTCGTCGATACCTACAAGCGGCTCGAGGACATGGGCGCGACAGCAACTTTCCTGCCGCCATTCGACATGGGAGGGCTCGACCGGGGGCACAGCGAGGGCCTTGGCCGGCAATCATCCATCGACGACAAGAAACGGACCATGGAACATTATGCGGAGACCATCATCCGCAAGATGACCTAGCGGCCATTCGAACGAGGACCGAAACTGCTTCGGTCCCCGTCCTCAATTTCGGACGATCACTCGCCTTCGCAGCCGTCTTCGTTCGCCATCCAGTGGACGAAGCGGTGCAGCGGATACATCGCGTCGTGCGGGTTGCCGATCGCACTCGGGCCGGCTTCACCGAGACGCACGACACGCTGGGCGCCGCCACTGGCGAGATGATCGCGCAGTTCGGGCATGCGATCGAAGGGATAGACACCGACAGTCTGGGTCGCGACGTTCACATATTTCATGGCGTCCATGAGATCGGGTACGCACACGACATTGGACGTCTTGCGCAGCGGATGGAAGTCCACCGGCTCCTCGGAGCGGATGGCGACCCCGCGCCCGTCGGACTTGCCGAAGACGGCGTATTCGTCGTCCATCATGCGCAGCACGTCGATCTGCTCCTTGAGCTCCATGTCCAGCGGTCGCGGCGTGCCTTCGCTCATGCGGTCGACACGCAGGCGCTCTGCCAGCGCCTCGGCGTAACGGTCGCCTTGTTCCGGCGTCGCCTCGAGGAAGGTGAAGCGGCTGCAGACGCAGGCTTCCTGGTTGAGGATCGATACGTCGCGGGCATTGAGCTCTGCCGCTTCGGCGATCGCCTCTTCGGATTCGAAGACCTCCTTGCCGACCATCGAAATCGAGGTCTTCGGATCGAACGACACGAGCTGGAAGCCCGGTCCGATATATTTCATAACATTGTTGATCGCGTCGCCGCCGCCCCACGCGACGAGCTTGTCGAAATACTGCGGGCGATAGAGGATACGCTCTACACTTTCCTCGCCGCCGCGCCAGTAGACCGCAGACATCGACTGGACCACGGGATGGTTGGGGTCGATGTCGGCCATCGTACGCAGGAAGGCGACCGTCGAGAACGGATCGGCCGACGGCATCTTGAACAGGCTGACCGACTTCACCAGCGCGCTCTGGGCGATCGAGCGGATGCCCATGCCGGGCGAATTGCCGGGCAGCACGTGGATCAGGCGCGGGGCATAGGCGCGGATGAAGCTGCGACGTCCCTGGTGATCGGTATGCGGCACCCATTCGTCGAGCGCCCTTGGGTTGGGGAAATTCTGCTCGACGACTTCCTGGAGGACCTGCTTGTCGAGATATTCCGTGGCGTTGGTCATCTGGAACTCGACAACCTTGCGCGGCGCAAGGCTGACCTTGGCCATGCGGTCGATGCAGGCTTCCACATAGGGGTTCTTGCCGTCGCACATCCGCTGGCCGGCCTCGACCAGGAAGTCGATGATTTCGGCAAGCGGAACGTTGAGCAGCGGCGGCAGTTCGGTGCGGGGATGCACCAGTTCGTCGAGCTCGAGCTTTGGCGTCGCGAAAGTAACGCCAAGATCACGCGAGCGGTGGGTGGCGTCATGCCCTTCGACCACCTGGCCGCGAATGAAGAACGGGGCGGAATCGACGGATTCGTCGATCTGCGTATTCACATCGGTCAGAACGTTCATGACACACCTCTCACATAAGCATCCACGGTTCCCGCGCAGCCGATCTTATCATCGCCTTCCAGATCGGCATAACGGGCAATGTCGTCTCGGACCGAAGGGCTCTTCGCGCCGCAGGCACAAGGGCTGAAATCGATCGAAATCCTGTCGCCGGAGATCACCCCGCCCCACCGGCCGTCGAGCGACAGGTCGAAGAAGGCGGCACGGCCTTCGAACTCGCCATCGGCGATCGGCAGCAGGTTGTCGCCGGGCTTGTCGAGAATCAGCGGGACCACCCAGGGCGGCAGGTGATAGCGGCCGCCCTTCTGGCAACGCGGCATGCCGGACTGCAGCTCCTGCATAGAGTAGTTCTGGTAGTTGCGTTCCGGCGCGATGTTGAAGGTCTCGTAGACAAACTCGCGATAATCGGTCGGTAGCTGTGCGCGCTTCAGGCCGCCCCCGACATAGATCGAGTTCTCCGGATTGAAGTCCTTGGCGCTGTAGCCCATGTCGCGCACAGCCTTGGCAACGGCATAGAGGCCGGACCACAGGCCGGTGACGTGAATCTTGTCCTTGCGCGCTTCGACGAGCGCATCGGCCGTCAGAGCAATTGCGTCGTCCATCGCCTTTGCCCGAGACGCGGAAATCTCTTCGAACTGGGCAATCTCGGTCGGGGTAGCCGTGCCGTCGGCAATCTTCTTGCGCAGCACGACCATCTGGGTGAGCCCGCCCACCGTGATCGGAGGCGCCGGATAGGCGAAGGGTTCCGAATTCGGATCCTGCAGAGAGCGGCGGTAACCTTCGCCGGTCGCCTCGTTGCGCGGCACCTTGGCCACCGGCGCCAGGCCGAACATGCGGCGGCTGCGGTCGAGCGGGACACCCGAGCCCCAGGTGTAGGCCTGGGGCCCTTCCGTCTTGACCCATTCCATGTCCTGGGCCGAGGCGACCAGCATCGCCGACTTGCCGGTCGTCCCGCTGGAGCAGGAAACGTAGTGATCGCTTTCCTGCAGTTTGGCGATCCAGTCGTCGACGTCCTTGACCGCGTCGCGTTCGATAGGCGGCACGCGATAGGTCGAAACGGTATCCAGCCACTTGCTCAACCGGTCCCAGCGTTCGTCCATCAGGAAGCTTTCGGGATAGCTCTTGTAGGCCGTGTGGGGGAACAGCACCTTGGATGCTTCTTCCAGCGAGCGGATTGCGCTGATGCCGGCTTCCTCGGCGCGATGGCGCAGCAGTTTGATCTTGCCGACGCGGTCCTGGAACCGCTCGTTCATCGCCTCGACCTGCGTGTCACGGACATCTTGCGCAGAATAGTCGTAGCGATCCTCCGCATGCACCAGGCTCGTCAGCCGCTCGACCGCACCCGATTGCGCCACTGTCGCCATTGCCGTCTCCTCTTCCGAATCGCCTTGTTATAATAGCACCTCTTGCGTTTCATTATGTGGAGTTTCTGGGAATTGGCAAGCGGAATCGTCAGCGGGGATGCACAATCATCCGCCAAGTTCGGTCATGAGGTCGGCAATCCGAATATTTTCAAGGTCGTAGACGAGGTCGCGAATCCGCTCAGCCCGGTCTTGCGCAACGGCGAGGCTGGCCGAGGCCATGAATTTCTCCGACACGGCACCTGCGGTCATCGCCCGCTCCCCCGCCCCGCTGTTGACCCGCACATGACGCGTCAGCACGCGTCCGTCCGCCAGCGTCACTTCGACACCTCCGGAAAAGAAGGTCGGGAACGCCGTATCCGGATCGGCGAAGCATTTGACCCTGGGTGCCAGCGCCCTGACCTCGTGATCGGCGAGCGCTAGGGGCTGAAGGTCGGGAAGGCCGAAGCGGCCCTTGAGCAGGCAGGCCGCGACGACGAACTGGGCGCTGAACTTGGCCTCGTATTCGGTGGTGGCGTTTTCCTTGGCTTCGGTCGGTTCGGCGATGATGTGCAGGGTCGGCTCGGGCAGCATAGCCTTGACCGAGACGATCTCGGCAGCACCGATCTCGGCAAAAAGCTCGATCGCGGCGTCGGCGCAGCCATGGATGAAATGGCAGACCGGGTATGGCTTGAGCGCAGTTTCGCCGAAGTGCCATTCCTTGCCCAGCCCGTCGGTCATGGCATCGAGCTTGGGCTCATCGCCATGCAGATGCGTGTCGAACAGCCCGAACTTCCCCTCGTAGGGGCGCGACGGTCCCTTGAAACCGCCGCGGGCCAGCTGCGCGGCGGTGATCCCGGCGACCGCGCCCCAGCCGGGATGGAAGCGCTTGGTCCAGGCGCCTTCCTCGAGGAACACCTGGATGCCGGAAGCAGTGCTGCCGGCGATGCCCTGCGCGGCGGTGATCCGGTCGGCATCGAGGCCCAGCAGCTTGCCCGCCGTCACCGCCGAAGCGAAATGCGAGACCACGCCAGTGGCGTGATAGCCGACGTGGTGGAAGCCGCCATCGACCGCGAGGCCGATCCGGATGCTGGTCTCGGCTCCGGCGAGGAAGGCCGTGAGCACGTCCGCCCCGCTCGCGCCCAGCGATTCGCCCAGCGCCAGTGCGCAGGGCAGGCTGGTGCAGGTGGGGTGGATGATGCTGGCGAGATGGGTGTCGTCGAAATCGAGCCCGTGAATCAGGATGCCGTTGATGAGCGCTGCGTCTCGCGGCTCGAGTCGTTCGGGCCGGCCGATGACCGAACAGGACCCGACAGGCCCCATGGCGGCGACGCCCTCGGCGGACCTCTGCCCATAGTCATAGACGTTCGAAGCAAGGCCGAGGCCCAGCGCATCGAGGATATGGAGCTTGGCGCGAGTAACGACCGGATCGGGTATGTCGGAAAGGCGAAGGCCCGCCGCAAAGCGGGCGAGCTTGGCTGCGGATGGTTCAGGCTGGCTGTTCATCCCACAGGCCTAGCAGCCGCAATCAGATGGTCAACTGTTGACAGTTTGGGCCGGTTGCGAAAAAGGGGCGACCAATCCCGCACGACGTGCCAAAGGCCTGCGGCGAACGAACAAGCAAGAGGGATTCCGGGTTCATGGCTGAGACATACCAGCTCTTCATTGACGGCAAGTGGCGCGATGGCGGCGACGGCGAGACGATGGCGGCGGTCAATCCGTACAACCAGGAAGTCTGGGCGCATGTCCCGGTAGCGAGCGCCGGAGATGTCGAGGAAGCCATCGCCGCCGCACGCCGTGCATTCGATACCACCTGGAGCAAGACCTCGCCGGGCGAACGCGCTAGGCTGCTCAACAAGGTCGCGGACCTGCTGGATGCCGACGCCGACCGGATGGCGCTGCTCGAAACCACCGACAACGGCAAGGTGATCCGCGAGACGCAGAACCAGATGGGCTATGCCGCGCGCATCTTCCGCTATTACGCGGCCTGGGCCGACAAGATGCACGGCGACGTCGTCCCGCTCGACCAGAAGGACACGCTCGACCTCGCCATCCGCGAACCCTACGGCGTCGTCGCCTGCGTCACCGCCTGGAATTCGCCGGTCGCAATCCTGACCAACACACTTCCGGCCGCACTCGCCGCGGGCAACTGCGTGATCCTGAAACCCAGCGAGCACGCCTCCGTAACGACGCTCGAAGTCGCCAAGCTGTGCGACAAGGCCGGCTTCCCGGCCGGTGTCGTCCAGGTCGTCACCGGTGCTGGCGATACCGGCGCGGCACTGACCGGCAGCAAGGGCATCGACAAGATCAGCTTCACCGGCAGCCCCGCCGTGGGCCGCATGATTTCGGCGGCGGCCGGCGCGAACCTCAAGCCGGTGACGATGGAGCTGGGCGGCAAGAGCCCCAACATCGTCTTCGACGACGCGGATTTCGACCGCGCCCTGATCGGCGCGCTTGCCGGCATCTTCGGCGCCACCGGGCAGACCTGCATCGCCGGCTCGCGCCTGCTGGTGCAGCGCGGCGTCTACGACCGCATGGTCGAGGGTCTCGCGGCACGCGCCGCCCAGATCAGGATGGGCGATCCGCGCCTGCCCGAAACCGAGATGGGCACCGCGGCCAACGAGCCGCAGTTCAACAAGATCCTGTCCTTCATCGAAGCCGCCAAGGGCGACGGCGCACGGCTCGCCGCCGGCGGCAAGCGTGCCGACGGGCCGGGACTCGAAAAGGGCTTCTTCATCGAGCCGACCATCTTCGCCGACGTCAGGAACGACATGAAGGTCGCCGCCGAGGAGATCTTCGGCCCGGTGCTCTCGATCATTCCATTCGACGAGGAAGAGGAAGCCGTGCAGATCGCCAACGACACGCCCTACGGCCTCGCCAGCGGCGTATGGTCGCAGGATATCAACCGCTGCATGCGGATGATGCGCGCGATCAAGTCGGGCGTGGTCTGGGTCAACACCTACCGCGTCGCCGCCCCGCAGGCGCCTTTCGGCGGCATGAAGGATTCAGGCTTCGGCCGCGTGCGCGGCGAAGCGGGCATCCTCGAGTTCATGCAGACCAAGACGGTGTTCATCGATTTCTCGGGCGACAAGCGCGACCCCTTCTCCATGAAGTTCTGACGGAGCGCCCATGACCTATCTCCTCGCCGACAGCCTTCCGACCGAGCCCGCCGGCGAGCGTTTCCGCAAGCTGGTCGAGCGGCCGGAGATCCTGCAACTGCCTGGCGCCTATAACGGGCTTTCGGCGCTGCAGGCGAAGCGGGCCGGCTTCGAGGGGCTCTATCTTTCGGGCGCGGCGATGTCCGCGTCCATGGGCCTGCCCGATCTCGGCATCCTCACCATCGACGACGTCTGCTTCTTCATCCGCCAGATCGCGCGCGTTTCGCAGATGCCGATGCTGGTGGACGGCGACACCGGCTTCGGCGAGGCGCTCAACGTCATGCAGATGGTCCGCGCCTTCGAGGAAGCCGGCGCCGGCGCAGTACAGATCGAGGACCAGCTGCTGCCCAAGAAGTGCGGCCATCTCAGCGACAAGAGGTTGGCACCGGCAGAGGACATGGCCGCCAAGGTCGCCGCGGCGCGCAAGGCCCGCAAGCACCTCTACATCGTCGCGCGCACCGACGCGCTGGAGCGCGAGGGCCTGGACGGGGCAATCGCGCGCGCCAAGCTCTACGTCGAGGCGGGAGCCGATGCGATCTTTCCCGAAGCGCTCAACGATGCCGAGGCGTTCTCGCGCTTCTCGCGCGAGGTGAAGGTCCCGCTGCTTGCCAACATGACCGAGTTCGGCAAGACGCCGTTCATGACCGCACGGCAGTTCGGGGATCTCGGCTATGCCATGGTCATCTGGCCGGTGAGCGCACTGCGCGTTGCGGCGAAAGCGCATGAGGACCTTTACGCGGCGATCCGCGAGGAGGGCTGGACCAAGGGCATGCTGGATCGCATGCAGACCCGCGCCGAACTTTACGCGACCATCGGCTATCACGGCTACGAAGAGCTTGACGGCACCATCGCACGCTCGGTCTTGCCTGAGACCGCGCCGGACGAATGACCGTGTGCCGCGAAAGGTGACAAAGGTTACACCCTGTCACCTTTCTAAACACAGCTTATCCGTTATTTTTCAAACGTGTATTGAATTGCGGACGGGTGACACCTTGCGGGAAAGCAGGCATTCGACATTGAGAAAGAGCGCGACCGGATTCGGCCCGGCGACGCTTCTGACAGCCTGAATTCCATTAGGAAAGGCGTCAGGCCCGTGCGCTGCCGAACCCTGCCCATCGCGCCGCGCAACGCGAGCCGGACGCCTGCCCTACTCCGCTTCCTCGGCCGCAAGCTGCTCTTCGACGAAGCGGCGCGCGTGGCTCAGATGCTCGCGCATCGCCTGTTCGGCTGCATCGGGATCTCGCGCCGCGATGGCAGCGACGATGGCACGGTGTTCCTCCAGCACAGAGGCGGCCCTGCCCAGCTTTGCACCCGAATTGTAGCGATAGACGCGCAGCATGTAGTGCAGGTCGCCCGCCAGCATGTCGGCGAGCCGTTGGTTGCCGCTGCCATTGACGATGCGGTAATGGAAATCGAGGTTCTGGGTTTCCCCGTAATACCCCTCGTTCTGGCGCACGCTCTTCTGCTTGCTGTGATCGTCGAGCAACTTGTGCAGCATGGCGATCTGGCTCTCGGGCATGTTTTCGGCGGCAAGGCGGCAGGCAAGGCACTCCAGCGCTTCGCGCACCTGCAGGATCTCATTGAGATCCTGCAGCGAAAGCTCGGCCACGCGCACGCCGATATTGGGCGTGCGGGTCAGCAGCTTCCTGCCTTCCAGCCGCCGGATCGCCTCGCGCAGCGGCCCGCGGCTGACACCGAAGGTTGCCGCCAGCCCCTGTTCGGAAAGCTTGGCGCCCGGCTCCAGTTGGCCGCTGATGATCGCGGCTTCGATGCGTTCGGCGACGACATCGACGAGCGATTTGACTTCGACCTTGTCCTCAAGCGCGCTTGCCATGGCGCATCCTATGCCCGGTTCACGAGGCCTTGGAAAGCTGGCCGGCGTTCTTTCCCGCAAGCCTGCCGAACACCGATCCATTCAGCAGCCCGGTGCCGCCCGGATAGTTCTGGTAGAACAGTCCGCCGACCAGCTCACCGGCGGCATAGAGGCCTGGGATCGGCTTGTCGGTCAGGTCGAGCACCCGCGCATCGGTATCGATCTTGAGCCCGCCGAAAGTGAAGGTGATGCCGCAGGTGACGACATAGCCGTGATACGGCGGCGTATCGATCGGCAGCGCCCAGTTGGACTTGGGCACTTCCAGCCCCTTGGTACACACCCCGTCGAGGATCGAGGGGTTGTATTCACTTTCAAATGCATTGGGCTGGCAGGCGGCGTTGAATTCGGCGATCGTCTTCTTCAGGCCCTCGACGTCGATGTCGAGCTGTTCGGCCAGCCCCTCGAGCGTGTCCGAACTCGCCTTGGTGACCTCGCGGATGCGATATTCGTCGCGCACATTGTCGTGCGTCTTCGCATCGAAGATCTGCACCGCCGCCCGGCCGGGCTGCTTCATCACTTCCTTGCCGTATTTCGCATAGGTGTGATTGCGGTAGTCGGCGCCTTCGTCGAGGAAGCGCTTGCCGTCCATGTTGACGACGACGCCGATCGGGTAGGAGTGCTTCTGGAAGTTGTCCAGGACCACGCGGTCGCCGTATGGCGGGGCGGAAATGTCCCACTGCACGGCGTGGCAGCTCGACCAGCCGCCGTGGGGCCGCGCGCCGATCCCGAGCGCTGCGTTGATGCCGTCACCGGTATTGTGCTGCGTGCCGCGCACCCGGCAAAGCTCCCAGCCCGGACCGAAATAGCGCACCCGCATTTCCGGGTTCGATTCGAAACCGCCGCAGGCAAGCACCACGGCCTTGCCCATGATGTCCTCGTAACCATCGGGCCCGAAGGCGCGCACACCGATTACCGCGCCCTTCCGGTCCTGGATAAGTTCGCGCAGGCCGGTTTCGTAGCGAATGGTGATGCCCATGCGCTCGCAGGCCTGGACCAGCATGTCGACAAGGCCCCAGCCGCCGCCGACCGCCTCGATGTTCACGCCGCCGTAGAAGTGGTGCTTGCCTTCGATCTTGAAGGACTGGCGGCCGAACATCGGAATGAAGCGTATCTTGTGGCTGCGCATCCAGCGCATCGTCTCGCGCGACTGGCCGATCAGGATGTTGGCAAGGTCCTCGTCGGCATTGTGCTCGGTCACCCGCATGAGGACTTCCATGAAGGTTTCCTCGGACAGCGGGGGCAGGTTGCCGATCGAATCGTATTCGCCCTCGGTCATGTCGTCGAGGATGTCCTGGCGCAGGTCCTCCACGCCGTCGTGGCAGAAGCGGAAGCCGCCGGCGGTGAAGGTGGAATTCCCGCCCCGGTCTTCGATAGTGGCCTTCTCGAGGACCAGCACTCTGGAGCCCTGCTCGGCGGCCGACAGCGCCGCACACAAGGCGGCGTTCCCGGCGCCGACAACGATTACGTCCCAAGCCTCATCAGCGGCCATTACTGCTTCTCCATCATCAGGTCGGCGAGGCCGTAGGGCCGCCCCCGCAAACTGTCAACAGTTGACAAAATCCGTTCCTTCACGGGGCGCGATACAACACCTTGCCTTCGAACAGCCGGCGCGCGCTGCGATAGACCGCGCCGTACTGAGCCGTCGCCGCGCCTTCCCGGTCAATCGTCACGCCCGCATCGACCAGGATCGTGCCCGAGGGGTGGCCGATGCGGATCGAACCGGCGCCCTCGGCACAGAAGCGCTGCGCCAGCGTGCCGGGAGTGCGCGCTGCCACGGCAAGGCAGATCGCGCCCGTGATCGGCACAGCGCGGTGCGGCTGGCCCACAGAGATCATGCGGATTGCGATGTCCATGTCGCCGGCGTCGAGTGCGCCGCCCGCAAGCGTGGAAAAGGCTTGCGGGCCGGAGATCATCGCGACCTTGGGAATGCTCGCCAGGCGCCTTGCCGCGGCAAGATCGGCCGCAAGGCCCATCCTGACCGAGGCTGCCTGCCGGATGCACTCCATCCTTTCCAGCCACTGCGCATCCCGGTCGAGCGCATCGGGAAGTTCGGTTCCGGTCATGCCGAGGTCTTCCGCCGCCACGAACACGCAAGGATTGCCGGCGTCGACACAGGAGGCGGGTATCTCGCCCAGGCCATCGACAGGCAATATGTCGATCGCCGCCCCCGTCGGCAGGAGCCTGCCCGTCTTGGCCCCGCCGGGATCGAGGAATTCCAGCTTGATCGGCGCGGCGGTCCCGGCGACTCCGTCGAGCGTGAAGTCGCCGTCGACGGCCAGCGCGCCATCCTTCACGGGAAAGCGCGCAACGATGATCTTGCCGGTGTTGGTGTTGTGCACGCGCACCATCGCTTCGCCGTCCGGGGGCGAGGCGACAATGCCCTCCTCGATCGCGAACGGACCGATCGCCGAGGACATGTTGCCGCAATTGCCGCCGTAATCGACCAGCGCCTCGTCGACAGCGACCTGCGCGAATGTGTAGTCGACATCGGCGTCGTCCCGGCTCGGCGGGCCGACGATGCAGACTTTCGACAAGGAGGAAATGCCTCCGCCCATACCGTCGAGCTGGCGACCGTTAGGATCAGGCGAGCCCATCGCCGCCAGGAAGATGTCATCCCATTCACGCTGATCGGCGGGCAGGTCCGCCCGGCGGAACATCAGCGCATTCGACGTGCCGCCACGCATGAAGACCGCGGGCAGGCGATGGAGCCGCATGTCAGCTCGCCGTCTCGCTCTGCCGCCAGGCGATTAGCCGGCGGAGGCCTTCCTCGAAATCGACCTCGGGTTTCCACCCCAGCATCCTCTCTGCCTTCTCCACCCGGAAATCGATATGCGAGCCCGACGTCGATTTCACCGCACCGCCCGCATCGACAAATTCCGGCTCGAGTTCGCTGCCGGTGATCTTCAGGAGCAGCGAGACGAGGTCTTTCAGGTCGGTGGCCACGCCCGATCCGATGTTGAAGACCTCGCCCGTGACGTCCGAAGCCATCGCCATGACATTCGCCCGGGCGACGTCCGAAACGTGGACGTAGTCGTGCACTTCGCTGCCGTCGCCGGAAATGCGGGGCCGCTCGCCGCGCATGATGCGATCGTAATTCTCGATGATGTAGAGCGCATTGACGCCGCGATAGTGCTGGCGCTCACCATAGACGGTCGCATAGCGCAGCGCGACGCCGTGCACTCCATGCTTGGCGCTGTAGAGCTGGCACAGCGCTTCGCCGATCAGCTTGGTGCAGGCGTAGAGCTTGGTTCCCGCCTGGAAGGCAGCAAGGTTCGAGTGGGATTCTTCGGTGATGGGCTCGGCGCCCGGCTCGCCGATCGCGGCGATCGAGGAAGAGAAGACGACCTTCTTCACGCCGCTGTAACGGCAGGCCTCGAAGACATTGACCATGCCGTCGACGTTGACCGCGAGACCGAGCGGCGGATTTTGCGTGAGCGGCAGGGTCAGAAAGCCGGCGATCGCGAAAACGCCGTCCGCGCCTTCGAAAGCGTCGAACAGTTCGCCGACACGCAGGATGTCCCCGCGCACGAGCCTGACGCGCTCGTCGTTCTCGAGATGCGCGATCGCCTGCGGCGTGCCGAGCGAGAAATTGTCGAGCAGCACCACTTGCCTTGCGCCTTCGGCCAGCAGCCGGTCCGCGACATGTGATCCGATCAGGCTCGCGCCGCCGGTAATGACGAAACGCCCTCCAGAGATATTCATCGGTCTGATTCCCTCGTTCCGCGCCCTCCGTGCTGTCACGGGCCCAAACTGTCAACAGTTGACTTTTGGCGGCGCGGGACATTCCTCGCGACCTCGGATTTGACTCGATGCGCCGGAAGCCGCAAATCCGTTCGCACAACGATAATCCCAGCTGCCGCAACCAGCGCCGGGGAGAGGGCCATGCGCTTCCAAGTCGCCGACCGGGTACCCGTTCCCGAACATGTGCCGCCCGAGCTCGTGCACGATTTCGATTTTCTCGACCCGCCGGGCGCAAGCGACGACGTTCAACTTGCGTGGAAGCGCCTGCACGACGAAGCGCCCGACATCTTCTGGACACCCCGCAACGGCGGCCACTGGATCGCCACGCGCGGAGAAGACATCAGGGAAATTCAGACCAACCATCGCCGCTTCAGCCAGCGCGTGATGACCATTCCAGCGTCCGCGCAGGTTTTCAGGATCCTGCCCGCCAACGCCGATCCGCCGGAGCACGATGGCTATCGCCGGATCATCATGCCGGCGTTCCTGCCGAAAGCCATCGCGAGGCTGGAAGACGGTATACGTGCGCAGGCCCGCGAGCTGGTGGAACAGATTGCGCCTTCAGGGTCCTGCGAGTTCATCGACGATTTCGCGCGCAAGCTGCCGATCATCGCGTTCCTGAAAGTCGTCGACCTGCCGCTCGACGACAGGGAAATGCTGGTGAGCCTGGCCGACACCATCATGCACGGCGCAGACCGGAAGCGGGCCGAAGAAGCTCAAGCCGGGATGCTCGCCTACATGACCAGATGGATCGAGGAGCGGCGCGCCCATCCCGGCAATGATCTGATCAGCACGGTGGTGCACGCCCGGATCGGGGACAGACCGCTCTCGAGCGAGGAAATCCTCAGCCTCGTGCGCCTCATCCTGTTCGGCGGCCTCGACACGCTCACGTCGCTGATGGGCTTCATCTGGCGTTTCCTGGCGACCCACCCGGATCATTGCAGCGAACTGGCAAGGCATCCGGAATTGCGGCGCAACGCCGTCGAGGAGCTCATCCGCCGCCACGGCGTGGTGAACACGGCGCGCTACATCACCGAGGATTGCGTCTACAAGGGCGTGGCCTTCCGGTCGGGCGACATGATCCAGATTCCCAATTCCCTGTTCGGCCTGGACGAACGCATCACGCCGGATCCCCTCACCGTCGATTTCCATCGCCCCCATCCGCAGCACGTGGCCTTCGGGAACGGGCCGCATACCTGCCCCGGAGCCCTGCTCGCGCGCCGCGAGATCGCCATCTCGCTGGATGCCTGGCTGGATCTGATCCCGGAATTCGGCCTTGCGCCGGGCACCAGGCCGGAACTCCATTCCGGAGCGTCCAACAACGGCATCCTGCGGCTGGACCTGTTATGGAATACGGCTTCCGTGTGACTACGCCGCCGGCGAATGAAAAAGGGGCCGCAGCAGCGGCCCCTTCCTCATGTCTTCGCGTTCGGATCGGATTCAGGCCGGTTCCGGCACCGCCCGCTCCTCGGCGGCTTTCTTCGACATCGCCATGATGTCGCCCGAAGTCACCGGCCGCGTCTCGTCGGTCGGCTTCATCCCGCCGGACGACTTGGGCGAGGTGTCGACGCCTTTCGCTTCGGCCTTTGCGCGCAGCGCTCCGACGGTCAGGTCCTCGCGCTTGTAGTTCTCGAACAGCGCATCGTGACGGAAGAAGCGGATCGCATTCTTGTGCGTGATCTTGTCGATCTGTTCGTCGGTCAGGATCTTGCACTGCTCCCAGAGATACTCGGGAGCATCCGGCCACACGGCGTCCGAATGCGGGTAGTCGACTTCGTAGGCCACGTTGTCTTCGCCCACTTCGTCCAGGTTCTTCAGGCCATAGGGATCCCACAGGAAGCAATGCAGGAAGTGGCGCTTCATCAGTTCGCTCGGCTTGACGTCCTGGAAGCGCGAGCGGGTCCAGGCCTTGTGCCGCCAGTTGGAGAAGTCGGCGCGCTCCATCAGATAGGGGACCCAGCCGATCGAGCCTTCCGAAACGGCGATCCGCATCTGCGGATACTTCTGCAGCTCTTCCAGCTGGAGCCAGTCGGCAACGCCCTGGGCCACCGACATCGGCATCGTCGAAATCCACGCTTCGATCGGC
This sequence comes from Novosphingobium sp., assembly GCA_024236175.1. Classification (GTDB taxonomy): domain Bacteria; phylum Pseudomonadota; class Alphaproteobacteria; order Sphingomonadales; family Sphingomonadaceae; genus Novosphingobium. The sequence continues at coordinate 1,674,232 of JACKKY010000001.1, read as the reverse complement.
GATTCCATCGAGGCGTGGGGCGCCGGATTGCCGCTGCCGATGTGCTGGGCGATCGTCATGTCGTTATCGACGATCGCCTTGAAGATCGGATCCCAGTAGTCGTTGTGAATGCTCGGCAGGCCCTGCACCGTCGGGTTCTCGTTCATCGAAACCGTGCGGAAACCCTTCCTGGCGCAGCGGTCGATCTCGGCAACGGTCGCGTCGACATCCCATGTCGGCAGGATCGCGATCGGAATGAAGCGCCCCGGATAGGCCATGCACCATTCGTCGTAGTGCCAGTCGTTCCATGCCTGCATGTGGCGCAGCGCCAGCTTCTTGTCCGGCGCCTTGTGGAAAGTCTGCCCGTCGAAGCCGATCGAATTGCCGAAACACATCGACGCGGCGATGCCGTTCACGTCCATGTCGTCGATCCGCGCGTGGACGTCGTAGCAACCCTCGCGCAGCTGATCGAACGAAGTCGGCTCCATGCCGTACTCCTCGAACGGACGGCCGACGACTGCGTTGAGGCCGATGAGCCCGCGGATGTGGCCCTGATAGAACCAGTAATTGTTGCCGTTCTTGTCGGTCAGGTTTTTCGGTGCGCTCGCGAGCAGCTCTCCCGAGAGCTGGTTGTCGAACATGTTCGGCGGTTCGCAGATATGATCGTCGACGCTGACGATCACCATATCGTTCATTTCCATTGGTGGTCTCCCAATACGATCCGGTCGCAATCCGCGGCCGGACATGGATGGCAGTAACCGGCATCTTCTTGGCGCGATGCGCCTGGCCGCCATTGATCGGCGTCAATTGTCCGGACCCGTCCGGCTCATCGTCGCGGCAATGGCAGGGCGTGAGCGAGACGCCTTTTCGCGGGCAAAAAAAGAGCGGCTGGTCACGAGGGACAGCCGCTCGAGGTGGGGAGAAGCGGTTTGGCCGGAACCCGGTGCGGCGTTGCCGGCGCCGGGCCCTTGAACAATCTCTTGAATTGCAACTTCGCTGCATCTCCCTCTGCAAACATTGATTTCCGTCAAACTCATCGGGCCGCCTCCGGCTGATTGTGCCCGGGCAGGGCGTTTGACCCAGATCAACGTGTCCCCGCCAACGAATTGATAAACGGGATTGTAATAAACAACACTGTTGATTATATCAGAGCCAGACAGCGATGGGGATGCACATGTCCATTTACACACCGACCAACTGCCCGCCCGCCGAGGAAATCGACATTCCAGCGATGCACGCGAAGTACCTTCGGGAGCGCGATCGCCGGATCAAGAAGGAAGCCAACGACCAGTATATTTCGGCCAGCGGCAAGTGGGCCGACATCTATGAGGTCGACCCCTACACACCGATCGCGCCGCGCGAGCCGATCACCGGCGAGACCGACGTGGTCATCCTGGGCGCGGGCTATTGCGGAATGATGGTCGCCGCCCAGCTCAAGAAGGCGGGCATCGACAACTTCTACAATGTCGACCACGGCGGCAACTTCGGCGGCACCTGGTACTGGAACCGCTACCCGGGCATCCAGTGCGACAACGATTCGCTCGTCTACATGCCGCTGCTTGAAGATACGAACTACATGCCGTCGAAGAAGTTCGCCGACGGATACGAGATCTACGATCACTGCCAGATCATCGCCGACACGTTCGGCCTGCGCGAGAACGCGCTGTTCCACACGCTGATCAAGACGCTGAAGTGGGACCCGAAGATCGACCGCTGGCATGTCGGCACCAATCGCGGCGACGATATCAAGGCCCGCTTCGTGGTGCTGGCGATGGGGCCGCTGAACAAGCCCAAGCTGCCCGGCATTCCCGGCATCGACAAGTTCAAGGGCAAGATCTTCCACACTGCCCGCTGGGACTTCGACTACACCGGCGGCTCATGGCGCAACCCGGCGCTGGTCAAACTGCGCGACAAGAAGGTGGCGATCATCGGCACCGGGGCGACCGCGATCCAGGTCGTGCCCTATCTCGCGAAATATGCCGAGCAGACCTATGTGGTCCAGCGCACGCCCTCGACGATCGACGAGCGCAACAACCGCCCGATCGACCGCGAATGGTACGATTCGCTCAAGCCGGGATGGCAGGAAGAGCGTATCCGCAACTTCCACCACGCGGCCATGGAACGGCTTGCCCCGGGCGAACCGGACATGGTCGAGGATATCTGGACCGAAATCAGCAAGAACGTGAATGCCGAACTCGAAGCCGAAGGCTGGCCGGACGTCACTCCGGAGGAATTCGCGCGGCGCCGGGAAGTCATGGACTATCGGGTGATGGAGCGCCTGCGCAACCGGTGCGACATCGTCAACGACCCGAAGACGGCAGAGGCGCTCAAGCCCTACTACCGGTATCTGTGCAAGCGGCCCGCCTCGAACGACGACTACTACCCGGCCTTCAACCAGGACAACGTCACGCTGATCGATGTCGCCGAAACGCAGGGCCTCGAACGGCTGACGCCGAAAGGCTTCGTCCATGACGGCGTCGAATACGAGATCGACTGCCTGATCCTTGCCTCCGGCTACGAAGTGACCAACGACCTCGACCGCCGCTGGGGCATCGACGTGATCGAAGGTCGCGACGGCCTGTCGATCTACGACTACTGGCGCGAGGGCTTCCAGACGTTCCAGGGCATGATGGCGCACAATTTCCCCAACATGTTCTTCACCGGCTTCACGCAGGCGGGTGCGAACGCCTCGAATTCCAAGACGTTCATCGATCAGGGTTTCCACATCGGATACGTCGCCGGCGAAGCGCTCAAGCGCGGCGCGACCGTCGTCGAGCCGAGCCAGGAAGCCCAGGACGCCTACATCCGTCACCTGCGTTCGGTCGCGGTCGACAACTCGACCTTCGTCAACGAATGCACGCCGAGCTATTTCAACAACGAGGGTGACGAGACCAAGAAGCGCCACATCTTCGGCGAGCCCTGGGGCGAAGGCTATTACGCTTTCGAGGACATGCTTCAGAAATGGCGCGACGCCGGCGATCTGGAGGGACTGGTTTTGACCGCGGACAAGGTCACGGAACCGGCCTGATGCCATTGGACTGACAATGCCGCGCTCCGGGCAGGTCGCCGCCCGCCCGGAGCAGCCGGTGGGAATGGTTGGAGGATTGCATGAACAAGCCTGAAAAGATCGCCTCGGAAGAGCTGTCGGAAGCCCTCACCTATCCGGTCGAGGCCTTCATCAGCCGCGAATATGCCGAAGCCGAGCCGGACCGCCTCTGGTCCAGGGTCTGGCAGCAGGCCGGCCGTGTCGAAGAGCTTCGCGAGGTCGGCGATTACATCACCTACAATATCTGCCACGATTCGATCCTGATCGTGCGCGATGCGCCCGGATCGCTGAAAGCCTTCCACAACGTCTGCCCGCATCGCGGCCGGCGACTGGTCGGCGACAACACCGGCGGCGGCCCGGTCGTCGTCAAGCAGGCCGAGGGCGCGCACAGTGCCCGTGGCAACCAGCTGAAGTTCGGCTGCAACTACCACGCCTGGACGTTCGGCCTCGACGGGGATGCGACCTACATTCCCGATCGGGAAGACTGGGACGGCGCGCTCGACAGCGTGTGCACCAGCCTGACCCCGGTCCAGGTGGACACCTGGGGCGGCTGGATCTGGATCAACATGGACGCCGGGGCCGGCTCGCTGCGCGATTACCTCGAGCCCATCGCCTCCCTGATCGACCCGTTCGAATTCGACAAGATGCGCTACCGCTTCCGCTATTGGGGCATTTTCGACTGCAACTGGAAAGTCGCGCTCGAGGCCTTCCTTGAGCCCTACCACGTCCAGGGCACGCATCCGCAGCTGATCAAGTACGGCGACTTCTATTCCTTCTCCAAGGCGTTCGGGCTGCATGGGCAGACCGGCTTCGATTCCAAGGCGCACCGGGACGTGGGCTCGGCGGTGGAGACAAGCGTCCACCGGGCCGCGGGCGAAGGCGATCCGCGCACCACGATCGCCCAGATGCAGGCGGAGTACTGGGAGACGATCGGCGCCAGCACCAGCGAAACGCTGGTCCGCACCGCCCAGCGCCTTCCGGAGGAATTGCCCGAAGGCACGCCCGCAGCCGAAGTCCACAAGCGCTGGATGGAAATGGCCAAGGCCGAGGACGCTGCCCGCGGGGTGAACTGGCCCGAACTGAGCGACGCGCAGGTCGCGGCTGCCGGGCTGGCGCTCTCGGTCTTCCCCAACGTCAATTTCATCCCGGGGCCGACCTTCTCGCTCGCCTACCGGGTCCGGCCTTACGGCACCGATCCCGACAAGTGCATCTTCGAGGCGGTCGCGCTGGACCGCTTCCCGGAAGGCGAGGAGCCGGAAACCGAGTGGACCTACCTCGAGCAGGACCTCGAGCAGTGGCCGCTGGTCATCGCGCAGGACATCTCGAACATGGTCGAGATGCAGCGCGGCTACAAATCCCGGGGATTCAAGGGAAACCTTCCCAATCCATGGCAGGAGCGCAAGGTCACGAACCTGCACCGGGGCCTGGCGAAATACATGGGCACCGGAGCGCCGGTTCCGGTCGATTGACGACAGGCGCGACCCGCACCTTCTCCAGGAAAGCCCCGGATGCGATTCCGGGGCTTTCGCTTTTCCGGTCCTGCGCGATTCTCCTGTGCCAAGAACTTCAATTGCACCGCACGGGTTCCTAGATGCGACACAGGAGCTGAGCCCATGACATCACAGGATACGAAGATCATTGCGTGCCCCGGTTGCGCGACATCCAACCGGGTTCCTTCGGACAAGCTCGGATCGGGCGGGAAATGCGGCCGTTGCGGCGCTCCGCTGTTCGACGGTCAGCCGGTGGTGCTCACCGCGGCCAATTTCGAGGCTCACGCCGCGAAGAGCGACATTCCCCTGCTTGTCGATTTCTGGGCCTCCTGGTGCGGCCCGTGCCGACAGATGGCGCCCGCCTTCGCGGCGGCAGCGAAGCAGCTTGAGCCCCGGATGCGTCTCGGCAAGATCGACACGGAGGCGGAAGAAGCGATCGCGGCGCGATTTTCGATCCGTTCGATTCCGACCATGATCCTGTTTTCCAAGGGCCGGGAAATCGCGCGGCAATCCGGTGCGATGCCGACCTCGTCCATTGTCGGTTGGGCACAGCAGGCCGTCCGCCGCTAGCGGCAGGCGCGCTAGACGGCCGAGCTGAAGCGACGCAGCGAATCCTGGCGATAGGGATCGAATTGCGCGGCAATACTGCGGGCGTAGGGCAGGCCTTCCGGCGCGATCGTGCAACGCCTGCCGTCCAGCGAAGCGAGGCCGCGCTCGACGAACGGGACGAGCCGGTCCTGCGCCTCGTCCGCAAGATCCGGATCAAGGAGAGCCGATCCCCGGCACAGCAGCTGTTCGATAACGTTCCCGCGGGCGCGGTCACTGGCAGAGCGGCGCACGCCCCTGCTCCCGGTCAGGCGATCCTGGGACAGCATCATGCGGTAGCGGCCTGCATTCTTCTCGTTCTGGACGAGAAGGTCGGGAAAGGAACTGATCGCCGATGCGCCCAGCCCGATCAGCACCGGCGCCCGATCTTCGGTGAAGCCCTGGAAATTGCGGCGCAGCGTCCCGTCGAGAGCCGCTTTCGCCATCGGGTCCGCAGGGCGGGCAAAATGGTCGAAGCCAACCGGAACATAGCCGGCACCCACCAGCCGTTCGTATCCCGCCGCCGCCATCTCGAAGCGCTGCTTCTGGCCGGGCAGGGCGGAGGCATCGATCCGTTTCTGGCGCGGGACAATGTGCGGAACATGGGCATAGCCGAACAGGGCGATGCGATCGGCGCCAAGCGCGACCGCCCGATCGAGCGTGTCTGCGAGATCCTCCCCGCTCTGTCCCGGCAGCCCGTACATCAGATCGAAGTTGAGAGAGGAAACGCCCGCTGCGCGGAGCATCCCGGTCGTCTCGGCGATGAGATCGAAAGGCTGGACCCGGCCGATAGCCTCCTGCAACGCGGGCGCGAAGGTCTGCACGCCAAGGCTGGCGCGCCCGATGCCGACCGCGCCGATCACGGCGGCCCAGTCCGGCGAAAAGGTGCGGGGATCGATCTCGATCGAGATCGCCGGCCTCGCGGCCCCGAAATGCAGGGTAAGGGCGTCGACCAGCCGGACGAAATCGAGCGGTGCGATCGCGTTGGGACTGCCCCCGCCGAACGCGATTTGCGTCACACGCGCGGCATTCGGCAGATGATCGCCGACGAGTGCGATCTCGTGGTGAAGCGAATCGAGATAGTTCGACACCCGTTCCTGCCGGTTCGCCGCGCTGGTGTTGCATCCGCAATACCAGCAGATCTTCTCGCAGAAGGGGATGTGCGCATAGAGCGAGATTTCGCCGCTGGTGCCCTCGAGGACTTCGGCAAAATCGCCCGCGCCGACATCGTCGCGAAATTCCGCAGCCGTCGGAAAGCTGGTGTAGCGCGGAACCGGAATTGCGAGCAGTTCGGGATAGTACGGCCACATGCGAGTTCAACTCGCATGCAACGGCTGGCCTTTCATTGCGCTCGATCAAGCCGCTTGCGCGAGCTGCTGCCGTGGCACCCCTTGGCGCAACAGGGCGAGGTACCGTTGCCTGGTGCTGGCGTGTTGAGCGGAATCGAGAGAGAGCCGCCCCCGCAAAGCGCCACGCTCAGGGCGCTGGCGCCTGCCGCCGGCAAAGGCCCGATCATCGCCGGAAACAGCACCAGGACCGAAAGCTGCGCGATGCGATGCCTCACAGGTCCTCCTCGTCATCGAGCAGGATCCGGTTCGCGGCGCCGTCGAGGTCTTCGAACTGGCCGCGCTTCATGGCCCAGAAGAAGGCGGCGAGCCCGCAAAGCCCCATGAACAGCGCGACCGGGATCAGGACGGCGAGGATAGTCACTTCGCCGCCCTCGCCAGCCGCAACGAGTTGCCGACCACGACCAGCGAGCTTGCCGACATGGCGATCGCGGCGATGAGCGGGGTCACGAAACCGAAGATCGCGAGCGGGACGGCCAGCACATTGTAGATCGCGGCAAACAGGAAGTTCTCCCGCACGATCGCCATGGTCCGCCGGGCGACGCGCACTGCCAGCGCGACCGGCATCAGACGCTCGCCGACAAACACCGCATCGGCTGCCTGCTGGCTGACGTCGCTTGCGCCGCCGGGCGCGATGGAGACATGGGCACCGGCCAGCGCCGGTCCGTCATTAAGCCCGTCACCAACCATCAGGACCCTGTAGCCTCGGCCGGCGAGCTCTTCGAGCAGGTCTAGCTTGTCGGCGGGCTTCATGTCGCCGCGGCCGGAAAGTCCGAGTTCGTCGGCCACCGCTTCCACAGTGGCGGCACGATCTCCCGACACGATCGCGCTTTCCACGCCCAGACCGGCCAGGGCATCGAGCGCGGCATGTACGTCGGGGCGCAACGGATCGCTGAAGACGATGTGCTGGCGCCGGTCACCGCGCACCAGGTCGACCGCGAGGCCGTCGCCCACGGCCTGCGACCGCAGCAGGGCGACTTCGCTTCCATTGAAAAGGCCTCGCAGGCCCTCGCCCGGCTGTTCGGCGATATCGAGCACCCGGGCCGGTTCGACACCCTCCTGCTGAAGCGCCCGGGCCAGGCCCTTGCTCAGCGGGTGCTGGCTTGCCTGGGCAAGCGCCAGCGCGAGAGCGCGCGACTCGCCGTCCAGCGCATCGAGATCGCGCGGCCTCGGTTCGCCGAGCGTCAGCGTCCCGGTCTTGTCGAACAGGGCGCGATCGGCCTCGGCCAGCCGCTCCAGCGCGCTGCCGTCCTTGATCAGCAGGCCGCGCTTCATCAGCGCGCCGGCCGCAACCACCTGCGCCGCGGGCACGGCAAGGCCGAGCGCGCAGGGACAGGTTATGATCAGCACCGCGACGGCGATCAGCAACGAGTGGTGCACCCCGGCTCCCGCCAGCATCCAGCCGGCAAAGCTCAGCAGCGCCAGCGAATGGACGGCAGGAGCGTAAAGCCTTGCGGCGCGATCGGCGATGCGGACATAGCGCGAGCGCGACTGCCCGGCTTCGTCCATCAGCCGGGCAATGTCGGCCAGCACCGTATCGTCGGCCGCCGCCGTCACCCTGACGGTGACCGGGCTGCCGAGATTTATCGTGCCGGCATGGACCTCGTCGCCGATGGCCACCGCCTGCGGCTTGCTCTCGCCGGTGAGCATGGATGCGTCGATCGTGGTCCGGCCCTCTATCACCTCGCCGTCGGCAGCCAGCGATTCTCCCGCGGCGACCAGCATCACCATCCCCGGCGCAAGCGATTCGGACGCGACCCAGCGCGTCTTGCCCCCCTCCTCGACAACCGTCGCGCCCTTGCCCATGCGGCCGAGCAGTGCGCCGATGCCCGAACGGGCGCGGTCGCGCATGACCGCATCGAGCACCCGGCCGGCCAGCAGGAAGAACAGCAGCATGACCGCGCCGTCGAAATAGGCGTGCTTGCCCCCGGTCGCAGTCTCGTAAATGCTCAGGCCGGTCGCAAGCAGCACGCCGATCGAGATCGGCACGTCCATATTGGTGCGACGGTAGCGCAGCGCCATGGCGGCAGACGCGAAGAAAGGCCGCCCGGAATAGGCGACCACCGGAACCGCGATGAGCGCCGAAATCCAGTGGAACATGTCGCGGGTGATGGCGTCCGCGCCCGCCCAGACGCTGACCGAAAGCAGCATGATGTTCATCATGCCGAAGCCGGCCACCGCCATTGCCCGCAACAGCCGCCTTGTTTCCGCATCGTCGCGGGCCAGCGGATTCTCGGCCGCCCGTTCAGCCTCGAAACCCAGCTTGCGCAATTCCTCGATGATCCGGGCATCGTCGAATTCGGGCGCATGGCTCACCGCCACCCGCTTGGCCGAGAAATTCACCCTGGCCGCGGCTATCCCGGGCAGTTCGCCAAGGCCGCGTTCGATCTTGCCGATGCATCCCGCGCATTTGATACCGGGCACGGTGAAGCGGCTGTCGATGCAAACCCCCGCGGGGCTGTCGAGGACTGGTGCGGGCGCGTTCACCGCAAGTCCTGTTCGCCCCGCCAGACGTCTTCGCCCGAGGCGACTTCAAGCCGGACAATCCAGCGGCCTGCGGGCAGGATCTCGTTGCTCAGGAAGCGTCCCTCGCCGGCGGGTGCGAAATGCAGCTCGCTGTCGGGCAGGCGTCCAAGTGGATGGCGCGCGACGGCACGGACCGTCGCGCCTTGCGGGACATTGGCTGCCGTCACCAGCATCCGGTCGTCATCGCCGCGCCTCACGCGAACGTCCCAGCCCAACGACCGGGATTGTTCCGCCCGGTCGAGCCAGCCGTTGAACTTCTGGCTGGCGACATAGGAATTCTCGACGACCACCCCGCCGAAGGTGGAGATCGCGGCGCGGGCCATCACCAGATTGACGCCGACGACGATGCCGAAACCGGCGACGAGGATCGCGGCCATGTGCAAACCGGTAAACCGCCTGGCCATCATCCACCTCCGGGAGCATCGAAGCGCGCTTCGGCGACGTCGCTCTCGCCGTCTTCGCCAAGCGAGCGCAGCCTGAAACTGAATTCCTGCGACGCGGTTCCGGCCGGCGCGATCACATAGGCACGCACGGTCTCGATCGCGTCCGCATCCACCGTGCGGGAGAGGCTGCGCGCGGCGGCCGAACGCGGCACGTCGTCGCTCCACATGATGCCGCCGGGCAGGCCTTCCAGCGCGATCTCCATCTCGCGCGGCCGGCTCTGCATGTTGCGCAGCTTGAGCGTGTAGGAATTGCGCACCGAGCCGTCGCTCATCAGCATGTAGGGCGGGTTGCGATCCGGCGAGACGGAAATGTCCGTCCGAGCGCGGGTGCCTAGCGCGAACAGCAGCGCCAGGCCGATCAGCCCCCACACCACGAAGTAGGCGATGGTGCGCGGATGCCAGATCAGCTTCCAGTGCGGACTGGGTTTTTCGCCGCCTTTCTCGCGCTCGCTGTCTTCCAGCGTGGCATAGTCGATGAGGCCGCGCGGCCGTCCGATGTCGGACATCACCCTGTCGCAGGCGTCGATGCACAATGCGCAGGTGATGCAGGCGATGTCGGGGCCCTTGCGGATGTCATAGCCGGTCGGACACACGGCGACGCACTGCCCGCAGTCGACGCAATCGCCGAATTTGTCGGGCTCCTTCTCCGCCTTTTTCAGGCTGCCGCGCGGCTCGCCGCGCCAGTCCTTGTAAGTGACGATCAGGGACTTCTCGTCGAGCATGGCGGTCTGGATGCGCGGCCAGGGACACATGTAGATGCACACCTGCTCGCGCATGAAGCCGCCCAGCACGAAAGTCGTGGCCGTGAGCACCCCGGCCGTCGCATAGGCGACCGGCGCCGCATCGCCCGCGAAGAATTCGCGGAACAGCGTGGGCGCATCCGCGAAATAGAGGATCCAGGCACCGCCGGTCGCGAAGCTGATCGCAAGGTAGATCGACCACTTCAGCAACCGCCGGGCGACCTTGGACGGACCCCAAGGCGCCTTGTACAGGCGGAAACGGGCATTGCGGTCACCGTCGATCAGGCGGTCGATATGCTGGAACAGGTCGGTCCACACCGTCTGCGGGCAGGCGTAGCCGCACCACGCGCGGCCGACCGCGCTGGTGACCAGGAACAGGCCGATGCCCGCCATGATGAGCAGGCCCGCCACGAAATAGAATTCGTGCGGCCAGATCTCGATGCCGAAAATGTAGAACCGGCGATGGGCGAGATCGATCAGCACCGCCTGATCAGGGGCATAGGGACCGCGGTCCCAGCGCAGCCAGGGCGTGACGTAATAGATCGCCAAGGTGACGACCATCACCGCCCATTTCAGGCGCCGGAACTTGCCGTCGATCCTCCGGTTGAAGACCGGCTCGCGCTTTGCGTAAAGCTGCGCTTGCCCGGCTTCGGCCTGGTTGGGAACGTCAATTTGTTGCGGGCTGTTCATCGACCTCTACCGCCGGGTTCTCGGCGACCTCCACGAAGTCTTCGCCTCCCCCCAGCGAATGGACATAGGCGGCGAGCATCTTGATTGTTACAGGATCAAGCCGCTCGCTCCAAGCCGGCATCACACCGTGCTGCGGCGCGTTGACCTGGCTTTCGATATCCGCGCGAGTGCCGCCGTACAGCCAGATCGCGTCGGTCAGGTCGGGAGCGCCGAACTGCCGCAGCCCCTTGGCATCCGCGCCATGGCAAGTGACGCAATTGGCGGCGAAGATCTCGGCCCCGCGCTGCGTGGACGCACTCGGCTGTTCCTGACCGGAAAGGCTCAGCACATAGCCGGTCACGTCGCGTATCTCGGCCGCGCTCAGCAATCCGTCGCGTCCGAAAGCGGACATCTCGCTCACCCGGGTCCGGTCGTCCCCCGGATGCCGGATGCCGTTCAGGATGGTCTGCTGGATTTCCGGCAGGCTACCGCCCCAGAGCCAGTCGTCGTCGGCAAGATTGGGGTAGCCCCGGCTGCCGGCGGCGCCCGATCCATGGCACTGGACGCAATTCACCTTGAAGGCCGCGTTACCGCCCGCGACCGCCGAACGCAGGAGTTCGGGATCGGACGCGATCTGCTCGATCGAAGCCTTGTCCAGCGAGGCAAGCAGGGCAGCCTTGGCCTCATCGGCCTTCTCGATCTCGGTCGCCAGCTGGCCGCGGCTGGTCCAGCCGAGCACGCCCTCGGTGCCCTTGCTGATCAGCGGCCAGGCCGGATAGGCGATGCAATAGCCGATCGCGAAAACGATACATGCGTAGAACGTCCACACCCACCAGCGTGGCAGCGGGTTGTTGAGTTCTTCGATGCCGTCCCATTCGTGACCGACGGTTTCCACGCCGGTCGCTTCGTCAATCCGCCTATTCGCCATCGTTCTCGTCCTTGAAAATGACTTGAGCAGCGTCTTCGTTGCGGGCCTTGGAGCCGGGCCTGAAAGGCCATAGGCAGAGCGCGACAAAGGCGATCATCATCGCCAGCAGGCCCCAGCTGTCGGCCAGGTGGCGCAGCGTGTCGTAGGTCGAATGCGCGCTCACCGCCCCTTCTCCGAAGCCAGCTCTTCCTGCGCCGCGGCGCTGTTCACATCGACCATGGTGCCCAGCACCTGGAGATAGGCCACGAGGGCGTCCATTTCGGTCAGCCTCGACGGGTCACCGTCGAAATCGCGGATCTGCGCCTTGGGATAGCGCTCTGCGAGATCGTCGGCGTCGGCTTCCGGATCCGCCTGCGCCTTCAGGTCGTCCATTGCCCGTTCGACGTCGCGGTCGCTGTAGGGCACGCCGACCCGCCGCAGGGCGATGAGATTCGCCGCCGGATCGCCGAGCTCGAGATTCTTGTCCTTCAGGAAGGCGTAGGTCGGCATGACGCTCTCGGGCACGACGGAGCGCGGATCGATGAGGTGCTGGACATGCCATTCGTCCGAATAGCGACCGCCAACGCGCGCCAGGTCCGGCCCGGTGCGTTTCGAGCCCCACTGGAACGGATGGTCGTACATGCTTTCGGCCGCCAGGCTGTAATGCCCGTAGCGTTCGACCTCGTCGCGGAACGGACGGATCATCTGGCTGTGGCAGACATAGCAGCCTTCGCGCACATAGATGTCGCGGCCCGCCTGTTCGAGCGGTGTGTAGGGCCGCACGCCGTCCACCTTCTCGATCGTGTTGTCGATCCAGAACAGCGGAGCGATCTCGATGATCCCGCCTATGGCGACGGTGATGAAGGCGCCAACGGCAAGCAGCGTGATATTGCGCTCAAGCTTCTTGTGGCCTTCGAACGGTTCTTTCCTTGCAGCACTCATGTCGGGTCGCCTTATTCTGCAGGGACGGAAACGATCGGGCGGTCGGCCGCCTCGTCGTAGGACGCGGAAGTCATCGGCTCTTCCTCGCGCTCGTGGCCGAGGATGGTGCGCCAGATGTTGATGACGAGCAGCACCGCGCCGGCCAGGTAGAGCAGGCCGCCGGTGGCGCGCAGCAGGTACATCGGGTGCAGCGCCGCGACCGTGTCCGCGAAGGTGTTCACCAGATAGCCGTCCGCGCCGTATTCACGCCACATCAGGCCCTGGGTGATGCCCGCCACCCACATCGAGGAGGCGTAGAAGACGATGCCGATGGTCGCGAGCCAGAAGTGCCAGTTGACCATTCGCAGGCTGTAGAGCCGTTCGCGCTTCCACAGGCGCGGCGCCAGGAAATAGACCGCCGAGAAGGTGATCATGCCGTTCCAGCCCAGTGCGCCGGAATGAACGTGACCGATGGTCCAGTCCGTGTAGTGCGACAGGCTGTTGACGCTCTTGATCGACATCATCGGCCCCTCGAAGGTGCTCATGCCGTAGAAGGCGAGGCTGAGCACCATCATGCGGATGATCGGATCGGTGCGGACCTTGTCCCACGCGCCGTTCAGCGTCATCAGGCCGTTGATCATGCCGCCCCAGCTGGGCATCCACAGCATTATCGAGAACACCATGCCGAGCGTCTGGGCCCAGTCCGGCAGCGCGGTATAGTGCAGGTGGTGCGGTCCGGCCCAGATGTAGAGGAAGATCAGCGCCCAGAAGTGGATGATGGACAGGCGATAGCTGTAGATCGGGCGCTCGGCCTGCTTGGGCACGAAATAATACATCATCGCCAGGAAGCCGGCGGTCAGGAAGAAGCCGACCGCGTTGTGCCCGTACCACCACTGAACGAGCGCGCCCTGCACCCCGGCCCAGAGCGGATAGCTCTTCGAACCGACGATGCTGACCGGCACGTCGACGTTGTTGACGAGGTGGAGCATCGCCACGGTGATGATGAATGACAGGTAGAACCAGTTGGCAACGTAGATATGCGGTTCGGTCCGCTTGACGATCGTGCCTACGAACACCGCCAGGTAAGCCACCCAGACGATCGTAAGCCACCAGTCGATGTACCATTCGGGCTCGGCATATTCCTTGGACTGGGTAATGCCGAGAAGGTAGCCGGTCGCGGCCAGCACGATGAAGAGCTGGTAGCCCCAGAAGACGAACCTTGCGAGACCGGGGAAGGCAAGCTTCGCCCGGCACGTGCGCTGCACGACATAGAAGCTTGTCGCGATCAGGGCATTGCCGCCGAAAGCGAAGATCACCGCCGAGGTGTGCAGGGGCCGCAGCCGCCCGAAGCTGGTCCATTCAAGGCCGAGATTGAGCGCCGGGAAGGCAAGCTGCAAGGCGATGAAAAGTCCGGCCAGGAATCCGGCCATGCCCCAGAATACGGTAGCGATCACGCCCCAGCGGATCGGGTCGTCGTCGTACTTGCCCGGATCGGCGGGAGTGCGCAGGATACCGCGCGCGATCGCGCCATAATCCGTCTTGCTCAGGCTGACCCACAAGCCGATGAACGCCGCCAGAGCGACGATTGACATATGTATGGCAAAGCCGCTGTCGGCCGCAGCCGCAACCGCCATGATGGCGATGAACAGCGCGGCAAGCCACCAGCCGGCCCGCGCGACTACCGATTCCATGAGCGTTCCCCCCGTCTGGAGATTGCAATAAAAACTCGTATTTTCCTGCCTACTGGCCGCTTGGTTGCAGTGCAACATTGACAGCGATCAAATCGGATGGCGGATTTTCAATATGTCAATTACATTAATTGAGCAACAGTGCATATTTTGCAGATGCGATTGCGTTTATTGCGTGTGGTTATTGCGCGAAATCAAACCCTCCGGCGGCCATAGGTGAAAACAGCGTTCTCAACGTCGCGAAAATATCAGGCGCGCATGGGGCGGGCCACGCGGCGACGGATGAGGGAAAATGCGCAAACTGACGATGCTCGCCGCACTGGCAGCTACAACCGCGATCTCCACACCTGCCCTGGCCGGGAATCCCGAAGGCAACTGGCAGGTCAAGGTCCTCGGCACCGGCGTGCTGGTCGACGGCGAAATTTCGAAAGTCGAACTGGATCCGCTTGCCCTGACGCCGGGCGGCCAGACCGACATCAACAACAACGTCGTCCCGACGGTGGCGATCGAATATTACGCGACTAAGAACATCTCGGTCGAAACGATCTGCTGCCTGACGCAGCACCATGCGACCGGGCGTGGCACGCTCGACGGTGCAAGGCTGGTCGATCACATCATGATCCTGCCCGCCACCGTAACCGTGAAGTACCACCTCGATGCCGGGCCGATTAAGCCTTACGTCGGCGTCGGCCCCTCGCTCTTCTTCTTCATCGACGAAAAGCCCGGCGCGGATGCGGCGGCGCTCGGCGTCGACAAGCTGAAGCTCGAGAACGAGTTCGGTTTCGCCGTCCAGGCGGGCGTGGACATCCCGGTGAACGATACCGGAATGGGCATCAGCATCGACGCGAAGAAATATTTCATGGACACCACGGCGCACTTCAAGGTCGGTGGTTCCGACGTGCTCGTCACCGAGCACAAGCTCGATCCGTGGGTCGTCAGCGGCGGAGTCTACTTCCGCTTCTGAAACCGAATCTGATCTCCAGGAAACGGGGTGCTCGCGAAGTCGCTTGCATCCCGTTTTCTTTTGCCCCGCTCACCCTGCTTCGGCGGTGAGTGCGTCGGGATCGAGGATGACGACTTCGCGGCGCGACGGCAGGTCGATCACCCCTTCGGCCTTCAGCCGGGTGAACTGACGGCTCACCGTCTCGATCGTCAGCCCCAGCACATCGGCAATCTGCTGGCGCGAAAACGGCAGCTCCAGCCGCTTCGGGCCGGGCTCCTCGAAATCGGTCTCGCAACCCACCGGCGTCATGCGCTCCGACAGCTCCAGGAGAAAACTCGCCAGCTTCTCCGAGGCCGACTTGCGTCCCAGCAGCAGCATCCAGCGCCGCGTCCGGTCCAGCTCGCCCAGAGTGCGCTCCAGCAGCTTGTGCTCGAGCTTGGGATGCTCGCGCGCGAAGGCATCGAAATCGCGACGCGCAAACACGCACACCCGCGCATCGGTCAGCGCCGTCACCCCGTGACCGCTCGTCCCCCCGAACGGGCGGCCGATGAATTCCGAAGGATAGACCACGCCCACGATCTGCTCGCGCCCGTCCTCCGTGCCCGTCGACAGCTTGAGAACGCCTTCGATCACATTGGCGACGAGGACCGAATCCTCGCCTTCCCAGATCAGCGATTCCCCAGCCTTCAGGTTCCGCCGACGCCCGATCGCGTTCAGCGCCTCGATCTCACTGCCATCGAGCGCAGAACAGATCGCGCGGTTGCGTACAACGCAAAGATCACAGGACGACATATCCCGCAGCTAACAGTGGCGCGCGGCTTCGGCAATGCGCCGCGGCGATGCCGCGACAGGCACCGAAGCCGGCCTGGGTACCGGGTGAAGCCGTGGACAGCGAAGGGCTCGCCTATGCATCGGGCTCGGCCGTGGGCTTTGCCGAATCCGGGAGCGGGGGCACGGGAGGCTGCGCGGCCGGAGCACCGGCTCTCAGCCAGCCGATATTCGCCTCGATCTCGTCCTGCGTCCAACGCGAGGGATTGCGCATGCTGCGCCGTTCATGCGGATCTTCCCAGATGGCGATACTCGTACCGGAAACGCTGTAGACTTCGCCCGATATGTCGGCGGCGCGATCCGAAAGCAGATAGACGGCCATGGGCGCCACATCCTCCGGTTGCGCCTGGATCGGCAGCTGCGACGCCTGGGTCATGCGCGTGTCGGCGATGGGCGAAATCACGTTCGCCCGCACCTTGTGCCCGGCACCGGCCATCGCGACGCTCTTGGTGAGGGCGACGATCCCCGCCTTGGCCGCCCGATAGGGCGTGCGCGCCGGATCGCCGAGGACGTAGCCCGAGCTGATCCCGATCAGCGATCCGCCGCTGCCCTGTTCCACCATCCGTGAAAGCGCCGCGTGGTACATCAGGAAATGGCCCTTGAGATGAGAGGCGATGACCGCGTCGAAATCGCTTTCGGTCAGCTCGAGAAAGGGCCGGTGGCGCAGGATGCCGGCACAGCACACCACTCCGTCGATCCTGCCCCATTCGGAGACCGCCGCATCGACAATGGCATCGGCACCCGATTTCGCCGCGACGCTCTCGCCCGTCGCGAGAGCCTCGCCGCCTTGCGCGCGGATAGCCGAAACGACTTCCTCCGCTACGGCGAAATCGGGCGAAGACCCATCCAGCGCGAGGCCACGGTCCGCGACCACGACTTTCGCGCCTTCGCCGGCGCAGGCAATAGCGATGGCCCGGCCGATACCGCGCCCGCCGCCCGTGACGATGACGACCTTGTCTTTCAGGCTTTCCGCCATGGTTCCCCCCCAACCCATGAGCCGCCGCGCCCGTCGGGGCGCGAACGGGTCATTGTGGAACGGAGCCAGCCCGTCCCGCAAGGAAGAATCCTGAGCTGCGGTCGCCCGGGCCGGAAATCCGTCAGCGGAGTCTATTCAGGCGCGGGCCTCGGCCAGCACGGCCGCGGGAGGCGGCGCGGGAACCGGGACAGGCGTTTCGATCCGCTCCACCAGCGGTCGGAAGACGACGGCCAGCATCATCGGCCGGTCATCCTCCCGCCGGGGCGGATGCACCATCATGAAGCTCGTCTCGTCCGAGCAATGGAACAGGTACGGCGCCACCTGCTCCATGTTCTCGAGCAGAGGTTCACCGGGGATTTCGTTCTCGGAAGAACCGTGTCGTTCGCTCAGGAAGTCGTCGACCGGCAGGAAGCGGACGCTGTCCACCTGCAGCCATTCGAACAGCGCGCCGAATTGCAGCGCGGCGGAATAGCGACAGTCCCCGACCGGAATGGCGGCCAGGAAATAGCCATCGTGGGTCGCTGTCGCCGTCACGTCGCGCACGACAACTTCGTCCCGGTCGGCAAAGACCACCGGCAGCGTGATGCTGCTGTCCGAGAAGTCGCCGAAACTGAAAGGCAGGCCGAAGCGCTTGTGCGCGAACAACGTGAGCTTGGGCCCGAGACCATGGCCCCTGAGTTCTGCAGGCAGGTACATTCTGTTGGACCCCTTCATGTAAAACAGGCCGCGCCGGCGCAGGCCGCGGCGGGCCTCGTCCGGATCGAACAGTGCGACTTTCTTGTCGGTTCCCAGATTGACGTCGTGCTCGAAGCGTTCGAGCACCGCGAGCTCCTCTTCGAGCGGAAGGTACATCAGCCGGGCAAGGACGTTCGCGGCACCCTTGCGCCAGAGCGACAGGTTGTCGGTCGCCTGCGCACGAATGACGATTTCGCGCTGCTCGCGCATGAACCGGAGGCATCCTGCCTGGATGCGATCGCGCACTTCGCTTTGCCGATTCTTGATATCGCTCGCCCCGCGGATCGGCTCGCCGTCGTCGGTATAGTCGATTACCGAGCCCATCGTCGTGGTGCAGAGCTGTTCCAGCACGGCAACGTTCGAGCACATCGCCTCCACCGTGAAGACGTCGTAGTTGTCGAGGCCGATGAAGCCGCGCTTGTCGAGGCCGGGGCAATCGGTTTCGCGCAGCAGCAGATACCGCCCCGCGACATGCACCTTGAAGGTTTCCGCGAGCAGGGCGTCGACCCGGTTCTGGACGGTGCCGTTGTAGCCGAGATCGACGAACATGAGCACGTCGCCTTCAGCCGGCTTCACGACGCGCTCGACATGGGCGACAAGGCGCTTGGCGAAGGCGCGCGACGCGCGCAGCGTCTGCTTGCGGCGCTGGCCCTTGCGCATTTCGCGCAGCAGGGCGTAGCTGCCATCAAGCGGCGACATGTCGCCGACCACGGACTCGATTTCGGCTTCGGGAATGAGGAGCTGCCTGGCCAGCGTTTCGGGCCGTATGCCGAGTTCAGCCTCGGTGTAGCTCAGCACATCCCTGTCACTGGCGAACGAGCTGGCAGTGGCGGTGAAGCGACTGATCTCGATAGCATGCGAACTGTCGCAATCGCCGACAGCTTCATGAACCAGCTTGGGCAGGTGGCCGTCGCGCATCAGGAATAGCCAGTGGACAGCGCCGGCGTGGCGCTCGCGCAGCGCGTCTGCTTCCGTGCGCAGCCAGTTCTCGAACCCGTAAAGCGCCGGGCCGAGTGTCGTCAGACCAAGGTTTTCCGCCACGTCCTCGCCCTTGGGCTCGGCGGCGGACAGGACTGCGCGATGGGGCTGCAAGGCAGTGACATCCGCACCGTCCTGGGGGTGGATCATGGCGCTGACCGCGGATTCCAGCCTGAGGCGCTGTTCGGTCAGATCCGTGAATTGGCTGAGGTGCAGCGTGTTGACGCCGAACGGCTTGACCCCTTCGACATCCGCGACGGGATTGTCGCCGATGTGCAGGATTTCCTCGGGCTTCGATTTCAACTTGCGCAGCACCTCGCCGTAGAGCCCGCCGGCCTTGGACTTGCCGAAGCTTGAGGAACAGAACAGGCGGTCGACGAGCCCGGCGATTTCCTCGCCCGCCGCGCGTTCGATCAGATCGCGAAGCTGGTTCGAATCGAAATAGGTATCGCTGACGATCACCACCTGCATTCCGCGCGACTTGGCCTCGCGCATCAACTCGACGGTGGGGGCGAAGGCAAAGCAGTGCCGGGCTTCGGCGGCTATTTCCGCCTCGATCGCCTCGTTGCGTTCGGCCGTCGATGCATTGGGCATGAGCAGCGAATAGATTTCGCCGATGCCGACCTCGTTGCGGTTCCTGCTCAACACGGCGGACTTGCGCGCCTGTTCTTCGGCAAAGGCCCGCTGCGGCAGCGTCGCGCCCGGCAAGCGGGTGAAGATGTCCTTCGGCGCGTGGGTGTCGCGCCAGATAAGCGTGTCGAAACAGTCGAGCGAAAGCACGCGCAGCCCCGGGTAGGCGTCGAGGGCCGATGGCAGCAGGTGCGGCTTGATCACTTCGGTCATGGCTTGCTCCATCACGATGCCTGGTGCGGCATCCGCTCGAAAAACTCGGCCAAAGACCTAGAAACTTATGGTTAACGGTGGCCTCCCGCACGGCTCCGTATTTCTACGGGTTCCAGCCCGAAGAGACTGGCTGACAGGACCGCTGGCCTCGGCTAGCGTTGCCTTGCACGTGATGCATTCGGGGAGAAGATATCAATGGCGTTCACCGGTCCGGTCGAAGACAGGCTCGCAATCCAGGACCTTTACGGTACCGCCGCCGACGCCAGTTCGCGCGGCGACAAGGAGGAATGGATGGGCACTTACGCGGAAGAAGGCTGCGAATGGAACAGCCACATCTTCCAGTGTGCCGGGAAGGCTGCCATCGGCGCGCAATGGGACGAGCTGTGGGCCGGTTTCGAGAAAGTGGGTTTCCTGGCCACGATCGGTTCGATCGAAGTGACCGGCGACAGCGCCCAGGCGCGCTGCACCGCCCGCGAGATCATCCGGCTCAAGGACGGCAAGGTCTTCAAGCTGATCGGCCTTTACCGCGACGAGCTGGTGCGGGTTGGCGGGCAGTGGAAATTCACGCGCCGCAATTACGAGCCGCTCGTCTTCGAAGACCCTGTCTGAGGCTGGTCAATCGTCGATGGTGAAGCCGATCTTGAGCGTCACCTGATGCATGATCTTGCCTTCGTCATCGACATAGCCGCGTTGCGCCACGACTTCGAACCAGCGAATGTTGCGGATCGACTGCCTGGCCCGGTCCAGCGCCACCTTGATGGCTGCATCCTGGCCGTCGTGCGACGCTCCGACGATCTCGCTGAGCTTGTAGACATGTTCTGCCATGGCTTTCTCCATCTTCCGGACGGGCAGCATACAACTCCACAGGCAGTATGTTGAGTGCGGATTGCGCTGGGCCGGGCGCGGTGGCATCACATGGACATGGCATTCACCGGACCTCTGGAAGACCG
This sequence comes from Novosphingobium sp., assembly GCA_024236175.1. Taxonomy (GTDB): domain Bacteria; phylum Pseudomonadota; class Alphaproteobacteria; order Sphingomonadales; family Sphingomonadaceae; genus Novosphingobium. Next base: position 1,653,639 of record JACKKY010000001.1, on the reverse strand, counting down.
GATCGCGATCCGCGAACTGCACGATACCTACGCGGACGCCGGTTTCCGCGGCGACAGGCAGGCCTGGCTGGATTGCTGGGCGCAGGATTGCACCTGGGTCACCCCGTTCGGCGAATTGCAGGGCAAGGACGCTCTGGCCGGGCAGTGGGACGGCCTCTGGTCGACGCTGGAAACTCTGGCCTTCTTCGCGGTCGTGGGCGCGATCGAAGTGGCCGGCGACACGGCCAGGACGCGTGGCTACGTCCGTGAATTAGCGGTGATGAAGGAAGGCCCGGCGCAGAAGATCGCCGGCCGCTACGACGACGATCTGGTGCGCGAGGACGGAATGTGGAAATTCGCCAGTCGCCGCTACACCGTCCTTATCCGCGAAGCGGACGACTAGTCCAAGCCAAGACCAGGCCAAACCCGGCCCCGAGGGGGCAATTGGCCTGTTGTGGAGCTGCATTGGCCCCGCAGAACCGCCACGCCCCGCTTCCTGCCCCCTGCTATGTCTCGAAATCGGACCGAACCGCGCAAGCTTTTCGCCGGTTCCGTGAGGATAAGTCCCTAGGCACAACACGCTAGGGAGACAGACCATGGACCGGATCCAGTCGGTTGTCCTGATCGACGGCGCCATGCGGCGACGCGCGGCGATCAGCCGGAAGCTGCGCAATGGCGGCAAGCATGTCGAACCGTTCGAAAGCATCTCCGATCTGACGCTCGTGTGGCCCCACTCGGGCCTGGTCCTCGCGCATGACGAGGGAGGCACCATCGGCGCGCTGGTTGCGCAAATGGGCAGCACCGGCACCTGGCTGCCGGTGATAGCCTATGCGGAAAGCCCTTCCCCGGACCGGGTCGCGAGGGCGATCCTCGCCGGTGCGATCGGCTACATCGCCTGGCCGTTCGAAGACGCGGAACTGGCCGAGGCGCTCGACAAGGCGCAGGACCGCGCAAAGACACTGGGCCGGCGGCGGCTGCGCGAAACCGCCGCCCGCAGCCGGATCGAGCTGCTTACCCGGCGCGAGCGCGAGGTGCTGACCGGCGTTGCGGATGGCCTTTCGAACCGCATGATCGGCCAGAAGCTGGGGATCAGCCCCCGCACCGTAGAGATCCATCGCTCGAACCTCCTGACCAAGATGGGCCTGCATCGCAGCTCGGAAGCGATCCGCATCGCGGTCGAGGCATCGCTGCTGAAATGACACACCCAACCGCACCCCCGCGGCCCTTTCCGCCCTTCCCGCGCGCTTTGTCGTGCCGGGAAGGGCGGGCCTTTTCCCTGCCGTGAAGAGGTGATTGGCAACGGCGCGGGACTAGGGCAAGCTGCCGGCCGATCGAGAGGGAGGGGAACACGATGCCCGGCGCGAACGAGCCACCGTTGAGCCACCATCTGGTGGCGCCCGAGCTGCGTGAGGCGCTCGAGCAGTTCCCCAATGTCGATTTCAGCCAGGGGCTGGAGCCCTATCGCGTCGAATTCGTCGCCGAGATGATGCCGCCACTACCGCCCGAGCTGGAAGTGGTGCGGCGCGAGGAGCGCTTCATTCCCGGCCCGTCGGGCGCGCCCGACGTGCGCATCCTAATTTACGTGCCGCCGGACATGCCTGCGGGCAAGCGCCCGGCGCTGCTCAACATCCATGGCGGCGGCTATGTCATCGGTGCGCCCGAGCAGAACGATGCGGCCAATCGCGCGCGTGCGCTGATCCTCGGCTGCCCGATCGTCGCCACGAGCTATCGCCTCGCGCCGAAAACGGCCTTCCCTGGCGCGGTCGAGGATTGCTACGCGGCGCTGTGCTGGATGCACGACAATGCCGGAGACCTGGGGATCGATCCCGCTCGCATCGCGATTTCCGGGGAAAGCGCCGGCGGCGGCCACGCCGCGGCGCTGACGCTGCACGCCCGCGCGAAAGGCGGACCGGCAATCTGTTTCCAGCTGCTGGATTCGCCGATGCTGGACGACCGCACCGGCAGTGCCGGCGAACCGCATCCCTATTGCGGCGAGTTCGCCTGGACCGCCGAGCACAACAGGTTCGGCTGGCGCTCGCTGCTGGGCATGGAGCCCGGCGGAGCCGACGTGCCCGACGCGGCGGTCCCGGCGCGGGCCGCAGACCTGTCGGGCCTGCCTGCCGCCTTCGTCATCGTCGGCTCGCTCGATCTCTTCCTCGAAGAGGATATCGAATATGCGCGCCGCCTCGCACGGGCCGGCGTGCCGGTGGAGCTGCATGTGATCCCCGGCGGCTACCACGGCTTCGGACTGGCTGCGGGAAGCCCGCAGGTGGAACAGAAGAACGAGCTGGAATGCAGGGCCCTGGCAAGGGCCATGGGTCTGCCGCCCAGCTAGTCCGGCCTCTGCCAGCCCAGCCCCAGCGACTTGGCGAGCGCGACATAGGCCAGCGTGAGGCCGGCCCGGTCATTGGCTTCCGCCAGCCGGGCGTTGACCGCGTCGCGCTGCCCCTGAAGCCCCTCTGCCGGCGCTGCGGCTCCGGCTTTCGCCCGCATGTCCTGCAGCCGGGCGGCTTCGGCCGCGCGGTTCGCCGACTGGGCGGACCGGGCAAAGCCGATGCGCGCCGCGCCGAAGCGGGCGAGCGCAGCCTCCACGTCCTGCAACGCGCCGAGCACGCTGGCTTCGTAGTCGGCGAGCGCCGCGTCACGCCCTGCCTTCGCGCCGCGTACGGCGGCGCCGGTGCGGCCGAAGTCGAGGAAACGCCAGCTCAGCTGCGGCAGCGCGAGCGTCGCCGCCTGGTCGGCATCGAAGGCATCGCCCAGCCTTGTGCCGCCGATGCCGATCAGCCCCATCAGCGAAATGCTCGGAAAGCGCCGGGATTGCTCCACGCCGATGCCTGCGGTGGCAGCAGCCAGCCGGCGCTCGGCAGCCAGAATATCGGGCCGGCGAGCCAGCATCGCGGCCGGATCGCCGACGGCGACCTGCTCGGGCGGAAGCGGGATTTCCGCATTGTCCAGATCGTCCAGCGAACCGGGCGCGGTTCCGGTAAGCACGGCAAGCGCATCGCGCAGCGAAGCGACGTCTGCCGCGATCGCCGCGCGCTCCGCTTCGGTGCGCTCGGCCAGCTGCAATGCGCCGGCCAGTTCCTGGCGCGTACCCGTGCCGCCGCGCTGCCGCGCGCGTGAAATCTCTACCAGCCGGGTCTCGATGCCGTGCCGCCGGTCGAGCAGGGCAAGGCTCGCCTCGCGCGCGCGCAGGCTTGTGTATGCGCGCGCGATTTCGGCCGAGAGCCGCACGTGCGCATCGGCCAGTTCCGCCGCGGCGGCCGCGCTTCCCGCCCGGGCGCGTTCCATCGCCCGGCGCTGTCCGCCCCACAGGTCGAGCTCCCACTGCGCGTCGAAGCCCAGCGAATAGAATTCGTTGTTCCCTTCCGACGTACCGAAGGCGTTGTCCGGCAGATCGGCGTAGACATAGAGGGCCGAAGTCGAAAACGAGGGGAACAGGGCCGCGCGGGATGCGGCAAGGCCGGCCCGCGCCTGGCGCAGGCGCGCTTCGGCAGCGGCGATTCCCGGCTCGTTTTCCAGACCCCTGTCGATCAGGCCTGTCAGCAGCGGATCGCCGAGCCCTTCCCACCAGCGGGCCGCGGGCGCCGCGGCATCGGCATCGCCCGCCCGCAGGAACGCCCCGCCGTTAGCGGGAAGCTGCGGCGGCACATAGTCGGGCCCGGCCTTGCACCCCGCCAGTGCCAGCGCAGGGAGCATGGCAAGACCGGCCGCCTGCTTCGTGGGAACCCGCTTCACTGGCCGGCGCGCTCCTGCGCGGCCTGCTCCTGCTCGTCGCGGATCGCGTCGATCTCATCCTTGCTGGCGCGCGTATCGACTTCGACGACGAGCGACATGCCGGGCGACAGGACCTTGCGCGCCGTGGGGCCCGCGTCGATGCGGATGCGCACCGGCACGCGCTGCACGATCTTGGTGAAATTGCCGGTCGCGTTCTCCGGCTTGATCAGCGAGAAGTTCGCGCCCGTACCGGGAGTCACGCTGGTCACCTCGCCCGGGAACTCGACGCCCGGCAGCGCATCGACGCTGATTTTCGCGGGCTGGCCCGCCCGCATGAGGCCGACCTGCGTCTCCTTGAAATTGGCGACGACATAGAACCCGTCGGCCGGCACGATCGTCATCAGCCGCTGTCCGGGCTGGACATACTGGCCGACGCGCACGGTGCGGTTCGCGACCTTGCCGGCAATCGGCGTCACGATCTGCGTGGAGGCAAGGTCGTTGGCCGCCGCCTGCTGGCGAACGCGCGCCGCCCCGAGCTGCGCCGTTGCGCTCTTTGCCTGCGCGGCGAGCGTCTCCACGCGCTGCTGCGCACGGGCCAGCGCGGCTTTCTGGGCGTCGACTTCCGCCGCCGCGCGGTCGCGCTCGGCGATCAGCTGCGAAAGCCGCGACTGGGGTTCCGCTCCTGCCGCGACGAGCGGGCGATAGCGATCGACTTCACGATCCGCGAAAGCGAAGCCGGCCTGAGCGGACCGCAAGGCGGCCCGGGCCTGGGCAACGGCCGCCCGGCTTTCCAGCTGCGACGCCTGCGCGGCGCCCTCGGCCGCGCGCGCCGAAGCGATGTCGGCCTGGGTTTCATTCATCCGGGTGCGGAAATCGACCTGTTCGATCTCGACCAGCAGGGCGCCCTGCTCGACCGGCTGGTTGTCCTCGACCGCCACAGTCCGCACATAGCCGGCAAGTTTCGAGCTGATCGCGACCTGGTCGGCCTCGATCCTCGCATCGTTGGTTTCCTGGAAGTAGCGGATATGCCTGTCGTAATAGGCATAGATGGCAACGGCGGCGATCAACGCCAGCACCAGCAACCCTATGCCGAACTTCCTTATCCAAGCCGGCATGCCACCCCCCCATCGCCAAGGTGCATTCGTTTCCTCCCGAACATCTGAGCCAGCCTGTATCACCGGGCATGGAACCCGGCAAACGGGTTTGTCGAAACCCGGATGTCCGGTCCGTCGGTCGCAACCCGATCACTGCCGGAAAGCCTCGGTGGCGGCTTTGGCGCCGCACGCACCTATTGCATTTCGTGGCACCAGAAGGTCGCGCCGCCCCGGTCGGTGTCGGAACATTCGAACTGGCGGTCGGTGACCAGATCGGACGTCCACCATTCCTCTTCTTCGGGCAGCGGTTCCGCGCGCAGGAGGGAATGGAGCGCGGCCACGGCCCGGTCCCGCAGCACGAAGGGCCCGACGGGGTTCTCGTCCGAACGCGCGACGAATACCGCCTGTCCCGGCTGCTCGACCGGCACGGTCACGCCGTTGGCGGTGACGTCGATCGCGCCGGTTTGCATGCCGCCTTCGGCACCGCTGCCCGGCCCGCGCAGCACGACCAGCGTCGCGCCCTCGGGATCGACGGCGTCATTGGGCCCGATCAGCCCCTCGCGGCGGGCGATCCTGACCGCCTCTTCGCCGACGACGCCTTCGAAAATGGTGCCGCGGATGCCGATCGTGGCGACCGGCGTGCGGACCGATGACTTTTCCTTGCCGCGGCGTAGCGCGCTGCCGGACATGAAGCGGAAGGCGCCCTTGGCGACCGATCCGGTCATCGAGCTCGCCTTCTGGCGTGGGTCGTAGACGAACCGGTCGATGCGCACCCTGGCGCTGGAGCCGACCGAGAAGCTGGTCCTGTCGAGCAGCAGGAGCTGCGCCATGCTCGCCTTGCCGGTGGCGATATCGTTGCCGAGGGCGACCCGTTCCTTGAGGCGGGCCTCATGCATCCGGGAATCGGCGGCGCTGGTCATGCGCACCTCGTTGCGCAGGGCAGCGGTCACGCCGACGACTTGCGCCGCCGCCGGAGAGAAACCGATGGCCGCAAGGAGCGCGGCGAGGAAAATCGCAAGCGGAGTGTCGAACGGCTTCATCACCTTACCTCCCCGACCCGAAATGCCAGATCAACCGCAGGTCGCCTCCGAAGCTGCGGTAGTCGCGCAGCTGGCTCGCGACGTTGTAGTCCCGGTAGGCATATGTGCCCGCACCTTCGAGGTACAGCCCGTCGATACCCAGGGGCGCGCCGATCGCCAGCCGATTGAACAGCCGCGTATCCTTGCGCGGCAGCGATGCCGCGTCGGTCTTGAAATCGACGAAGCGCAGCGACGATGAAATCCGCGCATAGACGCCCTTGTCGCCAAGCGGCATCTCCAGAGCACCGGACATGCGCCATGCGAAATATCTCGCGGTGGTGAGCCGCGCGTCCTTCAGTTCGACCCCCGCGCCGACGAACCAGGCGAGCCGCGATGCCGATCGCCCTTCGTAACTTGCCGCGAGATCGTAATGGAAGCCGGTGCTGTCGTTGTCGGCGAATTCCTGCTTGACGACTTCGCCGCGGATGGCGGCGCGCCCGTTGACTCCGGCGCGAAAGCCGACTTCCGCTTCCCCGCCGTATTCCTTGACGAAATGCACGTCGTTGAGCCAGCCGCGCCGGATCACGCCCCCGGCCGACAGCCGCGCGTCGCCGCGGAAACTACCGAAACCGACGGCCAGTTCGCCGAACTGGAAATCGGACTGCGGCCCCGACAGGCTGTTGCGCGTCTGGAACCGGGCATCGAGATAGGCATGGGCGGCATCGCTGCCCCTGCGGCCGCTCAGCCGCGCGCTGCCGACGAAGGAGAGTCCGTCTTCGCGCATTTCGGGAAAGAACTGGTCCGGCGTGATGCGGAAGGATCCCAGCGCGTCGCCTTCATATGAAATGCCTGCCGAAACCTGGCCCCACATCCGCGTCCTGCTGCGTTTCCTGGCCATGCCGGAGCCGCAGGCCGCAGCCACCTCGTCCCAGGCCGATGCACTGGCATTGCGGCCGCTCAAGATCTCCAGCTCGAGACGGGCGGACTGCCGGTCGTCGAGCCGGCACAGGATCGCCGCATAGGCCAGCCGCGCGTCGTCCGCCTGCTCGTCGACGATGAGCGCGCGCTCCAGCGTCGCCGCCGCCGCCATCAGGTCGCCCGCTTCCGCCTGCCGGCGCGCCAGCGCCATCGCCGAATCGGCGGACATGGACTGTTCGCTCAGCGCTTCCAGCGCTTCGATGGTGTCTGCCTCGGGCGCGCCGCCCTCGGTTTCCTGGGCGAAGGCCGGCCCGGCACAACACAGGCCCAGCATGGTGATCGAGGCCAGCCCGGAATGCAGCCTCGCGGATAATTTGCGCATCATGCCCCTTTCCAGCGTCGACCAATGCGACGCGGACAATGACCCTCAATAGCAACTACGTCTTTTTCCGGAAGCGATTTTCCTGCAAGTTCGCACGGAGTCAGAAAGAACGGGGCAACGCAGCATGCAACCTTTCCGCATCGCCAAGACGAGCTGGATGGCCGCCGTGCTGCCCGGCGCGCTGGCGCTGCTTGCCGTTTTCGCCTTGCAATTGGCCGGCTTCGCGCCCCTGACACGCGTCGGCCAGCTCGTCTTCGACGCCTATCTGCGCGCCGCGCCGCGCGACTACGAGCCGGCGCCGGTGCGGGTGATCGACATCGACGAGGAATCGATCCGCCGCTACGGCCAGTGGCCCTGGCCGCGCACCGAGATCGCCCTGCTGACCGACCGGCTGACCCAGGCCGGCGCCGCAGTGATCGCACTCGACATCGTCTTTTCCGAACCCGACCGCACGTCGCCCCCGCGCATCGCCGAGCGGCTGCGCCGGGTGGACGGCGATGCGCGCACGCTGGCGACGCTCGAAAGCCTGCCCGACAACGACGAGCAGCTTGCCCGGGCTTTCGGCGAACAGCCGATCGTCACCGGTTTCTTCCTCACCAACGACCCGCGCCGCGTCCAGGCGATCCCCAAGGCGGGATTCGCGGTATCGGGCACGCCTCCCGGATCGGCCGTACCCGCCTACCGCAATGCCGTGCTGCCGCTTGCCGAACTGGAACAGGCCGCCGTGGGCAACGGATCGGTCACGCTGGCCGGAGACAGCGACGGCATCATCCGCAAGGCCCCGCTGCTGATGCGGCAAGGCGACCAGCTGCTGCCTTCCCTCTCGCTCGAGGCGCTGCGCGTCGCGCAGGGAGCGGGTGCGATCTTCGTCAAGAGCAGCGACGGCAGCGGCACGTTCGGCGGCGGCCGCAAGGAAAGCGAAGTCGTTTCGATCAAGGTCGGCCAGTTCGAAGTGCCGACCACCGAGAGCGGCGCGCTGTGGATGTACTACACGAGGCCGCAACCGGACCGGATCGTGCCGGCCTGGCAAGTCCTTTCCGGAGAGCTGTCGCCGGACGAGATGGCGGAGCGGTTCGGCGGCCATATCCTTTTCGTCGGCGCCGGGGCGATCGGCCTGCGCGACCTCGTCTCGACGCCGATCCAGGACCGCGACCTCGGCGTGATGGTCCATGCTCAGGCGGCCGAGCAGATCATTCTCGGCAAGTATCTGACCAGGCCCGACTGGGCGGTGGGGCTGGAGCGTTCGCTGGTGCTGGCGCTGGGGCTGTTGCTGGTCCTGCTGCTGCCCAGGCTCGGCGCGGCCCGCGGCGCGGCGTTCGGCATCGCGCTGGGAGGCGCAACCCTGGCCGGAAGCTGGTACGCCTTCACCGGCCACCGCTTCCTGCTGGATCCCACCTACCCGCTGCTGGCGGTGCTGGCCGTCTACGTCACCGAGACGGTCGTCACCTACTACCGCGAGGAGAAGCGGCGCAGCTACATCCACCAGGCGTTCGACCGCTACCTTTCACCCGAACTGGTCAAGCGCATCGCCGACGATCCCGGCCAGCTGGAGCTGGGCGGCGAGGAACGGCAGATGACCGTGCTGTTCTGCGACATCCGCAGCTTCTCGCGCATTTCCGAGAAGCTGCCGCCGCAGGACATCATCCGCTTCCTGATCGCCTTCCTCACCCCGATGTGCAACGTCCTGCTCGAGCGGCGGGCGACCATCGACAAGTTCATCGGCGATGCGATCCTCGCCTTCTGGAACGCGCCGCTCGACGATCCCGACCAGTACGAGAACGCGGCGCGGGCATCGCTGGGCATGATCCGGGAGCTGGAGCGGCTCAACGCGGAAATGCCCGAGCAGGACGAGGAGCCGTGGCCGGGCGACGTCAAGATCGGCATCGGCCTCAATTCCGGACCGTGCTGCGTCGGCAACATGGGTTCGGCCCAGCGGCTCAGCTACTCGCTGATCGGCGACACCGTGAATCTCGCATCGCGAATCGAAGGCCAGACCAAGTTCTACGGCGTGCAGATCGCGATCGGCAGCGCGCTCGCGCAAAAGATTCCGCAGTTCGCGACGGTGGTCATCGACCTCGTGCGCGTCATCGGCCGCGACGCGCCGGAGGAAATTTCGGCGCTCGTCGGCGACGAGCGCATCGCCCAGACCGCAGATTTCCAGCGCTTTGCCGAAAAGCATGCGGCGATGCTCCAAGCTTATCGTTCAAAGAACTGGGAAAGCGCCACGCAATGGCTTGACGAAACCGAAGCAGACGCGAAAAACTTGGGGCTGGGACGGGTACATGCTCTATATCGGGAGCGCGTCGCTGCCTTGGCGCTGGCGCCTCCGCCGGAGGACTGGGACGGAGTCTATTCGGCAACCGAAAAGTAGCGCGGCACCACCGGGGGGTATTGATGATGCGAGCGGCAGCGCTGACAGGACAATGGGCCGGACCGCGGTTTGGAGTTCGGCTGGTTGTCCTGCTGGCCATGCTGTTCCTGGGCGTCGCGGCCGCGAACGCGGGCGGCCGGTTCGAAGGCGTGGCAAGCTGCGCCGGCTCCACCTGCCACGGACGCAACGAAGGCGACGGCAAGGTCGTGCGCCAGGATGAGCTGCGACGCTGGCAGGAGCCATCCAACAAGAGCGGCGCGCACAGCCGCGCCTATGCCGTGCTCGCGACCACGCGCGGCCAGAACATCGCCACGGCGCTCGGCCTGGGCAAGGCGACCGCCGCGCCGGCCTGCCTGGGCTGCCATGCGACGTTCGCCCCCGCCGGCCAGCGCGGCGACAGGTTCCTGCTTTCAGACGGCGTCGGCTGCGAATCGTGCCACGGGGCCTCGTCCGGCTGGCTGGCAAGCCACTACGCCGTGCCAGCGACCCACGCGAAAAACGTGGAAAACGGCCTCGTTCCGCTCGAGAATGCGAGCGCCCGCGCCTCGGTCTGCCTCGATTGCCATTTCGGCAGCGCCAAGCCGGGCCAGTTCGTCACCCATTCGATGATGGCTGCTGGCCACCCGCGCATTTCCTTCGAGCTCGACCTGTTTTCCGCGCTGCAGCTGCACTGGGACGAAGACGCGGACTACGTCAGGCGCAAGGGCAGGGTGGACAACCTCCAGCTCTGGGCCGTGGGCCAGGCGGAAGCCGTGCAGCGCTCGCTCAGCCTCTTCGCCACCTCCGATCACGGCAGCCAGGGGATCTTCCCGGAATTCTATTTTTACGATTGCCACAGCTGCCACCGCCAGATCTACGACCGCAGCACTTTCAAGCGCAGCTTCGAAACCAATCCGGGACGGCCGATCCGCTTCGGCACGCCGCCGTATAACGACGAGAACATCATCATGCTCTCCGCCGTCTCGCGCGTGCTGGCGCCGGGCCAGGCCGAGACATTCGATGCCGCCAGCCGCAATTTCCATGCCGCGATGAACAGGGGCCGGGGCGAGGCGGTCGCGGCCGCCCGGAAACTCAATGCCGCGGCGGACGCGCTGTCGCGGGTGCTGGCTGCGCGCGGATACAGCGCGGACACATCCTTTGCCGTGATCTCGGCCATCGCCGGCAAGGCGATCAGCCCGCGCTTCACCGACTATGCGGGATCGACCCAGGCCGTGATGGCGATCGACACTCTGCTCAACGCACTGGTGCGGCAGGGCCGTATCACCGTCGGCGCGGCGGCCGGCATACGCGCCAATATCAACCGCGCCTATGCCGCCGTGGCCAGCCCGGAAAAATACGACCCCGCCACGTTCCGCGTCGCGCTGGGCCGCGCGGCCGGCAGCATCGAGGCGCTGCGCTGATGCGCGGACTTGCCCGCTCCCTGGCAGCCGCGGCGCTGCTCGCGCTTGCCTCCTGCGGAGGCGGCGACACACCGTCCTCGGGCGGGGGCAACACCGGCGGCGGTTCGTCTGGCGGCGGTTCGTCGGGCGGAGGCGGCGTGCCCCCGCAGGATTTCACCGCACCCGCCCTCGAATCGCTCAGCAGTGCGGAAGTCGGCAAGATCGTCGCCCAGGCGGCAGCGCAGGCGCAGACGGAAAACCAGCCCGCGGTGATCGCGGTGACCGACCGGGTCGGCAACGTGCTCGCGGTCTTCGAGATGACCGGCGCGCCCACTCTCGCGCAGATACCCAAGCCGGTGAGCGGCGCGATGCACGACGTGCAGGGCGCACAGGTGCCCGCCACGGCGGCCGCGATCGCCAAGGCGCTGACGGGCGCCTATCTGTCGAGCGGCGGCAACGCCTTTTCCTCGCGCACCGCCAGCATGATCGTGCAGGAGCATTTCCCTCCCGCACCCTCGACTGTCGGTCTTGAAAGCGGCCCGCTGTTCGGGGTGCAGTTCAGCCAGCTGCCCTGTTCCGACCTGATGTCCCGCTACATGCCGGCAGGCGCGAGCGCGCTTATCGGCCCGAAGCGCTCGCCGCTGGGGCTTTCGGCCGACCCGGGCGGTTTCCCGCTCTACAAGAACGGCGTGCTGGTCGGCGCGGTCGGCGTTGTGGCCGACGGCGTCTACGGGCTCGATCCCAACGTGCTCGATGTCGACAGCGACGTCGACGAGCGCATCGCCCTTGCCGGCACGGTCGGCTTCGAAGCCCCCGACGCGATCCGCGCGAACCGGATTCCGGTCGACGGAACGACGCTGCGCTACAGCGATGCCGAATATTCCGCCCTTGCCGATGTGGCCGGCGCGACTTTCGCTTCCACCAGTCCCGCGCTGGGCATGCTGAAGCCTGTAACCGGCTATTACCCTGTCGCCACGCTGCGGACCGGCACCGCCTATGGCAGCGAGGCATCGGGTATCCGCCGCGCCACCGCGGCCGAGTTCAGCAACAGCGAGGCCTTCGTCCTGAGCGACGGGGCAGGGATGAACCGTTTCCCGGTCCGCCCCGGAACCGATGCCGCCGAAGTCGGCACCGCGCTCAGCGCGAACGAAGTGCGCAGCATCCTTGAGCAGGCCTTCACGGTGATGTCGCACGCGCGCGGCCAGATCCGCCGGCCGCTCGACAGCCGTGCCCAGGTCTCGGTCTCGGTGGTCGACACGCGCGGCGTCGTGCTCGGCATCGTGCGCGCGCCCGATGCACCGCTGTTCGGCATCGACGTCAGCCTGCAGAAGGCACGCACCGCTTCCTTCTTCTCCCACCCCGGCGCCGGCGACGAACTGCTGGCCGACCCCAGCGCCGACGTGCGCCATTTCGTGCCCGCAGTGCGCACTTTCCTCAACGACCAGTCCGCACTTACCGGCACGGTCGCCTTTGCCGACCGTTCCGGCGGCAATCTGTCGCGCCCCTATTTCCCCGATGGCGAAGTCGGCCGCCCGCATGGCCCGCTTTCGCGCCCGATCGACGACTTCAACCCGTTCTCCACCGGCCTGCAATCGGCGCTGGTGCTCGCCAATATCCTCGAGCACGTCCAGTTCGTCGCCGGCCTGAGCGGCATGGACACCGCCCACCGCTGCACCAAGATCCCGGACGTTATCGAAGGGCAGAACCGGCTGCATAACGGCATCCAGATCTTCCCCGGTTCGGTCCCGGTCTATCGCAACGGCGTGCTGGTCGGCGGCGTCGGCGTGTCCGGCGACGGCATCGATCAGGACGACATGATCAGCTTCCTGGGCGTTCACAATGCCGGCGAACTGCTCGGCAGCTTCGGCAACGCCCCGGTGGACATCCGCGCGGACAACATCGTCGTCACGCTGAGCGACGGCAAGATGGTCCGGCTGCGCTTCGTCAACTGCCCGTTCGCACCGTTCCTCGACACGTCCGACCAGAATGTCTGCGAGGGACTGTGATGGCAGTATCGCCGATCGCCCTGCCCCTGTTGCTGGCCCAGCCGATGGCCGGCGCGATGGCGGGCGAGCCGGCGATGGCAGAGGAAGAGGCGCAGGCGCCAGCCGACGCGTCCGAACCGGCGGCCGACGACGCTCCCCCGCCCGAAGTGACGGATGAGATCGAGGCGCTGACCAGGGACCTGCGCCCGATCATGGAGCCGCCCGGCACCGATCCCGCTCCGCAGGACGTTGACGCAGGCGTGATCGAAGGCCGCCGACGGCCGGGCTACAACGAGGAACTTCCCGGGCAGCTTGCGCAGGACAATCCCGGCGCATTGCGCGCGCCGGTGCCGGAAGCCTTCCCCACCGACGAAATCCCGCTTCCCGACCGCTGGCGGATCATGACCACGCTGTGCCCCGCCAAGGATGCGGCCGCCGCGACCTACCACATCTTCCCGAACCTGCAGCATGTCTGCCATTCCAAGCTCGATCCCTTCCACCAGAACGTGCTGAAGGGCGACTTGCCCATCCCCGCGGACAAGCGCCCGGGCTTCCTCAAGGGCGACGACTGGTTCTTCTCGGCCAGCGTGATTTCCGACACGGTGCTCGAGCCCCGCACGTTCCCGATCCCGGTCGGCGTGCAGACCACGGAGCGGCCGCACAGCATCGACGTGTTCGGCAAGGATGCGAGTTTCGTGTTCTCGCAGACGGTGATCGCCAATCTCGCGCTCACCAAGGGCAATACCGCCTTCAAGCCGCCCAATGTGGAATATCGCGTGGCGCTGGCGTTCAACGTGAACCATGTGAACGTGCCCGAACGCCGCGTGCTGTTCGTCGAACCGTCCAAGCCGTCGCACCGTACCGACCACTTCCTGGGCGTGCAGGAAGCCTTCTTCGACTATCACATCCGCAACACTTCCGACCGCTACGACTTCGACTCGTTCCGCATCGGCGTGCAGCCGTTCCAGGCCGATTTCCGCGGCTTCCTGTTCAACGACAACCAGCTTGGCATCCGCTTCTTCGGCAATCGCGACAACAACCGCTTCCAGTACAACCTCGCCGCGTTCTGGCGGCTCGAGAAGGACACCAACAGCGGCCTCAACTCGGTGGTGCAGAGCCCGCGCGACGATTTCCTGTTCATCGCCAACGCCTATCGCCAGGACTTCCTGATCCCGGCGCTGACCAGCCAGTTCACCGTCGCCTACAACCGCAACCGCGAAGGCGACGACATCCATATCGACGACAACGGCTTTCCGGTGCGTCCGGCGCTGATCGGCAATCTTCGCGGGCGCGACTACGACGTCGTCTATCTCGGCTACAACGCCGACGGCAGGGTCGGCCGGATCAACCTGACGGCGTCTGCCTATGCGGCGCTGGGCGAGGACCGCAACTCGATCTTCACCGGCGAGAAGGCCGATATCCGCGCCTTTTTCGGCGCCGCCGAGCTCAGCTACGACAGGGACTGGATGCGTTTCCGCCTGTCCGGCCTCTACGCCAGCGGCGACGGCGATCCCTACGACAACAAGGAAACCGGCTTCGACGCGGTGTTCGAGAACCCGGTCTTCGCCGGCGCCGACACCAGCTACTGGATCCGCCAGACGATCCCCTTCGCCGGCGGCGGCCGCGTGATCTCGGTCAGCGGGCGCAACGGCATCCTCAATTCGCTGCGCTCGTCCAAGGAAGAGGGGCAGTCCAACTTCAACAATCCCGGCACCATCCTGCTGGGCGCGGGCGCCGATTTCGACCTGACCCCGGAGCTGCGCCTTTCGACCAACGCCAACCACCTGTGGTTCGAGAACACGGCGACACTACAGGTGCTGCGCAACGAGGGGTCGATCCCCAAGACCATCGGCTGGGACCTTTCCGCCGCCGCGATCTGGCGACCCAAGGCAACCCAGAACATCGTTTTCCGCCTGTCCGGCGCCGCGCTGGTTTCCGGCAAGGGCTTCCGCGATCTCTTTGACAACCTCGCCGGGCACCGGAATTACTATTCCGTGCTCGGCAATGTGATCCTGACCTACTGATGCGGCTGCTTCGATCCCTTCTCGTCCTCCTCGCCCTGCTGGCGACGGTCGTCATTCCGGCCAGCCGGAGCCTTGCCAGCGAAGAGGAAAAACCCGTCGAGCGCGACTATTCGCTGGTCAAGGCGCCGCCCGCGCCGGCCCGGCAAAGCGTTGCGGACGTGAAGCTGAAATCGGCCGGCTGCCTGTCCTGCCATGTCGAGACCGACGCGCCGACGATGCATGCCACGCCGGCCGTGCGGCTGGGCTGCGTCGATTGCCACGGCGGCAACGCCAGCGTGCATGGCGATCCGGAGCTGGGCTTCACCGATGCCGCCTATGTCGCCGCGCGCGAACGGGCCCACGTGCTGCCGCGCTATCCGGAAAGCTGGCACTATCCCTCCTCGGCGAACCCCAAGCGCAGCTACGCGCTGCTCAACAAGGAATCGCCGGAATTCGTCCGCTTCAACAATCCCGGCGACCTGCGCGTCGCGCGCGAGGCCTGCGGCTCCTGCCACATGCCGATCATCGAGGCGGCCGAACGCTCGCTGATGGCGTCGGGCGCGATGCTGTGGGGCGGCGGCGCCTACAACAACGGCATCGTTCCCTTCAAGAACTACATCTTCGGCGAAGCCTATACCCGTGAGGGCGAGGCGGCGAAGGTGGTCTCACCCGGCGATCCGCCCGGCGAGCTGACCGAGGAACAGAAGGCGCGCGGCGCGCTGGCGGCGCTTTATCCGCTGCCGCGCTGGAACGTCGTCCCGCCCGGCGACATATTCCGCGTGTTCGAGCGCGGCGGCCGCAACATCAACAGCAACTTCGCCGAAGTCGGCCTGCCCAATTCGCTGGGGCAGATCCAGCGCCTGGAAGAACCGGGCCGGCCCGACCTCAAGCAATCGAACCGCGGACCCGGCACCGGGCTGCGAGTCTCGATCCCGGTGCTCAACATCCACAAGACCCGGCTCAACGACCCGTTCACCTGGTTCATGGGCACCAACGACCAGCCGGGCGATTATCGCCATTCGGGCTGCTCGGCCTGCCATGTGGTCTACGCCAACGACCGCGAGCCGAGGCACAGCCTGATCTATGCCCCGCTCGGCCGCGACGGCCAGACCATCACCAAGGACCCCACGATCGCCGCGAAGATGGAACCGGCGCACGGCGGGCTGAAGGGCGGGCACGGCTCCGGCCATGACGATGGCCACGGCGACGCGCATGGCGACGGGCACGGCAGCGGCGAGATGGTCAAGGAAAAGGGCCACCCGCTGCAGCACGTCTTCACCCGCGCGATCCCCACCGCGCAATGCATGAACTGCCACATGCACCAGCCGAACATCTTCCTGAACAGCTTCCTCGGCTACACGATGTGGGACTACGAATCCGACGCACCGAAAATGTGGCCGGGCCCCGAGAACGAAACGCCCCGGCCGGAAGGCATGAGCGACGAGGAATACGAGAAGACCTACAAGCAGCAGAAATATCCCACCGCCGAGGAAGTGCGCCGTATCAACGAACGCAATCCCGAAGGCGCCGCGCCCAAGGGGCTTTGGGCGGATATCGACTTCCTGCGTAACGTCTACGACCTGAACCCGGAACTGAAGGACACCCAGTTCGGCGACTACCACGGCCACGGCTGGAACTTCCGCGCGATCTTCAAGCGCGACCGCGAGGGCAACCTGCTCGATGCGGAAGGCAATATCGTCTCGCCCGACGATCCCGAGAAATGGCGCAAGGACGGCGAAGGCAAGTTCGTCCCGGCCGGCGTCAATCCGGGCAAGGCCGTCCACATGATGGACATCCACGCCGAGAAGGGCATGCAATGCGCCGATTGCCACTTCGCGCAGGACAGCCACGGCACCGGCTTCATCTACGGCGAGGTCGCCAATGCGATCGAGATCGGCTGCAAGGACTGCCACGGCACCGCCGATGCCTATCCCAACCTGCTGACGTCCGGCCCGGCCGCGCCGCCGAAGGGCAACAACCTCGCGCTGCTGCGCAACCCGGACGGAGAGCGCCGATTCGAATGGATCAAGGACGACTTCGGACGGCGCAAGCTGATCCAGCGCTCGATCGTCGATCCCGACCTGTCCTGGGAAGTAAGCCTGGTGAAGGACAGCGTCGATCCGTCCTCGCCCGGGTTCAACGGCAAGTCCGCCCGCGCCAAGCTGATGAGCAAGTCGGGCGCAGACGACGGCAAGTTCGGCTTCGGCCCGGGCGTGGCGATGGACGACCGCGCGCACAAGGAACCGGAGATGGCGTGCTTCACCTGCCATCTGAGCTGGACAACGAGTTGTGGCGGCTGCCACCTCCCCATCGAGGCGAACTGGCAGGCCCCCGTCCACCATTACGAGGGCGAAGTGACTCGCAACTTCGCAACCTACAATCCGCAGGTCGCGCGCGACCAGATGTTCCAGCTCGGCAAGCACCAGACCACCAAGGGCAACCAGATCACCCCGGTGCGCTCGTCCTCGGCGCTGGTGCTGTCCTCGACCAACGTCAACCGCGAGCGCATCTACGTGCAGCAGCCGCCGATCAGCGGCATCGGTTTTTCCAGCCAGGCTTTCGCGCCGCACTTCCCGCACACCGTGCGGCTGACCGAGACCAAGACCTGCACCGACTGCCACCTCAGCGATGCCGACGACAACAATGCGATCATGGCGCAGCTGCTGCTGCTCGGCACCAACTTCGTCAATTTCGTCGGGCAGCACGCCTGGGCCGGCCTCGAAGGCGGGTTCGAGGCGGTGCGCGTATCCGAATGGGACGAACCGCAGGCGGTGATCGGCTCCTACCTGCACCGTTACGCCTATCCAGACTACTATCGGCTGCATGTCGAACAGAACGGCCGCGAGCTGAAGAACTGGACGCGCGGGAAGACCTTTGACGCGAACCTCTCCGGCGAAACCAAGGCGTTCGAGCAGTTCCGCAATGTCGTCCAGGGCACGCGCGACCGGGTCGGCTGCCTGCAGATGCGCGGCGAATACATGTTCGTGGCCGAAGGCAAGGGCGGCTTCGCCGTCTATGACATCGCCTCGGTTTCCAACAAGGGCTTCTCCGACGCCGTCATCAGCGCGCCGTTCTCGCCGCTGGGCCAGGACATGCGGGTCGGCTCGAAGAACGCGACCTGCATGGCGATCCCCACCAACCAGGCGATCGCGCCGACGCGCAGCACCCCGGAACTGCGTGCGCTCAATGAGGAACAGCCGTTCAGCCCGATCTACAACTACGCCTTCGTGACCGACAGCGTCGAAGGGCTGATCGCGGTGAACGTCAACACCTTCGCGGACGGGGAATTCCGCAACAACGACATCAAGCGCGCGCTGACGTTCAACCCCGACGGCGTGCTGACCGGCGCACGCCACATCACCCTTGCCGGCGACTATGCCTACATCGTCACCGACAGGGCGCTGGTCACCGTCCACCTCCCCAAGCCGTGGTCGCGCGAGAACGCCTGCGACGTCGATCCCAAGGCGGGCGAGACCTGCCTGGCGCCGGAAGTGAAAAGCGTCGTGCCGCTCACCGATCCGCGGGCGACGGCGGTGCAGTTCCGCTACCTGTGGGCGACGACGGCAAACGGCCTCGAACTGTTCGACGTAACGGACCTTGCCAACCCCCGGCACCTGCCGGAGGCGACGCTGCCGCTCGCCGATGCACGGCGCGTCTATCTGGCGCGCACCTATGCCTATGTCGCAGCCAAGCAGGACGGGCTGGCGATTGTCGACATCACTAGGCCGGTCGCACCGAAACTTTATGAAAAGGTGACGCTGGACGGCCAGCTCAACGATGCCGAGGACGTGATCGTCGGCTCGACCAACGCCACGCTGTTCGCCTATGTCGCCGACGGGCGCAACGGCCTCAAGGTCCTGCAGCTGACCTCGCCGTCGACCCAGCCCAATTTCTACGGCTTCTCGCCGGCGCCCAAGCCGCAGCTGATCGCCTGGGTTAAGACGCCGAGCCCGGCGGTGGCACTGTCGAAAGGCCTCGACCGTGATCGCGCAGTCGACGAGACCGGCGGGCAGATCGCCGTCTTCGGCCGGCTCGGCTCGCGGCCCTTCACCCGGCCCGAGATGGAGAAGCTGTTCCTCAACAAGCGGGGTGTGCCTTACAAGGTGACCGACGAGGTCGACATGTCGCTGTGGATGCCGCGGCGCGACTGACGCGGTGACGACCGAGTCCGAACCGGAATTCCCGCCCGGCTCTTTCGAGCGCGTCGACGACGGCGACGATGCCGCCTTCTACGCGCCGCCCCGCCTCGTCACCCATATCGACGATGCCGCGATCGCGGCGCTGCGCGATCATTACGGCAGGGTGCTGAAGCCGAACGGCGTGGTGCTGGACCTGATGTCGAGCTGGGTGAGCCACCTGCCCGAAGAGCCGGAGCTGTCCGAAGTGATCGGCCACGGCATGAACGCGCAGGAGCTGGAGGCCAATCCGCGCCTCACCCGCTGGTTCGTCCAGGACCTCAACCGCGAGACGGCGCTGCCGCTCGAGGACGCAAGCTGCGATGCGGCGCTGTGCTGCGTGAGCGTCCAGTACCTGCAGAAGCCGGTCGAGGTGTTTGCCGAGGTCCGCCGGGTGCTGCGGCCGGGCTCGCCTTTCATCGTCACCTATTCGAACCGCTGCTTTCCCACCAAGGCGGTCGCGATCTGGCGCTCGCTCGACCTGCGCGGCCACGCGACGCTGATCCACCTCTACCTGACCCGCGCCGGGTTTTCCGGGATAGAGGTCGAGGTGCTGGCCAACGGCATGGGGGGAGACCCGCTGGTCGCGGTCACCGGGCTCGCATGAGCCCCCGCGTCACTTGCCGCCGCGTTCCACGTCGATAAGCCGGACCACCGGCTGCATCTGCTCGTTGTAGGACGCGAGCACCGCCCAGTCGCCGACGCTTTCGAAATGCGAGATCAGCCGTTCGCCGTCCCAGCGGTGGAGAGCATAGGCCGGCAGCTCGTCGGTGATCATCGCCCGTCCGTCGGGGCGGTCGGGGTCGATCGGAGTGAGATCGAGCGCGACGAGCGGGGCCGAGGACGGGCATACCGTCAATGAAATGCCGCCCCACAGCGTGTGGATCGTCCGGTGGAGATGGCCGGAAATGATCGCCCGCACCTGCCGGTGGCCGGAGACCGCCTCCCTGAAACGCCCGATCCAGGGCTCGTCCGCAGCGCTGTCGAGCCAGGTGATGCCAGATTCGAACGGCGGGTGATGCATGACGATGATCGTCGGCGTCTCCGGGTGGGCCACGAGCTGCGCCTTGAGCCAGGCAGCGCGTGCCTCGCAGAACTCGCCGCCATGACGGCCCGGCTCCAGCGTATCGAGCAGCAGCAGGCGGAAGCCGTCGCACTCGAGCGGATAGTGGACGAACCCGCCTTGCGAAGGCGTCTGCGGGAAGGCGGCAAGCAGGGTTTCCCGGTCGTCGTGATTGCCGACCATCGGCCAGACCGGGAACGGGCAGTCGCGAACCGCGTCGGCCAGCCGCGCGAAGCTTTCGGCATCGCCCGCTTCGGTCAGGTCGCCGGTCAGCAGCAGCATGTCGGGCCGGTTCGGGGCCCCGGCCAGCCGCTTCAGCACGGCCCGGAAGCGTTGCATGTTGTGTTCGTCCGGATTGTCCCGGTCGAACCCGATATGGACATCGGTGATCTGTGCGATCAGCAACCCGTGAACTCCCGCATCGGCACCGGCTGCCCGCCGGTGAACTGCATTCCTATCGGAGATTGGCCGCGAGTCCTAATTTTCGGCCAGCTTGCCAAACGGCTCCGGATGATAGCTGTGGCACATGGCGCAGCCGGAAGGCACTTTCGCCTCGCTTGCCTCCGGGCCGAGATGGCAGGTGCGGCACTGCTTGATGCCCGGCAGCAACAGATCGGCCGAAGTCGTGGATCCGGCGGCGGCGTGGCAGGACGAACATTCTTCCTGGCTGTGCGCCTTGTGGTCGAACCAGCCCTGCTCCATGTGCCGCGAGACGATCGTCACCGGCACCACGCCGGGCCGGCCGTTGTTCATGGTCGGCGTGTGGCACTCGCCGCAGATGCCCTTGCGCGAGAGCGCCTTGCCGATCAGCATCGAGCGGTAGGCGCCGGCGGAGAAGTTGAACTGATAGATGCCGTCGTCGCCGTAGCTGCCCGGGCGCTTGCGGTTCGGGGCGAGCGGCTGCTTGAGGTTGGCCACGCTGAGATCGGCGACCATCTGCGCGACGTCTCCATGGTGCAGCCGGCGGAAGATGCCGCCCACCTCGTCATAGGCGAGGCTGTGGCACGCCTCGCAATCGCGCTCCATGTTGATCGGCAGGAAGCGGATGCCGTCCTCGGTCGGGCGGTGGCAGTCCTTGCAGGCGAGGCCATTGCCGCCATAGCCGTGTTGGCGGCCGATGTTGGCGGCCATGCGAGCGACGCCCCCTTCGGGATCGAGATGCAGCTTGTGCGGGAAGGCGAGGCCGCTGTTCTCGCGCGGCTTGGCGTCCAGCGAGACCTGCTTGCGCAGGCGGGTTTCCGGATCGATGACGACGGCCGGCGTGAACTGCGGATGGCGCAGGCCGAAATCGCTGGCATCGCCCAGCCTGGTATCCGGAAGCTGCTCCTTCAGATCGACATGGCAGCCGACGCAGAATTCGCCTGTCGGCAGTGCGACCCGCTGCTCGCCTTCATGCTCGACATGGCAATCGGCGCAGGCGTTGGGGCCTTCCTTGCCGAAAGCGTGGCCGATCGTCGAAAGCATCTGCGCACCCAGCGGCCGGCCGTCCAGCGACCGGGCAATGCGTTCCGGGCTCGCGTGATCGTGGGCGCTCTCGTGGCAGCCGAGACAAGTCTTGTCGCGCACCGATTCGAACGGGCGCACGTGGCAGGCTTCGCACTTCTCCTCAAGCGAATGATGGACGAGGCTGAGCTCGCCCGGGCTCCAGCTGGAATCGCCGACTACGGTGTCTCCGGGCCCGTCGCTGCGCGTCAGATTGCTGATGATCGGCACGGCGAGGAAGGCGACGACGATCAGCGCCGCCAGTCCCCAGGAGACGATGCGCTTGCCCGGCAGGACGCTCAGCAGCGAGAAGCCGCGCTTCTCGTCCAGATCGGCGGCCGCGGCCCCTGCATCGTCGAGCTGGCGGACCGCAAGCAGCACGGCACCGTCCGCCTCGCGCGAGACGGTGACGCGGTAGCTGCCGAAGCGCAGTTCGGCTCCGCTGCCGGCGTCGATCCTTGCCTCGGTGACGGTTCCGCCGTCCAGGCCGAAGCCCAGCGATCCCGTAGCCGCGACCTCGACCCGGCCGCCTTCGCCAAGGGCGATCGTGGCATGGCGCGGCTCGACCGCGAGGTCGGGCAGGTGGATGTCGTTCTCGGCCGCGCGGCCGACCGACAGTGCTGGTTTGTCGACCGTGCTTTCGCGGACGATCTCCCGCCCGGTCGCGGTCAGCTCGATCTGCTTGAGTCTGAATGCCATGCCCCCGCGCCCCCGCTACCAGTAATAGAAGACGCTGAGGATATGGGCGAACAGCGCGGCAAGCAGCGCCACCGTGGCCGGCACATGGACGTAGAGCCAGACCTCGAGCAGCGCCCTCAGGCGCATGTGCCGTCGCAGCCGGTCGAGCTGGGAGCGGCGGCGGACCAGCAGCTGCTCCACCTTGCCGACGGCGGAATCGGCGTCGCCGGCACCGGCCAGCCCGTCGATCGCGGCCTGGGTGGCGCAATCGGGATAGTTGCCGGACAGACGCCGCCACAGTCCGTGCGCGAAAAGATCCTCGCCCAGCGCGGACAGGACCAGATCGGCATGCGCGCGGTCGAGCGGCTGCGCTGCATCGTGCAGTTGCCGGTCGAGCGCCCCGATCGCCTCGACCATCTGGCCCTGCGTCATTTCCTCGCGGTTGTTGCTCAGCGCCGCAGGCAGGCTTGCATAGACGATGATCCCGAACACCCCGGAAGCGATCACCAGCATCATCAGCGCATAGGCGAGCGTGTGAACGTTCCAGCCGAGCTGGAACCCGGTATGCAGGGTGGCGACGACGATCAGCGACAGGCCGAGATAGACATGGGCGGAAGTCCAGGCCTTGAGCGACCACTTGCCCGGCGTGATCGCGCGCTTGCGGATGCCGAGCAGCGACAGCCAGACGATCAGCAGCGCCCCGATGGTTCCGAGGGTATAGCCGTACCAGCTGCCGCCGTTGGGCCGCGGCTGAACGTCGGCGGCGAAATAGCCGACCACCATCACCAGGCAGGCAATGGTGGAAATCTTGAGCCAGCGGAAGCGCCCGTGGCGCAGGAAGCTCTCGTGGCTGGTCGCCTCAAGCCGGCTGCTGCCGGTCGCGGTGCGTGGAGCGGTCGCCATCAGACTTCCTCCTCCATGCGGGTGACCGAGAGGAAGCCTTCAGGCGACACGCGGATCGCGGCGCCCGTCGGGCAGGCGCGCACGCAGGCAGGTCCGCCTTCGACGCCCGAGCACATATCGCACTTGATCGCCTTCTTGGGCTGTTCCTCGCCTTCAGCGACATTCTTCTTGCGCCAGGCCTTCGAAGGCTCGCCCGGCCCGGGTCCGCTGCCGAGGAACAGCCAGCTGAGGAACGACGGCTTGGGCGGCGGCACGCTGTCCATGCGGATCACGCCATAGGGGCAATTGCGCTGGCAATTGCCGCAGCCGATGCAGGTCTCGTCGATGAACACTTCCCCGTCCTGCCCGCGGTGGATCGCATTGGGCGGGCAATCGGCCATGCAATGCGGATGCTCGCAATGGCGGCAACTGGTCGGGACGTGGAGATGCGCATAGGTGGTGCCCGCCTCCCGGTTGAGCCGCGAGAGGCCCTCGTGGCTGTCTGCGCACGCCCGCTCGCAATTGTCGCAGCCGACGCACAGCTTCTCGTCGATCAGCAGCACGTCAGTCGCCTCGCCGATGCCGTTGTCGATCAGGAACTGCGCGGTCTGCGAATAGAGGTCGACGACGCCGGAGAAGTTCTCCTTGCGTCCCTCGATGAAAGAATTGATTTCCCGGCGCTTCTCCATTTCGCTGGCGGCTTTGCGCAGCAGCGCCGGCTTGCGCTCCAGCAGCCGCGCGAAGGCTTCGCCCGGCAGGCGGATCACTTCGGAACGGATCGCCGCCCGCACCGTCGCATTGCGGGGCGCGCCGTCGATCAGCGCCATTTCGCCGACATAGGAACCGGCGGGAAGGTAGCTCAGGAACACCGGCTTTCCGGCGATCGTCTTCTCCACGATCATCGAGCCCCGGCGGATGATATAGACGTCCTTGCCCTCGTCGCCTTCTTCCAGGACGACTTCGCCGGCGCGCTTTTCCTGCACTTCGGCGCCTTCGACCAGCTCGGCGATATCCTCGCTGGTGAGACCCGAACCGAAGATCTGCAGCAGCTGCCGCTCGATCGAGATCCGCGAGACGACCCGCGCGGCGCTGGGCGCGGTGGCGATCAGTTTGAGCGCGGCGTTGCGCGACAGCTCGACGACGACGGTGGTTTCGGCCGCGCGGATGGTCGAGCCGCGCCGCCGCCCGGAAATCAGGCCGACCTCGCCGAAGATGGAGCCTTCCGCGATCGGCACCACCTTGCTCGGATCGTCCTTGTCGACTTCCACCAGCACCGAGCCCAGGGCGATGGCGAACAGCGAGGAGCCCGGCTCGTTGCGCTCGAAGATCGCGTCTCCTCTCGCGAAGCTCCTCACTTCGCTGTCGAGCATCAGCTCGCGCAGCTGCAGGACGGAAAGCTCCTTGAAAATCTCGATATTGCCGCCGAACAGCGCCAGCCACTCGTCGACGCTGCGCTGGCCGGGCAGGCGGGCGAACTTTTCGGCAAGGATCGGCTCGTCGGCGGGCTTGAGCGTGGTGTTGCCGTTGAGGAATTCGACGACGTCGTAGCCCTGGTTCATGCAGTGCTTGATCAGCGGATAGCCGGCCAGCGCGCCGATCACGTGGATACCGGGCCGGGTCGTCTCGAACTGCGGCGAAAGCACGGGGAATGCCTCGCGTTCCGGACTGGTGAATTCCACGCCGCAGGCTTCCACGAACTTGCGCGGCGGTGCCGAGCCGGTGCGGGCGATGATCCGGTCGCAGCGGATCGTCTCCTGCCCGTCGCGCGTGTCGAGCACCAGTTCGCCGGGCCGGACTTCGGCCGGAGTCGTTTCGGTCCGGATCATGAGCCTGCCCGACGCAGCCGCTTCCTGGAGGAGCTTGACGTTGGCGCCTTTCGCGCGGGCGAAATCGGTGCCGCGATTGAGGATCGTCACCACGTTGCGCTGCGCCGGATCGGCGGCAAGGCCCAGAGCGTTCTCGATGCCCGCGTCGCCCGAACCGACCACGGTGATGTGCTCGTCGACATATTCGCCGGGGTCGTCGAGCTGATACTGGATATGCGGCAGGTCCGCACCCTCGCAGCGCAGCCGGTTGGGATTGCCCTGCGTGCCGATGGCAAGGATGATCGCCTCGGCCGAGATCGTCTCGCCGCCTTTCAGCGTGATGGTGAAATCGCCCTTCTCGCCTTCGATCTGGGTCACGTCGGCATCGCGCCGGACGTTGATGCCGAGGCCTTCGGCCTGCTGGTCCCAGATATCGAGAATCGCCTCGCGCTTGCCGGCTTCGAAATCGAGGTCCGATCTCAGCACCAGGGACGAGGGCGTCGCCATGACGTGCTTGCCCTTCTGGTATTTGAAGATGGTATCCGAAAGGTGGTCGGTCTTTTCCAGCAGCACGTGTGAAATGCCGAGCTCGGCCGCCCTGCCTGCCGCACTCAACCCGGCAGGACCGGAGCCGACTATGGCAATGCGAAAACGCGTTTCCACCATGATCCCCCGAGCCCGTATCACCCCACGATTGCAATCGCGCCGCAAGTTGCGCAAACCCGTCGGCGGATCGCTCCGGCTGGCAAGGCCGGCAAACAGACTATGACCGGAAGGCGGCAATGACACAATACGCCAAGCGCACCTTGTCAGGAGGCAGGATCGCCCTGCTGATCGCGGCGCTCGTGCTTGCGGGCGTCGTCGCCTTTTCCATCTACCGCGGCGACGAAACCCAGGAAGCGGAACAGGCTGTTGCCGAAGGCGATGCCGGAGCCTCGATCGAAGCGCTGGTCCAGGCCGCCGAATCGAACCCCGACGACGCCGAAGCCTGGGCAAAGCTGGGCGAAGCCTACTTCCAGGCCGGGCGCTTCGCGCAGGCGGCGGACGCCTATGACAAGGCGACCGCCAACGATGCGCAGCAGGCGATCCTGTGGTCAGCCCTGGGCGAGGCGCGTGTCATGGCGAGCCAGACCGATCCGATGCCCGCTGTGGCCGTCACCGCATTCGAACGGGCGCTGTCGCTCGATTCGGACGACCCGCGCGCGCGCTATTTCCTGGCGGTGAAGAAGGATCTGGGCGGAGACCATGCCGGCGCGATCGCCGACTGGCTGGGCCTGCTGAAGGACACGCCCGCCGATGCACCCTGGCGCAGCGACCTGGTCCGCACGATCGAGCAAGTCGGCAAGATCAACGGCATCGAAGTGGCCGAGCGCATTGCCGAGGCCGGCGGCAACCCGCCGGCTCCATCGATGCCGATGGCCGCGCAGGCGATTCCCGGACCTTCCGCGCAAGAGCTCAGCGCGGCTGCATCGATACCCCCCAGCGAGCAGCGCGAAATGGCCGAAGGCATGGTTTCCCGGCTCGAAACCCGCCTCAAGGGCGATCCGGACAATGTCGACGGCTGGGTCATGCTGATGCGCAGCCGGATGACGCTGGGCCAGCCGGACAGGGCTGCCCGGGCGCTCAAGGATGCGGTTGCGGCCAATCCGGGCCGCGCGGCCGAACTGCGCCGGCAGGCGGACCTTCTCGGAATACGCTAGAGTGCCTGCGTCTTTGATTGCATCGAAGCCGACACTCCAAGTTTTTGTAATACCGAGATTTCTGAGTCGCCGGATGATTCCATCCGGCTCGAAATCGCTTTAGTCGGCGTCAGGAAAATCCCATCAGCATCTCCCGGCTCTCGAACAGGAAGATGATCAGGGTGACCGTGAGCCCGGCAAGGAAGATGCGGTAGGCAAGCCCCAGGAAGCGGTATTTCTTGCGCTGGAGCACCTGTCCGTTCTGGTAGATATCGCGCAGCATCGTGCGGAACACCTGTTCGTCGCTGCCGAGTTCCCCCAGCACGCGGTCGGTGAATTCGGGCTCGCTCATGCCGGTGAACACACCGAAGAACATGATGTTCTCGCTGCCCGGCGGCAATCGGCGCGGCCGGAACGAGGGCAGGATCGCCGCCACCGCGCACAGTGCGGAAAGGAAGGCAGAACAGGCCAGCACCAGCAGGGCGACCGGAAATTCGCCCCGGCTGGCCTGCCCGACCGATATCGTGAAGACCACGAAGGTCGCGCCCATCAGGATGCTGGCCTTCTGGTCCGCCATCTGGCTGAGCGTGATGTTTACCTGCATCGCCGTGCGGACAAGATGGATCGCATGGGCCGAATAGGCGGCCGGGGGCGGTGCCGCCCCGGCCGCCTTGTCGTCCGATCCCTTCCCGGGCGCGGCCATCGCTGCAGCCCCTATACGACTCCGAAGGCGAGCATCGCGTCGGCGACCTTCTTGAAACCGGCGATGTTGGCGCCTTTCACATAGTCGACATAGCCGCCGCCACGGTCGCCGTAGGCAAGGCAGCGTTCGTGAATGCCGGACATGATGTCTTTCAGCATCTGCTGGAGTTCGTCTTCGGTCCAGGAGCGCCGTTCCGAATTCTGGCTCATCTCGAGTCCCGAAACGGCAACGCCGCCGGCATTGGCCGCCTTTCCGGGAGCATAAAGGATCTTCGCATCCTTGAAGATGTGCACGCCGGCCAGGTCGGTCGGCATGTTGGCTCCTTCGGATACCGCCATGCAGCCGTTGTCGACCAGCACCTTGGCATCGTCGCCCAGCAGCTCGTTCTGCGTCGCGCAAGGCAGGGCGACATTGCAGGGCACATGCCACGGCGTCTTGCCTTCGTGGAAGGTCGCGCCGGTAAACTCGTCGCAATATTCGGAAATCCGGCCGCGACGATGGGTCTTGTGGATCTTGACCCAGTCGATCTTTTCCTGGGTGATTCCCTCGGGATCGTGGATGAAGCCGCCCGAATCCGAAAGGGTCAGCACCTTGCCGCCAAGCTGCGTCACCTTTTCCGCGGCATGGGTCGCGACATTGCCGGAACCGGAAATCACCGCCGTCTTGCCGTGCAGGTCATCGCCCTTTGCAGCCAGCATGTTGGCAAGGAAGTAGACGGCGCCATAGCCGGTCGCCTCCGGCCGGATCAGCGAACCGCCGAATTCCAGCCCCTTGCCGGTCAGCACGCCGGTGAAGTGGTTGGTGATGCGCTTGTACTGGCCGAACATGAAGCCGATCTCGCGACCGCCCACGCCGATATCGCCTGCCGGAACGTCGACATCGGCGCCGATGTGGCGATAAAGCTCGGTCATGAAGCTCTGGCAGAAGCGCATGATCTCGCGCTCGGACTTGCCTTTCGGATTGAAATTGGACCCGCCCTTGCCGCCGCCCATGGGCAGGCCGGTCAGCGCGTTCTTGAACGTCTGTTCGAACGCGAGGAATTTCAGCACGCTTTCGGTGACGCTGGGGTGGAAACGGATGCCGCCCTTGTAGGGCCCGATGGCGTTGTTGTTCTGAACGCGCCAGCCGCGCTGCACCCGAATGCAGTGGTTGTCGTCTTCCCAGCAGACCCGGAAGGACACGACCCGGTCCGGCTCGGCTATGCGCCGCAGTATCTGCTGTTCGTGATACTGCTCCTTGTCGGCGATGAATTCGAAGATGTCCTCGGCGACTTCCTGCACTGCCTGGACGAATTCGGGCTGGTGGGGGTTGCGCCGCTTGACCCCTTCCATGAAGCCGTTGAAGTCCACATGATCCGTTACCGCCATTGTTCTTCCCCCGCATGTCTATGCTGCCATTCCGGCGGTCATGCGCCCCCGGCAGGCATGAGGTTATCCCTGCCCGTGCCTTCTGTATAGCCGCGGAATCGCTGCCTCGCGCATTCGCGCGCAAGGGGACTGCCCGAAGTCAGCGCACCTGTGAGAAGTCGAGGTCCTTGGCGGTGAACACCCTGATGGGTTCGCCTTGCCGAACACGGATGGTCGGTCCGATCTGGCCGTTCTGCGAGACTGCTGCGGCTGCGGCCGACTGCCCGCCGCCGGCGATGACAACCCCGGCATTGCCGGTGATGGTGGACAGGCCGCCGACGACCGAAAGCAGCATGGCCGATCCGAATCGCTCGAAGAAGTGGGAGTTGACCTTGCCGGCCAGCCCGGTCTCGCCGCCGAAAGCGATGGCCGGCGAACCGATATTGACCGAGACGCCATCCGGGCGGATCAGCCGGGTCCAGATGACATAGGCGCGCTTCTGCCCTGCGGTGAGGCCGGACTTGTACTGGCCGATCAGCCGGGAGGAACGCGGGATCAGCACCCGGGCGCCGTCGAAGCTGCGCACATCGGTGCTGACCACGGCTCGCACGTAACCGGGCACGTCGGTATCGATGGCGGTTTCGAGCACTGCCGGGATCAGCGTTCCCTGAGTCACGGTGGTGGCCGGATCGAAGCTGGCTTCGGCTGTCGCCTTGGTGCCACCGACGCCGCCGATGCGCGCGGCGAAATCCTCGTTGGAATTGCCGCTGCCGGAGCCTGCGGGCGCCATCGGCGCCGCGACCGGGGAAGGCAGGGCGCTGGCGTCGAACACCACAGTCGGGCTGGCATGGGGATTGGAAACCGGCGCCGCGACCACCGCGCTCTTGGGCGGCTGGCTGAGCACCGGCGAGGGGGCGGGCGCTCCCGGAGCCGCCGGCCTTTGCTGCGGCGCCGAGGCGGGTGCGCCGGGGACGACAGGCTGGGGGGCGATCACGGGCTGGGGCGCGGCCGCCTGCTGCGGGGCACCGGTGCGCGCCGCATCCATCGACCACAGGGTGAGCGCGCCAAGGCCGGCGACGATCGCGACTCCCGCAATCAGGCCGAGCGAATCGCCGCGCTTGCGCTGGCTGACCGCGGGCAGGACCGACCGGGTGGCGAGGTCGATGACCTCGGCGCCCTGCTGCTCGCGCGGGTCCTGCGCTTCGTCTTCACGGATACGTTCGCGGATGCTGGCGTTGGGAGCCATGGCTATTGTCCCTGTGATACCGGAGAGTGCGATGGAGATTGCGTCCGGGCCGACGGGGTGGACGCGGCGACCTGGCGGGGCTCGCCCCGGTTGGCCAGCGTCGCCTGGGCCTTGCCGGAGCGCAGCAGGATAAGCTCGGGCACGTCGTCGATGACGATTGCGCGCCCGCGCACCGCATAGTTGACCGGGCCTTCCTCGCCCTTCTCGTTCCTCACGAGGATCGCCGGCACGTCCTGCTTGTCGCCCCACAGCAGGTAGGTCGCATTGCCGTCGTCATAGACCCGCGCCGGCAGCAGTTTCGGCGACCCGCGCTGCTCCCAGGCGAAGTTGAGCGTCGCCGGATCGGCGGGCGCGACGACCGGGTCGCCTTCCATCAGCGCGCGTTCGGCGTCGTTGAGACTTGCGAGCTCCGCCTGCTGCGGCGCCTGCTGCTGTTCGCTCTCGGGATAGGCGAAGCGCAGCATGTAGACCGGCTTGCCTCTCGGGGAGGCGACGAGGTCGAAGAAATAGGTGTGGCGATCGGTCACGACCGTCATGTTCGTGCGGGCGTTGGCGGCAAGCGGTTTGACGAACAGCAGGTTGGCCCGCTTGTTGGGCGTGATCTGCCACTTCTCGGAATCGCCCACCGCAACGTTCTCGATATGCTCGCCCTCGCCGAAGCCGATCGTCGCCTGCACGCCCAGCTTGCCGTCGATGTGCACGACCTCGTCGCTGTCGTACATATGGGTGACGAGCCGCGCGTCCTCGGCCCAGACGGGCGAGGTGAACGCGAGCAGGGCGGCGGAAAGGGGCAGCAGGGTTTTCATCTTCATCATCGTGCCATCTGTCTGGGCTGGGGCGAGGGCGCCCGGAAACGCGAGCCGATGCCTCGCGCGCGCGGACGCGCGAGCGGCGGAAGCGCCGGCGCGGAGGGAGCCGCGACCTGGGTCGTAACAGTGCGGCGGGTATGGGTGTGGTTGCCTCCCGCAGGCCCGGCGCCAGCCACGGCGGCATCACCGCCGGTGACCGGGGCGCTCACGCCCGGGCGGCGCGACGAAGACGCCGGCGCGGCATTTGCTGCCGCCGGCGCGACCACGGTATCGTGGACAGCGGGCGATCCGCCCTTCGCATCCGCATCGCGCGAATCGAGGCCAAACACCTGCCAGCCCGAGACGATCGCCCAGGCTACCTTCATCACCATCGCCATCAGCGCGACGTGGACCGCGGCGATCAGGAACAGGGCCATCGCCGCACGCGGGTTGATGCCTTCAAGACCGCCCAGCGCGGCGATCACCGGCACCATCAGTTCGAGAATGAACGAGCCGCCGACCACGACGAACAGAGGCGTCACCCCGGTCATGACCACGCCTCTCAGCCAGCCTGCGGTCAGTCCGCGCGTGCCCGCGAAAAGCGCGAAGACAACAAACACGGGGCCAAGCGCCAGCAGCACGGCAAGGGCGATGCGCGCAGTAACCAGCACGCCCACCGTGCCGAGCAGCAGCAGGAGCGCGCCCAGCCACATCAGGTTGGCCGGCGTGAAGCTGCCCGAAGCGGCTCCCTGTGCGGCAGCGCCCTGATCGGCGGCCTGCCCAGCACCGGCAACCTGCGAGACCTCGCCGATCGCGGCCATGACAATGTCGATCCGGTCGGCAAAGATTTGGGTCGCCGATCCCCTGGCGCCCATCAGCAGGGCGGCCAGCTGGTCGGGCGCGCCGACGGCAAGGTTCCAGACCACCTGGCTGTAGGCCATCCAGCTGGTGGCGAAAGTCAGCACCAGTCCCAGCGTCAGCATTTTCGGCGTGAGCGCCGGGATCGAAAGACGGCTGCGCCCCGCCAGCAGCGAGAGCGCGAAGAAGGCGATGTAGAGCGTGAGGATGATCGTCAGCGCAGGGACCAGCGCGCCTTCGGCCCCGAACAGCCGCCCGAACGCCATGGCCGTGGTCTCGCCCGCCATGCAGTCGACCGCCCGCAGCGCCGGCGCAACGCCGGCGGAGGCGAACTCGACCAGCTGGCTGCAATCGCTCATTTCTCTTGGCCCTCAAGCGCCGGGCGGCCGCATCCGCGGCCTTGGCTTTCCTCGCATAAGCTCGGACGGCCGGTCGGCCTTGCGAACCCTGCCGGGTCCGGGGTTTGCTGACGCCAGGCCAGCACGGATGTCCCGGCCGCGCCCGACAAGGAATCACGCGCGCTCATTCCGCTGCCTCGGTCCAGACCGCTGCGTCCGCCTCGTCCTCGATCGCATCGTCTCCGGGCCAGGAGATCCCGGTCAGCGCCGGGTACCATGCCGCAGGCGCGTCGCCATGGCGCTCGCGCAACGCATCGAGCTTCCTGACCGTGCTCTCGCGGCCCGACAGCACGGTGAGGGCCTCGGGCATCCCGCCCAGATCGAGCCGCACCACGACGGACGCATCCGCCTGACGGACCAGGAAGCACCGCGAGTGGGCCGGCAGCGTGCGGATCACCTCGAGCTCGTGGCCGGTCAGTCCGAAGCCGTCGCAATAGTCCTCGGCCCGCGCCCTGGAATTGGGCATGAAGATCATCGTCGCGGTCTGCTCGACCAGCGCGGTCGCAATGCGGCTTTCCAGCGCGTCGCGTGCCGACTGGGTCGCAAAGCCGACCAGCGCATTCCTTTTCCGCAGGGTCTTGAGCCAGTCACGGATGCGATGAGCGAAGACCTCGTCGTCGAGCGCCTTCCAGCCCTCGTCGATCAGGATCATCGTCGGCTCGCCGTCGAGGCGCTCCTCGATCCGGTGGAACAGGTACATCATCACCGGCGTGCGCAGGCGCGGCGTTTCCAGCAACGCCGTCATGTCGAAGCCGAGCGTCTTGGCGGAGAGGTCCAGCCGGTCCTCTTCATTGTCGAACAGCCAGCCGTGCTCGCCCCCGCCGTTGGCCCCGTCGGCAATCCAGGCATCGAGCCTGCTCGCGAGGTCGCCCGGCTCGGGCCGGCGGCTGCCCGCCAGCAGCTCACGGAAGTGGGTCAGGCGCCTGAGTCCTGCGTCGTTCGCATAGGCGGCATCGACCGCGCCTGCGATCAGCGCTTCCTCTTCCGCGCCCTGCGCTTTCAGCAACACGCCCAGCCAGTCGCGCAGGAAGGCGCGATTGCCGGCCGTATCGGGCAGCGCCAGCGGGTTGAACCCGGTCGGATGCCCGGCGGCGATGCGGCTGTAAGTCCCGCCGATGCCGCGCACGAAGACTTCCGAGCCCCTGTCCTTGTCGAACAGGATCGTGCGCGGAGCATACTTCTGCGCTTCCAGGGCCAGGAAGTTCATTACCACCGTCTTGCCCGAGCCCGACGGCCCGATCACCGTGAAGTTGCCGAGATCCCCGTCGTGGAAATTGAAGAAGAACGGGGTCGAGCTGGTCGTCTCCAGCAGCGTCACCGCCTCGCCCCAATGGTTGCCCGAAGCCTGCCCCATGGCGAAGCCGTGAAGGCTCGCAAAGCACGCCATGTTGGCGCTGGAAATGAGCGAACGGCGCACCACCCACGCTTCGTTGCCGGGCAGCTGGCCCCAGAAGGCCGCTTCCATGTTCACGTCCTCGCGCACCGCGATCGCCCCGGCATCGGCCAGCGCCGCCGCGCAGGCCGCCGCCTGTTCGTCCAGCCCGTCGAGCGTGGGTGCGCGCACCAGCACGGAGAGATGATGATCGCCGAAGGCGACGCTGCCCGTGCCCAGCGCATCGCGAGCCGACATCATCTCGCGCCGCTCGGCCAGCGCTTCCTCGTCCGCGCTCTTCAGGCGCCTGATCGCCAGATCGATCCGCTCGCGCGCCACCTGCCGCTCGGCCGGGCCGTAGCTCTCGGTCAGCACCAGTTCGCAGGGCAGCCGGAGCAACGCATCGGTCAGCCCCGGCCCGGTGGCGTCGGGATAGTCCTTCAGGCTCATCAGCGCGCCGAAGCTGGGCGCGCCGGCGCCGCGCAATTCCATGGCATCGAGCCCGAAGCTCACGCGCCGGTACGGCAGCATACGACCGATATCGGTCCCTTCGGCCGGACGGCGCACGGGCCGCATCTCGCCGTTGTAGAGCGCCGACAGCAGCTCCAGCACTTCCGAGCAGGTGCCCGAAGCCCCCTCGTAGTCGCCGAGCAGCCGCGCGCCATAGGCGCCCAGCGACGCCACCAGCGAACCTGCTGCCGCGCGCAGCGCCCGTAGGTCGGAAGGATCGGCCTCGACGGGACCTTTGCCGCTGCGCTTGATCATCCGCGACAGCCGTTCCGGCCAGCCCGCCTTGCCGCGTGCGGGACGGCGCACCAGCGTCACGAACTGGTCGTTCACATAAAGCGCGCCCGAGCCCATCTTTTCGCGCCAGCGGGCATCGATATGGGCGGCGAGCGGGTCTTCGAAAGTGCCGTCCAGCTCGACATGGACCTGCCGGCGCACGACGTGGTGATAAAGCACGAAGCGCGAATCCAGCGAAGAGCGCAGGAGAACCTCGCGCATCGCCGCATGGGCGTTGAGTTCGCTGGTGTCGGCGGTTTCGAAACCGAGGCCCGGCACCATCAGCGAGAGCATCACCGAGCCGTCGCGCAACAGCACCGCATTGCCGTCCAGCAGCGCCAGGTAAGGCAGCCGATCGCCGGCCTGCGCTTCCTTGCCCGCCCAGCCCAATGCCTGCTTCAACCCGACCATCATGACGTTCCCTTCAGGGCTCGCGCCCGGTACCGGCCTGAGTCTTTGTTGCTCGCCTCGCGGCTCGGCGCCGCAATGCCAGGACGGACGTCCTGGCCGCACCCGACAAGGACTCGCTTACGCCGCATAGCTGTTGCAGCCCCAGCGCTGCCAGTTGCGCACCCTGGGGCACCGGCTCACCTTGGCGATCCACAGGTCGAACACCCGCGGCTCGCGCAGGCACGCAAGATATCCCGCGCCATGGATCGCCAGCGCCGCCGGCAATGCCCAGAAGCTCTTGGTGATGAGGAAGATCTCCGTCGTCACCGCCGCATTGATGATGAAGAAGCTGTAGGTCACGCCCGCGAACATCTGCGGGCGCGTCAGCGCGCGGTGCACGGGATAGCGGGCCAGTTCCATCATCCCGCCGCCGTCTGGATGCCGGAAACGATTGCGCCGGCGCCGAACAGAATGAAGCAGCCGATGATCACCGTTGCGCCGAAGCGCCAGTTCATCCGGCCGGTGAGCATCATGAAGCCGACCGCCGCGACCGCCATCACCGCCACGGCCGTCGCCACATTGCCCAGCAGCGTGCCCTGCAGCCAGCCCAGCGCGGCCACGATCGGCCCGGATCCGGCGGGATCCGTAGCCTGTGCCATGGCGGCAGTGGGAAACAGGAAAGCGATGACGGCGAGAGCCGAAAGACGCAGCGAACGCATGAAAATCATCTCCGAACCGGTTCGGACAGCCGCGACATGATCGCGGCGACATAATTCTGGGTTTCACGGATGGCGGGAATGCCGCCGGCACTCCGCACCCGGCCCGGGCCTGCATTGTAAGCGGCCAGCGCCTTCTCGACATCGCCGCCGAAGGCATCGAGCTGCATCCGCAGATAGCGGGCGCCGCCTTCGAGATTGGCATGCGGATCATCGGGATCCACGCCCATCATCCGTGCCGTGCCAGGCATGAGCTGGGCCAGGCCGCGCGCGCCGGCCGGCGAGACCGCCGACGCGTTCCAGCGGCTTTCCTGCCAGACCACCGCTTCGAGCAGGGTCGGGCTGATATCATATTTGGAAGCCAGTTCGGCCACCCTGTCGCGCCAGCGCGCCGGACCGGCGACCGCCGCCACTTCGGTAAGCGATGCCGAGTGCGGCTCGCCGGCCGAAGCCGCGTCATCGAGCGCGAATTCTGCAGGCTGCGCACCCGCCGAAAAGGCCGGGCCGCCGGCGATCCAGGTGAATTGTCCGCCGCCGATTTCCATGACATCCGCAGCGGCAGTGCCGGGCATGGCGGCAAGCGCCGCCGCTAAGGCCGAAGCAACAAGACTGACGGAACGCACCGAGTCGGTCCTCCCTGGAACGGCGTTGCCGAACGATTACCGCAATTGCGAGTCTCAAGCCAGTGCGGCCGGACGACCATCGCGCGCTAGGAAAATTTCATGACAGTATGATGACCGGATAATGGCGACGACCGGCCCAAGCCCGCCGACTTGGTCACAATTGGTTGAATGGGGCTAAGGAGCATGCGGTCGACTGCGCACGAGCAGACCATCAGGTGTATGTCTCATTTCCTGCGATTGAATCGCTGCACATAGAGGACCAACGATATGCGGATTGCCTATCGGCTTGTCCTGTCACCGACGATCTGTTGGATTGCTCAGACCAAGATATATTGCCGTGTGTTCTAGATCTGGAACTTGCTCTCATTGCGTATTTTGGTTGGCTCGTCAGGACCCGGACGGCAACGACCTCGGACATTGCCGTCGTTTCCCGCCCAGCTATGAGGGTCGGCCGATGACCTTCGCCAAAGTATGGTGCGGCGAGTGGAAGGCGCTCGCCTCCCACTCTACATCAATCGAATAATTCGGCTTAGGCACTGCCAGCGTCAGCGCCTCGCTATAGCCGACCGCCTTCCGAAGGCCGAGCGCTCCGCAAGGGGTGTCGGTCAGCCCGAGCAGGCGGCCAGGATGGCTTCACCCAGCTTGTCGACGGAGAGTTCCTGTTCGGCGGCTCCCGAATCGATCGCCGCCGCGGGTGCCTCGGGCACGGTCGCGCTGTCACGCGACTGGGCGAACGTCTTGCCGCCCGCACTGCGGAGCACCATCAGGCCTTTCGCGCCATCGTCGCCCATTCCGGAAAGGACCGCGCCGACCGCCGGAACGCCCGAACGTGCGATGGTGCCGAACAGCAGGCTTGCCGACGGGCGGAAGCCATCGACCGGATCGCGCTCCATCAGCCGGATGCGGGGTGTTTCACCGCCTTCGACGACGGCATGCTTGGTCGGGTCGGAAGCGATATGAACCGTGCCCTGGGTGAGCAGGCCACCGTCCTCGGCGGCGCAGACCTTGCAGCCCAGTTCGCCGTCCAGGCGCGAGATAAAGGCGTCCGCCAGGGCCGGCTCGTTCTGGAGAAGGATGAGGGTTGGCGGGCAGTTCGCCGGGTATCCGGCAAGCGCGCCCGAAATGGCATCGATCCCGCCCATGGAAGCGCTGAACGCGGCGATATGCTTGCCGTTCCACGTGAAGTCGGCAGCCGGTCCGGCGGCCTCGGCGCGCGGGCGGGGCTTTTCGCGAACGTTGCTGTTGGCGGCCGCGAGAACGATCTTGCCGAGCTTGCCCACGGTCTTGTTGAACTGCTCCGGCGTCGCCTTGAGCGGCTTCGGGAAACATTCGACCGCACCCAGCTCGAAAGCCTTGAGCGAAGTCTCCGTTCCGGTCTGCGTCAAGCTCGAGAGCATGACCACCGGCATCGGATTGGTATTCATGATTTCCTCGAGAAACTCGATACCGCTCATCCCGGGCATCTCGACATCGAGGGTCAGGACGTTGGGTCGCAGTTCGGCGATCAGGCTGCGTGCCTCGTCGGCGTTGGCCGCGGTACCGACCACCTGAACGTTTTTCGATTCGTCGAGAATATCGGAAAACAGCGCGCGCATCGCGGCTGAATCGTCGACCACAAGTACCCGGGCTTCATGCATTTCGCTTCTCACTCTTTGTATTGCGACCCGCATCGCAAAGTTTCGGTATCGGTTATTGGGGAAGCGAATACCGGAAAAATTAATACTAAATGGTTGGCATAAGCTTCGTAGTTTCACGCAATCGAATCGAAACCGAGCCTTTCCACATAATGGTTAATCCAATGCCCTTCCGCTCCGACCCATTTGGGACGGCAACTGGACATAAACCACACCGACGGTGGAGAAAAACGTGCTGGATTGGTTCGAAAAAGACGCTCCGATAAGGACTAAGTTCAAGGCCTTGCTGGCTGTTCACGCTTTCCTGGCGATAGTTGGCGTGGCCACGACGTGGCTTGCCGGCGGCAATATTATGCTCGTCGCTGCCGCAGCCGCAGCCTTTGTCGGGACCGTCGTGACGGTCCTGGTCGCCACGGACCGCATCTGCCGGCCGTACGTCAACACGGTCTTGCGCATGGAAGCGCTGGCGGCCGGGGATACGACGAGCCCGATCGCCTACACCGAATACAAGGACTGCGTGGGTCGCATGACCACGGCGATGTCGACCTTCCGCGACAATGCGGTCGAGGTCCAGGAAAGCCGCAAGGCGCAGGAAAAGATCGTCGACGCGCTGAGCAGCGGCCTCAAGCAGCTGTCGCAGAATCAGCTCGATTTCAAGATCACCGAGCCGTTCCCAGGCGCCTATGATGAACTGCGCAAGGATTTCAATTCCGCGCTGGCTTCGCTGTGCGGAACGATCGGCTCCGTTCGCGGCGCGGCGGCAAGCGTCCTCAACGGCGCTTCGGAAATCCGGGCGGCCTCGGACGACCTGGCATTGCGCAACGAACAGCAGGCCGCGAGCCTGGAAGAGACCGCGGCGGCGATGAATCAGGTGACCGACAGCGTCAAGGACACGGCGGACAGCGCCAACGAAGTCCAGCAGTCGATCTCCAGCACGCATCGCGAGGCCACCGAAGGCGGCGAAGTCGTGCGCCGCGCGACCGAAGCGATGTCGCAGATCGAACAGTCGGCTCAGGAAATCACGCAGATCATCAACGTGATCGACGGAATCGCCTTCCAGACCAACCTGCTGGCGCTCAATGCCGGTGTGGAAGCGGCGCGCGCGGGCGATGCCGGCAAGGGCTTCGCGGTGGTCGCCAACGAAGTGCGGGCACTGGCCCAGCGCTCCGCGGAAGCCGCGAAGGACATCAAGGAACTGATCACCGCGAGCACCGAACAGGTGAGCGGCGGCGTGAGCCTGGTCAACGAGACCGGCAGCCTGCTGGAAAAAATCGTCGACCGCATCGGCGAGATCAACGACCTGATCACCAACATCGCGGAATCCTCGACGAAGCAGTCCGCCAACCTGCAGCAGGTCAACTCCGCGGTCGGCGAGATGGATCGCATGACCCAGCAGAACGCGGCGATGGTCGAACAGTCGACCGCTGCCGCACGCAGCCTGGCCGACGAAGCGAACGAACTGACTTCGCTCGTGTCGACCTTCAGCACCGGCGACGGGCATGTCGGCCACAAGCCGATCGCGCATGCGCGGGCCGAAAACGACGAGCCCGGCGCGGCGATCGAGTTCCCCGCCACCGCCGTCCGCCGCAAGGCTGCCGCACCGGTCCCCGCCCCCGAGACGGATGGAAATCTGGCACTCAAGCCTTCGACCCCGGTCGAAGACGACGACTGGTCCGAGTTCTGATCAGAACTAGCCACGGAAGGCCGGAAAACATGACAACCATTTGCTTGCCGGAGCGCTGCGATCGGGCAGTGGCCGAAACACTGCTGCCCGAATTCGTCGCGGCGATGGGAAACAGCCCGATCGAAGTGAACGGCGAAGCCGTCACCCAGGTCGGCCAGGCCATGCTGCAATTGCTGGTGAGCGCGCGCCACAGCGGCGCCGGCGCAAACATCACGCCGTCGCCGGCGCTGCTCGACGCCGCGCAGCTGGCCGGACTGTCAACCGAACTTTTCGACGAGGCTGGCCATGACTAACGAAGAAATCCAACAGATATTCTTTGTCGAATGCGAGGAATCCCTCGCTGCCGCCGAAGCCGGGCTGGACGCCTGCAAAGCCGGCACCCAGGACGCGGACACGGTCAATGCCATCTTCCGCTCCGTGCATTCGATCAAGGGCGGCGCCGGCGCTTTCGGCTTCAACGCGCTGCAGGCCTATACGCACACGTTCGAAACGCTGCTTTCCGATGTGCGCGACGGCGCCGTACCGGTCACCGAGCAGCTGGTCGACCTGCTGCTGCGGGCGCTCGACACGCTGAGCGACCATGTCACGGCGGCGCGGGAGGGGGGCGAGCCGCCCGATGACGCCTCGCTGCTCGGCGAGCTGACTGCGGCCCAGGCCGCGAACGCCGGTTCAGCCGGCGCGGGCGAGGAGCCCGAGGCCGGGGAGACCCCAGCGGATGCGGAAGTAGCCGCCTCGAGCGATTCCGAACCGCAGCCGGAAGCAAGCGACGAGGGATCGGACGCCGGCCTCGATTTCGATTCACTGCTCGACGACATCGTCGGAGACATTACCGGAGAAGCCCAGCCGAAAACCTGGGAAGTCCACGTCCGCCCGCATGCCGGCGCGATGCAGAACGGCAGCGAACCGCTGCTGATGTTGCGCGAACTCGTCAATCTGGGCGGTGAGTGCACGCATTGCGACGTGTCGAAAGTTCCGCAGCTGGACAATCTCGATCCGGCTCACGGCTACCTTGGCTGGACTTTCACCATGCCCGATAGCGCCAGCGAAGACGCGGTCCGTGACGTGTTCGATTTCGTATCCGACGACTGCGCGATCGGCATCGGAGACGAGGGCATGCCGCCCGTCGAGGCCGGTCAGGCACCGCCGGCACCGCAAGCCGCGCCCGAGCCGGCAAAACCGGCTGTGGCGGAAGCGGCCGCCGCTCCGGCCAGCGCCGCACCGGCAGCCGCGCCGGCTGCCGCGCCCGCGCCGGCCGCACCCGCGCAAGGCCAGTCGATCCGCATCGACCTTGCGAAGCTGGACCG
This sequence comes from Novosphingobium sp., assembly GCA_024236175.1. Classification (GTDB taxonomy): domain Bacteria; phylum Pseudomonadota; class Alphaproteobacteria; order Sphingomonadales; family Sphingomonadaceae; genus Novosphingobium. The sequence continues at coordinate 1,613,183 of JACKKY010000001.1, read as the reverse complement.
GCTGATCGATTCGGTCGGCGAGCTGGTGATCGCCCAGGCCATGTTGGCCCAGCGCCTGTCGGGCGAAGGCGTCGCCGCGGGCGAGGAACTGGCCATGCTCGAAGGCCTCACGCGCGACATCCAGGAAAGCGCGATGTCGATCCGCGCCCAGCCGATCGGCTCGGTCTTCAGCCGCGTGCCGCGCATCCTGCGCGAACTCGCGCAGTCGACGGGCAAGCAGGTGAAGCTGGAAGTCGTCGGCGAATCCACCGAACTCGACAAGACCGTCATCGAAAGGCTGAGCGAACCGCTCACCCACCTGATCCGCAACGCGGTCGATCACGGTATCGAAAGCACCGAAGACCGGCTTGCCGCCGGCAAGGGCGCCGAAGGAACCCTGACCCTTGCGGCCGAACACCGCTCGGGCCGTATCCTGATCAGCATTGCCGACGACGGACGCGGTATCAACCGCGAGAAGGTCCTCGCCAAGGCGATCGACAAGGGCATCGTCGCGGCGGACGCCCAGCTTTCGAAGGAAGAGATCGACAATCTCATCTTCGCCCCGGGCTTCTCGACGGCCGACAACATCACCAATGTTTCCGGCCGCGGGGTCGGAATGGATGTCGTCCGCCAGAACGTGAAGGATCTCGGCGGCCGCATCACCATTTCGTCCAGCGAAGGCGAAGGCACGACATTCACCCTCACCCTGCCGCTGACGCTCGCGATCTCGGACGGCATGATCGTGAATGTCGGCGAGGAAACGCTGGTCGTGCCGCTTGCCCATGTGGTCGAAAGCCTGCGGCCGGTATCCGGCGACGTGCAGGGCATGGGTTCGTCGCGGCAGATGCTCAACGTGCGCGGCCGGTTCATTCCGGTCCTGCCGATCTGCCAGACGGTCGGCGTTCCCCAGTCCCTCGCATCGGCGGAGGAAGGGGTATTCATCGTCGTCGATACCGAACTTCACGGCCAGGCGGCCCTGCTCGTCGACGACATCTGCGACCAGCGCCAGTTCGTCATCAAGAGCCTGGATACGCACTACCGCTCGGTGGAGGGCATATCGGGCGCGACCATCCTCGGCGATGGCCGCGTTGCCCTGATCCTCGACGTTGACGGCCTTGTCGCCAGCTCACTGGCTTGCCAGGAGAGGTTGGCAGCATGAGTTCGGCCCTTGCCTTTGCCGAACCGTTGCCGGGCATCAGCCCGAGCGTATACGGTCCGGCCGACTTCAAGGCGATCTCGGAAATCGTCTACAGCCAGGCGGGCATCGTGCTTCCGGACGGCAAGTCCATGCTCGTCTATTCACGGCTCGCCCCGATGGTGCGCGCCTCGAACTGCAGCACGTTCGCCAACTATGTGGAGCTGATCCGCAAGGACACGGCCGAACAGGCGCGCGCGGTCGCGGCACTCACGACCAACCACACCTATTTCTACCGCGAATCGCACCATTTCGAGCACTTCGAACAGGAATTGCGGCCGAATCTCCTGCGACGGCTCGCGGCGGGCGACCGGCTGCGCATCTGGTCGGCCGGTTGCTCCAGCGGCGAGGAAACCTGGTCGCTGGCCATGACCCTGCTCGGCCCCGACCGCGCCGAGGGACGCCGCATCGCGTCACAGGACCTTCGCCTGCTCGCCAGCGACCTCGCGCCCCACGCGCTGAAGGCCGCTTCCCAGGCCAGCTATGCGACGAAGGATGTCGAGGCCGTGCCCCAGGCACTTCGCCAGACATGGACCCGCGATGCGAACGGCACTTCGACGATGACCGACGAACTGCGCTCCTTCGTGCGGTTCCGGCTTCTGAACCTGCTGGGCGAATGGCCGATGAAAGGCCGGTTCGACGTGATTTTCTGCAGGAACGTGATGATCTATTTCGACAATCCCACGAAAGAAAAGCTGGTCTCCCGCTTCGCAGGCGCGCTCGCGCCGGGCGGTTACCTCTACATCGGCCATAGCGAACGCGTCACCGGACCCGCCGCCGAGCAATTCCAGGTTGCCGGCCCGACCATCTACCGGAGGACGCAGGCATGACCACTCGCGTCCTCATCATCGACGATTCCCCGACGATGCGCGCCATCCTGACTGCGCGGCTGTCGAAGGAATCGGACATCTCCGTGGTCGGCACGGCCGCAGATGCCGCCGAAGGGCGCCAGCTGATCAAGCAGCTCGACCCCGACGTCGTCACTCTCGACATCGAGATGCCCGGAATGAACGGTCTCGACTTCCTCGAGAAGATCATGACGCTGCGGCCGACGCCGGTGATCATCGTCTCGGGCGCAACCCAGGCCGGTAACGAGATTTCGGCCCGCGCGCTCGCGCTCGGGGCGGTCGATTGCTACTCGAAATCGGACCATGGTTCGGGAATGGCGCTGGACGACGAAGGCAGGCTTGCCGCCCTTGTCCGCCAGGCAGCACAGGTGCGCTTCGACAACCGTACCGCCGCCGCAAAGACGGCCACGCCCCAGGTGCAGTTCGCCGCAGACAGCGACACGCAGCTGATCGCGATCGGATCGTCGACCGGCGGAGTCGAGGCACTGCAGGCGGTGTTGTCGCGCTTCCCGGAAAACTGTCCGCCGACGGTCATCGTCCAGCACGTCAACCCGCGTTTCGCGGCGGCGATTGCCAAGACACTGGATCTGGCCAGCCCCGCGAACGTCCAGCTTGCCGAGCATGGCATGCCGATGCGGCCGGGGACGGTCTATCTCGCTCCCGGTGGCGAACGGCATCTCGCCATTTCGGGTTCCGCGCAATTCAATACGCGGCTGGTTCCCGGAGATCCGGTTTCAGGCCACAGGCCGAGTGTCGACGTGCTGTTTCAGTCCGTTGCCGAAACGGCAGGCCGCCACGCGGTCGGAATCCTGCTGACGGGCATGGGCAGCGACGGGGCCAGGGGGCTGCTCGCAATGGCCCAGGCCGGGGCGCACACCATCGCCCAGGACCAGGCCACTTGCACCGTCTTCGGCATGCCGAAGGCTGCAATCTCCCTCGGTGCCGCAGGCGTCGTCTCACCGCTCGAGCTTATCGCCCAACATGCACTGAAAAAGGCTGCCTGACCGATATGTTCCAAGAACCGATCATCCCGGCCAAGCCGATGATGCGCATCACCGTCCTTCAGGGCGAGGTTCGTGTCAGCGCCGGGCCGCGCGTGGAGCTCAGCACCGTGCTGGGCAGCTGCGTGGCCACCTGCCTCTTCGACCCGATCTCCGAAGTCGGCGGAATGAACCATTTCCTGCTCGCCGAACCGCCCGCCAGCCGCGCGGGCAGCAAGATCGACGAGCACTACGGCGTCTATCTGATGGAACTGCTGATCAACGAGATGCTCTCGCATGGCGCTCGCAAGGATCGCCTGCGCGCGCATTTGTACGGCGGAGCCAATCTGCGCCAGGGCATGGCGCAAATCGGCACGGCGAACGCCGAGTTCGCCCGCAAGTTCCTGGATACCGAGAAAATTCCGCTCGCCCGCGAGGATCTTGGCGGAACCTGCGCACGACGCGTGGATTTTCGCCCGGCGACCGGCCGCGTCCGGTGCCGGACCATCGAGAACACACTGGCACCCGAAACGACACCGGCCGCCAGCCCCGCCCCATCGACCGGCGATGTCGAACTGTTTTGACGAAAGCGAGACCAAGCTCATGCATAAATCCACAAGGGTTCTGACCGTTGACGACAGCGCCAGCATGCGCGCGCTCCTCAACCACGCTCTCACGAGTAACGGCTTCGACGTCGAACAGGCCGAAGACGGCGTGGCGGCGCTGGAGTGGCTGGCGCTCAACGAGGTCGACGTGATCATTACCGATATCAACATGCCCCGGCTCGACGGCTTCGGGCTTATCGAACAGCTGCGCTCTGGCGCTCGCCATCGCGACCGGCCGGTGCTGGTTCTCACCACCGAAAGTTCGGACGAGAAGAAGGCCCGGGCACGCGCCATGGGTGCGACGGGCTGGATCGTGAAGCCATTCGATCCGGAAAAGCTCGTTTCCGCCATTCGCCGGGTCACCCACTAATCGCAGGGAGAAGACAGCATGCATCGCGAATTTATCACTTTCGAGGTCAGCGGACAGGTCTTCGGCCTGGACATCATGGCGATCCGCGAGATCCGCGCATGGACGCCGGCCACCCGCCTGCCCAATGTGCCGCATTACGTCGCCGGCGTGGTGAACCTGCGCGGCACGGTGCTTCCGGTAACCGATCTGGCGGCAAGGCTCGGCTGGGACACGACCGAAGCCACCCCGCGCCACGCGATCATCGTCACCCAGTCGGGCGACCAGACACGCGGATTGATCGTGGATTCGGTCAGTGACATCGTCACCGTCTCGGGCGACGAGATACAGCCGCCCCCGGCGACTTCGGACGATAGCGTCGTGAAGTTCATCGAAGGCATCGCCGCCATCGACGACCGGATGGTCATGGTGCTCAATCTCGAGTCGCTCAACGCCGCCGACGCAATGGCCGAGGCTGCATGACCGTTCAGGTCCCCTCGAAACAGCTGGCCGCCATTTCGGAAGTGCTCAGCGAGCTTGGAGCCGAGATCGAGAATCTCGGGTCCGCGCTGTGCCGCGATCCCGATGTCGTCGCTCGGCACATGCACGAGCTGCAAGCCATCGACTTGATCGCCCAGAAGCAGCGCTCGCTGGCGTCGATCTTTGCGGAAGGCTTCGCCGACTGCGCCATCGATGCGGTGGGCCTGGAAGCCCTGCGCAAGAAGATTTCCGTTCTACCTACCGGCAATCCCGCCAATCACTGAAGTTGGATTCCAACGCGATTATATGAATGATCGGAGCTACGGATGACTGACAACAACTTTGCTGCGCAAGTCGCGTACTACGAACTCGACCGCACGCCCAAGTCGGCTTTCGCCGGTGTCAAGCGGGCGCTCAACCGCCGCATCGACAAGGCGCTCGACCGTTTCTACGAGAAAGTGTCCTCGGTCCCGCAGCTGGGACATTTCTTCAGCGGCAAGGAGCACATGAACCGCGCCAAGCAGGCGCAGACCGATCACTGGATCGGCGTGTTCACCAACGGCGTGGACGATGCGTATCACAAGCGTGCGATCAACATCGGCCAGGTCCACGCGCGGATCGGGCTGGAACCCAAATGGTATGTGGGCGGCTACACGATCGTGCTCGAGGAAATCATCGAGGAACTGGTGGCTCCCGGTCTGTGGAAGCTCCTGCCCTGGCGCCGGGCGCTGGCCAAGCAGCTGACCGCGCTTGTCCGCGTCTCGCTTCTCGACATCGATCTCGGACTTTCCGGATACTTCATCGATACTGAGGAAAAGATGCGTACGGTCGTGCGTGACAAACTCGGTAATGCGCTGGCCTCTGTCGCCAAGGGCAATCTCACCGTTCACGCGGCTGGCCTGCCGGAGGAGTATGCGAAGGTCGAGAACGACTTCAACGACGCCGTGTCGGCCCTGCGCGATGCGATGACCGCCGTTGTCGACGGAGTGGCCGCCATTTCGGACGGCTCGCGCGAGATCAACGCGGCGTCCGACGATCTGGCCCGCCGCACCGAGCAGCAGGCCGCGAGCCTGGAGGAGACCGCCGCCTCGATCAGCGAGGTGACGACCAAGGTCCAGGAAACGGCGAGCACCACCGCGGAAGCGCGCAAGTCCATCGTCACTGCGCATGAGCAAGCCTCGCAAGGCAGCGTCGTGGTCAGCCAGGCGGTCGAAGCGATGGGGCAGATCGAGGAATCATCGAAGCAGATCAGCCAGATCATCACCGTGATCGACGGCATCGCCTTCCAGACCAATCTGCTGGCGCTCAACGCCGGCGTCGAAGCGGCCCGCGCCGGCGAAGCCGGCAAGGGTTTTGCCGTCGTCGCCAGCGAGGTTCGTGCGCTCGCCCAGCGCAGCGCCGAGGCCGCCAACGACATCAAGGAGCTCATCACGGGAAGCGCCCAGCAGGTCGCCAAGGGCGTCGAGCTTGTCGGCGAAACCGGCAGTGCGCTGGCATCGATTGCCGATCGCGTCGGCACCTTGCGCGACGCGATCGACGGAATCGCGCAGTCCGCCGAATTGCAGGCCGCCAACCTTGGCCAGATCAATTCGGCCGTTGGCGACATGGATCGCATGACCCAGCAGAATGCGGCCATGGCCGAGCAGTGCACCGCCGCCGCGCGCAGCCTTGCCGAACAGGCGGGTGAAGTCGCCGGCGCGGTGGAAACCTTCAATCTGGACGATGGCGCCGGCAGCCGCCCCGCCGTTTCCGATCCGCAGGCCCTCGCAGCCTAGGGACTGGACGGCCTGAAAGCCCCTCCGCGACTGCGCCGCGTTCATTGGCGGCGCGACATGCGGGCAAGCTTTCAGGCCGCTTCGAAACATTGCTCCGTTCATCGAAGATCTGCCGCGCCGGCCACCGGCTGCGGCAGATCTTTGTATTGCGGCCGGGTCGAAACCGCGGACGGTCGGGAACGGCCGCCGGGCCAAGTCGCCGCCACGCCTGCGGATCGCCCCCGTAGATTGCAGTCAACAAGGGAAATTTACTCCATTTTTACCCTGACCCGGTAGCCATTGCCTTCAGAACAATTCCGGGGTCATGACATGCGTTCTATTCTCTTGCTTGCCAGTACGTCCTTGCTTGCTGCTTGCGGCGGCGGTGGTCTGGAAACCGTCAGCGCGCCTCCACCGGCGGCGGGCGGCGGCAACGGCGGCAGCGGTGCCCAGGATCCTCACACCTTCGCCAACCCCACCGATGCCAAGACCTATGTCGGGATCGGCGGCAGCCAGGTCTATGAGTATCTGACCGACTCCCGCGAGTGCTGCGACCAGCAGGGCGAGACCTTCGCCGGCAAGACGACGACCATCCGCAATTCGACGATCTCGATCGCCTATGATCCCGCGGACGCCGTCTACACCCTGACGGTGCAGGACCCGCTCTCGGGTGCCCAGGCCCAGACGCGCTTCCAGGATCCCGCGAGCCGGACAGACTTCGGCGGCAACCTCGAGCCGCAGTGGGGCACGCCGGAGCTGAGCAACAACAATATCCAGTATCTGCAGGCCGGCGACGGCAATCCGTTGTCGCCCTATCGCGAAAGCGGAACGGGCCTCGTCAATCCCGGAGACAACCAGAACCCGCCGACAGGCGAAACCGGAAGTTCCTACCAGGCCGCGAGCCTGTTCGTGCTCAAGCCCGGGACGGAAACGCAGTATGTGACCTTTGCCGGCTATGTCCGCAACGCCCTGTCGTTCGGCCAGCTGACGGTCGGCACCACTGTCTACGACACGACGACCTGGCATCTCGAACGCGGCGCCTTCGCCTATGGCGAGGCGACCAACAGCGATTCCGTGCCGACCACCGGCACCGGTTCGTTCCAGGGTTCGATGCTGGCATCGATGATCTTCAACCCGACGATCGACGGACAGAGTTCGATCGGCACGACGGTTCTGCCGAGCTACTACCAGTGGATCGAGGGCACCTCGACGCTCGATGTCGATTTCGCCAATGATTCCTTCGAGCTCGCCCTGATCGGCACGGTGCTCGCGCCGCAGCTCGATTACTATACCGGCCCGGAATCCTCGGTCCTTTCAGCCGGCGCCACGTTCAACGCCTCGGGCGACGGCCTTATCAACCTGATCACTTTCGGCGGGTTCAAGGGCCAGTTCGACAGCGCCTACTTCACCAACCCCGCGGGCGACCGTCACGATGTAACCATCGCCGGATCGACCATCGACGGAGCCTTCTACGGCCCCAACGGGGAGGAAGCCGGCGGCGGCTTCAGGATCGTCGGCGGCAACCCGGACGAGCGGATTGACGTTCTCGGTGCATTCGTCGGCGTGAAGTAATGCCGTCAGCGCTGAAACGCTCTCTCGCCATTGCCCCGGTGATGGCGAGCCTCGGGCTTGCGTCCAATGCGCAGGCCGCGGAGAGCGTTCCCCAGCTCGCGATTGCCGAAGTGCCGGCAGCGGCGGCCCCGGTCTCCGCGCCGGCAAGACCCGCCACCTGCGTGCGCGGCAAATGCGAATACCGGCTTTCGCCTGCCCAGCTCCTGGCCCTTGCCGAGCGGCTCGTGGTCGAGAAGAAATACGATGAGGCCAGGCCCTTCGTGGCGGCGCTGAGCAACGCACCGGGCCTGCAAATCCAGTACAATTTCCTCGACGGCCTGATCGCGCTCGAAACGGGCGATGCGAAAACGGCCGCCAGCCGCTTCCGGACGATCCTGAAGGACAATCCCACGCAGACCCGCGTGCGGCTCGAACTGGCGCGCGCGCTGATGGCGCAGGGCAAGTTCACCAACGCCGACTACCACCTGCGGCTGGCCCAGGACGACGAAAACCTGCCCGAAGACATCGCCCGCCAGATCAGCAACGTCCGCTCGATCATTCGCAGCAACCGCAAATGGCGTTTCGGTTTCGACATCGGTTTCGCGCCGGACAGCAACATCAACTCCGCCACCAACGCGGAAACGGTCGACGTCAATTTCGGACCCGTGCGCCTGCCGGTCACGCTCGACGAGGATGCCCGGGCGCGCTCCGGCGTCGGCCTGACCGCCAGCTTCTATGCGGGGCTGCGCCTGCCGGCGGCCGAAAACCTGGCGTTCGTGTTCGATACCGACGCCTCTTTCGTGAACTATAAGGGCAAGGACGCCGACGACCATGCGGTCCAGCTGGCCGCAGGCCCGGAGCTGGCCCTGAGCAGCGACACCAGGGTCACGGCGCAGGGTGTCGGGCTCATGCGCTGGTACGGCGGAAGGCTGGTTACACGCCAGTACGGTTCGAAACTGACGCTTCAGCACGATTTCAGCAGCGGCCAGCGGCTGGGCGTACAGCTCGACGGCCGCCGGACGGAATCGCCGGTGAACCCCGGCTACAACGGCTGGCAGCTTGGCGCCAACGCCACCTATGAGCAGGTCATCGCGAAATCGGCGATCGCATCGGGCAGCGTCTATGTGCGGCGCGAGTTCCTCAACGAGGACGCCTATTCCAACACGACCTACGGCTTCAGCGCGGGCATCGGCGGCGAGCTTCCGCTCGGGATCAACGCGGGCCTGTCAGGCGGGATCAGCTATTCCAGATACGACCGGCCGCAGACCTTCTTCTCCTTCGACGAGCGATCGGACTGGCGCTATCAGGGGCGCGTCTACCTGGGCCTCAGGCAGTTCCGCCTGGCCGGCTTTTCGCCATCCGTCGAATACCGCTACTCGCAGATCGACACCAACTACGCCTTCTACCGTTCCGAACGCCACCGCGTGAACTTCAAGCTCGCGCGGTACTTCTGAAGCGAAGTGCCGGAGCAGGTCCGGCGACGATCAGGTCACCACGCGACCGCCGTTGACCCCGATCGTCTGGCCGGTGACGTAGCTGCTTTCCTCCAGGCAAAGCCAGGCGCAGGCATTGGCGATGTCGCTCGGCTCGCCCAGGCGGCGGACCGGCAGCGAAGCCAGCAGCGTCTCGGTCGGGATCTGGAACCGGTCGCGGTTCGCTTCCGACATGATCGTGCCCATAACGGAACCGGGCGGGATGTTGTTCGCGGTGATGCCGTGAGGCCCGAACTCCTGGGCCATGGAGCGCGTCATCGTGACGATCGCGCCCTTGGACGAGGAATAGGTGATCATGTTGATCGCGCCGGTCTGCGCACTGGACGAGGAGATGTTGACGATGCGCCCCCAATGCGCCGCCTTCATGTCCGGCAGCACGGCCTGGGTGACGATCATCGGGCCGCGCACATTGACGGCGTAGACGAAGTCCCAGAGCTCGTCGGTCACTTCCTCGAAAGGCGTGAAATCGGTGACGCCGGCATTGTTGACGACGATGGTGACCGGCCCCAGCGCGTCGCGCAGCTTGGCGACGGCGGCGAACACCTGCTCGCGATTGGACACGTCGGCGCCCAGCGCAACGGCCGTGCCGCCGGCCGACTTGATCGCCGCCACCGTTTCCGCGCAACGTTCCTCGTCAAGGTCGAGCACGCCGATGGCGATGCCGTCCTGCGCCAGCCGCTTCGCGCAAGCTGCGCCGATCCCGGCCGCCGCGCCGGTGACCAATGCTACCTTCACTGTCATGAATCGCTCTCCCTCGAGAATCAGGTGTTCGCAGCGCCATTAGCGAGAATGCTTCCCGCGGTAACCCAGCTTGCTTCCGGCGAAGCGAGAAAAGCGACGACAGCGGCGATTTCGTCGGCCTTGCCGATGCGCTTGAAAGGCGAGGCGCCCGCGAAGAAATCGTAGTACTCGGGCGAGCCGTCGATCATGCCCGGGCTGGTGGCGCCGGGGATGACGGCGTTGACGGTTATGCCCCGCGCGCCCAGTTCGCGCGCCCAGCTCTCCGTGAAGCTCTCGACCGCCTTCTTGGCCGCCGAATAGAGCCCGGCGCCCGCCAGCGGATATTTGGCGACGCTGGAGCTGAAGTTGATGATCCTGCCCCCGTCCGACAGGCGCTTGGCCGCTTCGCTCGCGATGTAGAGCGGGCCGAGCATGTTGATGCCGACGATCGTGTCGATTTCCTCGTCGGTAACGTCGGCAAGCTGGCTGCCCGAGCTGACGCCCGAATTGTTGACTACGATGTCGAGCCGCCCCGGATTGCCGTCGATCCGCTCGAACAGCGCCTTCACGTCGGGGCGCTTCGCGATGTCCGCCTGATAGGCGACCGCCGTGCCGCCCATCGCCTCGATATCGGCAACGGTCTGTTCTGCGCCGGCCTTGCTGTGGGCATAATGGGCGACGATGGTCGCCCCGTCCCGAGCCAGGCGCAGCGCGATTTCCCGCCCGATGCCCCGTCCCGCGCCGGTAACCAGCGCGACTTTCCCTTCCAGCGGCTTGTCGCTCATCATCCTTGCCCCATCACATATTCCATGAACTCGTTGTACGCCTGCTGCGATCCGGCGCAGGTAATCTTGTCTTCACCCCCTTCCGGTTCGCTCAGCCGCCTGATCGTCTTGCCGACGCGCGGGCTCTTCCAGCCGCACGGGCAGTCCTCGTCCCAGTGGATCGTGACCTCGTCGCCCGAGGCGAATCCGCCCCAGCAGCTTTCGGCCAGCAGGTCGATCAGCACCATCCGCCCCGTCTGCACGCCTTCGCGCGGCAGGGCCCGCATCTCGCCGTCGACGACGATCGGAATGACGTAGGGCATGAAATGGAAGAAGCCGGCATCGCACAGCGGCGCGTTGCCGATGCACTCCGAAAATCCATAGAGGTTGCCGAGCTTGGGAACGCCGAAGAACTCCTTGACCTGGTCTTCCCAGTCATCCGGCGCGCCCTTGTAGCCTTTCATTCCGCCGCCGCCGACCATCACCGATCCGGGTGCGAACTCGCACTTCATGCCCTTGTCGAGCCCGGCCCGGGCGACGCGGTAGAGATCGGCGAACATTCCGCCGATGCGGACCCGCTGTCCCTTGAAATCGCGGATGATCGCCGTGAACCAGGCTTCCAGGTCCTGCTCGCGGCGGCGGCCCTGTTCAATCATCTCCTCGCGCTGGGCAAGCAGCGCCGGATCGAGGCCGAGCTGCTCCACTTCCCCGCGATCCTCGGCCGCCTGCAGCCGGCCGGCCAGCGCCAGCAGGTCCGCCGACATGTGGCCGGCGTACAGCGTGTGGTAATTGTCCCAGCCGCCCGCCGCCTCGACCTGGAACAGCGCCATCATCTTCAGCGCGGTCTGGTGGCCGGTGCGGTAGGTCGGATTGAACATCGGCAGCCGGGTCGCATAGCTGTCGAGACCGCAGGCGGCCCTGCCGACTTCGAAATAATTCACGCGCCACGCCGCGAACTCATCCCGCGATCGGGGCACGAAGCTGAGCTTGCCGGTCGTGCCGCTGGATATGGAAACCAGCATCCCGAATGCGTCGAGCCGGTCCAGCCAGCCGTCGATCGTGGTGACGCCGGTCAGGTCGACCCGGGTGAGGTCGTGCATCGTCAGCCGGTCGAGCCAGGCGGTGAGCTTCGGGAAGTCGCGGTTCTCCAGGATCTGCTTGGGATAGTTCTTCAGGACCCGGTGGTCGAAGCAGACCGGCAGCACGTCGTCGAGCGTGTCGATATGATCGACTCCCTGACGCTCTGCCAGTTTCCTGAGCGCGGGAACCCGGTCGCGAAACCGCGGGTAGCGCAGCTGGAGCGCCTTGAGCTGGAGAGCCTCAAGCTCCTCGCGCGGGATCGCGAAAAGATCCTCGAAACGGTGCTGCGGCCAGCCCGCCGGGTTTTCCGGTAACAGCGAAAGCTTCATCGTCCCTCTCCCGAAGCGCCGGTTCAGCCGTCTCCCGCGACGAATTCCATGAACTCGTTATAGGCCTGCTGCGATCCGGCACAGGTAATCTTGTCGTCGCCGCCCTCGCTTTCGGCGAAGCGGCGGATCGTCTTGCCGACGCGCGGGCTTTGCCAGCCGCACGGGCAATCCTCGTCCCAGTGGATCGTGACTTCGTCGCCGGACGTGAAGCCGCCCCAGTAGGACTGCGGAATCGGGTCGACGAGCACCAGCCGCCCTTTCTGCACGCCTTCGCGCGGCAGGGCATTGCCGTCGGCATCCATCAGCAGCGGCACCGAATAGGGCGGCAGATGGAAATAGCCGGCATCGCACAGCGGCGCGTTGCCGATGCATTCGGAAAATCCGTACTGGTTGCCCATCCGCTCTATGCCGAAGAAGTTCTTGACCTGGTCTTCCCAGTCGTCGGGCGCGTCCTTGTAGCCCTTCATGCCGCCGCCGCCCTGCAGCACGGAACCGGGCGCGAATTCGCACTTGATGCCCTTGTCCATTCCGGCCCTGGCGACGCGGTAGAGATCGGAGAAGGTGCCGCCGATCTTCACGCGCTGGCCCTTGAACTGCTCGATCAGCCTGCCGAACCAGGCTTCCATGTCCTGCTCACGCCGGCGGCCCTGCTCCAGCATCTTCTGCCGCTGTTCGAGAAGCGCCGGATCGAGGCCCAGGCTCGCGATTTCGCCCTTGTCCTCGGCCGATTGCAGACGGCCGGAAAGCGCCATCAGGTCGGCCGGGATATGCGTGTCGTAGAGCGTGTAGTAATGCTCCGGCCCGCCGGCCATCTCCATGTTGAACATGCTCATCATCTTGAGCATCGTCTGGTAACCGCCGCGATAGCCGGGAAAGAAGGTGGGCAGCTTGGTCGTCCAGTGATCGACGCCGCCCGACGCCTTGTTGACGTTGTAGAAATGGAATTTCCACGGCCCGAACTCGTCGAGGCTGCGCGGCACGAAGGAAAGCTTGCCGGTCGTCCCGCTCGAATAGGTGACGAGCATCCCGAAGGCTTCGAGCCTGCCCAGCCATTCCTCGATGGTGGTCAGGCCGGTCAGGTCCACGCGGGTCAGGTCGTGCGCCGTCAGCTTGCCGAGCCAGGCGGTAAGCTTGGGGAAATCGCGGTTCTCGATGATCTGGATCGGGTAGTTCTTGAGCACGCGGTGGTCGAAGCACACCGGCAGCACGTCCTCGATCCGGTCGATGGCTTCCACGCCCTGGCGGTCGGCCAGTTTCTTGAGCGCCGGGATACGGTCGCGCAGCCGGCGGAAGCTGATGCGCACCGCCTCCAGCTGCAGCTTCTCGCGCTCCTCGCGCGGGATCGACATCAGGTCGTCCCAGCTACGATAGGTCCAGGCCGCCGGATTGTCCGGAAGAAGATTGATCGCCATCGGCATCACCACCCATGTCAGTTTCGGCCAGTCGGCCCGTTGCTGATCACTTTGTTAGCAGGGTGATGACGGGTGGTCCAGCCCTATCCGTCGAGAACGCTCTCGACAAAGGCTGCGACCGCCTCGAAAGTCTCTGCCGCGCCGGTAAGCTCCATGCTGCGGACAACCGCGACATGCTCCATGCCGTCAATCGCGCTCAGCTCGGACCGAACCCCGGCCGCCAGCAGCTTGTCGTGGAAGCGCAGGCTGTCGTCGCGCAGCACTTCGCCGGTCCCGACGCTGATCAGGGTCGGCGGCAGCGATGCGACCGGCGCGAGCAGCGGCGAGGCGAGCGGATGGGTCGGGTCGAACCCCTGGAGATAGAGCTCGGCGGCGATGTCGGCCTGCTCCTTCGAGAACATCGGGTCGTCGGCATTCTCCGCATAGGCGGGCGCGGAAACGGTGAGGTCCAGCCACGGCGAAAGCAGCACGAGCGCGTCGATGCGCGGTGCCATGCCTTGCGCCGACAGCACGCCCAGCGCCGCCGCCAGCCCGCCGCCGGCCGAATCGCCGCCGACGACCAGCGGCGCGTCACCGATCTGGGCGCGCAGCGCCGTGAGCGCCGACAGCGCATCGTTGAGCCCTGCCGGGAACGGCCCCTCGGGCGCGAGACGATATTGCGGGACGACCACCTCGATGCCGCAACGCGCCGCCAGCGCTTCCGCGAATGGCCCTTCGAATTCGGGCCGGCCGATCCGGAAGCCCCCGCCGTGGAGCTGCAGCATCCAACCTCTCGCCTCGCTTTCGGGTGAGAAGCGCAGGGTGCGCTTGCCGTCGAAAGTGGTCTCGACTGGTGGCCTTTTGGTGGCGAATACGCCCGACGCTACCGCCGCGCCCATCTGCTCGCGCCGCTCGGCGAGATCGGGCGGCGCGGGACGGCCCGCGCGCTCGGGCGGGATCGCGACGGTCGCGCTCATTCCGCCGCCTGCTGCGCCGCGATCGACCGCTCGATGCCCTGCGCCGTTCGCTTGGCGCCCATCGCCTTGAGCTCGGGGATCACGTAGTCGCCGAGCAGCGTGATGCACTCAAGCACGGCATCCTGGGGCAGGTAGCCGAAATTGACGTAGCACAGCACCTGGTCGACGCCGGCTTCCTCGTATTTCAGGAATTTCTTCAGGCATTCGTCAGGCGTGCCGATGATGACCATGTCCTGCTCGTCGAATTCGTTCAGGTCGAAGCCACCCTCGGCCTGCTTCTTGAGCAGCGGGAACGCCTTTTCCTGTGCTTCCGGGGGCAGATGCGCCATTTCCCACTTGAGAATGAATTCGGCCGAGCTGGCATACCACCACCAGAGCGATTCCCAGACGCGGTTGGTCTCGAACTTGGCCCGGGATTCCGAGCAATGGACCAGCGTATAGACGCCGACCTTGTTGGTGCTGACGCTGGTCAGCGGGACTGCCGTCTTCTGCTCCTCGCGATAGGCGTCGATCAGCGTCGCGAGCTTGTCCAGCGGCTGCATGATCGCGAAGCACAGGAGCCCCAGGGCATTGTGCCCGGCAATGCGAATGCTCTCTTCCGAAACGCCTGCCATCCAGCACGGCGGATGGGGGTACTGGTACGGCTTCGGCGTGACCATGCGCTTGGGAAAATCGAGATATTCCGAGTGCTCTTCGTAATATTCCTGTTCCCACATGCCGACGACGCTGCGCGCCGCGGCCTGCACCTTCTTCTTCGATTCGGGAATGTCCACGCCGAACGCAATCTGTTCCATCGGTGTGGAGCGGCCCATGCCCCAGATCGCGCGACCTTTGGAAAGCAGGTCCACTGTCGCCACCTTTTCGGCGACGCGGGCCGGATGGATGAATTCATGCGGCATCAGCGCGACGCCGAAGCCCAGCTTGATCTGCTCGGTGGTCCGCGCCAGCGCGCCCAGCACCACGTCGTTGCAGGGCATGTGGCTGCGGCCTTCGCGGAAATGGTGTTCGACCAACCAGGCGGTGTGAAAGCCCTTCTTGTCGGCCAGTTCGATCTGGTCGAGGCAATTGGCGTAGGCTCGGCGTTCGGCCGTGCGCTGTCCCCAGGGATGATCGCCCGCCCAGGGCTGGGGCGCTTCGATTTCGTAGAGTAGTCCGAGTTCCATCAGTTCTTCCCGTCTTGGATTGCCTGTTCGGTTTCTTTGCGGCTGCGGCGGCGGCCGGCGCAGAACTTGGTGCTGAGCGAGTGGTCGACCGTCAGGTTCTGGCCCGAAATTCCCGAAGCGAGATCGCACAGCAGGAAGGTGATGGCGTTCGCCATTTCCTCGGGCTTGGTGAAAATGACCGTGTCGCCGGGGTCGCGGCTGGCGATCGCGCGCGCCGACATCGTCCGGGCCTTTTCCGCCACTCGCTCGCTCGAGACCGCGCCGGGCGAGACCGCGTTCGCGCGGATCCCGAATTCGTGCCATTCGTTCGCCATGGTCCTGGTGAGCGCGATGATACCTGATTTTGCCGCGCCGTAGGGACCGTGCCACGGCGCCGCATCCTTGGCGCTGACCGAGCCGATGTTGACGATCGCGCCGGCCCGCCCGGTGCGGATCCATTCGGCGGCGGCGTCGCGGCACAGGTAGAACACATAGGCGTAGTTGAGCTGCATGGTCTTCCAGAAGCTCTCGCCCGGCGTTTCCTCAAGCGGCATCCACTCGCCGCCGAGCGTGCCTCCCGCCACGTTGACGAGCCCGTCGATCGGGCCGAACCTGGCGACGGCGTCGGGTATCAGCGCCTCGCATTGGGCGATGTCGTAGAGATCGGTGACCATGGTGTGCGCGGTGCCGCCCAATGCGCGCACCTCCTCGGCGATCTCGTCGACAAAGGCCTGGTCGCGGTCCACCGCGATCACGGTGCCCCCAGCCCTGGCCACTTGCCGGCAGGTCGCCCCGCCCATGCCACCCTTGTGAATGCCGCAGACCAGAATGGTCTTGCCGCTCAGATTGATCGGCAACGCCATCGTTGTTCTCCCGTTTGACTTGACATTACTTTTTGCAATGTCGAAAAATATTATGTAATATCGATAATATGCATGCCGAAGCAGGCGTGTCAACGATTCGGAAACTTCATGTCCAGACCAGCGCTCGCTGCTTCACGCAGCGCAGACATCATTGACTTTCTTGCCTGTTTTCCGGGCCGGGGCTTTACGCTGTCGGAAATCGTCAAGGGCACAGGAATCAACCTCGCGTCGTGCCATGCAGTGCTGAACGTGCTCATGGAACGCGGCTATGTGACGCGCTGCCCACGGCAGAAGAGCTTCCGGCTGGGTCCTGCGCTGTATGCCGCCGGCCAGGTGGCCATGGCGAGCCAGCCGCTGCTTGCCCGCGCGCAGGCGGCGGCCGCGATGCTGCGCGACGAACTGGGCATTCCGTCGCTCGTCAGCACGGTGATCGGGGACGAGATCCTTGGCGTCATTTCCTGCGATACGGACGATGGCCGCAGCGCGGGGCTCAACGTCGGCGAGCGCATGCCGCTCGTTCCACCGCTTGGCGCATCCTTCCTCGCATGGTCCGGCGATGATGAAATCGACGCGTGGCTGCACCGCGCCGGGACGGGCATCGACGGTGAGATGATCGACTACTGGCGGGACGGTCTCGCCAAGATCCGCGAACGCAGTTTCCAGGTCGAGCTGCGGGCGCCGCAGAGTTCGCAAATGGCGGCGCAGATGGAGGAAATGGCCGCGGGAAGCGAAGCGACCCGTTACAAGGGGGAACTGCTCAAGCTGGTCCGGTCGTGGGGGCGCCATCCGATGCAGCCGGACCGGATCGAACCCTCCTGCGAATACGACCTGATCCTGATCGCGGCGCCCGTTTTCGACCGCGACGGCCGGTGCATCTACAGCCTGTGCCTTGGCGGTTTCGCCGGGCCGATCGGCGGAGACGAAGTGCAGACGCTGGGGAACAGGCTGGTCGCGGCAAGCCTGCAGATCATGCAGGCCGACCGCGCCCGGGATTGATCACACGTCGATGTTGTAGAGCTTCGCGGCGTTGAGGCTGAGCACCTTCGCGCGTTCCTCGGCGGTGAAGGCTGTCAGGTGGTCCTCAAGGTGGTCGATCGGGTAGAGGCTCGTGGGATGCGGAAAGTCGGTTTCGAACAGGCAATTCTCGACGCCGACGCTGCGCACTGTCTGGGCGATGGTCTCGCCCTGCTCGAACCAGAAGCAGAAATAGAAGTTGCTCGCGAAATATTCCGAGGGCTTCTTGTCGAAACTCTTGGTTTCGGCGATTTCCTTGAGCTGGTAATCCAGTGCTTCCTTGAGGAAAGGCACCCAGCCGACACCGCTTTCGACGGACACGAACTTGAGGTTCCTGAAGCGGTCGAGCAGGCCGGAATAGATCAAATTCGATACGGTCTGACCGTTGTTGAAGAAGATCATCGCGCCCATGATGCCGGAGGCGAGATCCCGGCTCAGGCCCGGCCAGCCCATCTTGCCCATCCAGTCGATCGAGGTTTCCGAAGCGCCGATGTGGAAATTGACAGGCAGGTTCCTGTCTTCGCACAGCTCCCAAAGCGGATACCAGTGTTCGCGGCCGAGGTCCGGAATCATGCCGCCGTTGATTTCGTCCTTGTGCATGTGCGGGTCGGAATTGATGTTGATGCCGCGCAGGCCCATGGCGATGCAGCGCTCTGTTTCGGTGACCGCCGCCTTCACATCCCACCATGGCAGCAGCGCCATCGGGAACAGCCGCTGACCCGATTCCTCCTGCAGCTCTGCCATCGCGTCATTGTATATCTGGACCGTGACAAGCCTCAGTTCAGGATCGACCTTGGCCGATGCTTGACCGCCGAATCCAAGGATGTTCGGATAGACGATCTGCGCATAGATTTCGGCCTCGTCCATCACTTCCAGCCGCTCCTTGATCGAGGAGGAGCCGGGGTGAACATCTTCGAACTGGAGCGCGAGGAACGTGTCGATATCGCGCGCCTTGCCGCCGTCCTTGAAAATGGCGCTGTTGGGATGCGCGCCGGTGCCGATCGACTTGTCGCCATCGATCACCCAGCTGCGCACGCCGTCGAGCATCTTCACCTGCGGCACGCGGTCCCTGTATTTTGCCGGCGAGCGTTTGACCCACATGTCGTGCGGTTCGGTGAGGTGCGTGTCAGCGTCTATGATCTTGATCGTCGACTTGGATTCGGACTTTTCAAGCGTGGCGGTACTCATTCGACTCTCCCACTTCGCAATATTCAATGATGGTTGCGCAACGGCCGCAATGCCGCAAGGCCTCCATCTCCACGCCAGCTGCCTGATCGTCCATCGGCCAGGGCAAGGATTGGGCAGGCCGGAATGCTAATCGCGCGAGCCCAGCCGGATATAGCCGCTGTGCGAGAAATCGAGCGGCCGGTCGGCAGAAGCGCCCGGGGCCGAAACGCCGCCTGCAGCGCGTTGCCGTCCGATCGCCGCCGCATCTTCGGCGGGGCGGCCGGTCAACAGGGGATAGAAACCCAGGGGACGCGCTTCGGCCGTGTTTTCGCAGGCACGCACGCTGTCGCGCATCTGGCTTGGCGAAAGGCCGAAATGGCGCGTGAACCGGCGACTGAAGGCCGCTTCCGAACTGTAGCCGGCCATCTCGCTGATCTCGGCGATCTTGAGCCGCCCCTGCCGCAACAGCGCGGCGGCATGCTCCATGCGGTGCTCGGCCACCACCTCCATCGGCGCCCGGCCAACCGACTGGGTGAAGTGCGCGGCGAAATTGGAGCGCCCCATGCCGACCGATCGGGCCAGCTTCTCCACTGTCCAGCTTGCGGAGGGGTTCCCCTCGATAAGCTGGAGCGCCTGCGCGATAGGATCGCGCCGCTGCGGCGCGAACAGCCGGCGGCAGCCCGGCTCCGCACGCAGTCCGGCCACAAGCATGAGCGACGCCAGCCGGGTCAGCAACGCGGCCGATCCCGCACCCATGCCCGACAGGGCAAGGGCATCTTGCTGTAACAGCGCGGCCGCCGGACCGCCCTCGGCCTTGGCGAGCTGCAGCATCGGCGGAAGGGTGGAACGGCTCACTTCGCTCGGCCAGCTCGGACGCAGCCTGCCGCTCAGCACTCTGGCGCAGACCGTGCCGACAGTTCCCAGCATGACAGTCGGGGGAATATCGACCGCGCGTTCCTCGCGGAGGAATTCATGCGTGCTGGCCTCGCTTTCCGGACTGGTGCGCAAGGCATGGGCCTCGCCGGACAGGACGATGGCGACATCACCCTTTTCCAGCACCGCCACATCGCCGCTTGCGCAGGCGATACGGATCGAGCCGTGCAGCACGGCGTGAAACAGAACGGCGTCTCCGGGCGGGACGGAAAATCCCGCCTGACGTCCGAGATCGCTGTAGCACCAGCTCTGTCCGCGCAACTCGAGCCCGGACAGCAGGTCCGACAGCGACCTGGTATCGGCAATTGCAGCAATGCGCGGCATTGCACTCTTTCTCCCGCAGGCGGGCTCGGTCTCCGGCAATCGGGCCGATCCCTTCGCCTGCCTAGGATATTCCTTTGCCATCCGGCGTCAACTCGGCTGTTGCGATCGCGATTCCCCTTTGACGAACAACGCGAAGCTGGGTCACAAGCGGATCGCGGAAGGGAGTACAATGGTCAGGCAGGTCGAATTAAGCATCGATGTGACCGATGCGGCAGGACTCGACGAGCCTGCGAACGTGGCGGCGACCATTGTCCTGCCGGAACCCGAGACGCTCGGCAGTCCGGCAGTGGTCCTGTTCGCGACGCCGAGCAGCAGCTATTCGCGCCGCTATTACACCCAGGAAATGCCGGGACCCGGAGAAGGCGCGCAGGCCAGCTTCCACGCAGAGCGCGGTTCGATCTTCGCCGCGCTGGACCTGCTGGGAGGCGGTGACTCTTCGGAACACGACCCCGACGAACTCGACTACGCAACCCTGACCGCCGCCGCCCATGCGGCGGAGCAGGAGATCCTGTTGCGCCTGGCGAACGGCGTGCTGCTGGAAGGCTATCCGCCGGTTCACCAGCCGGTCGCAATCGGCATGGGGCATGCGCTGGGGGCCGGGCTGACCATTTACCAGCAGGCACGGCACAGCAGCTATAGCGGTATCGTGACGCTGGGCTTCAGCGCGATCCACAGCCATCCGTCGACTCCGCCGGGCGGGGAGCCCATCGTGGTCGCCTGGTATCCGCGCGACGCCCGTCTGGACGAAGGCGCCGAACCACTCAACGCGAGGGCCTTGGCGATGGCCGCGCAGAACGGCCCCCAGGATGCCGCCTGGATGTCGCTGGCATGGGGCTTCCACTACGACGACGTGCCCCAGGAAGTCGTCGCACAGGATCTGCAGCATTATGCGGCGGTCGGCCGCGAGGACGGTCTGGCAGAGGACCATGACGCCATGCCCTGGAATTCGAAAGTGACGCCCAGATGCGCGGCACGTTCGACCCTGACGCCCGGCGTTGTCGCGACCGAAGCGGCGGCGGTGACCGTGCCGGTGCTGTGCGCCATGGGTGTGCGGGACCTTGTACCCGATCCGCTTGGCGAACCCCGCGCGTTCGGCCTGTCACGCAGCGTCGACCTGTTCATCTGCCCGAGGATGGGCCATGTCCACAATTTCGCCGGCACACGCGTCTTGCTGTGGGAGCGCATCCAGTCGTTCGGGCAATGGTGCGCAGTGCTGAACGCTGCGGGATAGCGAAATCGGCCTCGCGCCAAGGCTGGGGCAACAGGGCAGTCCCAAGGCTAGCGGACGAGAAAGGTGCTCCGCGCGGAACATGCCCGTCCGGCCGCCCCCAGGCACCCGGAGACCGGTCGCCAGGCAAGCCATGCGAAGCCATCGTGGACGACACGCATCGGCGAGTTCACCGAAGCGAAAACCGCAGGGCCCCGCAAGCGAGGCCGGCCCGGCCTAGTTCGCGGGCTCTTCCGGCTCCATTCCGTCGAGCGGCGTCTTCCGGCCGGGACCACCTGTGACATTGACCGTCATCTCGCCGAGCCCGTCCATCTCGACATACATGACGTCGCCGGGAACGACAGGGCCGACGCTCATCGGCGGCGTGCCGGAGAAGATCACGTCGCCGGGATGGAGCGTCATCACCGAGGCGGCATGCTCGACCAGATCCTCGATGCCAAGCACGAGATTGGCGGTCGTGTCGATGGTCTTGTCCTCGCCGTTCACCGTCAGGCGGTAGCTGAGATTGTTGGGGTCGGCGATCTCGTCCCGCGTGGTCAACCACGGGCCCATCACACCGAAGGTATCGAACGACTTGCCGAAGCTCGGGAATTCGGGCCCCTGCTGGGTCATGTCGAGACCGATGGCATAGCCGGCAACGTAATCGAGCGCCTCGCTGGCGGGAATCTCGGTCCCCTGCTTGCCGATGACGATGGCGATCTCGGCCTCGTGAAAAGTCACGCGCTCCGGCCACCGCAGGATGACGCCGTCCGATGCGCCCGCGGCTGCATTGGTCATTTTGAACAGGAAACCGAGCCGGCGCGGGTGGCCGCCGGCGCCAAGCACGACCTTGTGATTGCCGGCGCCGCAGACGAACTTGCCCGGATTGGCGACCGGGTTCTTCAGCAGCACCTTGTCGACCGGAACCGGCGTCGCCTTGTCCGCCAGCTCCTCCATCGCCGGGCGAAGCTCGTCGAGATGCGTGATAAGCTGGTCTCCGGGCGGATAGGGCCAGCGGACCGACGGCAGGCTGTCGGTCACCGCCGTCACGTCGTGGACCATTCCGTCCCGGACAAGGCCGACTTTGACCGGACCTTCCGCCGATTCCTGATAGCGGCAAATCTTCATGGCATTCCCCCGCAGAGATGTTTGCGCCTAGATCACGAACCCGCTGCGCGCAGGCAAGCACAATCGCTCCGAAGCGGATGACCGCTCGTCCAGATCAGCCTGCCGTTTCGATGCCCATGCAAAGATATTTGACTTCCATGAAGTCCTCGAGGCCGTATTTCGAGCCTTCCCGGCCCAGACCCGACTGCTTGACGCCACCAAACGGCGCCACTTCGGTGGAAATGAGGCCCGTATTGATCCCGACCATCCCCGCTTCCAGCGCCTCGGCGACGCGCCAGACACGCGACAGGTCCCGCGAATAGAAATAGCTGGCCAGTCCGAACTCGGTATCGTTGGCGAGGCGGATCGCTTCGGCCTCTTCCTTGAAGCGGATGACCCCGGCCAGCGGGCCGAAGGTTTCCTCGCGTGCGAGTTTCATGTCGACCTTCACGTCGGCGACGACGGTCGGGCAGTAATAGCTTCCGCCCAACTCGCTGCGCTTGCCGCCGACCAGCACCCTGGCGCCGCCCGAAACCGCATCCTCGACGTGCTCCTCGACCTTGGCGAGCGCCTTCTCGTCGATCATCGCGCCGATATCGTTGCCCTCGTCCATCGAATAGCCGACCT
The DNA here is from genome assembly GCA_024236175.1 of Novosphingobium sp. Classification (GTDB taxonomy): domain Bacteria; phylum Pseudomonadota; class Alphaproteobacteria; order Sphingomonadales; family Sphingomonadaceae; genus Novosphingobium. Next base: position 1,590,307 of record JACKKY010000001.1, on the reverse strand, counting down.
TGAGCTTGCCGACCCGGTCGGCCAGCTTGGCGACGAATTCGTCATAGACGCCGTCCTGGACATAGAAGCGGTTGGTGCACACGCAGGTCTGCCCGCCGTTGCGGAACTTGGAAATCATCGCGCCTTCGATCGCGGCATCGACATCGGCATCGTCGAAGACCAGGAACGGCGCGTTCCCGCCCAGTTCCATCGAACATTTCTTCACCGTCTCGGCGGCTTCCCGCATGAGCTGGCGGCCGATCTCCGTGGAGCCGGTGAACGTGATCTTCTGGACGATCGGATTGCCGGTGAGCTCGCTGCCGATCTGGCCGGCGCTGCCGGTCACGACATTGACGACCCCGGCAGGAATGCCAGCCATCTCGCACAGCAGCGCGACGGCAAGCGCCGAATAGGGCGTGGCAGTTGCCGGCTTGATGACGATGGTGCAGCCTGCCGCCAGCGCCGGGCCGAGCTTGCGGGTGACCATTGCATTGGGGAAATTCCAGGGCGTGATGGCGCCGACCACGCCGAGGCCTTGCTTCAGCACGACAATGCGCTTGTCGGCGGCATGCGAGGGGATGACGTCGCCATAGGCGCGCTTGCCCTCTTCGGCGAACCATTCGATGAAGCCCGCGCCATAGGCGATCTCGGCCTTGCCTTCGTGGAACGGCTTGCCCTGCTCGCGCGAGAGCAGTTCGCCCAGGTCGTCCTGATGCTCGATCATCAGGTCGAACAGCCTGCGCATCAGCTTCGCCCGTTCTCCGGCGGTCTTCGCCCGCCACGCCGGCAGCGCGGCCTCGGCGGCTTCGATCGCCCGGCGGGTCTCGTCGGTGCCCATCTTCGGGATCGTGCCAAGCTTGTCGCCCGAACCCGGATCGGTGACGTCGATGGTCGCGCCGGAATCCGCATCGCACCATTTACCGTCGATGTAGCATTGCTGCTTCAGGAAGTCGGCGTAGCTCATGAAGGAACTCCCCACTCAATTTGCCCCTTGCGCCCAGCCAAGGCCGCAAGGACTGGCATAGGGGCGGCCCCATGGCGAGGCAACAGATTGATCGGACGTCGCGGCCCCGGCCGCGGGCGATGGGAAAGCCGCCGGGGTTTCGCCCGGCGTGCCGCCTACCTATATCCGTTTGACGATCCGACGCGGTTGCGTATTGACGGGCACAAATGCCCTTCGGCGCATGGCCGCCCGGCGAATCCGGCGCACGCCGAAGGTCAAGACGTTCCGCATGAGGAGAAGGCCATGAGCACGGCAGACAGCACAACCCCGATCGATCCGGAAATCGAATCACTCGTCTCCAAGTCGCGCGTCGCGCAGGCGGAGTTCGAAACATTCGGCCAGGAACAGGTCGATGCGATCGTCCGCGACATCGGCAAGTATGTCTACGACAATGCCGAAAAGCTGGCGCAGATGGCCGTCGATGAAACCGGCATCGGCGTCTACGAGGACAAGGTGCTCAAGAAGAAGGGCAAGGCCCGCGTCATCTGGAACAGCCTCAAGGACAAGAAATCGCGCGGCATCATCGGCGAGGATCCGGATTCGAACATGGTCTATGTCGCCAAGCCGATGGGCGTCGTCGGCGCGGTGACGCCGATCACCAATCCGATCGTCACGCCCATGTGCAACGGCATGTTCGCCCTCAAGACGGGCAATTCGGTGATCTTCGCGCCGCATCCCAAGGCCCAGGATTGCGCGGAGCTGCTGACCGAGGAATTCATGCGGATCGCCAGGTCCCATGGCGCACCCGGCGATCTCATCCAGGTCGTCACCAACGGTTCGGTCACCAAGACCCAGCAGCTGATGCAGGCGGTCGACGTGGTCGTCGCAACCGGAGGCGGGGCGATGGTGAAATCGGCCTATTCGTCGGGCCGGCCTTCTTTCGGCGTCGGTGCGGGCAATGTGCCGGTCATCATCGACCGCGGCGTCGACCTCGAGGATGCGGTCAACAAGATCATCACCGGCGCTTCCTTCGATAACGGCATCATCTGTTCCCACGAACAGTTCGTGCTCGCGCCCGAGGAACATTACGATGAAACGATCCGCCTGTTCACCAACAGCGGGAAGGTGTGGTTCACCGACGACGAGGCGCAGATCGAGAGACTGCGCGAAGTCGTTTTCCCCGGCGGCTACCTGAACAAGGACGTGGTCGGCGTTTCGGCTCGCGAAGTCGGGGCGATGGCGGGAATCGACGTGCCGGAAAGCGCACGGCTGATCCTGCTGCCGGCGCGCGGCGCCGGAGAGGAAGACATTCTCGCCAAGGAAAAGCTGTGCCCGGTCGTGGCGATCCTGGCCTACAAGTCGTTCGAAGAGGCGGTCGAGAAGGCGAAGGCCAACCTGCTGGTCGAGGGCGCCGGCCATTCCGCCGCGGTGCATTCGCACAACGACGACAACATCCATCACGCGGGGCTCGAGCTGCCGATCAGCCGCCTCGTCGTCAACCAGCCGAGTTCGCTGACGGCCGGCGGCTCGCTCACCAACGGCTTCGCGCCGACCACCACGCTCGGCTGCGGGTCGTGGGGCGGAAACTCGATTTCCGAGAACCTCGACTACAAGCACCTGATGAACGTGTCGCGCATCGGCAAGATCATCTCCCACAAGGAGGTGCCGACCGACGAGGAAATCTGGGCCTGAATCGAACCGGAGCCGCATTCACACGCGGCACCGTTACGAAGCAGACGGCGTTGAAGCGTCCATGGGGGACAGGCCGATTGACGGAAAAGGGTCGCTCGGCTATTCTCCATCTCCGAACAGAAGTTCGTAATATCGAACGGTTGGGAGAGGCACACTGGACCACGCTGGCTATATCGATGGCGTCTTCGTCAAGGGCGAAGGCGAGAGTTTCATCGTCGAGAATCCGTCTGACGAGAGCGTCGTCGCGCAAGTGACGGGCGTATCCGCGGCGCAGGCCGAAGCGGCCATTGCCGCGGCGCGCCGATCGTTCGACGAAGGCGTCTGGAGCGGCCAGACCATGAAGCAGCGCGCCGAAGTGATGCGCCGCTACGCCGATGCGCTGCGCGCCCGGGCAGACCGGCTCAGGCAACTGGCGATCGAGGAAGCCGGCTGCCCGGCGTCCTCGACGGTGATGGGCGCACAGGTGCATGCGCCGCTGCGCATGACCGACGAGATCATCGACATGTTCCTGTGCATGCCGGAGATCGAGGACAACGGCCTGCCGCTGCATGAACGGGTCAATCCGTACTTCACGGTGCAAAGCCTCAAGCGCTGGACCCCGCTGGGCGTGGTCTCGGCGATCTCGGCATACAACGTGCCGTTCTACACCGCCTTCTGGAAAGTCGTGCCCGCGCTGATGGCCGGCGACTCGGTGATCCTGCGGCCCAACCCGTTGACCCCCATTTCCTCGCTGATCTTCGCCGAAGCCGCGGAGGAAGCGGGCATCCCCAAGGGCGTGATGAACGTCATCGTCGAAAACGGCCTCGAAGGCGGCCAGTTGATGACCACCGACGAGCGGGTCGACCTCGTTTCCTTCACCGGCTCCTGCACCGTCGGCGTCAAGGTGGCGCAGCAGGCGGCACCGACGCTCAAGCGGCTGGTGCTCGAACTGGGCGGCAAGTCGGCGCAGATCTACCTGCCCGATTCGGTCGACCGGGCCGCCTCGGCCGCTCCGAGCGTCTGCCTCTCGCACGCCGGCCAGGGCTGCGTCCTCGGCACCCGCGTATTCGTACCCGAGGAATCCAAGCAGAAAGTCCTCGACGGCATGGCCGCCGCCCTGGCGAACACCAAGATCGGCCCGGCCAGCGATCCCGAAACCCAGCTCGGCCCGGTGATCAGCGCCGCGCAGCGCGACCGCTGCGAGCATTTCACCAACGCCGCGGTCGAAGCCGGCGGCAAGGTGGTGTGCGGCGGCAAGCGGCCCGACGGTTTCGACAAGGGCTTCTACTGGGAGCCGACCGTGCTCGACCTGCCCGACAACCAGAACCCGGCGGCGCAGGAAGAGATCTTCGGGCCCGTGATCGGCGTGATCGGCTACCGCGATCTCGACCATGCGGTCGAGATGGCCAACGACAGCAAGTTCGGCCTGTCCGGCTGGGTCCACGGCGCTGACAAGATGGCCGCGCTCGATGTGGGCAAGCGGATCCGCAGCGGCGCGGTCAACATCAACGGTGCGGTGATGTCGAGCCATGCCTCCGGCGGAGGGATCAAGATGAGCGGCCTGGGACGCGAGCGCGGCGTGGAAGGTCTGCGCGAATTCCAGATGCAGACCACCTTCAACATCGGCGGCTGAAGGCCGCGAACAGGATCGGGAAGTGACGATGCAGGGAATGCTGGAAGGAAAAGTCGCGGTCATCACCGGCGCCGGATCGGGCGTCGGCAGGGCGGCCGTGAAAATCTGGACCGAGCATGGCGCGAAAGTGATAGCGGCGGACATCAACTTGCCGAGCGCCGAGGAATCGGTGCAGCTTGCCGGTGCGCAGCAGGGCCAGGCCAGGGCGGTGGAGTGCAATGTCGCCGATCCCGAATCGGTCGGTGCGGCCATTGCCGCGGCAGTGGAGACGTTCGGCAGGCTCGACGTTGTCTATAACAACGCCGGAATCACCATCAATCCGGAGCCCGGCAAGGGCATGCTCAGGCTCGTCGACGCGCCGCTCGACCAGATGAAGCGGGTCGAGGACGTGAACATCAATGGCGTGATTTTCGGCTGCCAGGCCGCGATCCGCCAGTTCGAGGCGCAGGGCGGCGGCGGCGCGATCGTCAACACCGCCTCGGTCGCGGGCCTCATGGGCTACGGCGGCGTGCTCTACGGCGCGACCAAGGGAGCCGTCGTCAATCTCACCCGCACGCTGGCGATCGAAGTCTCCGGCCAGGGCATCCGCGTCAATTCGGTCTGCCCCGCCGGCATGCTGACCCATTACGCGGGCCTTGACCCGGACAGCCCGCACAAGGACAAGATACTGGAGGGAATGGGCAAGGCCCACCCGCTCGGCCGGGCGATAGAACCCGGCGACACGGCAACCGCGGCGATGTTCCTGGCATCGGACCTTGCCTCGAACATCACCGGGGTCAACCTGCCGGTCGACGGCGGCCTCACCGCGGGCCGGAAGATAGGAGGATAGGACCATGGCAACTTGTCCCATGAGCAACAGCAATTCGAACGCGCTGGCGTCCGTCATGTCGGACAATCCGCGCTATGCGGAGATGTTCGACGTCAACACCCAGTCGGCCAACACCGGCGTCGACATGGCGAAGGACTATACCGAGGACATGAACCGGCTGCGCGACGAGGCGCCGATCCACGCGGGCAGCCTGCGATCGCTGCTCGGGGTGCCGGAAATGGAGTTCTCGCCGATCAAGCGCGATTCCTACACCTTCTTCTCCTATCGCGCCTGCGAGATCGGGTTTCGCGAAAACCTGATCTTCTCGTCGGAGGGGTATAACGAAAGCCCGGGCGTGGCGCTGGTCGGGCCGACCATCCTCTCCATGGTCGGCAAGCCGCACAAGCGCCTGCGTTCAGCGGCACAGCCGCTGTTCAAGCGCCCCAAGGTGATCGACTGGTGGAACAAGCGCTGGGTCGAGGAAACCGTCGACGTGTTGCTCGACCGGCTGCTCGACGAGGATGCGGTCGACCTCAACACCGAACTGTGCGCCCGCCTGCCGATGACGACCGTGACCCGCGCGATCGGCCTAGAAGGCGAGGACGTTCTCGAATTCCGCTACCAGCTCGACCGGGCTACTTTCGGCGCTGCCAAGCTGCCGCCCGAAGAGTCCGCCGCGTCGCGCGCTTGGGTCGACCAGACGCTGCGCAAACTCATCGCGGACAACACCGCCGACCCCGGGGACAACCTTGTCGCCGGGCTGATCGATGCCGAGATCGTCGACGAGGAAGACGGCATCAAGCGCAAGCTCACCGAGGACGAGATCTTCGGCTATTGCAAGCTGGCGATCTTCGCGGGCGGCGGCACCACCTGGCGCCAGCTCGGCATCACCATCGACGCGCTGATGAACCACTACCACTTCTGGGAAGCCTGCCTCGAGGACCGGTCACTGGTCGATGCCGCGGTGGAAGAATCGCTGCGTTGGCGCTGCACCGACCCCTACATGCCGCGCCTGTGCACGCAGGATACGGAAGTCGAGGGCGTGATGGTGCCCGAAGGGGTGCGCGTCATCCTGTGCTTCGGCGCCGCAAACCACGATCCCGCCGTCTATGACCGGCCCGGCGAATACGACATTTTCCGCGGCAAGGTGGCGGCCAACATGGGCTTCGGATTCGGTCCTCACCGCTGCCTCGGGATCGAAGTCGCTCGCCAGGAGATGATCGTCGCCATCAATGGCCTGCTCGACCGCTTCCCCAGGATGAAGCTCGATCCGGACAAGCCCAAGCCGGAATACCGCGGCATCGACCATCGCGGGATGACTGCGGTCACCGTCCGCCTCCAGGGCTGATCCGTGGCCGGAAAGATGAAGCAGGTCGTTCTGGCGTCCTACGCGCAGGGCAATCCGAAACCGTCCGACTTCCGCCTGGAAGAGGTGCCGGTGCCCGAACCGGGCGAAAGGCAGATCCTGCTCAGGACGCTGTGGCTGGCGCTTGACCCGCTGATCCGCTTCGCACTCGACGAGACGCTCATCTCCGGCGCCAAGCACATGCAGATCGGCGAGCCGATGTACGGGCCGACCGTGTCGGAAGTCGTCGCGTCCAACCATCCCGACTACGCTGCCGGCGACATCGTCGAGACCCGCACGGGCTGGTACGAATACGCCGTGGTCTCGCCCGACAACAGCGACTACCGCGGCCCGCCGCGCAAGCTCGATCCCGCGCTGGCGCCGGTTCAGACGGCACTCGGCGCGCTGGGGATGCCGGGACAGACCGCCTATGTCGGGATCGTCGACACGGCGAAGGTCCGGGCGGGCGAGACGGTGGTGATTTCCGCTGCCGCCGGAACCGTCGGCAGCCTTGCCGGCCAGATCGCGAAGATCCTCGGGGCCAGGATCGTCGGCATAGCGGGCGGTCCGGAAAAATGCGCGGCGCTGCGCGACCTCGGTTTCGATGCAGCGGTGGACTACAAGGCCGGCGATTTCGAAGCCCAGCTCGACGCGGCCCTGCCCGAGGGCGCCGACGTCTATTTCGACAATGTCGGCGGCGACGTGACGCTTGCCGTGATGCAGCGGCTCAAGCGCGGCGCGCGCATGGCGGTCTGCGGTTTCACCGCCTACTACGGCGTCGGCATGGAAGGCCCCGGCCCCAACAAGCTGCCGGGCTTCTTCCGCCTGATCAATTCCAAGGGACTCGAGATCAAGGGGTTCGCCGGCATCATGGCCGGACCCGAGCCGCTCGAGGCAATCGCAGGCTGGATGAAGGAAGGCAGGATGACCTTCCCCGAAGTTGTGGTCGAAGGCCTGGAAGCCGCGCCGGAGGCCTTCGCCAGCGTATTCTCGGGCAATTCTTTTGTTGGCAAGCTGCTCGTAAAGGTGGCAGAGGCGGGTTGATAATCAAGACGATCGGGGGAACAATCCAACCATATGGCAACAACAACGCTCCCCCCGCCGCCCAGGAAAACCGCCAATCCGGCGCCCGTACGTCCGGGCCTGTCGATACGGCGAACATGCAGCATCGATGTCAGCTGGCCGCAAGGTGAAACGGGCGATCGCCTGTTTGTCGGTCGCGCCCGCGACTACCTGACGCCCGCCGGCGGCGGGGCCGGAAAGGTTCTCGACCAGGCCGAATACCGGGCGACGCTCGCTCAGGACAAGACCATCACCTCGGTCAGCGCCGAACCGGCGCCGCCAAAGCTGGACCAGCTGGTCGGCGTGCGCGGCGGCAATCACCTGCGCCTGTTCATCAAGGAAGTAATGCCGGAACTCATTTCCGAGGGAATGCCGATCTATCTGGTGCTGGACGACATCTCGGGCACAGCGCTGGTTTCGGCCTTCGCCTGGTCGCAATGGCACGACGACTGGGCCGAGCGGCTGCGCGACCGGATGGAACCGGGTGAGTTCGAGAGGCTCATGTCGGACCGCGTCAACATTTGCTGGGGCCTGCAGGAAGGCAACAGCGGAGTCAGCCCCGACGGGCCTTCGCGCAACGTAGCCGAAGCGGACGCCGGCGAACTGCGCAATCCGGCCGACCCCGAAGGCTGGCACGCCTTTCCCGAAAGTGACGGGCCGGGCTTCCGGCGCGCGCGCAGGATCGATGTTTCACGCGACGAGGCTTCCGGCCTGATCCGGATCGATGCCGCTTTCCAGGACAGCGCGAAGAGGAAAGACGGCGGCCGCGTTGCAATCCACGAATATTGCCTGTCGGCCACGGCTGACCTGGCAAGCGGAGAATTGCTGTCGATCGAGCCCGAGGCACGGATCCTGCCGTTCTCCGAGTGCCCCGGAGCGGTTCACAATACGCAACGGCTGATCGGGTCGCGCCTTCCCGCAATCCGCGACGAAGTGCTCGCGCAGCTGCGTGGTCCCGAGGGCTGCACGCATCTCAACGATGCCTTGCGCGCGCTCGCAGACGTTCCGAAACTGGCGGATTACCTGGCGCAGGACGCCTGATTCGCCGCCCCGCCGACCTGGATGGTCGCGGTGCCGGTCCATCCTTCACCCGGCCGCCCAACGAGAGGACATGCTTTGGAAGGCCGGGCGCGGGAACGGACCGGCGCCGCTATCTCTATATTGTTCGGCCGGACCGGTGCCGGTCAGGCCGCATCCCTTTTTGCCTCGGGCACGGCCTCGAGCGCGGCAGCCGGCTCGCCTAGCTTGCGCAGACGGTTCCAGGCATCGAGCGCGGCCACCTTGTAGGCTTCGGCAAGCGTCGGGAAATTGAAACTGTTGTCGATGAAATAGTCGACCGTGCCGCCCAGGTTGATGACGGCTTGGCCGATGTGGATGAGCTCGGTCGCACCTTCACCGATGATGTGCACGCCCAGCACACGCCGCGTGCCGATTTCGACGATCATCTTCAGCATACCCGAGGAAATGCCCATGATGTGCCCGCGCGAGGTTTCCTTGAACCGGGCGATGCCGCAGTCATAGGCGATCCCCTTGGCCCGCACTTCCTCTTCGGTCAGGCCGACGGAAGAGAGCTCGGGAACCGCATAGATGCCAAGCGGAAAGCACTGGTCGGGCGCGGGGCCCTGTTCGCCGAAAGCATGGCAGGCCGCAGTCCGGCCCTGCTCCATCGACGTCGACGCCAGGCTCGGAAAACCGATGACGTCGCCTGCGGCATAGATGTGCGGCACTTCGGTCTGGAACGTCACGGGATCGACGGCCAGCCGCCCCCGCGAATCCGGCGTCAGGCCGCAGGCATCGAGATTGAGCTTGCCGGTCGCCCCCATGCGCCCGGCCGTGAAAAGCAGGACTTCCGAGCCGACCTGGCGTCCGTCCTTGAGCACGCAGACCGGCGATCCGTCGGCCGCGAAGCGAACCTTCGAGACCTCGCCGCCCAGCTTGAGCGCCATGCCGCGCTCGCGCATGAGGTAGGTCAGGTGCTCGACGATTTCGCGGTCCATGAAATCGAGGAAACTGTCGCGCGGCTCGATGAGCGTCACCGGCACGTCGAGCGCGCTGAAGATCGTGGCGTATTCGAGCCCGATGACGCCGGCGCCGATCACCGTGAGGCTGCGCGGTACGTTCGGCGTGACGATGAAGTCGTCGCTGTCGAGCACGTTGTGGCCGTTGAAGGGAATGCCCTTCGGCCGGTAGGGATGCGTCCCCACCGAAATCAGCACCTTTTCCGCCTCAACCACTTCTTCGGCCTCGCGGTCGCCGGTGGAACAGGACACGGTGATGCGGTGTGAGTCGAGGAAACGGCCCCAGCCGATCATCGTCTTGACCCCGTTGCGGGCGAACTGGTGTTCCAGAACCGAGATCTCGTGTTCCAGCGTCTTGCCCAGCCGTGCCGAAAGGTCGGCGGCGCAGATATCGTTCTTGACCCGGTAGGACTGGCCGTAAAAGCCCCGTTCGCGCCATCCGGAGAGATTGAGCGCAGTCTCTCGCAGCGTCTTGGAGGGAATGGTGCCGGTATGCACCGAAACCCCGCCCACTTGCGTCCGGTTGTCCACCACCAGCACCGACTTGCCGAGCTTGGCCGCCTGCACTGCTGCGCGGCGACCGGCCGGACCGCTGCCTAGGACCACGAAATCGAAACTGGCCAATTGCTCTCTCCAGGTTCTATTGACGGAAAGAACGGCGGGAGACGCCCGGTTTTTATCCCACCATGCGTATTGCTGCACTGCAATAGGAAATATTGCAACACGGAATTTTATGGCCGATCGAGCATCGGAGCCGCTGGAGTCGCGAATATCTGTCTATCCGCCCGATATCTATGCCGAACCCGGCAATCTCACGGTCGACACGCTGGCCAGCCTCGGCCCGCTGGCTCCGCTCGCCGGCGTCTGGGAAGGCATGAAGGGCGTCGATATCGCGCCGAAGCAGGAAGGGGCGCGAACCGAGTCCTTCCATGAGAGAATCGAACTGCAGCCGGTCGATCCGGGCAGCAACGGACCGCAACTGCTCTTCGCGCTGCGGTATCATACCCGGATGACAAGGCCGGGCGAGATCGGCACCTATCACGATCAGGTCGGCTACTGGCTGTGGGAGCCGGCAACCGAAACCGTGATGCACAGCCTCTCGATCCCGCGCGGCCAGACAGTGCTGGCGGTCGGCAAGGCGAAGCCGGACGCCAAGCAGTTCACGCTGTCAGCCAGCCGCGGCGCCACGGACTACGGAATCTGCTCGAACCCCTATCTCGAGGAGAACTTCCGTACCGACAGCTTCACGATCACCGTCACGGTGCATGAAGACGGCACGTGGTCCTACGACGAAGACACGGTGATGACGATCAAGGGGCAAAGCGATCCGTTCCACCACCGCGACACCAACCGGCTGACGCGCGTGGCTGCTGCCGCCCCCAATCCGCTGGCCCGCTAACCCTGGTCCGGCGAGGGGCACAGCATCGCCAGTCCCTCATGCGCAAGCCCGTTGGACAGTTCGTCGAACATGCGTCGCCGCAATTCACGGACGAGGACAGAGCGCGTGTGCCGAAGGGTCAGGGCCGGAAGCCGGGCCAGCTGCGCCGCCAGCTCGCGGGCGCGCGGCAGCAGTGCATCCTTGCCCAGCACCTCGGCGACGAAGCCCAGGCGCGTCGCTTCGTCCGCGCCGATGCGCTCTCCCGTCAGCAGGAAATAGCGCCCGCGGTTGGGGCCGAGCAGCATCGGCCACACGGTATGGACGCCGTCGCCCGGCACCGCCCCGCCCGGTACATGGGCGAGGTCCGCGAATTCGGCCTGGTCGGCAGCAAGCACGATGTCGCACAGCACTGCCAGCTCGGCATGGATCAGCGCCGGACCGTTGACCGCGCCGATCATCGGCACCGGGATCGCCAGCAGGTTGTTCAGCAGCGCAAGCCCCTCGTCCTGGATACGCGGCCACATATGGGCGAGGCTCGGCTCCGGGAACGGTTCTTCCGGATCCATTTCGGAAATGAAGCTGTCCCCGGTCCCGGTCAGGATCACGACCTTGTTTTCATAGTCGCGCGCGACATCCATGAAGGCGTGGCCCAGTTCGGCGTGGAGGCTCTTCAGCGATGTGCCCCATTTCGCCGGTCCGCCGCGGGAATGCATCGTCATTTCGAGCACGCCGTCGCTGCGGGAGAAATTGATGCAGTGGTACTTGTCCGCGTAGTCGCTCAGTTCAGTCATCGGATTTCCCCCTTACGCGATGGCGCCGCTGGCCTTGAGCTTCTCGATCTCGTCCCATTCGAGGCCCAGCTCCATCAGGAACATTTCCGTATGCTCCGAGGCCTGCGGCGCGCGCGTCGTCTCCAGCGGCTCATGATCGAACTGCACCGGGCTGCGGATCAGCCTGATCGGCTCGCCGCCAGAGCCTTCCACTTCCACGATCATGTCGTTGGCCACCGCCTGCTCGTCGCTGGCAACATCGGCGCCGCTCTGCGCCGGGGCCCATTGACCCTTCATCGTCCTCAGGTGGTCGCGCCAGTAGGCAAAGGTCTTCGCGCCGATCGCCTTGGAAACGGCCTCGCCCGCCGGCTCCCAGTTTTCCAGCAGTTTCTGGACCGTCGAAAAGCGTTCGTCGTCGGCCATCTCGCCAAGCCCGAGATGCTCGAAGGTGTCGCGCAGATACTTGGCCGGCGCGAGCACGCACAGGTTGATCGTGCCGCCGTCCGAAGTGATGAAATTGCCCATGAAGGGGTTGCCCGGCGTACAGCCGGACTTGGGATAGGGCGAGCGGATCTCCGCACCGTATTCCATCGCCATGCACAGCCGGCTTGCCTGCGCCCATGTCGCGGTGGACAGCAGCGAAACGTCAAGCTCGCTGGTCTCGCCGGTGCGTTCGCGCTTGAACAGCGCAGCCGCGATGCCGCCGGCGATGAAGGTGCCGCCGATCGTATCGCCGAAGGCGGGGATGCCCTGCGCCATGATGCCCGGCAGCTCCTCGGGCGTAAGCGCATAGCCGATACCGCCGCGGGTCCAGAAAGCCGTGCCGTCGAACCCGCCGACCTCCCGTTCGGGGCCCTTGTCGCCGTGCGCGCTGCCGCGCGCGTAGATGATGTCCGGATTGACCGCCCGGATGTGTTCGAGATCGATTTTCAGCTTCTGCCTTGCCGATGGCAGGTAATTGGTGAGGAACACATCGGCCGTCTTCGCGATACGGTACACCAGCTCGCGGCCTTCCTCGGTAGTAAGGTCGACGCCGACGGAGCGCTTGCCGCGATTGGGATGCTCCATCACGGTGTTGCGATCGGGCGTTACGGGCATCGCGCCGATGCGCAGGAAGCCGCGCTGGGCATCGCCGGTAACGGGGTGTTCGATCTTGACCACGTCCGCGCCCCAGTCGGCCATTACCGCACCGGCGGCGGGTACAAAGGTATATTGCGCAACTTCGAGGACGCGCACGCCCTCCATCACTTTCGTCATCCGTGAATCTCCCTTGTCCGGAACGGACAGAATCGGCTTTGCTCAGCAAAGTAACACCACCAGCTCCACGCGATTGCAAGGAGCGATCGTCCAAAGGTGGTGGCACGAACACCCATCGCGCCCCCGCAAGCTCAATTGACCCCTGCGGCGCAAGGGCGCTTGCCGCTTGCATCGTTCTTTCCCATCTGGAAAGTCCGATTTTCACACGAGAACAACCGGGGAAGACGTGACCAAGACGGTCGTCACGCTGAACGACAAATATACCCAGAGCGACGGACAGGTGATGCTCTCCTCGCTGCAGGGTGTCGTGCGCCTGCTGCTCGACCAGGCGAGGCGCGACAGGGCCGCTGGGCTGAACACCGCCGGCTACGTCACCGGCTATCGCGGTTCGCCGATCACCACGCTGGATGCGCAACTGTGGGCGAGCGAGAAGCTGCTGCAGGAGCACGACATCCGCTTCGAGCCCGGCCTGAACGAGGAGCTGGCGGCAACCTCGGTGCGCGGCACCCAGCAGCTCGGCTGGTACGGCAAGCCCCGCGTCGATGGCGTCTTTGCGCTGTGGTACGCGAAGGGCGTCGGTGTCGAACGCGCGGGCGAGGCGATCAAGGCCGCCAATTTCGAGGGCACGCATCGCAACGGCGGGGCGCTGTTGCTGTGCGGCGACGACCATGCCGCCAAATCGTCGCTGACCGCGCACCAGTCGGAACATGTGATGGTCACGGCGATGGTGCCGATGCTGTATCCGGCGACCACCGAAGAGATCCTTTCGATGGGCCAGCTGGGCTGGGCCCTGTCGCGCGCAAGCGGGCTCTATGTCGCGATCAAGGCGGTGACCGACACGCTCGACCTGACGACCACCGTGACATTGCCCGGGCACAGCTTCCCGATCGCCATGCCCGAGTTGCCCGAAGGCATCTCGCCCAACCTGCGGATCAACATGTCGGCGCTGCAGCAGGAGCAGGCTGTGATCGAGCAGCGCCTGCCGATCGTTCCGCTGTTCGCCAGCCTGAACCCGCTCGACCGCATCAGCCACCCCGCGCCCGATCCGAAACTGACGATCGTCAGCGCCGGCAAGGCCTGGCTCGACGTCTGCCAGGCGCTCGCCGATCTCGGCCTCGACGAAGCGAAGTGCCGGGATATCGGCCTGCGCGTCGTCAAGCTCGGGCTGGTCTGGCCGATGGACGCCGCCTTCGCGCGGCAGGCCTGCGGCGGCAGCAGCGAAGTGTTCGTCGTCGAAGAGAAGCGCTCCTTCATCGAGGAGCAGCTTGCCCGGATCTTCTACGGCCGCACCGGCGCGCCTGCGCTTTCGGGCAAGGCCGAGCCGGACGGGAAAGCCCTGCTGCCCGAAATCGGCGTGTTCGATCCCGGCTCGGTGAGGCGCGCGCTGGTCAAGCGGCTTTCGGCGCTGGGCATGCTTGGCGACGAGGCGGCGGCCCGCAATGCCGCGTTGCGCGACCTTGAGGGGAGTACGCACGACCTCAAGCTCACCGCGATCCGCGCCGCCTATTTCTGCTCGGGATGCCCGCACAACACCAGTACGCTTGTGCCGGAAGGGTCCAACGCGATGGGCGCGACCGGATGCCACGGCCTCGCCCATTTCATGCCCGAGCGGCGGACGATGCAGACCGTCAGCATGGGGCAGGAGGGCATGCCCTGGGTCGGCGCCCAGAGCTATGTCGAAACGCCGCACATGTTCCAGAACCTGGGCGACGGCACCTACACCCATTCCGGCCTGCTGACGATCCGCGCCTCGGTCGCGGCGAAAAGCAACGTCACCTTCAAGATCCTCTACAACGACGCCGTTGCCATGACCGGCGGCCAGCCTGCGGAAGGTTCGCTCAGCCCCGAGCAGATCGTGCGCGAACTGGTGACCGAGGGCGTTTCGCCGGTCGTGCTGGTGAGCGAGGACCCCTCGCGCTTCAAGTCCGGCGACTTGCCGCCCGGCGTGGAAATCCACCATCGCGACGATCTCGATGCCGTGCAGCGCAGGCTGCGCGAGCTCAAGGGCACGACGGCGATCGTCTACGAGCAGACCTGCGCCAACGAGAAACGGCGACGCAGGAAACGCGGGGCCTATGCTGACCCCGACCGACGCCTCTTCATCAATACCGCCGTCTGCGAGGGCTGCGGCGATTGCTCGGTGCAGTCCAACTGCCTTTCCGTGACGCCGGTCGAGACCGAATTCGGCCGCAAGCGCAGGATCGACCAGTCGACCTGCAACAAGGACTACAGCTGCATCAAGGGCTTCTGCCCCTCTTTCGTCAGCGTCGAGGGTGGCACCCTTGCGAAGCGGACGTTCGACGACGCGGCGCTGGCGGCGAAGGTCGCGAATCTTCCCGATCCGCCCGTGCTGGACATTTCGCAGCGACCGCAGGCGCTGCTTGTGACCGGGATCGGCGGCACCGGGGTGCTGACGGTCGGCGCGATCCTGGCGATGGCCGCCCACCTGGAAGGCAAGGCCGCCAAGGTGCTCGACCAGACCGGCATGGCGCAAAAGGGCGGCGCGGTGACCAGCCATATCCGGATCGGCAGGGACACCGACGCCATTCCTTCCGCCCGGCTCGGCACCGGGCAGGCCGACGTTGTGATTGCCTGCGACCTTGTCGTCGGCTCCGGTCCCGACGTGCTGGCGCTGGCCCGGCCCGACAGCAGGGTGCTCGCAAACGAAGACGTGGTGCCGACTGGCGAATTCCAGACCAACCGCAATCTCGACCTTACCGCGACCCGCTTCCTTGCCGCCATCGGCAAGCGGGTCGCGCCCGAGAACATCGCGACGCTGCGGGCCGGAGCGCTCGCCTCCCGGTTGCTCGGCGATTCGATCTTCACGAACCTGATGATGGTGGGCTTCGCCGCGCAGAAGGGCCTGCTGCCTGTCGCGCTCGAATCGATCGAGGAAGCGATCCGCCTGAACGGCGTGGCCGCCAGGGCCAACCTCGCCGCTCTGGCGCTGGGCCGGCTTGCGGCGGAGAGCGCGGAGGACCTGTTCGAGCTGGCCGATGCGCCGCTGCATAAGAAGCCCTTCCCGCGCACGCTGGCCGAAGTGACGGAGAGCCGCGCGAAGCTGCTGGGTGCCTATCAGAACACGGCCTATGCCGACGAATACCGCGCATTCCTCGACGAGATCGGTGGCATCCTCAAAACGCGCGGGCTCGGCGCGTGCGAGGCCTTCATGGTCGAAGTCGCCCGCAGCCTCGGCAAGCTGATGGCCTACAAGGACGAATACGAAGTCGCCCGCCTCTATTCGCGCCCCGAGTTCCGCGAGGCGCTGTCGGACCAGTTCGCCGGCGATGTGAAGCTGAAAATCCATCTCGGATCGCCCCTGATCTCGTGGACCAAGGACGCGAAGACCGGTCGACCCAAGAAAGTGGCGGTTCCGGGCTGGCTGGTGTTTCCCGGCTTCCGCCTGCTTGCCAAGCTCAAGGGCCTGCGCGGCACGGCATTCGATCCGCTCGGCTGGCAGGCCGACCGGAAGCTCGAGCGTGCCCTCATCTGCGAATACCGCGACCTTGTTCGCGACGTCGCTGCGAAGGTTACACCGGAAACCATGCACGCCGCGGTGGAACTGGCGGCGGCTCCGGACCTGATTGCCGGGTACGGTCCGGTCAAGGAAGCCGGCGTCGAAACCTACCGCGTGCGCGTCGCCGAACTGCTTGGCAAGCTCGGCGACGGCTCCTCGCCGTCCGGAACGCCCTCCACGGCGGAGGCGATCCCCGCGTAGCGATCGAGCACGCCCTGGATAGCATCGCGTATTTCGGCATAGAACCCGGCCATGTCGTCTAGCCGCGCGTCGACGGCATCGGTCCGGGCCAGCGCCTTGTGCGATGCCAGAAGCCCCGAGATGCGACCCAGAAGCTGTGACGTAAAGGCGAACGGGCCGGACAGGATATCTGGCGCGGAATAATAGATGCGCTTCGATCCGGGCTCGCTGTGCCGCCGCGCATTGCCGAACTGTTCGAGCGTGCGCGCCGCGACCGACGCATTGCTTTTCGCGATTCGCAAATCCTCGGAGATTGTGTCGAGCGTGACCGGCTTGTCGCTGAGCAGGAGATAGGCGTACATCCTGCCGACATTGCGCGGCCAGCCCCATGGCATCATCAGCGATGCCATCTCGTCCATGAACCGGCAGTCGGCCTCTTTGTCGATCGCTTTTGACATATTCTGATTTTTGTGAATTTATCCGAAGAGCGTGGCGAATCAAGCGGATTCGTTCCAGTCTGTTTTCGGGAGAGAGATTCGATGGAATTCAAGGATCGTTTCGGGCCATGGGCGCTCGTTGCCGGCGCATCCGACGGAGTCGGACTTGCCTTCTGCCGGCATCTCGCTCGTGAAGGGTTGAACCTGATTCTCGTCGCGCGCAACCAGTCGAAGCTCGATGCCGCCGCGGAAGAATTGCGCGGGCTCGGCGTGGAATGCGTGACCGTTTCCGCCGACCTGTCGAAGCCCGATGGGGCGGATCGCGCCATCGCCGCCGCGGCAGATCGCGAGGTAGGCCTCGTCATCACCAACGCGGGGGCGGATTCGATCAACTCGAAGTTCCTCGATGCCGACATCGCCGAGTGGGAAGGGCTGGCGACGATGAACATCGGCACCAAGATGCGGCTTGCCCACCACTTCGGCCGCCAGATGCGCGACCGCGGCCGTGGCGGCCTGATCCTCGTGAACTCCGGCGCCTGCTACAGTGGCATGTACGGTCTTGCCACCTATTGCGGATCGAAGGGCTTCGTCCTCAACTTCTCGGAAGGGCTCTGGGCCGAACTGCGGCATCACGGCGTCGATGTGCTGACCATGGTGCTCGGCCAGACCGACACGCCGAGCTACCGCGCGACGCTGGCCAAGAGCGGCCAGCCGCTGCCCGAGAACTGGGCCGATCCCGACGAGGTTGCCGCAACCGCGCTGCGCCAGTTGCCGCACGGTCCGATCTACAACTGGGGCCAGCCCAACGATGTGGCGGGCATGGCGCCAAATTCGCCGGACGAGCGGCGCGCCCGGATCGAGATGATCGAGAAGATGTCCCACGACCTCACCGAACGCGTCTGAGGAGAGCACCATGATTGGCATCCCCGATCCCGCCACGCTCGCCGACAAGCAGGCGATCCGGGATCTGCTCTACACCTACTGCCGCGCAGTCGACCGGCTGGACGTGCCGCTGGGCCATTCGATCTGGCACGAGGACGGCTATGCGGACTACGGCGCCGGATATTACCAGGGCCCGGGCCGGGGCGTGATCGACACCATATGCGAGCACCACCTCGGCCTGCTCAGCCATTCGCACCAGATCACCAACATCCTGATCGAGGTAGACGGGATCGACGCCGGCAGCGAGGCCTATGTCTCCGGCACCATGCGGATGGAGCGCGACGGCAAGCTCTTCCAGATCGGCGTCTGGGGCCGCTATCTCGACCGCTGGCAGAAACGCGAAGGCCGCTGGGGCCTGTTGCATCGCGTGGTCGTGTTCGATCACCAGGAGGTCCGCGAGACCACCGACATGCCGGCCCATGGCCTGCCTGCCTCGCGCGATCGCAAAGACCCATCCTATCAGATTCTCGTCAAGGGACCGCGAGGAGAAACGTGATGTCGCAGCAGCAGAACCCGGACGAGACGGCCGATCGCCTCGCCATCATGGACAAGATCTACCGCTATTGCCGTTCGGTCGACCG
This sequence comes from Novosphingobium sp., assembly GCA_024236175.1. Classification (GTDB taxonomy): domain Bacteria; phylum Pseudomonadota; class Alphaproteobacteria; order Sphingomonadales; family Sphingomonadaceae; genus Novosphingobium. The sequence continues at coordinate 1,571,786 of JACKKY010000001.1, read as the reverse complement.
GCTGGACGTGCCGGTGGGCCACAGCGTCTTCCATGAGGACAGCCATGCCGATTTCGGCGCCAGCTATGTCGGCACCGGTCGCGGCTGGATCGACTTCATCTGCGAGGAGCACAAGAGGTTCCTCCACCATTCGCACCAGGTGACCAACGTCATCATCGAGCTCGACGGCGACAAGGCGGGCAGCGAATCCTATGTCTTCGCCACCTTGCAGCGCCAGGACGGCGACAAGGTCCTACAGCACGAGTTCTGGGCCCGATACATCGACAGCTGGTCGAAGCGGAACGGCGACTGGGCGGTCGACCGGCGCGAATGCATCGTCGACTACGGCGTCATCCGCGAGGTCGACGTCCTGCCCGGCGACCCGCGCAGCCGGCGCGACCATTCCGATCCCTCCTATGCCGTTCTGAAAGGCAAGTGATGAAATACAATCCGATTTCCCTTGCCTTCGACATGCGCGCGCCGGACCTGGGAACACCGACGCAGGAGCTGTACGCGGCGGCAATCGAAATGGCGGCATGGGCTGACGAGATCGGCCTCAACGGCATCAACCTGATGCAGCATCACGGCTCGGACGACGGCTACCTCCCGCAGCCGTTCACCTTGGCCGCAGCCATGGCGGCGGCAACGAAGAATATCCGGTTCATGCTGGGCGCGGTGATCCTGCCGTTGCACGATCCGGTGGAGATCGCCGAACAGATCGCCGTGGTCGACCTGATATCCGACGGCAGGCTGCACGTGATTTTCGGCGCCGGCTACGTCCCGTCCGAGTTCGCCATGTTCGGCAAGTCGGTGAAGGACCGGGCAAGGCTGATGGACGAAGGGCTGGAGATCATCCTGCGCGCGCTCAATGGCGAGCGCTTCGAATTCAACGGGCGCCCGGTGTTCGTGCGCCCGCTGCCGGTCCAGAAGCCCGAAGAGATCGTCCTGGTCGGCGGCGGCGTTCCCGCCTCGGCGAGGCGTGCCGCACGTTTCGACGTGGGATTCGGCCCGATGAGCGGCGAACTCGTCGATGTCTATCTCGAGGAATGCGAAAAGCACGGCCGTGAGCCCCGGCGCTTTTTCCGCCCGGCGCAGGGCATGCCGATCGGCATCCACCTCTGCGAGGACCCCGACGAGGGCTGGGCCGTGCTCGAAAAGCACGCGGTCCACGTCATCACCGAATACGCCAAATGGGCGGAACAGGAAGGCGATGCGTCGAACTCACCGTTCAGGGGCCTCGACGATCCGGCGGTCCTCCGCCATTCGGGGCTGTTCGCCACCTGGACGCCGGACCAGCTGGTCGAAAAGGTACGGGCCCTGCCGGACCACGCCTCGGTCAGCTTCCAGCCGCTGCTGGGCGGGCTGTCCCCCAGGGAAGGCTGGAAGAGCCTGAAGTTGCTCGAACAGACCCTGCCGCGGCTGAGGGAAGCGATGGCGGAAGCGGTGTAGGAGACGGGCGATGAAGGCGGCATATTTCCAGGACGGCAAGGTCCTCGTCGGCGAACAACCCGATCCGGTGCCGGGCAAGGGCCAGGCCCTCGTGCGCACGCACAGCTGCGGCCTGTGCGCCTCGGACGTCCATTTCCTGCATGGCGGCAGGAATATCATCGACCTGTCCCGCCGGCTGGGCGGCCCCTACGCCGCTCTCGATTTCGCAAAACCGTTTGTGCCGGGACACGAGTATGTCGGCGAAGTGCTCGACTACGGGCCGGGCAGCAAGCGAACCGTCAAAGCGGGACAGCGGGTTACCTCGGTCCCGATCATGCGAACCGGCGGCAGCCACGCCGTGATCGGCTACAGCCACGAATGCCCCGGCGGGTTCGGCGAGCTGATGCTGCTCGACGAGGACATGATCATCGAGATTCCCTCGGACCTCGACGACGATTTCGCGGCGATGGTCGAACCGCTCGCCGTCGGGCTCGAACATGCACGACGCGGGCGGCCCGAAAAGGACGACGCCGCGCTGGTGCTCGGCTGCGGCGCGATCGGGCTCGGCGTGATCGCCGGCCTCAAGCTGATGGGCGTGGCGCCAATCGTCGCCGCGGACTTCCACGAAGGCCGACGGGAGATGGCGCTGAAGATGGGCGCGCATATCGCCGTCGACCCGCGCGAGATCAGCCCCTATGCGCCGCTGCCCGATTTCGGGAACCGCCAGGTCAACGTGATCTACGAATGCGTCGGCCTGCCCGGCATGCTGCAGCAGATCGTCGAAGCCGCCCCATTCGACGGACGCATCGTCATGGGCGGCTATTGCATGGAAGAGGAGCACCTGTTCGTCTTCGCCGCGCAGAACAAGCGGCTCAATATCCAGTTCGCCGGCGGGGAGGAACCGCAGGACATGGAGCTGGCGCTGCGCTCTATCGCCGACGGCAGCATCGACATCGCGCCATGGCTGGGAACGCGGATCGGCCTGGGCGAGGTCGAGAGCGCCCTTTCCGGAATGTCGGGGCCGTCGGCACCGATCCGCACGGTGGTCGATCCGCGGACCCTGTGATGCCGCAGCTGTCGCTCGATTGCCTGACGCTCACCGACACCAGCCCGCCCGAGGTGATCCGCAGCGCGGCAGCGGCCGGTTTCGATCTCGTCAGCCTGTGGGTGCAGCCACCGCCGATGTATCCGGCGGCGCAAACCACGGCCGATCACATCGGCGAATGCACCGCCCTGCTCGCCGACACCGGCGTGAAGCTGTGGTCGCTCGAAGTCTTCGATCTCGTGTCGGAGCAGGCGCTGGAAAGCTACCGGCCGGCGCTGGAACTGGGCGCAAGGCTGGGCGGCAAGGCTGCGCTCACCTACCAGCTCACCAATCCCGATCATGGCCACGCCGCCGACCTTCTCGCCGCTTTCGCCGAGATCGCCGGCGAATACGGCCTCGCGGTGAATTTCGAGCCGGTCGCCATGGGGAAGGCCGCGACGCTGTCCCAGGCGCGCGACCTTGTCCGGGCATCCGGTGCGGACGTGGGCATCATGTTCGATGCCTGGCATCTGGTCCGCTCGGGCTGTGGCATCGACGAGATCCGCGCGATCGAGCCGGAGCTGATTCGCTACGTGCAGATCAACGATGGCCTCGCCTCCATCCCGGAAGACCAGATGATCCCGGAGTCGATCGGCGAGCGGCTATATCCCGGCGAAGGCGAATTCCCGCTCGTCGAATTCCTGAGAGCGCTTCCCCGCGACGTTCCCTGGGGTATCGAGACGCCCAGCCTTCGCCGCACGCAAGCCGGCATGCGCGCAGGGGAACAGGCGCGAGCAGCGATGGCGGCTCTGCAGGCGCTGATCGATACGCTGTGAGTGGCGGTTCCCGGCCGCTAATGGTCACCTGTGTTGATTAACTCGCTGTTCGCCCGTAAACGGCGCGGCAGATCAGGCCTGCCGGTCACTTGCAGGCGCTGCGCAATTGTAAGAGGGCGGTGGATGAACTCACGACATGAAAGGCCCCGGGCATGACCGCGCCTGTGCTCAAGACCGCGCTCAATCTCGAGACTCCGGAGGCGCATGCGCGCGCCGCGCATAACCGCGCGCTGGCGCAGGAATTGCGCGCCAGGGTGGCCGAGGCGGCGCTGGGCGGGAACGAGAAGAGCCGCGAGCGGCACACCTCGCGCGGCAAGCTGCTGCCCAGAGAGCGTGTCGAACGCCTGCTCGATCCCGGCTCGCCGTTCCTCGAACTCGGCCAGCTGGCAGCGAACGGCCTCTATGGCGAGGACATTCCGGGCGCGGGGATCATCACCGGCATCGGCCGGGTCTCCGGCCGGCAGGCGATGATCGTGTGCAACGACGCCACCGTGAAGGGCGGCACCTATTACCCGATGACGGTGAAGAAGCACGTCCGCGCGCAGGAGATCGCCGAGGAAAACCGGTTGCCCTGCATCTATCTGGTGGACAGCGGCGGCGCCAACCTGCCGCACCAGGCCGAGGTCTTCCCCGACAAGGAGCATTTCGGCCGGATCTTCTTCAACCAGGCGAACATGTCCGCCAAGGGCATCCCGCAGATCGCCTGCGTGATGGGCAGCTGCACCGCCGGCGGGGCCTATGTGCCCGCCATGTCCGACGAGACGGTGATCGTGAAACAGCAGGGCACGATCTTCCTGGCCGGACCGCCGCTGGTGAAAGCCGCAACCGGCGAGGAGATCAGCGCCGAGGACCTTGGCGGCGGCGAGCTGCACGCACACAGGTCGGGTGTGGTCGACCACCTGGCCGACAATGACGAGCATGCGCTAACCATCGTGCGCGACATCATGAGCCATCTCGGCGCCAACACCGGTTCAGCGAAGGACGTTGCGCTGCGCGACCCGCACCCGCCGAAGTTCGCGCCCGAGGAACTCTATTCAATCATCCCCGAGGACGTGCGCGCGCCCTACGACGTGCACGAGGTGATCGCCCGCATCGTCGACGGCAGCGAGTTCCACGAGTTCAAGGCGATGTACGGCTCCACGCTGGTCTGCGGCTTCGCCCATATCTGGGGCATGCCGGTGGCGATCCTGGCCAACAACGGCGTGCTGTTCTCCGAAAGCGCGGTCAAGGGCGCGCATTTCATCGAGCTTGCCTGCCAGCGGCGCATCCCGCTGCTGTTCCTGCAGAACATCTCGGGCTTCATGGTCGGCGGCAAATACGAGGCCGAAGGCATCGCCAAGCACGGCGCCAAGCTGGTGACCGCCGTCGCCACCGCCACCGTGCCCAAGATCACCGTGCTGATCGGCGGCAGCTTCGGCGCCGGCAATTACGGCATGTGCGGCCGCGCCTATGCGCCGCGCTTCCTGTTCACCTGGCCCAACGCCCGCATCTCGGTGATGGGCGGCGAACAGGCGGCATCGGTGCTGGCCACCGTCCACCGCGACGCCGACAAATGGGACGAGCGCGAAGCCGAAGCCTTCAAGGCCCCGATCCGCCAGAAATACGAGGACGAGGGCAACCCCTACTACGCCACGTCGCGCATCTGGGACGACGGCATCATTGATCCGGCGCAGACGCGCGACGTGCTGGGCCTCGCGCTGGCGGCGAGCCTCGAAGCGCCGATACCGGAGGCACCCCGTTTCGGGGTGTTCAGGATGTGAGCGGGCTAGAGTTCCTCCCCGTCCCGGGGAGGGGGACCGTCCGCAGGACGGTGGAGGCGCACGCGCCCGAGACACACCTCCTCAATCCGCGCGACGGCCTTGCCGACATCCTCCAGAACCACCTTCGCAGGAACGCGCAGCGTAGCGACACGCTGCGACCGAAGAAAATGCGATCGCGCCGCATCGGACTTCGCGGAGCGGGCGCCATCATGGGCGGAGCCATCCACTTCGATCGCAAGCCGGGCCTTCGCGCAGTAGAAATCGAGGACGTAGATTCCCGCCGGGTGTTGGCGGCGGAACTTGAGGCCACCAGGCCGCTTGCGCAGCTCCCGCCACAACAACCTCTCTGGCAGTGTCATCTCGCTATGCAACCGGCGGGCGCGTTTGACCGTTTCTCAAGGTCCGGTGATCACTCTTCGTGCCCCTCCACCATGCTTCGCATGGTCCCCCTCCCCGTTGCGGGGAGGAACTGGAGCCCCTTATGATCAAATCCCTCCTCATCGCCAATCGCGGCGAGATCGCCTGCCGCATCATCCGCACCGCGCGGCGGATGGGTATCCGCACCGTCGCGGTCTATTCCGACGCCGACGCCAATGCGCTGCACGTCCGGCAAGCGGACGAGGCCGTGCATATCGGGCCTTCGCCCGCGGTCGAAAGCTACCTTGTCGGCGAGAAGATCATTGCCGCGGCGAAGCAGGCCGGGGCGGAGGCGATCCATCCCGGCTACGGCTTCCTCTCCGAGAATGCCGAGTTCGCGCAGGCGGTGATGGATGCCGGGCTGGTCTGGGTCGGGCCGAACCCCTCCTCTATCACCGCCATGGGCCTGAAGGACGCGGCCAAGAAGCTGATGGCCGAGGCCGGCGTGCCGGTCACGCCCGGCTACATGGGCGAGAATCAGGAGCCGAAATTCCTCGCCAGGGAAGCCGAGGCGATCGGCTATCCCGTCCTGATCAAGGCGGTCGCGGGCGGCGGCGGCAAGGGCATGCGGCTGGTCGAGGATCCGAAGGACTTCGCCGATGCGCTCAAGTCTTGCCAGCGCGAAGCGGCGTCCAGCTTCGGCAACGACCACGTGCTGATCGAAAAGTTCATCCAGCGCCCGCGCCATATCGAGGTGCAGGTGTTCGGCGACAGGCACGGCAATGTCGTCCACCTGTTCGAACGCGACTGCTCGCTGCAGCGCCGCCACCAGAAGGTGATCGAGGAAGCGCCCGCCCCCGGCATGGACGAGGCGACCCGCGCCGAGCTGTGCGCCTCGGCAGTGCGCGCTGCCCAGGCAGTCGACTATGTCGGCGCCGGCACGATCGAGTTCATCGCCGACGCGTCGGAAGGCCTGCGCGCCGACCGCATCTGGTTCATGGAAATGAACACACGCCTGCAGGTCGAACATCCGGTGACCGAAGAAATCACCGGCGTCGATCTGGTCGAATGGCAGCTGCGCGTGGCGTCGGGCGAGCCGATCCCGGTCAAGCAGGATGACCTGTCGATCAACGGCTGGGCGATGGAAGCCCGGCTTTATGCCGAGGACCCGGCCAAGGGATTCCTGCCGTCCATCGGCACGCTGGAACTGCTGCAATTCGGCAAGGCCCACGGCGGGCGGATCGACACCGGCGTCTATCAGGGTGCCGAAGTCTCGCCCTTCTACGATCCGATGATCGCCAAGGTGATCGCCCATGGCGGCAGCCGCGAGCAGGCCATCGAACGCCTCGGTGAAATGTTGGCGGACTCGGCAGTCTGGCCGGTCAGGACCAACGCGTCGTTCCTGGTGAGGGCGCTGGAACATCCCGACTTCGCCTCGGGCGATGTCGACACGGGACTGATCGGCCGCGACGGCGACGCCATGGCCGAAGCGCCATCGCCTTCCATGGATATCCTGGAAGACGGAGCGATGCGGCTCGTGCCGGCCAGCGGCGTGCCGGGTTTCCGGCTCAACGCTCCCCCGGTGCTCAGGGGGCATTTCCTGCTCGATGGCGATCCGATCGAAGTGGAGTTGGTGGGCCAGGGAGCACGCGTACCGGCGGCTACGGCGCTCGTCACCGAACGCGGGCAAGCCTGGCTGCTGACGCCGTTCCGCAAGGACGGTTCGCACGCCGGCGTCGCCTCGACCGGCGCGATCCTCGCGCCCATGCCGGGCAAGGTGATCGCGGTTGAAGTCGCCAAGGGCGACGCGGTGACCATGGGCCAGAAGCTGCTGACGCTCGAAGCGATGAAGATGGAGCACACGCTCACCGCGCCCTTCGACGGGGTGGTGGCCGAGCTCAATGCGACAGCCGGAGCACAGGTTCAGGTCGAGGCGCTGCTGGCGCGGATCGAGGAAGAGGAAGCGGAATAGGGCCGCTTTCCTACTCGATCCCGGCATGCCAAGGTCGCTGCGGGCCATATCGATACCCGCCAGCCGGGTCCGCCCGACCGAAATTCTCTCGGAAAGGTGTCACCCGGCAGCTGTACGAAGTTCACGAATGAATTCATGCATTTGAACAGAAAACTGGCGGGTGACAGGGTGTCACCTTTGTCAACTTTGTCCAACAGGGAAAAGGGATAGAACAGCCAATGCCCGGACGCTTCTACGACGAATGGAATGTGGGCGACAAAATCACCCACCAGCCGAGCCGGACGGTGACGGAGACGGACAACCTGCTCTTCACCGCGATGACCCACAACATGCAACCGCTTCACCTCGACGCGGAAACGGCCAAGCAGTCCGAATTCGGCCAGATCCTGGTGAATTCCACTTTCACCTTCTCGCTCGCCGTGGGCCTGTCCATCGCCGACACCACAGTAGGCACGCTGATCGCCAATCTCGGCTTCGACAAGGTGGTGACGCCCAAGCCGACCTTCATCGGCGACACGCTGACCTGTTCGAGCGAAGTGGTGGAAATGCGCGAATCGAAATCGCGCCCCGAAGTCGGCATCGTCACCTTCAGGCACGAGCTGACCAACCAGCGCGGCGAAACCACCCTTTCGTGCACGCGCACGGTGATGCTGAAGAAGAAGCCGGGCTAGAGTTTTTCGCCTTCAGATAGAAGCTCGTCACCCCAGCGAAGGCTGGGGTCTCAGGCCGCTTGAGATGCCAGCCTGCGCTGGCATGACGTTTCAAAGGAAACGGAACAGCAGCGGGAAAGCGGCTCCCGGGTTTATTTCGAGAAGAACTCCGCCGCCGATTGCGTGTCGAGATATTCCTTCACGCGGATGATCTTCCCGTCCTTGAACTTCATCAGGTAGTGGTAGACGTTCGTGTAGACCCGCCCGTCGGGCAGGGTGCCCTTGGTTTCGGCTTCGAGCGCGACGCGGTCGTCCTCGGCGGTGATGTCGCCGAAAGTGGTCTGCACCCCGCCGACGAAGATGCTGGGCGTCGACATGTAGGCGACGATCTGCTCGCGGGTCTGTTCGCCGCCATAGGCGAAGAGGTGCGGCTTGCCGATCACCCAGTAGGTGGCGTCGGGATGGAGCAATTCGTCGAACCGCTTGCCGTCGTGGATCGCCGACGCTTGCAGCAGCTCGATCGCCATCTTCTTGTTTTCTTCGGTGCTCACGATGCGCCCTCCCAGTGGATGCCGGATTCGGTTCCACATAGGGGTAGGCAGCGATCCGGTTCAAGCAGGCATCGCCGTCACCAGCGCACGAGCCGCGGAACGACCAGCCAGCCGGCAAGCGCGCTCACGACAACCGCAAGGGCGTGCCACAGGCCGATATGCATGATCGAATCAAACGGACAGGCGAAGGAAAAGGCGAACACTCCAGCGCAACCCGCCGCGACCCCGGTCAGCAAGCCGGCACGGCCGGGCGAAGTCGGCGCGCCACGGCGCAGCCACAGCACGAGCACCGCGCCCGTCAGCAGGCCGAGCCCGATCGAATAGGCGGCGCAATAGGCGCCATGCGCCGGCTCGCTCGCAATCCAGGCGGCGTGAAAATCGCCGAGCGCAAGCAGCATCGCAGCAAGCGGCAGCAGGCCCGCCATCGCCGCCGCCCAGCGCCAGCCGTCATGCGCATTGCCGACGCGCGGGCTGCCCATCACCACCACCGTCACCGCGGCGGCAAGGCCGAGCAGCAGGAACAGGCCGCTGGCGACCAGGAACATGGGGTCGGGCCTGCCCGCGGCGAGATCCGGCCTGATCCCGCCCAGCGTGACAACCAGCACGACGGCCAGCGCCATCGCGGCGACCGCCAAACCAAGCCCGCGCCGGAAGCGCAGCGGACGAACCGGCTGCAGCTCGTCGACGAGGCCCGAGATCAGGTTTTCCGTATCGGTACGCATTGCATTCATTCTTTCTCGATCATGGCGGCAAGCTTCTTGAGGCCGCGATGAATGTTGACCTTGACCAGCGATTCGCTTTGTCCGCTGGCCCGAGAGGCCTCACGGATGGACAGGCCTTCGACCTTGACCAGCTCGATAACCCGGGCCTGGGCCTGGGGCAGGTATGTGAAAAGCCGCTCGAGGCTGAGGCGCGCGGCGATTGCCGGCTCTTCCGGATCGGCGGGAACGTCGCCTTCGATGGCCTCGCCATCGTCCCTGTAGAGCCGGCGCATGTGATCGACCCAGCGATAGCGGGAGATCGCCGCCAGCCACGGCAGGAACGGTCGGGCCGGATCGTAACTGCCGAGCTTGCGGTGGAGCGAAAGCAGCGTTTCCTGCACCAGATCGTCGAGGTGGTGAGGCGCGATACGGCGGCGGAAGTAGCCCTTCAGCCAGCTCTGGCACTCGCCGAGCAGCACGCGATAGGCCTGCCGGTCGCCGCGCTGCGCCATGGCCGCCAGCCGGGCCAGGGTGGCCTCTTCCGTTTTCATGCGCGGGTCTTTTCCACCAGCAGGCGATCGAGCGCAAACATGCCTCCGCCCCGCACGATCAGCGCCAGCGCCATGGCGACCCACAGCGCGTGCACCTGCCACCAGGCTTCGGGATAGACGAAGACCTGGATGACCATCGTCATCCCAAGCAGTGCAAGCGCCGACAGCCGGGTGAACAGCCCCAGCACAAGCAGCACCGGGAACAGGTGCTCGGAGACGGTCGCCAGGACCGCAGCGAGATCCGACGGCAGCGGGACCGACGAATATTCCTCGGCGAACAGGAAATAGGTCGTGTCGCTTATGGAGAATAAGCTCCCTTCCTCCACCTTGGTGCGGCCCGATCGCCAGAAGACGCCGGCGAAGGCGATGCGCAAGAACAGCAGTATCAGCCCTTCGGGCAGGCGGGCCGAGATGGCGGCGACCGCACGATCATAGAGCGCGAGCATGTTAGCCCCCATCCCGTTCGAGGCGGACAAGGGCGCCGGCCTCGATCAACGCAATCAATGCCGGCAGCATGTCCTGTTCGCGGAATTCGCTTCCGCAGGGGCCGCTCAGCAGTTCACCGACCTCGCGAGGCTCCTCCAGCCTGCCGAAGATCACGCCCATTGCGGGCGTCGCGGGAACAACCAGTACGTCGGCGCCGGGCCTGGCCAGCAGGACTATCGCCGCCGCAACGACACTGGGTACTTCGCCCTCGATAGCCGGAGCCGCGTCGGGCCCGACCATGCGCGCAGCCGGATGGCGCGACAGGCGCAGCGCCAGGAGCTGAACCTCACCGACCCCTGCGAGCTCGCCGAGATCGAGAGCGTCGGCTTCGGCCGCGTGGTAGCTTTCGAGCCAGGCCCATTCGAATTCCGCGAGAGCGGCGGCGGGCCTGCTTGCATGCCGTAGAGCCGGGCAAAAAGGAAATTGCCTGCCGATGGATGCGACGGGCTCCGCCCTCGCCGCGGCCGTTTCGACAAAGCCTCGCGACAGGCGGTTGAACTCCTCCTCACCCAGCAACCGGCGCGTGCGGGGAAATGTGTCTTCCAGGGCGACAAGCCTGGCGTGGGAGATCGTGTTGGCATGAACGGCCATGCCGTGCAGCACTGCCCTTCGACCACCCGCGAAGACGCCCTCGGGAATATGGTCAGGCCCGTCGTCAATGGCGGCCATCATCGCGTGCTGCAGAGCTTCAAGCCGCATGGCCAAGCTCCGCACTACACATGATCCGGTCGGCCTTGGCCGCCTCACCGATCAGCACCCCGTAGTCCGGCACGTCGGTGTCCCATTCGATCAGCACCGGCACGCGGCCGGCCCTGGCGACGAAACGTTCGAACAGGCGCCAGGTGAGGTCCGATACAGGGGAACCGTGATCGTCGATCAGCAAGGGTCCCTCCTCATGCTCCTCGACAGCATGCCCCGCCAGGTGCACCTCGCCGACAAGCGCTGGATCGATCGCGTCGAGCATGGTGAAGGGATCCAGCTTCAGGTTGGTCGCGCTGACCTCGATATTGTTGATGTCGAGCAGGATGCCGCAGCCGGTCGTCCGGCACAGCTCGTGGAGGAATTCGGCTTCGCGCATCTCGTCGCCAAGAAAGGCGAGATAGCGGGAAGGGTTCTCGATCAGGATGGGCCGACCAAGGCATTCCTGCACGACCGAGACCTGAACCGCGAAATGGTCCAGACATTCGCGGGTGTAAGGCACCGGAAGCAGGTCGGGATAGCGGTTGCCGGCCGATCCGCTCCAGCTCAGATGATCGGACACCGATGCGGGCCGATACCGCTCGCACAGCGCCACAAGCTGCGCGAGCTCCCGGCGATCGACGCCGGTGGCCGAGCCCAGTGACAGGCCCACCGAATGGAAACTGAGCGGATAGCTTTCCGCCACTGCCGTCAGCCAGCGATGCGGCGGACCGCCTGCACAGAAGTAATTCTGGGGATGCACTTCGACCCAGCCAGGGCGAAGCTTGCTTCGCACCTGGCTGGAGGAAGTGCCGGCCGGCGAGCGGGCAAGCGCAGCTTCGTAATGCTGCGGTTTCAGCCCGATCCCCGTCGAGGGGGGCAGGAGGGTAGGGATTGCCACGCCGGCCAGGCTCTTCGCTTAGCGAATCACATATTGCCCGTCGGCTTCGGCGCGGCGTTGCCGGCATGGGGCTGGAGCGTGCCGCCCATCGCGATGCAGCTGCCCTTCTTCACCAGCTTCCAGGCATTGCCCTGATAGTCGACGGTCGACGTTCCCGCGCAACTCGTGCCCGGACCGGCCTTGCAGTCGTTCTGGCCCTTGAGCGCGACGCCGTAGCATTTCTCCTTGGCGTTGCCCGAGCCTTCCCCTGCGGATGCGGGGGAGGCCGCCAGCGCCGCCGCTGCAAGCGTTGCCGCCGCAGCCGCCAGAGTGGTCGATGAATTCATCATCTGGTCCTTTCGCTGTTCACTCGGAGGCACCGGGGCCTCGCCAATCAAGTTCGCCGAGACTTCGCAGCGGGTTACAGACGGGGCGAATTTTTCCGCACACCGGCTCGACAAGCAGCGCGGAAACGGCATGGTGATCGCCGAAAACGATCGAGGGGATGTCATGGATCTTCAGCTCAGCGGCAAGCGGGCTCTGGTAACCGGAAGCAGTTCGGGAATAGGCGCGGCAATTGCCAGGGAACTGGCCGACGAAGGGGTGTCGGTCGTCGTTCATGGACGCGACCGCGCGCGCGCCGAGGCGGTCGCCGCCGAAGTTGCGGCAAAGGGCGTGCAATCGGCCGTCGCGCTGGGCTCGGTCACCACGGACAGCGATGCCGATGCGATCGCGCAGACCGCGCTCGAGGCGATGGGGGGCATCGACATCCTCGTCAATTCGGCAGGCGGGGTCGTGACCAGCGGCAATCCCGACTGGATGGATGTTTCCTCCAACGACTGGCTGGAGAGCTTCAACCTCAACGTCGTCTCGCTGATCCGCTTTGCGAAGGTGCTCGCGCCGGGCATGATCGAGCGCAGCTGGGGGCGCGTCATCAATATCTCTTCGGTGGGAGGCAAGCAGCTCAGCGGCAGGCTTCTCGAGTATGGCAGCGCCAAGGGCGCAGCCGATCACGTCACGAGCAACCTGTCGCGCACGCTTGCCCCCCACGGCGTCACGGTCAACGCGATCGCGCCGGGCACGGTCCTGACGCCGCAGGCCGAACGCTGGATCATGACGGTGAAGGAGCAGAACGGCTGGACGGGCGACTTCGCCGAATGCGAACGTCGCTACACGACCGAGTGGGTGCAGCAGCCCGTGCCGCGCCTGGGCCGCGCCGAGGAAATCGCGGCCGCGGCGGCGTTCCTCGCCAGCCCGCGTTCCGATTTCACCACGGGCGCGGTAATCAGGGTCGACGGCGGCGTGTTGCGGGCAACCTAGACCTCAAGCCTTTCGATCAGCCCGATCGTATCGTGATCGAGCATCGCGGACGAGAAGCGTGCGGTATAGGCGGTGTTGATTGCCTCGGGCTGGAATTCCGAAGCGTTGACGATGAAGATCATGTAGCCGTTGGCCAGGAAGCAGCCGAACTGGTGCATCAGCTCGTCCATCGGCGGCGCATCGACACCGCAGCGCACCAGTTCGTCGCGATAATGCGAGACGAGATCGCGCTCGTGCAGACGCCGCACGGGAACGTCGAGAGCGCCGGTCACATGATAGGACACTTCGTACATGATCGGCGAGATGTGCGGCAGGGAATCGAAAAAGCCCGGTTCGCCGTCGATGTCAATGTACAGGTTGCCGAGATGGGTGTCGCCATGGATCAGGACGTTCGGCAGCGACTTCGACAGAGCATTCATCTTGTTCTTCGTCCGGATCATCCAGTCGAGATCGTGGAAGCAGACCGAAGCGGCGGCGCCGCGCGCGCTATCGACATAGCTTCGCCATGTCTCGGGCACGAGGATGCTGTCAAAGTGAGTCGAATCGGCCGTCTGGGTCGCCCAGTCGAAACGACCGCCCGGTTTGAAATCGTCGGTACCCCAAGTCATCGCGTGGTGCCGCGCGAGCATCGTCAGGCGCCGCGCAACCAGCTCCGGCTCCTGAGGCTTTTGGGGGTGAAGGAAAGTCACGCCGCGCGCAACGAGATCGTCCATGATGATGATGCCTTGCGCCTGCGCTTCGTCGAACCCGGCGAAGTAGCAGGTCGGAAAGCGCAGCGGCGTGTGCGGAAGCACATCGGCATAGGCATGCACTTCCTGATTGTGCATGTACGGCATCATGCGGCTGTGTGGCTCGAACCCGCCTTTCAGGATGACCAGTTCGGGAATGCCCGCAGCCTTGCCGGCCTCATCGAGATCCAACCGGATACGGACCTTCGTGCAGGTCCCGTGATTGATGTCGACGATTTCGGAATCCCTTAGCGTCACGCCGGGATTGCGGCTGTTCAGCGCGGCGTTGAGCCATTCGGTGGTGAGAGCTTCGATCTCGGTCGGGAGCGGGAAGAGATTATTGCTTGCCATGCTTACTATCCTGCTATCAGGCTGTGGTAACGGCAACAGAATTCGGGAGAGACCATGAGCGATTTCGACCTGGGCACGAAGAACCTGCGGCTCGAGCGGGACGGGCCGATCCTGTGGTGCACGATCGACCGGCCGCACGCGCGCAATGCGCTTACACCTTCGATGTATTTCGGGATCAAGAAGGCGGTCCATCTCGTCAATGCCGACAAGGATCTGCGCGCGCTGATCCTCACCGGCACCGGCGATGTCTTCGCTCCCGGAGGCGACCTCGGCGGCCGCTACGAGAAAGGCGACCAGCAGGTTCCCGAAGGCTTGCATTACGAATGCCTACCCTTCGTCACGATCAGGGAAAGCATGGCGCCGGTCATCTCGGCAGTGAACGGCATCTGCCAGGCGGGCGGGCTGCTGATCGCGATGATGTCCGACATCGCGGTGGTCAGCGAGCGTGCGACATTCAGGGTTCCGGAGTTGCTGCGCGGCATCATCGATGCGACTTATGCGGCCACCCTGCCCGCCCACGTCGGAATGGCCCAGGCCCGCGACCTGCTCCTCTCCGCCCGGAAGATCGATGCCGCCGAGGCGCATGCGATGGGGCTGGTTTCCCGGATCGTGCCGCATGAACAGCTGCGCGAGGAAGCGCTGAAGGCGGCCTGCGAAGTGCTCCAGACCGCTCCGGAATGCCGTGCCCATGTCAAGCGCATGCTCAACCAGCAGTATGCCGCGATCGACTATCAGACGATGTTCGTTTCACTGATGAGCGAAGAATCGGAAGCGCGCGAAGGCATGCAGGCCTTCATGGAGAAGCGCCTGCCGAACTGGGTGCCAAAGGACCTGCCGGTCTGATCGCGACAGGAGCGGGCAATGGATATCGTTGACGCGCAAATTCACTTCGGGCCCGGCAGGATCGACGAGACTCTGACCGCGATGGACGCGCTGGGCATTCGCGCCGTTCTCATCGACGAATACTGGCTGCGCTCCTTCGCCAACGAGCCGCATCACGCGTTGCCGGGCGAGGTGCAGCGGCCGGTTGCGCCGACGGCCGAGCTCGCCGCGCAGATCCATCCCGAACGATTCTCCTATCTCCTGCGCATCAATCGCGAGGACCCGGAGTATGCCGGCATCGTTCGGCAGGTCCGCGACGCGCCGGCTGCCCGGGCGCTGCGGATCGATCCGGGTCTGTCCGGCGCGGAAAGGGCGGAGTTTGCCGCAGGCGGATACGATCATATCTGCAAGGCCGCGGGCGATTGCGGCCTGCCGCTGTTCGTCTTCGCACCGGACCAGCCGGAAGCCTTCGCCCGGCTTGCGGGCGCCTTTCCGGACCTGCGCATCGTCGTCGATCATTGCGGCCTGTTCAGCAACTCGATGCGTGCATCGATCGGGGGCGGCACGCCGGCGCTGAACGACGAACAGCAGCTGGTGATGTTCGACAAGGTGCTGTCGCTCGCCGACTTTCCCAATGTCGCGCTCAAATGGGGCCACTCGTCTGCGATGTTCGACAAGCCGGCATGGCCGGGAGAGGGGCTATGGCCGATCCTGCGCAAGGCGATCGGACGTTTCGGCGCCGAACGGATCATGTGGGCAAGCGACTTCTCGGTGAACCAGCGCGGCGAAAGCTGGGCCGACTTGCTCTACGGAGTGCTCGGCGACCCGGACCTCACGCAGGAAGAGCGCGAATGGGTGCTCGGGCGCACGGCACGGACCTGGCTTGACTGGCCGGTGTAAGTGCCGGCCTGCCTCAAGATCGTCAGTGGATCGGCTGGCTCGCGGCGCGATTGTCCTCGCCATTTGCGGATTTCGCCGAATTGATTGTTCCAGCCTTGCCCAAGCCCTGGCTGAGGGCGCGCAGATACTGGCGCATGGCGGCTACCCCTTCGTCGGAAATCTCCGGGAAGGGCGGCATGCCTGAACCGACCAATGCCCCTTCCTTCACCACTGCACGGAAAGCCTTGGCGTCAAGAATATAGAGTGAGGTGCGCAAGTCCGGCGCGGTGCCGCCGGAGACCGCGTTGAAGCCGTGGCACACGACGCAACCGCCCATGCCATAAGCCATCGCGCCCTTCCGGGTCAGTTCCGGATCTGGCTTGAAGTCCGGATCGTCGAGCGGCTTTCGCGGCGCCACGGGCTCGGCCTTCGGCAGCTTCGCCGTGCCGTTCAGCGCGAAAGTCAGGACACGGCGCGGCAGGCGATAGTCGGTTGAATACTCGGCAACGCCGGTCGAGAAGATTCCCCCGCCGCCGGCGCCGTTGCCGGTGATGACCGTCACATATTGCGTGCCGCCGATGCGGTAGCTTATCGGCGGGGCGACGACGGGAGCCTGCGTCTTGAAACTCCACAGCTCCTTCCCGGACATCGCATCATAGGCCACGAAGCGCCCGTCAATCCTGCCCTGGAATACGAGATTTCCTGCCGTGGCCATGGTGCCGCCCGGCCAGTTGCCGGGCAGCTCGATGCTCCAGCGGACTTTCTGGGCCACCGGATCCCATGCCTTGAGGAACCCGCGATGGGCGCCCGGAAGGTCCGGATCAGGCAGGGCGTTTACCGCCATCCCGCCGATCGGGGGCTGGTTGTCGAAATCGACTCCCTCGTCGCCGATGAAGGAAGCGCCCTCGATCACCGGGATGTAAACCAAGCCGGTCTTGGGGCTGTACGATTGCGGCAGCCAGCTGTGCGCGCCGCGCAGGCCCGGCCAGAGTTCGAACATGCCCGGCTTGCCATGATAGCGAATTCCGGGATTTTCCACGGGGCGGCCGGTCTCGTAGTCGATCTTCTCCGCCCAGGTGACCTTGGCGAAGGGTTCCGCCGAGATGAATTCGCCGGTCGTGCGGTCGATGACATAGAAGAAGCCGTTCTTGGGTGCCTGCATCAGCACCTTGCGCTGCTTGCCGTCGATCTCGAGAGTGGCGAGCGTCATGTCCTGCACGGCGGTGCAGTCCCACTGGTCGCCGGGGCAGACCTGGTAGTGCCAGGCGTATTCGCCGCTATCGGCCTTCACCGCGACGATCGAGGCCAGGAACAGATTGTCGCCGCCTTCAGGGCTGCGCAGTGCCTGATTGTAGGGAAAGCCGTTGCCCACCCCGATATAGATCAGGCCGAGTTCGGGGTCGTAGCTGAAGGCGTTCCAGGCGGTTCCCCCGCCGCCATGCTTCCACCACTCGCCGGTCCAGGTCTTGGCAGCCAGTTCCATCCCCTTGTTCTCGAAACCGTCGGCAGGGTTGCCGGGCACGGTATGGAAACGCCACAACCGCTTCCCGGTCTTCGCGTCATAGGCGGTGACGAAGCCGCGGATCGGGCTGACGTCCGCGCCCCCATGTCCGACGATCACCTTGCCGTCGAACACTCGCGGCGGACCGTTGATGTAACGCAGCTCCTCGAGCGGATAATCGCGCTGCTCCCATGCGACGTCGCCGCTTTCGGCATCGAGCGCGATTACCCGGCCATCCTGCGTTCCGAGAAACACCCGGCCGTCGGAATAGGCGATGCCCTTCGCGCCCCAGCCGAGACGCAAATGGATGCCCGAGGCTTCGCGAGTCTTTGAATCGTATTCCCACAGCAGCTCGCCGGTCGCCGCTTCGAAGGCGCGGATATAGCCGTGGCCCGTCGTGATGAAGAGCTTGCCGTCGGCCTCGATCGGTCCGGTCGCGGTGTTCTCGGGAGGCAGATCGTAATACCAAGCGAGCTGGAGATCGCCGACATTGCCGCTGTCGATCTGGTCGAGCGGGCTGTAATGCTGTTCGCCCGGCGTGCGACCGAAATTCGGCCAGTCGTCGGGATCGATCAGGGCGGTGGGCTCATCGGGCTGTGCAGGCCTATCGCAGGACCCGAGCGCGAGTGCGAAGGCGATCGCCGCCGCCAGGGCTGCTGCGAAACGGGCGCGCAAGAGCGCCGGAAATGGTGTCATCCAAAGTCTTCCTGCTCACTGGCTCGCAATGCGGCCCAGCCAAGTCTTCAATCCTGGCGGCTCATGCAGCCTCTGCCCCAAGGGACGCGCTCTATTAGACGCAGTGGATCACATCTTGAAGAGGGTTTAGAAACGTTCAGGATCGCGCCTGACGAGCTGCTTCGGCCAGAAGGGTTTCGGCGTGTAGGCAAGAGGGGTCATCCGCTGGACCCAGCCGGCTAGTTCGCGATAACCGGCAAACTCTTCATAGCCGACCATGCCCCCCATCCAGCAGGGAATGAAGTGGCCGTATGCCGCACAATCCGGCAGCGAAGGAGATGATTGTCCGCCGAGAAAAGGCCCTCCTTCCAACCGTGCGATAAAATCCTCGCAGGCATTCCGCCGCACTTCGCTTACCGGTGTCGCCGGATCGATATGGTCGATGATGCCGGAAACGAACCGTGCTCTCACGACGAAGACAGGCCACATCAGCTTCATCCAGAGAGGAAGCCCCTGCGGCGCCGTCACGCTGTGTATCGTGCCCGAAAGCCAGCCGTTCCGAAGCTTGGCCGCCAGCGGCAAGTTCTGGGACGTGTAGAAACCTGTCGGAATCAGGCTGGCCGACACCCAGCGGTCCAGGGCCAGAAGTTTATCGCGCAAAGCAGCGTCGGCGGGCAGGCCGGGAGGGTGGGTCGGGAAAATTTCTTCCAGCCGCAGACAAATTGGCGTTGAATCGACCAGCACCTCGTGGCCCACTGTCACCACCGGCACCGCGGTCTGGCCGGAGAATTCGAGTTCCTGCTTCTGTCGAGTGGGATCGACGTAATGCAGCCGATAGTTCAGTCCCTTGAGATTCAGGAACGCGCGGACCTTGTTGACATAGGGACTTAGCGGGTTGGCGTAGACCGTGATCGGCCGTTCGCCCGCCATCAGATACCGAAGCGCAGCTTGATGGCGTGATAGCGGTCCTGCAACTGCTGGATGCGCTCTTCCTTCGTCACCATCGCCGTGTCGGCGGGGAGGTGCTGCATCAGTTCGGCGTGCCTTACCAGCTTCGTGCGGAAGGTGGCGGGGTTCTGGCTCATGAGATTGCGGTAGCCGAGATTGCCGTCGGAAAAGCCTTGCGTGTCGAGCCAGTTGTGCACGCCGGGATCCTGGTGAGCGATTACCAGACGTACCACATTGTCACTGTCGACCTTGGTTCGCGCAGGCGAGTAGCTCACCTGGCGATAGAGGTAGTCCATGGACTCAACAAATACGCCGCCCATGCCGAACAGCCAGAGCCCGTCGTGCCACTCCATCTCGACAATCAGCGCCTCGTCGGGTTTCAGCGACCAGATCATGTTGGCCGCCATGCGGCCGCGCTTGGCATCGTCGGCGGTATTGGCCGACTTGTCGGCCGGGAAGACATTGAGCTGGTTCGGATCGCAAACGCCGCCCGAAGTCATCCACGAGTGTTCGGGCCAGTCGCGCATGATGCCGGTGACGAAATCCCCGGCCCAGTCAAACGCCTCGATCATCCGGTCGGCGGTGGGCACGGGCTTCGGACTGTCCATACCCACCCTCTCGATCGTGAGGGTGGTCGGCGTTTCGCCCCACGCGTCATAGGCCTCGCGGATGAACAGCTTGCGCGAGCCTGGCGTGGTCGGCAACCAGTTCTGCGGCCGCTTCTCGCCACCGATGAAAAGTTCGAAACAGCCTTCGGCGTCGGTCTCGATCTGCGAGCCGAGGATATTGCACTCGGGAATGTCGCCGAAAGGCTCGTGCAGCGGCGGCCAGTCGGTGCCGGGGATCTTGTCCGGCTTCGGGCCCTGAACGGTGAGGTTGAACCAGCGCGCCGTCCCTCTTCGGCCCGTGATCTTGTAGGTGTAATCGCCCGAGATCCAGGCCTGGCGATAGGTGAAATCGCAAACGTCGCCGCCAAGCTTCATGTAGGGATGGGTGAAGTAATGGATCATCGGATAGGCCGGATCCTTGGTTTCCAGCGCAAGATCGAATGTCTGCCCGAGATTCTGCGTGAGGAAATGAAAGGCATCGGCGCGCATGATCGGAGCCGGCGGATTGGCGTCCTTGAACGCCTTTTCGCCCGCTGCCTTCAGGCGATCGCAGAAGCTGTCCCATGCCGCCTTGAGTTTCTCGTCAGCAGGTCCGTCGCCATACGCCATACTCAGGCTCCCAGTTTCTCAAGCAGTTCCGAAAGATTCTCCGCCGCACGCTTCGATGCTGCGCCGGCACCTTCCTCGACGATGCGAGGCCCCACCAGTTCCAGATCGAACACGCCGCGATAGCCGGCTTCCAGGATATCGCCCAGCAGGTACTGCAGCGGAATCACGCCGTCGCCCGGCACGGCGCGGCACGGCGCGGTCCGGTCCCCGAGCACATAGTCGCTCACCTGCACGAGGCCGGTGTTCGGCATGGCGCGGGCGAACTTCTCCTTGAGCCCGCTTTCGAACCAGCAGGCATGCAGTTCCAGGCAAACGCCGATCCCCGCAATCTCCGCCAGACGGATCGTATCGTCCAGCGTATGCGCGATATGGATGTCGACATTGAAATCGGACGCCGTCTCGACCAGCAGCTGGACGCCCTTCTCTTTCGCCACGGGAAGGCACGGCGCGACCAGTTCCGCAAAACGCTCGGCCGCCTGCTCCCAGAGCAGCGAACCGCGCCCGCCGCTGACCAGGTAGATCGCGCGTGCTCCCAAGGTCGCAGCAATATCGATCGCCTGCAGGAGTTTTTCGGTTTCCTCTCTACCGGCCCGTTCGAGGTCGGTGCCCATGCCGATAGGATGGTTGACGACCGCGACATGCGGGTCGGGCGTGGTCAGCGCCGCACGCGCTTCCTCCAGCGCCCCGTCCTGCATCAGCAGCGGCGTCACCAGGGTCATGTGCCGGACGCCGATCTCGCGACAGTGTTCCACGAATGCCGTGGTGCTCTGGTCGATGAAGGCGATCTGATGAAGGCAAACGCGCTTGTGCATGATCAGTCCCGCTTCTCGATGGGCACGTCGAAGCGCTCGCGGAAGGAACGGAACTCCTCGTTGAGTTCGTCGATATCGTAGCCGGCATCGGTCAGCAGCTTTGTCGAATATTCGAACTTGCCGTGGCGGTCGCCCTTGTTGTTGGCGAGGTAGTCGCGCATCGCCGCCTCCGCCTGCGGCGTCAGCTCCCTGCCGGTGAACTCGTAGTAGCCCCGGATGGTGGCGATCGGGTCGCCGACGAAATCCTTGTAGCGGACATGGAGGATGCGCGGGTCGTTGATCAGCGGGTTCGACATGGTGTTGGCGATGCTCATGCGGACGCGCTCGAGATGCATCTTGGCCTCGGCGACGAGATCGATCTTGCCGACGATACCTTCCATGATGTCGCGCATCATCGCGGTGCTCGAAGCCGCCACCTGAACGGGATCGCGATGCAGGTAGACCAGCGTCGCATCCGGATAGGTCTCGAAGAATTCCTTGAGCCGGAAGTTGTGGAAGCCCTTGAGCACCCAGTACTTCCTGGGACGCTTGTACTGCAGCGCCTGCAGCATCATCTTGTGGATCCGATTCTGCGCGGCTGAATCTGTAGGCAGTCCCATCGACAGGTTCTGCATCGGCACGCGCCACCAGGCGGTCGGCGTCATCACCCGGAAATCGAAGGCCCAGGTCCGCTCATCCTCCGGCAGGCCATCACCCAGCATGTCGTTATAGGGGTGGCAGTGGAGCCATTTCCACAT
Source organism: Novosphingobium sp. (assembly GCA_024236175.1). GTDB lineage: Bacteria > Pseudomonadota > Alphaproteobacteria > Sphingomonadales > Sphingomonadaceae > Novosphingobium. Next base: position 1,549,943 of record JACKKY010000001.1, on the reverse strand, counting down.
CTTGGTGTTGATCTCGCGCCATTCCTCGTCTGCAAGCGCGAGGCGTGGGTCCTCCCCTTCGACGACGCCCGGAGGCGGAGAGGGATGCATCACTTCCCAGAAGCGCAGCGCGCGCGCGTCGGGGTCCACCGACATCAGCGCATGCATCAGCGTCGTACCCGAGCGCGGTTCGCCGGTGGCGAACATCGGGTGGTCGATGACTTCCTCGTCGAGCGGATAGATCTTGCGGTCGTTGAAGAAATTGAGCCGGTCGGTCAGCAGCCAGTTGATGTTGTCGGCAGCGGCCTGGCGGCCTGCCGCGTCCATCGGGATAGAATTGATGTGCTGGACCGCGAGGCCGAAGCGTTCCTCGAATGTCGGATCGCCCCAGTCCGACAGGCCGGTTTCGGATTTCGCCCTTTCCAGAAGCGCTGCGGCGTCGAGCGTTCCGTCGATGATCGTCGCCACGGTCAGATCCCCTTGCAGAGCAGGGCGATCTCGTCCTCGGTCTCGCGCACCTTGAGAGCCGATGTGGCGGCGAACCTGGCGCCGCCCATGCTGCCGTATTCCATGAGCTTGTAGACCTGGACGCCCGCGTCGATGAAGCCCTTGATCTTGGCCGCGACCTGCTTGGGCGTGCCGACCGGGAAGATGTCGCGGATTGCCTGCGTGTCCAGTTCCTCGCAGAACTGGACGATCCTGTCGCGCGTCAGCACCGCGGGATCGAGATCGTGAATCCCGCGCCACTTCGGGCCCATCGGGTGCTCATGGCCGAACTGGCGCAGATCCTCGGCCGTCTGCATCAGGATGATCGATTTGACCATCGGCGCCTTGAGCATTTCCTCGATCTCGCCCTCGTCGCCGATCAGGCAGATCTGGGTAAGGGCGGGCGTGAAATTCGACATGTCGCGGCCCACGGCATCGCCCGCGTCCATGATGACCTTGAGCTTCGCTGCAAAATCCTCCGGCGTATAGGTGCCGGCCGGCCACCAGCCGTCCGCTTCGCGCCCCGTGATGCCGAGCATGCGCGGGCCGACCGCACCCGTCCAGATCTGCGGGGCCTTGCCGTCGTAGAGCTCAGTATCGAGCCGGGCATGTTCCAGCTTGTAGAACTGGCCTTCGAAATCGACCAGGCCGTCGCTGTGCCACAACAGCTTCATCACCTTGATCGCTTCCTCGAAGCGACTGACCGGCTTTTCGAAGCTGAAACCGTAAGGCACGGTGTTTTCCAGTTCCCCCGAGCCGATGCCGAGAATGAAGCGGCCTTTCGAAAGGTGATCAATTGTCAGCGCGGTCTGCGCCAGCATCGCCGGATGGCGGCGGATCGTATCGACCACGCACATGGCGATCGGCACGTTTTCCGTCATCACCGCAGCGGCGGCGGCTACCGCCAGTCCGTCGAGATGACGATGCGGGCTGTGCGAGGTCTTCGCCAAGTCGGTGAATTCCTCTGTCCAGATCGAATCCGGCCAGAAGCTGACATAGTGGTCGGGAATCCAGATCGAATGGTAACGCCCCGAATCGTATTCACCGACCATATCGATGCCGAGCGGCAGTGTGCTGCGCAGAAAGGCGGCTGGCTGGACTGTCATGACTGTCGAATTCCTCTCACCTGACGCCGCTGCGCGCCGTCCACGAATGTTGTCTGGACGATCTTAGTGGGATAACGGCGATTCGGAAGTAATTCCCATTTGGGGATATCGTGATGCTTGGCGAGACGGACGCAGCCGAACTGCTTGAGGCGCTGATCCTGGGGATGGTGGAAGACCCGCTGTGGTCTACCTTCCTGTCGCGCCTGCGCCGTCGCACCGGTGCGGACTATACCAGTCTGGTCTTCCGCCCCCTGCCGTTCGGCCCCGAGCGCAACCGGGTAATCCACCTCTATTCTGGGCGCCCTTCGCCCCCGATCGTGTCGCAACTCTACCACGAGAGCCTGCACATGACCGACCCGTTGCCCTATCAGGACATGATCGACGGACGGGTCTATGCCCTCCCCGAGTTGCTGCGCTTCGAAGATCCCGAGCACGAAAGCTATTTCAACCAGTTCCTGGTGCCGAGCGGGATGAACATCCTGCGGATGATGCGTGTCGTCGAGGCAAGCGGCGTGAGCGCCTGGCTGACGGTTTCCCGCCGCAGGCGCGAATTCGACTCCGATGTCGACACGCTGATCGACGCTACCGGCCCCTACCTGCGGGCCGCAGTGCACAGCTACGTCGCGCTGGAACGCGAAAGGATCACCGCCTCGGTCGCCAACGAGGCGATCCGGCGGATGAATTTCGGTTGGCTGACGCTCGATGCGGAAGGGCGGATCCTCGACGCGGACAGCCATGGCGAGAACCTGCTGTCCGGAAGCGGAATGCTTGTCAGGGGGCGCGGACAGCGGCTCACGTCGAAGAACCGCGACGTCGCACGCGAGATTTCCTCGGCGATCCAGGCGCTGATCGAAAATCCCCGGTCCCGGCCGCGCGCGATCGTGCTCAGCCGGGAGCCTTGGCTCGACATGCTGCTCATACCGGCGAATATCCGCGGCGGTCCCACCGGGCCTACGCCAACGCTCGTGGCCTATGTGCACGCCGACAACTGGACGTCGGCGGATCGTTGCGATCAGCTCGGGCAGCTGTTCGGTCTCGCGCCGAGCGAGGCCCGGCTGGCCCTGGCCCTGAGCCGTGGCATGTCGATCTCGGAGGCCGCGGGAGAAATCGGCCTTACCGTCGAGTCGGCGCGGACCTATTCCAAGCGGATATATGTGAAGACCGGCGCGCGCGGCCAGGCCGACCTCGTCAGGTTCATTCACCGGAGCGTGTTGGCAATTGCTTGACATTAAATAATGCAAATGCGTTATTTAATCGGGCGCGGATGATTCGCGCTGCAGAGACAGTCGCCTATGAAAGCTGAAAGACGCAGACGGAACGATCCCCGGCGCGAGGCCACGCGCACCGCGCTGATCGAGGCAGCCGAATCGCTTTTCGCCGAAGCCGGCTTCGACGGAGTCTCGACGCGCCAGATCGGCGCGTCGATCGGCTCGGCCAACGTGAACGTCGTCGCCTATCATTTCGGCGGCAAGGAAGAGCTGATCCGCGAAGTCTATCGCCATCGGCTCCCCGAAATCGATCGCAGGCGCCGCGAATTGCTCGACGAGGCCGACGCGCGGGGGATGGGCGACGATCTTGCCACGCTGATCCGCGCATTCTTCCAGCCGCTGTTCGAACAGACCGATTCGGAAGGCCGCCACAGCTATGCGCGGTTCATCGCGGGGCTCGAACGGTCGGGCTTGATCGCAACCCGCGCCGAGGTGAGCGGCGAGTTTCCCGAATCCGATCTGGTCAGCGACCGGATCGCGGCCCTGCTGGACGACAGCCTCAAACCGTTCCTCAACGTGCGGCGGCGCCTGGCGGCCGGCCTGTTCACAAGCGCGCTGCTAGTGATCGACCGCGAGGCGGCGAACGACCCGGACCTGGCGCAGCAACATTTCGATAACGCCGTGCTGATGGCGACGGCCGCGATGGCGGCACCCGCCCCCGCAACCCTGAAATCGAGAGACTGACCGGACGTCCTCAGGCGCTCCGGACGACATGTGGAGAGGAAGCCCGATGAAACTGCACAGACTGCTCGCTGCCACGAGCCTTGGCCTGATCGCCGCTTCGACTGCGCAAGCGCAGACGGACCGCACGGTCCTGCCGATCCCCCGCGCACCCTTCGACGGGACGATTGCCGAGAATGTTCTCGATGCCGATCCGGGCACGACGCGCCCTGTCGAAGCCCCCGCCGGTGCTCCGAACGTCCTGATGTTCATGAGCGACGATGTCGGCTTCGCGATGTCGAGCGCTTTCGGCGGACCGGTGCCGACGCCCAATTTCGATCGGCTGGCGCAAGCCGGGCAACGCTACAACCGGTTCCATTCCACCGGCATCTGCTCTCCCAGCCGCGCCGCGCTGCTGACTGGGCGCAATCACCATAATGCCGGAGTCGGCTGGCTGTCGGACATGCCTTCGCCTTTTCCGGGCTATGACAGCCGCATCCAGCCGGACACAGCAACCGTGGCGCAGATCCTGCGACTCAACGGCTACAACACGGCCATGTTCGGCAAGCACCACAATATTCCGGGTCACGAGCGCAGCGAGGCAGGTCCCTTCGGCGCTTGGCCGACCGGTATCGGTTTCGAATACTATTATGGCTTCCCTTACGGCGATTCCGATCAGTTTTCGCCCATCATGTATCGCGGCATCCAAAGGGCGCCGGAATCCGAGATCGCCGGCAGCTTGGTCGACAAGATGCTTGCCGACGACATCATCCGCTATGTCCACAACCAGAAAGCCGGCAATCCCGACAAGCCGTTCCTGATCTACCTCTCGCCAGGTTCGACGCACGCGCCGCATCAGGCACCCGAAGACTATATCGCCCGCTTCAAGGGCAAGTTCGACATGGGCTGGGACGAGATGCGCATCAGGACCTGGCGCAAGCAAATCGCCATGGGCATGATTCCGGCAGACACGAAACTAACACCGAGACCCGAGCAGCTTCCCGCATGGGACTCGCTCACCCCAAACCAGAAGAAGTTCCACGCACGTCAAATGGAAGTGGCCGCCGCGCAGCTCGCCTATCAGGACGAACAGTTCGGACGTATCCGCAATGAGCTCGAGCGGATGGGCGAAGCCGACAACACGCTGTTCGCAGTCGTGCTCGGCGACAATGGGGCGAGCGGCGAGAACGGACCCGAAGGCTCGCTGAACGAACTCCACGGCATCCACGGCTTCAAGGAGCGCGAGGAATGGCGCATGGAGATGCTTGACGAGCAGGGCGGACCGATGACCTATCAGAACTATTCGGTCGCCTGGGCCTGGGCGATGAACTCACCGTTCCGCTGGGTCAAGCAATACGCGTCCATGCTGGGCGGCATCCGGCAGGGCGCGATTATCTCCTGGGCCGGCCACGTGAAGAATCCCGGCGCGATCTGCGCGCAATTCGGCCATTTGAACGACATAGTTCCGACGGTGCTGGACGCGGCGAACGTTCCAGTCCCGAAATCAGTGCTGGGAACCGAACAGAAACCGATGGACGGCCAGAGCCTGCTGCCGAGCCTTTCCCAATGCGATGCGGACAAGCCACGCACGCAGTATTTCGAGATCACCGGCAAGATGGGACTGTATCACGATGGCTGGTTCCTCTCGGGTGAAGACGGCCGCGATTCCTGGGACGCAATCGGACCAGGAGGCGCCAGGCCGGACATTGCCTGGTCGCTCTATGACCTGACCAGCGACTTCTCCCAATCGACGGACCTGTCTGCGAAGATGCCGGGCAAGACGCAGGAAATGATCGCCCTGTTCAAGAAGGAAGCGTCAGAAAACAACGTCTTCCCGATCGACCACCGCTTCGGTGCCGCTCGCGCAGACATGTCCCGCTATGGAGGCGGACGCAAGCTAATCGAGTTCTGGGGCAAGGACGTCAGCGTACCCGCACTGGGCGGAACGACATATCTGGCAGCGCGGCCTTTCACGGTGGAAGCCGATCTCGTGCTCGACAGCACAGCGGCGTCCGGCGCCGTGCTGGCAATCGGCAGCCGGTTCGGCGGCTGGAGCCTCTATCTCGACGAGGGGCGCCCGTCCTTCGTCTGGGCGAAATCGGTCGACCCGCAAGATATCCAGCAGGTCACGGCCGCGAAAACGCTGCCGGCAGGCAAGACCACGCTTCGAATGCGCTTCGAAACGACCAAGCCGGGCGGCCCGGCGACGGTAACGCTGAGCAGCGGCGGCACCGAACTGGCGAAAGTCGGCGTGCCCTTGAGCGTGATGATGTTCGCAGGCGGTGGCGAGACACTGGATGTCGGGCGCGACCTCGGCGTACCGGTGACCGCCTACAAGACGCCGCACGGCGCCATACAGGGTGATATTCCGCATGTCCGAATTACCTTCGACTGAAGCGCTCGCACAAGGCGATGACCGTTCCGGCATGATCCACGTGCCGGGCGGGACTTTCGCGATGGGATCGGAACGCTTCTATCCGGAAGAAGCGCCGATCCGGACGGTTTCGGTCGATTCCTTCTGGATGGACGAAACACCGGTAACGAACGCGCAGTTCGCGGAATTCGTCGAGGCGACCGGCCATGTGACCTTCGCCGAGATTCCGCCCGATCCCAAGGACTACCCGGGCATGCTACCGGAACTGGCGCATCCGGGATCGCTGGTTTTCGAAAAGACGGCCGGGCCTGTCGACCTGGCAAGCGGTGCAGTGCCCTGGTGGGAATTCCGGCTTGGCGCCTGCTGGCGGGCACCGCTTGGACCGGACAGCTCGATCGAGGGTATGGAGGACCACCCTGTCGTCCACATCGCCTACAGCGATGCGGAGGCCTATGCGCATTGGGCAGGCAAGTCACTGCCGACCGAGGCCGAGCACGAATTCGCCTCGCGCGGCGGACTGGAAGGCAAGGAGTTCGCCTGGGGCGACGAGCTTGCGCCCGGCGGCAGGATGCTGGCAAACTACTGGCAAGGCCGGTTCCCCTACGCCAATACCCAGGAAGACGGTTACCTGCGCACATCTCCGGTCAGGACCTATCCTGCCAACGGCTACGGCTTCTACGACCTTATCGCCAATGTCTGGGAATGGACGACGGACTGGTATTCGGAAGCCAAGCCTGAACGAAAGAAGCGCGGGTCATGCTGCATCCCGTCCAATCCGCGCGGCGGCACGCGCGGCGCCAGCATCGTCAAGGGCGACCCTTCGCGCGTTCCGCGCAAGGTCCTCAAGGGCGGATCCCACTTGTGCGCTCAGGATTATTGCCAGCGCTACCGCCCGGCGGCTCGCTATCCCCAGCCGATCGACACGACGACCGGCCATGTCGGCTTTCGCTGCGTGATCAGATCGGGTTCGCACTGATCACCTGTTCAGCATAGCGATTGACAGCGCTTGCCGAGACGGCCAAGCGGACAACCGTAATCCAATATGGAAACGCCGTACCGGGATCGGACGGAGCCAGAACAGGAGCCAGGAACATCCATGTCTAAGCCACTCTCGGGCAAGGTCGCCCTGGTAACCGGCGCATCGTCGGGCATCGGGCAGGCAACCGCGATTGAACTCGCACGGGCGGGCGCTACGGTCGCAGTCTCGGCGCGCAGGGCCGACCGGCTGGCTGAGCTGGTCGGGCAGATCGAAGCCGTCGGGGGCAAGGGGCTCGCTCTTCCCGGCGACATGACGGTGGAGGCAGAGGCGATCAAGGCGGTCGAAGACACCGTCGCCCAGCTCGGCCGTATAGATATCCTGATCAATTCGGCTGGCGTCATGCAGGCGGGCGGCATCGAGGGCGTCGATCTCGACGAGTACCGTCGGGTGTTCGACATCAACCTGTTCGCAACGCTCTACACCTGCAAGGCGGCCGTCCCGCATATGCTCGAACAGGGCGGCGGCGATATCGTCACCATCTCGTCTCTTGCCGGCCGCAAGGGCGGACCGGAAACCAACGCCTATTCCGCCAGCAAGCATGCGGTGAATTCGATGACCGACGCGATGCGGCAGGAACTGGGCAACCGCAATATCCGGGTCAGCATCCTCATGCCCGGAGCGACGGAGACCGAGGTCGCGCACAATATTTCCAATCCGCAATGGCGCACCGCGATCCAGGCCCATGTGACCAAGGACGGCGCGGTGCAACCTTCCGAGATCGGTGAAACGATCGTCTTCATGCTGTCGCTGCCGCGCCATGTGAACATTTCCGAGATTTCCGTCCGGCCCACGATCGATACAACGGCCTGAGGCCCGAATCGCGGGAGAGGATCACATGGCGGGAAGGCTCGACGGAAAGGTCGCCGTCATAACCGGTGCCGGATCGGGCATGGGCCGCGCCATGGCCAGCCTGTTTGCGGAAGAAGGCGCGAAAGTCGTCTGCGCCGACATCTCCGGCTCGCAGGAAGACGTCGCCGCCGCCATCGGTACCGCTGCCGTCGCGGTGCGGACAGATGTCTCCAGCAGCGCGGATATCCGGGCGATGATCGCGACTGCCGAAGCGCGTTTCGGCAAGCTCGACATACTGTGCAACAACGCCGGGATTTCGACACCCGAGAAGCAGCTGCACGAGTATGACGAAGACCTCTTCGACACAGTCGTCGCCGTGAACCTCAAAGGCGTGTTCCTAGGCATGAAATACGGCATCGCCGCCATGCTGAAAACCGGTGGCGGCGCCATCGTCAATACCGCCTCGGCCGCCGGGCTTGCCGCATGGAAGCTCAACAGCGCCTACGGCGCGACCAAGGCCGGCGTCGTGCAGCTCACCAAATGCGCCGCCCTGGACTACGCGAGGCAGAACATACGGGTGAACGCGGTGTGCCCCGGGATCACCTGGACGGGAATGGTGACCGGCTCGGCCGAGCTCACCGTGCCGCCTGCCGATGCTCCGCTGCCGCCCGGCACGCCGATGGAGCGCTGGGGGCTCGCGAGCGAGATTGCCGCAGCCGCGCTTTTCCTCGCCAGCGACGAGGCGTCATTCGTTACCGGTACCGCGGTACCGGTCGATGGTGGCTATGTGGCGGGATAGGTCAATTTGAAATTTCAGGGTCAGAGAAGAAGGAGCAACTACCGATGCGGTTAGCAAACAAGATCGCGGTCATCACCGGCGCGGGTTCGGGCATGGGCAAGGCCATGGCCGAGATCTTCTCTTCGGAAGGCGCGCAAGTGGTCCTCGCCGATATCAGCGGCAAGCAGAACGATGTCGCTGCCGCGATCAACTCCGGTGCGAGCGCCAACGCCGTGCGTGCGGTGCCGGTCCATTGCGACGTCTCCAGCGAGGAAGACATCCAGAACATGGTCGCGACTGCAGAAAAGGAATTCGGCAAGCTCGACATCCTCTGCAACAACGCCGGCTTCGGCGGCCCGATGGCACCGCTTCACGAACAGAGCCTACATGTGTGGAACCGCGTGCACGACACCAACATCAAGGGCGCTTTCCTCGGCATGAAATACGGCATCGCCTCGATGCTCAAGACCGGCGGCGGGGCCATCGTCAACACGACTTCGGCATCCGGCGTCGTCGGCTGGAAGCACCACAGCGTCTACGGCGCGGCCAAGGCCGGGGTGAATTCGCTCACCCGTGCGGCGGCGCTCGATTACTCGGACCAGAATATCCGCGTGAACGCCGTGGCGCCGGGAACGATGTGGACCGGCCTTGTCGAAGCATCACAGACGCACGCCGAGCCGCCCGCCGATTACCCCGTCCTTGCCGGCATTCCGCTTGGCCGTTGGGGCCTGGCGCGCGACATCGCCTATGCCGCGCTCTATCTCGCCAGCGACGAAGCTGCCTACGTCACCGGCGTCACCCTGCCCGTCGACGGCGGCTATTGCATCGGCTTTTCCGGCATGGGCGCCGAGCGGCCCGGCATCGCCAGCGTGAACAAGGGCGAGACCTGAGTCACAGAGGCCGCGGCGCGCCGGCTCCCATGTAGCCGGCCAGGCTGCGGTGGAAATTGCTGACCGGCTGTTCCTGGACCGGATTGGGCAGGCAGCCGCGGAAACCCTGTGAGCGCATGCCGCGATGGACCTCGCGCATGTTGTCGAAATCCTGCACGAGCACCGGCGGCCATGCGCCCGGCTCGAAGGGATCGGCATGCTTCCATTCGGTTTCCGGTTCCTGGCCCTCGGGAAAGCGTTCGAGCGTATAGGCCTCGAAGACGCATTTGTCGGGATCGGTGCGATAGGGCCGGACGCGGTAGATCAGCGCGAACGTAATGCCGATGCCGATGGTCATGTTGGGAAACAGGTGCCAGGCGATGCCGCATTTCGCCTGGTGGTCCGCATCCACCTCCGGCCAGATCACGCCCCGCCTTTCGTCGTCCGCTTTCGCCGAAGCCATGAAATGGGCCATCACCTCGTCCACCGGCGTGTCTTCCGGAAGCTCGTCCACCAGCCGGGTCGAGGCGTCGACGAATGTCTGCGTCGTGCTGGCGTTGACCGTCTCGATCAGTTCGACCTGCAGCGCGGCGATCGACTTGCGGGCATCGTCGCCCCGGCCAGTCCGCGTGATGGTGTTGTTGCCGCTGACCTCATGAGCGGCTTCGCGCTCGTCGAAACCGTGGAAGGAATGCAGGCTCTCCGCCTGGCTCCAGGTATAGTAATCGGCGAATTTCAGGAGCTGCGGGTGAGTCCCCTCGACGTGATAGCTCTCGATGAAAGCTTCCATCGCGACTTTCCAGTTGCAGTCGAAATGGCACCACTGGCGCCAGCGGTAGCGCATCCTGTCCAGCTCGTAGGGTTCGAGCATCGATGACGCGGGCTCGAGATATTCGCGCAGCGGCACCGCGTCCGGATCCATGTTGATCCACACCCAGCCGCCCCAGGTATCGACCTTGACGTGGGGCAGATCGAGCCGGTCCTGTCCCAGCCGATCCCCCCAGTCCTGGCGGTCGAGCACCCGGGTGCAGCGGCCCTCCAGATCGTACTTCCATGCGTGATAGCTGCAGCGAAATTCCTGGACGCGCCCGCAGCCGTCGGCAAGCCGGCGTCCGCGATGGGCGCAGACATTGTAGAACGCGCTGATCCGGTCGGGCGCGCTACGCACCACCAGTATCGTGTCATCGCAAATGTCATAGGCGACGTAATCGCCGACTTCCGGGATGTCCTCCTCGCGGCAGGCGTGCTGCCACACCTTGCGCCACAGGTTTTCCGGCTCCGCCTTCGCATATTCCTCCGAGGTGAAAGCCTCGGCGCCGAATATCAAAAGCTCCGGCTCATCCTGTCCCGCCTTGCGGACAATATCGTCCATAGCTGCATCCTCGTGGCATCGGCATGTTCTGCCGCAAGGTAGAACAGCTCAGCGCCCGGCGATCAAGCGCCGCGCCGCGGCCACGCAGCGGCCGAGCCTGTCCTCCGGCCCGATGCCTGCCTCGGCTTCGGAGCGGATCGGTGTTTCAAGCCCGATCGGCACGTCTTCGGGAACGAGCTCGACGAAATCCGCAAGCGGCAAATCGCCGTCTCCGGGCGCCCGGCGCTCGTACAACGCCTCTTCCATATAGCTTTCGATCTGCGCCGGCATCGGCACGTCGCAAAGCTGGACATGGCCGATCACGGCCGGGTCCAGTGCGGCGAGATCGGCGATAGTCGAGCCCGAGCGGAAGAAATGCATCGTGTCGATCAGCAGGCGAAATCCGGGATGGGCGACCGCCGCCACGGCTGCCAGGGACTTGTCGAGTGTCCGCAATACACCGGCCCCGACCTCGGTGGTGGTGACAAGGCCCCGCTCCGCGGCGAGTTCGGCAAGCCGGGAAAATTCGTCGTAGGTCCGCGGAATATCGCGTTCCAGGCTGACCGCGCAGATCGCCCTTGCGCCCATGGCTACGACCCGGTCGAGGTCTGGCGTATAGTTTTCGGCCGAGGTTCCGGACATGATGGCGAAGCCTTCGACCAGCGAGATCGCGACGCCCGTTTCCTCCGCAGCCCGGACGATTTCCCGCTGCAGCAAGGGATCTTTGCGCCAGATCACTTCGGGATAAAACGGCAGGCGATTCGCAGGCGCGCTCATGTTGAGCGAAACGTGGCCGCAGCCGAGTTCGCCGGCGAGGTGGATGAACTCGACCGGGTGCAGCCCGAAAGTGCTGAGATTCTCAAGGCCGAGGCGGTCCATACCTCAGCCTTTCAGGGCATTCGCCACCATGCAGGCATCGAAATAATGCGCGCGCCATTCGACCACCTTCCCGCCACGAAAGCGGAACAATTCGGCCACCGGCAGCGTACCGGTATTGCCGTTCGCGGCGACTTCGAAGGTGATGGTCTGGTAGAGGATGACGATATCCCGCGAAGCCAGCACCGCTTCGAACTCTGCGCGCATGTTGGAGAAGTGCTCGCACAGGAAGGCGTAGCCCTGCTTCGTCGCCTCGAGCCCCTCGTGCGCGCCGCCATAGGGCAGGCAGGACGCTTCGTAGAACGTCACCTCGGGGTCGAAGATATCCCAGAACGCGTCAGCGTCTCCCTCTGCCAGCTTGTCGAGCGCATCGGTGAGGACCTTGCGGTTGGCCTGTGCGGTCTCGTCGAAGGCCGGGAAGTTTCGATATTGCAGGTCCATCGCCTGATCGGCGGCCGGCGTCTCGGTCATCTCTTTTCTCCCTCGGGCAGCGTGTCCTTGATCAGCGCACCGCCCTTCATCACCGCCAGCAGCTTCGCGCGGTCCCGGAAGAGGGCGACATCGGCGACCGGGTCGCCGTCCAGCACGATGAGGTCGGCAAGCTTGCCCGGCTCGATGGTGCCGGTCTCATCGCCAATGCCCATCGCCTCGGCCCCGTGCTTCGTCGCCCAGCGGATCACGTCGAGCGCGGGAATGCCGACCTCGTTCACATAGAGCTCGAATTCCTGCCAGTAGTCTCCGTGCCCGAGACCGAATGCGCCGAAGTCGTCACCGACCAGCAGCCTGACCCCCGCCGCATTGGCCTTCGGAAGTATCTCGGCCATCGCGTCCCAATCGGGCTTCATCGCATCGGCCCAGGAATTACCGGCCATCGCCTGCATCACCCATTTCGGGAACAGCATGCTGGGCGCCAGGAAGGTACCGGTCTCGACCAGCCGGTCGATGCATTCCCCGTTCAGCCCGTCGCCGTGGTCGACAATGCGCACGCCAAGCTCGATCGCCAGCAGGGTAGCCTCGGCGCTGGCAATATGGCCGCGGGTCCAGGCGCCCCGTTCATTCGCGGCCTGGACGGCGGCGGCGAATTCCTCGCGTGAAATCTCCCAGCGCTCGCCGCTGCCGATCGTCGCATGCCCGCCGGTGACGAACAGCTTCACGATCTCGGCGCCGTCCTTGATTTCCTCACGCACCGCACGGCGGATGCCGTCTGGCCCGTCGCCGGTGCTCACGCCCGGCGTGGTGCCGAGCTGCATGTAGGATGGATAGGAATGGTCCGCCGAAAATCCGGTCGAGCCGACATCGCGGCTGCCTGCGATCAGCCTCGGGCCCACGATCGTACCCTCCTCGATCGCCGCTTTCAGCGCCGCGTCTATCGCATGCGGAGAACCGGCGCTGATCGCCCCGGTATAGCCGCATTCGATCGCGGTCCTGACATTGGCGGTTGCGCGTACCGCCTGCAGCGAGGGATGAACCTCGAGACCCACCGGCCGCCCGCTGGCACCGGTGCCCCAGTAGCCTGCGTGGAAATGGCCCTGGATCATTCCCGGCATGACCGTCCGTCCGCCCAGATCCACCACGCGATCGTCCGGCCCGACCTCGGCCGGAGCCTCGCTCACCGTTTCGATACGGTCGTCTGCAACGACGATATTCGCCTGCCGGGCCGGCCGGTCACCGTCCAGCAGGTTCGCGTTGTTCAGGACGATCCGCGCCATGGTTCAGGCATCGAGATCGGGCATCGCCGGTATGCCCTTCAGCGATTCGTCGATCCACAGGTACTCGGTGTAGTGGCCCAGCCGCTTGCGCGTATCCACGTAGCAGAAGCAGACCTTGTCTTCCGGCGTCGGCTCGGGCGGGCTGAGGAAGGCGAATTCATCGCCGCTGGCCCGCACCTCGTCCAGCAGTTCCAGCCACTTGTCCTGGCCTCCGCGCACGGCGATGGCGATATGGTGGAAATTGAGGATGTGGCCGGACAGGTCGACCTCGTCCGTATAGACATGGATGGGGCCGGAGATCGGCTGGATGATCTCGAACTGGTGACGGCCGATGTTGGCCATGGCCGCGCGGATCGTCAGCGTCTGCATCTTGCCGAAGGAAAGCAGTTCCACTTCCGCATCGGTGGTGTCGAAATGCTCTATGCCGAGCGTCGCCCTGGCATGCTCCATCGCGGCGTCGAGATCGCGCGTGATGTAGCTCATCTGGAACAGCTCGCCGTAACGGTCGCCAAGCTTCATTATTCTCTCCCCATCGCCTGCCCGGTTCAGCTCCTTACAGGAATGCTGAACCTGTCGATATAATCCGAGAAGCGGTCGTGCACCCCTTCCCTCGTCAGGCCGTATTCCTCGAGCACATATTCGTGCTTGCCGTGCTTGCCCTTGGGATTGTCGGCCATGAAGGAGCGCATGGCGCCTTCGGCCTCGGGCGTGAACGGCTCACCGAAATGTTCGTAGATGCGTCGCACCGTGCCGATCGGATCGCTGACCGTATCGGCATATTGCACGTCGAGGATCGAATCCCAACCGTGCTTCTCCTTGAAGGCCAGCGTCCGCTCGATCATCACGGAGAAAGTATCGATGAAGCTCTCGCCGATACCCTTGAGATCGACGTCGTCGCTCTGGATCTGCCGAACGTATTTGATCAGGCTGCAGCAGGAGCCGACGACATCGGCGGGATCGCGGTGCGTCATCACCAGCTGGGCGTCGGGATAAACCGTCGTCAGTTCATTGAGGAACAGCGGATGCCAGGGGTTCTTCAGCGTCCAGCGGCCCTTGGCATAGTGCTGCAGCACCTGCAGCATGCGCTTGTGGAAGCGGAAGGCGGGCATGTAGTCCGCCTCGTCGAGGAACCACCGGCGCCAGCTCGGTATATCGGCCTGGGCCTCGTAGACCTGGGCGCAGAACGACGGCGTCATCAGGAACTGGCATTCGGTGGGGCTGTCGGCGTGCTCGAAATGGATCGCCGCGATCTGCGGCATGTATTCGAGCGCCATTTGCGACTTCTGCTCCATCGCCTCGTAGCGCGGACCGGCATGCAGCTCTTCCGGCTTGGGGGGCGGGACCGGATCATAGGCTTCCCAGCGCAGGAACGAACGCCGTGCCGGATCCGAGTGGAGCAGGTTGATCATCAGCGTGGTGCCGGTGCGGGGCAGGCCGAAAACGAAAAGCGGTTTTTCGATCGGCGCATCCAGCAGTTCGGGATGTTCGCCCAGCCAGCCTTCGATCTTCATCCGGATCGCCATGTAGGTGACAAGATCGCCATAGGCCATCTGTGCTCCGCGCTCGTTGAAGCGGGCTTCTTCGGCATAGGACTTGAGCAGCCGTTCCAGCCCTTCCAGCACGGCACGGTCACCGATATCGGAAAGCCCGGTCTGCTCGCTGGCTGCGGCAATAATTTCTTCGACAGTCATGTTGAAATTCCTTTCCCGGCGGGTTCTCATGCGCAGCGCATGTGACCGATTGCAAGGGGGAAGTTATTTCTGGCAGTCTGGCGCAAAGCTTCCGCGCGAAGGATGGAGAGGAATCGAGGATGGACCTGTCTCAGGCGAAACATGCATTCATTACCGGCGGGGCGAGCGGCCTCGGGCTTGGCATCGCAGACGCCCTCGCCAGGCGCGGCGTCGCCGTTACGATCGCCGACATCAACGAGGACTCGCTCAAGGAAGTGCTGGCGACGCGCGGCAACCAGTTTCGCGGCGTGCGTCTCGACACGCGCGACCGCGAGAACTGGCAGAAGGCCAAGGCCGAGGCGGAAGCGGCCTTCGGGCCGGTCGACATCCTCGTCAACAACGCCGGCATTTCTCCCAACGGCCGCGAATTCGCGGACATGGACCCCGAATCATTCGATCGCATCCTCGCCATCAACCTGGTCGGGATCGTGAACGGCATCTTCGCATTCGGCGCCGACATGCGTGAGCGCGGCAACGGGCATATCGTCAACACCTCGTCCCAGGCGGGGCTGACCGCCGGCATTCCCGGCGTCGGCGCCTATTCGGTGGCGAAGTTCGGCGTCACCTCGCTCAGCGAAGGGCTGCGGGTGGAGATGGAACCGCACGGCGTCGGCGTTTCCGTGCTGTGTCCCGGCTATGTGCAGACGAACCTCGGCGCCAACACGGTGAAGATCGGCGGCGACATACGCCAGTATACCGCGGCAATGCCCGAATCGGACGTCACCCCTGCCGATGTCGGCGAGATGGTGGCGGAAGGGATCGAGCAGAACGCGGCCTACATCCTTACCCACAAGGATGTCTGGCCCGGCGTCGAAAAGCGCATGAACGCCATCAAGGCGGCCTGCGACTACCGCAGGAATGCCTGAAGCGTGAAAATCTCCGACGCCAATCACGCCTTCATCACCGGCGGCGCCAGCGGCATCGGCCTGGGCATTGCCGATGCGCTGTCCGAGCGTGGCATCGCCGTGACGATCGCGGACATCAACAGCGACAATCTCGACAGCGCACTGGGCGCCCGCGCTGGCAGGTTCCACGCCCTGCGGCTGGACACGCGTGACCGGGATGGCTGGGCCAAGGCCAGGGCGGAGGCCGAAGGGCGCTTCGGGCCGGTCGACATCCTTGTGAACAACGCGGGCATCGCGCCCGACGGCCTCGAACTGGCGGACATGCCGCCGGAAAGCTTCGACCGGGTCATCGCCATCAACCTGACCGGAGTGTTCAACGGGATCAGCGCTTTCGGACAGAGCTTTCGGGAGGCCGGGCGCGGACATATCGTCAACACCGCATCGATGTCGGGCATGGTGATGGATGGCCCGGGCATCGGCAGTTACGGACCTTCCAAGGCGGGCGTGGTCGCCATCAGCGAAGTGCTGCGGATGGAAATGGAGCCCTACGGCGTGGGCGTGTCGGTGCTGTGCCCGAGCTATGTCGCGACGAACCTGATGGCCAACACGATCAGCGCGGGCGGATCGCTGCGCGACCCCTCGGTGTCGCTGCTCGCCGCCGAAATGAAGCCGCCCGAGGTCGGGGAACTGGTCGTGCGCGGGATCGAGGCGAACCGACTTTACATCTACACCCATCTTGCCCGCCTCGAGGCGGTCGAAGCGCGCTTTGCCGGCATCATGGCCGACGGCCGGGCGCAGGCGGAAGACTGACCGGTGCGTATCTCCGAATTCCGCCACGCCTTCGTCACCGGTGGTGCGAGCGGGTTCGGCCTGGCGATCGCCAACGCCATGGCCGGGCACGGGGTGCGGGTGACCCTGGCCGACGTCGATGAAGAGGCGCTCGCGGCCGTGCAGGCGGAGCGCGGCGAACTTTTCCGTACAAGCGTGCTCGACGTGCGGGACCGGGAGGGCTGGCGGGAGGCCAGGGCCAGGGCGGAGGTTGACTTCGGCCCGGTCGACCTGCTGTTCAACAACGCCGGCATCGGCCCCGACGGCTCGGAGCTGGCCGACATGTCGCCGGAAAGCTTCGACCGGATGATCGCGATCAACCTGACCGGGGTGTTAAACGGCGTTTCGACATTCGCCGCGAGCCTGCGCGATGCGGGCCGGGGCCATATCGCCAGCACCTCCTCGATGTCCGGCATGGCAGCCGACAACGCCGGGCTCGGCAGCTACGGCCCGGCCAAGTTCGGGGTCGTCGCCATGATGGAAGTGCTCAGGAGGGAAATGGAACCGTTCGGCGTGGGCGTTTCGGTCTTCTGCCCGGGCACGACCGCGACCAATCTCATCGCCAGCACGCGGCGGTTCGGCAGCGACCGGTTTCCCGAGGAGGCCAGCCTGCTGGACCTGCCGGTCAAGCCCGAACAGCTTGCACCCGCCATCCTGCGCGGGATCGAGGAGAACCGGCTCTACATCTTCACGCACACCGAACGGCGCGCTGCCGTGGAGGAGCGCTTCGCGGGCATCATGGCTGGCTTTGACGCGGCTTGAGGGCTAAGGGGGCGTGATGGACGCAATTCGCAGCCGCCGTGAACCCCGGCGCAACCGGGGCTTCGAGGACACTCACCGCGAAATGATCGAAACGGCCGTTCGGATGATTTCCGAAAACGGCGCCGGCGCCCTTTCGATAGCGGCCCTCGCCCGTGAGATGGGGATCAACCGGACCACCGTCTATTACCATTTCGACAGCCGCGACGCGCTGCTCGACGCGGTCACCGACTGGGCCTCTTCGGAACTGGCCAAGGGCATGGACATGGACGTGCCGGCTCCCGAGCGCGCCGGCAACATCACCCGTTTCGTCCTCGAGAATCCGGAACTCATCAAGCTCTGGATCGACGATTTCGTCTCCGGCGACGACATCCGCGACAGCTATCCGCGCTGGGACGGGCTGGTCGAAGGGGTCCGCGGCCTGTTCGCCGAGCAGCAGCCGGATGAGGAAGTGGACGCCGAAGTCTATTGCGTGATGATGCTGGCCGGCGCGATCATCGGCGCCCGGGTCTTCGCCAACAGCGTATCGCAAGGCGCGTCGGTCGACGAGACTGTCGAACGCTTCCTCAAGGAGCATCGGCGGATCATGACTCGCGACGGCCTGGAACTCTAGCGAGGGCGCACTCGCCGATTCCTGCAACACATGTGTTGAAAAAGACAGGGGCCGCAGCTAAACCGGCTCTAACATTGAGACAAGGATGGATGCCATGACTTCCTCGCTTCCGGCAGGCTTCGAAACGCTCGAGCCGTTCGTCGAACGGTTCTCGATTTCCGGCACCGCCAATCGCGCCGAGCTGCGGTCCGACATCACCGGCGAGGAACGCTCCGCCTTTTACGAAGCGGCGAAGGATCTCGTCGCGCCCGCGCTCGACCTGCTCGACAAGAAGCCGCTCGATGCGCTGGATGCTTCCGAGAAGCGGCTGCTCGATCTGTGCCTGAGCTTCGCCCACGTCGCGCTCGCCGTCGAAATCCAGGGGCCGGACGAGGAACGTCACTCGCGGATGCGGCAGTATATGCGCATCACCCGCTCGCCCGCGGACGCCGTCGCCTGAACGCGATATCCCGGCTTGCAAGGAGCGGCCGGCTTTGCTGTCTAGGCGGAAACGCAAGGAGAGCATCGCCATGGCCGGCCGTACCCAACTGACTGTCGAGGAGCGGCTCGACCGCACCGAATCGCATATCGAGATCGCCGATCTGGTGCATGGCTATGCGCGGTTTATTCGCCGCGACCAGTCCGAACAGGTCGCATCGCTGTTCGCGCGCGATGCCTTCTTCGAAGTGCGAGACGGCCATCCGGACAGCGAGGAATTCTCCGTCCGCTCGCGGATAGAAGGGCGCGAGCAGATCGACGAGTATATGACGCAGGGCAAGGGCCAGCCGCATCCCGTGCCGCTGATCCACAATCTGTCCATCGAGATCGACGGCGACACCGCCTCGGGCAATTGCGTGATGGAAGGGCAGATCTACGGCACCGGGCACAAGGTTCTCGGCGAGTATCACGACAGCTTCGTCCGAGTGGAAGGGCGCTGGCTGTTCGCTTCGCGCACATTCACCATGTTCAAGGCAACCGCGACGGTCTAGCCGCCGCGGGTCAGTCGCGCTCCTCGACCTTGACGTTGCCGAACATCATGCCTTCGGCGGGCGACTTGAGCACGTCGATCGGGAAGACCGGCGGCACTGCGCTGACCTCGTCCAGGCGGGCAAGGTGTTCCTCGCCCAGTTCGACATCGAGCGCGCCGAGATTGTCCTCGAGCTGGGCAGGCGTGCGCACGCCGACGACGGGCGAGCAGACCGCCGGGTTCGCCAGCGTCCAGGCGACGGCGAGCTGGGCCGGGGTGCAGCCGATTTCCTTCGCGACCGCAACGGCGGCATCGGCGATGTCGAGATTGCGCTCGGTCAGCTTGCCGGTGGCGGCGTTGATCGCCTTGCGCGAGCTGATGTCGCTCATGTCGCCCGGCACGAGGTCGTCGCGGGTGTATTTGCCGGTGAGTATGCCCTGGCCGAGCGGTGCCCACGGCGAAACGCCGAGCCCCATTTCCTTGGCCATCGGGATCATCTCGCGCTCGACGGTGCGCTCGACCAGACTGTAGGAGATCTGCAGGGCGCAGAACTGGGTCCAGCCCCGCAGCTCGGCGATCGCCTGCATGCGCGAGGCCTGCCACGCCGGCGTATCGGACAAGCCGATGTAGAGCACCTTGCCCGAGCGGACGAGGTCGTCGAAGCTGCGCAGGATCTCGTCGACCGGCGTGCGGAAGTCCCACATGTGCAGGTAGAGCAGGTCGATGTAGTCGGTGCCCATCCGCTTGAGGCTGTCCTCGACCGAGAGGACCATGTTCTTGCGGTGGTTGCCCGCCGCATTGGGGTCGCCCGGCCGCGTGGTGAGCGAATATTTGGTGGAGATGACGACCTGGTCGCGCCGGCCTTTCACCAGCTCGCCGGTCAGGACTTCCGACTGGCCCATCTGGCCGTAGAAATTGGCGGTATCGATGAAGTTGCCGCCCCGGTCGATATACATGTCGACCATCTGCTTCGCTTCCTCGTCGGAGCTGCCCCAGCTGCCCGGTCCGACGCGAAAGGTCATCGTGCCCAGCGCCAGAGGTGAAACCCGCAGGCCGGAACGGCCGAGCAGGCGATAATCGTCAAGTTGCAGAGCCATCCATACTCTCCCTTATGGCCTTGCCCGCCTTGTCCCGGGCGAAACCGCCGGTCGACATGCGGGTGAACTGTCTTGCGAGGTGGTCAATGTCGACTTCGCCTTCGGACTCGCCGAAATACCGGTCGAGCGCGATGGCGAAGAGCATGCCGAAATTGGCCAGCCCGATGAAATCGAGATCCAGGCCTTCGCGCGAGACGCCTTCCAGCACCTCGCCGCGCTCGCGGATCAGCGGCGCGATCTGCTCGCGATAGAGGCGGCGGCCGAGTTCGGGGTCGCTGAACAGGGCGGCGGTCAGGAGCGGAAAGATCGTCAGGATATCGCAGACATGCCGGCGCGCCGAAGTCAGCGCCAGCGACGCCATCTCGTCGGGCGAAGCGGCGGTTTCGTATACTTCGACGCGTTCATGCATTCCGCGCATCGCGTCGATCAGCGGCTTCACCACCGCTTCCTGGAAGAGTTCTTCCTTCGACTCGAAATGCTCGAAAATGGTTGCCTGGTTGACCTGCGCTTCCTTGGCGATCTCGCGGGTGCGCGCGCCCTGAAGGTTCGAACGGGCGAAGACCTGCTGCGCGGCGGCAATGATGAGCTTTCGCCGCTCTGCCGCGGGGAGATAGGCGCGACGCGGTTTTCCCGCTCCGTCCTTTCCTTTGCGTGATTTGGCCACGGTCGCCACGATGCTGCGCTTCCCACTTCTCGAGTAATCCGGCGATGAGCTAGCAACAGCAGCCGGAGATGACAACCAACCATTTGGTTGATTTTACCCGCCAACCGGCTCATTGTCCGAATCGGGCGGACGGCGCGAATCCGGCCGCGCGAATCAACGGAGAGAAAGCATGGCGACCGCCGCACCCCCGAAAGACACGACGCTCGAGCGCGAAGCCGAAAAGTGGATGAACGATCCTTTCGAGCATTTCGGCTACGACAATACGAAGCTTCATTCGATGCCTCGCGAAGAAGTCGAGGCAGTGCAGCTCACCGCGATGAACATGCGGCTGGCGGAACGGCGCGATCAGGTCCAGATGCTGGCGAAACTGGCGGACAGCCAGAATATCGATGCGATCGGCAGCCTCGACGACATGGCCCCGCTGCTCTTTCCGCACGATATCTACAAATCCTATCCGGTCTCGCTGCTGTCCAAGCAGAAGTTCGGAAAGCTCAACCAGTGGCTGAGCAAGCTGACCCGCTATCATCCGGAAGAAGTCGACGTTTCCGACTGCGATTCGATCGACAGCTGGCTGACCAAGCTGCGTGACGAAACGCCGCTGGATGTCGGCGCCTCGTCGGGCTCGAGCGGGACCTGTTCATTCTATCCCAAGTCGAAAAAGGACTACCGGATCGCGATGATGGGCCAGCGGGTCCAGCTGGTCCAGAAATTCGGAGAACCGGTCAAGCCGAGCGATATCGACGACAAGATCCACGCGATCATCCCGCTCTACCGGGACGGCCACGCCTCCATGGGCGGGTTCGGCAAATATTCCTGCGAGGTGTTCGGCAAGGGCGATCCCGATTACTGGCACTATTGCTTCGACTTCAAGCTGAGCCAGGACCTCATGTGGCTGGCCGCGCGCCTGCGCGTGGCGCAGGCGCAAGGCGACATCAGCAAGGTCGACGTCCCCGAATCCTTGCTGGCGCGCCGCGCGGAATGGGAGCAGTCCCAAAAGGACATGCCGGCCCAGCAGCTCGCGTTCATCACGCGCATGATCAAGGAGCTGAAAGGCGAGCGCGTCTTCGTGATGAGCACGTCCAACCTGCTGTATTCCGTGGCCAAGCGCGGCCTCGACGAAGGCCTGACCTGCGATTTCGCGCCGGGTTCGGTGTTCATGGGCGGCGGCGGGGCCAAGGGCGTGCCGCTACCGGACGACCTCGAGGAGGTGGTGTGCGGCTTCTTCAACACACCCCGCATGATCTCGTCCTACGGCATGACCGAGATGAACCACTTCTCGGTGCAGTGCGAACACGATCGCTACCACATGCTTCCTTTCATGACGACGTACCTGCTCGATCTGGAGACCGGGCGTCCCCTGCCGCGCAAGGGCAAGCAGACCGGCCGCGCGTCCTTCTTCGACATGACCGCGGATTCGTGCTGGGGCGGGCTCGTCACCGGCGACCTCGTGACGGTCGACTGGGATCATCAGTGCGAATGCGGACGCAAGACCCCGGCCTTCGAGAAGAAGATCAACCGGGTCAGCGAAGTCAACAACGAGGCGGACGACAAGATCACCTGCGCCGCCACGCCCGGCGCGCAGGCGGAAGCCATGGACTTCCTGACCGGGATCGGCTGACCGGCCCGGGGTCAGGATTGCTTTCCGCTTGTCGCGAGGAGCCGACGGCCTTGCCGAAGCCCCCTCGACGGCAGCGATGATTTAGAACGGAGAAATGCCATGATGGCCAAGCGACCCATTTCCTATGCCGTGCTGCGCGGCAAGGTGATTGAAACGGACCTGATCGAATTCGGCGGGCGCGGCGGAGACATCACGTTCCTTGCGCCCGATCCGCACAAGATCGCGAGCCAGATCCCCATCGCCAGCCCACGGCTGATGGAGGACCTGTATGAGCTCTCGCTCGATGACATCCTCGACTATCTCGCCGAACTGGGTGAGCGCTGCAGGCTGGAGAACAACCCCTACCTGCAGGAAGCGCTGGAATATTCCTATGACACGGCGCCGACCACCAAGCCGATCATGGACAGCTTCTTCCACGATCTCCCGTACATGTTCGACAAGAACCGCATTCGCGACATGGTGGATTTCACCATCGGCGTCGACCACCTGGAAGGCTGGGTGGAGAACGAGATCAACGGCTCGAAAGTCGGCATCCGCGCCTATGGCGCGCGTTCGCTCCACATCGTCGCCGGCAACGGCCCGGTGCTCGGTGCGCTGACGATCATCCGCGGCGCGGTGACGCGCGGCGACACGATCATCAAGGTGCCATCGAACGATCCCTTCACCACCGGCGCGATCGCCCGGACCATGGTCGACATGGCGCCCGACCACCCCGTCACGAAGCACGTCGCGGTGGCCTATTGGCGCGGCGGCGACGAGGCCCTGGAATCGCAGATTTACCAGCCGCACAACATCGAGAAGATCTGTGCCTGGGGCGGCTTCGCCTCGGTCAAGCATGTCACCAAGTACATCCAGCCGGGCGTCGAACTGATCAGCCTCGATCCCAAGCGGTCCGCCAGCATCGTCGGCCCCGAGGCGATCGAGAGCGAGGAACTGATGGAGGAAGCGGCGAACCGCATCGCCTGCGACTTCGCCACCGGCAACCAGACCGCCTGCTCGGCCAGTCGCCTGGTCTATGTGATGTGCGGCACGGACGACGACGAGATCGAAAAGCTCCAGCAGCTCGGCCAGAAGACCTACGAAGCGATGCTGCGCCTGCCCGAAGTCGTGACCACCAAGCCGAAGCGTTACGATCCGCAGCTGAAGCAGTGGGTCGACACGCTGCGCCTGTCCGACGATTTCTACACCGTGATCGGCGGCCAGGAAGGCGAGGGCGCGATCCTCGTCTCGCACACTTCGGACCGGGTCGACTTCTGGGAATATATGGCGGACCGTACGATCAACATGATCCCGGTCGACACGCTCGACGAGGTGCTCGACGTGGTCGACGCCTATACCCAGACGGTTGGCGTGTGGCCGGAAAACCTCTGGGAAACGGTGCGGCACAAGGGCGCGCTGCACGGCGGCCAGCGTTTCGTCGAGCTGGGCTATGCCTTCAACGGCGCCGGGCTCGTCGGGCCGCAGGACGGCATCGAGCCGATGCGGCGGATCGTGAAATGGATTGTCTCCGAGCAGCCCCTGCCGGGCCGCCCGACCCTGTGGGAAGCCGGCGAGGACGTGAAGATGTTGGCCTGAGGATGCCTGAATCGCCCCGTTAGAGGGTAGGCCATCATGGGGGTCTGTCTCCGGACAGGCCCCCTTTTTATGTTCGGGCCGGACGTGATGCCGTGACGTCGGTCGCGTTCAGTGCCCGGGAAAACCGATCAGTGCTTCGACGGCGACGCCCTCGTCGCGCAGGCGATCGGCCCCGCCGAGATCCGGCAGATCCACCAGGAACAGCGCATGGCCTACATCGGCGCCCGCTTCGCGCAGAAGCTTGACCGCGGCATGCGCGGTGCCGCCGGTGGCGATGAGATCGTCGATCACCACCACGCGCTCGCCCTGTGCGATCGCGCCCGGATCCACTTCCAGCGTATCGCTGCCGTATTCCAGCGCATAGTCCATCGCCAGCACCGGCACCGGCAGCTTGCCCGGCTTGCGCACGGGAACGAACGGCAGGCCCAGCCGTGCCGCGACCGATGCGCCGAATATGAACCCGCGCGCCTCGATGCCCGCGATGGAGCCGGCTCCGATGTTCCGGGCAAGTTCGGCAAGATGGCCCACGGCCGCCGCAAACCCCGGTCCGTGGCCGATCAGGGTCGTCACGTCGCGGAACATGATGCCGGGCTTGGGAAAGTCCGGAACGTCGCGGATGAGAGTCTTGAGTTCGTCCGGAGTCATCGCATCACCCCTAAAGCAAACGCCCCTCCGATCCGCTGGATGGAGGGGCGCTCGATTGGCAGTATGGCAGCCGGTCCGGGTATCGTCCGGCCTTAGTGCTTCTTGTCGGCCCAGACGTTGCGATAGGCCATGTAGCCGAGCACTGTGAGGAACAGCAGGAAGCCGAGCACCGGCCAGCCGGTCTGCTTGCGCTTCTCGAGCGTCGGCTCTGCGGTCCAGACGAGGAATGCCGCGACGTCCTGGGACATCTGGTCCACCGACGACTTGGTGCCGTCGCTGTATTCGACCTGGCCCTCGCCGGTCAGCGGCGGCGCCATCGCCAGGTTGAGATTGGCGAAATAGGGGTTGTAGTGCAGGCCCGGGCCGGTCTTGGCTTCGGGGAAATCCTTCAGCAGTTCGGCAGGCTGGTCCTGGTAACCGGTCAGCAGCGAATAGACGTACGCCGCCCCGTCATGCCGCGCCTTCGCCATCAGCGAAAGGTCGGGCGGAATGGCGTTGTTGTTGGCCGCACGCGCCGCGATGTCGTTCGCGAAGGGCTTGGGGAAATAGTCGGTCGGCATGCCCGCCCGCGTGGTCGCCTCGCCGGTGTTGGGATCGACGCCCGGGACCTGGAAGCCGGCGGCGATCGCCTTAACCTCGTCCTCGTTGTAGCCCAGCTGCGACAGGTCGCGGAACGCAACGTGGTTCAGCGAATGACAGGCAGCGCACACTTCCTTGTAGACCTGGAAACCGCGCTGCAGCTGCTGCTTGTCGAACTTGCCGAAAGGCCCGTCGCTGGCGAGATGCAGGTGCTTGGGGTGCTCGTGGAACCGGGTCTCTGCGGTGTGAGGCAGGCCCTCGCTCGCAAAGTTCACGGCGCCGATCCCGAAGGACCAGACCAGGGCCAGAGTGAAGAACAGCCCGACAAGGATAGAAAGGATGCGGATCATGGCTTTCGTCTCTTTCCGTCTAGCTGCAATTCACTCGGCCGCTTCCAGGGCGGCGTTCTCGTCCTTGCCCAGCACCGCCTCGGTGATCGAGAAGGGCAGGGGATCGGGACGCTCGACCGAGGAAACGATCGGCAGGACGACGAGGAAGTGGAGGAAGTAATAGGCCGTCGCGATCTGGCTCAGCATGACATAGGGCTCTTCGGCCGGGGCGCCGCCGCAGTAGAACAGCACCGCCATCGCCGGGATCAGCCCGAACCAGAAGAACTTGCGGAAGGTCGGCCGGTAGTGGCCGGAACGCACCGGTGACCGGTCGAGCCAGGGCAGGAAGAACCACAGCAGGATGGCGCTGAACATGGCGAGCACGCCCATCAGCTTGGCCGGCACGAAGAAGAAGTCGAAGGTGAAGGCGCGCAGGATCGCGTAGAACGGCCAGAAGTACCATTCGGGCACGATGTGCGCCGGCGTGCTCATCGGGTTGGCCGGAATGTAGTTGTCCGGATGGCCCAGGTAGTTCGGCGCGAAGAACAGCACCGCGCAATAGAGGAACAGGAAGCCGCCCAGCGCCCAGCCGTCCTTGGCGATGAAGTAGGGATAGAAGGGAACCGTGTCGCTCTCGCTCTTCACTTCGACGCCGGTCGGGTTGGACGAACCCGGGATATGCAGCGCCCAGATGTGCAGCACGACCACGCCGACGATGACGAACGGCAACAGGTAGTGCAGCGAGAAGAAGCGGTTGAGCGCGGCATTGTCCGGCGCGAAGCCGCCCAGCAGCCACTGCTGCAGCGGCTCGCCGACGATCGGGATCGCCGAGAACAGGCCGGTGATCACCTTGGCGCCCCAGAAGCTCATCTGACCCCAGGGAAGCACGTAGCCCATGAAGGCGGTCGCCATCATCAGCAGGAAGATCACGACGCCCAGCAGCCACACCATTTCGCGCGGCGCCTTGTAGGATCCGTAGAAGAAGCCGCGGAAGATGTGGATATAGATCACCACGAAGAAGGCCGAGGCGCCGTTGGCGTGCGCATAGCGCATCAGCCAGCCCCAGTTCACGTCGCGCATGATGTGTTCGGTCGAATCGAACGCCACCAGCGCATTCGGTGCGTAATGCATCGCCAGGACAATGCCGGTCACGATCTGCAGCGCGAGGCAGACAAGCGCGAGAACGCCGAAGTTCCACCAGTAGTTGATGTTGCGCGGAACGGGATAGCCGGCACCGATCGCATTGTAGACGAAACGAGGCAGCGGAAGCTTCTCGTCCATCCATTGCATGAAGGGGTGGCTAGGCTTGTATTCGTTTGCCCAGGGGAAGCTCATAGTCTCTGACCTCAGCCGATCTTGACGACAGTGTCGGTAGTGAATTCATACTCCGGAACCTCGAGGTTCAGCGGAGCCGGGCCTTTGCGGATGCGTGCGGCCGTATCGTAGTGCGAACCGTGGCAGGGGCAGAAATATCCGCCGAACTCGCCGCGGGCCTCACCTTCGCCGGCGCCGAGCGGCACACAGCCGAGATGGGTGCACACACCCATCGTGATCAGCCAGTTCTCCTTGCCTTCCTTGGTGCGCTCGGCAAGCGACTGCGGGTCGCGCAGGTCGCCCAGCGGTACCTTGTTGGCCTCGGTGATTTCATTGTCGGTGAGGTTGCGGATGAAGACCGGCTGCTTGCGGAATATCGCCTTGATCGCCTGACCGCGCTCGATGGCGGAGATATCGACTTCGGTGGAACTTTCCGCGAGGACATCGGCCGACGGAGACATCTGGCTGATTAGCGGAACCAGTGTCGCGAGCCCGCCGACGCCGGCTGCGCTTACCGCGGCAATGTTGATGAAATCGCGCCTCCGCACCCCATCATCGTTTTCCGTTTCAGGAGCGTCAGTGACCGCATCTTGTGCCATATTGACCTTGCCTTGCTCTTTACGCCCGCATCCAATGGCCGGTGCGGGCAGAAACCCAGTCTGTGCTACGCCTGGTAACCCCCTGCGCCGGAGCCATGCCACGGGAAGCCCCTATGGCAGGTGCCGACTTGGCGCGCCTGATAGACGCGAACACCCCCCTTGCCAACCGCCTTTTTTGGCGGGCGATTCAACCCGCTTTATTGAGACCGATTAGCGACATCTGGCGTCCGTAGGCAGCTTCGCCCCGATGGGTCGCCCGCCGAAAGGAGAAGAAGCGCGTGGCATCGCCATAGGTGTCGAGCCCCAGTCTTTCGACCAGCCCGATCCCCGCCCCTTCGAGGCGATGCGCGACATAGGCTTCGAGGTCGAACTGCCAATGGCCGGGCCGTCCGGCGCCGAAAAAGCCCGTGTTGCCCGAATCGGCAGCCGCAAATCGATCCCGGAACGCATCGTCGACTTCATAGCTGGACCGGGCGATGCACGGGCCGATCGCCGCGGCGATCGCCCGGCGACTGGCACCTAGGGCCTCCATCGCCTCGACGGTCCGGTCGGTGACCCCGGCGAACGCGCCTTTCCACCCGGCATGGGCGGCCCCGATCACCCCGGCTTCGCGGTCGGCAAGCAGGACCGGCGCGCAATCTGCGGTGAGGATCCCCAGCAGGACGCCGGACTTCCTCGTGACCAGCGCATCGGCGCGGGGGCGGGCCGAATCCTCCCAGGGCTGCTCGACCGTGACGCAATCGGGCGAATGGACCTGGTAGACCCCGACCAGCCGCCCGCCCGGCATGACCGCCTGCGCCGCGCGCCTGCGGTTCTCGGCGATGGCGGCAGGATCGTCGCCTGATCCCAGACCGGTATTCAGTCCTTCGGCGACACCGGTCGAAACACCGCCGCGCCTGCCGAGAAAGCCGTGCGGGACACTTGCCAGCGCATCCGCGCGGATTGCCTCGACCGCATCGGGGCGCGCTTCAGCCAAGGCTCTTGGTCACCTGCTCAAGCGTATCGCGAGACAACGTCGGCACCGCCGCGATGCGCTCCAGCTCGGTGCGCATCAGCCCTGCCCGGCTGGGTTCGATCCGCCGCCAGCGACCCAGCGGCGGCACGAAGCGTGCGGCGGTCTGCGGATTGATCGGGTCCAGCGCGATGATGAGATCGGCGATGATCCGGTATCCTTCTCCGCCCGCGGCGTGAAAGGCTCCGGGGTTTCCCGCGAACGCCATGTAGAGCGAGCGCACCCGGTTCGGATTTTGCAGCGTGAAATCCGAGTGGCCCGCCAGCGCTTTCACATGCTCGAGCGCCTCGGGATGCAGCGATCCGGCCTGGAGCGAGAACCATTTGTCTATGACCAGCGCATTACCGTTGTAGCGCTGGTGGAAATCGACCAGCTTCTCCCTGCGCGCCCGCGTCTCCAGGCCGCAAAGCACCATCAGCGCGCCTTGCCGGTCGGTCATGTTGTCGGCGCCGTCATATTGGGCCGCAGCCCGCGCGGCCGCTTCCCCGGGAACGCCAGCCGCCAGATAGACCAGCGCCTGCGTCTTGAGCTTGCGGGCGCCGCGCGCGTCGGCATCGCGGCTGTAGGGCACGGCGCTGGCGCGATCGTGAGCTTCCGTCAAGCGGTCCTGCAGGGCCGTCGCCAGCCAGGCCTTTAGGCTTTCACGTTCGGCATTCAGCGCGCAGGGGTCGGCGACCAGCAACTGCTCCGCGAGATAGCTGACCGCCGGCAGGATCATCAATTCGCCGCGCATCAGGTCGTCGAGCGAGGCATCGTCGAGAATCGCCGCGAGCGCCTTGGCGATGGCCTCGCGTTCGGCAGCGCGCTGGCTTTCGCTCATTCCCCCGCCGACCGCAGCGACGAGGTGCTGCACGGCGAGGCTCTGCATCGCTTCGTACCGGGCGAAAGGCTCATCGTCGTGGGCCGCAAGGAACACGAGATCCTCGGCCGGCGTATCGGCATCGACGGCAACCGGTGCGGAAAAGCCGCGATTGATCGACAGGACCGGCGGCTTCGCGAATCCGGCAAAGCTCAACTCGGATTGAGCTTTATCCATGATAACCAGTTGTTCACCATCGTGTTTTCCGGAATCCCTGTCGAACAGGGCAAGCCGTAGGGGAATGGGCACGGGCAGTTTGTCGGGCTGGCCCGGGGTCGGCGGTACGCTCTGTTCGAGCCGTATAGTCGCGGTATCGCCGGCATGGCTCAAGCGCACTTTCACTCGCGGCGTGCCGGCCTGCGAATACCAGAGACGGAACTGGGACAGCTCCAGCCCGGCGCCATCCTCGATCGCCTTGACGAAATCCTCGCAGGTCGCGGCCTCGCCGTCGTGGCGGGAGAAATAGAGATCGGTGCCTTTGCGGAAACGCTCCTCGCCCGCCCCAAAATCTGCAAGCGTGCGCATCATGCGGATCACCTCGGCGCCCTTGTTGTAGACGGTGGACGTGTAGAAGTTCGATATCTCCTGATAGGAGTCCGGCCGGATCGGATGCGCCAGCGGACCCGAGTCTTCCGGGAACTGGGCAGCGCGCAGCACGCGCACGTCCTCGATCCGCTTCACCGCTTCCGAGCTCATGTCGGCGGAGAACAGCTGGTCGCGCAGAACGGTGAAGCCCTCCTTGAGCGAGAGCTGGAACCAGTCGCGGCACGTAATCCGGTTGCCCGACCAGTTGTGGAAATACTCGTGGGCGATCACGCCTTCGATCGCGTC
Organism: Novosphingobium sp.; assembly: GCA_024236175.1. Lineage (GTDB taxonomy): Bacteria > Pseudomonadota > Alphaproteobacteria > Sphingomonadales > Sphingomonadaceae > Novosphingobium. The sequence goes on along the minus strand of JACKKY010000001.1, from coordinate 1,519,816 downwards.
GTAATCGGCGTCGGTGGCGGTTTCCGGATCGGCCAGCACATAGCGGGTGTTGAAGACGTTGAGGCCCTTGTTCTCCATCGCCCCCATGTTGAAATCGGACACCGCGACTATGTTATAGAGATCGAGGTCGTATTCGCGGCCGAAGACCTCCTCGTCCCACTTCATCGCCGCCTTCAGGGAATCCATGGCATGCTGCGTGCGCTGCTCGTCGCCCGGCCTCACCCAGATATTGAGGCTGACGTCCCGCCCGTTCATGGTCGTGAAGGTCGAGTGATTGGCGACGAGTTCGCCTGCGACCAGCGCGAAGAGATAGCTCGGCTTGGGCCAGGGGTCGTGCCATTCGGCCCAGTGCGTACCATCTCCGCTTGCGCCTTCCGCCACGCAATTGCCGTTGGACAGCAGGACCGGGAAGCGCGCTTTGTCGCCTGACATCCGTACCCGGTAGCTGCTGAGCACGTCGGGCCTGTCAGGGAAGAAGGTGATGCGGCGGAAGCCCTCGGCCTCGCATTGGGTGCACAGCATGCCACCGGAGGCATAGAGGCCCATGAGCTGGCTGTTCGAGGACGGATGGACCGGCGTTTCGACCGTGAGCGCATGCTCGTCGCCAGACAGGTCGACCAGGAGGTCGTCGCCGTCCATCCGCCAGTCGTTGATCGCCTTGCCGTCGACCTTGACGGACAGCGCGGCGATGTTGTCGCCATTGAGGCGGATCGTCCGCTCGCCGCTTCCCGCCGGATTGCGCTTTACCGAGAGCGTCGCCGTGACGTGCGTCTCATCGATGCCGAGCGCGAAATCGAGTGCGATTTCAGGCACCAGCCAGTCGGGTGGCCGATAGTCTTCGCGACGGATGGTGGGCGGGGTTTTCGGCGCAGCGGCCTGCGCATCGGCTTCGGGCGTGTTGGCGATATCCATGCGATTCTAGATAGAGCAAGCGCCTGCCGCTGCAACTGCTCTCGCCGAAAGGTGTGAAGCCCCTTAGCAATCCTCCGTAGAGCGTGGTTTTGCGCCGCCGGCCATCCCTGGTCTTATTCTGTTGAAAAACTCCTCTTGCGAAGAGGGCGAACCGCTGATTCAGTGATCTTCGTAATCAGGAGATTGGCTGATGATGGGCGAGCGAACGGTGATGCAGGAGGCGCTGTTCTACAGCTTCCGCATCGAGGATCATGTGCCGCAGGATCACCTGCTGCGCTCGGTCGACCGGTTCGTCGATCTGACGGGTATCCGAGAGCACCTGAAGCCGTTCTACAGCTCGACCGGGCGGCCTTCGGTTGATCCGGAACTGATGATCCGGATGCTCCTCATCGGCTATTGCATGGGTATCCGCTCGGAACGCCGCTTGTGCGACGAAGTGCATCTCAACCTCGCCTATCGCTGGTTCTGCCGGCTCGATCTCGACGGAGCAGTGCCCGATCACTCCACCTTCTCCAAGAACCGGCACGGCCGGTTCCGCGACAGCGACCTGCTGCGCAAGCTCTTCGAGATGACCGTCGAGCGCTGCATGAGAGAAGGACTGGTGGGAGCAGAAGGCTTCGCGGTCGATGCGAGCCTGATCCGCGCCGATGTTCACCGCCAGCGTTCGGTTCCGGGGGAAGAAGGTCTCCCGCCCGAAGCTGCCGGTCGTGCAGTAGCTGAGTATCTTGAGGTCCTCGATGATGCTGCCTTCGGCGGAGCCACGCCTGTCGAGCCGAAGCGGATCAACCTCACCGATCCCGCTGCGCGCTGGACAGCGGCAACGCGCGAGGCGGCCTTCTACTCCTATTCCACCAACTATCTGATCGACCTCGATCACGCGGTGATCGTCGATGTGGAGGCGACGACATCGGTGCGGCAGGCCGAGGTTCTTGCGCAGCGAAGGATGATCGAGCGAACGCAGGAACGCTTCGGCTTGTGGCCCGAGCGGCTCGTGGCTGACACAGCTTATGGCTCGGCGCCGAACCTTGCATGGCTGGTCGAGGACAAGGGTATCGAGCCCCATATCCCCGTGTTCGACAAGTCTGCGCGCAGCGACGGCACCCTTGCGCGGTCAGACTTTACCTATGACGCCGAGGACGACAGTTACCTCTGCCCTGGCGGAAAGCGGCTGAAACCATCTAACCGCAACTTCAAGGCCCCGCGCCCGCTGGCCAATGCCGATGGCTTCATCCGCTACCGTGCGAGCCAGAAGGACTGTCAGGCATGCAATCTCAAGCAGCGCTGCGCACCCCGCACGGCGACCCGCAAGATCGTGCGCTCGGTCCACGAAGGCGCACGCGACCTGGCACGCGATATCTCCAAAAGTGACGCCTATCTCGTCTCACGTCGCCAGCGAAAGAAGGTCGAGATGCTCTTTGCGCACCTCAAGCGGATCCTGAAGCTGGACCGCTTGCGTCTCCGCGGTCCCAACGGAGCAAAAGATGAGTTCCACCTCGCCGCCGCAGCCCAGAACCTACGGAAACTGGCCAAGATGCGGCCCATGCCGGGCCTCGCCCCCGCCTGAGAGAGGCAGCGACCTCACTCGCCCTCGATCCGGGGAGCTAAACCAGCGCAGCCAGCGGCGACTTTTTCAACGGAATAGGTCTAGAATCGGACAATCGAATCCGGTTTCCACTCCATAGCCAGGGCAGATCGAATCCTTTGCTAGACGACGCGACATCCGAGTTTGTCCATCTCTACCGGCAACGGACAAAGCTTCGCCTGTGGGTACGCTCGCGCCTGTGGGCACAGGTGCTTATCGCGATGGTTCTGGGCGTTTGCGTCGGAGTCGTCCTGGGCCCCACGGCGGGACTGGTGCCGGCAACCACGGCGAAGACCCTGGGTGCCTGGCTGGCCTTGCCCGGCAAGCTGTTTCTCGGCCTCATCGCCATCGTCCTAGTACCTCTCGTGTTTTCGTCGATCGTCGGCGGACTTGCCGGGGCACCCTCCAACGAGGCGATGAAGAAGATCGGGCTGCGGCTCGGGATTTTCATCATCGCGACGACGGCGGCCGCGGCCGGCATCGGAGTTTCGCTGGCCCAGTTCTTCAAGCCCGGCGATGGACTCGAGAAGCCCGTCGCTTCCCCGGAACCCTTGCCCGGCAATATCGAGGCGTTCGACTTCAAGATGCTGCCGGACCTGGTGGTCGGCGTGTTGCCGACCAATCCGGCGGCGTCCGTGATCGAAGGCGACCTGCTCGCCGTCGTGATACTCGCCGTGCTCGCCGGCGTTGCCGCCACCCAGATCCGGCCGGAAAAGGCCGCGCCCTTTCTCGGCCTGCTCGATTCGCTCATGTCCATTTCGATGACGGTCGTGAAATGGGCCATGCTGCTGACGCCGCTGGCCGTGTTCGGCCTCATGGCTCAGCTCATGATGCAGATCGGAGTGGATTCGCTGCTGGGGCTGCTCACTTATGTCGGGACTGTCCTGCTCGGTCTCGCCCTCCTCCTGCTCATCTATCTCGTGCTGATGCAGGTGCTGGCAGGCACGAGTCCCAAGGCGTTCTTGAGGGCCGCGGGCCAGAACCTCCTCCTTGCCTTCTCGACTTCCAGTTCTTCGGCCGTGATGCCGAGCACGATCCAGGCGGCGCGCAGGCTCAATGTGCCGGAGCAGGTCGCCAGCCTTGTCGTTCCGGTCGGCGCGACAATGAACATGGCCGGCACGGCCCTCTATCAGAGCGTGGCGATCCTGTTCCTCGCCCAGATGTCGGGCGTTGATCTTGGAGGAGCCGAGATTCTCCTGCTGGTCGGAACCCTGGTCGCCTCCTCCATCGGCGCGCCCGGCACGCCGGGGGTCAGCATCGCGATACTGGCGAGCGTTGCCGCGGGCTTCGGCATTCCCGCCGAAGGGCTGGTCATCATACTCGGTGTCGACCGCCTTCTGGACATGTGCCGGACAGTGGTGAACGTAACGGGCGACCTGACGGCGACTGCTCTGTTGCGCAACTCCCTGGCCCGGCAATGATGGGCAGATCGGGAAGGCTTCCTTGCCCGTTGAACCTGCAATTCGGCCGGCCGGGTTAAAAAACTGCGTCCGATCTGCTATATAGAAGCCATCGCGCGAATGTTTGGCCAGTAAGCCCGCGCGACAGGTGAGACCCAACGAGCTCCCGCTTACAAGAACAGGAGCACCGATATGGACCTCAACAGGTTATATTCTCTTCATCAACTCGCGCTGATCCGTGCTGCCAGCTCGGATGACGCCAACGAGCGTAAGCACCACAACGCCGAGGCCGACAGCATCGCGGCGCGCATTTCCGACTTTCAGCTGGGCTTGGGCGCCGACAGCACCCGGTTGCTGCCCGCAGACGCCCACTGACCGCTCCCGAAAATCGGTCCCGGGGCAATGCGCATGGGGCCACCGCACGCCAATGATGTCCTCTTTGAGATTTTTCCGGGCTAAAGACGGCGGCTGGGGGCTGCAGTGAAACGCTTCTTCATTTTCGGCCTTGGCTACACCGCTTCGCGCATAGCCGCTTCGCTGGAAGCGGGCGGCTGGGAAGTGGTTTCCACCGGCGGCGAGGGAACGCTGCGCTTCGACGATTCGGGAAACGTCCGCATGGCGCTGGCCGATGCGAGCCATGTGCTCTCCTCGGTGCCGCCCGGCGGCGAAGGGGTGGACCCGGTGCTCGAAGCATATGGCGACGCACTTGACGGCAAGGAACTGTTCTATCTCTCTTCCACCGGCGTTTACGGCGATACCGGCGGAGCGTGGGTCGACGAAACCGCGCCGACGGGCACCGGCCGCCGCACGGCACGGGCCGAAGCAGACACAGCATGGCTGGGCCTCGGCGGGCGCGTCTTTCGCCTGCCGGGCATCTACGGGCCGGGCCGCAGCGCACTGGAACGGGTGCGCGAAGGCAAGGCCCACCGTATCGACCTGCCGGGGCAGGTGTTCAGCCGCGTGCATGTCGACGACATCGTCAGCGGCGTCATTGCCGCGCTGGATGCGGCGCCGGGCGCCTACAATCTCTCCGACGACCTGCCTTGCAGCCAGAACCTTGTCATCGAGGAGGCCTGCCGCCTGCTGGGCATGGCGCCGCCTCCGTTGCAGGGCCTGGACGAGGCGGGCCTATCGCCCATGGCGCGCGCTTTCTATGCGGAGAACCGCCGGGTCGCGAACGGCAAGGCGAAACGCCTGCTCGGCTGGCGACCGCTTTACCCGACCTACCGCGAAGGCCTGCGTGCAGTCCTTGCCGACGGGCAAGCCAATCACCAGATGGCGCGGCGGAAGGAGCCGTAATGAGCGAAGTAACGATCACGCAGCGGGATAATGGCAACAAGGGCGCCTATTATGCCCATGTCGAAGGCAGCAAGAGCATGGGCCGGCTGACCTGGGTCGAGGAAGACGGCGTGCGGGTAGCCGAACACACCATCGTCCCGCCCGAAATCGGCGGCCGGGGCGTTGCGGCGCGGCTGGTGGAGGCGATGATCGCCGATGCCCGCGAGAACGGTTTCAAGGTGAAGCCGGTCTGTTCCTATGTCGTGGCGGCTTTCGACAAGCATCCCGAATGGGCGGACGTGAAAGCCTGAGGTTCAGGACCTCGCCTTGCCGTAACCGCCACCTCCCGGCGTTTCGATCACGAAGACATCGCCGGGCTTCATATCGACCGATGCGGTGGCGCCAAGAACTTCCACGCTACCGTCCGCGCGTTCGATCCGGTTGGATCCCGGGGTTCCGTCCCGGCCGCCGGCAAGGCCGAACGGCGCAGTGGATCGGCGGTTGGAGAGGATGCCGGCATGCATCGCCTCGAGGAAACGGAAGCGCCTGACCGCACCGTTTCCGCCGCGATGGCGACCCTCGCCGCCCGAACCACGCCGAATGGAGAATTTCTCGAGCACTACCGGATAGGAGGATTCCAGCACTTCCGGGTCGGTCAGGCGGCTGTTGGTCATATGCGTCTGCACGACATCGGTTCCGTCGAAATCCGGCCCCGCGCCAGAGCCGCCGGCGATCGTCTCGTAATACTGGCGGCGATCGTCGCCGAAGGTGAAATTGTTCATCGTGCCCTGCGCCGCCGCCATCGCGCCGAGCGCGCCGAACAATGCATCGGTGATCGCCTGGCTGGTCTCGACATTGCCGGCAACGACCGCGGCAGGAGCGCGCGGATGCAGCATCGAGCCTTCGGGCACGACGATGCTGAGCGGCCTGAGGCAGCCCTCGTTCATCGGCACGGCATCGTCGATCAGCGTGCGCACGACATAGAGCACCGCCGCGCGCACGACCGGGAGCGGCGCGTTGAAATTGTCGGCGAGCTGGGCGCTGGTGCCGGTGAAATCGACAGTCGCGCTGCGAGCATCCCGATCGATAGTGACAGCGACAACGATTTCGGCGCCGTTGTCCATCGCCACCCGGAAAGAGCCGTCCGATAGCCGGTCGATCAGCGCGCGCACCGCGCTTTCTGCGTGCGTCTGGGCATGACCCATATAGGCATCGACGGCCTCGCGGGTCTGCTCGTCGGCGACCCGCTTCAGTTCGGCCGCCCCCCTGGCGCAAGCCGCGACCTGCGCCTTGAGATCGGCCAGGTTCTGGTCCGGATTGCGGGCAGGCCATGGCCCTGAAGCCAGCAGCCCCCGAAGCTCGTCTTCCAGCAGCTGCCCCCGGTCGACCAGCAGGACGTTGTCGAGAACGACACCTTCTTCCTCCAGGATGCGACTGGCGGGCGGCATCGAGCCCGGGCTGATCCCGCCGATATCGGCATGGTGGCCCCGCGCAGCGACATACCAGGCGGGTCCAACGTCTCCATCCGAGGCGAACACCGGCATGACCACGGTAACGTCCGGCAGGTGGGTGCCGCCGTCATAGGGCGCGTTGAGCGCATAGGCATCGCCCGGCAGCATCCCGCGGCCATCGCGTCCGCCGGCCCTTCTCGCGAGAATGGTCCGCACGCTCTCGCCCATGGAGCCGAGATGCACCGGCATGTGCGGCGCATTGGCGACCAGATTGCCCACCACGTCGAATACGGCGCAGGAGAAGTCGAGCCTCTCGCGGATGTTCACCGAGCTTGCACTGTATTGCAGCGCGGCTCCCATTTCCTCGGCCACCGCCATGAACAGCGCGCTCATGATCTCCAGCCGCACGGGATCGAGCGCGGTGCTCGCAGCAGCGGCAGGGTGCAGCGGCACGGCACGCGTGAGAATGAGATTGCCGATGCGGTCGACGCGCACCCGCCATTCGGGCTCGACGACGGTTGTGGACACCGGGTCGACGATGAGCAACGGCCCCTCCTGCTCGAAACCCGGGGCAAGTTGGTCGCGCAGATAGACCGGTACCGGCGCACGCGCGCCTCCGGTGAACATGTCGACCCGCTCATGCGGAGGGGACGACGTGGCGGGCAGGGAAACGGTGCTTCCCGACGCCTCGTCGCTTTCCGCGATCGCTTCGACCCTGAGCGTCTCGGCGACAAGCGCATCGCCCGCGGCAAAGCCGAAACGCTCCTGCCAGGCGGTCCGGAAAGCCGAGCGCATCGCCTCCAGCGATCCGTGCGGCACTTCGACGGCATTGTCGCTGCCGACCGGCCTGATGCCGAGGCTGGCCTCGCAGCGCATGTCCGCGATGTCGACGCCCTGCCCCGCGAGCTCGCCCTTGGCCGCATCGGCAAGCCGGGCGACCTCCGCATCGATCCTGCCGATGCCTTCCTCGTCGAGCGGCAGCGCCAGCGTCGCCTCTCGCAGCACTCGCCGGTCGGCAAGGCCCATGCCGTATGCGGAGAGCACGCTGGCCAGCGGGTGGCATTGCACCTGCGTGATTCCGAGCGCGTCGGCGACGCGGCAGGCATGCTGGCCGCCGGCTCCGCCGAAGCAGACCAGCGCTGCGCGGGTAACGTCATGGCCCCGCCGCAGCGACACGGCCTTGATGGCGTTGGCCATGTTGGCGACGGCGATCTCGAGCAAGCCTTCGGCGGCCTCCTCCACCCCGAGCCGGCGCCCGGTCACGCGCTCGACGTCTGCCAGCAGCGCTTCCATCCGCTCGCGCGACGCATCGGCGCTGAGCGGCAGATCGCCCGACGGCCCGAAGACCCTCGGGAAGTGTTGCGGCTGCAGCTTGCCGAGCAGCAGATTGCAGTCGGTCACGGTAAGCGGGCCATCGCGCCGGTAGCAGGCCGGGCCCGGCACCGCGCCGGCGGATTCCGGCCCCACCAGCAGGCGCGCACCATCGAAATGGCAGATGGAACCGCCCCCCGCCGCAACCGTGTTGATCCGCATCATCGGCGCGCGGATGCGCACGCCGGACACACGCGTTTCGCTGTCGCGTTCGTATCGGCCCGCAAAATGGGAAACATCGGTGGAGGTCCCGCCCATGTCGAAGCCGACGACCTGCTCGAAGCCCGCTTCCTTCGCCACCGCCGCCATGCCGACGATGCCGCCGGCCGGACCTGAGAGGATCGCGTCCTTGCCATGGAAGGCATCGCCCGGGGCCAGCCCGCCGTTCGATTGCATGTAGAGCGCGGCCATCTCGGGGCCCAGGCCGACTTCCAGGCCGGATACGTAACGGCGCAGGACCGGCGAAAGATAGGCGTCGACAACGCTGGTATCGCCGCGCGCGATCAGCTTGATCAGCGGCGCAACGGCGTGGCTGGCCGACACCTGCGTGAATCCGATGGCCTGCGCCATGTTCGCCAGTTCGGCCTCGTGTTCGGGGAAGCGCCAGCCATGCATCAGGACGATCGCAACGGCGCGCAATCCCCGGTCGTAGCCTGCCTGCAGGGCCTTACGCGCGCCGTCCCGGTCCAGCGGCATGAAAACCTCGCCACCGGCGCTGACACGCTCGTCGATTTCCACCACGTCGGCGTAGAGCGGTTGCGGCAGCTCGATATGCCGCGCGAAGATGTCGGGCCGCTCCTGCGTGCCGATGCGAAGGGCATCGCCGAAACCCCGGGTGATCGCGAGCAGCGTCGGTTCGCCCTTGCGCTCCAGCAGCGCATTGGTCGCGACGGTGGTGCCGAGGCGCAGTTCGCCGGGCGGCAGCGGGCCCTCGCCGATGCCGGTCATCCGGCGCATCGCTTCGACAGCGGCATCCCGGTAGCGGCCGGGGTCTTCGGACAGCAGCTTGAGGCGCTCCAGGCTCCCTTCGGGCGAACGCGCCACGACGTCCGTGAACGTCCCGCCCCGATCGATCCAGAAACGCCATTTGCCCTGACTCATGGCGACAGCCATAGCGGGCTGCGCCGCCCGCGCCACCCGGTCAGTTTCGCGGGAACTTCTCGCGCAGCCGGTCGAAAGCGGTTCCCGGCCCTTCGGCAAGCCGCGCCTCGATCATGGCGACCACGTCCTCAAGCCCGTTCGCGGCGCTGTCTATCTCTAGGTCGCAGATCTCGTTTCGGTAGATCTCGTCATAGTAGAAGGGACGCAATCGCGTCAGCCGGTCGACGATCTTGGCCGCCGCGTCCTCGCCCAGGATCTCGACCGGCAGCTTCTTGGTCATCGCACGTTCGGCCACACGCTGTTCCAGAACGTCGAAGGGCGGCTTGAGCGTGACCAGAAGTGCCGGCAGGCCTTCCAGCTTCCATGCCAGATCCTGGATCACGGGCGGGTCGGTCATCAACAGGTGGTCGAACACGATGTTGCAGCCCGCACGCGACGCCGACGCAACCCATTCGTGCAGCACGCCGAAGGCCTTCACGCCGTTCTCGCCGAAACTCCAGCGCAGCGGCCCGTCCGGCTTTTCCGGATCGATCGGATGCGCATAGATGCCCTCGGCGCAACGCGGGCCGTGATGGCCGAACTTGGCCGGGTAGCTGCCGGCGAGGAAATGGTCGATTCCATAGAGCAGCCAGAAGTCGTCGGACTTCTGGACGAACAGCTCGGCCGTGCTCGACTTGCCTGATCCCGAGGTGCCGTTGAGGATGACGATCTGGCCGGGCTTGCCTTCGGACATCAAGGCTCTCCGAGCTGCTTTTCGCCGCGCGCGATCAGGCGGAAGCGCTCGTCGGGCGAGAATTCCTGGTTGTCGCCCCAATGGGTCACTCCGTCCCAGTCCCACTCGGCGAGCGACCAGTGCACCGTATGGTCGGTATAGCCGGTGAAGATCAGGCCCGGATCGATGATGCCGGTCGCCTTCATCGTCCGGCCGAGCGTGTCCGTGCCTTCGAACACGACGCGCGACGGCGCATGTTCGCCCCATTCGAGCACTTCGCGGCGGCCCGAGACGAGGCTGGCCATCTCGCCGTCCTTCATGATGTAGCCACCGATGCAATCGGCAAAACGGCCGTGCCCCATGCACAGCGCATGGAACGAGCTGTCCGCGGCAATCCCCCAGAAATAACCGCCGACCGCGAGCGATTCATACTCGCGCGCGCCATAGGAGGTGTCGCGCATCGAGAAGCAGTCGATCGGAAACTCCTCGCCGTGGCGGCGGATCATGCCCTTCATCCGCCCCGGCTGCTCGATATGGAACTTGGCCGTGGCCTGCTGGCCGGCATCGCCGGTCTTGAGTTCGTGACACGGGCCGATCGCTTCCCAGGTCAGGTCCATCTGGAAGCCGTTCTTGTCATAGCCGATCTGGTAGCGCTGGAGCGGTTCGATCATCTTGCATGACAGCGAATTGCGCGCGGTCATGTCGAACTTCCCGGCGCCCTCCGGCATGCCCTGGAGGTGGCTCCAGTTGTAATGCAGGCAGTTCCACTGGAACCGGTTTTCCGTATCCCACAGCGCCGGCCCGCCGTTGAGCATGCCCATGTTGGGCCGGAAATAATACTGGATGAGCCCGTGGATCCGGCGTTCCGGAATGGACACGGAGAACCAGACGCTTTCGTTCCAGTAGGGGTTGTCGTCACGGCCGGCTCCGAAATGGTCGGCGAAGCTGAGATCGGTCATTGTGGTGCTTTTCCTTCAGGCATCGTTGTGTCGAGGCGCAGCCGCGTGAGTGTCAGCGTGGCGATCCGCCATGCGCCGTCCTCCTTGCGGTAGGTTTCGTGATAGTGGCCGCGCCCGACTATCGATTTCCAGCCGAATTGAGGATGCGCGTCCTCCCATTCGATGACATCCTGCATCGCCCAGACCGCCCTGGCGTTGCCATCATCGACGATCTCGATCTCGCCGCTCAGCCCCTGGTGGCACGACACCGCCTTCTCCAGGGAATTGCGCAGGCCGGCGGCATATGTCTCGCCGCCTTCGGCATAAACCTTGCCGTCGGGCGTCAGGACTTTCATGTCGGCCGTGAAGACGGATTTCAGCTCGTCCCACTGCTTGGTGTCCATCAGCCGGTAGTAGCGGGCCTTCAGATTGCGGATTTCCTCGATCGCCTCGAGCCGCTCGAGCCTGTCCATCCTCGTTCCTCTCCATTCCGTGCAGGAGGCCAACAGAGCGGCAGCCGTAATGCAAGCCCCGCAATATGACCTGCGAGGCAATCACGCTTGGCTACGGTACGGGGCGGTCAGGCGAAGCCGCGCTCCAGGAACGCCTCGGCCAGCCCCGCCAGCAGCGCAGCGCCCTGCGGCATGACGCTCTCGTCGACCATCATCCGCGTCGAATGGATGCCGCAGCACTGGCTCCAGTCGTCGCCTTCGTGGCTGACGCCGAGAAAGAACATCGCGCCCGGCACCTTGTCGAGCACATAGGCGAAGTCCTCCGCGCCCATGATCGGATTGTCGAGGCGCAGGAACGCCTCCGGTCCGAACAGGTCGCGCGCCACCTTCTCGCCGAAATCGACCGCGCGCCCGTCACAGATGGTGACGGGAAAGCCCTCGATGAAATTGATATCCGCGGTGAGGCCGTGAGCGCCCGCTATCCCCGCCGCCAGCATGTGGATCTCCTCGCGCAGCCGGGCCCGATTGGCAGCAGACAGGGAGCGCAGCGTCCCGGTAAGCCTGGCCGTATCGGGAATGACATTGAAGGTCGTGCCGCCTTCGATGCGGGCGATCGTGACGACCACGGGATCCGCGACATCGAACCGCCGGGTCACCATCGCCTGCAGCGCCGAGACGATCTCGCAGGCGACCGGGACGGGGTCCAGCGTCTGCTGCGGCATCGATGCATGTCCCCCGCGCCCCTGCACGGTGATCTCGACCTGGTCGGCTGCCGCCAGGAGCGGGCCGACGCGGCCGGCGACAAGGCCGTGCGGCGCATTGGGGATGACATGCAGGGCGAAAGCCGCATCCGGCACGGGATCGAGCAATCCGTCTTCGAGCATGAAACGCGCGCCGTGATGCCCTTCCTCTCCCGGCTGGAACATGAAGCGCACCTCTCCGCTGAGCGATGCCGCGCGCCGGCACAGGAGTTCGGCGGCGCCGGCCAGCATCGCCGTATGCGCATCATGGCCGCAGGCGTGCATCGCGCCGGGCACGGTCGACGCAAACGGCAGGCCGGTTTCCTCCGGCATCGGCAGGGCATCCATATCTCCGCGCAGCAGGACCGAGCGCCCCTCGCCGGCCTGCCCCTTCAGCGTCGCGACCATACCGGTGGTCGAGGATCCCTCTCGCCATTCGAGCGGCAGGTGCACCAGCGCCATGCGGACCTTGTCGCAGGTCTTGGGCGTGTGCAGGCCAAGCTCGGGCTCGGCGTGGATGGCCCGTCGCAGGGTTACGAGTTCGTCGGCGATGGCCGCCGCGTCCTCGAGCAGCGATTCATGCAGCATTCGGCGCTCCGGAGATGAAAGGCGCATGATAGCCGCCTTCCAGCGCCTGTCGAGCGGGCGGAATCAGCCTTCGGCAGTCGCCGCGCGCTGCTTCAGAACCATCTCGGCGACATCGTATGTGCGCTCATTGTCGACATCGACGGCCTGGCTGCCATCTTCCGGGACCAGCGCCTTGAACCGCAGCCCGAACTTTCGGGATATGCGCCCGGCGGCGCTTTCCAGGCTCAACAGCTTGAACCGGAACAGGAGGATGTTGAACAGGCCGAAGGCGTTGATGAGGCGCTGCGGGTTCTTCATGAACTGGCCGCCCTCACGGAAGATTTCGGCCGCCCGCAATGCCTCGGCGCCGGCGACGCCGTAGAGATTGCAGTTCGCGTAGCCCTCGTCCCGGAATTCGTAGAACCGCCGCTGAGCCTCGGGGTGGATGGATTGCACCGAAGGTTTCGCGGCAAGGTTCATCACGACATCGGCATCCCGCAAGGCATCGAGAACGTTCTGGAAGGTCTCCCCCGTCAGCAGCACGTTGTCTGCAGTGGTGATGACGAACGGCGCTCGTTGCCCCTCGACGGCGGCCATCACGCTTTCGACGATGTTGGATGACGAGGCCACGAATTCGATGCCGAGCCCCCTTTCACGATAGGGAGCAACCAGTTTCGCCAGTTCCTCATTTGCGTCCGGCTCCACCGAAATCCGCACGGCGCCGACAGCGGGTTGGGCGGCAAGAACATCCAGCACATGGACAATGAGCGGCTTGCCGCAGATCGGCACCAGGCATTTGTGGCTCACGCCGGCGCGCACGGCCAGGGGATTGACGACACCCGCGCGCTGCGCAGCAAGGATGACAACCGTACAGGTAGCTGTTTCGCTGGTTGCGTTCATGCCAGTTCCATCAGTCCGTGGCGGCGCAGGCTCTCAGCGACGAGCGATTCGATCAGGTCCTCCTGGCTCCATCCCATCAGCACGGCGGAGCGGCCATACACCTTCTGCGACCAGAGGTTGCATTGCAGATTGACTTCGAGAAGGTTCACCTCGCCGGTTTCCTCGTTGAAGCGGAATTCGAAGCGACCATAGTCGAACGGCCGGAAAATCTCCGCCATCTTCACGGTCATTTCCCGGATCTCGGGCCAGACGTCGGACCCTTCGAAAGGAACGAGCTGGTATTTCTGCGAGCGATCGACGAGGTCGCGTTTTTCGGCATGGGTCCGCAGATGCGACGGATCCGCCTGGCGGAACAGCATCGGCGGCATGACATGGGGCTCGCCGTTCATCTCGAGCACCGGGACTTCGACATCGCTGCCCGGCATGAACGGTTCGACCAGCGCGTCGTGGCATTCCGCGTGGATCGCCAGTACGCCCTGCCTGACGCCTTCCCAATCGGAAGCGTCGCTGACGCCCCAACTGGCCGAGCTGTTATTCGGCTTGATCACGAAGCGGTCGGCCTTGGGGCAACGCTCTTCGTCGATCGGAGCGCCCGCGCGGTAAACCGCCCAGTCGCATGTCTTCACTCCCCGGGCCACGCCTTCCAGCTTGGTCAGGTGCTTGTCGTCGGCAATACCCCGCACGATCGGGTTGGCGCCCAGGTACGGGATGCCGAGGCGGTTGCAGAGCAACGGGCAAAGCATTTCCGAATTGAAGAACCCGCCCCGATTGAGCAGCGGGAACACGAAATCGACACCCGGATCGGTGAACAGCACATCGTATGCGCTTGCCGTTTCCAGTCGCTCGAACAGGCCTTCGAGAATTACGCGCATCTCGTAGTGGTAAGGCGCGTGATTGCCATCGACGGTGTCGAGGTTCCCGTCGCTAAGCGCATGCTTGGCGATGAACAGCAGCTTTAGGTCACGCCGGACGGCGTCGGTCAGTCGAAGCGGTGAAACCATCTCTATTCTTACCTTGGCGCCCGGCGCACGACGCGTCCCGGGCGAATTGAGGCGCTCCAATAGCCGCTTTGCCGATCTTCGCAATTTCCTATTTGCAACGGCATCACTATAGCGGCTGTCAGTCTCCCATTGCGATCGCAGGCCGCATTGACCCAAACGCTCGACCTTTCCCTCGCCGAATGGATGACGTGCGGCGGCGATGCGCGGATCGTCCTCGATCCGAAAACGGGCCTCAACCGCTATTTCAGTTCCCCGGTTCCCCGCGATGTCCTGGCTTTCGCCTCCTCGACCGCCAATGATCTCAGTGCGGAAGCCTCCGCTTACCTCGACGAACGCTTTGCCGAGGGCGCGGCCGGGCTGAAGTCGGGGGCGGCCTATGCGCAGTTTCTGGACGACATGCGTACGGAGATCCGCGCCGCCTACACGCTCGGCAGTGACATCGACGTCTTCTTCGCGCCGTCGGGCACGGACCTGGAATATGTCGGGCTGCTGGCTGTCGCCGGCCGGCGCAAGGGGGGCATCGCCAATTTCCTGCTCGGTAGGGACGAGGTCGGCTCGGGCTGCATCCACAGTGCCGCAGGCTGCTATTTCGCCAATGAGACCGCCCTGGGCGCCAGGGTTTCCCCCAGGCAGCCCGTTCAGGGCCTTCCATCGATCGAACTCGGCGACGTTCCCGTGCGCTGCGACGATGGCGAGGCCCGCAACAGCGAGGTCCTGAGCTGTGAGATGGAACAATCCATCGCCGATGCGCTGGACAGCGACCGATTCCCCCTTGTCCATGTCGTGCATGGATCGAAGACGGGGCTGGTCCTGCCGCATCTCGATGACGTGGACGCGCTGAGCAGACGTTTCGGCACAGAGGTCGCTTTCGTCGTGGATGCCTGCCAGGCGCGGATCACGACCGAAGCCGTCCACGACTATCTCGCGCGTGGCATCATCGTTTTCGTGACCGGTTCGAAGTTCATGGGCGGACCGCCGTTCAGCGGTTTCGCGCTGCTTCCCGAAGGGCTTGCCGCCGCTGCGGCTCCCGTCGCTTCAGGCATGGGCAGCGTTTTCCGGCGGGCCGAGATTCCGCTTTCATGGCCGGGGCGCGACGTGTGCGAGGACAGCGGGAACCCCGGCCTGGCGCTGCGCATCGCGGCGTCGCTTTTCGAATTGCGGCGGTTTCAGGCACTGGGTCTGCAACGCGTGGCACGGATCGTCTCCGCATTCACCAAGGCAACCGACCGGCTCGCTGCGCGCCTCGACGTCCGAAAGGTCTCCAGTGCGCCCGCCGAAGATGCGGAGGAGCCGGCCGACTATCCGATCGAAATGCTCACACTCGTGACGCTTGATCTCTGCCACTCACCAGCGGGCGCCCCGGTGCGCTCGCTGGACTTCGACGCTGCTGCCGGCATTCACAAGACGCTGGTGGCCCAAGGGATACGGCTGGGCCAGCCCGTTCGCTGCGTACGCCTCGCCGACGGCAGCTGGGGTGCGACGCTGCGCATCGGCCTTTCGATGCCACAGGTCACGCGTCTGGACGCCGTGGACGACGCGGCTCTCCACGAATGGTTCGAACGCGCCATGGACCGGATTGCGACTGGGCTGACACCGTTGATCGACGGCTGATCGCACCTGGCATACCGGCCGGTATTCGTCCGTTGGCGAATACACCGCGACCATCGAAACTATCGAGATTGCTTGTGCAATCGCAATGGCTGGTCCAAATCAGGCGCGACGGGATGCCAAGGTTAAGCACGAAAGTCGGGCGGGATTGAACGCGTTTATCTCGAGATTGCGTAACGCACCCGTGGCAGTGATCGCGGTAATGCAGAACTTCGGCTGGATGCTGGCCAGCCGTGGTCTCGCCGCCGTGTTTTCCCTCATCTACCTGGCAATCATCACCCGCTCACTGGGCGTTACGGGTTTCGGCAAGTTCGCGCTTATCACCGGCGCTGCGCAGCTTCTGGCGAACCTGCTCGCCTTCCAGACCTGGCAGATCATCGTCCAGTACGGCGTCAACCATCTCGAGAACGGCGACAACACACGTCTCGCAAGGCTTTACCGCAGCGCCGTCCTGCTGGATGTCGTGAGCGCCGTTACCGGGATCATCGCTTCCGCCATCATCCTGCATTTCCTGGCCGGGCAATTGGGCATGACGCCGACTCTGGCGCGGGCAACGCTGATCTTCAATATCATCATGCTGCTGTCGCTACGCTCGACGCCGCTGGGCATCATGCGATTGCGCGACCGTTTCTCCCTTGCTGCTGCCGCCGACAGCGCGACGCCGACGTTGCGCCTGATCGGCGCCGTGGTCGTGTGGTTCGTCCACCCCAAGCTGCAGGGCTTCCTGATCGCCTGGGCCATAGCGGAGCTGCTCACGGCCGCCGCCCATTGGTACGCGGTCCAGAAGATCGGTGACCTGTCGCTGATGCTGAAGCGGGGCAAGGACGTGCGCCAGGTGATCGACGACAACCCGGGCATCTTGCGGTATTCGCTGACCACCAATTTCAGCCAGACGCTGAGCATGTCGGCCAAGCAGCTGCCCCTGTTCCTGGTCGGCGGCCTGACCGGCACCGCGGCGGCAGGCGCCTTCCGCCTCGCCGCCCAGCTCAGCAGGTCGCTGACCATCCTCTCGCAGATGATAGCCAGGGCCGCGTTCCCCGAAATCGTCCGTGCCGTGCGCAGCCATGGCGTGAGCGGCATTGCCGGGGTGATTTCGCAAACCATTCGCGTGGCGCTTGTCGTCAGCGCGGTTGTTTTCGCCATCGCCGTGATTTTCGGCCAGCTCGTGCTGGAGACCGTCGGCGGCAGCGAGTTCGGGCGCGCCTATCACAGCCTCCTGTGGCTTGCCGCCGCGGCCTGCGTCGAGCTCGCCGTCGTCGCCTTCGAGCCGAGTATCATGGCGGCCTACCGGGCCCATCTCGCCTTCTATGCCCGGCTCGTCGCGACCGCGGTCATGGTTGGCGGCGCATTCTTCCTGGTGCCGTCGATGGGTGCCGACGGTGTCGCCGCCGCCGTATTCGCGAATTCCGTCACCCAGGCCGTCTTGCTGGGCCTGATCCTGATGAGGCTGGTCCGTGGCCGGGACGATGCGGCGCTGCTCAAGGACGCGAAGGGCAACTGACCGCCCTTCCCCGAGTAGCATTCGCCGGTGCCATCCGGTGGTTCTAATTGCATCGGAAAGGCTCTAAGAGCGGCCCGATGAAACCCTTGATCGGCGTTGGACTGGAGCGGAATCCACCCGAAACACGGGGCGTGGGCAGCAGCGCCGGCACTTCGTCCGGCCCGGTTTCCGCGCCGCGGATCGGCGTGGTGCGTAACCCGAAGAGCCACCGCAACAAAGGGTTCCAGCCCGAAGTGGCGAGTGCGCCAGACATACTCACGGCGATACCGCAAACCCGCGAGGAGCTTACCCGCAACCTTGCAGATTTCGCCGCACAGGGTGTCGAGTTGCTGGTGATCGACGGCGGCGACGGGACCGTTCGCGACGTGCTCTCGAGAGGCGCTGCTGCATTCGGGGCGCACTGGCCGCGGCTGGTCGTCCTTCCCAAGGGCAAGACCAACGCGTTGGCCGCCGACCTGGGGCTGCCGGCCGCATGGCCGCTTGCCGATGCGATCGGCTCGTCGGACCGGGCCAGGACCGAGATACGCCGTCCGATGATCATCGAGCGGATCGACGGTGACGAGACAGTGGCCATGGGCTTCATTCTCGGTGGCGGCGTTTTCAATACTGCAATCGACGCCGGACAGGTCGCCCATCGCTACGGAGCGTTTCAGGGCTTCGCGGTTGCCGTCACCGCCGCGTTCGGCATGGTCCAAGCGCTCTTCGGATTCGGGAAGAGCCCCTGGCGCGCCCTCTCTCCCATGAACGTTGCAATCGGGCCGGACCGGCAGGAAGTCCCGCAAAGCGGCCACGGCGCACCCGGCCTCAGATTCGCCTGCGGCATGTCGACGCTGAACGGATTTCCGCTCGGCATGCGGCCGTTCGGCAAGGCCGGGCCGGGCATCAAGTATCTGGTGATCGACGCGCCCCTGCGGCGCGTGATCAGCATGGTGCCGGCATTGCTGATGGGGCTCGATCGGCCTTTCCTGAAACGGCTTGGCGTCCATCGTGGTTCGGCCGACGAAATCGTTCTCCGCCTCGGCGGCAAGTTCATTCTCGACGGCGAGGCTTTCCCCCCGGGCGACTATCGCCTCCGGCAAGGGCCGGAACTGCATTTCCTCGTGCCGTGACCGGGACACTGCAGGAGCGGATTTCAGCGAGCCTGGCGGCCCCGGTCGCGGACGAAGTGCGTCGCTTCGCGGCCCGGCTCGGGCAGGAGAACGATGCGCTCGCGGTGCTGTTCTACGGATCCAACCTGAGGACCGGCCTGCTGGAGGGTGTGCTCGATTACTACGTGCTCCTGCCCGGCGAGCCCGAACGCGGCATCTGGCCCCGCGTGAGCTATCGCGAGTGGGTGGACGAGGAACATTCGCTCCGCGCCAAGGTGGCGACCATGACGCTGGAAAAGTTCCACCAGGCGGCATCCGGCGAGCTGATCGACACGACGATCTGGACCCGCTTCGTACAGCCGAGCGCGCTGGTCTGGAAACGCGACGAGGCTGCGGAGGGCGCCGTGACCCTCTCCCTGGCTGCAGCTTGCAAGACAGCCGCTCGCCTCGCCGCCGTTCTCGGCCCGGAGCGAGGCCGGGAGGAAGACTACTGGTCCGCCCTGTTCCGTGCGACCTACCGGGCCGAGTTCCGCATCGAGAGCGCAGGGCGCGAACAATCGATCCTTTCCCTCAATGCCGGTCATTTCCGGGGGTTGCTGCCGCTCGCTCTGAACGCCGCCGGCATCTCGTTCGAGCAGGCGGGCGGCGAGCTTGCCCCGAGACTGGATAGCGCCGAACGGGCCCGGGTAGGGCGTTGGTGGCGCAAGCGGCAAATGCTGGGAAAGCCCCTGAACGTGCTGCGCCTGGTAAGGGCAGCCTCGACCTTCGAAGGGGCGGCACGGTACGCGGCCTGGAAAGTGGAGCGCCATTCCGGCGTGAAGATCAAGCTGACCCCCTGGCGGGAGCGTCATCCGGTGCTGGCCGCGCCGATCGTGCTGTTCTCCCTGTTACGCGCACGCCGCAGGGATCCCGCGAAGCGCTCCTGAGGGCGCTACATGTACTTCATGACGATGCGGATCGACTTGACGTTGTTGCCCACCGAGATCGCGGTCTTCGTGTAGCTCGGCTTGCCGAGATTGAAGATGTTGATGCTCGGATTGTTGGACATGCCGCCGCCGTCCTTGGTCAGGTCCGTCTTGCCGTTGCCGTTGGTATCGTGGCGCACGGCAATGGCGTACGTGCCGGCACTTGGAACCGGGAGGCAGAATGTCATGGTTTCGGCGCGGGCGGGCGCTTCGACGCGATTGATCCAGCGCCCCTTCTTGAGCCAGTCGCTTGCCGTGCCCCGATAGCTCTGCACGCGCACCGTCCCGCTCCCCGCATTGATGCCGCTCACCGTCACCATCACCGCGGGCCCGGCCCCAGCATAGCATTTGCTGAGATCGTTATCGATCTTCGTGCGGTACTGGGCATGAACCGGGGACGCTGTCGCCATGCCGCACACGGAAACGGCGGACAGAATGGCGAACATCGCTTTGGGCATTGAAGGGAAACCTCTCGGCAAGGTCATCGGCTGCTTGGTCCTGAAATGGCTGGAAATACGATCCGGCGGTAACGGATCGTCATCTACACCCGCAAATCGGGCAACTCGTCACTGTTTCACCCGACATATGCGATTCGGGCGCTGAATGCAGACTGAATTTACCCGGAGGCGCCGGCGATCGCCTTTGATTTCCGTGTTTTCCGGCAGTTTTCCGCCTGCCGAATTCCCGACTGGCCGACTCCCTTCACAGAAAATGTCGCACCGCTCGTCGCATGCCGCTCCTGCAGCCGGCTTTGCGTGTGGAAAACAGCCGTTTGCATTCTTGTAGCCCCCGGACGCGGTGTCTAATCGCCATGCAAAGGAACCTCTCCTGCTATGGCCGCACCACTCGTTTCGCCATCCATTCTGTCCGCCGATTTCGCCCGGCTCGGCGAGGAAGTGCGCGCGATCGACGAGGCAGGGGCGGACTGGATCCATGTCGACGTCATGGACGGCCATTTCGTGCCCAACATCACCATCGGTCCGGACGTGGTGAAAGCGCTTCGGCCGCATTCGGCAAAGACGTTCGACGTCCATCTGATGATTTCTCCCGTCGATCCCTACCTCGAAGCGTTTGCCGAGGCAGGGGCGGACATCATCACGGTCCACCCCGAGGCAGGGGCCCATGTGCACAGGACCGTGCAGGCCATCAAGGCGCTCGGGAAGAAGGCGGGCATTTCGCTCAATCCCGCGACCCCGGCCAAGATGCTCGACTACCTGATCGAGGAGATCGACCTTGTGCTGGTCATGAGCGTCAATCCCGGCTTCGGGGGGCAGAGTTTCATTTCCAGCCAGCTGCGCAAGATCGAAGCGGTGCGCAAGATGATCGACAAGACGGGGCGCGACATCTGGCTTGAGGTGGACGGCGGCGTGAATTCGCAGACCGCGCGGCTCTGCGTCGATGCCGGTGCCGATGTGCTGGTTGCGGGCTCCGCGACGTTCAAGGGCGGGCCGACGTGCTACGCCGCCAACATCGCGGCATTGAAGGGAGGCAGCTAGAGCATGGCTGACTCCGCCACGCACCACCTTTCCGCTTCCCACGACAATGACTTGAGCGCTTCGGCGATTCCCTTGGGAGACGCCGGCGAAGAGGGCGTCCTGAGCACCGGTGATGACACTGCGCCTCAGGCAGACGAGCCCCCCGGCGAAATGATCGAACCGGGCAGGGCGCTGGCGATCGCAGATTTCTCCCCGCCTTCCACATCCGCGGGCGAACGACTGATCCGCCTCGCCTACCGGATGGGTGTTCCAGCCTCGGTGCTCACCTCGCCGATGGGCAAGAAGACCAAGCCCCGGCTGCTGGCGACGGTGCTCAACCCCTTGCCCGGCAACCGTGTCGCCGGAACCGCCCTTCGCGCCGGACATTTCCTGGTCCACGGCGCCAAGACGCCCATTTCCCAAGTCGATTTCGGCGGTGCGGCCCGGCTGACGCCACCGCTCGAACGAACGGTTCACAGCTTTTCCTGGCTTGCGGACCTGGAAGCATCGACAACGCGCGAACAGGCCGCACCGGTGGCGGAGCGCATCCTGGCCGCATGGTTGCAGGCCAATCCCAGGCCGCCATCCCGTCCCGGCAAGGGCCCCGCCTGGACCGTGTCGAATGCCGGCTGCCGCATCCTGAACTGGCTGGTCCACGCCCCGCTGATCCTTTCCGGGATAGACCGGGGACTCCGATCCCGCACGCTTCGTTCCATGGGCGAATCCGCGCGCTGGCTCGATCGTCACGTCCATGGCGGCGAAGACAAGCTCGCGGAAGTCGCGGGCTGGTGCGGCATCGTCGCGGCCGGCCTGCTGCTTCCCGACGGCAGGCCCCGGCGCCTGTTCGGAGAGGCAGGCCTGGTCCGGGCACTGGGGGATCTGGTCGGGGACGACGGCGGCGTGCTTTCGCGCAGTCCGCTCGGCCAGATCGAAGCGATTGCCCTGCTGGTGAAGCTCAGCGCCTGCTACCGCGCCACGCGGCGCGATCCGCCCCAGGCGATCGAGACCATGCTGGCGCTGCTTGTGCCCCCTTTGCTCGCGCTCACGCACGGCGACGGCTCGCTGGGCAGCTGGCAGGGATCCTGGGCGATCGACGGCGACGAGATCGCCAGCCTGGTCGAAGCCAGCGGCGTGCGCACCCGCCCGCTGCGCGATGTGCGCCAGTGGGGCTATCAGCGGATCGTAGCCCAGAAAAGCGTTCTGCAGTTCGATGCCGCGCCCCCGCCGATGCCGCGCCATGCGCGCTATGGCTGCGCATCGACGCTCGCGTTCGAACTGTCTCACGCCGGCCAGCGGCTCATCGTCAATTGTGGCGGCGCGGCCTCTGCGGGCGGCCTCGTACCTGTCCGCCTGGATCAGGGCCTGCGGGCGACGGCCGCCCATTCGACGCTCGTTCTGGACGACGCGAACTCCACCGCCATACTCATCAACGGCGGGATCGGCTCGGGCGTTTCTGAAGTCGATGTCGACCGGCGCACGCTCGAAGGCGACCGCAACGGCGGAGCGACGCGGCTCGAAGCAAGCCACAACGGCTACGCCGCACGCTATGGCCTCAACCACCGCCGTATCCTCATCCTGCGCGACGACGGCACCGAATTGCGCGGCGAAGACCTGCTGGTCCCCACCGGACGCAAGGGCAAGCGTGGCAAGGTTGCCTTTGCCATCCGATTCCACCTAGGGGCCGGTATCGAGCTGGGATTGTCCGAAGACCGGCAAGGCGTCGGCCTCGCCCTTCCCGATGGCAGCTACTGGCAGTTCCGAGCAGGTGCCGGGGAAGTCAGCGTGGAAGACAGCATCTGGGTCGACGGGCAAGGCCGGCCGGTGCCGATCCAGCAATTGGTGCTGCAAGGCCTCGTATCACGCGGCGGCGGCAATTTTGCCTGGCTGCTGAAGAAAATGGGATAGCAAGCGACAATGAGCGAAGTAACCATCCGCCGGGCACTGCTTTCGGTGTCTGACAAGACCGGCCTTGCCGAGCTCGGCAAGGCGCTGGCGGAACGCGGGGTAGAGCTGGTTTCCACCGGGGGCACGGCGAAGGCGCTGCGCGATGCCGGCCTCGAGGTGCGGGACGTTTCGGATCTCACCGGTTTTCCCGAGATGATGGACGGCAGGGTCAAGACGCTCCACCCCAAGGTCCATGGCGGCCTTCTCGCCGTGCGTGACGATCCCGCCCATGCATCGGCCATGGAAGAGCATGGCATCGGCGCGATCGATCTCGTCGTCGTCAATCTCTATCCATTCCAGCAGACCGTGGCGAAGGGCGCCGACCGCGACGAAGTGATCGAGAATATCGACATCGGCGGGCCTTCGATGGTGCGCTCGGCCGCCAAGAACCACGCCTATGTCACGATCGTCACCGATCCCGCCGACTATGACGGCCTGCTGGCCCAGCTGGAGGAGGCCGGCGGTGCGACCAGGCTCGATTTCCGCAAGGCCATGGCAGCCAAGGCCTTTGCAGCCACCGCCACCTATGACGCAGCGATTTCCGGCTGGTTCAACCGGACCGACCAGCCCGCACATTTCCCGCCGCGCCGCGCCGTCGCCAGCCGGCTCGCCACGACCTTGCGCTACGGGGAAAACCCGCACCAGCAGGCGGCGCTCTACCTGCCCGAGTTTTCCTCGCTTGGCACGGGCCTGCCGCAGGCCCGGCAGCTTCAGGGCAAGGAGCTTTCCTACAACAATTACAACGACGCCAATGCCGCGCTCGAACTGGTTGCGGAATTCGCAGGCGGCGACCCGACGGTGGTGATCGTCAAGCACGCCAACCCGTGCGGCGTGGCGACCCGGGCGAGCCTGCTTGAAGCCTGGGAAGACGCACTCGCCTGCGATTCGGTTTCGGCGTTCGGCGGCATTGTCGCCACCAACGTCCCGCTGGACGGGCCCACGGCCGAGGCGATCTGCAAGATTTTTACAGAGGTCGTCGTCGCTCCGGGCGCGGACGAGGCGGCACAGGCCGCGTTCTCCAAGAAGAAGAACCTGCGCCTGCTGCTGGTCGACGAACTGCCGGAGGCGCACCGGGCCGGCCTCAGCCAGATCGTCATTGCCGGCGGGCTGCTCGTCCAGGACCGCGACAACGGCCATGTGACCCGCGACATGCTGAAAGTCGTCACCAAGCGAGCGCCGACCGAGCAGGAGCTGAACGACTGCCTGTTCGCCTGGACCGTCGCCAAGCATGTGAAGTCGAACGCCATCGTCTATGCGAAGGACGGGGCCACCGCCGGGATCGGCGCAGGCCAGATGAACCGGCGCGATTCTTCGCGCATCGCGGCGATGAAGGCGCGGGAAGCAGCCGAAACCTATGACTGGCCGGAGCCGCGCACGGTCGGCAGCGCGGTCGCTTCCGACGCCTTCTTCCCGTTCGCGGACGGCCTGTTGGCCGCTGCCGAAGCGGGAGCGACGGCGATCATCCAGCCCGGCGGTTCGATCCGCGACGAAGAGGTCATCCAGGCCGCGGACGAAGCGGGTCTGGCCATGGTCTTCACGGGAATGCGCCACTTCCGGCACTGATCGCCTCAATTCATCGCATGGGAGTTTCGATTCGCCGCACAAGTGCGGTTGGACGCGTAACGTTCACTCGACGGAAAGCGAATTCCTGCGAGTGGCCCAGCCGACACATCATTCACGCGACTCGATTCTGGGAAAGCCTGCCCGCCATGGGACTGTTGAAAACCGACTTCTACCGCTTCTTCACGATCGGCTTTGCCGCTGGCGCGCTGATCGTGGTCGCGACGATGGACAACAATGTCGGCAGCGAAATCGCCAACAACGTGGTCCCGGCTGCGGAAGCCCAGCCCGCCCAGTGATCCGGGCAGCGGCCCTCCTTCCCCTTCTGGCCTTCGCGGCCGCCTGCCAACAGCCCGCTACCGCCGCCGAGCGGATCGTGCGCGCTCCCGCACCGACGGTGCGCTCCAACGAAGCCGGCGGCCTGAAAACCGCCATCTTCGCTGGAGGCTGCTTCTGGGGCGTCGAAGGCGTGTTCAGCCACGTGCCCGGCGTAACCAGCGCTGTTTCCGGATACCACGGCGGCCTCAAGGGCAATGCGAACTATGAACGGGTGAGTGCGGGCCATACGCTTCACGCCGAAGCCGTGCGCGTCACATACGATCCGGCAAAGGTTCGCTACGACCAGCTCCTGCGCATCTTCTTCTCGGTCGTCGCGGACCCGACCCAGCTCAATTACCAGGGCCCGGATCGCGGCAAGCAGTATCGCTCGGCCCTGGTCCCCACCAGTGCGGAACAGCGCAAGGTGGCCAGCGCCTATCTGGCGCAATTGTCGAAGTCGGGCCTCTGGGACACGCCGATCGTCACCAGGATCGAGAAGTACAAGCGCTTCTACAGCGCCGAGCGCTACCATCAGGACTTCATGGAAAAGAATCCGCGCCATCCCTATATCCTGAGATGGGACGCGCCGAAGGTGGCGGGCCTGAAGAAGCTCTTCCCCGGGTTGTACAAGGCCGGCTTCACCCCGAACTGAATATCGCGCTATACCGCACGCATGACCGGCCATACTCACCACGAACATTCGGGCCAAAGCCTGGTTGCCGCAGCCCGCGCCGCGCTGACCGATGCCGGCGAGCAATGGACCGACATGCGCGCCGATGTCTTTTCCGCGCTGGCGACGCATGACAAGCCGGCCTCGGCTTATGACATCGCCGACAGCGTCTCGTCGCTGCGGGGCAAGCGGGTAGCACCCAACAGCGTCTACCGGATCCTGGACCTTTTCGTGCGCACCAACCTTGCCCGCCGGGTGGAAAGTGCCAATGCGTACATCGCCAACAGCCATCCCGGTTGCCAGCATGACTGCATCTTCCTGATCTGCGACCAGTGCGGCCAGGCCATCCATATCGACGACGACAGCCTCACCGACGCCCTTGCCGCAGCCGCTCGCGCCGAGGGCTTTGCCGACATCCGGCCTGTCGTGGAACTTCGCGGAACCTGCGCGGCCTGCTCCTGACCCGGACCCAGGCTAGCCGAACTGCGTCAGGCTCAGGACATTCCCGTCGGGATCGGTGAACCAGGCTACCTTCGCACCGCCGGGCGCGGTCCAGATTCCGTCCTCGTCCTGGCCCGAACCGTCGAATAGGCGGAACGTGATGCCGCTGGCCGTGAGCCGGGCAACCGAATCTCGGATATCCGGGACATTCCAGCCGAGCACAGTGTGCTCCCGGGCGACGTGGCCGGGAAGATCGGTCAGGCGGATAACCGCGCCATTGCCGAGTTCGAAAGTCACGGCGAAGTCGTCTTCCGCCACCATTCGCAGCCCCAGCACCCCCGCGTAGAACGGCTTCGCCCTGATCCTGTCGGCCGTAAGGATAAAAGCCACGGGGGCGGCGCCTTCCAACAAAGCCATGACCTGTCCTTTCAGCATGCAATCGCGGGAAAGCCTTGCGGTTCAGTTGCAGGCTCTGTCAATCGACACCACATGCCCGAGCGTGTAAGGCACCCGATATGACAGCCAATCCGGCAACACCTCTGCTCGATACCGTCGCCACGCCCGACGAACTGCGCAAGCTAGACCCGTCGCAACTCGGCCAGCTCGCCTACGAGCTGCGCGCCGAGACGATCGCCGCCGTCGGCCAGACCGGCGGCCATCTGGGTTCCGGCCTCGGCGTGGTCGAACTCACGGTCGCGATCCACTATGTGTTCAACACCCCCGAAGATCGCGTGGTCTGGGACGTGGGCCACCAGGCCTATCCGCACAAGATCATCACCGGCCGGCGCGAGCGTATCCGCACCCTGCGCCAGGGTGGTGGCCTGTCGGGCTTCACCAAGCGCAGCGAGAGCGAGTACGACCCGTTCGGCGCGGCCCACAGCTCCACCTCGATCTCGGCGGCGCTGGGCTTCGCGATCGCCAACAAGCTTTCCGGAGAGCCGGGCCGCGGCATAGCCGTGATCGGCGACGGCGCGATGAGCGCGGGTATGGCCTATGAGGCGATGAACAATGCGCGGGCCGCCGGCAACCGGCTGATCGTGATCCTCAACGACAACGATATGTCGATCGCGCCACCGGTCGGCGGGCTTTCCGCCTATCTCGCCCGCCTTGTCTCCTCGCGGCAATTCCTCGGGATTCGCGACCTTGCCCGCAAGATCTCGCGCCGCCTGCCCGAACCGCTGCACCGCGCCGCGCGCAAGACCGACGAGTTCGCGCGCGGAATGGCGATGGGCGGCACCCTGTTCGAGGAACTGGGCTTCTATTATGTCGGCCCGATCGACGGCCATAACCTCGACCAGCTCATCCCGGTCCTGGAAAACATCCGCGATGCCGACGAGGGCCCCTGCCTGATCCATGTGGTCACGCAAAAGGGCAAGGGCTACGGCCCCGCCGAGCAAGCCGAGGACAAGTATCACGGCGTCCAGAAGTTCGACGTCATCACCGGCGAACAGGTGAAGAGTTCCGGCGGTCCGCCGAGCTACACCAACGTCTTCGCGAAGACGCTGATCGCCGAAGCGGCTCGCGACGATCGCATCTGCGCGATCACCGCCGCCATGCCGTCCGGCACCGGGCTGGACAAGTTTGCCCAGTCCTATCCCGATCGCGCTTTCGATGTCGGAATAGCCGAGCAGCATGCCGTGACCTTTGCCGCGGGCCTCGCCGCCCAGGGCATGCGGCCGTTCTGCGCGATCTATTCGACCTTCCTGCAGCGGGCCTACGACCAGGTGGTGCACGACGTCGCGATCCAGAACCTTCCGGTCCGCTTCGCCATCGACCGGGCGGGACTGGTGGGCGCGGACGGGCAGACCCACGCCGGCAGCTTCGACATCACCTACCTCGCAACATTGCCGAACCTCGTGGTGATGGCCGCCGCCGACGAAGCGGAGCTGGTGCATATGACCCACACCGCGGCGTTGCACGACGAAGGGCCGATCGCCTTCCGTTATCCGCGCGGTTCCGGCACCGGTGTGCCGCTCCCGGAAACGCCGGAACGGCTGGAGATCGGCAAGGGCCGCATCGTTCGCGAGGGGAGCAAGATCGCCCTCTTGTCACTCGGAACGCGCCTGGCGGAAGCGCTGAAGGCCGCCGACCAGCTCGATGCCAGGGGGCTCTCGACAACCGTGGCCGACCTGCGTTTCGCCAAGCCGCTCGACGAGGAGCTGATCCGCAAGCTGATCGGCACGCACGAAGTCGTGGTTACGATCGAGGAAGGCGCGATCGGCGGGCTGGGCGCCCATGTCCTGACCATGGCCAGCGACGAGGGGCTGACGGATGCCGGATTGAAGATCCGGACCATGCGCCTGCCCGATGCATTCCAGGATCAGAACAAGCCCGAGAAACAGTATGACGAGGCCGGGCTCAACGCGCCGCAGATCATCGACACCGTGCTGAAGGCCTTGCGCCACAACAGCGCCGGCGTGGCGGAAGCGCGGGCCTAGCCACAGCCTGGGGGCGACCTAGCGCCCGGGCGGAAGCGAGCCTTTGGTCGCCTCACCCTCCGCGCCACCATAGACTTGCGCCTGGTCCGCAGGCGTCACCTCCTCGTCCTCGAGCGTATCGAGATGCATCCAGCGCTTCACGACGGGAGACAGCAGCAGTACGACCACCGCGGCCCCGACCGTGACCCAGCCGATCTGGTTGTATATCGTCAGGGTGAGTTCCTTCGACATCTCCCCGCTTTCGCCGCCGGTCGCCTCGCCGATCTTGCCGGCGACAAAATTGCCGACTGCCGACATGTAGAACCAGGCACCCATGATGAAGCTGCCGAGATGCAGCGGAGCGAGGCGGGTCATCGCCGACAGGCCTACCGGCGACAGGCAGAGCTCACCCGTCGTGTGCAGGAGATAGATGAGGAACAGGAAGGCGACAGGTGTCATCTGCTCCATTCCGAACGTCCTTGCGCCCCACACGAAAACGAGGAAGCCAAGCCCCAGCTGGATCAGGCCGATGCCGAACTTGGCAGGCGCAGAAGGCTCTAGCCCGCGTTTTCCCAGCCATTGCCAGAGCGCTGCGAACATCGGCGCCAGAAGCACGATGTAGATCGGGTTTATCGACTGGAACAGCGAGGTCGGCACGCCCTGCCGATCCACATATTTGTCCGTGTAGAGATTGAGGCTGCCGCCTGCCTGCTCGAACAGGCCCCAGAAGAGCGGATTGAGCGCGACGAGGAACAGGATCGCATAGATGCGCTCGCGCGGCTCCTTCGGCAGCTTGTATGCCTCGTAGAGAGTGTAGGCGAGGATTGCGATTCCCATGGCGATCAGGAGGTTCTGGATCACGTCCTGGTACTGGATGAGCATCCAGATGATCGCCACTGCGGCCAGACCGACGCCGTAGAGCGAAGCTTCGGCGCGCTTCGCGAGCGGCGCCGGAGCCTCGCCCTTGCCTCTCAATGCGGGCCGGCCGGCGACGAAAATGATGAGGCCGGCCACCATGCCGATCCCGGCAAGCCCGAATCCCCAGGCCCAGCCGAGCGTTTCGCCCAGATAGCCCACCAGGATCGTACCCAGCGCCGCGCCGACATTCACGCTCATGTAGAAGATGGTGTAGGCCGCGTCGCGGCGCCCGTCGGTCATCCGGTAGAGCTGGCCGACGATTACCGAGATGTTCGCCTTCAGGAAACCCGAGCCGACGATGATCAGCGACAGGGCCAGCCAGAACACATTGATTGCCGGATCGGCCTGCTTGACCGCCGGGTCGGTCACGCCGTGCATGCCCTCGACCGCCATGAACAGATGGCCCAGCGCAAGCAGTATTCCGCCGAACAGCACGGCCTTGCGCTGACCCAGCCAGCGGTCGGCAAGATAGCCGCCGAGCACCGGCGTGATATAGACGAGGCTGGTGTAGGCGCCGTATATCAGCGTCGACTTGCTGTCGCTGAAAAGCCAGAACTTGGTGAGGTAGAGGACGAGCAGGGCGCGCATGCCGTAATAGGAGAAGCGCTCCCACATTTCGGCATAGAACAGGACAAACAGGCCGCGTGGATGGCCGACCACCTCCTCGCTCTTGCGAGCGGCAATCAGGCCTCCGATCGCGAGTACGGCAAACAGTCCGACGGCGGCAATCGCCGCAATCCAGTCACCTTCGTTCCAGTCGGTCAGATTCTTCATATGCCTTCGTGATGTCCTTTCCGACGACTGGCTGAATTGTCAGCCAGAGTAGCCGGCAAATCGGCGCTGTGAAGTGCCCGCGAACCGCCGGGCCGGATCGGCAGGAAACGGGACGCATTGGCCAAAATGCAACACCTGAAGAGAATTTTCCCGGGAATCGCCGCGATGCGGTGCTTGCCCATTGCGTGTCCGGTATGTCCATGGCAATCTTGCAAGCCAGTCGCAGGGGCTCGGAACAAGGGGGAACGTACCGGCCCGGCCCATGGTAAAGGGGGAGATCGCATGATCAGGTCCGAGCTGCTGCAGGCCTTGGCAAAAGAGAACCCTGAATTGCGCGCTGAAGACGTGGAGCGCGCCGTGGACACCTTTTTTGATGAAATCGCCGAGCGCCTCACCGAGGGCGGGCGCGTCGAGCTGCGCGGTTTCGGCGCCTTTTCCACGCGCTACCGCCATGCCCGCAGGGGGCGCAATCCGCGCACCGGCGAAGCGGTCAGCGTTCCCGACAAGCGCGTGCCCTATTTCAAGCCGGGCAAGGACATGCGAGCGCGCCTCAACGTCGACTGAGCAGAATCTTCGATTGGGAGTGGAACGATTGCTGCTTTTCCTGCCTTTTGCCAAAGTCTATCAAGCGCTCCGCGCGCGGACGTGGCGGAATGGTAGACGCAGCGGACTTAAAATCCGCTTGGGCATCCCAGTGCGGGTTCGAGTCCCGCCGTCCGCACCAATAGCGGCCTGGGCCGCAACGGGCCGAGCCGGCGTCATCGCACGCAGCTTGCCCTGAGGGGAAAATTCTCAAACAAACCATTGTAATCTGGAGGGAGGGAAGAATGACTGTCCGAGGAACATCAATTTCCGCAGAGTTGGGCAATCCAAGACCAAAGCAGCGCAAGAGCGCACTGCTTGTCGCCATGCTGGGCGCCACGGCGCTGACTGCACCGATCGCTGCGACACCGGCACTGGCGCAGGAGAGTCAGGCGGCGGCTGCTGACAACAGCGTTATCATTGTCACCGCGCAGCGCCGCGATCAGGCGCTGGAAGACGTGCCGATGACGGTGACCGTCATTTCCCAGGAGAGCCTGGACAGGGTTGGCGTGGATACCATCCGCGACCTGACCAATGTCACGTCCGGTTTTCAGCTGAACAACAGCGGCTCCTATCCGCAGCCGGCCATTCGCGGTGTCACCACGACCAATTCCGGTTCCTACGAGAACAACGTCGCCCTGTTTGTCGACGGGCTGTACCAGATCACACCGCAGATCCTGAACATGGATCTGCCCAATGTGAACAGCATCCAGATCCTCAAGGGTCCGCAGGGCACCTTGTATGGCCGCAACGCGACCGGCGGCGCCATCCTGATCGATACGCTCGACCCGGGCGAGGAATGGGAAGGCATGGCGGAGGTCGGCTATGGCCGTTTCGACGACAAGCGCGCCCGGGCATATGTCGCAGGGCCGCTTTCCGACAAGGTCGGCATCAGCCTGGCCGGCACCTATCGCAAGAACGACGGCTATTACAAGCGGGCCAGCGTAACCCAGCCGCTTACCGCGACCGATGGTTACGCCCTCGGGAAAGAGCTGTACTCGTTCAGGGCAAAGCTGAAGTTTGACCTGACGGATACGTTCCGCGCCACGCTCGGCTACAACCATACGCGCGCGGACGACCCGACCGGCGTCTTCTTCACTCCGAATGAAAATACGGCGACGCCCTATCCCCTGGGCGTTGTTGCCGGCAATTTCTTCGATCTCGACCTGAAGCTGAACGAAGGCTCGCTGAAGCTGGAACTGGACACCGGACTCGGCACGCTGCGGTCGATCACCGGCTATTCGGAGTCCTCGCTGCTGACCAACTTCGACTCAGGCGGAACCTATACGCCCGATCGTCTCTCCGCTTCCAAGCTGATCAGCGATACGTGGCAGACCAGCCTTGATTACAACATCGATGCGATCGACAGGCTCAACCTGATCATCGGCGGCACGTTTTTCCAGAACAAGGAAAAATACGGCATTCCCAATTCCAGCTACATCGCCGGGCCGAACGCCACGATCGACAGCGGAGTTGAGGACTACATTCTCGCCTCCGAGAACTTCTCCTTGCGCAAGAAAGAGGCATGGGCGGCATTCATCGATGCCACGTTTGAGGTGACGGATCAGCTCAGCATCACTGTTGGCGGCCGCTACAGCGAGGAAAAGCAGAACACCAGCGCGAGCATGATCGAATACTGCACCGCAGCGGCCGGCTGCGCCGGCGGCGTTGCGTTCGGCGGCGTGACGGCCATGCCGTATACCAATGCGGTCCTTGCGAAGAAGTACAGCAAGTTCACGCCGCGTGCCGCGATCACCTATGAGATCACGCCGCGTACCTCGATCTATGCCTCCTATACGAAGGGTTTCAAGGCGGGCGAGACCAATTCCGTCATCCCGGCCAAGAATGTCGCGACCTGGGATGAACTCGGCGAAATCGGCCAGGAATCGGTCGATTCCTACGAAGTCGGCCTCAAGCATTCCGGCCGTCGGTTCCGCTTCGATCTCTCCGGCTTCTACTACGACTACAAGAACCTGCAGATCAGCTCGGTGCAGTTCGTAAACGGCGTGGCGTCGGTTCTCCTGCAGAACCTGCCCAGTGCCGAGATCTACGGCGCCGAGGCCAGCTTCGACTACGAGGTGCTGGAGAACTTCAACATCCGCGCCGGCGCCACCTGGCTCCATGCCCGTTACGGCGACCGTGCGGTCTACATCGGAACCGGCGTGGCTGACTTCGCCCTGACCGATGCGTTCGAGGATCCCCTCAAGAACAACCTGAACCGGGCATTCCCCTTCGGCGGATTCCCGGGCCCGATGGCGCAGGACATCTCGGGCATGCAGATGGCGCGTGCCCCGGACTTCTCCGGCTATGTCGGCTTCGACTACACTATCCCGAACGGAGACGGCGGGCTGACCTTCGCAGCGAATGCGAAATATACCGACAGCTATGTCGTCACCGATGCTTCCATCTGGGGCGGCGAGGTGCTTTCGGCCTACAACGCGCGCTTGCTGGCCGATCCGAACGCTCTGCCGGACAACTTCTCCAGTCTGACCGGCACCCCATATGAGAACCGTTCGGAAGAGCAGCGTGCGCGGCAGGGCAGCCATGTCCTGCTCAACGCCTCGATCACCTGGACGGATCCGACGGATACCTATTACGTCCGGGCCTGGGGCAAGAACCTGACGGATCAGACGGTCCGGCAGCACTACCGGCCGAGTTCGAGCACCTACATTCCGATTCTAGAGCCGCTCACCTACGGCCTGACGGTTGGCTTCAAGTTCCGCGAGAAGGAAGCGGCACCTCCCCCGCCTCCCCCGCCTCCGCCGCCGCCGCCTCCCCCGCCGCCTCCGCCGCCGCCGGCTGCGGTCTGCAACAAGGGGCCCTACATCGTGTTCTTCGACTGGGATCAGTCGGACATCACGCCTGAGGCAGCGACCGTCCTCGACAGCGCCATCACCGCTTACGGCGATTGCGACAGCGTCCCGATCATGCTCGCCGGTCACACCGACCGGTCCGGCTCGGTCCGCTACAACATGGGCCTCGCTGAGCGCCGCAACGATTCGGTCAGGTCATACCTCACCGCGCGCGGCATCGACGACGGCGCCATCACCAGCCAGGCATTCGGCGAAAGCCAGAACCGCGTGCCCACGGCCGATGGCGTGCGCGAGCCCCAGAACCGCCGTGTCGAGATCACTTACGGCCCGGGTTCGGGCATGTAAGCCTCAACCAAGGCAAACAGAATCAGGGGCCGGAGAAATCCGGCCCCTTTTTCTTTGGCGTCAGATGCGCGGCGAGCGCGCCTGCAGACGACGATCATGGATTGGCGGCATGTGTCCCCGGCCGCGAATGCCGCTGCGCCGTCAGGCGGGCTGGAACAGCATGGCATCGCCGTTCATGCAGTATCGCTTGCCGGTGGGACGCGGACCGTCATTGAAGACATGGCCGAGATGGCCGCCGCAGCGCGCGCAATGCACCTCGGTCCGCAGATATCCCAGCTTGAAGTCCGTCGAAGTGCCGATGGCACCGGGCAACGGCTTCCAGAAGCTCGGCCAACCGGTACCGCTTTCGTATTTCGTGCTGGACGAGAAGAGCGGATTTCCATCCGCGGCGCACACGAAAGTGCCCTTGCGCTTCTCCTTGAGCAGCGGAGAGGTGTAGGGCCGCTCTGTCCCTTCCTCCCGCAGGATACGGAACTGCTTGGCGGTAAGGCGCTTGCGCCACTCCGCTTCGCTGTAATGGACGGGGTAGTCCCTGGCTTCAGCGGCACGCCCCCCACAGGCGGCCATCACCGGCATTGCGGCGGAAGCTCCTAGCCATGCAAGCAGCCGGCGACGCGGCAGGCATGTTTCGGGCATCTGCGAACTCCTTCATCGGATGCCCCCCTCGCCTGCAATGATCATGCTTTCCGGCACGAAGTCAATGTAGGCTCAGGCCCGCGCCGGTTTCAGCCGGGAGAAGAAGCCTTTCCTGGACCGTGGGTTCCCGGCCGAACCGGATTTCATCACCCTTGTGCGGAACAGCTTCGCGCCGATGCGCACGAAGATGACGACGCACAGCACCTGCCATGCAATCGCGGCAAGATGCGGCCACAGCGCAGTGTCCTGCGCGGCGCGCGCGAGCATGGCGAAGGGCGAGCTGAACGGGAAGCTGACGGCAAAAAGTTCCACCGGACTTCCGGGCTGGGTCATCGCGTAGCTGGCAAGGAAGAAGACCATCAGCTGCATCATGGTGACCGGCATCGACAGGGTTTGCACTTCGCGCACAGTCGTCGCCATCGAGCCGATCGCCAGGAAGACGGAGCCCAGCAGCAGATAGCCCATCGAGAAGTAGATCACGCCCATGCCGAGGAAAAGCGGCCAGCCCACCGCCGGCGTCGTCAGCTCGGGCAGCGCGTGGCCCACGGCCAGGGCAATTGCGCCTCCGGCCAGCCCCCAGACGCCGACGCCCACAAGCGAGACCGCAAGCATCGCGAAGAGCTTGCCGAGGAAGACCGCGTCCATCGGTATCGCCGCCGCGAGGACCTCGATGATCTTGTTCGCCTTTTCCTCGACAAGATTGGACAGGACCATGCCGGCCAGCAACATCGTCAGCAGGAACAGGAGGGTCTGCCCGGCCTGGGCAGTCATGAACTGGCCCCTGCGATCTCTCGCCTTGCTTACCGCCGATGCGGAAAGGGTGACTTGCGGATAGTCCCTCGGCGCGTTGCCCTGCGCCTGCGCGGCAAGCATGGACACGGGCCCCTGCCAGTCGGAAATGCGCCCCACGGAACCGGACAGGATAGGTGTCTGCAGGTTGCCGCTGAGAACCGCGGCGACCTGGTGGCGCCTTTCAGCGAGCGCCTTGTGCGGATCGAAACTTTCACCCGGCGAAAGCCTCTTGATGACCACCAGCTCCGGCAGGATATGGCCCAGTCTCGGTTCGAGCGTGTCGCGCGCCGCCAGCATCGCGTCGACGTCGGCTGCCTGCATGGCGACGCCCAGTTCGGGGCGTTCGGAGCTTTCCTGGGCCCGCTGGCCGATGCCGCCGGCCATGATGCCGACGATCACGGGGAAAAGCGGGCCAAGCAGGAAGAAGAAGAAGCTTCTGCTGAACAGGATCGCCGTGAAATCCCGCCGGGCGACGACCAGCGCGGCTGCCAGGGTGGACAGGCGACCGTTCGAATTCTTGCCGGTCATTGCCGTTCCTCCTCGGGCGTATCTTCCTCAAGCGCCTTGGCGGCGGCTTCGCCGGCGATGGCGACGAATGCGTCATGCAGGCCGGCACGTTCGATCGACAGCGAGAGGATGCCGGCTTCCCCCTCGATCAGTGCGCGAAGCAGTGGCTCGACACCGCTCTCGGGCAGCGAGAAGTACCAGAAATTGCCTTCCCTCCTCGCATCGGCCGGCAGGGCGCGACGCCACTCGCCGTCCTGCATCCGGGTTTCGAGCCGCACTTGCGGGCGAATCCGGTCGCGCGCGACATCGACGGGACCGGCGAAGGGAACCTTGCCGCCGGCGATGATCGCCACCTCGTCGCAAAGCCTTTCGGCATGGGCGATGACATGGGTCGAGAAAATGACGGTCGTGCCCGCTTCCGCAAGCGAGCGCATCATGCGCTCCAGCCGGCCCTGGTTGAGAGCATCGAGGCCCGAGAAGGGCTCGTCGAACACAACCAGCCGGGGCTTGTGAACAAGCGTGCCGAGAATCTGGACCTGCTGCGCCATTCCCTTGGAAAGCTGGCGGATCTGGCGATCGGCAGCGAAACCGAGCCCGTGCTCTTCCAGCAGCAGGCGAGCGCGCCGGCGCCCCTCGGCAAGCGGCAGGCCGCGCAAGGCGCCGACGAAGGCAATCGCTTCATAGGCCCTCATGGCCGGATAGAGGCCCCGTTCCTCCGGCAGATAGCCGATGGCATGGGCAACCTCATGCGGGCTGTCGTGCCCAAGCACGCGGCGCACGCCCTTGTCGGGGTCTATGATGCCCAGCAGCATCCGCAGGGTCGTGGTCTTCCCCGCGCCGTTCGGGCCGAGAATCCCGTAGATCGCGCCTTCCTCGACAGTAAGGTCTATGCCGTCGACCGCCGTGAATCCGTCGAAACGCTTGATCAGTCCGCGCGCCTCGATGGCCAGCGGCTTGTCGCCCGCTTCAGCCGCGTTGCCCGCCGCGCTCCAATTTCCTAGGTCCATCTTCATCACCATGGGCCATTAACCTTCGGGCGTGAATAGGAGCCTGTGCAAGTTTGGTTAACGATGAAGCAACGATTGGCCTTCGCGAAGGCCTCCTGGCCGAGGCAAGACAACTCGGCTTCGTTGCCGTCGGCATTGCCTCGGCGGCGGAAGACCCGGGCCTCGCCGCACATCTGGACGATTGGCTCGCCCAGGGCATGCATGGCTCGATGGAATGGATGCAGGTGCGCGCGCAGCAACGCGGCTCGCCGCGCTCGCTGTGGCCCGAAGCGAACAGCGTGATCGCACTGGGCATGAGCTATGCGCCGGCAGCGGATCCGCTCGCGCTGGAAGACCGGCCCGAACTGGCCCGCGTCTCGGTCTATGCGCAAGGTGGTGACTACCACGACATCTTGAAGAAACGGCTCAAGGCCCTGGCGCGCTGGCTGATCGCCGAGACCGAAAGGCGCGGGCTTGGCGAAGTCGGGGTGAAAGTCTTCGTGGACACCGCGCCCGTGATGGAGAAGCCGCTCGGAACGGCGGCGGGACTGGGCTGGCAGGGCAAGCACACCAACCTCGTCAGCCGCGAGCACGGATCATGGCTTTTCCTCGGCGAAATCTACACCACCCTGGAACTGGCGCCCGACAAGCCGGGCAAGGATCGCTGCGGCACTTGCCGTGCCTGCCAGGACGCCTGCCCGACCGACGCCTTCCCCGCGCCCTACCGGCTCGATGCCAGGCGCTGCATCAGCTACCTCACGATAGAGCACAAGGGCCCGATCCCCGCCCGGTTCCGCAAGGCCATCGGCAACCGCATCTATGGCTGCGACGATTGCCTGGCCGTCTGCCCGTGGAACAAGTTCGCGCAGGCGGCCCATGCCAATCGCGCTTTCCTGCCCCGCGCGGAGCTTTCCGCGCCGCGGCTGGCCGATCTGCTGGCACTGGACGATGCCGGGTTCCGGCGCATGCTGGCAGGCTCACCGATCAAGCGCATCGGCAGGAACCGCTTCATCCGCAATTGCCTGATCGCCGCCGGCAACAGCGGTGATGTTTCGCTGATCGAACAGGTCGACGCGCTTGCAGGCGATCCGGACCCGGTGGTGGCGGAAGCGGCAGAGTGGGCGGCAAGGGAGCTTAGAGCAGCTCCTTGAGCGGCACCGATGCATCCGCCAGCCGATCCGGATCGGGGCTGGCGCCCGCCTCGACGAGCTTGCGGCCCTGGACATAGTCCTTGACCATGTTGACGCAGTCGAGCGCGACGACTTTCCCTTCCTTGAGATAGACGACGGAAAAGGACCGGTCCTCTGGATTGCCGCGCACTACCGTGGCGTCGTAGCCTGCCGAAATGCCGGCCGTCTGGAGGCGCAGGTCATACTGGTTCGACCAGAACCAGGGGAACGCATGATAGGGCTTGGCATCGCCGCAGATCGCCTTCGCGACGCAGGTCGCCATGTCATTGGCGTTCTGGACCGATTCCACGCGCATCACCTCTCCGCCGGCGTAATCGCACGCAAAGGCAGCACAGTCGCCGATGGCGTAGATGTCGGGCAGCGAAGTGCGGCAATACTCATCGACGTCGACGCCGTTGCCGCCGGCCGCACCTGCGGCGATCAACGGCCCGACGGCCGGCACGATGCCGATGCCGACGATGATCGCATCTGCGGGAAGAACCGTGCCGTCACCCAGCTTTACGCCGGTGATCCTGCCTTCGCCCTCGAATCCCTCGACCGTCACGCCCGTGCGCAGGTCGACGCCATGGGCGCGGTGTTCGGCTTCGTAGAACGACGACAGCTCTTCCCCGGCTACGCGCGCCAGCACCCGCGGCAGGGCTTCCAGAAGAGTCACCTTGCAGTCTAGCTTCGTCAGAACCGCCGCGGCTTCAAGCCCGATGTAGCCGCCACCGATCACGGCGATGTTCCGCACTCCGCCGTCGATCTCGCCCATCAGCTGGTCGCAATCGGCCCTGGTGCGCACGAAATGGATCCCGGCCAGATCGGCGCCGGGGCAGGCCAGCCGGCGCGGATCGCCGCCCGTGGCCCAGACCAGCGCGCCATATTCGAGGGAAGAGCCATCGGACAGGGTAAGCTGCCTGGCCGACGGATCGACTTCCGTCACTTCCACGTTCAGCGTGATTTCGACGCCCTTTTCCTCCCAGAATTCGGGGGGGCGGATGTAGAGCCGGTCGAAAGACTTTTCGCGGGCGAAATATTCCTTGGACAGGGGCGGCCGCTCGTACGGCGGCTCCGGCTCGCGCCCGATCATGGCCACGGTGCCTTCAAATCCGTTCTGGCGAAGAGCGATGGCGCATTGCGCCCCGCCGTGCCCTGCTCCCACGATGACTACGTCAGCTTGTTTCATATCCTGTCCGTTTGGCGAATTTTGTCACAAGGTCAATGCCGGCCAGGAAATGCCGGCTCCTTGATATTCCGCAATTGCAGGTCCGCCCGGGGCCATGCCTCAACGGGCGAGAAGGCTCCGCGCCTGACTGGCAAGCTGGGCAAGAATGGCCGGCGAAACCGACGCTTCGCTCTGGGCGCGCGCGATCGACCCGCGAAACTGCGAGATCGCCGGCGCTTGCCTCTCCGCCCAGCGCTCAACAGCCGCCTTCGGATCGCCGGCCCGCCGTGCGGCACGGTGCAGGAAATCGAGCCGCATCTGCTGGAAATCGCGGGCGAGGCCGCCGACGAGCAAGCGCTCCCAGGGATCGGCCGGGTTCATCCGCGCCGCCGTTCCCTGAGCCCAGTCGAGACCCAGCCGGACACCGATATCCACGAACGCTCCCGCGAGGACTTCCGCCGGAATCCGCCGGTCACGGGAGAGCCTTGCTATGCCCACGGCACCGTCGAGATCGAAGAGCTTGGCCACCATGGCCGCCTGGGCCCTTGGTGCGCCGGCGTCCACAAGTTCGGAGAGCAGTCGTTGCGACTGGGCGCGGCCCTCGCCGCCGAGCAGCTCACCCGCCACGCCGGAAAGCTCACGCACGCCTTCTTCAAGGTCCCCGACCAGCCGAGATGGCGAAACCGGCCCCGCGCCCGCGCGCAGCAGATCGGCGATATGCAGGCGCAATGCGCCCGCGGCGCGGTCAAAAAGCAGGATGCGCGCCGCTTCCGGCATCTTCGCCCGTTCTATGGACATCCAGATGGCCGGCATGCCGAACAGGTGCTCCGCAGCCACGAATGCGGTGGCGAGCTGCGCCGCGCCCGCGCCCTCTTCCTCGACAAGCTCGAACGGATGGAGCAGCCCCATCCGGTTGACCAGCCGGTTGGCGATCTCCGTGGCGATGATTTCGCACCGCAAGCGGTGCGACAGCAGCTCGCGACGATACTTCTTGTGCATCGCCTCCGGGAAGGAATTGACCAGCACCTCGTCGAACAGCGGATCCTGCGGCAGGTCCGACTGCTCAAGCGCCGCCTGATATGACAGCTTGGCCGTGGAAAGAATCACGGCGAGCTCGGGCCTGACAAGCGCCTGGCCGTCCGTTTCGCGACGGGAGAGCGCCTCGTTGCCAGCGAGACCTTCGGTCTTGCGATCAAGCTGCCCGCTTTGCTCCAGCGTCTCGATCAGCCGGATATAGGAAGGCAACGCGCGCCGACCGCCGGATTCGGCAATCGAGAGCGCCAGCGCCTGCAGCCGGTTGTCTTCAAGGACAATTGCAGACACCTCCCCAGTCATCTCCTCGAGCAGCTTCACGCGGGATTTTTCCGAAATCCGGCCCGATCGCCTCGCCCCCGCCAGCGCGATCTTGATGTTCACCTCGTTATCGGAGCAATCGACGCCGGCCGAATTGTCGATGAAGTCGGTGTTGATGCGGCCGCCCCTCAAGGCAAACTCGATACGGCCGGCCTGCGTGATGCCCAGATTGGCGCCTTCTCCGATCGCCTTCGCCCTGACGTCCGAGGCGCTCACGCGCAACGCGTCGTTGGTCGGATCGCCGACGTCGATGTTGTTCTCGCCCGAGGCCTTCACATAGGTTCCGATGCCTCCGAACCAGATAAGATCGACCGGGCTCTTCAGGATCAGCGAAATCAGCGTGTCGGGATCGCAGGATTTGGCGTCGGTCCCCAGCAATGCGCGGATTTCGGGGCTGAGCGGTATCTGCTTGAGGCTGCGCGGAAAGACGCCGCCGCCTTTCGAGATCAGCGCCTTGTCGTAATCGTCCCAGCTCGACCGGGGCATGCGGAACAGCCGCTTGCGCTCAGCCCAGCTCTTCGCCGGGTCGGGCTTCGGATCGAGGAAGATGTGGCGGTGGTCGAAGGCAGCGACCAGCTCGATCGCTTTCGACAGCAGCATGCCGTTGCCGAAGACATCGCCCGACATGTCTCCGCAGCCGGCCACCCTGACGCTTTCGCGCTGAACGTCGATGCCCATTTCGAGGAAATGGCGCTGGACGGAGATCCAGGCACCGCGCGCGGTGATTCCCATCGCCTTGTGGTCGTAGCCGTTGGTGCCGCCGCTGGCGAACGCGTCGCCAAGCCAGAAGCCGTGCTGTTCGGCAATCGCATTGGCGGTGTCGGAGAAGGTTGCCGTCCCCTTGTCCGCGGCGACCACGAAATAGGGATCGTCGCCGTCGCAGATGACCATCTGTTCGGGGTGGACGACCTTGTCGTCGACGATGTTGTCGGTCAGCGACAGCAACGACCGAATGAAAACCCGGTAGCTTTCCCTGCCTTCCGCCGCCCAGCCCTCGCGGTCGCTGGACCGGTCCGGAAGCAGTTTGGGATAGAAGCCGCCCTTGGCGCCCGTGGGAACGATCACCGCGTTCTTCACATACTGGGCCTTCATCAGGCCGAGCACTTCGGTGCGGTAATCATCGCGCCGGTCGGACCAGCGCAGGCCTCCGCGCGCCACCGGCCCGGCCCGCAGGTGTATGCCTTCCACGCGCCGCGAATAGACGAACATTTCCCGCCAGGGCACCGGCTTGCGCAAGCCGGGAACAGCGGCGGATTCGATCTTGAAAGCGAGCGCGATTTCGGTCGAGCCCGCGACTGCGGGGGCGAACGCATTCGTCCGCAGGATCGCCAAGACCAGCGCATGATATTGCCTCAACAAGCGATCGTCGTTGATGGCGGCGACTTCGGTCAGGCCCTCCGCGATCGTCCTGGCCGCCTGAGCCTCCGCTTCGGCGCGATCATCCGGGAAGTCCGGATCGTGCTTCGCAATGAACAGGTCGACGACGCCGCGAGTGACTTTCGGAGCATTCTGGAGGGCGGCCACGGCTGTGCCGATACCGTAGGGCAGCCCTGCCTGACGCAGATAGCGATACCAGGCGCGCAGCCAGTTGGCCTCCCGCACCGCCAGCCCGTTGGCGATGATCAGGCGGTTGAAGGGATCGTCTTCCGCCAGGCCGTTCACAACGCCGGAAATCGCAGCGTCCAGTTCGTCGGCACGGTCCAGCAGCGCCCCGGCGTCCTGCCCCGACGGAAGTTCCAACTGGAAATCGTGGATGGCGCCCAGATTGCCTTCGTCGAGCAGCGTCGGCACCTCTCCCAACGCCCGGAACCCGAAGTTTTCGAGCATCGGCACGGCGTCCGAAAGCTCGAGCAGGCCCTTTCGCTGGTAGAGCTTGAGGCGCAGTTCATCGGTGGGGCTTGCGCCGGCTCCGTGCAGCCGCGCGGCGCGCGGCGGAACACCGTTGGGGTTCTCGCTCGGCAAGGCGCGCAGCCTCTGGATATCGATGGCCGCTTCGGACGCGCCGCTGGCCGTGCGGTAGGAGAGCGGGAAGGCTTCCGCGAAACGCGCGGCGAGTGCGGGAGCGCGGACAGATTCCTCCCTTGCGGCGAGTTCGGCCTCGACGGCTTCGGGCCATCCCCGCACAATTGCCGTCAGCCGATTCTGCAGGCCTGCCTCATCGGTCGAATCCCGGCCGTCACGGATATCGAGAACAAACCGGACCAGCACCAGATTGCCGTCCATCTGCAGGCTCCAGTCGAGCACCGGGGCATCTGCCGCCTGTTCCAGCATGGCCTGAATTTCGAGACGCAAGGTCGTGGATAGCGCGTCGCGCGGCAGCCACACGAACGCGAAGAGATGCCGCGCAAGCGGCGATTGGACGAGCAGCAGATGGGACCGTGGGCGATCGACGAGACTCATCGCGATCAGCGCCGCGCGCTCAAGCTCGTTGTCGTCGAAACCGATCGCCAGATCATGCGGCAAGGCGGTAAGCGCATGAACGAGAGCCTTGCCGTCATGGCCCAGCGGATCGAACGCCAGCCGGTCCATGATGCGGGCAAGCTGTGCCCGCATGTGTGGCACCTCGTTCGGCGGAGCGCTCATCGCAGCGCTGGTCCAGACTCCCGCGTGGATCGACAGTGCCTCTACCCTGCCGTCTTCGAAGACCGGAACGATGAACAGGTCGAGCGGAACCCGGCGATGGACCAGGCTGAGCTTGTTGGACTTGACGATCAACGGCGCCGGGCGATCGGCACGCTCGAACCATTCGAACGTGCGATCGTAGCTCGCGGGCGAAAGCGGCGATCTCGTGCTGTTGCGGCAGATTCCGATACCGCCCGTCTGGCGCCCGCTGCGGCGCCGGACCACATGGCCAAGCTGCGTGAGCATGCCGCCGTTGAGCCAGCGCAGCAGTTCGGCGCCTTCTTCCTGTCCGCTCTGCGAAGCTTCGAGCCTCACGGCGTCGGCCACCATTGCTTTCTGCAGCATCGGCCAGTCGGTGACGGCGGCCCGAACGTCTTCCAGGGTGTTTTCCAGCGCTGCGCGCAGCCGGACGCGCGTGCGGGCATCGGCACGTTCGGCTTCGATGTAGATCAACGATTCACGCAGATCCCCTTCTGCGGATTCATCGGGCAGTGCGGCCAGGATCCCCGCCGCATCGCGCCTTGCAACGGCAACGGGATGGGCAAGCTGGTCGATTGTCAGTCCATGGGCAGAAACCGTGGCCGCAACCGAATCGACCAGAAACGGCATGTCGTCGTTGACCACTGCGATCCGCGTCAGCCGCTTGTCGCCGCCGGTCACGGATTCGACGACGACAATGGCTTCGCCGCGCTCGCGGCGCCGCGCAGCCTGCAACAGGAAGCTTGCCGAATCCCGCAGGTCGACCAGGGAAAAGCGGTCGTGGCCGGAAAGCTGCGATTCCTCGATGTGCTTGGCCATGGCCGCAACAAGCTGCTTGTCTGTCTGGCTCGCCTTCTTGGATGGCATGCATTCCTCTCAAGTTTGTCCGGCCCCGGCCCGCCGGCATTGCGTCAATCGATAACGCCCGCGACGGCCGTCACCCAAAGGAAGCCGACTATCGCAAGGCCTCCATCGTCAGGGCAAGCGAACGCTTCCTCGCCTCGGGATCCCAGACCGCGCCGGCGACGATGAGCTCATCCGCCCCGGTCCGATCGATGAAACTCATCACGTCACTCCTCACGGTTTCGCGAGACCCGACCGCGCTCGCCTGCCGCATGTGCTCCAGCATGGCGCGTGCGTCGGCGGGCAGGCTTTCGCGGAAGCCGGGAACCGGAGGGCGCAACTTGCCGGTCCGGCCGCTGCGGAAATCGACGAAGCTCTGGTCCAGCGAACTTGCGAGCAGCGCCGCCTCCTCGTCGGTGTCGGCCGCGACGACCGTCATCGCCGCCATGACATGCGGCCTTTCGAGAACGTCGGACGGTTCGAAATTGTTCCGATAGGCAGCAAGGGCTGCATCAAGCTGGGCCGGCGCGAAGTGCGACGCGAAGGCATAGGGCAATCCCAGATGTGCCGCGAGCTGGGCGCCGAACAGGCTGGAACCCAGAATCCACATCTGCACGTCCACGCCCGTGCCGGGCGTCGCCGCAAGCGGCAGCGGCGGATAGCCGGCCAGGCGCGCCTGCAGCTCCACCACGTCCTGCGGAAAGTTCTCCGCCGCCCGCATCAGGTCCTTGCGGAGCGCCTGCCCGATCCGCGGATCGGCGCCCGGCGCCCGGCCGAGCCCGAGATCGACGCGCCCGGGAAACAGCGCATCCAGCGTGCCGAACTGTTCGGCGATGACGAAAGGATTGTGATTGGGCAGCATGATGCCCCCCGCGCCGATGCGGATGGTGGAAGTCGCATGGCCGACATGGGAGATCACCAGCGAAGTCGCACCGCCGGCAATGCCTTCCGAACCATGGTGTTCGGCGATCCAGAAACGCTTGTAGCCTGCCTGCTCGGCGGCCTTTGCAAGCTGCGCCGTCTCATCCAGCGCTTGGCC
The DNA here is from genome assembly GCA_024236175.1 of Novosphingobium sp. Taxonomy (GTDB): domain Bacteria; phylum Pseudomonadota; class Alphaproteobacteria; order Sphingomonadales; family Sphingomonadaceae; genus Novosphingobium. The sequence goes on along the minus strand of JACKKY010000001.1, from coordinate 1,474,898 downwards.
CACGGTTCCGCCTTCACGAACCGGAACCAGATCGAGTACCGACAGGGGAATCATTGACCGTCCAATTGCTCCAGATAGCTCTGCGCCTTGTTTGCCGCCTCGCTCCCGGGGGCGGCATCGACTACCGATTGCCAGCTCTTGCGCGCGGTGGCCTCACGCCCCGAAAGCATGGCGATGCGGCCCGCTTCAAGCCCAATCTCCAGATCGACCGGCAGCAACTCCGCCGCCTTCTCGATCTGGGCCTGTGCTTCGGCAAGCTTGCCCATGCGGCGCGACAGGGTCGCCGAGAGCAGCCATGCCTGGGCGTTCTCTGGAAGCGCCTCGCGCGCGCCGGACAATGCGGCTTCCGCTTCGTCTTCCCGCCCCAGGGCAACAAGGGCGCGCGCACGATCCATCTCGATGGAGCCGACCATCACCGGCTGGTCTGCCGTACCCCCATCCTCCTTCGCGATGTCGAGCAGGTCGAGCGCCGATTCCGTTTCGCCTTCGGCAAGCAGGGCATTGCCGGCCATGGCGCCAAGCCGGGCGCGATAGGCGGGATCCTCCCCTGCAAGGGCATCGCGCCCTTCCACGAAGGCCGCCGCGGCCTCGTCCCACAGCTGCAGACGCACGAGCGCCACGCCCAGGCAATGTCCGGCACGGGCCCGTTCCATCGCTTCCGACTTGCGCAGCCATTTCTCGGCAGAGACAGCCGCCTGCTCCGGCTTCGACCGGGTATCGGCAAGACAGCGTTCGAGATCGGTTTTCGGTTTCTCGGTTTCGTCCGTACCGCGATCGGCCTTCCGCCGCTCCTGCAGCTCCGGCGGCAAGGGGGAAACGGGCCGACTTTCCGGCGTCACGAACGGGCCGACTTGTGCAAGCAAGGCCAGGATCAGCGACATCGGAACTCCAGATCTCTCATTCGGCCGCTTCCGCCAGCGCCGAGACGGTCCGCAGCAACAGCGCGATATCCTCGTCGCGCGACAGCCGGTGATCCCCGTCCTTGATGAGGGTCACCTGCACATCGGGTGAACGCAGTGCCGCGGCAAGCCGCAGCGAGATTTCCCAGGGCACGTCGGGATCGGCCTGGCCGTGCAGCAGCCGGACAGGACAGGAAATGGCGATTCCTCCGCCGAGCAGCCTGTTCTCCTCCCCGTCTGCCCAGAAACCCGGATAAGTCGGCGTCGGCTCCGGTCCGTACTGGTTGGGTTCGTAAATGACCTCGCCGGCCGCCAGCCTGGCCTTGTCCTCGTCGGACCTGCCCCAATCGGTGAAATCCGGCGCGGGCGCGATGCCGATCAGTCCCGCCAGCCTGTCACCCAGCGCAAGGCCCGCCATCAGCATCAGCCAGCCACCCATGGAAGACCCGATCAGCACGACCCGGGCATGGCAGTGGGCTTGAGCCAGAGCCAGCACCTCCTCGCACCATAGCGAAAGCGTGCCGTCGGCGAAGTCACCCTCGCTCTCGCCGCAGCCCGAATAGTCGAGCAGCAGCGCCGCGCGATTGTTCGCGACCGCCCAGTCGAACACGGCGCAGGCCTTGCCGCCCGCCATGTCGGACATGTAGCCTGGCAGGAAAACCAGCGTCGGTCCTTTGCCGGGCGCATGCCGGAAAGCGATCCGGCGGCCATCGAGCATGGCATGGAATTGCAGATCGGTCATGGCCGGACCATGGTCCGAAATTCGCAGGGAGCCAAGGGTTAGTGACTTTGCAGGATCCTGGCGCTAGGAGGCATGGCATGACGCAGCGGCGCACTACGACCACGACCACGACGACTCCGGGTTTCCGGGGGCAGCTGGTCACGGCCTGATCGCACCGCCTGCCACCCGGCTTCGGGTGGCGCGGCGTCCGCTTCCCGAATGAGCCTGACCCACCGACGCCGCCCCTTCCGGTGCGCGCCGCCTTGTGCCATGGCGCGGCTGGGACACGAAGAGAGACGAGTTTGATGAGCGAGCTTCTGAAGATCAGCCTGCCCGACGGGTCCGTGCGCGAAATGCCGCAAGGCTCGACGCCGGCCGATGTCGCGGCGGCGATCGGCCCCGGCCTGGCCAAGGCGGCACTGGCCGCACGCGTCGATGGCGAACTGGTGGACCTTTCGCGTCCGTTCGGCGGCGATTCGAGCCTTGCGCTGGTTACCTCGCGCGACGAGGAAGAAGCGCTGGAACTGGCGCGGCACGACTATGCCCACGTCCTGGCCGAAGCGGTGCAGGCGCTGTTTCCGGGCACCCAGATCACTTTCGGCCCCGCCACCGAGGACGGCTTTTACTATGACGTCATGGCGCCGGCTTCGCGCGAACCCTTCTCGATGGACGACCTGCCCGCGATCGAAGAAAAGATGCGGGAGATCATCAAGGCCGACAAGCCGCTTCGGCGCGAGGCATGGAGCCGGCAGCAGCTTATCGACAAATGGACCGCCGAGGGCGAAACCTTCAAGGCGGAGTGGGCCGAAGAACTGCCCGAAGGCGAGGAGCTGACGGTCTACTGGTCGGGCGATGACTGGCTCGACATGTGCCGGGGCCCCCATCTGCCCTCGACCGGCAAGCTCGATCCGCAGGCTTTCAAGCTGATGCGCGTCGCCGGCGCCTACTGGCGCGGCGATCAGAGGAATGCCCAGCTCACCCGCATCTACGGCACCGGCTGGCTGAACAAGAAGCAGCTCGATGCCCACCTCCACCGTCTCGAGGAAGCGGCCAAGCGCGACCATCGCAAACTCGCCCGCGAGATGGACCTGTTCCATCTGCAGGAAGAAGCGCACGGCTCGGTCTTCTGGCATCCCAAGGGCTATGTCGTCTGGCGCGAGCTGGAGGCCTACATGCGTCGCGCCGTCGACCGGGCCGGCTATCGCGAAGTGAAGACGCCGCAGGTCATGGACGCCCGCCAGTGGGAGAAATCCGGCCACTGGGGCAAGTATCGCGAGAACATGTTCGTCATCCCGGACGAGATCCCCAATGTCGAGGACGAAGGCCCGCTGGTTTCGGACGCGGCCGAGTGGATGGCGCTGAAACCGATGAACTGCCCGGCGCACATCGTGATCTTCAACCAGGGCATCAAGAGCTACCGCGACCTGCCGATGCGGATCTACGAGAACGGCTGCTGCCACCGCAACGAGCCGCATGGCGCGCTGCACGGGCTGATGCGCGTGCGCCAGTTCACCCAGGACGACGCGCATATCTTCTGCCGCGAAGACCAGATCGTCGACGAGGTGCGCAAGTTCTGCGAGCTGGCCGGTCGCGTCTACAAGGATCTCGGCTTCGACAATTACGCGATCAAGCTGGCCCTGCGCCCGGAAAACCGCATCGGCACGGATGCGGAGTGGGATCAGGCCGAAGGCGAATTGCGCACCGCCGTCGAAGCGGCGGGCCTGGCGAACGATAACTATGGCTGGGGCGAACTGCCCGGTGAAGGCGCATTCTATGCTCCGAAGCTCGAATGGCACCTCACCGATGCGATCGGCCGCACCTGGCAGGTCGGCACGATCCAGTCCGACCGCAACATGCCTGAGCGGCTGGATGCGTCCTACATCGCCGAAGACGGCGAGAAGCACCGGCCGATCATGCTGCATCGCGCGATTTTCGGCTCCTACGAGCGCTTCATCGGCATCCTCATCGAGCATTATGCCGGCAAGCTGCCGGTGTGGCTGGCGCCGGTACAGGCCGTTGTCGCGACTATCGTCTCGGACGCCGACGACTATGCGCGCAAAGTCGAGGCCGAGCTGAAGGCAGCCGGAATCCGGGTCGAGACCGACCTGCGGAACGAGAAGATCAACTACAAGGTCCGCGAGCACTCGCTCGCCAAGGTCCCGCACCTTCTTGTGGTCGGCAAGCGCGAGGCGGACGAGAGCACCGTCGCGATCCGCACGCTCGGCGAGCAGCAGCAAAAGGTCGTCCCCCTCGCCGAAGCGATCGCGATGCTGAAGCAGGAGGCGACGCCCCCCGACTTGCGCTAAGGCCGGGCGGCTAACCGCCTGTCAGGACAGCGGCGCCGAGGATCACCCCTCCATCCGGCTGTCTCAGCAGGACGGCGTAGCGATCCGCCCCGGGAACAGCCAGTCTGGACGGCTCGATCTGGAAGGACCGGGTTCCGCCGCGCCACTCGCCGAGCCGAAGCTCGTCCTTGACGACATTGGTGTAGACGACGTTGCGGCCGGAATTCTCTCCGCTGCCGATCCTGACTCTTTCGCTGGAATCGAGCGCGACGAGCACCAGTTCGAGCCGGTAATTGGCCTTTCCGGAAAGGCCGATGCCGAACCCGCCGTTGTCCGCCTGTCTGATCGCAATAGCAGGTCCGTTGTCGCGCTTCGCCCATGAAATCAGGGCGCGGACCTGCTTTTCGCGAGACCCGACAGCGCCGTAGCGGCCGTTGACGACGATCTGCGGCGTATAGACCCCCTGGCCGGTGCTGATCCTGCGCGAATAGGCGCGCTGCAGATCGGTGTTTTCCGCGCGGGCCAGCGTGTCCTTCCAGCCGAGACGGTCCCAGTAGGTGACGGGCCGGGTGATGACGAGGAGCGAAGGGTCGCGGGCCAGTATCCCGGCAAGACGGTCGGCGGGCGGACAGGAGGAACAGCCCTGGCTGGTGAACAGCTCGAGCACCACCGGCCGCGCTGCGCCATCGCCGCCGGACGCCGGCGCTTGCGAGGTGTCGGCGGCATGCCCGAAACCCGCCGCAACGGACAATGCGAAGGCAAGGCTGGCGACAAGAAATGGCAGCTTCAACGCAGACCTCCCGGTTCGGCCGCATGGGAGTCCATTCGTGGACTGACCGCAAGAGGTTACAGTAAGGAAAGTCAGCCGCAGGTCGGCTGGAGGCCGCGCTTTAGAACGGCAGGGCCTGCCCGGCCGCGATCAGCGCCAGGGCGCTGCCGCAGACAATCAGTGCGCGCAGCATTTCAAGCTGCGAAAGCTCGCAAATCCGGGAAAGGGCGATTGCCTTGGCCATGGCCGGATGATGCGCCACCCGGCTTGCCAAAGGGTTAAGATGCCGCGGGCATCTGCTGGCTGGCGCAGTGAAAGCCGCCGCCGCCTGCCAGCACGGCATCGGCGGGAAGGCCGATCGTGTCGCGATCGGGGAACAGTTCGGCCACCATATCGACACCATCGGCGTCATGCGCGGAACCGAACGTCGGCACCACGACGAGTCGGGTCGTGATGGCGAAGTTCATGTAGCTGGCCGGCTCGACGCGACCGTCCGTTTCGATCCGTCCGGGCGAGGGAACCTGCCGCACGGTAATCCCGGAAGCCTCGGCCCGGGCTTTCGCATCGGCATAGATATCGGCGTTGGGATCGTCGCGGCCCGTTGCCGCCGGCAAGGCCAGCACGCCGGGCGCGACGAAGCGGGCGAGGTTGTCGACATGGCCGTCGGTGTGATCGTTGATCAGCCCCTCGCCGAGCCACAGGACGCGGTCGAAACCGAGGTCGCGCGAAAGCCGCGCCTCGATCCGGTCGCGCGACAGGCCGGGGTTGCGGTTGGGGTTGAGCAGGCACTGTTCGGTCGTGACCACCAGGCCGGTTCCGTCGCTATCGATCGCGCCGCCTTCGAGGATCCAGTCCGCCGCCGTGACGTCAAGCCCGGCGCTCGCGGCCAGTTCGGCCCCGATGGTCTGGTCACCGGCCATCATGTACTTCCCGCCCCAGCCGTTGAAGCCGAAGCGCCGGGCCGTGCGATTGCCCTCCTCGTCGAGCATCACCAGCGGGCCCGTATCGCGCAGCCAGACGTCGCCGAAGACCCGCCGTTCGAGGCTTACCTTCCCGCTGGCGAGCCGGCGCGCCTGCGCCTCGTTGGCCTCGTTGCGCACCAGCAGGCGCACCTCCTGCCCGCTTTCCGCGACGGCGCTGGCGAAGGCGGCGATCTGTTCCTGCGCCCGCTCCAGCGAATCCGGCCATTCCGCCGGGTCGTGCGGAAAGCCGATCCACAGCCAGTCCTGCGGATGCCATTCGGGAGGAAAACGCCATGCCATTGCGTGGCCTTTAGCGGCGTCTAATGCTTGCGAAAAGCGGTGTGAAAGGCCATTGCCGCACCATGACCTCGCCTGACTGGAACGGTGCGATCGAACGGGCGCGCATGCATGCGCCTTTTCTCGCCAAGGCGATGGAAAACCAGCCGCAGCTTACCGCGATCCTCGCATCCGGCGACGGCAAGCGGGCGCTCGAGGCGGCGAAAGGCGCGGGTGACGGCATCGAGGATGTCGGCGTCGCACTCAGGCGCGAGAAGCAGGCGCTCGCGCTGGCACTGGCGATCGGCGACCTCGCCGGGGCCTTCCCGCTGCTGACAGTCACCGGCGAACTCTCCGATTTCGCCGATCGCGCGCTCGACCGCGCGATCGCGGACGCCATCCGGCGGCGCGCGCCCGATTCGCAACCGGCCGGTTTTCTCGCGCTGGCGCTGGGCAAGCACGGCGCCGGTGAACTCAACTTCAGCTCCGATATCGACCCCATCCTGCTTTACGATCCCGAAACACTGCCGCGGCGGGAACGCGACGACCCGGGCGAAGCGGCCCAGCGGGTCGCGCGCACCCTGGTCGAGACGATGGCGAAGGTGACCGACGAGGGCTACGTCTTCCGCGTCGACCTGCGGCTGCGGCCGGCATCCGAAGTCAGCCCGCTGGCGATTTCCATCGACGCGGCGATGACGCATTACGAATCCTCGGCGCTGGCCTGGGAACGCGCTGCCTTTATCCGCGCGCGAGCATGCGCCGGCGACATCGCCGCGGGCGAAGCCTTCCTTGCGGCTATCCGGCCGTTCATCTGGCGCCGGAGCCTCGATTTCGGGGCGATCGCCGAAATCGGCAGGCTGACCGCGCAGATCCGTTCGAACTACAAGGGCGAGCGCGACGTCGGCCCCGGCTTCGACCTCAAGCGCGGGCGCGGCGGCATCCGCGAAGTGGAGTTCTACGCCCAGACTCACCAGCTGATTCACGGCGGCCGCCATCCCGAAATCCGGCTGAAGGGCACGCGCGCCACGCTTGATGCGCTGGCGCAGGCGCAACTCATCTCACAGGACGACGCGAATGTCCTCGGCGAGGCCTACGACCGGCTGAGGACCATCGAGCATCGCCTGCAGATGGTGGCCGACCAGCAGACCCACAGCCTGCCCGCCGATCCAGCAGCGCTCGATGCGATTGCCCGGCTCGACGGGTTGCCCGACAGCGCTGCGCTGGTCGACGAGCTTGCCGCCATCACCGGCAGGGTGGGCGAGCGCTACGATGCATTGGTCGAGGCAAGCCCCGGCTCGGCGCCGGCCGACAAACCGGCCTTCCCGGTCGAAAGCGATGCGCTTTCCGGCAAGCTGGCCGAACTCGGCTTCTCCGACCCGGAGGCGTTCGCCGAACGCATCGCCGGCTGGCGTTCCGGCAAGCTGCGCGCGCTGCGCAGCGACGCGGCCCGTACAGCTTTCGAAGCGATACAGCCGGACCTGCTGATCGCCTTCGCGAATTCGCCCGGCCCGGAGCGCGCTCTGGGCCGCTGGGAGCAGTTGCTCGCCAACCTGCCGAGCGCGATCAACCTGTTCCACCTGCTCGAAGCACGGCCCGCGCTGCTTGAATTGCTCGCCCGGGTGCTTTCGCTGGCGCCGCCGCTGGCCGACGAGCTGGCAAGGCGCGCCGACTTGCTGGACCCGCTGATCGACGCCAGCGCTTTCGAACTTCCCGGCGACGTCGATAGCCTGGTCAGGGATTTCTCGCGGCCCGAGCCCGATGACGAATACGAGGACATTCTCGACCGGGTACGGCGCAAGGTGGGCGAGTTGCGCTTTGCCCTGGGCGTGCAACTGATCGAGGGGTCCACCGACCCCCTGGCAGTGTCCGCCGCGCTGGCGCGGATCGCCGAGGCGGCCATCGTGGTCCTGGCCGACGCGGCGATCGCCGAGTTTGAGAAGACGCACGGCAGGATCGCGGGAAGCGAACTGGTCATCCTGGGACTGGGACGCATGGGCGGCGGCGCACTGACCCATGCATCCGACCTCGATCTGGTGTTTCTGTTCACCGGCAGTCACGATGCGGAATCGGACGGCCGTCGCCCCCTGGGCGCAACGCTCTATTTCAACCGCCTGAGCCAGCGCGTCACCGCCGCACTGAGCGTGCCGACCGCCGAGGGCGCACTCTACGAAGTCGACACGCGTCTCAGGCCATCGGGAGAACAGGGCCCGCCCGCCGGCAGCTTCGAGAGCTTCGAGCGCTACCAGAACGAGCAGGCGTGGACCTGGGAACACATGGCCCTCACCCGTGCGCGGCCGTTATACGGTTCGGACGAAGCGCGCGCGGCCCTGCAAGGCATCGTCACCGAAGTGCTGACCGGCACGCGCGATGCCGGGAAGCTGCGCGCCGATGTGCTCGAGATGCGAGCCACGATGGCGGAACACAAGCCGCCGAAGGGACCGCTCGATGCCAAACTGGCGCGGGGCGGGCTCGTCGATCTCGAATTTCTCGTCCACTACCTGCAGTTGCGCGAAGGCAAGGGCCTGACTCACGACCTCGGCGAAGCGGTTCGCGCGCTGGCGGCGGAAGGCCTGCTGCCGGATAGTCTGATCGCGGCGCATGACGTCATGACCAGCCTTCTCGTCGCGGCGCGGCTGCTGGCGCCGGATGCGCAGATTCCCCCGCCTGCGGCCCGCGCCGTGCTTGCCAAGGCCTGCGGATGCGGCGATTGGGAAATGGTCCTGCCGAATCTGGAGGCCGCAAGGTCCGACGTGGCAAACGCCTGGTCCGAAGCGTTCGGCGAAATATTGGAGGTTACATCGTGAGCAATCGTCCCGGCGTCGGCGACGCCATGCCCGACATCGCCATGGAAACGGTCGATGGCGGCAGCGTGAAGCCCTCTGATTTCAAGGGCAAGAAGCTCGTCATGTTCTTCTACCCCAAGGACGATACGCCCGGTTGCACCACCGAGAACAAGGACTTCACGGCGCTCAAGGCGCAATTCGACAAGGCGGGCGTCGCCTTGCTGGGCATCAGCAAGGATCCACCCAAGAAGCACCAGCGTTTCATGGAGAAGCACGAACTGAAAGTGCCGCTGGCGAGCGATGCCGAGGAAAACGGCCTTTCCGATACTCTGGGGGTCTGGACCGAGAAGAAGAACTATGGCCGCACCTACATGGGGATGGTGCGCACGACCTACCTGATCGACAAGGACGGCAAGATCGCGCAGGTCTGGGACAAGGTGAAGGTCAAGGGTCACGCCGAAGCGGTGCTGGAGGCCGCTAGGTCGCTTTGACCACCTCCTCCGTCGCCGGAGCGATCCGCGCCGCATTGCTGACATCCGAGCCGCAGGCCAAGGTGATGGCCGCAAGGGCCGTCGCGCGGGACTGGCGCCTGGGAAAGCTCGACTTCCGCTTCGACGCGGCGATGCCCGATCGGCCCGGCCGGCCGGAGAGGCCGGAGCTGCTCGCGCCGAGGCACATGCCGAAGCGCAGGCGCGCCCAGTCCCTGCGCGGGCGGCTGGCCCTGTATCATGCGCTGGCGCATATCGAATTCGTCGCCATCGACCTCGCGCTCGACATGGCAGGCCGTTTCGGCGCCGGGATGGGGCGGGACTTCGTGGGCGAGTTTCTCGGCGTCGCCGCCGACGAGGCCATGCATTTCGCCCTGCTGGACCGACGCTTGCGCGCGCTGGGCAGCTTCTACGGCGCCCTGCCGGCGCACGACGGACTGTGGGACGCCGCCCATGAGACGCGGCACGACCCGGCCGCCCGGCTGGCGATCGTGCCGATGGTGCTCGAAGCGCGCGGTCTTGACGTCACTCCCGGGACGATCGACCGCCTGGTCGAAGCGGGCGACGAGACCGGCGCGAAGCTGCTCCGGCGGATCCTGAACGACGAAATTCGCCATGTGCAGGTCGGCACCAGGCATTTCAACGCGGTCTGCGAACGGCGCGGACAGCTGCCCGAGAACGAGTGGAAGTCCTTAGTAAACCGCCACTTTCGAGGGGCCGTTAAGCCGCCGTTCAACAACTCAGCGCGCGAGGCAGCCGGTTTGTCGCGCAGTTACTACGGCAGCCTTGCCTACTAGACTTTCCGCCGTCTAAGCCGCTTTCGACGAGACGGCGGGGGGTCCGACCATCTCATCCCAAGCTGCCCGGTGCGTGCTTCGCGCAACGGGAAAGAGGGTGTTTGTGCGGCCCGCGCGAAACTGGCCTTAAGTGGTCAGGACAAGGGAATTCGAGTGATCGATACTTTTTTTGGCGTCAGGTTCCGTGCAATTGCCAGCAGCCTGGGCGCAGCAGCCTTCTTCTTCGCCAGCCCCGCCGCGGCGAACAGCAGTGCCAACGCCGACATAGCCGCTCCACTCCGCGCGGCCCAGGCAGCCAAGCCGGCGACGATCGGCAACGGCGACGAAAAGTTCCGCAAACTTTTCAGCAATTGGCAGAAACTCGAAGAATCCAACGTTCCCGCACTTGCCGCAGTGGCGGAAGCGGCAAGCGAAGCCCGGCAGTCCAGCCTGGCGCGGCCGACTGCCAGCAGGCATGCATCGGGCGTATCCATCCCCTCGCTGATGCCGGTCGCGAACTACCGGATGAGCAGCTCGTTCGGCATGCGCGACCACCCGATCAGCGGCGGCCGCAGGGCGCACAAGGGCATCGACCTCGCCGCCCCCACCGGCACGCCCATTCGCGCATCGGCGGACGGCATTATCAGCAAGGCAAAGTGGTTCGGCGGTTACGGCCTCTTCATCGCCATCGAACATGGCGGCAGCATCCAGACCCGCTACGGCCATATGTCCCGGCTCAATGTGGCCGAAGGACAGCGGGTGGCAAAGGGCGACGTGATCGGTTTCGTCGGCACGACCGGCCGTTCGACCGGTCCGCATCTTCACTACGAAGTGCGCATCAACGGCGAGGCCGTGAACCCCGTACCCTATCTGCAGTCCGACCAGCTCGCCCAGTCCGAAACCAACGGCGGCCAGGGCGGCCCCGAATAATCCGAAACGCCAGGCCGCGGGCCGCATCTTGCGGCACCACGTGCCGTCGATTTTGGAGAGGAGCGCAAAAGGCGGCACGAGTGGCCGCCTTTTGTTTGACCTGAAGGCCTGTTCCCAGGGCTATTGCGGTTCCGCCGAAGCCACTTCTTCCCTCAGGGCCTTGCGGTCGGGTTTGCCGATCATCGTTTTCGGCAGGCTTTCGCGCACAACAACGCTATCCACGCGTTCATGCTTGCCGACCCGGTCGTTCAGCCAGGCGGCCAGCGCTTCCCCCGTCTCCCGGGCGTCGGACTGGAGGGTGACGAAGGCGCGCGGGGATTCGCCGCGATAGGCATCGGGCACGCCGATCACGAGCGCCTCCTTCACCGCCGGATGTTCCGCCAGAACCGCTTCGACCTGGCTCGGGAAGACCTTGAAGCCGCCGACGGCGATCATGTCCTTGCTGCGATCGACGATCCGCACATAGCCGTCCTCGTCCAGGGTGGCGATGTCGCCGGTGCGCAGCCAGCGCTGGCCGTCCAGCTCGACGAAAACGCTCGCCGCGGCATCCGGCCGCTGCCAGTAGCCCTGCATCACCTGCGGCCCGAGGATCGCGAGCTCTCCCGCCTCGCCGGGCTGCGCGTCGCGAGCGGGATCTTCCTTGTCCAGCAGCCGCAGATGCGTGCCGGGCAGGGGATGGCCGATGGTGCCGGGCCGTTCGTCGCCTTCGTAGGGATTGGTCGAGACCACGCCCGAGGTCTCGGTAAGCCCGTAACCTTCCACGAGCTTCGCCCCGGAACGTTCCTCGAACTCCTGTTTCAGCGGCAAGGGCAGCGGCGCCCCGCCGGAAATGCAGGTGCGCAGGCTGGAAAAGTCGGTCTTCGGCAAGTCGGGGTTGTCGAGCAGGGCCTGGTACATGGTCGGCACGCCCGGCATGGACGTCGCCCGGGTGCGCTCGATCGTCTTCAGGCACTGCTTCGCGTTGAACCGCGGCAGCATGGCGATGCAGCCGCCGTTGTAGATGGTCCGGTTCAGGACGGTGGCATTCGCGAAGACATGGAAGAAGGGCAGCACGCCGATGATCACGTCGCGCTCGTTCTTGTGCGGGTCGATGGCCTGGATCTGGCGGGCGTTGGCCGAAAGGTTCTGGTGGCTGAGCATCGCCCCCTTGGGCGTGCCCGTCGTGCCTCCCGTGTATTGCAGCAAGGCAAGGTCGCGTAGCGGGTCCAGCTCGACCGGGCGCGGTGCGTCGCCGGACAGGAAATCGCCCCATTCGACGATGTCGTCCGCCCTGGGAACGGCGGCGATCTCCCGGCGCCGAAACAACCGATAGGCCAGCGACATCCCGAAAGGCAGCATTTTCGCCATCCGGCCCACGACGAGCCTGCTGACCTCCGAATTGCGCAGCACCTCGATCGCCGTCGGCAGCAGGGCCGGCACGTCGACGGTGACCATCAGGCGCGTGCCGGAGTCCGCCACCTGGGCCTCGAGCTCTTCGGCGGTGTAGAGCGGCGAGAAATTGACGACCGTCGCCCCGGCCAGGAACGCGCCGAAGCTGGCCGGGATGTAGATCGGGACATTCGGCAGGAAGAGGCCGACGCGATCACCCTTGGCGACGCCCGACGCCTGCAGGCCCGCGGCAAAGCCGCGCGCCAGATCGAGCATTTCGCGATAGCTGTAGATCCGACCGTAGAAATCGGCCAGCGCGCGCTCGGGATAAGCGGCCGCGCTCGCCGAAAACAGATCGGTCATCGAAAGCGGCGGAAATTCCTGTTCCCAGGCACAGCCATGCGCATAGTGCTCGCGCCAGGGCTCGGGAAATATCCTCTCTTCCATGCCGGCTTGTTTGGACCCTGAAAGCCCTCAGGGCAAGCGCCGCCGACGGGAGGATCAGCCCTGTTCGTGGCCCTGGGATTCCTCGGCTTCGGCAGCGCGCTTCGCCTGCAGCCAGGCTTCCGCTTCGGCCTCCTGGGCCGCCTCGCTCGCAGCTTTCGCCGCGGCTTCGCGTTCGGCGCGCAATTCCTCGATAAGCGCATCGCGATCGTCGCCCAGCCGCGAATCGTCGACCACCTCGTCGACAAGCCCCGCCTTCTTCGCCGCCTTGGCGACGACCGCATCGAGCTCGCGCTGCGAACAAAGGCCCAGGGTCACCGGATCCTTGGGCTGGATATTGGCGATGTTCCAGTGGTTGCGCTCACGGATCGCAGTGATCGTGTTGCGCGTGGTGCCGATCAGCTTGCTGATCTGCGCGTCGGAAATCTCCGGGTGGCTGCGCAGGATCCAGGCGATGCCGTCGGGCTTGTCCTGACGCTTGGAAACGGGCGTATAGCGCGGGCCCTTGGTGCGGCTGACCGTCACCGGCGCCTTCTGCATCTTGAGCGAATAGTTGGAATCGTCCTGGCCGCGCTCGATCTCGGCCATGGTAAGCTCGCCGGCGCGAACCGGGTCGCGGCCGGTATACTTGCTGCTGGCGAGATCGTCGGCCATCGCCTGCACCTCGAGGATGTGCAGGCCGCAGAATTCGGCAATCTGCTCGAAGGTGAGCGAAGTGTGGTCGACAAGCCATGATGCCGTTGCATGAGGCATCAGCGGGGTGGGCTGAGTCACGGTATTTCTCCGGCGGAAAATATAAGGGCCGCCCCTTTCCGGAGCGGCCTGCTGGCACCCTATGTAGGATACTGGACGCCTTTCGGCAAGCCGCGCGCCGATCACTCCATCGCCACATAGCCCGGCAGGGCGGCCACCCGGTCCAGCCAGGCTCCCACGGCCGGATAGTCGGGGAGCCTGAAGCCGCCGGCTTCGCAAACATGCGTGTAGGCATAGAGCGCGATATCCGCGAGCGTTGCGTTCGCACCGACGAACCAGTCGTGATCGGCAAGATGTTTTTCCATCAGCGCCAGGGCCGCTTCCCCGGCAGCGCGCTTGGCCGGGATCTGCTCGCGCTGGAATGCGCCGAGATTGGCTTCTCCCACGAAGTACAGCCAGAATCGCAAGGTGGCGATGTTGGGCTCGTGATTATACTGCTCGAAGAACATCCAGCGCAGCGTGTCGGCGCGGTCGAACCGGTCGGCGGGAATCAGGGAGCTGCCCTCGGCAAGATACCAGCAGGCCGCGTTGCTCTCGGGCAGGAAGCGCTCCCCCACCTGCAGCACCGGAATGCGGCCGTTGCCGTTGACCTTGCCCAGGAATTCCGGGGTGCGAGTCTCGCCTTTCATGATATCGTAGCCGACGCGCGCGAGCGGGAGGCCGAGCAGCGCGGCCGTCAGGCGGATCTTGTAGCAATTGCCGCTGCGCGGGTCCTCGTGGAGTGTGAGTTGCTCCATGACGTCAGGCTTCCAGTACGATCTTGCCGATGTGCTCGCCCGCTTCCATGCGCGCGTGCGCTTCGGCGGCATCGACGAGCGGGAAGATCCTGTCCATGACCGGCCGCAGCCGGTCGCTTTCGACCAACGGCCAGACATTCGCGGCGATTTCCTGGGCGACCAGCGCCTTGAATTCGTGCGAGCGCGGCCGCAGGGTCGATCCCGTCAGCGTATAGCGCCGCGACATCACGACCGCCATGTTGACCTGCGCCTTCGCCCCGCCCTGGACGGCGATGGTGACGTGGCGGCCGTCCTCTGCAAGGCACTTGAGATTGCGGGCGACATAGTCGCCGGCCACCATGTCGAGCACCAGCTCGACTCCCTTGCCGTCGGTGATCCGTTTCACCTCCTCGACGAAATCGTCGGCCTTGTAATCGATCGCATGGGCGGCGCCGATTTCCAGCGCTCTTGCGCACTTCCCGGCACTGCCGCAGGTGACGATCACGGTCAGATCGAACAACCGGCCCAGCAGGCAGGCCATCGTGCCGATGCCGCTGGTGCCGCCATGGACCAGGATCGTCTCGCCTTCCTTCGCCCAGCCGCGCTCGAAAACATTGTGCCATACGGTGAAGAGGGTCTCGGGCAGGGCGGCCGCCTCGGCCAGCGGGAGACCGGCGGGCACCGGAAGGCAATGACCGGCCTGGGCGAGGCAATATTCCGCATAGCCCCCGCCGGTTACCAGGGCGCAGACATTCTGCCCCAGCAAGGCCTCGGCAACGCCTTCGCCCACCGCCACCACTTCGCCGGCAATCTCCAGCCCCGGTATCGGCGAAGCGCCCGGCGGCGGCGGGTAGTTGCCCTGCCTCTGCACGACATCGGGCCGGTTCACTCCGGCAAAGGCGACGCGAACCAGGACTTCGCCGGCGCCCGGGGCCGGCACGGGGGCGCTTTCCGGCCGCAGCACATCGGGCCCACCGGGTTGTGCATAGCCCACCGCTGTCATCAACTCGGGCAAGTCTGCGGCCATTCGTCCCCCATCGCGACATCCATGCGCATGTGGGAACTAGACTTCGAACCAGTTGACAGCAAGCGCAGAGCGTCCGATGCTGCACTGCAATGGACGACGATGATCGACCAAGACCGCGTGGCGATGCCGCCAGCTTGCTCGCTGGTGAAAGCCTCGACAGCTACTCGCTGGACGAACTCGATGCGCGCGTCGCGACGCTTGAAGCGGAAATCGCCAGGGTGACCGCCCACCGCAATCAGGCCGCGACCCACAAACTCGCCGCGGAAGCGCTGTTCAAGCCGAAAGCGCCATGATGCAGAACCTGGCCTCCACGCCTTTTTCGGGCGCCGTACGGCAAGCGTTCAGCGAGGATTTGTTAACCATATCCGTTCACAGTCTCCGTGATACGGGGAGTCATACTCACTATTGAAAGATCGATAGATGCCCAGTTTCGCACAAAGCCTTGAAAAGACGCTGCATTCGGCGCTTTCCCACGCGTCAGAGCGCAACCACGAGTATGCAACGCTGGAGCATCTGCTGCTCGCGCTGATCGACGATCAGGACGCGGCACAGGTGATGCAGGCGTGCGGAGTGGACCTCGGTGACCTGGGCGACGTCGTCCGCCAGTATCTCGATCAGGAATACCAGTCCCTGAAGACCGAGGACAAGGGCGACCCGGCGCCTACCGCAGGCTTCCAGAGGGTCATCCAGCGCGCGATCCTGCATGTCCAGTCGTCCGGCAAGGATACCGTGACCGGCGCCAATGTCCTGGTCGCGCTGTTTTCCGAACGTGACAGCTACGCGGTCTATTTCCTGCAGCAGCAGGACATGAGCCGCCTCGACGCCGTAAGCTATATCAGCCACGGAATCGGCAAGGGCGGCCGCCGCATCGAGGACCGCACACCCAAGGGCGCGGAAGGCGAAACGCCGCGGGCAGAGGAAAAGAGCGAAGCCAAGAGCCAGAAGAAGGATTCGGCTCTCGACCAGTTCTGCATCAACCTCAACGAGAAGGCGCTCGCCGGCAAGGTCGATCCGCTGATCGGCCGCGGCCCCGAAGTGGACCGCACGATTCAGATCCTCTGCCGCCGCTCGAAGAACAACCCGCTCTATGTCGGCGATCCCGGCGTCGGCAAGACCGCGATCGCGGAAGGGCTGGCGCGCAAGATCATCGAAGGCGACGTTCCCGAAGTACTCTCCGAAGCGGTCATCTATTCGCTCGACATGGGCTCGCTGCTGGCCGGCACGCGCTATCGCGGCGACTTCGAAGAGCGGCTGAAACAGGTCGTCGCCGAACTCGAGAACATGCCCGAGGCGATCCTGTTCATCGACGAGATCCACACGGTGATCGGGGCTGGCGCCACCAGCGGCGGCGCGATGGACGCATCCAACCTGCTCAAGCCCGCGCTTTCGGGCGGGACGATCCGCTGCATCGGTTCGACCACCTACAAGGAATTCCGCAACCATTTCGAAAAGGATCGCGCGCTGCTGCGCCGGTTCCAGAAGATCGACGTCAACGAGCCTTCGGTCGAGGACACGGTGAAGATCCTGAAGGGATTGCGTTCGGCATTCGAGGAGCACCACAAGGTGCGCTACACGCCGGACGCCATCAAGACGGCGGTCGAGCTTTCGGCCCGCTACATCAACGACCGCAAGCTGCCCGACAAGGCGATCGACGTGATCGACGAGGTGGGCGCCATGCAGATGCTGGTGCCGCCTTCGCGTCGCAAGAAGACGATCACCGCCAAGGAGATCGAGAAGGTGATCGCGACGATGGCGCGCATCCCTCCCAAGTCCGTCAGTTCCGACGACAAGCGGGCGCTCGAGAGTCTCGAGAAGGACCTGAAGCGCGTCGTGTTCGGCCAGGACAAGGCGATCGAGGTGCTGTCGACGGCGATGAAGCTGTCGCGCGCCGGCCTGCGCGATCCGGACAAGCCGATCGGCAGCTTCCTGTTCTCCGGCCCCACCGGCGTCGGCAAGACCGAAGTCGCCCGCCAGCTTGCCAGCATCATGGGCATCCCGCTCCAGCGCTTCGACATGTCGGAATATATGGAGCGGCACAGCGTTTCTCGGCTGATCGGCGCGCCTCCGGGCTATGTCGGCTTCGACCAGGGCGGCCTGCTGACCGACGCGGTCGACCAGCAGCCCCATTGCGTGCTGCTGCTGGACGAGATCGAAAAGGCCCATCCCGACCTGTTCAACATCCTGCTGCAGGTGATGGATAACGGCCGGCTCACCGACCACCACGGCAAGACTGTCGATTTCCGCAATGTCGTGCTGATCATGACGACCAACGCCGGCGCCTCCGACATGGCCAAGCAGGGCATCGGTTTCGGCGACATCTCGAAGGAAGATGCCGGCGACGAGGCGGTGAAGCAGATGTTCTCTCCGGAATTCCGCAATCGCCTCGATGCGATCGTGCCCTTCTCCTATCTGGGCAAGGAAACCGTCAGCCGGGTCGTGGACAAGTTCATTCTCCAGCTCGAACTGCAGCTGGCGGAGCAGAACGTCCACATCCAGTTCGACGGCGATGCGCGCGGCTGGCTGGGCGAGCGCGGCTACGACCGTCTCTACGGGGCGCGGCCGATGTCCCGCCTCATCCAGGAGAAGGTCAAGCAGCCGCTCGCCGAGGAACTGCTGTTCGGCAAGCTCGCCCATGGCGGCGAGGTCCATGTCTCGGTCAAGGACGGCGCAATGGCTTTCGAGCTGACGCCGGCCCCGCCGAAGCTGGTGAAGAAGAAGACCGCGAGGAAGGCTCCGCCCAAGCGCAAGCCCAAGGCGCAGGCTTCGCCCGACAGCGACAGCAAGGATTGATCGCGGTCAAACCACCTTCAACGGACCTGCGCTAGCGGTTGGGTCAGCAAGAAAGACTTCGCCGGAGCAACGACCTTGGCCACTGCCGCTGAAACCACGCCTAACACGCCGTTCTACAAGCTGGGCGGTCATGAAACGATGCAGGCCATCGTCGATCGTTTCTACGACCTGATGGATTCGGATCCGGCCTATTCGGAATTGCGCGCGATGCACGCGCCGGATCTGACCAGGATGCGCAAGTCGCTGGCCCTGTTCCTGGCGGCCTGGGCCGGGGGTCCGCGCGACTGGTTCGACCAGAACCCGGGACGTTGCATGATGAGCGTGCACAAGCCCTATGTGATCACCAGGCAGGTCGCCGAGCAATGGGCCGATGCGATGAAGCGGGCCATTGCCGACGTCGCGCCGGAAGATGCCGAGCTGGGCAAGGCCATGGGCGGCGTCCTGGAGGACCTCGCACTCGGCATGGGCCGTTAGTTTCCGGTCTCGGCCCAGTCTTCGGTCTCGCCGGGACGGAAGCGCACCAGCGGCGACTTGCCCGACGCGGTCTTGAGGTCGAAGCCCAGCGGGTCGATGTCATCGCCGATCCCCACGCCGAATGCGTTCACCGTCCAGGTCAGCATGGTGTAGGAGCCGATATTGAAGACCAGCTCCATCAGCTGGCGCTTGTCGAAGAATCCCGCCAGCGCGTCCCAGGTTTCGTCCGAAATCGTGGCGGTATCGAGCAATTCATCGACGGCGCGCATCACCGCGACATCCTCGTCCTTGCCTGCCCATACCGGTGACTCGGGGCCGTCCTTGATCGCGGCGATCTCTTCCAGCGTGAGTCCGGCGTTGAGCGCGTAGCCGACGTGGAAATGCCAGGGGTAGAGCGACTTCAGGCGCCAGGCGGTGCGCAGCACCAGCAGCTCGCGCGGGCGCTCCGGAATCAGGGAGTCGAGCAGCAGCTGCTTGCCGAAACCATTGAACGCCATGGCCAGCTTCGGATGCTGGGCCATGACCATTTCCTTTTCGACCTTGGAGCCGTTCTCCCACGCGTCGGGTTCGCCCCAATAGGCGAAGACATCGCGCGCCTCATCGGTCCACTCCTCGCGCGGCAACGGCGGGATGCGTCGTTTTGGCGATGCCATTTCCACTTCTCTCCCGTTTCAATCGGCCCGCCCGGAACGCAGGAAAATTGCGCATGGGCAGGGCATTGCCATTCCATTGTGATGGCATGGCGAGAGCAGGCGGTCCAATCCAAATCGCCTGGGTGGCAGGTGAGCGTCATCACGCTTGCCTGACGCCGGACCGAGGCATAAGCACGGACCATGAACCCCAAATTGCTGACGACGCTGCAGACCTATTCGCCGGAGCAGTTTCGCGGCGATGTCCTTGCCGGGCTGACAGTCGCGATAGTGGCCCTGCCGCTTGCGATGGCGCTGGGGATCGCGAGCGGCGCCTCGCCGGACAAGGGCCTCGTCACCGCCATCGTCGCGGGCTTCCTGATTTCCGCGCTGGGCGGTTCGCGCGTCCAGGTCGGCGGGCCGACCGGGGCCTTCGTGGTCGTGATCGCCAACGTCATCGCCACGCATGGCTACGCTGGCCTTGTGCTGGCGACCGCGCTGGCCGGCATTTTCCTGGTCATCGCCGGCTACGCCGGGCTCGGCAAGCTCATGCGATATGTGCCGATGCCGGTGGTGACCGGCTTTACCGCAGGCATCGCCGTGATCATCGCCTCGAGCCAGATCGGCGACTTCCTCGGACTGGATGCAGGCAAGGTGCCGGCCGAATTCCTTGCCAAGTGGTCTGCCTATGCGGGCGCGATCGGCACGACCTCCTGGCCCACGCTGCTGGTCGGCGCGGTCACGCTGGCCCTGATCCTCGTCCTGCGAAAGACGAGCCCGAAACTTCCCGGCTATCTGATTGCGATCATCGTCGCCTCGCTGGCGGTGGCGTTCCTTCACCTGCCCGTCGAGACGGTCGGCATGCGTTTCCCGGACATGCCGACATCGCTGCCTGCACCGCATATCCCGGCCTTCACACTGCAAATGGTGCAGGACGTCCTGCCTTCGGCTTTCACTATCGCCTTTCTTGCAGGGATCGAGGCGCTGCTATCCGCCGTGGTGGCGGACGGCATGACGGGATACAAGCACCGCCCCGGGCAGGAGCTGATCGGCCAGGGCTTCGCCAATCTCGCATCGGCACTGTTCGGGGGACTGCCGGCGACGGGAGCAATCGCGCGAACGGCGACGAATATCAGGGCCGGCGCGCAAACCCCGGTGGCGGGCATCTGCCATGCCTTCTTCCTGCTGGCGATCCTGCTGCTGGCCGGATCGCTTATCGCCTATGTGCCGATGCCGGCGCTCGCCGCGATCCTGCTGCTGGTAGCCTGGGGGATGAGCGAGATCGACCGCTTCCGCATGCTGCTGCGCATGGACGCTGGCGAGCGGGCGCTGCTGCTGCTGACCTTCGGGCTGACAGTGCTCGTCGACCTGACCGTCGCAATCGGCGTGGGCGTGACGCTGGCCTCCCTCCTGTTCATGGCGCGCATGAGCGAATCGACGGGAGTGCTGGGCGACGACGCGAGCCTTGAGGATCCGGGCCAGCGCTCCGCCCTTCCGGAAGGAGTGGAAGTCTTCCGCATTTCCGGCCCGATGTTCTTCGGCGTCGCCGGCGACATGCTCGATGCGTTGAACCGCATCGGCAGTGCCCCGCGCGCGATCATCCTCCGGCTGGACCGCGTGCCCTATATGGATTCCTCCGGCGTGAACGTGCTGCAGACCTTCGTGCACCAGGCCAACAGCCGCGGGACCCGCGTGGTGCTGTGCGACATGCCTCGCCAGGTCTGGGCGACGCTGGCGCGGACGAGCCCGCGTTTTGCCGGAGCAGAGCGCGTAAAGACCCTGCGCGCCGCAATCGCGCGGCTGGACCGGCCGGACGGCGAGCCGGCCTAGATCTCGAGCTTCACCTGCTTCTCGCGGGAAGTTGCGCCGCGCAACAAGCTCAGCCGTGACGTCGCCACGCCAAGCGCCCTTGCAATCAAGGCCAGCACGGCAGCGTTCGCCTTGCCGTCCTCCGGCTTGGCGCGAACCTTGGCGAGCAGCTTGCCACCGGCGATCTCCAGCGCTTCCAGCCGCGCCCCCGGCGTTACCCGCACGCCCAGCCTGCCCTGATCGTCGGCCAGTGCGAGAATGGCTTCGGCAGCCGGAAGGTCAGGCTTCGGCTTCGCCATAAAGCGCCGCGTGGTGGAGCTTCCCGTTGATCACGTAGCCCTTCACGCCCTCCTGCATGTCGGCAAGCGCGTCGTCGGTCAGGTCGCGCATGTATTTGGCGGGCCGACCGCCCCACAACTGGCGGGTCTCGATCACCTTGCCGGGCGTCAGCATGGCGCCGGCGGCCAGCATTCCGTCCGAGGCGATGCGGCAGCCGTCCATGACGATCGAACCCAGTCCGACGAAAGCGCGATCCTCAAGCGTGCAGCCGTGAACCATGGCCATGTGGCCGATCAGCACGTCTTCGCCGATGATCGTCGGGAACCCCTCGGGCCGCTTCGGCTTGGGGCTGTCGCAATGAACGACCGTTCCGTCCTGGATATTGCTGCGCGCGCCGATCACGATGCGGTGCACATCGGCGCGGATCACGCAATTGTACCAGATGCTGACATCCGGGCCGATTTCGACATTGCCGATGATCCGGCAACCCGGCGCGATGAACGCGCTCGAATGGATCCGGGGGGCGTTGCCGTGAATTGCGGCAATGGTGATGTCGTCTCGCTCGGCAGTCATGGTTTCCTCAACAGGTTGCTCCAGCGGATATAGGGCAGGACCGAGGCATGGTCGTCGGTCCAGACGCGCGGCGCCGGCGGCTCCAGATCTTCCCATGGCGCATCCGGACGAGCATCGGCAAGCGTTTCCAGTTGCGCCCTGTCGCGAGCCATCGCCACCCAGGACGACGGGGTGAACCGCGTCCTGTCGTAGGGGTTGTCATTGCGTACCGCGGCGGCGAGGCCGCGCCTGGCCGCGACCGCCGCAAGCACCGGCTGCAGTTCGATATAGCGGTTGGAAATATGCACAACCAGAAGGCCGTCGGGTGACAGGGCACGCAGATAGACGCCGAAAGCCTCGTTCGTCAGCAGGTGGAGAGGAATCGCGTCGGACGAAAACGCGTCGATCACGAGTACGTCGAGCGATGCGGGCGGCGCGTTGGCGAGTTCTAGCCGCGCATCGCCTATCACCACGTCGGCACCGGGCGCGCATTCGTCCAGGAAGGTAAAGGTGCGATTGCGCGAGAACTCAAGCACGGCGGGATCGATTTCGAAGAAGGTCCATGTCTCGCCCGGCCTGTTGAAGCAGGCGAGCGATCCCGTGCCGAGACCGACGACACCGATCCGCGCATGCTTGCTGTAAAGCCGTTGCGCCTGATCGAGGGCGATGGCGACGCCCGTGTCGGGGCCATAGTAGGTCATCGGCTCCAGCGCGTGCGCGGGATCGGTGGACTGCTGGCCATGCAGCGTCGTGCCGTGAGCGAGCGTGCGGAGCCGATAGGACCGGTAATCCTGCACGGTGTAGACACCGAAATAGCTGCGGGTGCGCGCGCCATCGAGTGACCTCCCGGCGGTTTCGACACCCCCTTGCCCCAGCATCAGCAGCGCCAGGACGGCCAGGAACATCCACCGCCACGGGACGAGAGGCAATCCGGCCAGTGCAATCGCCACCGTCAGGTAATAACGCGTCGCGCCGGGATCGCTGGTTCCGGTGACGTCATAGAGGTTCCACGCCAGAAAGGCGGCAATCGCCAGCAGGACGAAGGCGCCAGCCTTCGCCATGCCCGGATCCAGTCCCGGAAGCCGGCGCCAGTCGTACACCGACGACAAGGGCATGAGGATCGCGGCCGCGAAGACCAGCAGGGGATGTTCCCAAACCCAGTCGAACACCACCGGCGCGACGATCGCGGTGAACATGCCGCCAAGGGCGCCGCCCAGCGACATGACGAAGTAGAACTTCGTCAATTGCACGGCGGGCGGCCTGAGGTCGTAGAGCCTGCCGTGCAGGGCGACTGCCATGAAGAACAGCAGGATCACGCTTCCCGCCGCGACGACCAGCGTGCCGGAATCGCGCGAAACCATTGCAAATCCGCCGGCAAGCAAGACGACCACCGGGGCAAGCCCGGTGATCGCCCGGGCCCAGACGCGATCGTCCGCAAAGGCGACCACGAAGCTGAGCAGGTAAAGCCCGAGGGGAATCACCCACAGCAGCGGCATGGCGAAAATGTCGGTCGTCAGATGCGTCGTCGTCGAAAGCATAAGGCCGGAAGGAACCGCGGACAGGATCAGCCAGTGCAGGATCCGTCCGGTCCCGATCCGCTCCTCCCCCGGAGCAGCCTCGCCGAAATCGGAAGGGGCAGCCGCTGGAGCGTCGGACGCCGCTCGCGCCGGAGCCTCGTCACGCGCACGCCATCTCGCCCACGCGGACAAGGCTACGAGCGCGACCAGCAATCCATAGCCCGCGCTCCACACCCGGCTCTGGTCGGCCAGCCGCAGCTCCGGCTCCAACAACAGCGGATAGGCCAGCAGCCCCGCGAAACTGCCGAGATTCGACGCAGCATAGAGGGCCCAGGGTTCCCCGGTCATGCCTCTCAGGAAATACCAGCGCTGCATGAGCGGGGCCTGCGCCGACACCAGGAAGAACACCGGGCCCACCGTCAGCGCCAGCAACAGCGGCACCCACAACACTTCCCAGCCCGGCGGCGAGGGCGGCAGCCCGACTAGGGCGACAGGCAGGCTTATCGCTGCCAGCACGAGCAGGGACAGGTGGACCGTCGCCTGGCTGCGGAAGGGCAGGCGCGACAGCCGGTGGGCATAGGCATATCCGGCCAGAAGCAGGAACTGGTAGACCACCATCGCGCTGTTCCAGACGGCCGGCGCGCCGCCGAGTTCCGGCAAGGCCATGCGCGCGACCATCGGCTGGATCAGGAAGAGCAGGAAACTGCCGACCAGGATCGTCGTGACGAAGAGTGCACGGTTGGCCGAAATGGAAGCGATCGGCGAGCTCTCGCTCATTGCGGCGCCATGTGCTCTACGGCCCGGCAGCAATGGCCATCAGCCACTTGCCCGGCGTGCTGTTCGCGGCACTGCGGGGAGCCGATAAACTCCATCTCTTCGGGATCGGAGTTCATGCCGCAACGGGCATCGATACCGGCATGACGCCATGTCTTCAGACCAAGGCGACCGGTTTCAAGGCGGAAGTCAGCCATTCAGCAGGCGGGCGGCGTGGGCGGCATGGTAAGTCAGCACGCCCGAGCAGCCCGCCCGCTTGAAGGAGGTGAGTGTCTCCAGCACCAGCGCGTCACGCTCACCGGCGCCTGCGGCGACAGCGGCTTCGAGCATCGCGTATTCGCCGCTCACCTGATAGGCGAAGACCGGGACTTCGAAACGCTCTTTCACGCGCCGCACGATATCGAGATAGGGAAGGCCCGGCTTGACCATGACGCTGTCCGCCCCTTCGGCAAGATCGAGCGCGACTTCCCGCAGCGCCTCCTCGCCGTTGGCCGGATCCATCTGATAGGTCTTCTTGTCGCCTTGCAGCAGCCCCCGCGAGCCGACCGCGTCGCGAAACGGGCCGTAGAAGGCCGAGGCATATTTCGCCGCGTAAGCCATGATCTGCACGTTGGCGTGGCCCGCCTGTTCCAGCGCCGTGCGCACCGCGCCGATACGGCCGTCCATCATGTCCGAAGGCGCGATGATGTCGGCGCCTGCCGCCGCCTGGTTGAGCGACTGGCCGACCAGCACTTCGACAGTGGCGTCGTTCAGAACGTAGCCGGAATCGTCGATCAGCCCGTCCTGCCCATGGCTGGTATAGGGGTCCAGCGCGACATCGGTCAGCACGCCGATGCCGTCGCCCACCGCTTCGCGGATAGCCCGGATGCCACGGCACATGAGGTTGTCCGGATTGAGCGCTTCCTTGCCGGTATCGCTGCGCCGGTCAGGCTGGGTGTTGGGAAACAGCGCAAGGCAGGGAATACCGAGCTCCACCGCTTCCCGTGCACGCGCGGCGATGCCGTCGGCCGACCAGCGGGATACGCCGGGCAGCGAAGCGACCGGCTCCTCCACGCCGCTGCCTTCGGAAATGAACAGCGGCCAGATCAGATCGCCGGGCGTCAGCACCGTTTCGCGGTGCATCGCCCGGCTCCAGCCGGTCGTTCGTGTGCGGCGCAACCGCAGTGCAGGATAGGATGCCGTCATGGGCTGGCTTCCTGCCGGAAATGACGCACGGCTTCAATGGTCCGCGTAGTGCCGGGAATCCGTGCGCGGCTTCTAGTTTTCGAGGCGGTCGATTTCGCGGAGCGGTTGGGTGACTTCAGCCTGCTTGGGCGCGAGGCTGGCAAGCGCCGCGCCGGGCTCCACCGCGCGAAGTTCGGCAAGGCGGGCCTTGAATGCGGAAAGCTCGTTCTTGTCGACCTCGTTGCGGACCGTGAACCGCACCGACAGCGGATTGACCTTGCGGCCGTTGCGGTAGACTTCGAAATGCAGGTGCGGGCCCGTCGAAAGCCCGGTCGAGCCGACATAGCCGATCACCTGCCCCGCGCGGACACGCGTGCCCGAGGATACGGCAATGCGGCTCATATGCGCATAGCCGGTGCCGACGCCGCCGCCATGTTCCAGCCTTACATACTTGCCGTGGCCGCCGTGCCGGCCCGAGTAGGAGACGACCCCGTCGCTGACTGCGAAGATCGGCGAGCCGTGGCGCGCGGCGAAATCGACCCCGGAGTGCATGCGCCGGTATCCCAGGATCGGATGCCTGCGCATTCCGTAACGTGACGTCATGCGGCCGGCGACCGGCGCGAACTGGTTCGACCTCTGCTTGCCGATACCGGATGCTTCGAAGAACTGGCCATCAGACCCCCAGCGCAGCAGTTGCAGGCGCGGACGCCCGGCCCGCTCCAGCCCGGCGTACAGGAGCTCGCCTGCCTCGCTTTCGCCCTTGGCCGAGCGCTTGTAGGCAACGATGATGTCGAACTCGTCGCCGGATCCGATATCCCGTTCCAGGCTGAGATGCTGGTCGACCGCCTGCAGGTATTGCTGGACGGCCTTGAGCGGCGCGCCAGCAGCGCGGGCCGACCGGTAGAGGCTCGATCCCACTTGCCCCCTGATCCGCAACGGCGTGGAATCCACCGCGATCGGGCGGCGCTGCAAGGCAAATGCCCCGTCTTCGCGCTCCACCGACAAGTCGAGGTCGAAACGGGCGCGGAATGCGAGCTTGTCGAGCGGCCGCGGCTGCCCGGGGCTCGTCCTGCGTCCCAGAGTCAGGTCGAAACGCGTGCCCGGATCGATCTCATCGAGCGGCAGGGCGGAGGCCACCAGGTTCGTTATCCGCGAGGCATCGCCCGAGCCCACGCCCGCGCGCTGGAGCATCCGGCCGAAACTGTCGCCCTTGCCAAGGGTCGCCGTAAGCTTGACTGTCGGCCGTTCCGGGGTGCTGGCGAGCGGGACGACGGTCGCGGTGGCGCCCATGCGCCGGCCGCTGTCAGCGCCGAGCGCCAGCGGCATGATCATCTGGCTGCGGAATTCATCCCGGGCGTTCGTGCCGATCGGCATGGCGGTCGCAGCTTCGAGGGCGGAAAAATCCGGCCAGAAGGAGACTGCTGCAAGGCCCAGCCCGAGCATCGTTCCCAGACCTCTGAACCACCGCGCGCTGCCGATGTCCTCTGCAAGGTCGGGCGCGAGTTCGACGGCTTCGCACCGCCGTTCGATTTCCGCTTTCAGGCTTTCGAGCCGCTCGCGCAGCCGCTGCACGGACCGAGGAGAAGCGGACGGTTCCGGGAACTGGTCTTCGGGCAGGACCTGCGCGTGAGACAGCGCGGCCGTGGCGGACGCCCTGCCGCCTTCTGTCTGGCCGCCGCTGTAATCAGCATGTTCGCGCGGTTTGAACAAAGCCCTTGGCCTCAATTACGCCCCCGAACCGGAGCTGCAGATGCCGGTTCATGAAAAGCCCTGCACTCTCAAGGTTAATGTTAGCCTAATTCTGTGGATTGTGGGGGCCTGCAACGGTGGGGCGGGCCTTGCGAGCGGCAAGTTGCAGTGCCACATTCGCCATTGCGATGCCCCAACACCTGCACGTCAGTCCGGATCGCAATGCCGCGCGCCAGGTCAAGGCGGTGCTTGGGCCGACCAATACGGGCAAGACCCATCTCGCGATCGAACGGCTCTGCGCCCATTCGAGCGGAGCCATCGGATTTCCGCTGCGATTGCTGGCTCGCGAAGTCTATGACCGGGTTTGCGCCATCAAGGGCGAAAAGAGCGTGGCGCTGATCACCGGCGAGGAACGCATCGAGCCGAAGGACGCGCGCTGGCTGCTGTGCACTGCCGAGGCGATGCCGGTCGGCGCCGATCTCGCATTCGTGGCGATCGATGAAGCCCAGCTTTCGGCCGACCGGGAACGGGGGCATATCTTCACCGACCGGCTGCTCCATGCCCGTGGCCGCGAGGAGACGCTCATTCTCGGTTCGGCAACGCTCGAGCCCATGGTTCGCGCGCTCGTCCCCGAAGCCGAGATCGTCAGTCGCCCCCGCTTTTCGACGCTCTCGCATTCAGGCGCGAAGAAGTTGTCGCGAATTCCGCCACGGAGCGCGATCGTCGCCTTCTCGGCCGAGCAGGTCTACACGATCGCGGAGATGTTGCGGCGGTATCGCGGCGGCGCAGCCGTCGTGATGGGCGCATTGTCACCGCAAACGCGTAATGCCCAGGTCGCACTCTACCAGTCGGGCGAGGTCGACTACCTCGTCGCCACCGATGCGATCGGCATGGGGCTGAACCTTGACGTCAGCCATGTCGCCTTCGCCGGACTGTCGAAATTCGACGGCGTCCGCCAGCGCCGCCTGACGACATCCGAAATGGCACAGATCGCCGGCAGGGCAGGGCGCCATCAGCGCGACGGCACGTTCGGCACGCTTGCGGGCACCGGCAAGCACGATGCCGAATTCGCCGACGAGGAAGTCTATGCGATTGAGGAGCATCGCTTCCCGCCGCTTGCCAAGCTGTTCTGGCGCGAGGCGGAACCGCGCTTCGACAGCCTTGGCGCGCTGATCGCCGATCTCGAGACCCTGCCCGTCGAACCCGAATTGCTGGCCGCCCCCGAAGCCATCGACCTTGCGGTGCTGAAGCGGCTGGCCGACGAGCCGGAGATCGCCGAAACAGTGCGCTCTCCGCGAGATGTGGAGCGTTTCTGGGAGGCCTGCTCGCTGCCCGATTTCCGTCAGCAGGGCGCCGAGACCCATGCCCGTTTCGTCGCGCGCCTCTGGCAGGATCTGCGCCGTGGCCAGCTCGGTTCCGATTATGTCGCCCAGGCGATCGCCGCGCTCGACGTCCCTTCCGGGGACATCGACACGCTGCAGGGCAGGATCGCGGCGATCAGAAGCTGGGCCTATATCGCGCAGCGTCCCGACTGGGTGGTCGCCAAGGAGGAAATGGCCGAACGGGCGCGGGCCGTCGAAGCCCGGCTTTCCGACGCCTTGCATGGCCGCCTGACCGAGCGCTTCGTCAACCGCCGCACGGCCGTGCTGATGAAGAAGCTCGGGCCGGATGCCGGCTTGCTGCCGGTGCGGCTGGATGGCGATGATGTGCTGGTCGACGGGGAACACATCGGCACGCTTCAGGGCTTTCGGTTCCAGGTCGACCCGCTGGCGAGGCACAGCGACCGCAAGCTGTTGCTGGCCGCGGCCGAGCGCCATGTCCCGGCCCTGGCGGCGGAGCGGGCCCAGGCCCTCGCCAGGTCCATCGCCGAGGGAAGCGCCGCTCTCGAGTTGCAGAAGGGAGCGATCGTCTGGGACGGCGAGAAGCTGGCACAGCTTGAGCGTGGCAAGGCCATCCTTGCGCCCCAACTTGTTCCGGACCGGGCGACCGGCTTGCTGCCGGACGCTGCACGCCGGGCGCTGACCTCGGCGCTGGAAGGATGGCTGGAAAAGGACCTCGGCTCGCTGGCTCCGCTCAAACGGCTCGATGAAGCCAGCCAGTCGCACGACGCCGGGCCTGAGTTGCGCGCCCTATTGATCCGCCTGGTCGAAGCGGGCGGCATGATGTCTCGCGAGGGATCGGGCATCGACCAGCTCGACAAGTCGCAGCGCGGTCAACTGGCCAAGCTCGGAGTCAAGGTGGGGGCGCTCGACATCTTCGTGGCGGCGATGCTGCGCCCCGCCCCGCTGACGGCATGGCGGGAACTGGCAGCGCTTGGCGGGACCAGGCAGCGAGCCGCCGAGCCCGATCCCGTGATGCCCCCTGCCCTGGCCTCGACCCGCAAGAAGATTCCGCCGGGATACCGGCGGGTCGGCAAACAGTGGCTCCGGCTCGACATGGCGGAAAAGCTCCTGCGCGAGGCTCATGCCGTCCGCGTGCCTTCCGGTCGGCGGCCCTTCATACTGAATCCGGCAAAGGCGGTATCGATGGGCCTTACCACGCAAAGCTATTCCCAGCTGCTGCGACTTGGCGGTTTTCGCCCGGTTATGCCGAGACCGCTGGCCGAAGGCACCTTCGGCCCACCCGCGCCGCTGGTCTGGCGCTGGCGTCCCTCCCGCAAGCCTCCCGCGCAGCGCAAACCCGCCCGTGTCCGCCAGGATAGCGCCTTCGCCGCGCTGGCGGAGCTCGTTCGCTGATGCGAATCGGCCTTCGCGGATGAGAATCGACAAGCTTCTCTGGTTCCTGCGCCTCGCCCGCACGCGAGGCATCGCTCAGACGATGGCCGGTGCCGGCCATATCCGGCTGAACGGACGGCGCGTGGAGCGGCTGCACCAGAAGGTTTCGGTGGGCGACATCTTGACGATTCCACTCGGACGACGCGTCCAGGTGATCGAGCTTGTGGCCCTTCCCGAACGCCGCGGCCCGGCCGCGGAAGCGCAAAGCTGTTATCGGGTGCTTGACGAACGGCGGGAATTTCCCATAGCAGCGGCCAACCATAATAATGCTGCTTGAAAGGGATTTGCAGCCATGACCTATGTCGTCACCGACGCCTGTATCCGCTGCAAATATATGGATTGCGTCGAAGTGTGCCCGGTAGACTGCTTCTACGAGGGCGAAAACATGCTCGTCATCAACCCCAGCGAATGCATCGACTGCGGCGTTTGCGAGCCGGAGTGCCCTGCCGAGGCGATCCTTCCCGACACCGAAAGCGGTCTCGAGCAGTGGCTCGAGGTCAACACGAAATATTCCGCCGAATGGCCGAACATCACCTCGAAGAAGGATTCGCCGCCGGACGCCGACGACTTCAAGGGCGTGGACGGCAAGTTCGACAAATTCTTCTCCGCCGAACCCGGCGAAGGCGATTGATCGGTCGCGCCTGCTGTTAGAGGCGCCAGTCCCGGATTGAAATGTTTGGAGGCGGGAATCCGGCCGGGATTCTCGCCTCTGGCAATTTTATTACAGCTATGCTATATAGAATGCGACTGCAGAGCCCCTGGCTCCAACAGCAGTAGGCATCTTGAGAGGCAAGGTCATAGAAGACGGTTGATGGAACCATCGGACCGCTGGGCGGGTTTGTCGGCCGATTTTCCGGGTCGACGCTTGTCTGGCTCCGGACTCTTGCCGAGCGAAAGGATTGTACATGGCTAGCAAGGCGAATGCCTTCGATGTCGGCGATTACGTCGTTTACCCCAAACATGGTGTCGGCCGGGTCGTCGAGCTCCAGAATCAGGAAATCGCCGGTATGCAGCTTGAGCTGTATGTGTTGCGCTTCGAAAAGGAGCGCATGACTCTGCGTGTACCCGTCAACAAGGTGGAATCGATCGGCATGCGCAAGCTGTCGTCGGACAAGACGCTGCGCGAGGCGCTCGATACGCTCAAGGGCAAGCCCAAGGTCAAGCGCACCATGTGGTCGCGCCGGGCCCAGGAATACGAAGCGAAGATCAATTCCGGCGA
The DNA here is from genome assembly GCA_024236175.1 of Novosphingobium sp. Taxonomy (GTDB): domain Bacteria; phylum Pseudomonadota; class Alphaproteobacteria; order Sphingomonadales; family Sphingomonadaceae; genus Novosphingobium. The sequence goes on along the minus strand of JACKKY010000001.1, from coordinate 1,444,031 downwards.
TCTCGTCTCGATCGCCGAAGTGACCCGCGACCTGTTCCGGGCGGACGATCAGCCCGAACAGAGCTATTCCGAACGGCAGATCTTCGAAGCGGCCTCTTCGCGCCTCGCTCGCGAGCTGGCGGCCATGGAGAAGACCGACGAGGCGACTGCGCTCGAGAAGATCCTGGCGATCCTCAACGAGCATGCGCCCAAATACTACGAGAATACCGAATCGGCCTGATTCTTCGGCCCATCCGGTTTCGAAAAGGGGCCGCTCCGCAAGGAGTGGCCCTTTCTCGTTCCGGCGCTATCACGCCGCGGCGCGCTGCAACCGGTCGTTGATGGCGGCCCCGATGCCCTCGGCCGGGACAGGCGCCACCGCGATGCGCGGCTGGGATGCGGATGCCGCCTGATGCAAGGCCGAATACAACCGCGAAGCGGCTTGCGCGAGATCGCCGGCGGCAGAGAGGTTGAGATCGCCCGCAACGGCTCCGAAACCGATGTGGAACTCGTCGCTTTCGGCATATCGTGCGTCCAGGCGGACAGGCTTTCCCGGAGCATAGTGGCTGGCGAGCTGCCCGGGAGCCTCGATCTTCGATCCCGGCTTCGAGCTTTCCTCTTCCGCACCGAGCACATCGGCAATCTGCGCTCTTGTGATGGGTCCCGGCCGCAACATCTGCCAGCCGCCGCCACGCAGTGCGACGATCGTCGACTCAATCCCTGCCCGGCATGCGCCGCCGTCGAGTATGAGATCGACCTTGTCACCGAGCGAGGAAGCCACATGCGCCGCGCTTGTCGGGCTTACGGCGCCGCTGAGATTGGCGGAAGGCGCCGCCAGCGGCAGGCCCGTCTCGGCAAGCACCGCCTGCATCGCCGGATGTGCCGGGCAGCGCAGGGCGACCGTTTCCAGTCCGGCGGTAACCGCATCGGCAAGCCGGGCGCCGCTGCGCTTCGGCAGCACGAGTGTGAGCGAGCCCGGCCAGAACCGCGAAGCCAGCAAACGGGCGGGCTCATCGAATTCGGCGAGCCCTTCGGCCTGTTCCGGGTTCGCGACATGCACGATCAGCGGATTGAAATCGGGCCGTCCCTTGGCGCGGTAGATCGCGGCCACCGCCTCATCGCTGTCGGCCCGGGCGGCGAGCCCGTAGACTGTTTCGGTCGGAATCGCGACAAGGCCGCCGCGCCGCAGGATACCGGCGGCTTCGGCGATGCCGGCCGCGTCCGTTTCCGATATCCGAGCTTGGCTGGTGCCGGCCATGGCTCGCCGCTATAGGCGAGCGAGGAGAAAGCCAAGGAAAAGCGCATGACCGATTTCACGCCGCCGACCGCCGAGCAGGCCTTCGCGCTCAGCGTAAGCGCGGGAATCGACGAGATCGCCCGCGATCCGCGCTTTGCCGACGCCACGCCAGATCTCGTCGAGGCGATCGTCGAAGGCATCGGCGGTTTCGCAGCCGGCGAATGGGCGCCGCTCAATCGGGCAGGCGACACCGAAGGCGCGGTGCTCGACGACGGCACCGTCTCGCTGCCGCCGGGTTTCGCGGAAGCATACCGGGCTTATGTCGACGCAGGCTGGAACGGAATTGCCGCGCCGTCCGAATTCGGCGGCCAGGGACTGCCCTATTCGCTGGCATGCTGCGCGCTGGAAAACCTCGGCGCAGCCAATCTCGCTTTCTCGCTGCTGCCGATGCTGACCGTCGGCGCGATCGAGGCCCTGCACCTGCACGGCAGTGAAGCGCAGAAATCCCTTTATCTGTCAAAACTGGTGAGCGGCGAATGGTCCGGAACCATGAACCTCACCGAGCCGCAGGCGGGCAGCGATGTCGGCGCACTGCGCACCAGCGCCACGCCGATCACGGACGGGCCCGAGGCGGGCAAGTATCTGATTTCCGGCACCAAGATCTTCATCACTTGGGGCGAACACGAGCTTGCCGAGAACATCATCCATCTCGTGCTGGCCCGCACACCGGACGCGCCGCCCGGATCGCGCGGGATTTCGCTCTTTGTCGTGCCCAAATACCTCGTCAATCCGGATGGTTCGCTCGGCAGACGCAATGACGTCAAATGCGTCGGCATCGAACACAAGATGGGCATCCATGCCTCCCCGACATGCGTCATGTCCTATGGCGACGAAGGCGAATGCATCGGCGAGATCGTGGGGCGCGAAAACGAGGGCCTGCGCGCGATGTTCACGATGATGAACCAGGCGCGGATCAATGTCGGAGCGCAAGGCATCGCCATCGGCGAACGGGCGACACAGCGCGCCCTGCGCTATGCGACCGAGCGGGTCCAGTCGCCCCGGGCCGGTTCTGCTGACAAGGCGCCGGTGGCCATCATCGAGCATCCGGATGTGCGGCGAATGCTGCTGAGGATGCGCGCTCTGACCGAAGGCGCACGGGCGCTGCTCTACTACGCTTGCGGCCAGATCGACCGCGCGTCCCTGGGCGATTCCGCAGCACAGGCGCGCGCCGACCTGCTGGTCCCGCTGGTCAAGGCCTGGGGGACCGATATCGGCTGCGAGGTCGCCAGCCTCGGCGTTCAGGTCCACGGTGGCATGGGCTTCATCGAAGAGACCGGCGCGGCCCAACATCTACGCGATGCTCGCATTGCCCCGATCTACGAAGGGACCAACGGTATCCAGGCCGCCGACCTCGTCACCAGAAAGCTGGGCATGGAAGGCGGAGCCGTACTGACCGCGTTGATGGATGAGATCGCACGGGAAGCCGATGACGTCATGACGCTCTGGAAATTATCCCGTGATTGCAAGGAGATAGGTGAGTGGATGGTGTCGGACGCAGGTCTCGACGACAGGCTCTGCGGAAGCGTGCCGTACCTCACGATGTGCGCCACGGCTGTCGCGGGCTGGCAGTTGGTGCTCCAGGCGAGGGCGGCCGGCAAGGACACGGCGCCCGCCGTCATTGCGCGGACCAAGCCTGTCGTCTCGCGCTATTTTCTCGAGCATGTCGTGCCGGAGGCCGCCGGGCTAAAGGCTGCTGCGACCGGCGGCTCCAATGTGTTCTATGAGCTAGACGCGCAGGCGCTTGCCGGATGAACGATGGTCAGGATCCTCTGGCGCGCATCGCTGACGCGCTCGAACGGTTGTCACCTCCCGCCCAGCCTGTGGCAGGCTGGGGCGATCATCCCGCCTATGTCTGGGACGGATTCCGGGCGCGGCCGGTGGTTCGCATCCAGGCTCCGGATCTCGAGTTGCTGCGCGGGATCGATGCCCAGAAGGATTTCGTCGTCACCAATGTCATGCGCCATGCCGCAGGTCATGCCGCGCACGACATGCTGCTTTGGGGGTCCCGCGGGATGGGGAAGTCCGCGCTGCTGCGGGCAAGTGTCTCTGCGGCACAGGCCGAAGCGCCACAGAGCATCGCTCTGGTCCAGGTGGCGCAGGAAGCTCTTTCGGGCCTTTCGGCGCTATTTGCCGAATTGCGCGACATCGACCGGCGCTTCCTGGTTTTCATAGACGACCTTGGTTTCGAGGAGGGCGATGCCACTTCGCCTCGCCTGCTCCGGTCCTGGCTTGAAGGCGGCGTGGAAGCGCGACCCGACAATGTCCGCCTTGCCGTCACGTCGAACCGGCGCGCGATTGTCGCGCGGCACATGTCGGAGCAGGACGACCCGATCAATCCGCGCGACGCCGTAGACGACCGGCTGGCGCTTGCCGATCGCTTCGGCCTCTCGATCGGCTTTCACAACTGCGACCAGGACGACTATCTCAATATCATTGCGGGATACGCCGAGCATTTCGGTCTGGCGTGGGAAAAGGCCGACGCGCTGGAATGGTCGAGGCGGCGCGGCGCCCGCTCCGGGCGTGTCGCCTGGCAATACGTCACCGAACTGGCCGGCCGTGCCGGCAAGTCGATCTGATCGAGAGACTAGTCGGGCAGCTCGACGTAGTCCTTGTCGATCGTCATCTCGAATTGCGCGGACGGATCGCCTTTCAGCTCGGTCTGCGGCGGCATGCTGTCTGTGACCACCGGCCTCGGCGCCAGCGAAGGCGCCGCCCCCGGACGCAGCACCCGCCAGATCACGCCGGCCGTGTCGTCGCTGACCAGCAGCGCGCCCGAGCTGTCCCATTGCAGCCAGACCGGGCGGCCATGCGTTTTGCTACCCTGCCCCGTGAGGAAGCCGGTCAATACGAGCCTGGCCTTGCCGTCGGGATTGCCGTTGGCGTCGAACGGGACGAAGATCACATCGTATCCGGACAGGGGCTTGCGGTTCCAGGAACCGTGCCGCGCAATGAAGGCGCCGTTGGCGAAGCCATCGCCCATGAGATTGCCGCCGGTTGAGAACAACAGCCCGAGCGCTGCGGTGTGCGCCCCAAGTGCATATTCGGGTTTTCTCGTATATTCAGTGTGATAGGCGGGGATCGGGGCCTTGACGCGCCAATCCATGATCTCTTTCCAATAGACCCAGGGCCAGCCGTATTGAGCACCGACCGGGACATTGGTGAGATAGTCGGGGACGAGATCCGGGCCCAGCATGTCCCGTTCCTGCACCACTGTCCACAGCTCCCCGGTCGAGGGATTCCAAGCCATTCCGTTGGGGTTGCGCAGGCCACCGGCAAACTGGCGGCGTTCGCCCGTCTCAAGGTCGAGTTCCCAGATGGCCGCGCGGCCTTGTTCAGCCTCCATACCGTTCTCGCCGATATTCGAGGACGAGCCCACCGCGACGTAAAGCTTCGAGCCATCCTCGCTCAGCAGCAGATTGCGCATCCAGTGATTGCCCGCCCCCGGCAAGTCCATCAGCTTTTCGGGCTTGCCCTTCAGCGACGTGGCTCCCGGCACAAGGTCGAATGCCAGCACCTCGTCGTGATTGGCAACGTACAGCCGGTCGTTCCCCCATGCCATCCCGGACGGTGAATCGAGATCGTCTTCGCGGAACGTGAAACGCCCTTCGGCCTTGCCGTCGCCGTCGCCGTCGCGCAGCAGGACGATCCGGTTCGGCGAAGGCCCGCCGGCACCCACCCGCCCCATGAACAGTTTCATGAAGAACGTCGTGACCCCGGAGCCCTCGCGCGGCGGCGAATTGGTTTCCGCTACGATCACGTCGCCATTGGGAAGCGTGAGCATCGTGCGCGGGTGATCCAGGCCGTCCGCGAATCGTGACACGGCAAGGCCTGCGGCCGCGCCCGGCTTCTCGTCCGCTTTCCAGCCGATCGTTTCGGCGAGGCCGACGCTGGGAATACGCTCGCTATCGGCTTCGACCAGCACCGGCTCCTTGCCCATCGTGTCCTCGATCGGGCGCTCGGAAGGATTGCCGCGCCACATCCAGGCGCCGATCAGGGCGAGGATCAGGACGACGGCAGCAATGCCGATCAGCAGTTTGCGCTTGAAGCTTGTCATGGCGGGGAAATAGGGCGGCACGGCGCTGGCAGCAACTGCTGTCTCACCGGAAACAGGCAGAAGCGCGCGATCCAGAGCCGCACGGCTCACGCTGCTGGATTTATGCCTTCCCGCCGCCGCCGATTTGCTCCGAAACGGGACAGGCCCGTCATTGGTTCTCGCCAAACCTTGGTTCGAGGCCGAAGGCGATGCTAAATTTCGGGTTAACGCCGGGACTCGCCCGGCAGCGAGAGGGAATAGTTTATGCGCCTTCGCCAATTCTTTCAGACCTGCGCCGCAAGTGCCGCGCTCACTCTTGCGGCCGGAGCGGTTTCGCCTGCCATGGCCCAGGACAGTCCCGAGCCCGGAGAGGCGCCTGTCGGACCGGATGTCCGGCCCGAATGGCAGGGAGCCCCTCCCCAGCCCTATGGCGGCTATCAGATGGATCCGCGCGCTCGCGACCAGTGGCTGACGGAATGTCGTCGCCGGCTCCGGGTTCATGACGACGGCGTCGGCGGCGCCGTGATCGGCGGGCTTATCGGCGGCGTGGCCGGAAACCGCATCGCCGGCCGCGGCAATCGCACTGTCGGCACGGTCGCGGGCGCTGCAGTCGGCGCGGCTGCCGGCATGGCGATCGACAAGGCTGAAGACAACGGCCGCGTGCGTGACCGGTGCGAAGCCTATCTCGACGAGTACTACGCCTACTATTCGCGTGGCGGTGGCTATGGCCATCCGGGTTACGGATACGGCTACCCCGCATATGGCTATGGTAATGCCTGCTGCCACGCGACGCCGATGATGATGGTTCCGGTCACGATGGCGGCGCGGGCCGAGCCTGAATGCACGGAAACGGTCGAATATGAATATGTCGACGTTCCGGTCCGGGCCAAGCCCCGCCCGGTTCCCGACAAGCGCGTGAAGGTGGTGCCCGACAAACGCGTCAAAGTCGTGCCGGACAAGCGTACGGGCAAATAAGCCCCTGAAACAGCGATGATTTCTCCGCCGCGTGCGGAGCCGGATTCGCTTCGAGAGCGTTAGCTTGCGCCGCGCCCAGTTGCGCGGCGCAACTTCATGACAGGCGCTGGGGCCGCCGCGTTGACGGTGAATTGCATCTGGAAATCTTCTGCTTGAGCTCGAGCCGTTCCGTGCTCGTCAGATGGAGCCGCCGGTCAGCCGCTGACAGATCAGGTCGAGCTGGTCCAGTGTGGAATAGCGGATCGTGACCGCGCCGGAACTTGGGTCGCGGTCGGCATTGATGCGGACTGGCAGTCCCAGGAACTCTTCCAGATGACCCTGGACGGCCGCAATATCGGCATTGTCTTCGGGATCCCGCCTGATGCGCTGCCGGGTCGCCGCCTCCCCGCCTTGTGCTTGCCGGCGCACCAGCCGCTCGACTTCGCGGACCGAGAGCCGCTTGGCAACAGCCGTGCGCGCAATTTCGGCCGCGTTTTCCGCCCCTATCATAGCCCGGGCGTGACCCATCGAAAGGCTGCCATCCGCGACCAGATCGATCACGGTTTCGGGAAGTGCGAGCAAACGCTGGAAATTGGCGACATGGCTGCGGCTCTTGTCGACCATGCGCGCGATTTCCGCCTGCGTGAGCCCTTCCTCCTCGGCCAGGCGCTGGTAGGCGCGCGCTTCCTCGATCGGATTGAGATCTTCACGCTGAAGATTCTCGATGAGCGCCAGCGCCATCACCTCGCGATCTCCTAGATCGCGAATTAATGCAGGTATTTCATGCAGTTGGGCACGCTGAGCAGCGCGCCAGCGGCGCTCACCGGCAACCAGCTGATACCGCCCTTTGCCGAGGTTCCGGACGATTACCGGCTGGATTACGCCGCGCTGGGAAATGGATGCGGCGAGTTCGTCCAGCGCGGTCTCGTCGAAAATTCGCCGCGGCTGATCGGGATGGGGCTCGATATCCGCAATGGCCAGCATCGCCAGTCCCCCGGATGCCGCGCTTTCCGTCGTCTCTGCCGAACCGGAAGCCACAAGCGGCTCTTCGCGCCGCGTCTCCCCCAGCAATGCGCCAAGACCGCGGCCCAGCGCCTGGGGCCTGCGTTTGCCCGGAGCAGCGGATTTCCTGGCAGTCGAGGAGGTCTGACCGGCCGGATCGTCACTCATGCCGCTTTCCTTTGTTCGGGCAGGCGGGAGATCAGTTCGCGGGCGAGCGCCATGTAAGCACGGCTTCCCGGGCACGAGTGATCGTAGACTAGCGCAGGCAGCCCGTGGCTCGGCGCTTCGGAAAGGCGGACATTGCGCGGAATGGTTGCCTCAAAGACGAGATTTCCGAGACAGGAGCGGACGTCGTCCGCAACCTGGTCGGTGAGGCGATTGCGGCGGTCGAACATGGTGAGCGCGACGCCGACGATGCCAAGATCCGGATTGAAGCGCTGCTGCACGCGCTCGACCGTCTGCAGCAGCTGGCTGAGGCCTTCCAGCGCGAAGAATTCGCATTGCAGGGGGACCAGCAGCGTATCGGCGGCAGTCAGGGCGTTGAGCGTCAACAGCCCGAGCGAAGGCGGGCAGTCGATGAAGCAGATATCGTAGCCCGATTCACGCGCCAGCGCCTGCCGCAGGCGGTCCGTGCGGTTGTCCACGGAGACGAGCTCGACTTCCGCACCGGAAAGGTCGACTGTCGCCGGCACGATATCGAGACCGGGAATCCTTGTCTGAACGGTACAGGCACTCAGCGGCGCCTGGTCGACCAGCACGTCGTAGGAAGAGCGTTCGCGATCCGGGGATTCGATGCCGATGCCGGTCGAGGCGTTTCCCTGGGGATCGAGGTCGATCAGCAGCGTTTTCCAGCCAGTCGCGGCAAATGCGGTGGCGATATTGATCGCGGTGGTGGTCTTGCCCACTCCACCTTTCTGGTTGGCGATTGCGACACGGATCACGAGGCTTTTCCCTTCCTGCCGGCGAGTTTGCCGACAATAATCCCGGCTTGGGGCTCCGTCACGGACTGTTCCACGTGGAACATGTGGCGCCAGCCGCGCAGATTTTCCAATTCTTGCTGTGCCGACCGCCCTTTGGGCAACAGCCAAATCGTGTCGCTTGTGGAAAATCGTGCGGATAAGGAGAGCAAACGTTCCAAAGGCGCGAATGCGCGTGCCGATATGACACTTACCTTGCAGGTTTCGACCTGCTCCAGCCGCGCGCCGAGCACTTTCGCCCGCTCGAGGCCCAGGGCGATTCGGGCTCGCTCCAGCCATTCGATCCGCCTGGTGCGCGATTCGACCATCAACACTTCGCAATCCGGCCGCAGCGCCGCCACGACCATGCCCGGGAAGCCCGCGCCGGTGCCGAGGTCCAGCCATGGCGACGTTCCACGTGGAACATGCGCGAGGAGCTGCGCGCTATCGACGATGTGGCGCCGCCACACTTCATCCAGACTCGCCGCAGAGACGAGATTCTGCCGTGTGTTCTCTTCCGCGAGCAGGGCGATGAACCGCTGCAGCCTGTCGACGGCCGCATCGTCGCATTCCGGAAGCGCCCGCAGCCAGTCCCGGGCGCTTTCCTCGCTGTCGATCATGCCGCCAGCCGCCGTGCGTGAACCAGCAACGCGGCGAGCGCGGCGGGCGTTACGCCCGGAACGCGTCCTGCGGCGGCAAGCGTCGCCGGACGCGCTGCGTTGAGCCGTTCGACCATCTCGAGAGACAGGCCGGGAATGGCGGAGTAGGGAAACTCGTCGCCAAGCGGCAATGCTTCGCTCGCCCGGAGCTCGCGCAATTCGCTCTCCTGCCTCGCGAGATAGGGTGCGTAGGCCGCGTCTTCGGCCATCTCGCCGGCCAGATCCGCGTCAGCAAGTGCTTCACCATCGATCCAGGAAGCGAGACCGTCGAGGTCGACGCCCCCGAAGCGCAGCCATTCGCGCAGGCTCAGCCGTCCAGCGTCGGCCCGCACCGGCAATCCCGCGCCAGCCAGTTCGCTCGCCGTGACCGGCTTGTCGAGTTCGCCGTCGAGGCGGGCCTTTCGTTCCTCGCGGCGCGCGAACCAATCGGCTCGCGCTGCACCCACGCAACCGGCTTCCAGCGCAAGGGGCGTAAGCCGGCTGGTCGCATTGTTGGCGCGCAGCCGCAGCCGGTATTCGGCGCGCGCCGTCAACATGCGGTACGGTTCGGAAACGCCATGCAGCGTCAGGTCGTCGATCATCACCGCCATGTAGGAGTTCGCGCGATCGAGCGGAGCGGGCTCGCGCCCGAGCACTGCGGCGGACGCGTGCATGCCCGCGACCAGCCCCTGCGCGGCGGCTTCCTCGTACCCGGTGGTGCCGTTGATCTGCCCGGCGCAATAGAGGCCAGGGATGGCGCGCAGCTCCAGGCTCGGACGCAAGGCGCGCGGATCGACATGGTCGTATTCGACGGCGTAACCCGGCACCACCATCTCGACATGTTCGAGCCCCTCCATCGTCCGCATCATTTCGAGCTGGACGTCTGCCGGAAGCGATGTGCTCACGCCGTTGGGATAGACGAGATGCGTGTCCAACCCCTCGGGCTCGAGGAAGATCTGATGGCTGTCGCGATCAGCAAAGCGGTGAATCTTGTCCTCTATCGAAGGACAGTAGCGTGGCCCCTGGGCTCCAATCGCCCCGGTGAAGAGCGGTGAGCGGTGGAGATTTCCGCGGATGACATCGTGGCTGCGCCGGTTCGTCCGGGTGATCACGCAGAAAACCTGAGGGTTCGCACGGCCCTGCCCCATCGCGGACATGCACCAGATTTCACCATCAGACGGCTGCTCATCGAGCCGGGACCAATCGATCGTCCGCCCGTCGAGCCGAGGCGGCGTACCGGTCTTCAGCCGGGCCATCGGCAGATCCGCCTCGCGCATCTGCGCGGCGAGGCGCTGGGCAGAGGCTTCACCGATACGCCCGCCGGTCAACCGCTCCTCGCCCCGGAACAGCGTCCCGCCCAGGAACGTCCCGGTGCAGAGCACCACGGCCGCGGCGGAAAGCGCCGATCCGTCACCAAGCATCACGCCAGCCACGCGTCCGCCGTCAAGGATCAACTCAGCGGCTTCTCCCTCGACCAGCGTCAGGTCGCCCTGCGTCCTGAGCATGGACTGGATAGCTGCCTTGAACAGGGACCGGTCGGCCTGGACCCGGGGACCCTGCACCGCGCTGCCCTTGGAGCGATTGAGCATGCGGTAGTGGATCGCCGCCGCATCGGCAGCGCGGCCGATCAGGCCGTCAAAGGCGTCGACCTCGCGGACGAGATGTCCCTTGCCCAACCCGCCGATCGCAGGGTTGCAGCTCATCGCCCCAATGGAGGTCAGATCGAAGCTCACCAGCGCAACCCGCGCGCCCATCCGCGCAGCGACCGCTGCCGATTCCACGCCGGCATGCCCGCCGCCGATAACGATGATGTCGAATGAGTGCATGCGCCGCGCCATTACGCGAAGCGCGGATTCGCGTCAAAACAATCGACGCGCATGTTCCACGTGGAACATCTACTTCCCGATGCAGAACCGACCGAACAACATGTCAAGCATGTCTTCCGTGGTGGTCCTGCCCACCAGCGCATCCAGGGCAACTCGAGCGAGGCGCAAATTTTCGGCAACCAGCAACGGGTCGTCGACAGTCGCCGCAAAGCCCAACACCGCCTCGGCCTGGAAAAGCAATTCGTGCTGCCGGTCATTAAGAGCTGCATCGCCCGGCTTGGGAAGCGCCATGCGGGCGGTCTGAAGCAAATCGCTCCGCAATTCGGCGAGTCCCTCGCCGGTCACGGCCGATACGCGATGGCGCGGGTCTCGCTTTGTCGGATGATCGGCCCGATCCGCCTGCGGTTCGACCTCCCACGCCTCCAACGGCCCCCCGCCTTCCGCGCCAAGCCACAAGACAAGATCAGCCTGCTCCACCGCGTCGCGAGCGCGCTCGACGCCGATCGCCTCCACCGTATCGCCGACCTCCTCGCGCAATCCCGCCGTGTCGACGAACAGGAACGGCACGCCGTCCAGTGCCACCGGACGGGTCAACACATCGCGCGTAGTTCCCGCGATCGGCGTTGCAATCGCCGCTTCATGCTCTACCAACGCATTGAAAAGAGTGCTTTTTCCAGTATTCGGCGGCCCTGCGAGGACAACCCGGTATCCTTCCTTCAGGGTCTCTGCACGCGGCCGAACAAGCCATTCGCCGATCAGGTCGCGCAATTGTCCGACACGGGTGGCGAAATCGGGCGGAAGCAGCGCAACATCGTCCTCGTCCGAGAAATCGAGCACGGCCTCGACAGCGGCGGACAGCGCCAGCAAACTCTCCCGCCACGCCTCCACTTCCTGTGAAAAGGCACCGCCGGCCATCGCCAGTGCGCTCCGGCGCTGCAGCTCGGTTTCCGCAGACAGCAAATCCGCCAGGCCCTCCGCCTCAGCCAGATCGATCCGGCCGTTGGCGAAGGCCCGGCGCGTGAATTCGCCCGGCGCCGCCCGACGAAGTCCGGGGCAGCGCCCGAGTTCGGCCTCGACGGCGACCACAACCGCCCTGCCACCATGGCAATGCAGTTCCACCATGTCTTCGCCGGTCGCGGTCCCGGGCCCCGACAACCACAAGACCAGCGCTTCATCGAGCAATTCGCCACCGCGGTCGCAAAGCGGCAACAGGCTCGCCCGGCGCACGCCGGGCAATCGCCCGGCAAGTCTCTCAAGCGCCTCCGATGCCTGCGGGCCGCTGATCCGTATCACGGCAATCGCCGCGGGCGGCGCGCCGCTCGACAATGCGAAGATCGTGTCTGACATGGTCTACCGGCAATCGGCAGGCGCCTGCCCTGTCGCAGCAGGCGCCCCGGCTCAGTCGCTGCTCTTCTTCTTGGATCCGGCTCCGGTCATCGCCGCGCCGCTCTCGAGGAACTGCTGGAACAATTTGAGGCCCATCTGGCTCATCGGCGCCAGCTGCTTGGCGTACTCCTGAAGCTGGTCGATGCTGCCAACGCCTTTCATCGCCTTGGTTATCGCGTCGACATAGACGGCGTTGGCCTCGCTGACATCTGGCAGCCCGAGGAAGCGACGGGCCTCCTCCGGGGTGCAATCGATTTCTACATTCACTTTCATGCCGGCCTCCGGGGCTGTGGCTCAGTGCCGTGAATCTGCATTATTGCTGACACACGCCCTTGGCAAAGTCCATCGCCGGCGCATAGTGGCAAACGTACGAAATTCAGGAGAGCACGCCATGTCCACCAACACGCAGATCCCAACGCTCGACGGAAGCGACAAGCTGCCCGCCTATGTCGCCAGGCCCGATGGAACCCCGCGCGGCGCGATCATCGTCATCCAGGAAGTCTTCGGTGTCGAGAAGGGCATTCGCAAGAAATGCGACGACTGGGCCGCAAAGGGCTACCTCGCGGTCGCTCCAGACGTCTTCTGGCGCCAGAAGCCGGGTGTCGAACTGGATGCCGACGTGCCGGAGCAGTTCCAGCAAGCCATTGAGCTGATGATGAATCATGACATGGACCTCGGAATCCAGGACGTTGAAGCCGTGATCCACTGGATCCGGCGCGACCAGGGTGTCCCCAAGGTCGGACTCGTCGGCTTCTGCATGGGCGGCAAGGTTGCCTACATGGCGGCCGCCCGCACCGATGTCGATGCATCGGTCGGCTACTATGGCGTCGGCATCGACCAGATGCTCAACGAATCGCACGCCATTGCCAATCCGCTCATGCTGCATGTCCCCACAGCGGACGGCTTCGTGCCGCCCGAGGCACAGAAAGCCATGCATGAAGGGCTGGACGGCAACCCCCATGTGACGATCCACGACTACGAGGGCCTCGATCATGGCTTCGCCGCCGAAGTCGGCGCACGACGCGACGAGCAGGCGGCGCAGCTCGCCGACAAGCGCACGGCGGATTTCTTCGCCCAGAACGTGGGCTGATTCGTCGGGCAATGCGGCTGGCGCCGCGATACCTCGTCCCGGCCCTGGTGGCGGCAGCGGCGCTCATCTGTGCCGCCGTCCCCGCCCTGCGCTGGGGACTGGCTTTGGCGCTGCCGCTGCTTGCCATCGCGCTTTGGGATTTCCTGCAAACCGGCCATTCGCTTCGGCGGAACTATCCCCTGCTCGCTCGCATCCGCTGGATGTTCGAATGGCTGCGCCCCTTCCTTTACAGCTATGTCGTCGAAAGCGACCTTGAAGGCAGCCCGTTCAATCGCGACGAGCGCGCGCTGGTCTATGCCCGCGCAAAGGGCAATCTCGACAGCCATCCGATGGGCACCGAGCTGGATGTCTACTCGGAGGAATACGAGTGGCTGGCCCATTCGATCGTACCCAACGGCAAGGCGCGCGAACCCTGGCGGCTGCAGATCGGCGGACCGGACTGCAAGCAGCCCTATTCCTCGGCCCTGCTCAATATCTCGGCAATGAGCTTCGGCTCGCTCTCGGCGCGAGCAATCGAAGCTCTCAACAAGGGCGCGGCACTCGGCGGTTTCGCCCATGATACCGGGGAAGGCGGCATCAGCCGTTATCACCGGATGCACGGCGGAGACCTGATCTGGGAAATTGGCAGCGGCTATTTCTGCTGCCGCGCAAAGGACGGCAGCTTTGATCCGGGGCGCTTCGCCGAAAACGCTGCCGACGATCAGGTGAAGATGATCGAGGTCAAGCTCAGCCAGGGCGCCAAGCCGGGCCATGGCGGCATGCTGCCCGGTACGAAAGTCACCCCTGAAATCGCCGCGGCGCGCGAGATCGAAGCCTGGCAGGATTGCATCTCTCCGCCCGCCCATTCGACATTCTCGACACCCATCGAAATGGTCGAATGGCTCGCAAGACTGCGGGAACTCTCCGGAGGCAAGCCGGTCGGCATCAAGCTATGTGTCGGCAAGCCCCACGAAATCATGGCCATCGGCAAGGCGATGCTGAAGACCGGCATCTATCCCGATTTCATCGTCGTCGACGGAGCCGAAGGCGGAACCGGAGCTGCTCCCGCCGAATTGTCGAACAATGTCGGCGCGCCGCTGCGCGAAGGGCTGGTGGTGATGCGCAACATGCTCGTCGGCACCGGTCTGAAGGACCGGATACGGCTTGGTGCGTCCGGCAAGGTCCATTCCGGCGCGGGCATGGCAATCGCCTTCTCGATCGGTGCGGACTGGTGCAACGCCGCACGCGCATTCATGTTCTCGCTGGGTTGCGTACAATCTATGCGCTGCCATATCGGCGATTGCCCGACTGGCGTCGCCACCCAGGTTTCCTGGCGGCAGCAGGGCCTCGCGGTCAACGACAAGGCGGAACGGGTTGCCCGTTTCCAGCACGAAACCGTCGAAGCCCTGCGCGAGATAGTTGTATCGATGGGACTTGCCGATCCCTGGTCAATCGGCCCCATGGACCTGTTCCAGCGCCCGAACAGCACGCTGGCGATGCCGTTCGACCGGGTCTACGATTTCCTCAAGCCGGGAGAGCTGGCGGAAAGCCCGGACACCACTCCCTACGCGCGCGCCTGGAAACAGGCACAGGCGGAGAGTTTCGAACGTCTGGGCTGAGGTTCAGAGCGCCGCCATCAGCCCCATGACCGCGGGCTGCACCTCGTGGAAACCGTCCCAGATCATCTTGAGCGCGACATACAGGATCACGACCAGGCCAATCCAGCCGATCCAGCGGTAGCGTTCGATATACTGGGCGATCACATTGGCCGCGATTCCCATCAGGGCCACGGCCACAACCAGGCCAACGATCAGGATACCGGGGTGCTCACGGGCCGCGCCGGCGACCGCCAGGACATTGTCGAGGCTCATCGAAACATCGGCCACGGCCACGGACCAGGCGGCGGCTGCGAAACTCTTCGATGGCCGCAGGCCCGAATGCTCGTCGCCCTCGATCTCGGGGGAGCCGGGAGATTCGCCGACGCCATGCCCGCCGAGGTCGCGGTACATGCGCCATGCCACCCAAAGCAGCAGCAGGCCGCCTGCCAGCACCAGCCCAACGATTCCGAGCAACCAGGTAACCGTGAGCGCAAAGGCCACGCGCAGGACCAGCGCGGCGATCACACCGATCGCGATCACCTTCTTGCGCTGGTCGGCGGGCAATCCCGCCGCAAGCGCGCCGACGACGATCGCATTGTCGCCCGCCAGAACGATGTCGATCATCAGCACCTGCAGGAATGCCGCAAGCGCAGTCGGCGAGCCGATATTGGAGAAATCGCGGACGATATGACCCCATATCTCGGCAGGCCCGCCGAGCGAGGTGGTCGAAGTGGCCAGGACTAGAAGTTCATTCACTGGATCGCGGCTCGGCCTACTGGTTCATCGTCGCAAAGAAATCTTCGTTGGTCTTGGAATCCTTGATCTTGTCGAGCAGGAATTCCATCGCGTCGACCGTGCCCATCTGCATGAGGATGCGCCGCAGCACCCACATCTTCGAAAGCTGGTCCTTCTCGACAAGCAGCTCTTCCTTGCGGGTGCCGGACTTGCCGACATCCAACGCCGGGAAGATCCTCTTGTCGGCCACCTTGCGGTCGAGCACGATCTCGGAATTGCCCGTACCCTTGAACTCTTCGAAGATGACCTCGTCCATGCGGCTTCCCGTATCGATAAGCGCGGTCGCTATGATCGACAATGAACCGCCCTCCTCGATGTTCCGCGCCGCGCCGAAAAAGCGTTTCGGCCGCTGCAGGGCATTGGCGTCGACACCGCCGGTGAGCACCTTGCCCGAACTGGGCACCACCGTGTTGTAGGCGCGGCCCAGCCGGGTGATCGAATCGAGCAGGATCACGACGTCCCGCTTGTGTTCGACCAGTCGCTTCGCCTTCTCGATCACCATCTCGGCAACCTGCACGTGGCGGCTTGCCGGTTCATCGAAGGTCGAGGAGATCACTTCCCCGTTCACCGAACGCTGCATGTCGGTGACTTCCTCCGGCCGCTCGTCGATCAGCAGCACGATGAGGAACACTTCGGGATGGTTGTCGGTGATGGCCTTGGCGATATTCTGCAGGAGCACGGTCTTGCCGGTGCGTGGCGGCGCCACGATCAGGGCGCGCTGCCCCTTGCCCTGCGGGCTTATCAGATCGATCACCCGGGCCGACTTGTCCTTGACCGTCGGATCGAGCGTATCGAGCCGCAGGCGCTCATCGGGATAGAGCGGCGTGAGATTGTCGAAATTGACGCGATGGCGGACGACGTCGGGCTCATCGAAATTGACGCTGGTGAGCTTGGTGATCGCAAAATAGCGCTCGCCGTCCTTCGGCGCCCGGACTTCGCCTTCAACCGTATCGCCGGTGCGCAAGCCCCATTTGCGGACCTGGTTGGGCGAGACGTAGATATCGTCGGGGCCGGCAAGGTAATTGGCCTCGGGCGAGCGCAGGAAACCGAAACCGTCGGGAAGCACCTCGATCGTGCCAAGCCCCATGATCTCCTCGCCATCGTCGGCGACTTCCTTGAGGATCGCGAACATGAGGTCCTGCCGGCGCATGGTCGAAGCGCCTTCGACGCCGAATTCCTCGGCCATTTCGACCAGTTCGGCCGAAGTTTTCTTCTTGAGTTCTTTAAGATGCATTGTCTGTGGATTCCGAATGGAGTCTGGATAGGCCGGCTGATCATCGGGCTTTGGGAAAGCGGATCGTTCCGCGCAGGACGCGCAGGTTGGTTACCGGAATAATTTCGCCGATAAGCGCATGCGCGCCTACAGTCAACGAGTCAGAACGGTCGAACGACCACCAGCACGACGACCAGTGCAGCAACAACGCCGGGTACTTCGTTGAGCATGCGCAGCTGCTTGCCGGAAAGCTTGCGTTCGCCGCGCCTCAGCGCAGCCGCATAGCTCGCCAGCCACACATGGTATGCCGAAAGCGCCAGAACAAGCGCAAGCTTGGCATGGAACCAGCCCTGGCTGAACGCACCGCTCTCCATCGCCAACGCCAGGCCGAGAATCCAGGTGATGAGCAGCGAAGGCCAGAGGATGATCTTGAGCAGCTTGCTCTCACGGTCGAGCCAGACCTCGTTCTCTGGAGAATCCGGAGCCGCTTCCTGATGATAGACGAAATAGCGGGGCAGCATGAAAAGCCCTGCCATCCAGAAGATCACGAAGATGATGTGGCCAGCCTTGAGCCAGAGATACGTCATTTCCAGCACCTGTTGCATGTGCCCAACATAATCGTTCCCCGCTAACCTCGCCAGCCGCGGATCACTGCCAGAAGCTGTTCGACATGTTCGACAGGCGTGTGCTGGCCGATCCCATGCCCCAGGTTGAAGACGTGCGGCCGGCCCGCAAGACAATCGAGGATATGCAAGGCCTGCCGCTCGAGCTCCGTGCCGCCGGACAGCAGCAGCAGCGGATCAAGATTGCCCTGGACCGGCAGGCCTTCCGGCAGAGCGCGCGCCGCCCAGGCGGGATCGATGGTTTCGTCAAGGCCGACCGCATCGACACAGGTCTCACCGGCGTAAGCGGGCAGTTTCTCGCCGGCGCCTTTGGGAAAACCGATCACCGGCAATTCGGGAAACCGCTTGTGGAGCGACGCAACGATCGCCGCGTTGGGCGCAATCACCCAGCGTTCGAATTCGGCAGGGGCCAGGCTGCCCGCCCAGCTGTCGAAGAGCTGGACCGCTTCCGCACCGGCCGCGATCTGGCCGGCAAGATAGTCGATCGTGACCCCGGTTATGGCATCGATGATTGCCTGGAAACCGGCAGGATCGCGATAGGCCAGTGCGCGCGTCTCATGCTGGTCCCGGCTGCCCTTGCCCGCGACCATATACGTCGCGACGGTCCAGGGGCTGCCGGCAAAGCCGAGCAAGGTCCGGCCGCTGCCGAGGCCTGCCTTGACCTTGGCGACCGTCTCGTAAATCGGGGTCAACCGTTCCGGCACCGCACTCAGGCTCTCAAGCGAAGCGTCGATCAGCCTGGGAGAAAGGCTCGGCCCCTCCCCTTCGAGGAACTGCAGGTCCTGACCCATCGCATGGGGAACGATCAGAATGTCGGAGAACAGGATCGCGCCGTCGAAGCCGAAGCGGCGGATCGGCTGGAGCGTGATCTCCGCTGCGGCGTCACTGTCATAGACAAGCGCCAAGAAGCTGCCTTTATCCGCACGCAAGGCGCGATATTCCGGCAGGTAACGCCCTGCCTGGCGCATAAGCCAGATCGGACGTTCGGAGAGATTTTCGCCACGCAGGGTACGGAGCAGGAGGCCGGGCATCGGGATGGGTTCAATCCAAAATAATAAAGATTTTTATAGAAGGATTCTGAAAGTAGTAGGCGTGTGGATAACGGGTATGGCCGCGCCTTGCCCGATTTGTCCCGTCCTGAACAGGGGTGAGTGATCGCCGACTCAAGGGCCAAGCGCGTCAAGCGATCTTTGTTCGCCTTATCCCCAAGCTGTGGGAATCCCCGCCCACATGTCGATAAGCCTCGCATCGCGATCCGGACAACGGGCATGGAATCAAGCTCTTCAGTTGTCAGCATCTGCCTCCCGTGGTTTATGCTCAGGCCTTTCCACACCTCCCGAGCGAATGCATGGCCCGCTTTCACCTTCATCTCCTTTCGGATTCGACCGGTGAGACTCTGGAGATGATTGCCAAGGCGGCGCTGGCCCAGTTCGAAGATGCGGACGTCGTGAGGCATTTCTGGCCGATGGTCCGCTCCCGGCAACATCTGGAACGGATCATGGCGGATATCGCCGCCAATCCCGGGCTTGTCCTCTATACTCTGGTGGACAGCGAAACCCGCGACCGGCTGGAAGAGCATTGCGGAACCCTGGGCCTTCCCGCGATCGCCGCGCTCGATGCCGTTACAGATGCGCTGGAAGACATGCTCGGTCAGCAGGCAAAGGGGCGTCCCGGCCGCCAGCACCAGATGAACGAGGCGTATTTCGCCCGGGTCGAGGCTATCAAATACACGATCGCCCATGATGACGGCATGGCCTGGGAAGACTGGGAAGAGGCGGATGTCGTGCTTGCCGGCGTGTCGCGTACCTCCAAGACGCCGACCAGCATCTATCTCGCAAACCGCGGCTACAAGACAGCCAATATCCCGATCGTTGTCGAAAGCCCTCCTCCGTCGGCCCTGTTCGGCTTGCGCCGGCCGCTTGTGGTCGGTTTGACGACGGCGCCCGAAAGGCTCGTCCAGGTTCGCCGCAATAGGCTTCTCTCGCTCAACCAGTCGCCCGATACGAGCTATGTCGACACGGACAATGTCGCGCGCGAGGTCAAGTTCGCGCGCCGCATGTTTGCCGACAACGGCTGGCCGGTAATCGACGTGACGCGGCGGTCGATCGAGGAAACGGCGGCGGCGATCATCAACCTCTTCTATGAGCGGCAGGCATCCGGGCAGAGCGCGTCGACCGGTTCAAAGCCCATATGATTTTGAGACGGATTTCTGGATGAGCCTTGTGCTTGCTTCGAAAAGCGCTTCGCGCCGGGCCATGCTCGACCAGGCTTGTATCGCCTATGAAGCGATTCCGGCCGGGATCGACGAACGCGCGCTCGAGACGCAGCTTGCTGGCGCCGGGCCGGGCGAAGTTGCCCTGGCGCTGGCCGGGGCGAAGGCCGAAGCCGTTTCCCGGGAGCGTCCTGTCCCGCTCGTCCTGGGATCGGATTCGCTAGTGGTGGTCGAAGGACGCCGTTTCGACAAGCCGGCCAGCCGCGACGAGGCGGCCGAGCATCTGCGATACTTCTCCGGCAAGGAGATGCAGCTGCACAGTGCTGCCGCGCTTGCCCGCAAAGGGGCGGTCGAATGGGAATATGCCGCCATGGCGTCACTCCACATGATTGAAATGTCGGAGGAATTCATAGAGGACTATCTTTCATCCGAATGGCCGGCCGTGTCCGGTTGCGTTGGCGTATTCCGGATCGAGAGTCGCGGGGTCCAGCTGTTCGAACGGATCGAGGGAGACTATTTCACCGTGCTCGGCATGCCGCTCCTGCCGGTCCTCGGCGCGCTCAGGCAGTTCGGGGAACTTACTTGATGAGCAAAGCCTATGCCGAGGTGATCGGCGATCCGATCGCCCATTCGAAGTCGCCGCTGATCCACAATTTCTGGCTGGAAAAGCTCGGCATCGATGCCGAATATCGCGCCTGTCATGTCAGGCCGGACGAACTTGCCGATTATCTTTCCCGCAGGCGGGGAGACACGCGCTGGCGCGGATGCAACGTCACCATCCCCCACAAGGAAGCAATCGCGCGGCTGGTCGATGAACTGGCCCCAGCCGCGTCCGCGGTGGGTGCCGTGAATGCCGTGGTTCGCAAAGGCGACGCGAATCTTTTCGGTACCAATACCGATGTCGACGGAGTTGCCGAGGCGATTGCCGGCATCGAGCTCGCCAGGCGCCACGCTGTGGTGATCGGCGGCGGCGGCGCCGCACGTGCCGCGTTTGCCTGCCTGGCAGATGCAGGCTGCGCTTCGGTGACGGTGCTTGCCCGGACAATCGGCAAGGCCAGTCGCGCTGCCGAAGAATGCGGGCTTTCCGCGAAGGTCGAACCCTTTGCCGCGGATTCGGGCGTAATCGGCGGAGCCTCGCTGGTCATCAACGCGACGCAGCTGGGTATGGTCGGTCAGGATCCGATGCCGGATTTCGTGCTTCGTGAACTCGCGGCTATGCAACCGGGCGGCCTCGTATTCGACATGGTATATGCGCCATTGGAGACCGAACTGCTCAAGACGGCCGGCCGGCTCGGTATTGGGACTGCGGACGGCCTGACGATGCTGATAGGACAGGCGGCGACCGCCTTTGCACATTTCTTCGGCGTCGCCGCGCCTCGCGATTGCGACGGGGAATTGCGCGGGATGCTGGTGCAATGAGCGGGAAGCGACCCTTCATTCTCGGCCTGACCGGCTCGATCGGCATGGGCAAGTCGACGGTCGCGGACATGTTCGAGGAACTGGGGGTTCCGGTCTTCGATGCCGATGCCGCGGTTCACCGCCTTCAGGGCCCCGACGGCGCACTGCTCCCTGCCATCGAAGCCGAGTTCCCGGGGACGACCGGGCCCGGCGGTGTCGACCGGCAGAAACTCGGCGCGGCGGTATTCGGCGATCCGGAAGCCCTGAAGCGCCTGGAAGCCATCGTTCATCCGGCGGTCGGTGCGATCCGCGCCGGTTTTCTGGAAGAGCATGCCGCCGTTCCGATTATCGTTTTCGACATTCCGCTGCTGTTCGAAAAGGGCGGGCGCGACCAGGTCGACGCGGTGGCGGTGGTCTCCGCGCCGGCCGAGGCACAACGCGCCCGCGTGCTTGCCCGTCCCGGAATGACCGAGGAAAAGTTCGAGCAGATCCTGAAGCTGCAGGTACCCGACGAGGAGAAGCGCAAGAAGGCGGATTTCGTGATCGATACCGGCATGTCGCTGGCGGAAACGCGCGAGGCCGTCAGGCAGGTTGTCGACCGGCTCGTCGCAAGCGAATAATTGGCGCGCTTCCCTCTTGCCTAGGGACGCATACAGTCCGATATGAAAATTGATGCGTGAGATCATCTTCGACACCGAAACGACCGGCCTCGATCCCCAGAGCGGTGACAGGATGGTGGAGATCGGTTGCATCGAAATGGTCAACCGGGTTCTTACCGGCCGCACTTTTCACGCCTATTTCAATCCCGAACGGTCGATGCCGAGCGCTGCCGAAGCAGTCCATGGCCTGGGCGACGCATTCCTTGCGAACAAGCCGCTGTTCGCCGAACGAGCCGAAGAGCTTCTGGAGTTCCTGCAGGACAGCCCGCTTGTCGCGCACAATGCCGGGTTCGATTTCGGCTTCCTCAACCGCGAGCTGGAGATATGCGGCTTGGCCGAGGTTTCGCGCGACAGGATGGTCGATACCGTGGCGCTCGCCCGCGTTCGACACCCCGGGGCCAAGCTGTCGCTCGACGCGCTGTGCACGCGTTACGGGATCGATCGCAGCCATCGCACCAGGCACGGCGCGTTGCTCGATGCCGAACTGCTCGCCCAGGTTTATGTGGAATTGCTGGGCGGCAGGCAGATTGGCCTGGAGCTCGCCGCGGACAGCGAGGAGTCCGTCTCAACTAATTCCCGCCTTGTCAGGAAGGAGCGGCAGTTTCGCCCGCCGCGCCCACATGTCGCGAGCGAGGTGGAGCTGTCCGCCCATGCCGAATTCATCAAGACCATCGATAGCCCGCTCTGGGGCACGTAGTTTCATATATCAGGAGATAGACTTCCATGGACATTCGCGTTTCCGGTCATCAGATGGACACGGGCGAAGCGTTGCAGAACCACGTTACGGACCGCCTGACCGCGATTGTTGAGAAATATTTCAGTCAGGCGCTGTCTTCGCATGTCACCTTCGGACGCGCTCCTGCGGGCGCTTTCCGGTGCGACATCATCATGCATGTCATGCACAATCTGGTGCTCAAGGGTTCCGGCGTCGCTCAGGATGCCCATCTTTCGCTCGACCAGGCCGCCGAGAAGATCGACAAGCAGCTCCGGCGGTACAAGCGCCGGCTGAAAGACCGGCATGAACAGGCTGCCCATGCCCTTAAAGAGGAAGAAGCCGCCTACACCATCTTCGAGGAACCCGCCGAGGAAGAGGAGATCATGGTCGACGCGCCGGTCGTCATCGCGGAAACGCGGGTCGACGTACCGGAAGCGACGGTGTCGGACGCGGTGATGATGCTTGACCTGCGCAACACCGGGGCGCTGTTGTTCAAAAATGCTGGAACCGGAAAGCATAATATGGTTTACCGCCGCGGCGACGGGTCGATCGGCTGGGTCGAACCGTCCTGACGCTTGCGCCAGCACGGCTTTTCGGGCCGTCGGCATATGCCGTGCGGGCATCAGTCAGGGCATGGCGTCTTCACCGGATGAAAACGCCTTTCTTGTTATCCGATTGAACAGCGATGATTCCATATTTCACTCTCTTGCCAGAAGCAGTCGCTACGGCGCGCGCCGAGTCCAAGGGTGCAATCCTGGAACAGCTCGCGGCGCGGTTCGCGGACGTTTATGATCTCGACCGCGCATCCGTGCTGGAGCGCCTAGAGGAGCGCGAGCGGCTCGGGAGCACCGGCTTCGGCCGGGGTTTCGCAATCCCGCATGCGCATGTCGAAGGGCTGAAACGTCCCGTGGCGGCTTTTCTCCGGCTTGAATCGGCAGTGGATTTCGAAGCGGCCGACAGCATGCCGGTAGATCTCGTTTTCGGCCTGCTTTCCCCGGAAACCGCCGGTGCCTCGCATCTTCAGGCGCTGGCTGCGATCTCGCGTACAATTCGCGACGAGCGCATGCACGAAGCGCTGGTCCGGGCTCCGGATGTAGAGGCCCTTTACGGCCTGTTGTGCAATGTCGATGACCGGGACGCCGCCTGAAGCGGAAGTCTCCGGTGCCACGCTGCATTGGCGGGCATTGGAGGGGCTTTACGCGTCGGCGCCGGTCAACGCGCTGTTCAAGTCCTCGCTGGAGATTACCGGCGAAGGCCAGTCCCGCATCGTCTTCAGCGTAGACGAAAGTTGCTATCACGCCGCTGGAGCGGCGCATGGCACGATCTATTTCAAGATGCTGGACGACGCCGCATTCTATGCCGCCAACACGCTGGTCACGGACCGGTTTCTGCTCACAACCTCCTTCAACCTCCACTTCACCAAACCGGTGCGCCAGGGTCAGGTCGTTGCCGAGGGTCGCTGGATCAGCGGGCGCCGCCGCGTCTTTGTGGCCGAATCCCGTCTGGTCGACGAGGAAGGCGATGAAATCGGACGCGGCACCGGCACATTCATGCGTTCGCACATCCCCCTGTCCGGGCTGGACGGCTATCTTGCCGCTCTTTCGGAGCGAAGCTGACAATGGAGGCGCGGCTGCCCGCGCATGTCGAGGTCTCGGGCCTGATCCGGCAGGTCGAAGCCGAAGGAGGCTTCGCGGCGGTCGTTAAGAAAGGTCAACGCGAGGCCGGGACGATTCTTGTCGTACTGGCCGAAAAGGGCGGCAATGCGCGGGTTTTCGAGCGTATGCCGCAGCCTGACGGGAGCCGTTCGTGGCACTGTGCAAAATCTCAAGATATTGAAAAACAACAGGAATTCACCGAGTATCTTGAGCGGCGCGCGAGTCAGGACCCGGATTTGTGGATCCTGGAACTGGATATCGCGAATGGTGAACGGTTCATCGGATTACCCCCCGCCATTTCTTGACTTTGTTGCGGTGCGGAACGAATGGCCCGCGCGAGTATGCGCAGGCAGCCACCCTGGCGTTTCGGTCAGGCTGGCAAGCACGCAGACGGGGGTCCGCCGGCAGGATCGGGCAAACACGTAACGCCTGGAAAGGCAGTTTGTTCCACCTGTGACGGGCGCGTCCACCGCCATTGATTCAGGTTTGATGAAGTCCAAGCTTAACCAGGCGAGCTTCGCCGCTGTTACCGCGTCGATGATTGCTCTTCTCTTTAGCGCCGATGGTTCGGGCGCAGCCGCCGAGGAAAGGACCCCGGTGGCAATCGAATCAGATTCCTTCACCCAGTTCATCTCCGAACCCGTGATCCAGCAGCTTCCTGCGGAGAGCGAGGAGAACGAGATCCAGGACGAGGCGATCGTCGAAAGCGACGAGGCGATCTCGGCGCGTACGCTTGCCGAACTGGTTTCCGCACAGTCGGCTCCCGCCAAGCTCTCGCGGGAAATGCACTGCCTCGCCGGCGCGATCTATTTCGAAGCACGCGGCGAATCGCTTGCCGGCCAGCTGGCCGTTGGAAGCGTGATTGTCGAGCGCTCCAAGTCGGGCCGTTTTCCCGACAGCTATTGCGGCGTGGTGTTCCAGCGTTCCCAGTTCTCGTTCGTCCGCGGCAATCGCATGCCGACGATCCGGACCCGCAGCGCCGCCTGGCGCAAGGCCGTCGCGGTTGCGCAGATCGCAGACAGCGACGCCTGGGAAAGTCCTGCGGAAGGCGCCCTGTTCTTCCATGCAACGCGCGTACGCCCTGGCTGGCGCCTGACGCGGATTGCCCGCGTCGACAATCACGTCTTCTATCGTTGATCGGCGTGCCCTTTCCCCACGGGAAAGGGCATCCGCCTCAATCGCGCAATTCCACCCAGATCGGGGCGTGATCGCTGGCCTTCTCGCGTCCGCGATGGGCCTTGTCGACGCCGCATGCCGCAAGCCTGTCGCCGAGCTCCGGCGAAAGCAGCGCATGGTCGATGCGAAAACCATGGTCGCGTTGCCAGGCACCGGCCTGATAGTCCCAGTATGTCCATACACCGCCGCGCGGGTTGTGCAGGTCGATCGCGTCGGTCCAGCCGTCCCCCAACAGCCGGGCATAGGCATCGCGGGACTGCGGCTGCATCAGCGCATCGTCGGCCATGGCCGGCGGTGACCAGACATCCTTGTCTTCCGGAATCACGTTGAAATCGCCGGTCACGATGGCCGGAACTTCCTCGGCCCAGATTTCTGCCATCCGTGCGCGCAGCCGTTCCATCCACCGCAGTTTGTAATCGAACTTGGGCCCGGGCTGCGGATTGCCGTTGGGCAGGTAGATGCATGCGACGCGGATCCCGAACACATCCGCTTCCAGATAGCGCGAATGATCATCGTCCGGGTCGCCGTCGAGCCCGCGACGCACTTCCACCGGCTGCTCGCCGTCGGCAAGTATCGCCACGCCGTTGAAGCTCTTCTGCCCGTGCCAGATCGCCTTGTAGCCGATCTTCTCGAATTCCGCGGACGGAAAGCCCTCGTCCTGGGACTTGATTTCCTGCAGACAGGCAACGGAGGGGCGGGTTTCCTCAAGCCATTCGAGCAGGCGCGGAAGCCGCGCCTTGACTCCGTTGATATTGAAGGAAGCTATCTTCATGCGTTGATCGGCTCGGGCAATGGCTGGGCTTTCACCCTAGCCGCAGCCGGGCCGGACGCAAGGACAGTCAGATCGAGAAGCTGGACCCGCAGCCGCAACCGGCCGCGGCGTTGGGATTCTCGACGCGGAATGCGGCGCCGCCCAGCGATTCAACAAAATCGACGGTGCAACCCGCGACCAGATCGAGGCTCATCGGATCGACCACAAGCCTTACGCCGTCGGTTTCGGCGACCGTGTCGTCATCGAGCGGTGCGTCGTCGAGCCCGAACTGGTACTGGAACCCCGAACATCCCCCGCCTTCCACCGAAAGGCGCAGGATGGCGGGCTTGCCCTGCTTCTGCGCGATGGCTGCAACGCGCGCGGCGGCGGAGGGGCTGAGCGTGAGCGAAGCTGCGTTCATGGCAATGGATGTAGGGCGGGTCTCGGCGCCCTGCAAGTTCCCGGTCAGGCTGTCTGGATATAGGTCCGAAGCGCTTCCGCTTCCGATTCTATGCGGTCGATGCGGTATTTGACGAGATCGCCGATCGAGACGAAGCCGACCATCTCACCATGTTCCATCACCGGCAGGTGGCGTATCCGCCGCTTGGTCATCAGCGAAAGCGCGGACAACACCTCGGTCTGCGGATCGACCGTGACCGCAGGCGCGGTCATGACGTCGCCGACCTGACTGTCGAGTACCGCCGCACCCTGTTCGCGCAACCTGTAGATGACGTCACGCTCGGAAAATATTCCGGCGACGCGCCCCGCTTCCATGACGGGCAGGGCACCGATCCGGCGCTCCGCAAGCATGCCGATCGCATCGCGAACGCTGTCCGCTGTATGGCAGGTAAGCACCGCAGCGTCGCGGCCTTCGATTATCCGTCCGATTGTCATCATCCATCTCCTCGAACGTTGGAAACGAATTATGCCACAATCGCCGGAATTTTGCCAGTTGGCCGCATATCGCCCGCCGGTTCGCCGCAACGGGGCTTGCGGCCGGCGCGCCGAAGGAGCAAGGCGAGCAGGTGATTCCCCGTTCTCCTCTCGACGATCCGCGGCTGGCTTCGTTTGCATGGGCACGATACTGGCGGCTCATGCGCTGGATGGTGCTGGTTACCCTGACGGTAATCGCGGTGGCCGTGACCCTGCTGTATCGCAGCAACGGTTTCGTCTCGATCCACTTCTACATCGCGACCGCGCTCGGCATCGGAGTGGCCATGCTGCTGATGTCGGCGCTGATGGGGCTGGTGTTCCTGTCGAGCGGAACCGGACACGACGATTCGATCGTCGATCCGCTGGAGGACGAGCGCCAGGGCTGAGCGACGCCCGCGGCGACCTTGGCGAATCAGGCTGGCGGAGGGACTGCCGCAGGATGCAGCCGGAACTCCTCGACCGGCACACCACCGATGAGATGTTCCTGGATGATGCGTTCGAGCACCTCCTCGTTGCAGCTGTGATACCACACGCCATCGGGCCAGACGACCGCGACCGGGCCGGCGACGCAGATCCTCAGGCAATCGGCCTTGCTCCGGTAGACGCCGCCCTTTTTGTCGAGGCCCAGCTCCTTCAGGCGTCGTTTCAGGTATTTCCACGCCGCCGTTCCGGCTTCTCGCGCGCAACAACCGCCTTTTTCGGACTCGGCACAGAGAAAGATGTGGCGCTCGATCGTATCGCCGCCATAGGCGGACAGAGCACGGCGCGCGTTTGCCACTTCTTCCGGATTTGCCTTCATCGTTTCAGCATCCAGGGCCTGACAGCTTCGCGAAAGGCCTGCGAGTGCTCCGCAGGCCTGTTGTCGCGGACATTCACGAGCACCACCCGGGCGAATGCGACATGCTGCCCATTCTGGATGACCAATTGACCGAGAGTCTGGCTCGTACGACCGATATCGATGGCGGCCACGTGGATTTCAAGCGGTTCGGGATAATGGCTCTGCCCCAGATATTCGATCGAGAAGCTGGCCACCATCTGGGAGATCCCTTCACGGCCCATCGGCAATCCGACCGACCGGTGGAACCGGACGCGCGCTTCCTCAAGAATGCCCGCCAGCGCCACATTGTTGATGTGCAGGTTGGTGTCCAGGTCACCGAAGCGCGGCTCGATTTCGCACCGGACCGGGTAGCGCGCCGGATCGAGCAGGTGGGGTTCGGGCTTTGCCATGTGAAATGCCGGAAGGAAGGGAAGGCGCTGGCTGTGCGCTAGCCGCGCTTGCCTGCAATCCTCGCGATTTCCGCTGCGACCATGCGCTCGACCAGCGGCGGAAGATTCTTGTCGAGCCATTCCGCCAGCGCCGGCCGCAACAACTCGCGCACCATGCCTTCCAGCGAGGTTTCGCCGGAACGGACGATTTGCGGCTGGGCGCCCGGTTCGGAAAGCATCGCCAGCGCTTCGAGAGATTCACGCATCGAAGCCTGTGCCTTCTCGGTCACAAGCGAGCCGACATTCGCCGCCTCGTCGCTATCGGTCTCGATGAACTCGGCGTTTTCCGCGAGGTCCAGCACGTCATCGTCGTCAGAACCGGCCTCCGCCACGCCGTCGGTCTCACGCTGACGCCGCTCCTCGGCCGCGCCCGCGCGGTTGTCTCGCGCGATCACCTTCTTGATCGACTCAAGAATTTCCTCGACCGTCGGTTCCCCGGCCTGACGCATCGCATTGCCCTCTTGGAATCAGTTTTCCGAAATTGAACCGTCCTGGACCGGTGTGTCAACGGTCCGGGTCGATTGCGCGGTGGGGGCAGGGTCGTCGTCCCAATCGAACCACTTGCCCCGAACTCGCCTGTAGTTGTCTTGCGGATCGTACAGCGCGCCGCCGTCGAGATTGAGATCCTTGGCTTCGGCCCTGCCCATGGCGGCCAGCAGCGAGAAGCCCGCGACATAGGCGTTGCGCCTTGCCGTCACCAGCCGGACCCTGGCTTGCAGGAGTTCCTGCTCTGCATCCAGGATATTGAGAATGGTGCGATTGCCGACACTGTTTTCAGCGCGCACGCCTTCGAGGCTCAGTCCGGCGGCATCGACGGCGAGCTGGGTCGATGCAATGAGCTCGTTCGCCGCCACCCAGGAAGAGAATGCCGCTCTCGTCTGCGCGATGACGTCGCGTTCGACCGCGATTTCGGTTTCCATCGCCGCGGCGGCGTTCGCCTGCGCCTGACGCCTGCGGGCAGCGGGAAAGCCGCCCTGGAAAATCGGTATCGTCGCGCGCACTCCCGCTTGCGCGGTTTTCTCCGACTGGGCGAAGACCGAACCGCCGACGTTGCCGCCCAGCGTCCCGAAGTAGTCCTGATACGCACCCTGGGTGAAGACATCGAGTCTTGGCAGCCGGCTGGAACCGGCAACGTCGATGTCGTGTTCGGCAGCCTTGGCGCGCTCGCGCGCAGCAAGGATGTCCGGATTGTTTTCAAGCGCCACGGCCACCGCCTGTTCAGCCGTTTCGGGCAGGTTCGGCAGCGGCGGCGGCGGCTGGAGGTCGGCCGGAGGCTTGCCGACCAGCTGGATGTAGAATTCGCGCGCTGATGCGAGATTGGCTTCGGCCGTGCGGGTGTCGCCCTGGGCGAGCGCAAGGCGTGCCTGGGACTGCGCGACGTCGGTGCGCGTCAGATCGCCGATCTCGAAGCGGTCGCTTGTCGCCTGCAAGTTGACGTCGAGCACCTCGACCTGCTTGCGGTTCAGGCCGACCACGGCTTCATTCAGGATGACGTCCATGTAGGTGGCGACAACCTGTGAGAACACTGCCGATTCGGTGGCGCGCAGATCGGCCTGGCCCGCCTTGACCCTGGTCTTGGCCGCCTTCACCGCATTGCGCACGGCACCGCCCGAATAGACCGGAACCGACAGCGAGACATTGGCGTTCAGCACCCGGTCCGGGCTGGTGAAGCTGTTGGGGCTTTTCTTCAGGATCTCGGTATGCGTGGCCTGTCCGTCGATCGAAGGAAGTCCGTTCGATTTCTCGATCGGAACGTTCTCGTCGATCGCGCGCTGGCCCGCGCGCGCGGCCTGAAGCGTGGGATTCGTACGATAGGCGCTTGCCAGGGCTTCGCGCAGGTCGTCGGCTCGGGATGCGGGTGCCGTGGCAACTGCAAACAAGGCAGCGCCCGCCAGGAGCCCGGCATGTGCAGCAACCCGCCCCATGGCTCAGAAACTCCAGCGTTTAGGGGCAGCAAATTCGGGCAGGACGGGAATTCCGATTTCGGCGAGCGGCAGCAACGCGACGTCTCCGGCAGCCTTGCGACCGGCCGCAATTCGCGTGACGCCTCTTTCGACCAGGCCCGTGATCAATCGCCCCTCGTCGGCAAGCCGCGCCGCGACTGCGGAGGAGAGCTGTTCGATCGCACCGTCGATGACGATCAGCGAATAGGGACCCTTGCTCTTCTTCGAGGTCGCTTCCGACGGGTCGATGGCATCCAGCGAGGCGACAAGCGGCCTCAGCAAGGCGGCGAGATAGCCCTCGCCATCGCCGATCAGCAGCGCCTTGTCTTCGGGCTGCGGTGCCGCTTCGGCCAACATCTTGCCGTGGACCAGCGGCGAAGCCAGGAACCGGCCGTCGCCAAGCGGAATCGCCCGGTCGATATAGGCGGCCGCGCGCATCGTTTCGGGCACGAAATCCTCTCGCGCAACGCCGGCCATGGCGGCCAGCACCCACGGCTCGTTGACGCCGCTGGTGCGAAGCTGGCTGTCGATCATGGCACGCCGGGCTGCTTCTGAGGCGGCGGCGGGGCGTTCCTCGGTGATGGTCATCGTATCAATTCCCCTTGGGCGCCCGCATGTTGCACGGCACGGGCGGGCACGCAATCGCAGCGCTTCTAGGCTAACCGGCCTAGGCCGTAAACTGATAACCGGCTGCGCAAGGGCCCGAAACGGGTGGCCGTGCCAAGCGCTTTGACGCAAGGGCCCTGCCAAGCCTAAGGGAATAGGCGATTCACCCCCTTTCAGGAGCGCTCCAGCATGGCCGACATGGTGACCATCCGCGAGGAAGACCTCATCGAAAGCGTCGCCGACGCATTGCAGTATATCAGCTACTATCACCCCATGGACTACATCCGGGCGCTGGGCGAAGCCTATGAGGCCGAACAGGGCTCGGCGGCCAAGGACGCCATCGCCCAGATTCTGACCAACAGCCGGATGTGCGCCGAAGGGCACCGTCCGATCTGCCAGGACACCGGCATCGTCAACGTCTTCGTCAAATGGGGCCAGGATTGCCGCCTGGAGTCCGGCATGTCGTTGCAGGAAGTCGTCGATGAAGGCGTGCGGCGCGCCTACACCCTGCCCGAGAACAAGCTTCGCGCCTCCATCCTTGCCGACCCGGCTTTCACGCGGCGCAACACCCGCGACAACACGCCCTGCGTGCTGTCGGTCGAAATGGTGAAGGGCAATACGGTTTCGATCGATGTCGCGGCCAAGGGCGGCGGCAGCGAGAACAAGTCCAAGTTCAAGATGATGAATCCGAGCGATTCGATCGTCGACTGGGTGCTGGAGATGCTGCCGCAGATGGGTGCCGGCTGGTGCCCGCCGGGCATGCTGGGCATAGGCATCGGCGGCACGGCGGAACATTGCGTCAAGCTGGCCAAGCAAAGCCTGATGGACCCGATCGACATGGGCCAGCTCAAGGCCCGGGGCCCCGAGAACGATATCGAGAAGCTGCGCATCGAGATCTTCGACAAGGTCAACGCGCTGGGTATCGGTGCTCAGGGGCTCGGCGGCCTTTCCACCATTCTCGACGTCAAGATCCTCGACTGGCCTTGCCATGCCGCCGGCAAGCCGGTCGCGATGATCCCCAATTGCGCGGCAACCCGCCACGCGCATTTCACGCTGGACGGTTCGGGCCCGAGCTTCCTCGAAAAGCCGAAACTGGACGAGTGGCCGAAAGTCGACTGGGCGCCGGATGCTGCCGCGAAGCGCGTCGATCTCGACAATCTGACGCCGGAGGAAGTGCAAAGCTGGAAGCATGGCGACCGGCTGCTGCTGAACGGCAAGATGCTGACGGGGCGCGATGCGGCACACAAGCGCATCCAGGACATGCTCGCCAAAGGCGAGGAACTGCCCGTCGATTTCAGGAACCGGGCGATCTACTATGTCGGCCCGGTCGATCCCGTAATGGGAGAGGTGGTCGGTCCGGCGGGTCCGACGACCGCGACCCGCATGGACAAGTTCACCGACATGATGCTCGAGCTCGGCCTGCTGGCGATGATCGGCAAGGCGGAACGGGGCCAGAGCGCCGTCAAGGAAATCGCCCGGCACAAGGTCGCGTATCTGATGGCGGTAGGCGGCGCGGCCTATCTCGTGGCCCGGGCGATCCGCGAGGCCAAGGTCGTCGCATTCGAGGATCTGGGCATGGAAGCGATCTACGAATTCGAGGTCGAGGACATGCCGGTGACCGTCGCGGTCGACAGCGAGGGCAACAATGTCCACGAGCTGGCGCCGCTGGCTTGGAAAGACAAGATCGCCAGGGAGGGACTGCTTCAGGGAAGCTGAAGCCCTTGTTGGTGATTTCCGGCGCCGGCCTTACATTGGGGCGGCGCAATGGCCATCTTCGTCCTCTTCGTTCTCGGCATAGCCAATTTCGCCATGCACAAGGCCGTGCTGGAAAGCGACCATCCGCTGCTTGGCCGGATGCCGTGGTTCTTTCACATGCTCGGCGGCCGCTTCAGCCTCGTGGTGGAATTCCTGATGTTGCTGGGCGCCATGCTGATGGTCGCGACCGGCTCCACCGCCTGGGCCTGGGGCTATGCCGTCTACAGCGTGCTCAATGCTATTTCGGCATGGCTCATCATTTCCGGCCGCGTGTAGCGGGAACCTGCCCGGGTGTTCGAGAGATATCTGTCTGATGATACGCGGATGCATGGCCTGGCTGATCTACAACGCGGCGAGCGGGAGGAACGATCCCGAGGCCCTTGCCATGCTCGACAACGCGCTGGGCGAGGCCGGCTGCAATCTTGAGCGGAAGATCCGCTTTCCGGAGGAAGACGCGCCGGAAATCTCCGAGCTGCGCGAGCGCGGCGTCGATCTGGTCGTAATCTTTGCCGGCGACGGAACCATCAGCAGCGTGGTCACGGGGCTGTTCGGTTGGGAAGGCCGGCTGCTCGTCCTGCCGGGCGGGACCATGAACCTGCTTTCCCGGCGCCTGCACGGAGAGGCGTCAGCCGGCGAGATCATCGCGCGCCTTGGCGGTTCGAACGTCCGCAAGGTTCGCCCGACGATCGTCAGTTCGCGCAGCGGTTACGCCTTGACCGGCGTTCTCGCCGGACCCGGCACCGCGGAACGATGTGCCGCGAAGCGATGCGTTCGACTGACCTGCCCGAAATGGTCAGTGCCGCTTCCGATGCGGTCATCGAATCCGTCGGCGGAGCCAAGGTGGTCTGCCGCAATCCCGGCTGCGGCAGGGCGGAAGGCTATGCGGCGATCATGGTCTCTCCCATGCAAGATGCGCTTGAGGCGCGCGGCTATTACGCGGAAAGCGTCACAGATTATGCCTCGCAGGCGGCGGCATTGTTGCAGGGGGACTTTCGCGACGGGCCCCATGATCTGCTCGGGACCTACGAATGCCTGGAGTTGAGTTGCCCGGAAGGAGAGCCGATGGGCTTGCTGATTGACGGCGAACCGAATCAAGGTGAGTCTAGGGAGACGTTCCGGCTTGCCCGTTGCGGGGTCGACCTGCTGGAAACGATCGATGCCGGATAGCGCCGCGAAGGCGGGGAACCCGTTGAAGCTGTTCCATCTCAGCGACATCCATTTCGGGCTGCCAGATCCGACGGCGCTGTCCTGGGTCGAACAGTGCATCGAAAGCGAAGCGCCCGACGTCGTTGCTATTACCGGCGACCTGACGATGCGGGCCCGGCATCGCGAATTCGATGCGGCCTGTCGCTGGATCAGGAGCTTGCCGGTGCCGGTCACCATGGAAATCGGCAATCACGACATGCCCTACTTCAACCTGATCGAACGGTTCGTCGATCCCTATCGCCGGTTTCGCGGGATCAAGGCACTGCTGGAGCGTGAGATCATCCTCGACGGAATGGCCATTGTGCCGCTCAAGACGACGGCACGCGCACAATGGCGGCTGAACTGGTCGAAGGGCTGGATCACCCGTCCGGCGCTGCGCAAGACGCTGGATGCAATCGATGCCCTGCCGGCTGGGACGGGTGTGATCGTCACCGCGCATCACCCCCTCGTCGAGGCCGGCACCGACGGAACTGCGCTTACGCACCGGGGCGGCCTGGCCCTGAGGGAGCTGGCGCGGCGCAACGTGCTGGCGGTTCTCTCAGGCCATGTCCACGACCCTTTCGATCTCATCGAGCAGACCGATGAAGGCCCTGTCAGGATGATCGGTGCAGGAACGCTCTCGAAGCGCTTGCGGTCAAGCCCGCCCAGCTTCAACGAGGTTTCCATCAGCGACGGGGTGGTCAGCGTCAGGGCCCGCAACCTTGCCGATGTCGCGACGGCCGATATGCAGATCGACGACATTCCCGAGGATGCCATGCCTCCCCGCCGGCCGGGAGAACCGATTGCGCCGATCCACGCCGTTCCGCCAGTCGATCCCCCCGTCCATTGAGGCGGCGGGCACCTCTGGAAAGCAGGAAGACCGGTCTCGCTAACGGTTGATGACCTACGCCTGAAACGAAAAAGGCGGCCCGTTGCCGGACCGCCCTGTTTCGTATCGGTGAAGGTTGCCGATCAGCGCTTCGAGAACTGGAAGCTGCGGCGCGCCTTGGCACGGCCGTACTTCTTGCGCTCGACCACGCGGCTGTCGCGGGTGAGAAAGCCTGCCGCCTTGACGGTGGAGCGCAGCTCCGGCTCGTATTTCGTCAGAGCCTGGGAAATACCGTGCTTCACGGCGCCTGCCTGGCCGGAAAGACCGCCGCCCTTGACGGTGCAGATCACGTCGTACTGGCCTGCGCGGCCGACGATCTGGAACGGCTGGTTGATGACGAGCCGCAGAGTCGGACGGGCGAAATAGACTTCCTGATCGCGCCCGTTGACCGTGATCTTGCCGCTGCCGGGCTTGAGCCACACGCGGGCAACGGCATCCTTGCGGCGGCCGGTCGCGTAAGCGCGGCCCTGGCCATCGAGTTCCTGGTCGCGCAGCGGCGCGGCAGGCGTTGCGGGTTCCGTGGGCGCTTCGGCCTCGGCGGCCGGCGCGTCGCCGGTCAGTTCCTTGAGGTCGGAAAGGCTCTCGACCGTATCGTTGTCGGACATCAGGCGCCTACCTTGTTCTTGCGATTGAGCGAAGCGACATCGAGCACTTCGGGCTGGTTGCCCGCGTGGGGATGCTCGGTGCCGGCGTAGAGATGCAGCGCACGCATCTGCGCGCGGCCGAGCGGGCCGCGGGGGATCATGCGTTCGACGGCCTTTTCAAGCACGCGCTCGGGAAAGCGACCGTCAAGCACCTTCTCCGCGGTCACCGACTTGATGCCGCCGGGATATCCGGTGTGCTTGTAATAGGTCTTCTGCGCGCGCTTGTTGCCGGTGAGGCGCACCTTGTCGGCATTGATCACGACGACATGGTCGCCGCAATCGACATGCGGGGTGAAGCTCGGCTTGTGCTTGCCGCGCAGGAGATTGGCGATGATCACCGCAACGCGGCCGACCACCAGCCCGTCGGCATCGATGAGATGCCATTTCTTTTCCACCTCGGCCGGTTTGATCGACCGGGTGACCTTGCTGAGCGCCTTCATGGCCAGAAATTCCTTGAGGTCAGTACCCTTGGTTATACCCGTCTGCCCGGCGATGCCCGAAGGCCGGCGCCGAACGGCGGGAAGGCGGCCCATTCGTGCAATTCGGCCTGCAAGTCAAGCGAAACCGGGGCTTTGCGGAGAGGTAAAATAATACCTCAAGCGATCTGATTGCCCGTTTCCGGATGCCGGGCAAAGCCCCGTCACGGCCTTTCGGCAAGCGTCCAGGTTTCGTAGGTAGCCCGAACGTCATCGCCGAGATCGGTGATCACCGTTCGCGTAAACGACGACAGCAGGCCTGTCTGTGCGGCGACTTGCGCTTCGGTATCCACAGTCACCTGGCCGCGGGCGCCGTTGGGCAGCGGTATCGTGCGGGTTTCGCGTCGCTTGCCCGGCGCCGGGCGGAACAGATCGACCGGCCACTCGCTCAGGCCCTGCCGTTTCTGGAACTGGCCGACGAACGCCCGGGCCTGCAGCATGTCGAAAGCGGCCAGCTTCATCGAATCCACTTGCTGCGAAGCCAGGGCGATCGCCTCCTGCGTCGTAGCGCCGGCTTGCGGGTCGGCGCCGGGCAGAAGCATGCCGCCTGCATCCAGCCGCATGGGAAACATGCCCTTGTCCGGCCGCTTTCGTTCGATCTCGGCCAGCGCCCCGAGATTCTCGGGGGCCTCCACCGCCACATCCACCAGCTTGCCGTCGATGCGGAACCCCTCGCCGTCGGGAAGGATGCTGACTTCGTAGCTGCGCCGCGTCACCACCTGCTTGCCGCCGGGCAGGGGGCGCCTCAGTGTCCGCGTCAACAGCATCGTCGACTGCGGCGGCTGGAACAGGCCGGAGGGCTGGGCGGTCGATTGCATGTCCGGATCGGAAAAGGCCGCAACCGGCATGAGCGCTGCGGAGCCGGCAAGCCATACCGCGCTTGCGCGAATGAGGTGTCGCCTCATTCGCCCAGCGCGCCCAGCCAGGCGACCGTGCCCGGCGCGGCCGCGTCGCATCGCCAGCCGACGATCGCGGGCTCTTCATAAGGATGGAGTTCCGCCAGGCGCGCTATCGCCCGGTCCAGTTTCACTGCATTGGTCTTCAGCACGACCCCTGTCTCCCGCGCCTCGTCGCGCTCTCCGTTCCATTCGAAGAGCGAAACCATCCCGGGGATCATATTGGCACAGGCCACAAGCCTTTCGTCAAGCAGAGTATTCGCCGCCGCGGATGCGCTGTCTTGATCCGGGAAGGGGCACCAGATGAGCGCGGCGACGTCCCGGCCTACGCCGACGCTCACAGCCTGCGCCCCAGCACATGGGCTCCCCAGACGGTAGCCGCGACCAGCAGCGCGCCGACCAGCTGGTGGGAAACCGCCAGCCACAGCGAAATGCCCGACCAGACGGTGGCGATGCCCAGCAACAGCTGCGTGCCGAATGCGCTGTGGATCGCGATCGATGCCGTCCGCTGCTGGTCGCGCAGCTTTCTCCCCATCACAACCAGCGCGCCGACCACCACCCAGGCCCACCAGCGGTGGATGAAATGGATCAGGTACGGATCGTGCAAGAGGGCGAAAGCGGGGCCTGATGACCAGTCGATGCCTTCGGG
This sequence comes from Novosphingobium sp., assembly GCA_024236175.1. Taxonomy (GTDB): domain Bacteria; phylum Pseudomonadota; class Alphaproteobacteria; order Sphingomonadales; family Sphingomonadaceae; genus Novosphingobium. Next base: position 1,406,854 of record JACKKY010000001.1, on the reverse strand, counting down.
AAAGAAGCTGCCCTGCATGTCAGGCCAGGCATCCCAGCTGAACCAGCCTGCTCCCGCGACATAACCGGCGCGTAATCCCGCCACGAGTGCGCCGAAGAATAGCTGCACGGTCAGCATGGCCAGCACCAGCGCGGAAAATCCGGTCATCCGCGCGCGCGGTTCGCCTCGCGCCAGCGCCCGGAGGTCGAGAGCTGTCCAGACCAGCCCGGCAAGCGTCAACAAGGCGACAAGCAGGTGGGCGGCCAACCGGAAATGGCTGACCTTGACGTCATGGCTGAGGCCGGAAGAAACCATCCACCAGCCGACCGCGCCCTGAAGTCCGCCAAGCGCCAGCAGCGCCAGCAGGCGCGGCTTGTATCCTGCGGGAATCCGGCGCTTCACCCAGAACCAGGCCAGCGGCAGCGCGAAAGCCAGGCCGATCAGGCGGGCGAGCAGGCGGTGGACCCATTCCCAGAAATAGATGAACTTGTAATCGGCCAGGGTCATCCCGGCCGGACCGTTCACTTCGACATATTGCGGAATCCGCTTGTAGGCTTCGAACTCGGCCAGCCAGTCGGCTCCGGACAGGGGCGGCAAGGCGCCGGTGACCGGCTTCCATTCGGTTATGGAAAGACCCGATTCGGTCAGCCGGGTAATACCCCCGACGGCGACGATGCAAACCACCAGCACCGCGACGGCGAACAGCCAGCGCGCCAGCGCCAATGGATTGCCGGAGGGTGCGTCGGGAGAAGTATGGCTTGATCGGTTCATGTCCGCGTTCCCTGCGTGGCCGCGCAAAAAATCGCAAGCGGGGAAAGCCGCGCCGCCTTGCGAAATGATATATTATCACATATCTGACCTGTCATGCGCAGTGCCATACTCTCGATTCGCAATCGGCTGGACCGGGCAGGAATCCTGCTGTCTGGCCTTTGCGCGGTGCATTGCCTGCTCGGCATTGTGCTGGTCTCGGTCCTCGGTCTCGGCGGTGAATTGCTGCTTGCCCCGGCCATTCACGAAGTGGGGCTGGCCCTGGCCATCCTGGTCGGTCTCGTCACTCTGGGCCTCGGCGTGCTGCGGCATGGAAGGCTCGGCCCGCTGGCAGTCGGCGCTTGCGGCATCGCCCTGATGGCGGCCGGACTGGCATCGGGCCACGGCTATTCCGAGGCGCTGCTGACGATCGCCGGCGTGGCGCTGGTGGCCACCGCCCATATCCGGAACTTGCGCCACGCGCCCTGAGCGCTATCTGCGGAGCATGTCCGCTCAACTTTCTCTCACCGTCAATGGCGAGCCCCGGCACATCGTATCCGGCGCGAGCATCGCCGACCTTGTCCGCAATCTCGAACTCGACCCGGCAAAGGTCGCGGTCGAGCGGAACGGGGTCATCGTGCCACGCTCGACTCTGGCCCAAGCTGCGCTGGGCGATGGCGATGTGCTGGAGATCGTGCATTTCGTGGGCGGAGGCAGCGGCGAAGACGGCTGGACGGTCGCAGGCCGCACGTTCCGCTCGCGGCTGATCGTCGGCACCGGCAAATACAAGGACTTCGCCCAGAATGCCGCGGCCGTGGAAGCGAGTGGCGCCGAAATCGTTACCGTGGCGGTGCGCCGGGTGAACGTTTCGGATCCCAAGGCGCCGATGCTCACCGATTTCATCGACCCCAGGAAGATCACCTACCTGCCCAACACGGCGGGCTGCTTCACCGCCGAAGAGGCCATCCGCACCTTGCGGCTCGCCCGGGAAGCCGGCGGGTGGGACCTGGTCAAGCTGGAGGTGCTGGGCGAGGCGCGCACGCTCTATCCCGATATGCGCGAAACCCTCCGGGCTACCGAAACGCTGGCAAGCGAAGGCTTCCTGCCCATGGTCTACTGCGTCGACGACCCCATCGCCGCCAAGCAACTGGAAGAAGCCGGCGCCGTGGCGGTCATGCCGCTGGGCGCGCCGATCGGCTCGGGCCTCGGCATCCAGAACCGGGTGACGATCCGCCTGATCGTCGAAGGAGCCAGCGTGCCGGTGCTCGTCGACGCGGGAGTCGGAACGGCTTCGGACGCGGCAGTCGCCATGGAGCTCGGCTGCGACGGGGTGCTGATGAACACCGCCATTGCCGAAGCAAAGGATCCGCTCCGCATGGCGCGGGCGATGAAGCTCGCTGTCGAGGCGGGCCGCGAGGCCTATCTCGCCGGACGGATGGCGACGCGCAAATATGCCGATCCTTCCAGTCCGCTCGCCGGCCTTATCTGATGTGTGAACGCCGTCCGGCGCCAGAAACTCATGTCATGGTTAACGGGTTAATAACCAAAATCTGATGATGTCTTCCCTGTCGGACCAGAGGGTCCAGCGAACAGGGGATCAGAAGTCATGAGCAATACCGGAACGGCTTCGCTCACGATCAACGAATTGCGTGAATTTGCGAGCTTCAGCCCATGCGAGCAGCGCTACATCAAGCGCAGCCTCGATATCGGGCTCGGCCGGCAGGACGCATTCAAGCTCTGGGCACGGGACGCCGGCGAAATCGCCTCGATCCGTTCGCAATATGTCGCCTACCAGGAACTGAAGGCGCTGCGGTCGCTGCTGCCGGACGAGGCCAGCTTCGAAGGGCTCGAAGCCTTCATGGGCAAGCTCATCCGCGTTTCCGCCTTCGATCTGGCGCAGGAGCGGTTGACCTCTTTCTCCTCCTATCGCTTCCTCTACGAGCGGTTGCTGGGCGCCCCGGTGAGGCCCTGGTTGCCGAGCGCATTCTGTGCTGCCGCCGCGCTTCCCCAGATCCGCCCGAACCGGCGCAAGGAGCTTCTGCATTCGATCAGCGAAGCGGCTGCTACCGCCCCCGGCTGGTCGGACCGCGAGCCCTGCGTCTTCCCCGAATGGGTGGAGAAGGAAGCGGCCTGATCCAAAGTGACGGCGCCGCGAGCGGCGCCGTTCGCCTTTGACGCGGATCCTGCTCCCGGCGGATCGTCAGTCCAGCCCCAGCACGGACCCGTTATCGCCGGGCCGACTGCCCGGCAAAATTTGACACATGTGTTGAAATTCCTCCCGGCCCGACGTATCCCGAGGGCAGGCGCAACAAGAGCACGGGCTGGCGCCTGTCCGGCCTTTCCAATGGAAAACGTGCCTGCCGGGAGAGAATTGCCATGAATATCGACGTCGCGTCCTATCAGCCGCCGGCCGACCAGACAGCCTGGCTCGGCACCGACCCGATTCCGGCCAAGGCCTATTACGATCCGGACTATTACGAGCTTGAGCGCCAGGCGATCTTCATGCGCACCTGGCTGACCATCGGTCACGTATGCGAATTGCTGGAACCGGGAAGCTTCATTCGCCGCGACCTTGAATTCGCCAAGGCATCGATTCTGATCGTGCGCGGCAAGGACGGCGTCATCCGCGGGTTCCACAACGCCTGCACGCATCGCGGAACGCAGTTGGAAGGCAGGGGCGAGGGCAAGGCCAACGCCTTCATCTGTCCCTACCACAGGTGGAATTTCGGGCTGGATGGCGCCTTGCGCTCGGCGCCCGATTTCGAGCGGTTCTATACGACCAAGGAGAACTGTGCACTCAAGCCGGTCTCGGTCGACGTCTGCGGTGGCATGATCTTCGTCAATCTCGACCCGGAACCGGCGCAGTCGCTGCACGAATTCCTGGGCGAATACATCGTGGAGAGGCTGGAAACCATTCCCGCCGCCAAAGCGACGGATTTTTGCGAATACACCTATGAAATCGATGCCAACTGGAAGCTGACCTACGACAACTTCCAGGAAAGCTACCACCTCAAGTTCATACATCCGCGCACGGGTGCGGCGTCCTACACTCCGGAGAATCCGTTCGGCTATCCCGAGAATTACGGGTTCCACGGGGTGCATCGCTCGCAGCAATTCTGGCCCAACTACAATCCCGACGTGACCACTCCCGTGCAGCAGACCGTGTTCCCGATGCTTGCGGGCTATGCGACCGAGAAAGGGCTAATGCCGGATCCGACCAACCGGGAATATTACGCGGTTTTCCCAGGGTTCTTCATCTTCGGCTCGCCGACACAGCATTTCAGCCATGTCGTCTACCCGATCTCCGCGACCAGATCGCGCGGGGTGATCCGCCTCTACTGGGTCGGCGACTGGGAAACCGCCAGCGATCGCTTCGCGCGCGAATACTGCCTGGCGATCGCCCGCGAAGTGCATGTGGAAGACGTCAATGTCATCAAGGCGGGCCAGAGAGGGCTGAACAGCGGCGCATTGGAACACATTCACTTCCAGGCGCTCGAAGGATTGTGCCGCCATCTCTATCTGGTCTCCAACGGCATCGTCGAAGCCTACAAGGCCGAACAGGAAGCGGCGGGGGAAGCGCAATGACGGAGCCAGTGCAGCTTCCGGAAGGATTTGCAACGCTCGAGCCTTTCGTCGCGCGGTGGTCGCTGCGCACGTCGGCGGAGCGCGATCGTGCGCGCGGGGACAGCACCGAGGAAGAGCGAGAGGCTTTCTATGCTGCGGCGCAGCCGCTCCTCGAGGCGGCGCTGTCCTATCTCGACGGTTTTCCCGCCCGGCAGCTGGGCGAGAAGGAGCAGCGGCTGATGGATCTGGTCCTGAGCCTGGCGCATGTGTCCCTGGCGGTCGAAGTGCAGAAGGAAATGGAAGAGCAGCACGCCCGCCAGCGCAACGACATGCCGATCACCCGCTCGGTCACCGACCCGGCCTGAGGTCCGGGCCGACCGTCGCAGCCCTATTTCGCCGCGTGGGCCGCGCCTAGCTGCGGTACAGCGCGTCCAGCCGCTGGCCGTAACGCTCTTTCAGCTTGTGCCGCCGGATCTTGAGGCTGGGCGTCAGTTCCTCGTTCTCGATCGAAAAGGCCTCGTCCGCGAAAGCGAACTGCCGGACCTTCTCGATCACCGAGAGATCGCCGTTCACCCGGTCGATCGCCGCGCGCACCGCGCTGCGGAAGGCGGGCAGGTCGTGGAGTGCGGCAAGATCGAACTTCTCGTCCTGCGCGCGCGCCCATTCCAGCGCCCATTCCGCGTCGGCTACGATCAACCCGACGATGTAGGGCCGCTTGTCGCCCGTCACCATGGCCTGGGCGATCTCGGGCTGAAGCGTCAGCATGCCTTCGACCTTCTGGGGCGAGACGTTGTCACCCTTGTCGTTGACGATCATGTCCTTCTTGCGGTCGGTGATGATGATCCGGCCGCTTTCGTCGAGATGGCCGATATCGCCGGTAAGGAGCCAGCCGTCGCGGAGGGTGCGGGCCGTTTCACCATCGTTGCGCCAGTAGCCGTGCATGACGAGCTCGCCGCGCACCATGATTTCACCGTCCTCGGCGATTTTCACTTCAACCCCGGCGAGGGGCGGGCCGACCGCGTCCATCTTCAGCCCGGCGCTGGGCCGGTTGCAGCTGACCACCGGACCGGCTTCGGTCTGGCCGTATCCCTGCAGCAGGGTCAGCCCCATCGAATCGAAGAATGTGCCAATTTCCGGATTGAGCGGCGCGCCGCCCGATACCATGGCCTTGATCCGGCCGCCGAAGCGCTCGCGGATCTTGGGCCGCAATGTGTGCTCGAGAATGCAATCCATCGGCCGATCGCGCAGGCGTTTCCTGCCGTGCGACGCGCGTTCGCCGATCAGCAGCGCGCGCGACATCAGGTAGTTGGCCAGCCGGCCCTGCTTTCCCACCTGCTTGAGGATCCGCGCGCGCAGCACTTCGAAAAGGCGCGGGACGACGACCATGATGGTCGGACGCACTTCCTCGATATTGCCGGCGAGCTTGTCGAGGCCTTCGGAAAAATAGATCTGCCCGCCCAGGCCGATGGGCAGGTACTGGCCGGCGGTGTGCTCGTAGGCGTGGCTGAGCGGCAGGAACGAGAGGAAGACTTCCTCGCCCCACCCGAAATCCTCGGAAATGATGCGTGCGCAGCCGTCGATATTGCGCAGGATCGCGCCGTGGTGCTGGCGCACCCCGCGTGGCGCGCCGCCGGTTCCGCTGGTGTAGATGATGCAGGCGAGGTCTTCGCGCGCGATGCCCGCGATCCGCTCCGCCACGCCCTGCCGTGCAGGGGCTGCGTCGCCTTCGAGCAGGGCATGCCAGTCATGGAAGGCGATCGTTCCTTCCTGCATGTGGCGCAGCGGCTCGAAGCCGATGATATGCTCGGCCACGTCGGAGCGCAGCATGGCCGGCAGGAGCGGTTTGGCCAGCTTCTCGTCGGAAACGATCACCGCGCGTGCACCCGAATTCTCCAGGATGTGCAGGTGATCGCGTTCGGTATTGGTGGTGTAGGCAGGCACGGTGACGCAGCCGGCAGCCATGATGCCGAGGTCGGAAAGGCACCATTCCGGGCGGTTTTCGGAAACCAGCATCACCCTGTCGCCCTCGGCAAGGCCGAGACCGCGCAGCCCTTCGGCGATCAGGCAGACCCGTCGCGCCGCCTCGCTCCAGCTTATCGAGGTCCAGTTCCCGTCGCGCTTCGCCCAGAGCATCGGCTTTTCGCCAAGCTCGTCGGCGCGTGCGAGGAACAGGGAAACCAGATTGTCGCTTGCGTCGAAATCGGAAAGCTGCACGCGCGTCCTGCCTCTCGCCTGACGGTTCGGGAAGCGCATTTCTAGGCGGGGCGGGCCCTGCCAGCAACCCGGCGATTATTCCGAAACGGCCTGTCCCTCGCTGCGCGGATCGGCGGCCCCGACCAGCCGTCCGTCGACCACTTCGATGGCATTGGCCTTGAGCGGCAGCGAATAGGCGGACACTTTCGCGTGGCCCAGGGCCTGCAATGCGGGGATCATGGCCTCGAGGCTCGAGCCCTTTTCGACAATGACGATGTCGCCGCCGGGTGCGTAGATCAGCGGCAGCGAGATCGCATCCTGCGCCGACAGTCCCCAGTCGAGCACGCCGATGATCGCCTTCGCGACCTGCGCCGGGATAGTCTTCCCGCCCGCCGCGCCGATGGCGAGCCGCAGCTTTCCGTCAGGGCCGTAGACGAGCGTCGGGCTCATCGAGCTGAGTGGCCGCTTGCCGGCGGCGACCCGGTTGGCGACGGGCTTGCCGTCCTCCTCGGGCACAAGGCTGAAATCGGTCAGCTCGTTGTTGAGGAAATAGCCGTTGACCATCAGCCCCGAGCCGAACGGGCCCTCGATGGTGGACGTCAGCGACACCGCCGCGCCGTTGCGGTCGACGGCAACGAAATGCGAGGTGGAAGGAACGTCGGGCGTGAACGTGTCTGCCTGCGCCGCGCCGGCTCCCGGCGGATTTCCCGGCTCCACGTCTGCCATGGTCCTGTCCGGCGCGATCAGCGCCGATCGCGCGGCGAGGTAGTTTCTGGCGATCAGGCCGGCCACCGGGACGGCGACGAAATCCCGATCGGCGAGAAAGCGCTCCCTGTCCGCATAGGTAAGGCGTTCGGCCTCTGCGATCAGGTGCCAGGAAACAGGATTGTCTTTGCCGAGCGCCTTAAGGTCGAAGCGCTCGAGCAGGCCGAGAATACCGATCACCGTGGTGGCACCCGACGAAGGGGGCCCCATGCCACACAGCCGGTAGATGCGATAGGTCGCGCAGACGGGCTCGCGCTCCTTCGCGCGGTAGGCGGCAAGGTCGGCTGTCGTCATCGCCGCCGGATTGCTCGGTGCCGAAGCGACCGTTTGCGCGACGGCTTCGGCGTTCGCGCCTTCGTAAAAGGCTTGCGGGCCTTGCGCCGCCAGCTTCTCAAGGAAGGTCGCCAGCGCGGGGTTGCGGATCGTCGTGCCGACCGGAGCCGGTGCGCCGTCCGGACGGTAGTAGAGTGCGCGCGATTGCGCCGAAAGGACGGGCCCGCCCTTTGCGATGTATTGAAGTTCGCGGCTCTGAGCCGGCAGCGAATCGTCGATGCGATAGCGTTCGAGATAATTGTGGAATCGGGGCGTGACCTCAAAGCCCTCCCGCGCAAGCCGGATCGCCGGCTGGAACAGCGCCTTCCAGGGAAGCTTGCCGCGCTCGCCGTGCGCCAGCGCCATCATCGCCACATTGCCCGGCACGCCAACACTGAGCCCGCCCGGAACCGCCTGGCGGCGCGACAGGTATTGGCCGTTCATCCTGAACCAGTCGGGGCCTGCGGCCATCGGCGCCGTTTCACGTCCGTCGTAAGTCGTCACCCCGCCCTTGCCGTCGTCGGCGACCAGAAAGCCTCCTCCGCCGATCCCCGAGCTTTGCGGCTCGACCACGTTGAGCGCCAGCAGCGTCGCGAGCGCGGCATCCATGGCGCTCCCGCCCTGCCGCAGCATTTCGGCGCCGGCTTGTGCGGCGCGCGGGTCGGCGGCGCTGACCATGCCCGCCTCGAGCGAGGAAGAAGCTGATTCGGGGGCGGCAGCGGGCCGGACGGTGGCGCATCCGTTCAGCAGCAGCGCAGCGGCGAGGCAGGCGATTAGGCGGGCAAACATGGGATGTGGCCTATTCTGTTCCGACAGCCTCGGCAATGGAGGCGAATCCGTCGCGCCGCATCAACGGCTCCAGCCCTCCCACGATCGTTCTGGCAATGCCGGGGCCGTGATAGACCATCGCCGAATAGAGCTGGACGAGGCTTGCGCCCGCGCGGATGCGGGCCCAGGCGTCCTCCGCGGTTGCGATGCCGCCGACGCCGACCAGAGGCACCGTCCCGCCTGTCGCCTTGCGAAAGTCGCGCAGTCTTTGCTGGGCAAGGTCCCTGAGCGGCGCGCCGGACAGGCCGCCCTGTTCCCCGGCGAGACTCGACTTCAGCGGGGTGCGGGAAATCGTGGTGTTCGAGACGATCAACGCGCCGAGCCCCTTGTCGATGGCGATACGGGCGATCGCGTCGACATCCGCCGGCTCGAGATCGGGGGCGACCTTGAGGAAAACGGGCGGGCCTTCGTCGCCGCGCGCCGCCAGCACGGCGTCGAGCAGGGCGGACAATGCGGCTTCGTCCTGCAGGGCGCGCAGGCCCGGCGTATTGGGACTGCTGACGTTCACCGCGAGGTAGGAGGCGAGCGGGGCCATCAGCCGGGCCATCATCGCGTAATCGGCAATGCGGTCGGCCGAATCCTTGTTGGCGCCGATGTTGATTCCGACAATGCCTGTCCTGCCGCGCCGCTTGCGCAGGCGCTCCACAGCGACGGAAGCCCCGCCGTTGTTGAAACCCATGCGGTTGATCACTGCCCGGTCTTCCTCGAGCCGGAACAGGCGCGGCTTGGGATTGCCCGGCTGGGGAAGCGGCGTGATCGAGCCGACTTCGGCAAAGCCGAAACCCAGGCCGAGCAATGCGTCGGGCACTTCGGCATCCTTGTCGAAGCCGGCGGCCATGCCGAGCGGGTTTGGAAAGGTGATGCCGGCGACTTGCGTTTCGAGCGGCCCTCCCGGCGGCGCGGGCCTGCCTCCGGGCATGAGCTTGAGTGCAGCAAGGGCGAGGCCATGGGCGCGTTCTGCGTCGAGTGCGAACAGGGCGGGGCGGATCAGCGAATAGGCCATTGCCGGGGGGCATAGACGCACCGCCTGCACCGCTCAATGGACAGGCATGGAACAGGGCATGAAACTCCCCGGTTGAAACCTGCGTTCGGGCACACTAGGTAAACCGGAACGAATCGATCCAATTTTGACCGCCAACCAGAACGGCAGCAAATTCATGCGCTTGTCCAGCATGGCAGATTATTCCGTCGTCATCATGACCGCCGCCGCGCGGCATTGCGGCGGTGCGCGCGTCTCTGCGGGCCAGCTCGCCGAGGAAACGGGCCTGCCCGCGCCGACCGTGCAGAAGCTGGTCAGCCGGCTGACGTCGGCAGGGCTGCTGCGCTCCTCGCGCGGTGTCGGCGGCGGCCTGAGGCTGGCGCGCCCGGCTGCCGCGATCACGCTGGCCGACATTGTCGAGGCGGTCGAAGGGCCGATTGCGCTGACCGCCTGCATCGAGGAAGCCCGGCAGGACTGCACTCTGGAGCAAAGCTGCATGGTCAGGCAGCACTGGCCGGTCGTAAACCGGGCCTTGCGCGGCGCGCTTGCCGAAGTAAGCCTGACCGACCTGTCGGGTTCGCCCGCAATCGAGATCGAAAACAATAGTCCGGGAGAGGTTCCGGCCACGCTTGGCACGAACGGAGCCTTTTGATGACTGACGATACGACTCCCCCGGAGGCGCTGGAAAAGGACAGGGCCGCGCGCGAGGCGGCGGCCAGGGTCGCCGATTACGAGCACGGCTGGTCAGCCGACATCGAACAGGAGTTCGCGCCCAAGGGGCTGAGCGAAGACACCGTCCGTTTCATTTCGGCCAAGAAGAACGAGCCGGAATGGATGCTGCAATGGCGGCTCAAGGCCTATCGCCACTGGCTGACGATGACGCCGCCCGACTGGGCGAAGCTTTCCGTTCCGCCGATCGATTATCAGGACGCCTATTATTACGCCGCGCCCAAGAAGAAGGAGGCGCTGAAGAGCCTCGACGAAGTCGATCCCGATATCCTCAAGGTCTATGAAAAGCTCGGCATTCCGCTGGAGGAGCAGAAGGTGCTCGCCGGCGTGGAAGGCGCGCGCAAGGTGGCGGTCGATGCGGTGTTCGATTCGGTTTCGGTCGCCACGACTTTCCGCGAGGAGCTGAAGAAGGCGGGAGTCATTTTCCTGTCGATCAGCGAGGCGATCCGCGAACATCCCGATCTCGTGAAGAAGTGGCTCGGCCGGGTTGTGCCGCAGCACGACAATTATTTCGCGGCGCTCAACTGCGCGGTCTTTTCGGACGGCACCTTTGTCTACATCCCCGAAGGGGTGCGCTGCCCGATGGAGCTTTCCACCTATTTCCGCATCAATGCCGAGAACACCGGCCAGTTCGAGCGCACGCTGATCGTCGCCGACAAGGGCAGCTACGTATCGTACCTCGAAGGCTGCACCGCCCCGCAGCGCGACGAGAACCAGCTCCACGCCGCGGTGGTCGAGCTGGTCGCGCTCGACGATGCCGAGATCAAGTATTCGACCGTGCAGAACTGGTATCCCGGTGATGCGCAGGGCAAGGGCGGGATCTACAATTTCGTCACAAAGCGCGGGCTGTGCCAGGGCAAGCGCAGCAAGATCAGCTGGACCCAGGTCGAGACGGGCAGCGCCATTACATGGAAATATCCGAGCTGCGTTCTCAACGGCGAGGATTCGGTCGGCGAGTTTTATTCGGTCGCCGTCACAAACAATTACCAGCAGGCCGATACCGGCACCAAGATGATCCACAACGGCGCCGGAAGCCGCTCGACGATCATTTCCAAGGGCATCAGCGCCGGCAAGTCGAACAACACCTATCGCGGGCTGGTGCGCGTCGGCGCCAATGCCGAGGGCGTGCGCAATTTCACCCAGTGCGATTCGCTACTGCTCGGCAAGGAATGCGGCGCCCACACCGTGCCCTATATCGAGGTGCGCAATCCCTCCGCCCAGATCGAGCACGAGGCGACCACCAGCAAGATCAGCGACGACCAGCTGTTCTATGCGATGCAGCGCGGGCTCGACACCGAGGAAGCCGTGGCGCTGATCGTCAACGGCTTTGCGAAGGAAGTGCTGCAGCAGCTGCCGATGGAATTCGCGGTCGAGGCGCAGAAGCTGCTGGGTATCAGCCTTGAAGGGAGTGTCGGGTGAGCGACCGCAAGAAACTGGCTTTACGCGATCCGTCCGATGAGGCGGAGGGGCCCGCGCTCAAGAAAAAGGGACGCGGCTGGGAAATCTCGGAAAAGCGCCTTGATGCGCTGCATGACCGTGCCCGCGAGATGCGGCGCCACTCTTCCCCGGCGCACAAGGCGCTGGCCGAGCGTTTCGCCAAGGCCGACCTTGGCCGTTACACCTTCAAGCGCCACGCGGTGATCGGTTCGGCCATCGTCGACTTCAATTGCCATAATCTCGGCCTGGCCATCGCCATCGACGAGGAAGACGCCGACACGATCGCCACCCGTCGCGACAAGAGCCTCGAAGCGGTCGGCATCCGTGTGCTGCGGCTCAAGGCCGGCGATATCCTAGAGGACATGGCCGCCGTCCTGCAGCGAATTACAGCGGAGATGCGTCTGCGCATCGCCGACAAGCAGGAAGCGCGCCGCAAGCATTTTGCAGATCACCCGCGCGCCGCGCGGCACGATCACAGCAACAGGACCGACAATGCTCCAGATCGATAACCTCACCGCCGAGATCGGCGGCAAGCCCATCCTCAAGGGGCTTTCGCTCACCGTGAACGCGGGCGAGGTCCACGCCATTATGGGCCCGAACGGCGCGGGCAAGTCGACGCTCGGCTATGTGCTGGGCGGACGGCCCGGTTACGAGGTGACCGGGGGTTCGGTCAGCTTCGACGGACAGGACCTGCTCCAGCTCGAACCGCATGAGCGCGCTGCCGCCGGCCTGTTCCTCGGCTTCCAGTACCCGGTCGAGATCCCGGGCGTCTCCTTCGTCCAGTTCCTGCGCGAGGCGGCCAATGCCCAGCGCAAGGGCCGGGGCGAGGAACCGCTGTCCGGCGGCGAGTTCCTCAAGCTCGCCAAGGAGAAGGCGGCGCTGCTCAAGCTCGATATGGACATGCTCAAGCGGCCGGTGAACGTCGGCTTTTCCGGCGGCGAGAAGAAGCGCGCCGAAATGGTGCAGATGGGCATTCTCGACCCGAAGTTCGCAGTGCTCGACGAGACCGATTCCGGGCTCGACATCGATGCGCTGCGGATCGTGGGCGAAGGCATCAACGCGATCATGCGCCAGCCCGGCAAGGGCGTGCTGCTGATCACGCATTACCAGCGGCTGCTCGATTACGTGAAGCCGGATTATGTCCACGTCCTTGCCGCCGGGCGCATCGTCAAGACCGGCGGGCCGGAGCTGGCGCTCCAGCTCGAGGAAGAGGGTTACGAGGCGGTCGCGGCGTGAACGACGCGACCGCTCTTCCGACCCGCAGGGACGAGGCGTTCCGCTACACGGACCTCGATGCGCTGTCCGGCCTCTGGCCCGTCGCGCGCGAGGAGGTGGCCGTGCCTGCCGGAAGCAGCGATGCGATGCAGGTGGTCGAACTGGGCGAGGCCAACATCGCGCGCCATCTTGTCGTCACGCTGGAAAAGGGCGCGCGCTTCGACCTGCGCATTCTCAGCGCCGGTCCGTCCTTCGGGCGCATCGCCGTCGACGTGCGGCTGGACGAAGGCGCGCGTTTCACGCTCGGCGCGGCGCAGCTCGGCAGCGGCAGCCAGACGCTGGAAATCGTGACCGAGGTCTCGCACGAGGCGCCCGATGCGGTCAGCGAGCAGGTCGTCCGCTCGGTGCTCGCGGGCCAGGCGGTGGGAACCTACCTCGGCCGGATCGCGGTCGCCCGTGGGGCCGACGGCACCGATGCCGAACAGTCCGTGCGTGCGATGCTGCTCGATCGTACGGCCACCGCCAATGCGCGGCCGGAGCTCGAGATCTATGCCGATGACGTCAAGGCGGCGCATGGCTGCGCCGTGGGAGAGCTCGACGCTCAGGGCCTGTTCTACCTGCAGTCGCGCGGGCTGACCCCGCCTGAGGCCAAGCGGCTGATGCTGCAGGCGTTCATCGCCGAAGCCTTCGCCGGCGCGCCGGACGAGGAGGCGCTGAGCGATGCCGCATTGCAGCGGCTGGGGGAGATGTTGTGAGCACGGCCACGATCATCCGCCCCGATCTGCGGGCCGATTTTCCCGGCCTGGCAACCGCGGAGGGCAAGCCCTGGCATTATCTCGATACCGCTGCGACGGCGCAGAAGCCGCAAGCGGTGATCGATGCGACCGTCCGCGCCATGGGCAGGGACTACGCGACCGTCCATCGCGGCGTCTATGCGCGCTCCGCCGACATGACGCTGGCTTTCGAAGCGGCGCGGCGCCGGGTGGCGCACTTCATCGGCGGGCGCGAGGAGGAAGTGATCTTCACCCGCGGCGCGACCGAGGCGATCAATCTCGTCGCGCACAGCTGGGGCGGTTCGCAGCTCGAGGCGGGAGACCGCGTCCTGCTTTCGGTGCTGGAGCATCATTCCAATATCGTGCCCTGGCAGCTGCTGCGAGACCGCACCGGTATCGAAATCGACGTCTGCCCGCTTACCGATGACGGGCTGATCGACCTGGATGCCGCCGAACGCATGCTGACCCCGCGGCACAAGCTGGTCGCGCTGGCCCATGTCTCGAACGTGCTGGGCTCCACGCTCGACTGCCGCCGCGCCGCCGATCTCGCGCATGGCGTTGGCGCCAGGCTCCTGATCGACGGGTGCCAGGCGGTGCCGCGCCTGCCGGTCGATGTTGCAGCGCTCGATTGCGATTTTTACGTCTTTTCCGCGCACAAGCTGTACGGGCCGACGGGTATCGGCGCGCTCTGGGCGAAGGCCGAAATTCTCGATGCCATGCCACCCTGGCATGGCGGCGGGGCCATGATCGACCGTGTTACCTTCGAGCGCACCACCTATGCCCCCCCGCCGCAGCGTTTCGAGGCGGGCACTCCCGCGATCGTCGAGGCGGTCGGGCTGGCCGCCGCGATCGACTACGTCGATGCGATCGGCGTCGGCGCGATCCATGCTCACGAGATGGCGCTGGTTGCCAAGGCACGCGAGGAACTGGGACGGCTCAATTCGGTCATCCTGTTCGGGCCGGAAGATTCCGCCGGCATCGTCAGCTTCGCGCTGGACGGCGTCCACCCGCACGATCTCGGCACCATACTGGACGAGGAAGGCGTGGCGATCCGCGCCGGGCACCACTGCGCCCAGCCGCTGATGGATCATCTCGGCGTGCCGGCCACGGCACGGGCCAGTTTCGGCCTTTACAGCGACGAAAGCGATATCGAGGCGCTCTTGCGCGGCATCGAGCGCACCAGGAGGATCTTCGGATGAGTGACGAGACCCGCAGCTTCAAGGTCGAGGAGGTGGACAGCGTTTCCCCGCCGCCGCGCGCGCGCGTCGACGATGCCGAAGCGGCCCCCGAAACCGCCGGTGAAAAGCTGGAGCGCAAGCGCGACTACCTTGAAGGCTTCCTCGCGGAAAAGCCCGAAGGCGTATCGCCGGGAGAGCCGGGCGGCGAAACCTACGAATCGGTGATCGCCGCGCTGAAAGAGATTTTCGATCCGGAGATCCCGGTCAATATCTACGACCTCGGCCTCATCTACGCGGTCGACGTTTCGGACGAGGGCAGTGTCGCCGTGACCATGACGCTGACCACGCCGCATTGTCCCGTGGCCGAATCGCTGCCCGGGGAAGTGGAACTGCGCGTCGGCGCGGTGCCGGGCGTGCGCGACGCCGAAGTGAACATCGTCTGGGATCCGCCCTGGGACATGGGCAAGATGAGCGACGAGGCGAAGCTCGAACTGGGAATGTTGTGATGTCGAGTGAAACCAAGACCAGAGCCCGCCCTGCGGCCGTGATCCTCACCCCGGCGGCCGAGGAGCGCATTGCCGCGCTGATGGCGCAAGCGCCCGAAGACGCGATCGGCGTGAAGCTTTCCACGCCGCGCCGTGGCTGTTCGGGGCTCGCCTATTCGGTGGACTATGTCTCCCAGGCCGATCCGATCGACGAACGGATCGAGACGCCGGGGGGCACCTTCTTCATCGACGGGGCCAGCGTGCTGTACCTCGTGGGCAGCACGATGGACTGGCAGGAAGACGATTTCGCCGCCGGTTTCGTGTTCGACAACCCCAACGCCAAGGGCAGTTGCGGCTGCGGCGAAAGCTTTACCGTCTGATCAGCGGGTTTCGCCGGTTTCCTCGGCGATGAAATCCAGCAACGCCTGGTCGAACTCGTCGACCCGGGCATTGCCGTCGATCTTGCCTTCGAGCCAGGTCTTCTCGCTGGTCGTCAATTCGCGCGCCTCGTCGACGCGGACTTCCAGGCCCGGGCCTTCCGGCTCGTCCGATCCGAAGCCGTCGAACATCGTGCCCTTGACCGCGTGTTTCGCCATCCGGCCGAAAAAGCCGCCGATCGAAGAGCTGTGGTCGTTCATGAAGCTTTCGAGTTCGGCCGCACGTTCGCGCGAAAGCGGCGTATGGCTGTTGAAGCCCATCAGGAAATTGCCGACACCCTGGACGAACAGCCGTTTCCATTCGGGCGAGTTGTTGGCGCCCAGCGTGGCATCCTTGATCCGGTACAGCAGTTCGGCTTCCTTGCGGCTTACCGCCGCCGGGCGCTCGCTTCCGCTGGAAAACATGATGCGGCGCATCAGCTTCGCTTCGGCGCCGGTGACGTTGCCCTTCTGCAGCGAGCCGCCGCAGCGCGTCGGGCCCTGGCCGGTCAGGACGGCCCGCTCGATCTGTTCCAGTGCGAATTCGCGCAGGCGGTCCGGCACGCTCTTGGCGCGCTCGAACAGGCGGATGAGCAGTTCCAGCTCGGTCATCGAATTGAGCTTGCCGTCATGGTCGATCTTGGCGATCAGCCAGTCAGCCTGGGTCTCGTCGACGTAACCCTTGGGCTCGACGCCGTTGATGATGAACTCGCCCAGCGCCTCGACGAAGAAGTCGGACCATTCGCGCGCGTGGCGGGCCATCCGGTCGTTGATCACGAACAGCGCTTCGGCTTCGACCGGCTCGATACGCCCGCTTGCCCAGCCTTCGCGCCGCAAGGCGAGGATTTCAACCGCAGTGATCGTGCCGTCTGCCGCTGCCTGTTCGGCGATCTCGCGAAAATGCATGCTCATCGTGTCGAGGCCCCTTGTCTGCGAGGCCATTATCGCCCGATATGCTTAAACCCGCGTTACCCGAACCGGAGCCCGGAATTCAGCGCCTTCTGAGCGCCGATACGCAGTCCGCGCGGTCCACGTCCATCCCGTCGGAAGCGCGCCTGGCGTCGACATAGGTCGCTTGCGGTTCGCGGCCCCTGGCGCTCGGGTAGAGGTAGATATCGAGAATGCACGCCGTTCCGCTGAACTGCAGCTTGCGTGCGTCGCCTTCCCAGACGTCGAGACGGGGCGTGCCGAACTGGCGGGTCAGATCGTTGACATTCGCACCGATCACCCCTTCGAGCCCCGGCATCATGTGGACCTTGGCCGCAGGCGGCGGGCCGCTGACGGGTTGCCGCACCGGCGGGCGGGAGGTGGTCGCTGCATTCGCGCTCTTCACCGGCGCTGTCGATCCGCAAGCCGAAAGCAGCGGAACCAGGGCCAGTGCGACGATCGCTGCGCGGCGAGAGGGGTGCGGCGTGTTTCGCATGTTTCGCACCGCATCGCCCGCATTGATTCCGCTGTCAACGCGGGGCGACCTTGCCCGGCGGCGAACCGGTCGCTACTCGCGCCCCTTTGTCCGAAAACACGCTGAGGAATTCCAATGTCTGATCCCGCAACCGACGTCATCGCCATCGGCAACGCGATTGTCGACGTGATGGCACCCTGCCCCGACGAAACGATCGAGCGGCTGGGCCTGGTTCGCGGCGGGATGACGCTGGTCGATACGCAGCGCGCGCACGAACTCTACGATGCGATGGGCCCGGCGCGGGAGATCTCGGGTGGCGCGGCGGCGAACACGCTTGCCGGGCTGGCGGCGCTGGGCGGCAAATGCGCGTTCATCGGCCAGGTGGCGGACGACCAGCTGGGCGAAGTCTTTGCTCACGACATCCGTGCCGGCGGCATCGCCTTTTCCACCCCGCCCCGCGCCGGCGATCCGCCGACGGCGCGTTGCCTGATCTTCGTCACGCCGGACGGGCAGCGGACGATGAACACCTATCTCGGCGCGTCGCAGTTCCTTCCGGCCGCCGCGCTGGACGAAGCCGCGATCGCCGATGCGGCGGTGCTGTTCCTCGAAGGCTACCTGTGGGATCCGGAAGAGCCCCGCGCGGCGATGCGCCGCGCGATCGCGGCAGCCAAGAATGCCGGGCGCAAAGTGGCTTTCACGCTTTCGGATGCCTTCGTCATCGAGCGCCACGGCGCCGATTTCCACGCCATGATCGAGACCGGCGAGATCGATATCATGTTCGCCAACGAAGTCGAGCTGGCGGCGCTCACCGGCATCAGCGATTTCGACAAGGGGATCGATGACCTCGCGTCCAGGGTCCCGGTGCTGGTGGTCACGCGCAGCGAAAAGGGCGCGGTCGCGGTCCGCGATGGCGAGCGGGCCGATGTGGCGGCCGAACCGGTCGATTCGGTGGTCGATACGACCGGCGCAGGCGACATGTTCGCGGCCGGTTTCCTGTTCGGCCATGTCCGGGGCCGCCCGCTTGGCGAATGCCTGCGTTTGGGAGCCATCTGCGCCTCGGAAATCATCTCGCATTTCGGCGCCCGGCCCGAAGCCGACCTCCAGGCGCTTGTCGCGGCCCGGATGGGCTGAGGGCCTTTCCGGCCCCCGGTATCAGGCATCGGCCGGGGAGCGGGTGATCCGCATCACTTCGCGGAACCTGGCATGGCGCGGTTCGGCATCGCCCAGCATTTCCACCGCCATGGCGACATGCGCGAAGCTGAGCACCATGTTCATCAGCCGCTGCTCGCGTTCGTTGAACTCGTCGAGCGGTTTCCTGTCGAGCAGCTCGAGGGCCTGCGGGATCAGGCCCTTGGCCGCCTCGAAAAAGGCCACGCGTTCGTTTTCCGTGCTGTCGCCGCGGCGCCTGTCGCGATTGGCCGTGCCGTCCACCGCCCAGCGCTCGACGAAATATTCGAGGGCTTCGAAGCCGTCGGGAAGCATCTTGCTCATGCGGTCTCTCCTGCGGCTTCGCGCTCTTCCAGATAGTCTTCGACCCGGGCGACCACCTGCTGGTAGAGGTGCCGGCACAGCCCTTCCATCGTCATGAAATGGATCTTCTTGATCGCGCCGCTGAGCAGGCCCTTCTGCGCGCGGTTGATGATGTTCACGTCCTCGGTGTGGATGTCGCGAAGCGAGCACAGCGCGTATTCGCGGGCGTAACGCCGCGTGGCGCTGTCGTCGTCGTCGACCCAGTAGATGCGGAACACGCCGCGCGACTTGGTCGCCGAGATCGGATAGACCTTGTGGCTGAAGTGCTGCATCGGCGTGCCGATGATGAACAGGCTGGGAAAGAGCGCGAAGTAGGTGCGGCTGTCCGGGCTCCCCATGATTCCCTGTTGCGCGCAGTCATTGGCGACAAGTCCCAGGTTGTAGCCCTGCATCGGCTTGATCAGCGGTTCGGGATTGACCCAGATCTGCTGTGTGCGGTGCGGCCCGTTGAACGTGTACTTGTCCGGGTAGCCGTACTGGTTCTGCTGGTGGACGGTGGCGACGCCGGTCAGCCCGTGCACGTGGCGCAGGTGGTAGTTCTCCTGGAAATTGTCGTAGGTGATCTTCCAGTTGGCATCGATCTCGTAGACATATTCGTGAAAGGTCGTCGCCTTGGCGACGGGCAGGGTCTCCAGCCGGTCCGCATATTCGCCGAGATATTCGCGCAGCGTATGCTTCGGTTCGGGATCGAGATTCACGAAGATCAGTCCCGCGCAAGTGTCGACCGCCACCTTCGGGATGCTGCATTCCTCCTTGGTGAGCGGGGCGAAACGCTTGAAGTCCGGCGCGGCGACGAGGCGGCCATCGTCGCCGAAATTCCAGAAATGATAGGGACACAGGAAGTTGGCGCCCTTGCCGCTTTCTTCCTCGACGAGCTGCGTGCCGCGATGGGTGCAGGCGTTGTAGAAGGCGCGGATGCGATCGTCCTTGCCGCGCACGATCAATATCGAGGCGTCGGCGAATTCCAGCTCGCGGCGAATCCAGGTACCGGGCTCGGGCAATTCGCACGCATGGCCCACCTCGATCCACGAGCGCATGAAGATCGCCTGACGCTCGAGCTCGAACCATTCGGGATCGTAATAGGCTTTGGCGGGAATCGGGTCTGTCCCGAGCCATGCGACCTGTTCGTCAGGTGTGGTGAAAACGGGTGTTTCGACGTTCATGGCGTTCGCTCTCCGGGACTGCAGCAGGCATTTTTACAACACATGTGTCGAAATTATGCGCAAGCCAGATCGGGTCGCTTTGACCCAGGTCAAGAATGGCAGGCCGGTGCCGGTTCAATTCGATCGCGCGCCAGCCGAAATTGCGGCTCCGGGGCCTCCGTCGCACAGCACAACAATTTGGCGCCCGGTGCGCTGCGGGGTAGTAGCCAACCAACGCAGGGGGCGGGCATGCATATCTATCTGTCGCCGCATAATGACGATGTCTGCTTTTCGATCGGTGGGCTCGCGAGCCGGACCGGGGGCGAACTGCTATCCGCCTTCACCGTCAGCGCCTATGTTTCCGCCCGGCTTGAATTGCCGATGGATCGCGACACCCGGATAGCCGAGGTAACCGATCTGCGGCGTCGCGAGGATCTGCTCTTTGCCCAATCTGCCGGATTGACACGGCACGATCTCGGCCTGTCGGAGTCCGCGATTTTCGGGGTCAATCCATTCGACCATACCGGCTTGAAGGAGGAAGTCGACTACCTGGCGGTCACGCTGGTTCCCTACCTGCTTGACCTTCTTTCTCGCGGGGGGCGGGGACAGCGATCCGCCCTGTATTGTCCGATGGGCATCGGCGCCAATCGCGATCACCTTGCCATGTTGCTGGTAACGCGCGGAGCGTTCCGCAAGCTGGCTCCCCTTTGCGACGTCTACCTCTATGAAGACCTGTATTACGCAAGGAACGAAAAGGCACGCGAGCGGGGCCTGGAAGTGGCATCGAGGGTGTTCGCAGGCGCCGAACTGTCTCCCTTGGTGATCACGCTCGGCAGGCAAGCCGCCGACCGCAAGCTGGACTGGATCGGCCTTTATGCCAGCCAGCATGCCAAGCCGCCGCTACTTGTCGATTTCACGCCGGCACCCGGTCTCGCGACAGGGCCGCATGAGGTAGTCTGGCGGGTGTCGCGGACTTCCAGCCGCCAGCCCTGGTCAGGCGGCCGGTGATTCCGGGCCTCCCTGGCGCCGGCGATGCTGCGCTGCAACAAAACGCGTGACAATTCGATTAATTCGAGGCAGCCTCCTGCTTGGAGGCAGGTCATGGCGAATCGGTTTCGCATCCGATGTCCACATTGCAGGCAGCGTTGCTGCCGGCATCACGCCTCATGAAACGCGCGGCAATCATCGATTTCGAGGCAAGCTGCCTGCCCGAGGGCAATTTCTCCTATCCGATCGAGGTGGCGCTGGCCAAGTTCGGCGGGCCGAGCCGCACTTGGCTGATCAAGCCGACTGCGGAATGGGAAGACTGGGACTGGTGCAATGAAGCCGAGGCTCTGCACGGCATCAGTCGGGACCTGTTGATGCGCGACGGATTGCCTCCCGAACAGGTCCTTGCGGAACTCACGGCAGAAGCGGCCGACTGCGACGTCTATGCCGACTGCGATCTCGATGCCTACTGGCTCGAAACTCTTGCCGCCGCCTGCGGTCAGCCGGCCCCGTTTCCGATACGCTATCTCGGCGAACTGTTGCTCAAGCGAGGCTACAAGCGTCCGCAGGTCGTCGCCGCGCTGGACGAAGCGAGGCGGCATTTGCCGGTCAAACACGTCGCCCGGGACGATGCGGGCAGGCTGGCGCTGACGCTGCGCCTGCTGGCGGCCAATCATGGCCAGGTGCAGGCCGGCAGGGCGATGAGTGCCTAGCGGCCGTTAGGTTTTCGCGGACTGCGACCCGGCTTCCCGCTCGACTTCGCGCCATCCGATGTCGCGGCGGCAGAAGCCTTCGGGGAAGACGACCCGGTCGACTGCTTCATAGGCCTTCGCCTGCGCATCTGTCACCGAGCCTCCGCGTGCAGTGACATTGAGCACGCGCCCGCCGTTGGCCGCGAGTCCCCCGCTTGCGTCCACCGCCGTGCCGGCGTGGAATACCTTGGCGCCTTCCGCCTCTGCTTCGGCAATGCCGCCGATATGCCCGCCCTTCTTCGGCGTGCCGGGATAGCCCTGCGCCGCCATGACCACGGTCAGCGCGGTATCGTGCGAAAAATGGGGCGGCTGCAGCGTGCTGAGCCGATTCTCGGCGCAGGCGAGCAGGAATTCGCCCAGGTCGCTTTCCAGACGCATCATCAGCACCTGGCATTCCGGATCGCCGAAGCGGCAATTGTATTCGATCAGTTTGGGCCCCTCGCGAGTCAGCATCAATCCGGCATAGAGCACGCCTGAATAGGGCATCCCTTCCCGCGCAAGGGTCTGCACGGTGGGGGCGATGATCTTCTCGATCACTTCGCCCCTGAGCAACGACGTCAGGACCGGCGCGGGGCTGTAGGCGCCCATGCCGCCGGTGTTAGGGCCGGTGTCGCCCTCTCCCACCCGCTTGTGATCCTGCGCGGTTCCGAACGGAACGATAGTGCTGCCGTCGGTAAGGGCGAAGAAACTCGCTTCCTCGCCTTCGAGGAATTCCTCGATCACGGCTTCGGCTCCGGCTTCGCCGAACTTCCCGCCGAATATGTCGCGGACCGCCCCTTCCGCTTCTTCCACGGTCATCGCCACGGTCACGCCCTTGCCGGCCGCAAGGCCGTCGGCCTTGATGACCACAGGCGCGCCGAACCGTCCGAGCGCCGCCATCGCCTCTGCTTCGCTCGTCACGCGTTCATAGGCGCCTGTCGGGATGCCCGCGCGTTCGCACAGGTCCTTGGTGAAGCCCTTGCTGCCTTCGAGCTGCGCCGCCGCGCGGCTCGGGCCGAACACCGAGAACCCGGCGCCGCGCAAGGTATCGGCGAGTCCGTCGACTAGCGGGGCCTCAGGCCCGATCACGACCAGCCCGATACGCCGCTCTTCGCAAAAAACGGTCACGGCGCCATGATCGGTCACATCGAGCGAGGCCAGTTCGGCCTCTTCGGCGATTCCGGGATTGCCGGGCGCGGCGTAGAGCTTGTCGCAGATGCGGGATTGCGCCAGCTTCCATGCCAGCGCATGTTCGCGTCCGCCCGAACCCAGCAAGAGGATGTTCATGGTCCCGCCTTCGCCTATCGATGATGATGATCTGCCTGCGGGGCTCGTAGCGAAGGATAGTGCCGGGGACAACGCCGCGCCGCTTTCGGTGAGCGAGATTTCCGCGATGCTGAAGCGCACGGTGGAAGAGCGCTTCGGCTTCGTGCGGATCCGCGGCGAGCTTTCCGGCGTCAAGCGCGCGGCATCGGGCCATCTCTATTGTTCGCTCAAGGACGAGAAGGCGGTGATCGACGCGGTCATGTGGCGCGGCAACACCGGCCGGCTCGCGTTCAAGCCGGAAGATGGGCTCGAGATCATCGCCACCGGCAAGCTCACTACCTATCCCGGACGGTCGAAGTACCAGATCGTCGTCGAGAGCATGGAAATCGCCGGTGAAGGGGCGCTGCTCGCCCTGCTCGAGAAGACCCGGGCACGGCTTGCGGCCGAAGGCCTGTTCGCTCCCGAACGGAAGCGTCCCCTGCCGTTCCTGCCGCGCGTGATCGGTGTCGTGACGTCACCGACCGGCGCGGTGATACGCGATATTCTCCACCGCCTTGCCGACCGGTTTCCCAGCCATGTCCTGGTCTGGCCGGTACTCGTGCAGGGCCAAGGCGCCGCGGAACAGGTCGCGGCGGCGGTAAACGGCTTTTCGCAGATCGAGCCGGGCGGCGAGATACCGCGCCCGGATGTCGTGATCGTGGCGCGCGGCGGTGGCTCGATCGAGGACCTCTGGGCCTTCAACGAGGAAATCGTCGTTCGCGCGATCGCGGAATGCCCGATCCCGGTGATCTCCGCCGTAGGCCACGAGACCGACACCACGCTGGCCGATTTCGCCGCCGACCTGCGCGCGCCGACGCCCACGGCCGCCGCCGAGCTGGCAGTGCCGGTGCGCGAGGAACTTGCCGACCAGCTTGCCGAGCTGGCACTGCGCAAGCGGCGCGCGGTGGTGCGGCCGCTGTCCATGGGGCGCGAACGCCTTGAAGCCCGCGCCCAGCGCCTGCCGAAGCCCGAAGCGCTGCTCGCCGGGTTCGCCCAGCGGCTCGACGACGGTTCCGAAAGGTTGCGGCGCGGCCTGCGGGATCGCGCGGCAGCGGAACGCGAGCGGCTTCACGAGGCCGCCAAGGGATTGTCCCTTCCTCTGTTGCGCAATCGCCTGGAGCGGGCCGGCGATCGTCTCCAGGCCCAGCGTTTGGCGCCGACATTGCTGACGGCGCGTATCGGCGCCCAGCGCGACCGGCTCGACGGCCTCGCGCGGCTGATGGCATCGCTCAATCCCGACCGCGTGCTCGAACGCGGCTATGTTCGCGTGACCGATGCGGCCGGCCGTACGCTTGTCAGCAAGGCTGCGGCGGAGAAAGAGCCCAGCCTGGCCTTGCGGTTTCGCGACGGCGAGCTTCAGGTCGTGCCTGCGGGGACCCGTCCGGCCCGTTCGGCGAGCAAGGAATCGCGACCTGCCCCGGAGCAGGGCAAATTGCTTTGACCTCAGCGCTTTGTTAGACTGACTCTCATGTTGATGTCCGCAAATGATCGTGCCGCAGTCCTGCAATACGGACCGAACGGCTTTCGCGTCGTGAATCCGGGAAGCCATGTCCTTTGTGCGGTGACCGGTGAGCAGATCGCGCTGGAAGCGCTGCGGTACTGGTGCATCCAACGGCAGGAGGCCTATGCCAGCGCCGAGATCGCGACCCGCAGGCTGACGGGCGAGGCGTGAACCGTCGCACCATGCGCCGCCACTGGTTCGCAGCCGTCCTCGCCATGGCGACACTGGCCGCATGCAGCAGCGGTGCCGCCGAATCGACCGCGGCCGCGCAACCGGCGACGGCGCCTCTGCCTTCCGCAACTCCCGCCGCCGCGCCGAAACCTGTCGGCCCGCCGGATTTCGTCATTGCCGGCGAGTTCACCCAGGGCGGGTGGGTCAAGGGAACGGCGCCTGCCGGCACGGTTGCCTTGACACTCGACGGCGCGCAGGTGCCGGTTGCCGGCGACGGCAGCTTCTTCATCGCCTTCGACCGGGATTCAGGCCAGTCGGGCCTGCTCGTCGCCCGGCTAGGCGACGGGAAGCAGGTCAGGAGGCAGCTCGCGATTGCCCCGCGCGCCTGGAAGATCGAGCACGTCAACGTCGCGCGCCGGCCGGGCGGCGCGACAGAGGCATTCATGCGCATCCGCAGGCCGGAGCTGGCGCAGATCAATGCGGCGCGGTCCCTGGATACCGGCAGCGAAGGCTGGCGGCAGCGCTTCATCTGGCCGGTCAAGGGGCGTCTTTCCGGATTGTTCGGCTCGCAGCGCATCTATCGCGGCGAACCGGCCAGCTATCATTCGGGCACGGACATCACGACCGGCAGAAGCGGCACGCCCTTCGTCGCCCCGGCCGACGGCGTCGTCATCCTCGCTGCGGACCACCCTTTCACGCTCGAAGGCAACCTGCTGATGATCGACCACGGCATGGGACTAAACAGCGCTTTCCTGCACTGTTCGGAGATCCTGGTTAAGCAAGGCGACCATGTCCGGCAGGGGCAGGTGATCGGCCGTATCGGCATGACCGGCAGGGCGACCGGGCCGCATCTCCACTGGGGTCTGAAATGGCGCCAGGCCCGGCTTGATCCGATCCTGTTCACCGGGCCGATGAACTAGGCGATTGCGCATCGCTTCCTCGCGCATGAAACAGTGTCTATTGGCGTGACCCGTGCGCCGCTTGCTCGCCTTGCTGATCCTCGCCGCTGCCCTGGCCCCCGGCACCTGGCTGCGTCAGGCGCTGCCGCCCCCCAGCTACGATCTGGATCTGCGCTTCGATCAGGTACGGCTTCCGGCAAGGGCCGAGCTTGCGGCTCACCTGGCTCCCTTCGAGCTGGAGGCCGCATGGCGGCTGCACAGCGCCCATGAGGACTTCGGAAGCTATTCGGCGCTGGTGGCGCCCGGAAAGGGCCGACTGCTGGCTTTCAGCGACCGGGGTTTCATGCTCGGCTTCTCGCCTCCCGGCTCGCCCGCATCGCCGCCCTTGATCCGGCCGATCCACGCCAGCACATCGATGCTGAAGAAGAATCGAGATGCCGAGGCCGCAACGATCGATCCGGCCTCGGGCACCATCTGGATCGGCTGGGAATATCGCAACGCCATTTCCCGCCATGACAGCGCCTTCTCCGATGCCGTGACGGTGGAACCCGCCGCAATGCGTGACTGGGGTGCCAATTCGGGGCCTGAAGCGATGACGCGGCTGGCCGACGGGCGGTTCCTGGCGCTTCGCGAAGGGTTCAGCGGTACCACCGAGGACCGCCGTCACCGGGCGCTGCTGTTCCCCGGCGATCCGGTCGAGGTGGCGGAGCCCGTGAGCTTCGAATTTGTCGGGCCGCGCGGTTTCAGCCCTACCGATATGGCCCAGATTCCGGACGGGCGGGTGCTCATCCTGATGCGCCGGGTGGTGTGGCCCTTCCCGCCGCGCTTCGCCGGCCGTATCATCCTGGCCGACCCGGCCGCAATCAGGGCCGGCGAACCATGGCAGGGCATTGCCGTCGCGAGGCTCGCATCGGTCCTGCCGGTCGACAATTTCGAGGGGATGGCGATCGCGCCGCGCGAGGACGGCAGGCTGACGGTCTGGCTGATCTCGGACGACAACGGTGCGGCGCTGCAAGGCACGGTGCTGTGGAAGCTTGTGCTCGATCCGGCCGACCTGCCTGCCGCAAACAGAAAAGCGCGCGAACGACCCGCGCGCCTTCCGGAAAAATCAGACTGAAGCCCCCTGGAGGGCTTCGGCCTCAGGCAGCCTTCTGCTTCTTGACCAGCTCGCGCTTCACTTTCAGCGCGCGCGGGCTGAGCTTCGCATCGGAAGTCTTCAGCAGCCAGTTGTCGAGGCCGCCGACATGCTCGACCGAACGCAGGCCGTGCGTGGAGACGCGGAACTTGTAGCTGCGGTCCAGCCCTTCCGACATCAGCGTGACGTTCTGCAGATTGGGCAGGAACACGCGCTTGGTCTTGTTGTTGGCGTGGCTGACATTGTTGCCGACCTGGCGGCCCTTGCCGGTCAGTTCGCAGATGCGGGACATGTGCTTACTCGCTTCGAAAGATTGTGCCGTAGATTACGGGAAGGCGCGCCATTAGCGATTCACCCTTGAATGGTCAAGGCGTGCGGGGCAAGCGCGCAGCATGACGAAGTGGCCGCTACCCGAACCGATGGTGCTTGCTCTGGCCCAGGCGCGCGAGGCGCAAAGCGCGGGGGAAGTGCCGGTCGGGGCCGTCGTGATCAAGGATGGCGAGCTGATCGCCTCCGCCCATAACGCGCCCCGTACGCTGCGGGATCCCACGGCCCATGCCGAAATGCTGGTGATTCGCCAGGCAGCGGCGAAGCTCGGCGGAGAGCGCCTCGAAGGCTGCGAGCTGTGGGTCACGCTGGAGCCTTGTGCGATGTGCGCGGGCGCCATCGCCCATGCCCGCATCGCCCGGCTCTACTACGGCGCTTCGGACCCCAAGGGCGGCGCGGTGGAGCACGGTGCGCGCGTCTTCGAGCAGGAGCGGTGCCTGCACCGCCCGGAAGTCTATGCCGGAATGGGCGAAGCCCAGGCGGCGGAACTGCTCAGGGAGTTCTTCAGGGAGAGGCGCTAGAGGCCCCGCCAGATCTTGAGCGGCGTCCTGTCGGCAGACCCGAAATTGCGGCGGGGACAGTTTCTCGGCATGAAATCGCGCCCGTAGCAGAGATGAATCGCGCGCAGCCAGCCGTTGCGGCTGGTCACAATGCCGACCTGGCCCGCTTTCCAGGCCGGATTGGCGCGCACGAAGGCACCCCGCAGGTCGCCCGCCGTCAGTCCCTTTTTTCGCGACAGGCGGTCCGCGTCCGGCCAGCGCAGCGAGCGCCACAGGATCGCGCTGACCTTGAAATAGGTCTCGGGCTTTTTCACCATGCAGCTGCCGTGCTTGGCCCATTCGTGCTCTAGCAGCCAGGGCACCGGGGTCATGCACAGGTTGCGGCGGATGAGGTCGGGCGAAGGGCGCGGAGCGGTTGCGCACCATTGCGGGGGCGGGCCGTTGCGCGCTTCCGGCCACAGTCCGTGCAGTACGAAGCCGAATCGGCCGTTCCTGCCCGAACATTGCATCGAGCCCTTGTTGCGGGCCATCCGGCAATATTCCGGCGACCAGCTCGCGGCGAGGATGTAGGAGGCAACGGGCACGCGCCGGACCGGCCCGTCGGGCACGGCCGGGCGCGGACGCTCGATCCGCTGCGGCAGGGTGCATTGGTAGGCCTGGGCAAGCGCGGGCGTGGGCAGGGCGGCCGCCGCCAGCATCGCCAAGTGCACAGGTTTCATAGCGGGGTGAAATCCAGCCCGATATCGGCGGCGGGCGCGCTTTGCGTGAGGCGTCCGACCGAAATGAAATCCACGCCGGTCGCGGCGATGGCGCCGATCGTTTCCAGCGTCACGCCCCCCGAAGCCTCGCAAGGCACCCGGCCGGAAACCAGCGCCAGTGCCTCGCGCAGCCGGTCGGGCGCCATGTTGTCGAGCAGCAGGTGGTTTGCGCCGGCCGCCAGCGCCGGCTCGATCTGATCTAACCGGTCCACTTCGCAGATGATGCGGGCGACGCCCGCTTCCTTCGCGCGCCTGACCGCTTCGCCGACGCCGCCGGCGACCAGCACGTGATTGTCCTTGATCATCGCCGCATCCCACAGGCCCAGGCGGTGGTTCTGGGCCCCGCCGATGCGCGTCGCGTATTTTTCGAGGTGTCTCAGCCCGGGAATCGTCTTGCGGGTATCCAGCAGCACGGCCCCGGTCTCGCCCATCGCCTCGACATAGCTCCGCGTCATCGTGGCGATGCCGGACAGGTGCTGGGCCGTGTTGAGTGCGCTGCGCTCCGCCGTCAGCATGGCCCGCGCATTGCCGGTCAGCCGCATCAGGTCGGCACCGGCGGGAACGCGCTCGCCGTCCGTCGCCAGCATCTCGATTTCGATGGCGGGGTCGAGCTTGCGGAAAAAGGCTGCGGCGATCGGGAGGCCGGCGACGACGATTTCGTCGCGGCTGTCCATCACGCCGGAAAAGCGGGCGTCGGCCGGGATCACGCTTTCCGAAGTGACGTCATGCCCGCCTCCGGGCAGCCCGACGCCAAGGTCTTCGGCCAGCGTTGCATCAACGAACGCGTCGAGGTCGAAGCCGGGAAGGGTAAAAGCCATGACACCTTCCCTTAATCCGGTCCGCAAGGACCGCAAGCGCGACCGCGCGCCCGGAGCGCGTCAGCGGGGAGGAAAGCCAAGGCCGCGGATGCGGCCGCCGGCGCTTGAGGCCCGGAAAATCAGTGCACGAAGCGGGCGATCACGTCGCGATAGGAACGGCTCACTTTAACCTGCGCGCCCGATTCAAGGATCAGGAAGCATTCGCCGTTGGTATGCGGCTTCACCTGCCGCACCTGGTTCAGGTTCACGATGGTCGAACGGTGGACGCGCTGGAAAATCCGCGGGTCCAGCCGGCGTTCGAGATCTTTCATCGTCTCGCGCAGGATCAGCGAATTGTCAGCGGTGCGGATGCACATATAGTCGCCCGCCGCCTCGATATGCTCGATCGTGTCGACATCGATCCGGAAGATCTGGCCGCGATCCTTGACGTTGATCAGCTTCTCGTAGCGCGTGGTGTTGGCTTCCACCTCGTCCGGCAGGGCCTCGACCACGTCGGGCGCGACTTCGGCCAGCACGTTCTTCAGCTTCTCCGCCTCTTCGGCCGAGCGCTTCTCGGTGATGCGGGTGCGGACCCGGTCAAGCGTGTCGGCAAGCTTGTCCTCTTCCACCGGTTTCATCAGGTAGTTCACGGCATTGGCCTCGAAGGCGCGAACGGCGTGTTCCTGATAGGCGGTCACGAACACGAACAGCGGAGGCTCGATTTCCATCACGCCCTTGACGACGCTGAAGCCGTCGAATCCCGGCATCTGGATATCGAGGAATACAAGGTCGGGCTTTTCCGTCTTGATCTTGCGGATGGCCTCGCGGCCGTTCGAACAGGTGTCGATGATCTCGACATCGGGGAATTTTTCGAGACGCAACTGAAGGCCCTGAACGGCCAGTTTTTCGTCGTCGACCAGAATCGTGCGAATGCTCATGCAATAATCTCGGGTTTTTCACTCATCGGTAGGATGTCAGCCGGCCGCGACGGCCAGCCTTGGTTGTTCGGAGGGCTGTCCCAGCGCCTCCTGCTTTTCGAAGGGTATCTCGATGACCACGGCGAAACCGCCCTCGGGGGGCTCGATCGTTTCGAACCGGTGGTTTTCGCCATAGGCCTGTGCGAGCCGGTCGCGGATATTTGCCAGGCCGACGCCTGTGGAGACCGGCTCGCCTCCATCGTAGGTGACGCCCGACAGCCTGTTGCTGGCCGCGCCGCTTTGCAAGCCCGGGCCGGTGTCGGAGACGGTGATGTGAAGCTTCTGCCCGACGAGTTGCGTCGTGATCGTGATCTCGGCGCCGCTTTCCTGCGGCGTGACCGCATATTTGATGGCGTTTTCGACCAGCGGCTGCAGCAGGAGCGAGGGCAGCAGGGCTTCTTCCGAGGCGGGCTCGATGCGGAATGTCGTGCGAAGCCGGTCCTCGAAACGCATGCGCTCAATGTCGAGATAGAGCTTCAGGGTTTCAACCTCCTGCGCCACGGTTACGCGTCCCCCGGGCTCGTTGATCAGCGTATAGCGCAGGAACGAGGACAGCCGGCTCAGCATCGCATTGGCGGGTTCGGTCTGCTTGAGCAGCACCAGCGTCGAGATCGAATTGAGCGTGTTGAACAGGAAATGCGGGTTGAGCTGGTAGCGCAGCATGGCCAGCTGGGCGCTGGTCGCCTGCGTCTCGAGACGCATGAGCTGGTCGTTCTGTTCCTCCACCTGCAGGAAGAAGTTGATGGCATAGTACAGCGCTGACCAGGCGCCCAGCAGGGTCGCATCGAGGTAGAAAACGCCGATGAAGAGCTGGGCGAAGCTCGCTTCGCTTTCGGTGCGGTAGAGCGAGATGACCCAGGCATCGATGAAAGCGTGCACGCCGACGGCGAACGGAAGGACGAGCGCTGTCACGCCCCAGGTGACCAGCGGCCTTTTCGCAATCAGCTGGCGATAGATCACCGACAGCAGCAGCGAGATCGAAAAGCCGGTGATCGTGGCGATCAGCACCAGTACGAGGAACGACATCGGCTGCGCGTTGGCCAGCGCCGACATCGCGCGAAGGAGCATCGCGCCGCCCCATCCCGCCAGCTGCAGGCGCCAGAACGCCTGGTTCTTGTTGGCGAAGAACGGTATCGGTTGGATCGGCAATACGGCCATGAGCGTTCTTTAGCCGAAAAACGGAACAGCGGAAATGTCGGACGACCGGCGGATTAGCGGCGTGCCTTCACGATCGCGTCGGCCAGGACGTCCTTGCCGACCGCGCCGGAGAGCAGCTGGTCTCCCGAGATCCAGCTCGGCGTGCCTTCGAAGCCGAGCTGCCGGGCGAATTCGAAATTGCGGTCGAGTTCCGCCGCGATTCGGGGAGACGAAAGCGCAGCCTTTGCGCGCTCCATGTCCAGCCCGGCCGCGCGGGCGGCCGCCTGGATGGTTTCCGGGCCGGGCCGTCCGGCAGCGAACATCGCGTGGTGGAAAGCCGCATATTTGCCCTGGTCCGCGGCGGCCAGTGCCCACCGCGCGGCATCGGCGCTCTGCGGGCTCAGGATCGGCAATTCCCGGATGACGATGCGCAGGTCGGGATTGGCGGCGATCAGCTGCTCAACGTCGGCTACGCTCTGGCGGCAATATCCGCAGGCGAAATCGGTGAATTCGACAAGCGTGACCTTGCCTTCGGGATTGCCCAGTACGGCACCGGGATAGGGAGCCTGGACGTCGTCGCGGATCGAGGCGAGGCGCTCGCTGTTCTCGCGCAGGCGCAGGTTTTCCATCGCTTGCGGCAGGATTTCGGGATTTTCGAGGATATAGTCGTGGACGACCTGTTCGATGGCCGCCCGGTCCCCCGCGTCGAGCGCGGAAGCCGGATCGGCCTTGGTCCTTGCCGCGTGCCAGAACCAGCCGCCGGCGACGCCCGCCAGCAACAGCACTGCCCCGATAATGGCAGGCAACACCCGCTTGCCGGGAACTGGCGGTCCGGAATTCATCGTCGCGCCCTACTTTTTCTTCTTCTGGCGTTCAATCGCGGCGCGGGCCTGCAGCGCGATATCCTGCGCCCGCAGCCAGTCGGGCGAACCCTTCGGCAGGACGGCCTCGGCCGCTTCGGCGCTGCGCAGCGCTTCGGGCATCCGGTAGCTCAGCACCTGCTGCTCGGCGCTCGCCAGGCGGGCGCGGGCCATGTCGCCCCTCGCGGCATAGACGACCCCGAGCTGGTACCAGGCGAAGGGGTTCTCGCGGTCGCGCGCGACGGCAGCCTTGAGCACACGCTCGGCTTCGGCGAAATTGTCGGGGTCTTCGCTGGCGATCAGGGCGTGGCCGAACAGGGTGGCGATAAGCGGCTGGTTGTTGGTCAGCTCGGTCGCGCGCCGCAGCGAGGCCAGCGCTTCGGCGGGCTTGCCCGCTTCCAGCAGGATCTGGCCCTTGAGTTCCAGGAAATAGGGATCGTTCGGGGCGCCGGCGAGCAGCGCATCGGCTTCGCCCAGCGCCTTTTCGAGATGCGCCTGCTTGTGGAAGGCATAGGCCCTGGCATAGCGCGCCGGAACGTCGTTCATCGTTTCCGGATAGGTCCGCAGCGTGTCTGTGGGCTCCGCGAGATAGCCGAACAGCTTCGCCTTGGCGCGCCGGAAGCGCTCCTCCATCGTCGGATCGCTCGGCCTGTTCCAGGCCGGGTCCTTCTCATAGGTGTCCCGAAGCGTGGCGATGCGGTCGCCGGTCATCGGGTGGGTACGGAAGAACTCGTCGCCTTCGCGCGGGAAATAGCCGTAGCGGTATTCCATGTTCTCCAGCTTCTTGAAGAACTCGATCGAACCCTTGCCGGTGATGCCCGCTTCGGAAAGATACTTGGCGCCTGCAGCGTCGGCAGTCGCTTCCTGCGCCCGGCTGAAGGCGAGATACTTGCCCATCGCCGCCTGCTGGCCGGCCATGAGCACGCCCATCGCCGCCTCGCCCCCGCCCGCCGCGGCGGCGGCCGCGCCCAGCAGGAGGGACAGCAGGCTGATGCCGCTGGCCGCCTTGGCGCCGCCGTTGATCACGGCATGGCCGCCGGTAACGTGGCCGAGCTCGTGCGCGATCACGCCCTGCACCTCGTTCGCGGTGTCTGCGGTGTTGATCAGGCCGCTGTTGATATAGACGGCCTGGCCGCCCGCCACGAAGGCGTTGACCGAGGAATCGTTGATCAGGACGATGTCCATGTTTCTCGGATCGAGGCCTGCGGCGCTGACAAGCGGGGCCGCCATGTCGTCCAGCAGCGCTTCGGTTTCGGCATCGCGCAGGATCGATTGCGCCGCGGCCGGGCGGGCCGCGAGGATCAGGGCGGCGAAAAGGGCTAGCAGGCCGGGCAGCAGGCGCATCGGCAATCGCCTAGCCCGTTCGTGCCTTAACCTGTGCTGAAGCAAGAATCCGCTCTGCGCCATCCGCGCAATTCTAGACGGTGTTCCGCCCGCATGAAAGCGAGATCGGCGCTCCGTGCGGGACGGCTATTTGATAAGATATCTGGCGGCGCGCTCGAGCAGTTTCACGTCGTCAGCCACTTCACCCAGCACCGCCACTTCGCCCGAGGGCATTCGGCGGGCGACGAGAAGCGTGAATTCGCTGCCTTCGTGGGCCACTTCGCCCAGCGTATGCGTTTCCAGCTTCCGCAGCTTGCGCGCAATCGCGTCGCGCGGTGCCTTGCGGGTTTCGGCTGCGGGTACGCCGCTTTCCTCGCGGCGCAGGCGCCGTTCGGCGTTCACGACGCCCTTGAGGCCGCCTTCGGCGCCGGACAGGTAATCGGCGAGGGTCCCGCGGGCGAGACCCAAGCGATGCGCGTGGCCGAGCGCGGTGGCGTATTCGGTGAGGCGCGTCTTGTCGTAATCCGCGCCGAAAACCAGCTTGACGAGCGGCGTCATCGGTGCGCGTTCCTGCACGGCGAGGCCGGCATCGGCGACCAGCGCCTCGAATTCGGCGGGCGCTTCCGCCGCCGCGATCGAGAAATCATAGGCCCTGCCGATCGCGGCATAGAGCGCTTGGCGAGAACGTTCCTCGCTGCCCTTGGCGGCTTGCGCCAGTTCACGGGCAGAGGCCAGCCAGTCGGCAAGCGCCATGTGCTGCGCCCCCGGTTCGGCAACGGAATCGGGGCCGGCGGACGGGTGGGGCGCGTCGGCGCCGGGATCGCCGAAGGCGGGCTCCGGCCAGTCGACCCCGCTGCCGTCGGTCGGGACCGGCGTGACGAGCTCAAGTATGCTTGAGGTATCGGCCGGGCCATCCGCCCACTCGGTCAGAGGTCCTTGGTGGCGCGGTTTTTCCGATTTCGAATCAAGGACCTGGTCGATTTCCAGCAGCAGTTCGTCGGTTGTCTGCTGGTCGGCCAGTTCTTTCCAGTTGATCACGCCGTAGATGAAATCGATCGTCTCGTCGTTGCTCGAGAACGGCAGGAGAATGCCGCGATACAGGATCGTCTGGCCGCGCTGGTTCACGAATTCCGCTTCGAAGCCGATCGGCGCCTGATTGGCGAGAATCTGCATGTAGTGGTCGGTGATCCGCGAAAGCAGCGACCGGCTGGGCACGTCGTCCAGCTGGCGGATGTCGCCATGCGCGCCGCATTCTTCCGCAAGCGCCTCGCCAAGGAAGTCGATCGCCGGGTTTTCTATTCCGCGGCGGAAGTCGAGCAGGACGCTGTAGGGGCCGAAATCGGGCAGGTTATGGGGCTCGAGATCGCGGATTGCGGGAAAGTGCCGGTTTCCCAGCAGGCTGGCCCAGTGATTGTAGGCGCGCACCTGCATGCGGCGCTCGTCCTGGCCGATGGCGGCAGGCGGCGGCTCGCGACCGGTTTCGTCTTCACCCGGATCGTATTCGTCGGCGTCGTAGGCTGAATCGCCGTGATCGGAAAAATGACCGCGCAAATTGTCCATGCGGTGTCCCCACTTGCATTACGGGGAACCTTCTGGCGCAACATGGTGAATTAACCGTTAAGTCGCGCCGTTCGCGGCAATCCGGCGCCGCATCTGCGCGGATCCCTATTCATCGACCCTGCCTTCGCCGGGTTTGGGCATCGGCGCGAACATCCGGGTCAGGACCAGCGTCACCAGCAAGAATCCGGCCGCGGCATGCAGGGCGAAAGGCAGGTCCCACAGATCCGCGATCGCCCCCCAGGCCCACGATCCCACCGCCATGCCGCCGAATGTGACGGCCTGGTAGATCGACAGGCAGCGGCCGAGGATATTGTCGGGAGAGCGCATCTGCATGGCGACGTTGATGCTGGTCAGCGCCGAAACCCAGGCCGCGCCGGCAATGAACGTCGCCGGCAGGGCTTGCAGCACCGTGTGGGAGGCGGCGAGCAGCGATTGCGCCGCCACGAAGCCCAGCGTGCCCCAGGTCAGCACCGATTCCACGCCCCAGCGCCGCCTGGCCTGGCTGATGAACAGGGCGGCGATGATCGAGCCGATGCCGAACAGCCCCAGCATCAGCCCGAAATCGATCTCGTTCCCGTGCAGCTGGTCGCGGACCACCGCAGGGACCAGCGCCTGATATCCGGCGACGCCGAACCCGAGCACCAGCCCGCGCAGCAACACCCGGCGGATCGGCGAGGAAGACGCGCAGAACCGCACGCCCACGCCGATTGCCGGGAGCATCGGCTTGCGTTCCACCACTCTTGCTTCGGGGCGCCAGCGCAGAAGCACGACGATCATCGAGATATAGCTGGCCGCGTTGATCGCGAAGGCCAGGGCGACGTTCCAGATCGAGATGAGCAGTCCGCCCAGGGCCGGGCCGACGCTGCGTGCCAGGTTGAACGAGATCGTGTTGAGGGCGATCGCCTGCGGCAGCGCCGCCATGCCCACCTGCTGGCGCACCGAGGCTTGCCAGGCCGGGGAATTGAGCGCGGTGCCGACACCCACCGTCAGCGTGAAGCCCAGCAGGAGATAGGGCGTGATCATGCCGAGCCAGGTGAGGACGGCAAGCACCGCCGAAGTCGCCAGCATGCCCAGCTGCGCGGCCAGCATCACCCGGCGCCGGTCGAAATTGTCGGCGATGGCGCCCGCGAACATGCCGAACAGCATGATCGGAACCGTCGCCGAAGCCTGCACCAAGGCGATCAGCTGGTGCGAATTCGTCAGCTCGGTCATCAGCCACGCGGCGCCGACTGCCTGGATCGTCGAGCCCAGGTTCGAAAACAGGTTGGCGATCCAGATGGCGCGGAATGCCGGGTAGCGGAAGGGGACGAGCGCGCCCGCCTGCTCCTGGCTCAGGCGCGATGCCTGCTGGTCCTGTTCTGTCGGTGCATCGGCCACGCGATTGCGGTTAGGGCGCAGGCGCTCCCGCCGCAAGTGTCAGAAGAGATACCGCATGCGGATAGACTGGTGTTCGCCGCTAGCGCCGACTGCGAAGGCGGCATTGGCGAAGCTCGGCGGCCCGAGCCCGACCGGCGCATTCTGCGAAAAGCCGAAGCCCTCGCGCGGAATCATCAGCCGTTTGTCGAGCTTGCCGTTGGCGTTCTCGTCGTGGATCAGCGCGATCGCATAGCGCCCGCTGGGCACTGTCCCGAAACTCAGTTCCACGCTTTGCCCGGCCGGTACCGACAGTGCTCTGGCTTCGGGATCGCTTTCGCATTTGGGAAAGGCCTTGGGCCGGGCGGTAAGGCAGGCAAGCACCTGGCCCTTGGCGGAGCGCAGGCCGGTCACCGTGGCGCTGACTTCGCCCTGGGGCGGCGCCGATCCAAGCAGCATCGGTACGGCAAGCGCCAGCGTCAGGGCGTGGAAAGGCCGCGATCTGTGCCGCACAGAAGGTCCCAGAAGCGGAAGTAGAGCCCGAAATTGCATTGATAGTGCTCATGATGGAGATGGTGGTGGCTGGCGGTTATCAGCCAATTGCCCAAACGGGAATGGACCAGGCCGCGCGGAAACATTTCCCAGCCCATGTGATTCGTGGTGCCCATGACCGTCATGACGACGAGCACGAGGCCGAGCACAGCGATGTGAACGGGAATAAGGAACACCAGTGACGGAATGACGACAGCCCCCGTCACCGCCTCGATCGGATGGAAGCTCATCGCAGCCCAGGCGGTCGGCGGACGGCTGTCGTGATGCACGGCATGGGCAAGGCGGAACAGGCGCGGGCGATGCATCCAGCGATGCGTCCAGTAGAACCACGTGTCGTGGATGAACAGGTAGACGAACAGCGATACCGGCAGCCACCAGAGAGGCCACGCCTGTGCGTCGGTATAGATCCTGGTCCAGCCGTGCTGCTGCCAGCCCCAGGCGACGATCCCCGCCGGCACGCCGTAGATTGCCGCGGAAAGCAGCGACCAGCGGATTTCGCGCCCGATTTGCGGGCGCAGCCGGGCGTAGCTGCCCGGGCGGACCGCGCCTGTCAGCCAGGCGAACAGGCCGCTGACGGCAAGGTAGCGCAGGCCGACGATCGCCGTCATGGCGATGGCGGCGACCCATGCCGCCACGATGCCGGGTCCGAATGCGTCAGCCATGGCCGGCTTATGCCCGGCGGGGCGTGCGCGCGCTAGACTGCCTGGCGCACCTTGCCGCGATGGGAGCCGACGCCCTGCTTGCGGCGCGGACGGAACCGCCGCTTGGGCCGGGCTTCCCCGGACCGTTCCGGCTTCTGGGCCGCGGGCCTGTCGCGGTTGGCGTTCTGCTGCGGCCGGGCAGGCTTGCGCGAGGCTTTCGGCAAGCGCGAGGCCTGGGCCGTGAAGTCCTCGGGCAACGGCAGGGCGGCAAGCCGCACGCCGGTCAGCCGTTCGATATCGCGCAGGTAGGGCTTCTCGTCGGGCGCGACGAAGCTCACGGCGATGCCGTCCGCTCCCGCGCGGGCGGTGCGCCCGATGCGGTGGACATATTGCTCCGGCACGTTCGGCAGCTCGAAGTTGAACACATGGCTGACGCCCGAGACGTCGATGCCCCGCGCGGCGATGTCGGTGGCGACCAGCACCGGGGTCGACCCTTCGCGGAAGGCGCGCAGCGCGGCGGTGCGCTGGGCCTGGCTCTTGTTGCCGTGGATCGCCGCGGCGGCGACGCCGGCAGAGGCGAGATGGCGCACGACGCGGTCGGCGCCGTGCTTGGTGCGGGTGAACACCAGCGCGCGTTCCAGCGAACCGTCGGCAAGGCCGGCGCGCAGCGTCAGCGTCAGCAGTGCCTGCTTCTCCGGCTGGTTCACGAAGGTGGCATACTGTTCGACGCGCTCGGCGGTCGTTGCCTGCGGAGCCACTTCGACGCGCACCGGATCATGGATGAACTGCCGGCCGAGTTCCGCGATCGCCTTGGGCATGGTGGCGGAGAAGAACAGGCTCTGGCGCTTGTCGGGCAGCAGCTTGGCGATGCGCTTGAGCGGCACGATGAAGCCCAGATCCATCATCTGGTCGGCCTCGTCGAGCACGAAGATCTCGACATTGCGCAGCGTCAGGGCGCGCTGCTCGATCAGGTCGAGCAGGCGGCCCGGGGTCGCCACCAGCACGTCGCAGCCCGGGACGAGCGCGCGCGCGTTCTTGCCCACGGGAACGCCGCCGAAGACGCACTGGATCGAAAGGTTCAGATATTTCGCATAGCCGCGCATGTTCTCGGCGATCTGCGCCGCGAGTTCGCGGGTGGGCGAAAGCACCAGCATGCGGCAGGACGCCGGCTTGCGGGGCTTGGGATCGGCGGCGAGGCGATGCAGCGAAGGCAGCGAAAAGGCCGCCGTCTTGCCGGTGCCGGTCTGCGCGATGCCGAGCAGGTCGCGGCCCTCGAGCAGGGCGGGGATCGCCTGCTTCTGGATCGGCGTGGGATCGGAATAGCCCTTGCCGCCAAGCGCGCGAAGGATGGGCTCGGCAAGGCCAAGGTCGGAAAAATAGGACATGGTAATCTTTCAAATATCAAAGCGGCGCGCGCCGTCACGGCGCAGCGCGAAGCAAGGTGTCGTTCGATGCGACCCTGCGTGAATAAGGAAGCTTCAGGCGAATTCGGCGACCGTACGTCCGGGCAGGTCTTGCGGGAAAACGCATAACCTCACGCTGCCGGGACTGCGGCGGGATTCGCCCCTGGGGAAGAGCCCGCGCGCCGATTGCTGTCAGGCCCCCTAGTGTGCATTGCAGCAAAAAGCAAGAAAATTGCGCGGAGCCGCTAACATCTTGCACGATCGGCCCGGCGGTGCTTTGGCGGGGCGGATGCGTCAACCGCCATCCCCCTGTATCAGCGTGTGCCGGATCGACCGGGCGACCGGCTGGTGCGAGGGCTGCCTGCGCACCCTGTCGGAAATCGCCGACTGGCCGATGCTCACCGCCCGCGAGAAAAGCGCTGTCCTGCTCCGGCTGGAGGAGCGCAGGGCGCAGCGCTGAAAGCCCGGCCTAGTAGTATTTCCCCAGCTTGGTGTGGTCCCAGCTGACATAGCGGAACGGCGTGAAGCGCAGCGCCACGCGCTTGGCGATCGAGGCGCGGACCTGCTCGCTCATCGATTCGCTCAGGCTTCCCGTCATCTCCTGGCCGGCGCGAATGCCGCTCATGGCCCTGGCGACCTCTTCCGGCTCGTCGATGATCTCCACGTCGGCGTAGGCGATGACCGATTTGAGGTCGGAATAGCCTTCGCCGCTTTCGACAAGCAGGGTGGCCCGCGGGTCGCGCTCGATGTTCCGCACCTTCTGGCTCTTGCGGAAGGTGGTCATGAGAATCCGGCCCTCATCGTCGACACCGTAGTTCATCGGCATCGGATGCGGCATGCCGTCCGGCCCGTTGGTGACGACGATGATACGGGTCTGCTCTTCGAGGTAGGCGCGGACTTCCTCCGGCGTCATCTGGATCAGGTCGCGGCGCGACGGCATCTGCTTCTCCTAGTCTTGTGGGCCCCACGGCAGGGTCTTGGGATCGCCGCCGGTCACCAGCCGCCGCAACGAGGTGCGCGCGAGGCGCTCGGTCTCCACCTTGCGGCGAGCGGCGGCGAGCTGGAGCAGGGGGGCGGGCCGCATGATCTCCGCATCGTAGCCGTCGGCCAGGATCAGGCCGCACCGGTCGGGGAGGAACGCTTCCGTCTCCAGGCACTGCCGGTCCAGGCCGGGGGGCAAACCCCAGTAGAAGCGGTCGCAGTAGTCCAGATAATCGGGCCATTTGGCGTCGCCCAGAAGGTCGGTCCGGCTCACCTTGATCTCGACGATGACGATGCGCCCCTTGGCGTCGATCCCCATCATGTCCGCACGGCGGCCGCAGCGCAGCGGCATTTCCGGCAGGCACCAGATGTCGTTCCGGGCGAACAGGCGCCCGATGCCGCGCACCAGTGCTTCGGCGGTGAGCCCTGCCTCGCTTGCCAGGATGGGGGAATCGCTTTCGGCCATGCCCCCTTGTAGGAACATAGCAGGAACTTGCAAGCGTCTCGAAGAATGCGGCCGATCAGGCCCGGCGCAGCGGCCTGTCGCGCGTATCCGGTGGTACGAGCGCCAGCAGCGCATCGCGGGCGGCGTGGAATTCGCGCCACAGCGCGAGTGCCGGCGCGGCCGGATTCGCGCCGCGCGCATGCACCGCCAGCAGCGCCGAGAGTCCCGGCTCGAGCACGGCCGAAATGTCGTCGATGCCTTGTTCAGCCGCCTCGCGCCGCCAGCCGCCGATGTCGCGGATGGCCGCGGGGAAATTGCGCACCTCGGGCGGCATCGAATTGCTCGACAGGCCCGCCAGCGCGCCGACCACGGCTGCGGCGTCGTGAAGCGCGGACCATTTCATGCTCATCGCACTGGTCGAGCCCTGTCCGAACTGCGGACGGCCCGCCCCCGGCAGCATGCCGCCTGGCCTCCTGTGTTCGGGGGTGTTCGCGCCTGTATCCATGGCCCCGGTGGTAGCGCCGCCGCCCTTGCCAAATCGCTAATTGCCGACGGCGGCGCGCAAATTGTCTAGGCAAGCGGGGAAAAGCAGGCGACAAGCCGTGCGGCGCTAAGGCCGGAACGGGAGAGAGAGATGGCGGGATCGGGCGAACCCGGTGCGCTCGATGAATGGCGGGCGCATTGGCGCGTGATGGTCCCCTGCTTTGCCGGGATCGTGCTGTGCTCGGCGCACGGCTATTCGCTTGGCGTGATGATCCGGCCGATCGAACAGGAATTCGGCTGGGCCCGCGCCGAGATCTCCGCCGGCCTCCTGATCCTTTCGGTTATCGCCCTGGTCGCCTCCCCGGTTGCCGGAACCGCGGTCGACAGGCTGGGCGCCCGGAGAATCGCGCTTGTCGGCGTGCCGGTCTACTGTGCCTCGCTCGCCATGCTTGCGACGGCGGGGTCGGTCGGCACATGGTGGGGACTCTGGGCCATACTGGCGCTTGCGAACATGACCGTGATGCCGGCAGTCTGGCTGGCGATCCTCAACGGCTATTTCGTCAAGAGCCGCGGCCTGGCGATGGCGGTCGCCCTATCGGGAACCGGGATGGGGGCGGCGATCTATCCGTTCCTTCTCAATACGCTGATCGAATGGCAGGGCTGGCGCGAAGCCTATGTCATCCTGGCTGGGATCGCGCTGCTCATCGTCTTCCCGGTCACCTTCTTCCTGTTTCGCCCGGTGAGACTCTCGAAACCCGAAAGCCTGCAGAATTCGGATGCAGGTGCACAGGGCCCGGCATCGTCAGCGCGCGGGCAGGTGTGGTCGGTCCGCTATCTCAAGCTCGCCGCCGCGGCGACGATCTACGCCATCGCCTGTTCGGCGCTTACCGCGAATACCGTCCCGGTGCTGATCGACCAGAACCTGACTCCCGCGGTCGCGGCGGCGACCGCCGGACTGCTCGGCATCGGCTCGATTGCGGGGCGGCTCCTCGGTGGCTTCCTGCTGGACAGGTTCAACGGCAACATGGTCGCGGCGATCTGCGTGCTGATCCCGATCATTCCGATAACGATCTTCCTCAATACGGACGGATCGCAGGCATGGGCGGCTGTCGCCTGCCTCGTCATGGGCCTTTCCATCGGCACCGAAGTCGATTGCTGTGCCTACCTTGCCGCCCGCCACTTCGGGACGCGCAATTTCGGCGCCCTGTTCGGCACGATCAACGGGCTGCTGCTGTTCGGCAACGGTCTGGCGCCGTTCCTCGCGAATTACGGCTACGACGTGATGAAGACCTACGACTACGTGCTGCTGGCGCTGACGCCGCTCTACGTCGTGACCTCCTATCTGTTCGCGACGCTCGGCCGCTATCCCGATTTCGATGAAGATGGCATTCCGCTGCAGCAGGAGTCCCGGGCACCCGCGTGATGGCGCGCGCCGTCTCCCGGCGGATTATTGCTCTGGTAAGCGGCTTGGCGCTCTGCTAACCGCTCGCGCTCCACGCACCCGTAGCTCAGCTGGATAGAGCGCTGCCCTCCGAAGGCAGAGGCCACAGGTTCGAATCCTGTCGGGTGCGCCAGTATTCTCAATAACTTATATGAAATATCTCAGCCCAGAGTGATCGGTGGGCAGGTCATGGGTAGGTTGTGCGCGCATTCTGCCCCCGACCTTCCTTGCCGGGGGGACAGCACTTGTACCGCTAGGATTCGGCTCGTTGCCTGAACCTCATGCTACTTTCGCCCTATTTTGGACGTTGTTGCTTTGATAGATAGCGCAACCTTGCGCGTTTCGAATACCGACCAAGCAACCGGCTACTGTGTCGGGTTAGGGCAGACGGGAGCGTGACAAGAAAGAATTCTTTCTTTCGGGAGGCTCCCAAGGGGGGATTCGATCTCGCACAAGGGTGGGGGCTTTGATGGTGGCTCACGAAGGAATTCCCGATTTTTCAGACTTTCCGATGACCTATTCACGATCAGCCGAGTTCCCCTTCCTGACCCATTTTGTATAGCAGTCCAAACGCTCTCGCTTTTCGTCCTGCGACGCAGAATAATTTCGAGATGCAGTTCCGCATTGCTGCACGGTAGGGGAATAAAGCGAGTCTGAGTCAAAAGGGAGAACCCATGGTCACGATTGGTGAATTTGGACGCCGCAGTGGCTTCTTGCCGCCGTACATAGTCCGTCGACTCCATGAGAGCGAGAATGCCTCACTGCATAACATCGCATTTGACACGCGCGAATTAGACTCTGGCGCACGTATGGCCCGTGAGGTCAGGCCAGCTAGAATCATGGGTCGCGCCGCGATGCCTAGTGTCGGACCGCAACGCAAGGTCTACGATTTGGCTGGAAACCTTGACCCACTTCCAGGCACACTCTCGCGATCTGAGAAAGGGCAGCCTTCCGGCGTCGAAGTTGTTGAAGAAGCATTCGAGCATTCTGGCATAACCTATAATTTTTTTAAGAAGGTGTTGAAACGAGAATCAGTCGACAATGCTGGTCATCCATTGATTTCAAGTGTCAACTATGGAGTACATGTTGCCAATGCTTTCTGGAATGGCGTGCAAATGGTCTACGGGTCAGGAGACGGGCATTATTTTCTTCCATTCACGAAGTCTCTGGGAATTTGTGCCCACGAAATCAGTCATGGCGTGATAAGCTTCACGACCAACCTCGCATATTCCGAGCAATCGGGTGCACTCAATGAGAGTTTCTGTGATGTGATGGCGGTCAGCATTGAGCAGTGGCACTTGAAGCAGAATGCTGCGGATGCTAACTGGGCGCTGGGTCGCGAGGTAGCAGGTCCCGGATTGGGCCAGATAGATGGCTTTCGTACACTTACCGCAGCTAAGGCGTTCGAAGAACACGTATTTCTTGGAACCGATCCGCAACCGAAACATTTGGACGGTTATGACACCACGTCCGACGACCATGGCGGCGTCCACGTGAACTCGGGCATTCCAAATCACGCCTTCTATCTTGCCGCCCAAGAGCTGGGCGGAAACGTCTGGGAACGCGCCACACCTATTTGGTTTGAGGCGTTCACAGGCCTACTCAATCAAGACGCAAGCTTTGTCGACGCCGCAACTGCAACAACCCTTGCTGCCAAGCGCTTGTTTTCAGGTGAGCCTTCTTATGCCACCGCTATAGCAGATGCGTGGCGTGCGGTCGGAGTTCAATCAGAGGTGTGACTATGAAAGTCCGCTTAACCGAGAAAGGCGGCTGGAC
Source organism: Novosphingobium sp. (assembly GCA_024236175.1). Classification (GTDB taxonomy): domain Bacteria; phylum Pseudomonadota; class Alphaproteobacteria; order Sphingomonadales; family Sphingomonadaceae; genus Novosphingobium. The sequence goes on along the minus strand of JACKKY010000001.1, from coordinate 1,363,137 downwards.
GAACGTCAGGACCGGCTGCACCGTCGACACTGCAAATTTGCCTGCTGAGATGGCGCAAGCCTTAGAGGACGCGCTTGCACACGCCCACATATTCGGCAAGCATGCCGACCATCCAAATGCACGCGACGCTAGAACAGTCGACATCGAAGTGAAATATGGCGATTGCTGGAAACGCGCTTCATTCAGTGAAGCGGCCTTGCCCGAAGGCGCGAGCGAGATACTTCAGATTTTGCGCCCACTGTGCGAGCCGATCCCGGCCCCACGACACCGATAATCAGGATCTAAATTGTCTTACCAACGGTTGTCGTGGTGGTGAGGGGTGTGGATTGGGACATGTCCAGTCATTGGCCAGCTTGATGCATAGAGGTCAGACGTCCCGTCATCCTCAACCGTTCGCCATCCGATCACCGATGGTAGTCGAAAGCCCATGAGGCTCTCAGATAGTTGATCTTCATCTTCAGTTTCAGTTAGTCGCTCGGCATCAATTAACAGCTCTCCTAGCTTGGCCCTGTTGGCAAGGAAGAGGTTAGGGAGCGATATCTCGCACATCCACATCCGGTCTGGAAGAGATGCTTCTATCTCTTCCAGGATTGAATGTTGATCCTCATCATGGCCATCAACTCCCTGAAATCTCAAATCTTCACCTAGGCTTGCAATATAATCGGCCTTATCGACCAACGTCGTGCGAATTACCCGACGTTCGACCTTCTTGAGAAGATAGTCCCACCAGCGGCCTTGGGCGATCGGCGCCAAACTGATCTTCTTAAGCAACCTATCAAGTGTCTCCCTGCCAAGCATCTCTGCCGAAGCGGGTGAGACCTCCACACGGTCAGGAAGAATCGCGATTACCAGCTTCGGTATCAGTTGCTTCTTGTTCTGACCGGAAATGAGGCCAGCTCGCGACAAGGAGTAATAGGGCCCCAGCATGTCATCATGCATGATAAGGTGATCGATCCAGAGATGGCTTGAGGTATTGTTTTCCTCACCATGTTTGTGGAGTCTGGTACCAAGCGGATGCCATTCATCGGAATTGAACGTGTATCCCAATATCGGCACCACATGGTCAACTGGTTCTCCCTCGGACAAAGCAAGAAGGCAGGGCGAGGCTGAATCAGCGAGTAAGGTGAGTAGACCCCAGATATTGTCCGGCCGATAGTCGCTCACCGTTTGGACAATCTTCTCAGTGAGATCGTACGAGACAGGTCGGAATCCGTAATGCTCGAGCGCAGAAATCAATTTGTCCGTGTGGACCGGCAGCGCCGCCGGATAGTAGCTCCAAAAGCTGTTCAGTTCAGCGGTGGAGGGAGCCGTCCCTCTGAGTGTACGAACAAGCGTCCGAACTGCGCTGTGCGCGCAGATGCTAGTAACACCGTTCTGCTGGCAGAAATAGGTTCCAAAGAGTTTGTAAGGCCTTTGCCTGATTGCCAACTCCATTTCGCTCGCAATCAATATATGGTTGTTCAGCAGTTCGTCTCTTTCCGGCCCTATGCACGGCAATCGGAAGAGCGCCTCGTAGACATAGCTCGTTGACTGCGGCTCGCCCGGGAAGGTGATAATGCAGACCTGGCCGATCAAATCATCGCTGGAAATCTTTGATAGATCATCATCCTCACGTGGCTCGCATGTGAGAAAGCTGATCACGTGCGCTTTAACATCGCCCTCGTCGATTTCCGAATGAAATTCGAGGTGATCGATTTCGGAGGCAATGTCAGGTCGACTGAGACCGTCCTCGATGATGAAAGACGCTACCCCCATTTTTCTCGCGAGTGAGCACAGGCGATGGATTGGTGCGGCAAAGGCCTCGCTTGGCCCTCCTGCCCAATACGTTGCTATGAATTCATGGTAGAAGGTGTATGGCTGCCTGCAACCCACCCAGTCGGGTGCAGTCGATCTACGAGTCCACAATGGCGCTTACCCCCCAAAGCGTTTCTGCCTTGAATTATCAGATTGTTATCAGGTAGCTGTTTATGAAATCAAATAAATAGCATGCAACGATTGAGGCATCGATAAATTGTTGATAGAGTTACAATGCGATGATGGTGTTCAACCGTTGAGGGGAACGTCGCATAAGCGAGGTGTGGTTATGGCGAAAAAGGACGGTTCGGCCGTTTCGACTCATGCACAGTCGAATCCAGACAGAGGCACTCACGAACGGGATGCCCCCCAGATTGTGAAGCTGAACTTTTCGCTGACTAAGAAGAGCGCCAATCGAGTCATGCTCGTCAAACGTTGGGAGGAGCGCTCCAAATCCAAGTCCCTTGAACTGACTGGACGCCGCTGACGGCCCCACCATTCAGGACAAAGACGCACAAATTTTCCGGCCCAGTTCCGCAATATGTTGCTCGCGTGGACTACCAATGTGAGCTTCAGAAGCCAACTGACCGGAGGTCGTCTTGACCCTGCAAAGTGCCACCCGAATGAGCGATACCGATGAATCTAGGGAGCCGCTGCCACTCGACCGTTATTCGCGAACAGATGAGACGGTTGCTGATATACAAGCGTTAGCAGCGCTCGATAACGATGGACTCATCGCGGCGTTTGGGGAAGCTGGCGAGACCGCGCCAAACTACAGGTCAACTGAGGCCTTGGTCTTCTTCATATTGCGTGCGCTAGATCGGCAGGACGACCGTGCAACGAACGCGCTGTTTAAAGTGCTGCGCGCTCGATGCTGGCCTTATCTGAACAAGTGGGTCCGTGGCGTCTCAAACGTCGAAGATCGAATGGACATCCAGGGCCGCGTTATTGAGCAAATGACGATTCGGCTACTGAAGGGCGGGCCCGAATGCGATTTCCTGCAGGCGAGGTTTTGGCGCTATCTGAAATTGCGCACCCTGTCAGCAATCGGCGAGTTCAAGAAGCTCCGCTCGCGGGAAGGCCTCATTGATGACCTCGATCCGGGAGATGAGAGCCTTCCGCTGATCGACCAAATTCAGGATACGCAGCTCTCACCGGAGGCGCGTCTACTGATACGAGATGCCTTGGACACCCTGCCTCCGGAGTTGCGTGAGACCTACCTACTTCGTCATTTCCAAGGATGGCGTGTCGGCGATGAGCGCAACGACGAAACAGACCCGAATGACCCGACCCTGATGGAGTATTTTGGCATTGGACGCCGGGCTATCCACAAACGCTTGACCAAAGCGGAAGCCCTCCTTGAGCGCTACCGAAAGGACAACGAATGACCCACTCGAGTCTTCTCCCCCTGGAAGAGGTGCTGGACATGCTGCTCGACGAATACAGCGCGCCGAGCCGCGAAGCCATTGCGGCTTATAGCTGTCGCTTTCCCGAATATCGCGCCGATCTACTTCGGTTTGCGGCTACTTGGGCCGAAGAGGAAAACCTTCGCGAGCCAGCGCCGCTCAACAACGCTCAGCGAAACACCCTTGAGGCGCGCGCCCAGAGCTTCTTACAAAATGCGCTGTATGACGACCGTGCATCGGCCGCGTCGCCAATCGCCGTATCTGGCTCGGCCGCATCACGAGGGCAAAGCTTGGTACAACTTGCGCAAAGCGCGGGCCGCAAGCTGCATGACGTAGCGCGCGAGGTCGGTATGCCATTGCCGTTCATTTCGGAGCTAAATGGGCGTGGCTTTAAGCCTGAAACCATACCCGATCGCCTTGTACGCAGACTGGCATCAGTATTAGGTGTGGCACCTAGTCGTGTGACGGCAAGTTGGGCGGGACCACCAACCATTCAGCCGTCAATGGGATTTCTCGCGACGTCGAAACCTATCTCCAGACCCCAGCGAGATTTTGTCGCTGCGGTCAATGAGTCGGATATGTCGCCCGATGAGAAGGCGGCATTACTCGACGACGACTAAGTGGCCTAGTTCGTTTCAGCTCAGACTGCGGAGAGGCAAAGTCTACAATAAGGTGTACAGAATGGCACTCCCAATCTCTCCCTGTGTGGTGAGATTGGGAGTGAAATGAATGAATTTTTATGCGCTCGGGCCGGCTTGGCTGAGATCAAGCCGCTAGCATCACCTCACCTCAAGGAATTAGAGTTGCGCGTGCAGTGCCGCACGCCAGCTTATTTCAACTTGCTCCAAATAAATGGGACTTGCCGCGCTGCCCACAACATCTCGCCTTCGTGAGTTGATCGATCAGACATCCAGTTCCGCATTGAGCGCTTCCCCCGGACTTTCTTGGTGAGCGGACAACGGCGCAGATGGTCTGGGCCGCCGCCTTGGAGGTTTCAGATGAAAACCATCGACATTTTGTTGCAGGGCGAGGCGATTGCCGATGTCCAACTCATTACGCTCGGCGATGGCGCCGACCTTGCTGAGCTGCTCGTCGAGGCAGCTAAACAACGTAGCGAAATAGAGGGAGACGAAACTGAATTCCTCGCCTTTTTGCAGGAAGAAGAAGTACCTCTAAAAATGGGCAAACTCCCCCGCCCTAAGACTGGGCAGCCGCTGTGCATTCACGTTCATCGCTGCCGAAAAATCAGCGTCGAAGTCACTTTCAACGGCCAAACCAAGAATCTCGATCTCGCTCCATCTCGCACGGTCGGCGCGACAAAGACGTTCGTTGCAGTGAAGCTGTTCGACATGAGCAAGCAGGATGCCGCAGAGCATGTCCTACAGATCGCCGGTGAGACTGAACGGCCCGACGCCGACATCCACATTGGCTCACTTGCGCACCACTGCAAGGTTGCTTTCGATTTGGTGCCTCTAGTTCGTGTCGAGGGCTGATCGACGTGGCCGTAGAGCCGCTACGCCGTCCCGATGAGGTCGAGCTCCGGCGTGACCTCGCCTCGGGTCGATTTCTTATCGGTGTCGCCTCCAAGCGATGGCAGCTCCATTGGGTCCGTTTTCCTCTTGTATTGATTGGTGTCTTCGCCGCCGATTGTGATGAATATTACTTGCGTTTCGAATGCCAGGATTATCCACGCACGCCTGTCACTGCCCAACTTTGGGATATTGCAAAAGACCAGCCGCTTGATCCAGGCCTGTGGCCACAGGGGACAAGCCGAATTCCACTTGCGTTCAATCCAAATTGGAAGGGGGGCGGCTGCCTCTATTTACCATGCGATCGCCAGTCAATCGAGGGCCACGATAGGTGGCGAACCCAACATCCGGCACTGCTCTGGGAACCAACGAAGGGAATCAGCAAGTATCTCGGAATTGTACATCAACTTCTGAACTCGGGAGAGTATGGAGGCCGCCGTGTTGTCGCTGCTGTCTAGGACCAAACTCCATATTCCCGCACGGCTCTGGGTCGAACTCACGACCACGCTCCATTCGAAAACAGAGGGAGTGCATGAAAGCGGCGCGTTCTTGTTGGGGCGAATCAACGGGTGCAGCCGGCACGTTGTCGAGATTGTCTATTACGACGCAATCGATTCCAACGCCTACAAGAGTGGCGTGGTCGTCATCCACGCATCAAGCTTTGGCGCGCTCTGGGCGCATTGCCGCGAGACCGAGTTTCAAGTCGTCGCAGACGTGCATGTCCATGTTGGGAGTGCGCGTCAAAGCCGTGCAGACAAGGAACATCCAATGATCGCCCAGAAAAGGCATTTGGCATTGATTTTGCCGGACTTTGCCGCCCCACCTGTCGAGGCCGAACGGATCGGCCTCTATGAATATCGTGGGTGCCATCAATGGCGCAATCTCGGCCACGGGCGAATTGCGCGCCACCTCATTATTGGAATCTAGCCAATGACCTTTCACGACCCATATGAGCTTGGGGAGCATCTACACAGGCTTGCTAAGCTCGCGCTCGACAGTGGTGAGGTCAGCTCAGTGGAGAAAGCACTTGAGTTGTTTTCAAACTATTCAATACACATCCACGCTGGCACTAGCGTGGGCAAGAGTCCTGCCCAGCAGGCAGCTCTATTAACAGCCGTAAATTCCGCACGCCGTGCCCTTCTCGGCAGCATCACAATCAGCGGCCTTGGCGATGCTCCGCTGCTCGTTCCGATCGCCAAGGCTTCGTCGTTCGCCGAAGCAATTAGCTCGCTAGGGGGGCAAGTAACCGAACGCCCAATTCAAGCATCCTGTGCAGTGCAGATCGGCAATGGCGGTTCTTGCTTGGAGAAGGGCATCCGATCAGCCGCAAAAGGTTGGGTGGCAATGTGCGGCCCAATTTCGGACGAAGCGATAATTGACGATCCAGATGCTTTCGTACTCGCCGGTGTGGCGGCGGGAGCTTTAGCAGTAGCCGAATGCTTCCAACAGATGCGCGGCAATAATCCAGCCGCAGGACGGCGACAGGTAGGCCTATCTCTTTGGCGCCCCGATATGGATTGGAGCTCAGAGGGAGCATATGGCGTGATGCCATGTGTGCTCCCCTCGGGGGCGTGGCTCATCGGTCTTGGCAATCTCGGGCAAGCTTATCTTTGGTCGCTGGGTATGCTGCCATATGCTGTGCCAAAGAACGTCAAGCTGGTCTTGCAAGACTTCGATCAGATTGCGCCATCAAACGACAGTACGTCTTTGTTGACAAATCCCGCACTCGTCGGCCGCCACAAGACGCGGGTATTGGCGGAGTGGGCCGAAGATCGCGGATTTGCGACAACCCTTGTCGAGCGTCGTTTCGGCGACAACCTTCGAATCACTGCGGAGGATCCACCCGTTGCGCTTAGCGGTGTTGACAATGCTCTGAGCCGCGCTGCGCTCGAAGAGGTTGGCTTTGCACGCGTATTTGAGGCCGGCCTTGGGAACGGTATCTCGGACTTTCTCGCGTTGCGTCTACACAGTTTTCCGTCAAAGCGTCGCGCGCGAGATATCTGGTCTGGAGCCCCGGCGGCACCTTCAAATTTGCTGGCAAAGCCTGCTTATCAGGCGATGGAGGCAGCCGGGGCGGATAAGTGTGGCTTGACACAGCTTGCAGGACGCACTGTCGGCGCGCCATTCGTGGGTGCCCTGGCGGGTGCCATGGTCATTGGCGAACTTGTCAAGCTCGCCAATGGCGGCCCGAACATGGCACTGGTCGACTTGCACTTGCGTTCGCCCGCGCAGATTCATGCCTTTCCCCAATCGGCTGATTTCAGTTACAATCCTGGTGTAACAGAAGTCGCATAAGCCGCGTTTGCATTTAGACATTGTTACTTAGCAAATGCGTCACTCAAGCTAAGGTCTCCAAACGGCCGGCAATCAGAACTACGCAGCCAGCCTTGACCGAAAGGTCTAAATTTCTAACTCAAGTCTAAAGATTGAACATGTCAGACGAAGCCTCGAATAACTACCACCGTTGTTTCATCTCAGCTCCCATTGGCCTCGAGCTTGGGGTGCTTCCCGAGCTTCTCGTCGAACGTGGTATCTCTTGGGAATGGGCCAAGGACGATACGATCGAAAGTCAAGGCCCTACTTCGAGAATAGCAGCTGCTGACTTTGTGCTGATCGTGCTCAATGGTACGCGCGCTGACTATCGCGGCGTATTTGACGCCGGCGTCGCGGTCGGACTCGGTAAGCCCATTCTACTTATTCAAACTAGGGCGCGTGCCCTTCCGCTTGATCTCCGACGGTTCACGACAGTTAAGGTTGGCCTTAGAAACCGCGAGGCGCTGAGCTTTCATCTCGATTTGTTCTTGGCAGCGCCACATCCAAGGCCGAGCACCACAACAGCCAAGCAATCCGCGCGGGAGCAGGCGTTCCGACCATCTAAGACGCGTGATGCGCAACGACCTTTCGTGACCGAGCTTGAGAGACGCGCTTATGATGCCGTGCTCGCCGCCGGTGGCTCGGCGATAGCGGAGCCCCAATCGGGAACTGGAGCAAAATATCGGCCCGACCTGCTCGCTTGGCTTGGCAACATTGACGCTGAGTTGCTCGACCCTGCAGTAATCGAAGTGCGAAACACGGTGGACTCCAAGGCTGCGGGACGGCTGGAGGAGCGGCTGCTCAAATTTATGCACGCAGCACGCGTAAGAACGGGGCTGATACTGACGGTATTCCCCCCGCCTCCTAGAGAGCAGCAGCTTTCACCCAATGTGTTGTGGCTGACTATCGATGAATTCGAAAATCTGATCCGTACGGCTGAGCTCGGCACCTTTGTGAGGGAGACCCGAAATCGCATTATGCATGGAGCGCGGTAATGGCCGTGATAGATCATGCTGCGATTGCAGCAAGACTTGCTGCCGGCGATGCCGGTAACACGGCCGAAAAGGGTGAGGCGCTCGAGAGCGTCGTGGCAGAGACATTCTGTCAACTTGAGGGCGTCGGGGTCATCAAGCGGAACATCATTGATAACGCCGGATCGCTGGAGATCGACATATTACTATACAATCAAGGTCAGCGTGAAGGATTGCCATTCCTGCCAAATCACTTGTTCGTTGAGTGCAAAAATTGGCAGGCTCCAGTAGATGCTGCGACGCTCACGGTATTTACGGGGAAGCTCCATAAGATCCGAGTGGATTGTGGGATTCTCGTTGCAGCAAACGGGATCACAGGCAACTTGGATGACCGCAGGGCAGCGCATGCGCACCTTCGAAGCGTATATGACCGTGATGGTTTGAAGGTTCTCGTTGTAACCCGCAACGAGCTCGAGGCATTGCGCAGCACCGATGACCTTGGTGGCCTGATGAGGGCGAAGTACGGCGACTGCATCATGGGTGCTGACCAATTCTAATTTCTTGTTGCCAGCGTGGGCACACACTGTGCAGGGTTCTTCTGACCTTTCTAATCTCTAGGCCGGAGGCAGGGTTTCGCGCAAATACTTGGGTTAGGTTTTGAATTCAGCGGGCACCCAGTAGCGAAGATACGCTCCATTTCCCGACCATCTGCGACGGCGCACCCACCCAAGGGATATGAGAACAGGGCTAATGTACCGACCCTGGGTGCCTAGCGCCTGTTCCAATTCCACCATGCTGTAAGGCCGGTAGCGGCTGATCTCCGGCACACTATCAAACCAATCGAGAAATCGCTGTTTCAGGTCCGGCTTGTATAGCTGCGCCTCTGGCGTCGCTTCGTCCAATTCCCTGTTGAGGCCGGAAATGTACGCGCTGGGCATCATATGTCTCGCTGGTGGTTAGGCTAAAACGGCTGACAGCCGCCCCGAAATCCCGAAACGGGGCGGTTTCGGGTGGAAGTCCGATCCCCGGTCCCCCGAACTCCCTTTAGGGATTCGGGGGCGGGAAGACTTTCGGGGGTCAGGCAACGGACAACCCCTTCTCATTCTTCAGAAGGTGGCCCTCTTCGACTAGAGCGTCGACCGCCGCCTTCGCTCGCTCCTTTTCCCTTCCCTTCGAGGTAGTGAGCACAGCGGCGACATGCTTGAGCGCAGCCTCGTAGTCGATCGTCTGGCCCGGCGATGGCAGGAGGCGATGCAACTCAGCGAGAGCAGGCTTCTGATTCTTGCCTGTGGGCGGCCGCCGGTTCGGGACCATGACGTGGGCAGTCTGCTGGACCGCGCAACTCGTGATCGGGCCAAAGCCGTCTTGGCCTACCTGATACGGCACGAGATCGAAATCCCTCTCAACGTCTGCGCTGTCGTCTTTCGCCTTGGTGATGGACCATTTGCGCCCCGCTGCCGATTTTGTCACTTCGATTACCGTGTCCATGGCAGCGAGCAGCGAGGAATGCCCGCGCATTCCCTGCGAAGCCTTCTTGCCCGAATGGTGAACCAAGATCACCAGTCCCTCCACCGCCGCAGCAAGGCGCTTCGAGTTGGCGATAATTTTGCCCATATCCTGCGACGAGTTTTCATCAGCTCCCGGCGACGCCTGGTTAAGTGTGTCGATGATGACGACCGCGCCTTTGCCGACCGCTGAGATGATTTCCGAAGCGAGCAGTTCGATGCCATCGCCGGTCATCAGGTGGATGTCCCGGCACCAGAAACGAAGCTGGTCAGGGCAGAGCCGTTTGCTGTGCAATTCGAGTGCGGTGGTGCGCTTACCGATACCGCCCATACCCTCAAGCGCGACGTAGACGACCGGCTTCTGGCGCACGTGGAACCCGAACCAGTCGGCGGAGCACAGCGCAATGGTATGTGCTAGGTGAAGCGCGAGGAAGGACTTGCCGGAGCCGGGCTCACCATAAATCGACGCCAAGCCGTGGGCGGGCAGCACGTTGCGCACGACATAGGGCGGCGTCGGCATCTGACGCAGTTGCCGCGCCGTCATAAGCAGTGGAAGAGACGGAAGCGGCGGCGCAGGTGGCACGGGCAAAGGCGGGGCCTGCACTTGTAGCGGGACGGGTGGAACACCAGAGGGCGACGCTGCGCGCGTCACGAAGTTGTGCTTCACTCCAGCATCCCGCAGCTTTGCGAAGAACGACTTCTCGGTGATCCCTTTCGCGCGCGACGGGTCGAAGCTGGCCCAGTCCTGTTCAAATTTGTGTGGGTCGAACGTTCGACCTTCCTTGCTCCATTCCCGAGCCGCATCATGCGTCCACGCGCCAATGGCCGCGATGCTCCACACGTCGGGCAGCCATTCGTCGTGCCCGGCGTTCGGGTCGAACACGCGCTGCCCATCCACCGAAAGGCGCAAAAGCCGAGCAAGCTCCGCGCGGTTTTCGGGGGTATCAGCGGGCAGGTCGTTGCGCTTATAAGATGACTGCATCAGGGGTTGCGGCGGCAGGAGCAGGTTAGCCATTGACTTCTGCGCAAGGCCATCTCGCCACACCTTGAGCAGCGCGTCAGGAATCACAGGCGGAATGCGCCAGTCTCCGGGGCCGCCCCAGCGATAGGGTTGTCCGGTGTCGGGGTGAATCGATGGCGGCAGCAAGTCCTGAACAGAATTGCCGCCAGAATCGGCGCAGCGGAACTCAAGGATAGTTCGGTCAGCAGCGTCCTTGATCTTCAATGTCTCAATGGGTGCGATGTCCTTGGGCAGGCGATAGAGCAGCTTGCCCCGCCCTTTACGCCCGGAGATGATCCCGACATGATCTGGTGTTGTGACGAGTTGGCGAGGGTCCACACCACGTGCTAGCAGCCATTCCCGCGCCTGCTCGTCATCATCTACGTCCAGCGCCATCGTGCCGGAGAAGGCGTGGAGCAGACCTAGGTTCCCTGTCAGCTTAGCTGCCTCAGTAGAATTAGTGATGGCACTTACGCGTAGGTTCCACCCCTTTGTGATTGGCCCCTTCTTGCCGAGTGGAATCGCGCACAGCGCAAGGCCATGGCGGGCATACTCAGCGGCGAAGCCGCCGACGCTAGTGGGCGCGCTAGTTGTCACGGCAAGCCTCTCCAACGCCAATGAAACAGCACCTGCAAAATTCGAGCGCATATCTGGCAATGACTTCAAGGTTTCCCTGCGGAACCGTCGTCAACGGCGCGAGCAGGAGCAGAGCTTGTGTGTATTCCGCACGGTCGATTTCGCTGGACAGGTAGTCGTCGGCCAGCGCGATGAGTTTGAACCAGACGCCCCGCACCTCTGAAGTCTTCAGCCACGGCCCGCGTTCGCGCAGGACTGAGGGAGCCCGTTCACTTTGCGCGTAGCGCACAAGTCGCTCGGCTGCTGCGCGGTGCGCCTTCTCGAAGTAATCCACTACATGACCCGAAGTCTTTGCGCTGGTCACCCTGCGCCTCCGTCTCTGGTCGAACGGACGCGCCGGCCTTTCGCCCCTGACGATTTCGAAGGATTGCCGCCGTCATTCAATTCGGACGTCGACGACACCGGTGGTGACATGCGGGACATTGCCCAATCGTCGAGGTCGTCGGGCGTATAGATCGGGTACCGACCCATCTTCCTGAATTTTGGCCCACCACCGACGGAGGCCAATTTGGCCAAAGTTTCCGGCGTGTAGGCGCCATACTGCTCTTGAAGGTAGTCTGCCGCTTGGAAACGGCGCAGGTATTTACTCATGTTGCTGTCCTTTACCTGTCAACGACTGGCCAAGTCACAGCGAACTGATAATTACAATGCTTTGTCTAACTCAAGGAGTTTTAAAAATGTTTAACTTCGTGTGCTGTACTTAGATAGTTGCACTTCGCGAGATGCATAGCCTAATAATTATCAATATTTCACCCAATTTATTCCTTAGGTTCTGCGGTATTTGATGCAATGCGAATCAGTTTGGCCAAATGCTTGATGCTTGTCTTTGACCTCGGATATTCGTCCTGAATGACTCGGGCTGCATCGGCGAACGTGCTTCCCGAATTGGCGATTTCGACCCCTTTTTGGATGACCGACTTTTTCGCTGCATAATTGCGGTCGCGTGAGCCCCTTTTCCTGCCTCGGTTTTCACGGGGCTTAGGACCACCATACTGTATTTCTAGCAGCCCACTCATGACTGAACCTGCTTGATCGGGACGACATCGGCGGTTTCGACTGACAAGCCGATACCTGCGGCGATGGTGCTTTCAATTGTGTGCAGAGCGCGGCGACTGGCGTCCTCAGCAATGTGGGCATAGCGCGCAGTGGTTGACGGCGAGGCGTGGCCTAACAGTTTGCCAACGATTGGTAGCCCCATGCCCGATGCAACACCAACCGACGCAAAACTGTGGCGAAGATCGTGAAGCCGTAGGTCTGGCAAACCTGCGTGCGTTGTGATCCTATTCCAAGGCCGTTTCAGGTCGCTACGCGGCTTGCCCTCCACCTCTCCGGCGATGACGTAGGGATTGCCCTCGATACGCGGAATTTCGGCCAGGACCTTGAGGGCTGCAGCGCCCAGCAGGACTTCCTTCGCGCCAGTTTTCGAATCTGACAAGTCCAGCACGCCGCGATTCAAATCGACGTCGTGCCATTGCAGCTTCAAGATTTCCGACAGGCGGCAGCCCGTAAGCATAAGCAGGCGGATGGCGGCGACGGCGTGTGGCGAGATGACTTCGCGCTGATTCTCGGCCTTCTTTGGACGGTACTTTTCCTTGACGCCTTCGTTGAACTGCCAGGGCAAGCCTATTGTCTCAGCCTCTCGCAGCGTATCTCCTAGCCTCTGGAATTCGGCCGATGATAGGTACCGCTTGCCCTTGTTGTCCGCGTAGAGCTGGACGCCCGAACGGGGATTGGTGGCGATGTAGCCGTGCTTCACGGCATAAGAGAAGATACCGCCCAATAGCCGGACCGTGCGGGTCGCTGTGCCCTTGCCGCCGGTAACGGCGACGCGGTTGCCCTTTTCGTTCGTGAGAACTTTTGCGGTCTTGCCCTTCGCCACGGCGCGCATGAACCGCTCGATGTCGCCCCGTGACACGTCGCTGATTTTCTTCGTTCCTAATAGGGGCTTGATGTGACGCGCGATCCTGCCTTTGTCGGTCGCGATGGTCGAAGCCTTCTTCTTGTCACAGCCCTCGGCAAGATATTCGTCACAGAGTTCCGCAACTGTCATTTCAGCCCGGCGCTTTGCCTTCGCTTCCGCTTTGTCGACTCCAAGTTGGGCATTGGCGAGCACGGCGCGAGCCTCATCTCGCGCCTGGTCGACGGTCATCGCCCCATGTGTGCCGATTGTGACCTTCCTAGTTCGTCCGTTGAAATCGTACTGGGCGATGTAAGATTTGCGCCCCGTCGGGCGCGTTCGGACGCCAAAGCCCGGCAATTGCCCGCACCATGTCACATAGTCGCGGTCAGCCGGTTGCAGCGCATCCACTATGGACTTCGTCAGCTTTGGTTTGGTCATCGATTGCTTCCCGGGTAGGTTATGGGCAGGTGAAACCCGGGAAATTCATGCCATCTTGGGTAAGCTAAGGCAACGGTCAGATGTCAAAAATAGCTGAATTTGTGCCATTTTCTAGAACAAATCAGTTTTGGGTAGGCCGAGGCAAGTTCGTTCCATAACCCTCCGAAGGCAGAGGCCACAGGTTCGAATCCTGTCGGGTGCGCCATCGTTTCGCTTGCGGCAATCTCACTTCGTTCGATGCCTCCGCGAGGGCGGGCGAAGGCCCGGGCCGCAGTCGCGGCAGCTCTCTCGGCGAGCCGGCGCAAGCGTTGCGCATTGGATGACTACGGAAGAGGCGCGCTCGCTCCCCTACCGGCCTATCCGGACAGCGACTTCGGGTGCCAGTCGGAGGCGATGAGGCCTTCGGGGCCGAACATCGCATCGATGATTCCCGCTTCGCCGGCCCGTTGCCACAGCGCCTGCATCTCGGATGCGAGCGGGTCGTCGACCGGGCCGTTGTCCCCCCGGGCATGGCGCAGCCATGCGTGCAGCGCCGAAAGGATCGCCGGGCACTGCCGACCCCTGCGCTGGTTTTCGGCCAGTGTCGCCAGCCAGCGCTGCGGTATCTTCTGGCTGCCGTCCATGGCGATCTGGATCAGCCGGTGCTTCAGCGCGGGATTGGCGAAGCGGGCGATGAGCGCGTCGGCGTAGGCGGCAAGGTTCTGGCCGGGCGCCGCAGCGATGGTGGGTGCGGCTTCCTCCCGCATCAGCCGATCGACCAGCGGACGTATCGCCGGATCGGCCATGGCCTCGTGCACGAAGACGTGCCCGCGTTCGAGCCCGAGGTAGGCGAGCGCGGAATGGGCGCCGTTGAGCATCCGCAGCTTCGCCGTCTCGTAAGGCGCGACATCGGCGACGAGTTCGGCCCCGACCTTTTCCCACGCCGGTCGCGGACCGGCAAAGCGGTCCTCGATCACCCACTGGCTGAACGGTTCGGTCACTACTGCCGCGGCATCCTCCAGCCCGATGGCATCCGCCACCGCCGCACGGTCGGCGTCGGTGGTCGCGGGCACGATGCGGTCGACCATGGTCGAGGGACAGGAGCATTCGCTCTCGAACCATCCGACAAGGCCGGGTTCGCAAGCGGCGAGATACTCGCCCATCAGCCGCGCGAGCTGATCGCCGTTGTTCGCCAGGTTGTCGCAACTCAGCAGCGTCAGCCCGCCGCGGCCCGCAGCCCGGCGCTCGCGGAAGGCAGAGGCAAGCAACGGATAGAAACTTCCCCTGCTGGCCGAGGCGAGATCCACCGAACCATCCGCAGCCCGGCAATAGCCCTTTTCGGTGACGGTGAAGCCGACAATACGGGTGGCCGGATCGGCCAGCGCAGCGGCTGCCCGTTCAGGCGTTTCGGTTGCCGCGAGGACTTCGCGCACGGCCCCCACGAGACGCGTGAGCGTACCCGACGCCGAACGCTCGCTGACGGTATAGAGCCCGTTCTGCGGGTTCATCTGACCGGCGACGTCGGCGCTGCGCAGCGATACACCGGCGATCGACCAGTCGCGGTCGCCGCCATCCATCGCGCGGTCGGTGTACCAGGCCTGGTGCGCGCGGTGGAATGCGCCGATGCCGAAGTGGACGATGCCCACGGCCTGGGCGTCCCGGTCATAGGCGAAGCGCTCGATACCGGCTGCGAGCCGGCCGAGGGCCCCGGACGACAGCCTCACAGCCTGTAGGCCCGCTTGACGAGTCCGTAGGCAAGCTCCTGCGCCAGTTCGGCGGCCTCCCAGTCCTCGAGCCGATGCTCGGCCACCAGCTCGGCCAGAAAACCGCAGTCGATCCGCCGGGCGACGTCATGGCGTGCCGGGATCGACAGGAAAGCGCGCGTGTCGTCGTTGAAGCCGACGGTGTTGTAGAAGCCCGCGGTCTCGGTGGTCATCCGGCGGAACCGGCGCATCCCTTCGGGGCTGTCGTGGAACCACCAGGCCGGTCCGAGCTTCAGGCAGGGGTAATGGCCCGCAAGCGGCGCCAGTTCGCGCGAATAGGTGCTCTCGTCGAGCGTGAACAGGATAAGCGACAGGTCGCGCTCGTTGCCGAAGCGGTCAAGCAGCGGCTTGAGGGCATGGACATAATCGGTGCACGTCGGGATGTCGGCGCCCTTGTCGCGCCCGAACCCTTCGAACAGGCGCGCATTGTGATTGCGCAGGGAGCCGGGATGGATCTGCATGACCAGTCCGTCGTCCAGGCTCATGGCCGCCATTTCGGTGAGCATCTGGGCCCGGAACAGTTCGGCTTCGGCCGGAACGAACGCGCCTGTGGAGACCTTGCGGAACAGGGCTTCGGCCTCCGCTTCGCAGAGATCGGCTGTCGACGAGGTGGGATGGCCGTGATCCGTGGAGGTCGCGCCCATGGATGCAAAGAACGCGCGTCGCTTGCGGTGCGCTGCGAGATAGCCCTGCCATGACAGGCAATCCTCGCCCGTCAGTTGGGAAAAGCGGGCCAGATTGTCCCGGAAGCCCTCGAACTCGGGATCGACTACCGGGTCGGGGCGATAGGCGGTGACGACTCTGCCTGCCCAGTTGCTGTCGCGGATCGCCGCATGGTGTTCGAGAGTGTCGAGCGGACTCTCGGTCGTGGCGATCACTTCGATTCCGTAGCGCTCGAACAATGCGCGCGGGCGGAACGGATCGGTCGTGAGCGCTTCGGTGATGGTGTCGTAATAGAAGTCCGACGTGCCGCCATCCAGCCGCACATCGATGCCGAAAGCCTCGGCGAAAACCCAGTCCAGCCAAAGCCGCGAGGGGGTGCCCCGAAACAGGTGGTACCGCTCGGCGAACAGCCGCCATGCTTCGCGCGGGTCGGCTTCCCTGTCGCCGATGCCCAGCTGCTCCAGAGGCACGCCCTGCGAATAAAGCATCCGGAAAATGTAGTGGTCGGGCAGCAGCAGGAGTTCGGCGGCATTGCCGAAAGCGGCATTTTCCGCGAACCAGGACGGATCCGTATGGCCGTGGGGGCTGACGATCGGCAGCCGTTCAACGCTGCCGTACAGCTCGCGCGCAATGGCGCGGATGTCCGGATCGGCGGGGAACAGGCGATCGGGGTGCAGGACGAGCGGGCGGGGCATCTGCCTCAGCCGGCGACGGCCCTGTAGCGGGCGCGCTTCGCCCGGGTGGCGTCCCTGGCCCGTTCGACAGCCTTGTCCTCGGTGGCGAACAGCAGACTGTCCAGCACGGCGGCAAGATGCGCACGCATGGCGTCCCGGGCAGCGGCAGGATCCCGCGCTTCCAGTGCCCTGAGCACGGCGGTGTGCTCTTCCAGTACCGGCTTCACATTGGCGGTGCGGGCCTTCTCATGCAGCAGTGCCGCTTCGGGAGAGGTGTTGCGCAGATCCCAGAGGCGCTCGATCGCTTCGAAGATCGCGCTGTTGCGGGTCGCACGGGCGATTGCGAGATGGAACGCCCGGTCGGCCTTCTCCTGGCCTTTGGGGTCGCGGTTCTCCCTGGCGATCTCGTCCACAAGACCGGCGATTTCGGCGAGTTCCTCGTCCGTTGCCTGGGTGGCGGCAAGCGCGGCGGCATCGCCTTCGAACAGCAGCCGCGCCTCGGTGATTTCGAAAGCGGACAGGTCGAAACCGGGAATGTCCGCCTTGCCGGGCAGCTGGATCACGTAAGCGCCCGATCCCACCCTGACTTCGACGAACCCCTGCACCTCCAGCGCAATGATTGCCTCGCGAACGGTCGGCCGGCTGACGTCATATTGCTGCGCGAGTTCCCGTTCAGCGGGGAGACGCCCACCGACCGGATACTTTCCCTCCTTCAGCTCGACGATCAGCTTTCGCGCAAGATCCTGATAGAGCCGGTCGTTCACTCTTGCCGATTTGTCCTGCATCTTGCTTTCCATTGGCCTGACCAATATGGGGTGAATTGGCAGCCACAGGAGACAGCGTCAAGCGTTGCCCCATGGCGCCAAAGCCGGGGATACCTGTTACTTATGAAGATCGAAGCGGCAAAAGTCATCGTCACATGTCCCGGGCGAAATTTTGTCACGCTCAAGGTCATGACCGACCAGGGCGTCTACGGCGTTGGCGATGCCACGCTCAACGGCCGCGAGCTGGCCGTGGTGTCCTATCTCGAGGAGCATGTGATTCCGTGCATTATCGGGATGGATCCGCAGCGCATCGAAGACATCTGGCAGTATCTCTATCGCGGCGCCTACTGGCGCAGGGGGCCCGTCACCATGCGCGCGGTCGCCGCGGTGGATACCGCGCTGTGGGATATCAAGGCGAAGATGGCGGGGATGCCGCTTTACCAGCTTCTCGGCGGACGCAGCCGCGAGCGTGTGATGGTCTACGGCCATGCCAACGGTTCGAACATCGAGGAGACTGTCGAGGCTGTCGGCCATTACATCGACATGGGCTACAAGGCGGTCCGCGCGCAGACGGGCGTCCCGGGAATCAACGGTGCCTACGGCGTGGGACGCGGCAAGCTCCATTACGAACCTGCCGATGCCGACCTGCCGACTCTCACCGGCTGGGATACGCGCAAGGCGCTGAACTACGTTCCGCAACTTTTCGAGAAGCTGCGCGCGACCTACGGGTTCGACTGTCACCTGCTGCATGACGGCCATCATCGCTATTCGCCGTCCGAAGCCGCCACGCTCGGCAAGCTGCTCGAACCGTACCAGCTTTTCTGGTTCGAGGATTGCACGCCCGCCGAAAACCAGGAAGCGCTCCGGCTGGTGCGCCAGCACACCACCACGCCGCTGGCGCTGGGCGAGATATTCAACACCATCTGGGACGCCAAGGATCTCATCGAGAACCAGCTGATCGACTATATTCGCTGCACGGTCGTCGGCGCGGGCGGGATCACCCATTTGCGCCGGATTGCCGACCTTGCCTCGCTTTACCAGGTGCGCACGGGTTGCCACGGGGCGACCGACCTTTCGCCGGTGACGATGGGCGCGGCGCTGCATTTTGACAGCTGGGTGCCCAATTTCGGCATCCAGGAATACATGCGCCACACCGAGGAGACCGACGCCGTCTTCCCGCACGATTACCGCTTCGAGGACGGATATCTCTTCTGCGGCGAGACGCCCGGCCACGGCGTCGACATCGATGAAGAGCTTGCTGCCAGATATCCCTACCAGCGCGCCTACCTTCCCGTAACGCGTCTGGAAGACGGGACCATGTGGAACTGGTGACGGCGCCATGTCCCGCATCGTCTATGTCGGTGAAGCCATGCTCGAACTTTCGCGTTGCGACGGGGCATGGACGCTCGGCTATGGCGGCGACACGCTCAACACCGCGATCCACCTGGCCCGCGCCGGCCATGACGTCTCCTATCTGACGGCGCTGGGCGATGATCCCTTCAGCCATGACCTGCGCGCCGGATGGAGCAGGGAAGGGCTGGACTGCTCCCTGGTGCTGAAGCATCCGGCCCGCCAGCCGGGACTCTACGCGATCAGCACGGACGCGTCGGGCGAGCGCAGCTTCACCTACTGGCGCGAGGCCAGCGCCGCGCGCGACATGTTCTCGTTGCCGGCCATGGCCGAAGCGATGGAGCAGGCGGAACAGGCCGATCTGCTGGGATTCTCGCTGGTGACGCTCTCAATCCTGCCGCCGGCAGCGCGAGAGCGAATGCTTCTTCTGGCGGAGAGCGTGCGGAAGCGAGGCGGCAGGGTCGCCTTCGACGGAAATTATCGCCCTCTCCTGTGGAGTAGCCGCGAGGAGGCAACGGCTTCCCGCGACGTCGCGATTGCCGTGGCGGACTTCGGATTCCCGACATTCGTGGATGAGAGGGACCTGACAGGCGCAGCGGACGCGAATCAGGTGGCGGCTTGCTGGAGCCAGCTCGGTTGCGCGGAAACCATCGTCAAGCTGGGCGCGGAGGGCTGCCGCCTTCCCGACGGCCGAGTCATCGCCCCTGAAGCCCAGCTGGAACCGGTCGACACCAGCGGTGCGGGCGACGCATTCAATGCCGGCTATCTGGCCGCGAGGCTGTCCGGCGCGGATATCGAAAATGCCGCCATCGCGGGGCACCGGCTTGCCGGCTGGACGATCATGCGGCCCGGGGCGATCCCGGCGCGCGCGACAGACGCCAGGGAATGAGCGCTCCAGGCGCGCCGGCTGCTATCGGCAAGGTTCGCCCTGTCGGGTGTGATGGGTGAGCCGCGAATGGGCGCAAACGCCCTCGCTTCTCGACCCGTTTCGGATTGAAGCCGATTTCGCGACTTTGCCGCGCCCGGCCCTAGTCGCTGGACGTTGCCAGGATCAGGTGGGATTCCGAATCCTCCGCCGGAAGGTCGCGCGGCATCTGCGCGCCGCGCGGGGAAAGCCGCCCGTCGACCTGGGCGCCCTGTTCGATCGTCAACGCTTCGTAATGGACGTCGCCGTGAATGCGCGCGGATTTCAGGATCACCAGTTCGCGGGCGTTGATCGAGCCGTGGACCTGGCCGGCCAGGCGCGCGGAATCGGCCGAGACGCCGCCCACAATTTCGCTGGTCTCGCCCTGCACCAGACCGGCGCAGGCAATGTCGCCTTCGACCCTGCCGTCGATGTGCAGGTCCGCCGATGCATTGATGTCGCCCTTGATCGCGGTGTCGGAGCCGAGCACCGAAAAGGTCGAACCCGAGGCGTTGCGGCTGCTTGTCACCGGCTTATTCTCCGGTGCTTGTTTCTTCGAGAACATGGGGCGCTGCCTCCAGAAATGGTCTCGGATTGACGGGACGGCCGTTGATCCGCACTTCGAAATGGAGATGCGGACCGGTCGAACGGCCGGTGTTGCCGATGGCGCCGATCACATCGCCGGCGGCGACCTGCTCGCCTACGCGGGTCCGGAAACGGGACATGTGGGCGTAGCGGGTCATCAGCCCGTTGCCGTGATCGACTTCGACGCATTTGCCGTAGCCTTGGCGGACGCCGGCAAAGGTCACGACGCCCTTGGCGGCGGAGTAGATCGGTGCGCCGCGCGGCCCCCGGAAATCGAGGCCGGCATGGAAGGCGGCGGAGCGGGTGAAGGGATCCGAACGGTAACCGAAACCGGATGAAATGAATTCCAGGCTTGCCGGCAGCACCTGCGGGATCCCGGCAAGGCTGCGTTCCAGCGCGTCCATGCGGGCAAGACTGACGCCGAGGCGCTGGAAGCGGGGGTCGAGCGATCCGTCGCTGGACGTCGCGAGGCTCAGCAGCGGACCACCCTCTGCGCTGCCGTCGCTGAAAGAGGCGATCATCGCATTGGGATTGAGCCCCAGCTTGCGAATCGCTTTGGCCGCGCGCTGCGAGCGGCGGTCGGCAAACCGGGTAAGCCTTTCGACAAATGCGAGCTGGCGCGCTTCGAGCCGCGCCAGTTCCACTGCCTCCGGAACGGCAGCGCTGACCTTGTCGATGGTCTGCTCCGCTTCGCCTTCGCTGTCGGAAACGGTTTCCCCGTTGCGCACATCGGCCGGCAAGTCGCCGATATGGGCCTGTACCATCTTTTCGACGAATTCCTGCCGCTTGGCGAGATCGGCCGCGACGGCGTCGACTCCCTTGCGATAGGCCGTTACCCGGCTTTCTGCGCTTGCAACCTTCGCTTCGCGATTGAGGAGGACAAGGCGGTCGCGCTCGGCGGTGTACTGGGTGATCGCCATGGTGGCCATGGTGACAAGCCAGGCAAGAAGAAGCAGGGCGGCAATCGCTGCGGCAGCGATCTGCAGCCCGGACGAAATCTTGATGAAACGGACCTGTCCCTGAGACCGCATGAAAAATTCGCGGTCGGGGAATATGGTCCGCAAGCGATCAATGAAACCGCCGGCGGCTAGAATTTTCAAGTCAACCCCGCGTGAGCTATTGCTTCTTATCGGCCCGCCGCTAGCAGCCCCGGGTCATGTAGGCGACCCTGCGAGGGAGATTCTCGTTGAGTCGATGGTGTTCCGCGACGAACCGTTCATCTCCCAGAAAGATTTCGGACACGCTCCCCGGCGTGGGGGCGAATCGTTCCGGGACGATGCGCGGCGGTGACAACCGCGGGAGCCGGTGCTAGTGGCCGCACCATGACAGCAGTCGATATCGCCCTTGAAACGCCGGAAGCGCTGGTGGAGCGGATGGCCCGCGCCGGCCGGGCGGCGCAACGCGAACTTGCCCGGTTGTCGGACTCGGATAAATCCGCTGCCCTGCACGCTGCAGCGCAGGCATTGCGCGATGCCGAAGGCGACATCCTCGCGGCCAATGCGCGGGATCTCGCGGCCGGTGAAGCCAACGGCCTGACGAAGGCGATGCTCGACCGGCTGAGGCTCGATCCCGGGCGTCTTGCCGGCATCGCCGATGCCGTGGATCAGGTCGCGCGGCTGCCCGATCCGGTGGGCCAGGTGATCGACACGGTCGATCGGCCCAATGGCCTCAAGCTGGCGCGCGTGCGCGTGCCGATCGGGCTGATCGGCATCATCTACGAAAGCCGCCCCAATGTGACCGCCGATGCCGCCGCGCTGTGCCTCCGCTCCGGCAACGCGGTGCTTTTGCGCGGAGGCAGCGAAGCGGTCCATTCCAACCGGGCGATCCATGCGGCGCTGGTCGAAGGGCTGAAGGCGGCAGGTGCGCCCGCCGACGCGATCCAGCTCGTGCCCACGCAGGATCGCGCCGTGGTCGGCGCGATGCTCACCGCAGCGGGCTTCATAGACATGATCGTGCCGCGGGGCGGCAAGAGCCTGGTCGCACGGGTGCAGGACGATGCAAGGGTGCCGGTGCTCGCCCATCTCGACGGCATCTGCCACACCTATATCCATTCCGCCGCCGACCCGGACATGGCCAGCGCCATCGCCCTCAACGCCAAGATGCGGCGCACGGGAATTTGCGGTGCGATGGAAACGCTCCTCCTCGATGCGCAGTTTCCGAAGTCCTCGGCGGTCCTCGCGGCTCTCCTCGATTCCGGTTGCGAGCTGCGGGGTGACCAGCGCGCCCGCGCCATCGACCCGCGCGTCCTTCCCGCCGGCGCCAACGACTGGGACACCGAGTATCTCGACGCGATCCTCTCGGTCGCGGTGGTCGACGGGCTAGATGGCGCGCTGGAGCACATCGAACGGCACAGTTCTCACCATACCGACGCCATCGTCACCGAGGATACCGCGGCGGCGCAACGCTTCCTCGACGAGGTCGACAGCGCCATCGTCATGGTCAATGCTTCCACGCAGTTCGCCGACGGCGGCGAATTCGGGCTCGGCGCCGAAATCGGCATTGCGACGGGCCGCCTGCATGCGCGCGGACCGGTCGCGCTCGAAGGGCTGACGACCTACAAGTGGCAGGTGCGCGGAACGGGACAGGTCCGGCCCTGAACCTGCGGCCGGACAGTCGACTGCACGGCAGGGCCGGATAGGGAAAGGACGTCCGCCAATGCGTTACAACCGCCTTGGTTCCACCGGCCTGGTGGTATCCGAACTGTGCCTCGGCACGATGACCTTCGGCAGTCGCGAAACGCGCTTCTCGACGATCGCCGGTCTCGATCAGGCGGCCTCGACCGCACTGGTGAAGCAGGCGTTCGATGCGGGCATTAACTTCATCGACACGGCCAACATCTATTCGCTCGGCCAGTCCGAGGAGTTCACCGGACGAGCGCTGAAGGACCTGGGCATTCCGCGGTCTGACATCATTGTCGCCACCAAGGCGACATCCTTCATGGGGGAAGGGCCCAACGACTACGGTGCGAGCAGGTTCCACCTGCTCAACCAGGTCGACGAAAGCCTGGAGCGGCTCGGCCTCGATCATGTCGATCTGTTCCAGATCCATGCCTGGGATCCGGTGACCCCGGTCGAGGAAAGCCTGCGCGCGCTGGAAGACATCGTCCGCTCCGGCAGGGCGCGCTATGTCGGCGTGTCGAACTGGGCGGCGTGGCAGGTGATGAAAGCGCTGGGGATCGCCGATCGCCGCGGGTTCGACCGGCTTGCGTGCGTCCAGGCCTATTACACCGTTGCCGGTCGCGACCTCGAACGCGAGATCGTACCGCTTCTTGAGAGCGAAGGGCTCGGCCTGCTGGCCTGGAGCCCGCTGGCCGGCGGCCTGCTCTCCGGCAAGTACCGGCGCGGGGACGCAGGAATTGAAGGAGATGGCCGCAGGGCGCGGTTCGATTTCCCGCCGGTCGATCTCGACCGCGCCTATGGCCTGGTCGATGCCATGGCCCCCATGGCGCAAGCGCGGAACTGCAGTGTCGGCCGGATAGCGATCGCCTGGCTGCTTCACCGGCCTGCCGTGACTTCCGTCATTCTCGGGGCGACCCGCGAGGACCAGCTTGCCGACAATATCGCCGCCTGCGATGTCGAACTGGACGCGCCGGAGCTATCGACCCTCGATGCGTTGAGCGCCTTGCCGTCCGAATATCCGGGCTGGATGCTGCAGGGCGTCGGCGGCTATGAAAACAGGGTTTCCCCTCGCAGGCAGGCGAAGTGACCGGCAGGGCCCTTCGCACCGGCCTTCTCGGCGGCAGTTTCAATCCGGCACATGGCGCTCATCGCCGGGTCACCCTGTTCGCCATGGCCGCGCTCGACCTGGATGAGAGCTGGTGGCTGGTCTCTCCGGGAAATCCGCTCAAGCCGGTTGCGGGCATGGCGCCTCTCTCCAAGCGGTTCGCATCGGCCTTGGCGGTTTCAAGGCGCGCATCGATCCGGGTGACCGCGATCGAACGGGAATTGGGCACGCGCTTCACTGTCGACACGTTGAAACGGATCGTCGGACGATGGCCCGGGCGTCGCTTCGTCTGGCTGATGGGATCGGACAATCTGGCCCAGTTTCACAGGTGGAAGGACTGGCGCAAAATCGCCCGGCTCATGCCGATTGCGGTAATTGCGCGTCCGGGTTATGATGCGGATGCCTTCGCGAGCCCCGCGATGGCCTGGCTCAGGCGTTACCGGAAGCCTGTCGCCAGCATTCGCAACCGGGCAGGATGGAGCGCTCCGGCGCTGTATATATTGCGTTTCGATCCCGACAGGCGCTCGGCAACGGCAATTCGCCAGGCCGATCCGCAGTGGGCCGACAGGCTTTCGGCCAAGGCCCTGCGCGACGGCGTTACGCACCGCCCCATTCCGGACAGTGCCGAATGAACGTGCCGACAAGCCCGGCCGTCCATGGCTTCATTTCCAGATCGTTGGTTGTTTGCGGACAGTCGCCCTGCGATGGCCCGCGCGACCATGCAGAGGAGCTGTTTAGACCTAAATGAACCAGGCGCTTACACAGCCGGCCGCAGCCGGCGCAGCCGCCCCGCCCATCGCTGACGACCCGGATTCGTTACACGCGCTGGTGCTGCAATCGCTTGACGACGATCAGGCGCAGGACGTTGTTTCCGTACCGCTGGAAGGCAAGACCACCATTGCCGACCACATGGTGGTCGCTTCGGGTCGATCGACCCGTCAGGTGACCGCCATGGCGCAGAAGCTTGCGGAACGCATCAAGCATGCCGGTTTCGGCACTCCCCGGATCGAAGGCCTGCCGGCCGCCGACTGGGTGCTGGTCGACGCCGGCGACGTCATTGTCCACCTGTTCCGTCCGGAAGTGCGCAGCTTCTACAATCTCGAGCGCATGTGGGCTTTTGGGGACGCACCCGCGGCCGGGGCCGCCTGAACCACGGTTGCGCCGGTCCGAACGATGTTGGATGCGGCGCGCCATGCCGGGGGGGTGAATCCGCCCCGACGGCTTCCGGGATGCGGAGCGCCTGAGGCATGATGCTGTTGCACATCATGGCCCGGGGCCGGATCGGCCGTTCGCCGGAAGCGGAATTGGTCGAGCGGTATGCGAAGCGCATCACCTGGCCTTTCAAGCTCACGGAATTGCCCGAAACCGGAGGCAAGATCCCGGCGACGCTTGCTCCTGTGCGCGAAGTGCTGCTCGACGAGCGCGGCAAACAGCTGACATCGGAGGAATTTGCCGACCTGCTGGGGCGCTGGCGGGACGAGGGCGTTCGCGAAGCGCGCTTCGTCATCGGCGCGGCAGATGGCCACGGAGGCGAGGCACGCAGCCAGGCGGACCTGCTGATTGCCTTCGGTGCCATGACCTGGCCGCACCTGCTGGCGCGGGCCATGCTCGCCGAGCAATTGTGGCGCGCGACCAGCATTCTTGCTGGCCATCCATACCACCGGTCTGGTTAGGAGCGCTCGATGAGGTGGAAACCGCGCTTTTTGCTCCCGGCAATGGTGCCGCTGGCGCTGTTTGCTGCTGCGGCGGCTCTGGGCCAGGGCGCGATCGCCTCCGGAAATGTAGCCGATGTGCGCCGGGCCCTGGCTGACGCGCAACGGCAGGGAGAATCGGCGCGGGCGAGGGCCGAAAAGCTCGAAGCGGAAGCTGCGCGCGTCACCGAGGCGGCTGAAAAGACGGCGCGGGCTGCTGCGGCGGTTGCCGCCCGGATTCAGGAGACCGAAGCGGAAATTTCCGGGCATGAGGCGAAGATCGGCCTGCTCGCACGGGAACGCGAAGCCTTGCGCGCGCGGCTTGCCGAAAGGCAACAGCCGGTCATCCGGCTGACGGCGGCGCTGCAGCGCCTTTCGCGCCGGCCGCCGGCGCTGGCGCTGCTGCGCCCCGGATCGGTTCGCGACACCATGCACATGCGCGCTCTGCTGGCGACCATGCTCCCCGAAGTCGAACGCCGCACCGCCGCGCTCAAGACCGAAATCGAGCGCGGTCGCGTACTGGAACGCCGGGCCCGCACCGCGGCGCTCGAATTGCGTTCGAGCGAAACCGAGCTGGAAGCGCGGCGCAAGTCACTCGCCGCCATCGAGACGCGACAGCGGCTCGCCTCCCGCAAGGCCGCCGGCACCGCGAGCCGGGAAGCGGACCGGGCCCTGGCGCTGGCGGAAAAGGCCCGCGACCTGGGAGAACTGGTCGACGAACTCGGCCGGGCCGGGGAGTTGCGCGAGCAGTTGGCCCGCCTGCCGGGGCCGATTATCCGGCCGCCCCGCCCGGAAGATTCGCAAGTCGTCTCGGCAGAGCCCTCCTCCGTCCCGCAACAGGGCCTGCCCTCCTACGTTCTGCCGGTCTCCGGGCGGCTGACAGCCGGATTCGGGGAGGCGTCAGGGGGGCAGCAGCGCTCGCAGGGCATTGCGCTCGCTACCCGGTCGGGGGCCCAGGTCGTCGCGCCCGCGCCCGGGCGGGTCGCGTTTGCCGGCCCCTATCGGGGCTACGGCAGCATCGTCATCATCGAACACGGTGGCGGATGGACCACGCTCGTCACCGGGCTCGCCCAGCTCGACACGCGCGTCGGCGAAGAGCTGGTCTCGGGGTTCGCCGCTCGGAATAACCGGCGCCGGCGAGCCGGTCGTCACCGTGGAGCTGCGGCAAGAAGGCGAACCGGTTAACCCGCTGCAATATGTGACGCCGCTATGAGCCTTGCGGACAGGTCTGCGCAGCGCCATCTGGCGTTCATGCAGGCAGGACGATACAAGCGGCGCCAAGGCATGAAAGGCACCACAAGCCTATGAAATTCGCAAACCTAACCCGCGCGGCATTGCTGGTCAGTGCAGTCGCGCTGCTGCCCGCGACCACTGCCGGCCTTGCCGCGGTGGACAGCCGGTCCGGTCCGCAATTCGGCAAGCTGGTGGCGATCTACCAGCTGATCAAGGCCAACTATGTGGACCAGGTCGAAGACGACAAGCTGCTCAAGGGCGCGATCCAGGGCATGCTGACCAGTCTCGACCCGCATTCGAGCTATCTCGACGGGGCCAGCCTGCAGCGCCTCGAGACGATGATCGACGGCAACTACTCGGGCCTCGGCCTTTCTGTCGTCATGGACGACGGCGCGGTGAAGGTCGTCTCGCCGTTTCGCGGCAGCCCCGCCGACAAGGCGGGCGTCAAGGCGGGCGACTACATCACCCATCTCGACGGCGTCCTCTATTACGAGCGCGAACTGGACGAGGCCGTGGCCAAGATGCGCGGTCCTGCCGGCACCTCGATCCGCCTGACGATCTATCGCCCCGGTCGCGACGAACCCTTCGATGTCACGGTTACCCGCGGAGTCATCGAGCTCGAGCCGGTTACCTGGAAACTCGAGGGCGATGTCGGCGTGGTGACCGTCAACGAGTTTTCGCGCGACGTCGGCAATGATGTGAACGAGGCCGTCAAGGCGATGCGCACCCAGAGCGGCGGCAAGCTGTCCGGCCTTGTGCTCGACCTGCGGTCCAATCCGGGCGGCTCGCTGGATGAGGCGGTTGCCCTTTCGGACCTGTTCCTCAGCCGCGGCGATATCGTGTCCCAGCGCGGCCGGGTCGCGAGCGAGAACGAATATTACCGCTCAGAAACGGTCTTCCGGGGCGATGCGGCGCGCGGCATTCCGCTGGTCGTGCTGATCGACGCGGGCAGTGCTTCGGCTTCCGAAATCGTGGCCGGCGCCTTGCAGGACCATCGCCGCGCCGTGGTCATGGGAGAGCGCAGCTTCGGCAAGGGCAGCGTCCAGTCGCTCATCCAGCTCGATCGCGAAAGTGCGGTGAAGCTCACGACCGCGCGGTATTACACGCCCTCGGGCCATTCGGTGCAGGAAGGCGGGATCGAGCCCGACATCCGCGTGCCCCAGCTCTCCGATCCCGATGCGCGCCTGCGTGCCGAGCGGGCGCTGCGCGAATCCGACTTGCGCGGCCATCTGATCAACGAGATCAGTCTCGACGACAAGCAGCTTGAGACCGACAAGCAGGACGATCCCCGCTTCAAGATGACGGCCGAGGAACTCAAGGCCGAGGGCATCGAGGATTTCCAGCTGCACTACGCGATCGAGACCTTGCGCCGCGCTGCCTCGCCGGCGGCGCTCGCCGCCCGCCGGCAGTAGAGGGGGCGATGGCCGGTTCGCAGGCGGTCAGGAATGCGCGGTGGCTGGCGCTGCTGGCGCCGCTGCTGCTGCTGGGCGGCGCCTATGTTTCGCAATACGGCTTCGGCCTCTTCCCTTGCGAAATGTGCTGGTGGCAGCGCTATCCGCATTTTGCGGCACTGGCCTTGGCTTTGGTGGCCTTCTGGCGGCCGCCCGGTGCCGTTTTGGTGGCGCTTGCGGCATTGGCGATCGCGGTTTCCGGGCTGATCGGCGCTTTCCACGCAGGGGTCGAATACGGCTGGTGGGAAGGCCTTACCGCCTGCACAACGGCTCTGCCCGCGGGCGTGGACCCCCTCGAAGCGATCCTCAATGCGCCTCTCGTGCGCTGCGATGTCGCGCCGTGGAGTCTGTTCGGCATTTCACTCGCCGGCTGGAATTTCCTCTTTTCCAGCGCTTCCGCTCTTGCCATTGTCGTCTTGCTGGCAAGGGCCGGCAAGGAGGCGGCATGAACGAATCCCGCTCAGCGCGCATGCTTCGGGTCGATCAGGCGGGCGAATACGGCGCCACGCGGATTTATGCCGGGCAAATGGCGGTAATGGGCACGCGCGCTCCGCATTCGGGCGAAGTCGCGGCAATGGCCGCACAGGAAGCCGGGCACCGGGCGAAATTCGACGCCCTGCTTGCCGAGCGGGGCGTTCGGCCGACCGCGCTTCAGCCGTTCTGGTCGGCTGCGGGCTTTGCGCTTGGCGCGGCGACCGCGCTGGCCGGTCCGGAAGTCGCGATGGCATGCACCGCTGCCGTTGAGGAAGAGATCGACCGGCACTATTCCAGCCAGCTGGACGAACTGGGCGAGGACGATCCGGAGCTTTCCGGGCTTATCGCCGAATTCCGTGAGGACGAACGGGCCCACCGCGATGCGGCGCTTGCTGCCGGCGCGGAACGGGCTCCAGGCTATCCGTTGCTGTCCGGCGCGATCAGGCTCGGTTGCCGTATCGCGATCAAATTGGCGGAGAGAGTCTGAAAGCTTGGCCTTGATCAACTGTGCCGGCACTCACTTCAGCTATCATTCATTGCCGGTCCCGCCTATATCGGGCGGCGTCCGGCCAAGAACCTCAAGGAGCACCCTTCCGTGTCGCGCATTTTCCTCGTTGCCGCCGCCCTGCTTTTCGGCATCACGACGCTTGCTGGCCCGGCTGCCGCACAGGACACCGGTGAGCGTGTCAATCAGCTGATTGTCTATGGCGACGACCCGTGCCCGCCTTCGACCGGCGATCAGATCACGGTATGCGCGCGCAAGGATGAGTCGGAACGCTATCGCATTCCGGAAGTGCTGCGGGGAACCGATTCGCCGGAGAACGACGCGTGGAACAACCGCGTCCTGGCCTATGAAACCGTCGGCAAATATGGCTCGCTGAGCTGCTCTCCCGCCGGCAGCGGCGGGTGGACGGGCTGCCTCAACCAGATGATCGAGACGGCCTATGCCGAAAAGGAAAGCGACCCGTCGCTACGCTTCAGCGAACTGATCGCCGAAGAGCGGGCGAAGCGGCTTTCCACGATCGATGAGGAAGCGGCTGCAACGCAGGCCAGAGTCGAAGAAGCCGAGCGCGCCTATGAGGAGCGCCAAAAGGCGGAAGCGCAGTCCAAAGCCGGCGAGTAGCAGCCCCAATTCAACGGATACCGGAGCAGAGCCGAGGCTGGCGATGCTCGCCCGGAGCCGCCTCTAAAGCTTCGAAAGCACTGCGTGCACCGCGGCGAGATAGTCGCGCATATGCGCCGCGGTGGCGTCAGTCAGTGCGATCAGGTCGCGCCGCCTGTCCTTCGGATCCGTCCATCGGCGCAGCAAACCGCTGTCCGTCATCTGGCGAACCCAGCGCAAGGCAGTGCTCATTGGCACCGATGCGGCGATGCAGACGCTCGATACGGATACCTGCTGGCCGTCCAGCTTGGCGCGCGTCAGATCCAGCAGGATATCCCAGGCCGGATCGGCGAACAGCTGGCTGGGGAAGAACCGGCCGCGCATTCCGCGCGAAGCGATGATCGCCCGCAGCGTGGCGCTGATCTGTGCATCGGTCACCTTGGTATCCGCCTGCGGCTCCAGCGTCCTGCCTTCGAGTACGGAAACCAACCGCGCGAGCTGCTGGCTGAAATTGGATATTCCAACCCCGTCGGCGGCAACGCGTCGCGAGCTCAGGTACCGCAAGGCCCGTCGCAGCGATGCGGAATAGGCTTCGAAACTGAGCGGTTTGCACAGCAGGTCGACGGCCTCGACGTGGAGGCCCTTGATGGCGAGTTCGGCCGTTGCCGTCTCGGTAAGCAGGATCGCCGCAATCGTGCGCATGTCGCCGACGCGGGCTCGCGCTTCCTCGATCAGCACAAAGCCGTCCATCGAAGGCATTTGCATGTCCGCGAGGATGATCTGGATGGTGGGATCCCGGCCAAGCTGCTCCAGGGCATCGCGAGCCGATGTGGCACCGTAATGCCGGTAGCCCAGTTCGTCGAGCATCCTGGCACAATGGGACACGCAATTGGCGTCGTCGTCGACCACCAGCACCGACGGCGAATACGCGTCGGCAGTTATGTTCGCGTCAAGCAAAGGGCCGTCCAGTGCCTGGCTTGCCATATTGGTCCTCCTTGTGGGGCAATCGATTCGCCTTCATTGCTTGTCCCTCATCTGCGATTTCCGTGTCGAAGGACGGCGGAAGCCGCTGACTGAGCAATAGAGCCAATATGGCGCTAGTCTCCCCCGTAATCGGTCGCTTCGGTGGAAGACCGCCAACGCTATAGGCCGATTGAACCAAATTGCTACCAGCTTGGCCGAGTTATCGTCAGATTGTGCTGGCAGTGCGACGATTTGGGCTGGTGGCCCGGTCTTGGCGACCGTGCGCAGGCCCGGCCTCGGTTCGCTACTGAGCAGGTGTCATCAGCTGATCGCACGCGGCAGAGGATGATCGGGCTGGATTGCGCTGAGACTCACGCAAGTCAATGATAAGATGAAAAATAAATGGACATGGCATAGAGGCATGCCCTTGATCGACCAGCCGACCGGAAGTCGTAACACCTTGGGCAAGGGAGCTTCTGACGCGATTCAGGATGGTTGATCGCCTGTCCGCGGTCAGGTTCCGACAAGCGCTTGATCTTGGCTGAAACGCGGTGCGCAAAACCGCGGCGGGGCGGCCCCTTGGGAAGGCTTTCCACAGGTTTTCCAGCCCGCAGCATGCTCACGTTGCCCACACGGCTGGATATGTTGCCAAAATGGCCCTAGTTGGCCGTGCATTCCAAACTGCAAATGGTATTTGCATGCTTAATTTGCACGTATTCATTGCATGTGGATTTGGGTGACAGATTCGAGAACCAACACTGCCGATCGGACCGACGAAGCCGCTCAAGCGAGTGACGCCGGCGCTGGCCGCTCGTCATCTCAGGGTGAGGCGGCGGACGCGATCTGGCGGGGTTTGGCCGACCTGGACGAAAAGCTCCATCTTCAAAGGAATATCCGTTTGCTGACCCCCGAGGCCCGCGTGCTGATCCATCTCAAGCTGAACGGATCGGTTCCGGTAACCACGGCCATGCAGGTGGCGGGCACTTCATATCGCGGCTTCTACGCGGTTCTGGAGAGACTGAAGCAGGCGGGCATCGTCGCGACCGTCAAGGACCCGCAAGATCAACGCGTGCGCCGGCTCAGCCTCGACCCCTCCATTCCCATTTCACCCGTCAATCGCTGAAACAGCGGCCAGCGAGCTTTTAGGAAACTTGCCTTGACTGACCTGTCTTACACTGCCTTCCCTGCCAGGCGTGCATCGAAAGCAGCGCTGCTGACGCTCGCAGCCGCGGCGGCTCTGTTGCCGACCGGGCCGGTCCTTGCCCAGGCGATGTATGATGAAGTCGGGCCCGTCGAGACGTCGGATGAGGAGGACAGCTCCTTCGACGCGATGATGGCGGGGCAAGGCGAACAGGCCGACGCGCCCGAGGCCGATTCGGCAGTGCAGTACTACGGTCCGCCGTCGCCCAAGGTCGAGCATGGCAAGCTCGGGGAGATTGGCTGGGAGCCGGCGCCCGAACAATTTCCTCCCGCTCTCGAGGAAGCGATCAATATCGTTACCAAGAATTACCCGTCGGCAATGTCGGCGCGCGCGGCCGTGCGGGCGGCTGCATCCGACCTGAAGGCGGCGAAGTGGCTGAAGTTTCCCTCGGTGACGGCCAATGCCATCCTGCGCGAATCGACCGGCGGTTCGGGTACGGGGCGCCTTGATCCGCAGCTGCAGGTCGAAGCGCCGATCTGGACGGGCGGCCGAATCGGCGCGAGCATCCGCCGTGCCGAGGCCTCCGAAGACGTTTCGTCGGCGCAATATGTCGCGACCGTCCAGCAGCTCGCCATCACGACGACCAATACTTACTTCGAAATCGTGCGGCTGACCCAGTCGGAACAGCTGCTTGCCGAAAGCGTCGAGCTGCACAATCGGCTTGTCGGAACGATGGAGCGCCGGGTCAAGCAGGAGGTCAGCCCGGTTGCCGACCTGGAACTTGCCCGGTCGCGCGCGGCGCAAATCCAGCAGCAATTCACCGTGACCCAGTCTCAGCGCAGGACGGCTCTCAGAGTTCTCGCCGAGCTCGTGGCCGATCCGGCCTACGACCTGGGTCCAATTCCGTATTACAACGCCGAACTGGATCTGCCGAACCGCGATGCGCTGGAAGACCAGGCTGTCGCTTTCGATCCCGCCCTGCGCCGGTTGCGGTCCGAGGCCGACGTGGCGCGCGCCGACATGGACTCCAGGCGTGCGTCGATTCTCCCGCAGCTCAACGCGCAATATTCCTACGATGATTTGTTCGGGAGCCGCGTCGGGGTTGTGGTGAGGGCGCAGACTACCGGCGGCCTGAGCCAGTTTTCCGAAGTCAACGCGGCACGGCTGAGGATTCAGGCGGCCCTGGAAGACATCCGCCTCACCGAACAGCAGCTGCGACGCGACGTTGCGGCCGAGATCATCCAGTACGAAGCGTCCAAGCGGCGCGCGGCGATCTCGCGCGATGCTTCCGACACGGCAGGACGCGTCAGCGAAAGCTACATGCGCCAGTTCATTGCCGGGCGGCGCTCATGGCTTGACGTCATGAATGCGCTGCGCGAGGCGGTGACGGCGCAGCTCAGCAAGGCGGATGCCGAAGTTACGGTCATGGCGTCGGCGGCGCGCCTGCTTCTGATCAGTGGCCGCTGGCATCCGATGTTCGATCAGCCGATTTCCGAGGAAACGGGACCGACCGACATTCCGGAGCCGAGACAATATGGTCCGAGAAGACCCTGATAATTTAGATTTCCGTTGATGGGGCAAACAGACGTGGCGAATGCAATTCTCTCTTCGATGGCGGATCTCGCCCGGCTTCGCAGGATCGACCTGCGACCGGACTGGGCGGACGCAGCCAAAGGCCTTGATCGCGACGATGAAGAGGCGATCGGGACATATTGCGAGGCGATAGGCTGGGCGCCGCCTACCGCCTATGCCGACAATCCGCGGGCACACGAGTTCCCCCTGCTTGTCTTCCACCCGGCCCATGGCTGGGGTGTTGCCGAACAGGTTGAGAACAATGGCGGCCTGCGTGTGGTCAAGAACGGGATCAACACGATCTGGAACGACGCGGGCGACGCGCGGCTTTACGATCTCGTGGTCCCGCTGCCGGCTGGCCAGAAGAAGTTCGAACGCGCCTTCGATGTGTTCAAGGAAGCGGTTTTCAGGCGCAAACACGTATTGATCATCGCGATCGTTGCAACCTTCGTCGTGAACATCATCGCGCTAGGCACGGCGATGTACACGATGCAGGTCTACGATCGCGTCGTTCCGCGCGGTGCCTTCTCCACCCTGGCCGTGCTTGCTGCCGGCGTGGTCGTGGCGCTGCTGTTCGATTTTGCGCTGCGGGTGCTGCGCGCCTCCATGCTCGAGAAGGAGGCAGTCGCGATCGACACTGAGGTGTCCGAATTCTTCTTCTCCCGCGCGGCGGACGTCAGACTCGACGCAAGGCCACCCTCTGTGGGCACCATGGCCGGCCAGCTGCGCGGCCTCGAACAGGTCCGTTCGGTTCTGTCTTCGAGCACCCTGTTCGCCTTTGCGGATCTGCCGTTTGCCCTGCTGTTCATTCTCGTGATCGCGATGGTCGGCGGTGTGATCGCCCTGGTCATGGCGATTGCTTTCCCGATCGCGGTGCTCATGGCGCTCGCGTTTGCCTATCTGATTCGCAACGACACGAAGCGCGCTCACGTCAGCGGGAATCGCAAGAACGGCCTTCTGGTCGAAGCGATGGATTCCAGCGAGACCGTCAAGGCCAACCGTGGCCAGTGGTTCCTCCTGTCCCGCTGGAATTCGCTGCTCGACGAGGTGCATGAAGCCGAACTGCCGGTTAAGCGCCTGCAGGCGATGGCCGCATCGATTTTCGGCACGCTTCAGCAGATGAGCTATGTCGCGCTGGTCGCCTGGGGCGCCTACGAGGTGTACAACAACCGCATCACCATGGGTGCGCTCATCGCCTGCTCGATCATTTCGGGGCGCGTGAACGGTCCGCTTATCGCCCAGCTGCCCAGCCTGCTGGTGCAGTGGAGCTACGCGCGCTCTTCTCTCCAGATGCTCGACAATCTTCTCGAGCTTCCTCAGGACCGCCCCGACGATCTGGATCAGCTGCGTCCCAACCGGCTTTCTCCGCAGCTCACCTTCAAGGATGTCATGTTTGCCTATCCCGGGGGTCGGGCCGGTGTCAGCATCCCCAAGCTGGAGGTCGCGGCCGGCGACCGTATCGGGATCATCGGGCCGGTCGGCTCGGGCAAGTCGACGCTGCTGAAGATCATGTCGGGTCTGTTCGCTCCGGCGGAAGGCCAGATCCTGATAGACCGGCTCGACATGTCGCATGTGGCAGATGACGTCTTGCGGCACCACATCGGCTATCTGCCGCAGGATTATCGCCTCGTGAACGGCAGCCTTCGCGAAAACATCCTTCTCGGCCTGCCCGACCCGGGGGACGACAAGATCATGGAGGTCGCGCAAAAGACCGGCCTCGCCAATCTGATCAGCTCCCATCCGCGCGGGCTGGACCTCGAGATCAGTGAGGGCGGGCGCGGCCTCTCCGGTGGCCAGCGCGTGTTGACGGGTCTCACCCGTCTGCTCCTGGCCAAGCCAAAGCTGATGCTGCTCGACGAACCTACCGCGAATCTGGACGTCGACACGGAAGCGCAGGTGCTGCAGGCGATTCAGGAAAGCTGCGGGCCTGACACCACTCTGATCATCGTGACTCACAAGATGCAGCTGGTCGGTCTTGTCAAACGCCTGATCCTGTTTGCCAACGGGCAGATCATGATGGACGGGCCGACGGTCGAAGTTCTCCAAAGGCTGCAGAAGCCCAAGACCCCGCCCCAGGCGCCCAATGCAGGCCCGAAAGCCGCGATAGGAGCTAATGTGTCATGATTTCGCCGAGTTTCAGGAAACGATGGCTGAATCAGTCCTCGCTGGTCATCTATGGTATCGTCGTGTTTTTCGTGCTTGCCGTCAGCTGGTCCTTCTGGGCCGAGCTAGATCAGGTGAGCCGCGCACCTGGCTCGGTCATTCCGACCGGCCGCATCCAGGTGATTCAGAGCACCGACGGCGGGCAGATCGAGAAGATCTTCGTGCGCGAGGGCGACACCGTGCAGGAAGGGGAGCAACTCGTTCAGCTCGAGGACGTCAAACTTCGTGCGTCCGTGGCCGAAGCGCGGGGCAAGGTCGCCTCGCTGATGTCGACCATGTCGCGAATCAATGCCGAGCTGTTCGACCGTCCTCTCATTTTCCCGCCGGAGGTTCGCGAGTTCCCTGAATTCGTGAACAACCAGACGCTCCTCTACACCAAGCGGCGTCAGGCACTGCAGGACCAGATTGGCGCTTTGCGCCAGATGCTCGGTTTGATGAGGCAGGAACTCGAGATGAACGAACCGCTGCTCGAACAGGGCGATGTCAGCCGGGCCGACGTGCTCAGGCTGCAGCGGAGCGTTTCCGATATCCAGTCGCAGATCGTCAACGTCCGCAACAAATACCTCCAGGATCTGCAGGCCGAATATACCAAGACCGAGGAAGACCTCGTGACCGCTCGTGAGGTTCTGGCCCAACGGACGGATGCATTGAAGGATACCAAGATCCGCGCACCGGTGGACGGGATCGTCAAGAATATCAAACTGACGACAGTCGGCGGTGTGCTGCGGCCTAGCGACGAAGTCATGAGCATCGTGCCGACAGGCGATGAACTGATCGTCGAGGCGAAGATGTCGCCCAAGGACGTCGCCTATGTCCGTGTCGGCCAGAAAGCGAATGTCAAATTCGACGCCTATGATTCTTCGATCTATGGCGGTGCGAGCGGCGAAGTCTATTATATCAGCCCGGATACGCTCACCGAACAGTCTCCCTCAGGGGAAGTCGTCTATTATCGAGTCCACATCAAAGTGGACACGAGCAGGATGAAACCGCGCCTCCCGGGCGAAAAAATCGAGATTCAGCCCGGTATGACGACCACTGCCGAAATTCAGACCGGCAAGAACACCGTGTGGCATTACCTCACCAAGCCGATCAACAAGACCTTGGGAGAGGCGATGACCGAGCGCTAAGTCCTTGAAAGAATGCCGGTCGGCCGTGACTATGGTTAACGGCCGACCGTCGCATTGACAGCGCCGAACCGTGCAGCAGCCGCGCCTAGCGGTTAAGGCCGTTCCGACAAAACCCGTTTGCCAATGTGAAAACAGCCTGATTCCGACGGCTTGCTCCGGCCGATTCTCCATCGATCTGCCCTTAGGGGGGTGACCTAAGTCTAACTGACTCTGCAACAATGTGAAACAGCCACGACATCGCCATATTGGGGGTTTTATGGTTATAATAGCTTTGGCAAAGTCTCGTGGGGCTTGTTAACGGACGAACTGCAGGGAGCTGTTTTTCCCCTGCTAGCTTCCATGTTGGGGGAATAGATGAGCAATTCAGTCGTACCGGCGGCGGCCGCAGCCCAGGCCAAGCATCTTGTTCGTAACAAGAAACTGACCAAGCAGACCGAGGATCAGAAGCCAGTTCAGAACGAACATGACGAACAGGTTCCGTCTGATCAGGAGCCAGACACGGTCAAGGCCGTGCAGACCGAGGAGGCCCAAGAGCAGGCTTCCCCGATGTCGGAAGTCTCGCTGTCGGGCGATTTTACTTTCGCGGGCGCGCTCGCGGAAGCTGCGGAAGGTTCGGCTTCGCTGACCTCCGAGGCGTCGGCCGACGATGGCGGTTACGGCAGCGATGACGACGATGGCGCGGGCGGCACCATCCTTCTGGTTGGAGCCCTGGGCCTTGTCGGCGCCGGTATCGCGGTCCTGGCCAGCGGTGGCGGCAAGAGCAATGAGGCGCCTACCGCTGATGACAGCCAGGCCGTCGCGACTGACGAGGACACGCCTGTCAACGTTACGGTTTCGGCAAGCGATCCCGATGGCGATCCCCTGACTTACAGCGTCAGCACCCAGCCCACCAACGGATCGGTCACTGGCGGAACGGGCGGCGCGTTCGTCTATACGCCGGGCACCGACTTCAACGGATCCGACAGCTTCGTCGTGACCGTCACCGACCCGGATGGTGCGACTGTCACCCAGACTGTCAATGTCACCGTCAATCCCGTCAACGACGCGCCGAAGCCGACTGACCTCAATCAGGATTCGGTGACCACGCCCGAAGACACGCCGGTCGAGGTCGTTCTCGATTTCGAGGACCCCGAAGGCGATGACTTCACCGCAGCGGTTACCGTCGGACCCCAGAACGGCACGTTCAACACCGATACCAGCACCTACACGCCGAATGCCGACTTCAACGGAACGGATTCGTTCACCTATGTCGTGACCGACGAGTTCGGCGCTTCGGCTGAGTACACCGTATCCATCACGGTCACTCCGGTGAACGACGATCCCGTTGCCGATGCTACGCAGGACGTCTCGACCACTGAGAACGATCCGGTCGATGTCACGGTCGTTGCGACCGACGTCGATGGCGACACGCTTTCCTACTCGGTTGAAACGGGTGACGAGCCGGCCAGCGGCGCGGTTGTGGACAACGGTGGCGGATCGTTCACCTACACGCCGGGCGCCGACTTTACCGGTAGCGACGCCTTCACGGTCACTATCGACGACGGCAACGGTGGTGTGATCACTCAGATGGTCAATGTCACCGTCAGCCCCGACAGCGTTTCGATCGACATCGTCGGTCCGAACAGCACGACTCCGGCGCCGGTGGACGCCTCGACCGACGCTTTCGTCTACACCGACGATGCGGCGGCGAACACCGACGTCATTATCAGCGGCTTCTCGATGGACGACGTCATCCAGGTTTCCGGAGCGACGTCCGCCGATTACAACTTCACCAGCGGCACGGATCCGAACGATCTGTATGTCACCTATGTCGACACGACCGCCGGCACGTCCAACCTCATCCTCATCGAGGATGTGCTTGACCCGTCGGACTTCGTGTTGGATTACGACAGCGCAGTCACTGCGGTCGGCTATAACTTCATGACATTTGCTTAAACCGGCGACCCCGCCAAACATCGCCTTTCAGGTTTTTCAGGGAGCACACAAATGGCCCGTCTCTTTCTTTCACCAGGTCAGACCTACGGTACCGTCGGACCTTTCTCTAACACCGACGTCATCGGCACGAACGACTTCGAAACAGTCTTCGTGTCGGATGACGGTCTGGCGATCTTCGATCCGTCATTCAATCGCGGTGGAGACGTAATCAGCATCGGCGGCGTCGCGGAAATCTACGACGGCAGCCTGTCTGGTTCGAATCTCATCCTTACCGCCGACAATGGCGCGTTCATCTCAATTCCGGTCGGCGGCGTGGGGGCCACGATC
Organism: Novosphingobium sp.; assembly: GCA_024236175.1. GTDB lineage: Bacteria > Pseudomonadota > Alphaproteobacteria > Sphingomonadales > Sphingomonadaceae > Novosphingobium. The sequence continues at coordinate 1,324,061 of JACKKY010000001.1, read as the reverse complement.
ATCTTCGCTGATAACGACGCGCGCACCCTGATCTTCGACGGAACGAACGTCATCCTGGGCGATCAGACGATTCCGGGCGACGGTTCGACCGTCGATCTGGTTCCGGGTCCCGAAGACGCCGATCCGGTGTTCACGGCGAGCACGGCGGCGGGTGCCGACGTTCTCGGCATCACCGGGTCCAAGTCGGTTCGTGTCGACCTCACTCCGACCCATGACCAGATCACGGGCATCGACGAGAACGGCGACGGCGTGATCGCGCCCGATGGTGTGGAAAACAATCCGACGACGGACGTCGACGCGATCGATTTCGAAATCATCGACGCCTATCTGCGCGACCACCTCAACTACTACAACACTGCCGAAAACTTCCTCGGCAACCTTTATGTCGACGGCACCGGCTTTGCCGGCGACGGCATCAAGGACGGCAACATCATCCTGAGCGGCCTCGGCGCCGACATCATCTTCGGCGGCATCGGCAATGACTTCATCGCCGGCGGCGGTATTGCTCCGCAGCTTCCTGCCGTTCCGACGGGTGATCCCATCGTCGATGCGCTCAATGCCATCCTGCAGTCGCTGAATTCGAACTTCTCGTACGACTATCAGTCCGACAACCTGTCGGGCGGTCGGAACGCTGACTTCTTCTTCGCCGAGTTTTCGACGCTCAGCCTCGCCGCAGGCGACGCGCTGTTCATCGATGCCGGCACGACTGCGGACGACACCTCCGCCGCAACGGGTGACAGCTTCTTCGAAGGCTTCGTGATCCCGGGCGCCGGCGCTGCCGACGACTTCTTCTACTATTTCGACTACAACTCGGAATACGAGAACCACAACTACTACCCGATCAGCTCGCAGGACTCCGACTGGTTCCTGCCGGAAGTTTCCGACGACGAAGAACCGATCGTCATCGAACTGCGTGAAGGTGACGCGGGCCGGATCTTCTCCGAAGACCAGGTCTCGAAGATCTTCGCGAATATCTTCGACGTCGAAAACCTCGACGCATCGGGCAACCTGTACGGCTTCGTCGACGATCTCGACGTTGCGCTGGGCGAAAACGGCATGGTCGTCGACGGCGAGAACGTCGGCATCGGTTCGTCCGCGCAGCTGCTGATCGATGGTTCGGAAGCGAACAACATCATCATCGGTGGCTACGACAACGACCGCATCTACGGTAACGACGGATGGGACCTCCTGTTCGGCGGCAATCTCAAGTATGCCCTGAACAACCCGAATGCAGCCGGTATCATCAACGATGGTATCGACCTGCTTTACGGCGGCCGCGGTGACGACGACATCGTCTTCGAGGCCGATGGCGGTATCATCAGCGGTGGTCGTGAGTACGACACCCTGTGGCTGACCAATCAGTCGCTCGGCTGGAACAACGACACCGGCGACTATCAGACTGCCGACAACATCACCGACGACGGTGTGCTGCGCTTCGACCTCGAGGCCGATGGTCTTGAAGACGAAGAAGAAGAATTCGGTTTCCAGACTGCCGGTTACGGCGGTGCTGACGTCGATGGCACGCATGACCAGACCAACTACGGTGGCGACGGCGTCAACCCGAATGCCTACCGGGTTGAAATCACCGGCATGAACGCGGTCGATGCGACCGGCATGGGTACGGTTGACTACGTCGCAGCCGGCGGCAATCCGACCATGAATCCGGATCCGGCCTTCCGCAACCAGCAGAATCATTTCGCCTACGAAGGCGATCTCGACCTGCGCGGCACCATGGGTGACAACGACCTTTTCGCTTCGACCGGCGACGACGTGCTCGAAGGCCGCAAGGGCGATGACTGGCTCATGGGCGGTGGCGGCACCGACGACTTCCTGTTCTCGATCGATGGCGACACGATCTACGACATGGAAGACGGCCTCGGTGAGGACTTCATCGAAGGCAAGTGGCACGAGCCCACCGACATTTGCGATCTCGATCAACTCGGCCCTGACAACTTTGGTGAGGACGAGTGCAACTACAAGGGTTCGGGCGACGGCCTCGACGCGATCCTCCGCAAGTACGACGCCAACGGCGACAATCTGTGGGACACCATGGATGCGGAATTCATCGCGACCTACGGCGAAGGCGACTTCGTCGGTGAGGTGTTCGAAGCCGGCCAGGACGTCATCACCAATCTCGGCAACCGTTACTGGGATATCGACGGCGATGGCCTCTACGACCTCGTTGCCTTCGGCGTTGCCGAAGACATGGACGAGCAGCCGTTCCCGCAGGTTCTGTGGTCCCAGGACTTCGGTCTGGACGATGTTGCGACCGGAAACCCGTCGTTCCTGACGATCGATTTCGGCGACACCAACTTCTCCGACCCGAACGTTCTGATCACGAACTTCTCGATCGAAATCGGCGGCGAAGTCTTCGCGGTGAATTCCGCGGATCTCGCCGGCGTGCAGAACGCTGCTGAAATCGCGGCCATCGTCAATGACCGCTTCAGCCAGCAGGACGCCGACGTTTCGGTTACCTCTTCCGGCAACAAGCTGCTCATCACCGATGCCGCCGGCCGTGAAATGTCCGACGAGCTGAGCGAAGGCTTCATCGTTTCCTTCGCTCTGTCGAACTCCTTCTCCGAAGTGTTCGCGATGTTCTCGGATCAGCCCCCGACGATCGTCGAGGACCGGCTCATCTTCAAGTCGTACGAAGACCGCTCGGACAACGAGGGTGTTGACGACGATGCGATCACCGGCAGCCTGATCACGCTTGGCCATGACGGCTACGCCGAAGACCTCGTTGTCGGCTTCGACAAGGACGGCACGCGTCTGGCCGAAGACCAGTTCTTCGACATTCGCTTCGGCAACCTGACGACCGAGGACAAGGTCACGATCACGATCAACAACGTGCAGTACTGCCTGCAGGTTGGCGTGGCGCTCGACGGCACGCAGGTCGATGACGAAGACGGTGTGAACGACAGCCAGGAATCGATCCAGGATGCGTTCCTCGAGCGTCTGGCCGACTTCATCAACACCTTCATGGATGATGATACGGCCGCAGGTTACATCTGCGCCGAATACGATCCGGGTGGTGTGTCCGACAGTGATCGCGTGATCCGTATCAGCCAGCATGCCTATGCCGGCGAGGAGACCGTGTTCATCCATGCTCCGACGGTTGAGATCGAAAACCTGTCGGGCGGCGAAGACGCCTTTGCCGAAATCATCAACATGACCGAGACGGAAGTCTTCCTGTTCGGCTTCGACGGCCGGAATGGCAACCTGCACGAGGACAATGTCCAGTTCGTTGGCCAGGAAGACATCAGCCGCTCGGATCTCGAGACCGCTTCGAATGCGGGCGAGACCCTGATCGGTAAGGAAGCGGTCGTCATCGACGCCCATTCCGACGATCTGGTTATGGCTGATGGAACCGACATTCCGGTCAACCTCGCCATCGACGACGAGCTTAACGACAAGGTCGAAGTCGACGACGAACTGACCGACAACTTCTCCGTCCACGGAGACGACAACCAGATCACCGGGAATGGGGACGACACCGTTGACGGCCGCACCGGCGACGACTTCGTCCGCGGTTCGCTCGGCAACGACGAGCTCGACGGTGGTAATGACTGGTACGCGGTCAAGTATGTCGGTGAAGACGACTATCGCGTCACTTACCTGAGCGCTTACGAGGCCTACCTCCTCGACGGCGACCCGGACGTGGCCGATATCGCGGTGATCCGTCAGACCGAAAACGGCCTGAACACCATCGGTGGCACTGGCCTCCAGCCGGTTCCGTCCGCTCCGCAGTTCACTGCCTACTTCAGCGATACGCTGCAGTATCAGCAGGAAGACATCGACAAGGCGACCGGCAAAGCCGCTGGCACCGCCCGCTTCCTGGTCGAGCTGGATGACTTCATCCAGGTCGGCGGCAGCATCATCTTCGACAAGGGCGGCGCAGGCCATGTGACCGTCGACGAGGAAGGCGACGGCTTCGCCAACGATGCCGACAACTACCAACACTTCCAGAACTTCGAAAATCTGCGTGTTGTGTCGGGTGTCAACAAGGCGGTTGCTGGCAACGGCCAGGGCAACGACGATCTCGACCTTTCGGCCCTGTCGGATATCGCTGATCAGGAGACCGGCGGCGACGATACCGTTCAGGATATCGGCATCTGCTACGACCTGACCGACTCTCCGTCCGCTGGCGGCGTCTTCATCATCGAAGACCTCGACAACGATGGCATGAAAGATGGCACTCGCGCTGTGATGCGGGTGGACGGTGTTGAAAACGTCTACTTCGGTGACGGCGACGACACCATCCAGGTGGACGAGACCGAAGTTGCCAAGGACAACATCTTCGACGGCGACGACGGCGAAGATACCGTTGAGTACTATAACAACTTCGTCACCGCCGGTTCTTCGGCGGAGGTTCAGGCAATTGAATTGACGAATGGTACTCTCACCGGCGGTGATGTCCTAAGCATAGCAGGCTTTTCGATCGGCAACGGCGCTCAAGACATCGTAGTCGGGTCCAACGTGTCTAACGACGTCGTCGGTTCGGCAGTCTCCGCGTATTTCAACAGCAACCTGGGTGCCTTGAGCCTTGCATTGGGCCGAACCGTTTCATCGGTCAGTTATAATGCAGGAAGCAATCTACTCAGCTTCAACTACGCTACCTCTGCGGGGAACGTCCCGAGCGGGCTCCTTGACGTTAGCTATCTCAATTTGACCACTTCATCGATCAGTTGGAATATCAACGACGCTGGTGGATCCGGTCATATCGATGGAGTGAGTGGCACTTATAACTTGGAACCGCAGCTTACGCTGGTCATAGAATCGAGCACTGATACTGACGAAGCTATCTTCACCGGCGGCCGCCTCGGCGACGTGGTTGCTACCGATACGCTGATCAGCTTCGAGAATATCGGTCTCTACGGTCAGACGGCACGTGCCCCGGGAGCGGAAGACGTTCTCGACGTCACCAACGTCTCGTCGGATGTCACCATCGACCTCACCAGCGGTGAAGTCTTCGGCGGCTCGACCCTGCTGGCAACCATCATGGGCGCCAGCGAGCCCTCGGCCGGCATCGTCCAGTTCGAGAATTTCCAGACGGATGGTGGTGATGACCTGCTCATCGTCGCCGACGCCGAGGAAATGTGCTGTAACGTCAACTCCGACGTCGACACGCTGATCCCGCTCGAGTTCGACACCTACATGAACTACGACATCCTCGATGACGACTGCGTCCGTCAGTCGGTTGCCGACCTTCGTGCGGCCAATCGGGATGACGAAATTCCGACGGTGACGAACTTCGCGCTGTTCACCTTCGACCTCGGCGACGGGGACGAGGACCGTGTCGACTACTCGCAGACCAGCGACTCCATCGCTGCTCTCGTGAAGGTCGAGCAGGGTGTGAACTACATCTTCGTCGACGACGACGTGAACGACAACGGTCTCAACAGCGGTACGCCGTTCGACTCTCACCGGATGAACGGCAGCCTCTCCGAGGACTGCGACCGGGTCGACGCGCTGATCGGTGTCGAGGAAATTGTTGCCAGCAACACCGAAGGTGGTGACCACGAGAGCCTTCTCGACTTCACCGCTCTCGGCGAGGACTCGGTCATCACCTTCCAGTTCGATGAAGGGAACACGGGCTCGGGCGGTCACCGCCATGAGAGCGTGGTCCGCATCGGCGATGCTGATAACAACGAGATCGACGGTATCCCGAACTACATCGAATACTGGGACCTCGATAACGATGAGAACATCGGCGAAGGCGATGACGCTGTCTGGACGCGCGTCGAAGGTGGAGACACCGGTGAACACGTCATCTATGAAGCGAGCGACGACCTCGTGAACTTCGAAGGTGTCGATCACCGCTACACCAACGACGAGCTGAACCTGCGTGGCGGCGAGAACCGGGTCTCCTACAACGACCTGGTGACCAGCATCTCGGCTACGCTCACGATTGACCCGTCCGATGGGGTTGATCCGAACAGTGGTGTTATCGAAGGAATGATTAGGTTCCAGGATGGCACTGGCAACGTCGACTACGACACGCCTCCGCTGTTTACTCCTGGAGATACGCTCAGTGGTTCGGGTGTGCATACGATCAACTCGCACGCTGCGGACAACAAGGTTTCGGCGGGTTCGCTCGAGATCAACGCGTCGCAGGATGCCGAAGACTGTGTTGCATTCGAAGATTCGGGCGACCTCATCTACGAACTGGGTACTTCGCCGGGCGTGATCTTGGTGGATGCCGGTGCTCCGGGCACGCTGAAGCTCACCGGCTTCGAAGTGCTCAAGGATGATGGTCAGACCGACGATTGCTACTACTTCGAGAATTACAATCCGGTCGAAGGCAATCTGGTTCTGTTCGACTCCGGCTCCGACGATCATGACACGATCAAGATCAACAACGACGCAGTGTCGGTAGGTGCGGACACGAACATCAGCCTTGCCGAGTTCGAAGCAGACTTCTTCTTCGATTGGGACGTGCTCGACATCACGGCCATCGACGACGATGATGTTACCGAAGTTATCGGCAGCGGCGGTCCGAGCGATGAACTGGCGGTTGGTATCTTCAACAATATCGATACCATCACCAGCTTCGACTCGCTGATCCTGACCGAAGCAACGATCACCGAGAACGGTCCGAACTTCACGATCGACACCACGACTGACGAGCTCCTTGCCGGAGCCCGCACGGTGGCGCTTGATGGTGACTGGGGCAATGGCACCTTCACGGGTGGTATCCTCAGCTTCAGCGGCTCGCTTGGAGACAACATCAACGATCCGTGCGCCAACAGCTGGATTGCCTCGGCGACCAGCGGCGTGACTGTCGATGTTATCGGCAACGACGCGGTCGCCATCTACGGTGGCGACGGCGATGATACGATCACCGGCGCAGGCGGTATGGACCGTCTCTATGGTGGTCTTGGTGCCGATACGCTCGATGGCAGCTTTGTTCCGGCGGTTGGGGAAGTCCAGACGATTACCTTCTCAGGCCAGCTCGGTGGTAACGACTTCATTGTCTTCACCGGACCGGGCGGAACCCTGGAAGTTGGCGGCAGCGGCAGCGCGGCTGAGTATACGCTCACGAACGCTATCAATGACGCGGACCAGATTGGATCGTTCCTGGCGGCTCTGCCGATCGCGACGATCGAAATGGAACTGGGCTATGCGCCGGGAAGCATTGCTAGCGTGGAGTATGACGCTCTCACGAACGAACTCTCGGCGACTTTCGTGCCGACGGCAGACTTCGCGGATATTGTAGCCACGCTCGATGACGGCGGTAACGGTGTTGACGTGACTACGGTCGGGGACTTCACCGGCGGCCAAACGACGGCATATGCTCCGCAATCTTATTCGATGGATACCTTCGTCTATTGCGAAGCTGCAGAATCGGTTGATGGTTCGATGGATACGATCCTGAATTTCGACAACATCGAAGTTCAGACCGTACGGTTCAGCGCCGATGGTACGACCATTAACGGAGGCGACACCATCACTATCGGTGGAATCTCCGTTGGTACGACTGGCGGTCAAGACGTTGTGGTGACCGCAGGCGACGAGCCTGACGCAATTGGAACCTTGATTGCAGCGTATGCGAATGCAAGCAGCGCGAATATGGCGGATTTCCTGAGCGGCGTTTCAGGTGTCTCCGATCCGGCTCAGGTATCGTCGTTCGTGTACAATGCAGAATCCAACACGCTCGAAATTACTTTCGAGGGAGCTGGCGACGTTGGAAATACCGCCATGACGGTGGTTGACTCGACGGGCGGAACTATCAGCGTAACCCGGGAAACCGGTGGAACTGGTACGTCGTTGGATTTCGTCGGTGATAAGATCGATTTGTCTGAACTCGGTGTATCACTGAGTGGCAATCCGACTGACCTTGGAACAAGTGCGACGTACGCAAATCTTCTCTCGGCGGCGTCCGCGTCAAATTCCTTTAATTCCGGCGATGAAATTGCCTTTGGCCATGCGGCTGGAGACACCTACATATTCGTCGATGTCGACAGCAGTGGTGAATACACTGCGGGTGACATGGTCATTAAGCTCGACGACTTCACCGCCGCGCTTACCAGCAATAACTTCATCCTCTGATCCGGCTCCCCCGCCAAGGGGGATCCATTCAGGACTGGAAAGATTGCCCCCGCCTCTTGCACAGAGGCGGGGGTTTTCTTAGGGACATGCCCTCCACAGTTTCAAGGACACGATAATGGCCAGCAATCCCAATCAGACGATCGTCATCGACGGCAAGGAATACGCTCTCGACGCACTGAACGACGAGACCCGTCAGCTGATCGGCAGCATCCGCGGCGTTGACGTCGAGATCACTCGCCTCCGCCGGCAGATCGCGATCGCGCAGACCGCCCGCGCTGCCTATGCCCGCAGTGTCGCGGCGTCGCTTCCGAAGGACGGTGAAGCAGCGGCTGCCGCCGAAGCGGAAGCCACCAGCGAGGCTTAAGAATCATCGATCAGGCGGGCACCCGGGGGTGAAATCCCACGCCTGCTCGCCTGACCGACGCTCCAATCCTCGCCTTGCCGACTGTCAGGCCATTTCACAAAGACACGGCATAGCCGAGGAACAACGGCCAAACTGACTGACCTCGCAGTTGCGCGCCAGAACCCACGGCTCTGTCGGCGCACAATCTTCCCAGCCGGGAGTAACCGAGCAATGCTCCCTGAGTGATGGTCGAACAACCGATGGACATCGCGGTGATGGAGCCTGCCGTCGGGCGGCAGGGGCGACCGCATTTCGACGAAGTTGTCGAGATTGCCGGCGCCTTCGCCAAGGCAGGCGCGCGGGTGACAGTCCACGCCCACCGCTCGATCGACGATGCGATGGTGGCTCGCTTCTCGCAAGTCGGAGCGGACCTGCGCCCAAGTTTCACCGAGCACGATTTCGCCCCCGACCGCACGGCGATGCTCGATATCGAAGTCTGGCGGAAACTCATCCAGACGACTACCGCCGAAGTGGCGGAGCTGCCCGAACCCGACGTCGCATTCTGGCCGGCCCTGATGCCCACGCAGGCCCAGGCCATCGCCCGCGCGCCGAAAGGACGGCTCATTTTCGCTGGGCTCGACGGACAGCTCAATGTGCGCGGGCCGTTCAGTCCCGAGATTTTCGGCGACGGGGCACAGCGCATGGCGGCACTCGGCGAGCGAGTGGTGCTCGGCGCCTACGATCACCGCCTTGTCGAGCCCTACCGCCCGTTCTTTGGCGACAGGGAAATCATCGAATTTCCAATACCTTACAGCGGCGCGAAGAAAGCCGTTCGGGAGACTGGAAGCCCACTGCGGATCGGCATCTTGGGTGCACTCAGGCCGGAACGGGGCCGAAGCCTCGTGCCGGGACTGGTCGAAGGTCTTCTGCAAAGGAACCTCAAGGTTGTCGTGCAAAGTTCCTACATGGACCTGCCGGAAATACCGGATCACCCCAATCTGGAACGGCTAGACTATGTCGACGCCTTCCCGGGGCTCGTTGCCAGTTGCGATCTCGTCCTCTGGCCCTCGACAGCGCGGCTCTATTCATACCGTGCATCGGGCATTGCCTGGGTGGCGATTGCCAGCGGCGTACCCGTCGTCATGCCGTCGACGTGCCTCCCCGCACAGATCACGGCGGAATACGGCGCGGCGAGCTTCTTCCATTTCCTGCAGACGCAGTTTGTCTTGCGGGCGGTCGATTCGGCCGTCGAGAACTACGCGGAACTCAGCGAACTTGCGCTGTCGCGGGCCGAACAGTGGAACAGCTGGCAAGGCCCCGATCTTCTTGCCGGCAAGATCATCGAGATAGCCCGCGCTAGGCTGGCCTGTTAGCAAGCGGAATGGAAAACCAGTTGCGCAGCGTCAAGCGGATCACGACGACCTACTCAAAACGCGAGGACCGGATCAAGCTCTCGGTCCTGGATGACGAAGGCCGGCGCATGGCGCTCTGGCTCACCCAGCGGCTTGCCAGCCCTGTCCTGCGTGTACTGGTCGACGAAATCGAGGAAAGCGTGGCCGCAGAAGCGCCCCCTTCGGCGCGCCCCGCAGTCCAGGTCATGGAACAGGCCAAGGCCGAAATGCAGCGCAAGCCCGCGGAACCGATCCAGCCAAGCAAGGCCGATGAGGAGCATCTGCTGCTCAACGTAGGGCTAAAAAGGGGCGAAAAAGGCATCCGGCTGACCTTCTACTGGGGCGAACGCGAGGACGAGCGGATCGCGCTGGGGATCGGACGGACGCGCCTGCGCCAGTGGCTCAGGATCTTCTATTTCCACTACAAACGAGCCGGGTGGCCGCTCGACATCTGGCCGACATGGCTTGCGGAGGATGCGCCTGCAAAGATCCTGGGCAGGGACCACCTGCACTGACCGCCGGCGCTCCTGGCGGTCGCACAGAGCCCGCTAGACCAGCGCGATGTCCGGCGCGTCTTCCTGCTTCATGCCGACCAGATTGTAGCCGGCATCGATGTGGTGGACTTCCCCGGTCACGCCCGAGGAAAGATCGGACAGCAGGTACAGCCCGCCGCCGCCGACATCTTCGATGGTGACGTTGCGCCGAAGCGGCGCATTGAGCTGGTTCCATTTCAGGATATAGTTGAAATCGCCGATGCCGCGGGCAGCCAGGGTCTGGATCGGCCCCGCCGAAATGGCATTGATGCGGATTCCTTCAGGGCCTAGGTCGTTGGCCAGATATTTGACGCTCGTTTCCAGTGCAGCCTTGGCGACACCCATCACGTTGTAATGCGGCACGACCTTCTCCGCCCCGTAGTAGGTCAGCGTGAGGATCGAGCCGCCTTCGTTCATCATCTCCCGGGCGCGCTTGGTTACCGCTACCAGGCTGTAGGCGGAGATGTTCATCGTCATGAGGAAATTGTCGAGCGTGGTATCGTAGAACCGGCCGCGCAACTGGGACTTGTCGGAAAAACCGATCGCGTGAACGACGAAATCGATCGTCGGCCAGCGCGCCTTGAGTTCGTCGAAAGCCGTGTCGAGCGCATCCATGCTGGCGACGTCGCACTCGATCAGGAAATCGCTGCCAAGGCTCTCGGCCAGTGGGCGGACCCGCTTTCCCAGAGCTTCGCCCTGATAGGAGAAGGCCATCTCCGCGCCGTGTTCGTGCAGCTTCTTGGCAATCCCCCAAGCCAGCGACTTGTCGTTGGCCAGGCCCATGATCAGGCCGCGCTTTCCTTGCATAAGACCGGTCATTCGCTGCCCTCTTGTTTTCCTTCCTGCGTAGCTTCGCCACGGTTTTCCGCCTCGCGGAGCACGGCGCGCTCTTCCGGCGTTTCGGCGAGCGCTGCATTCAGCTCTGCTCCGACCACCATCCCTAGTCCGACAAGCCAGAAAAAGAAAAGGGCGATCATGACGCCGGCGAGGCTTCCGTAAGTCAGATCATAGGTGAAGAAATTGCGCAAGACACGCGGCAGCAGCATCGTGACCGCCGACCACCACACTGCGACCAGCAGCGCGCCCGGCCATTTCGGGTAGCGGCGCCCCTGATAAGCCGCCGGTGTCAGCGAAATGAACAACAGCTCTATCGAACCGAACAGGATGAGCGCGCTCACGAAGCGGGAATAGATGAGTTCGTCGAAAAGCCCCTCGGCCTGAGGGATCAGAGCGGAGATGATGCCCTCTATCGCAGTGATGACGACCTGCGCCGAAAGCGAAATAAGCAGCAACAGGACCGAGCCGATTATCAGCCCGGTAGACGCAAGCCGGTATTGCCAGAAGGCTCGTGTTTGCGGCGTGCCGTAGGCCCGGTGCAGGATATCCCTTATGGTTTCGACCAGGCTGCTTGCCGTCCACAAGCCGACGAGGGCTCCGATCCACAGCAGCCAGCCGTTGCGCGCAGCCACGACGTCATGGGCAACCGGCCCGATCACCTTGGCGACCATCGGCGGGACAGTCGTCAGGAAAGCATCGATGGAAGCATCGCGCTGGCTCGGCTCGCCGATCGCGGAGAATATCGCGGCAACGACGATGAAAAAGGGAAACAGGGCCAGGATGGTCATGTAGGCCAGGTTGCCGGCATGGATGAAGCCATCGTAGTAGGCGCCCGTCCAGACGCGCCTGATCACGGTGAACAGGCGCGATCCGGGGCCGGCATGCACCATCAGCCGTTCTTGCAGCCCCTCGCGATTCAGCGCCTGCTGCCGCCGCGCCTCGGGGGAAAGTTCCGGACTTGTGTCCGGATCGTCTAACGGCTTTTCCTGCACTTTCCTCCCTTGCGGGCCAGCGGATCAGACGCCGAGTTTCGCCCGTAACTCCCTGTTATCATGCCACCCTTCCAACCGCTTGGCCAAGTCGGCGTCGTTTTCGGGCAACATGATTTCCAGGGTGACCAGCTGGTCGCCGCGCTTGCCGTTCTTGCCTGTGAAACCCTTGCCCTGCAGACGCAAGGTTCTGCCCGAGCTGCTTCCGGCGGGCACGGTCAGCATGACCGGTCCCTCCACGGTCGGCACCTTTATCTTGGCGCCGTTGACCGCTTCATCGAGCCCTATCGGCAGGTCGAGCCGGATGTTGTCGCCGTCGCGCCGGAAGAACGGATGATGCTCGACGTGGATCGTCACCAGTGCATCGCCGTTGCCGCCAGGCCCCGGTTCGCCCTTGCCGGACAGGCGCATCTGGGTTCCGTCGACAAGGCCGGCGGGGAGCTTGAGGTCGATCGTTTTGCCGTCCGACAGGGTGATGCGCTGCGGCGCAAGCGTGGCGGCATCGATGAAGGCAACCTTGAGGCGGTACTGGACATTCGCTCCCTTCGGAGCTGCCCGCGTCCTTCCGCCACGTGCGGAGGCTCCGCCGCCCATGCCGCCGCGCCCGCCGAACAGGCCCTCGAAGATATCGCCAAGGTCGACGCCGTGTGTTTCGAAGCCATCGGCGCGGAATCCGCGCTGTCCCGCCCCTGGGCCGCCGCCCGTGCCGCCCGGTCCGAAGCCATATCCCATCGGATTGCCGTCGCTATCGATTTCGCCCCGGTCGAATTGCGCCCGCTTGTCCTTGTCGGACAGCAGATCGTAGGCACGCGTCACGTCGCTGAACCGCTCGGCAGCCTTGGGATTGTCCTTGTTCCTGTCGGGGTGCAACTCCTTGGCGAGCTTGCGATAGGCGGACTTTATCTCCTTGTCGCTTGCTCCGCGGGAAATCCCCAGGGTCGAATAAGGGTCTGATGCCATGGTACTAAGCTAGGTTCGGGATTGCTTTACGACAAGGCGAGCTTTTCTGGCCGGCGCACCCTAAATATAGATGGCTGGCACAAAAGCCATGGCCGATTGACCCGTGGCAATGACGGAAATGCCGATTTCCCGCCTGTCGGCAGCAAGGCAACGAAAAACAGGGAATCCGAAGTGGAAGCAGAAGCCAGTACCGAACTTGTCCCCGATGGCGACCCCTTCGCCCTGTTCCAGGCATGGTATGACGAAGCGCGTGAGGCAGAGCCGAACGATTCGAATGCCATGGCACTGGCGACAGCCACGCCCGAGGGCATCCCTTCGGTGCGCATGGTGCTGCTCAAAGGGCATGGTCCGGACGGCTTCATCTTCTATACCAACAGCCACAGCCGCAAGGGGGGCGAGTTGCTCTCGAACCCCAATGCGGCGCTTCTGTTCCACTGGAAGTCGCTGAGGCGCCAGATCCGTATCGAAGGCCCGCTCGCGCCGGTCGATGCGGATATGGCGGATGCATATTTCGCCAGCCGAGCGCGAGATTCGCAACTCGGCGCGGTCGCGTCTGACCAGTCTGCTCCGCTCGATTCGCGGGCGACCTTCATCCGGCGCTACGAAGAAGCGAAAGACCGTTTTGCCGGCCGCGACGTCGAGCGACCGCCGCACTGGCTGGGGTTCCGCCTGACCCCGGCGGCAATGGAATTCTGGCACGATCGCCCGTATCGCCTTCACGAACGGCGCCGCTTCACCCGTGAGGGGGACGGTTGGGCGAGCACGCTGCTTTACCCATGACCCAGACGCTGACCACTGCCACGCTCAACCGGAGCGCCGCAGCCGCCAGTATTTCGGTGGCCGTGTTGCTTGTGGCTCTGAAAGCCTGGGCAGCCTGGTCGACCGGTTCGACGGCGATGCTCGGCAGCCTTGCCGATACGATGCTCGACCTTGTCGCCAGCCTTGCCACGCTGATTGGCGTATGGGTTGCCGCCCAACCCGACGACGACAAACATCGCTTCGGACATGGCAAGGCCGAGGCGCTTGCCGCCATGTTTCAGGTCGTACTGATCTCGATTTCGGCCCTGGGCCTTGCAGCTCGCGCGATCGAGCAGTTCCTGTCCGGCGCGCGCACCGAATCTGCCGCAGAAGGAATCGGGATTTCCATTCTCGCGATGGCGGTGACATTGGCGCTGCTGGCCTGGCAGCGGCATGTCATACGCCAGACGGGAAGCCTGGCGATCGCCACGGATCATCTTCACTACAAGTCTGACCTCCTGCTCAACCTTGCGGTCATCGGCGCGCTTGCGCTGGATCAGTACGCGGGCGTGGCCGGAGCCGACCCGCTGTTCGGATTGGCAATCGCGGCGTGGCTTGGATGGGGCGCCTGGAGGGCTTCGCACAAGGCGATCGAACAGCTGATGGACAGGGAATGGCCGGAAGAAAAGAAACAGCGCTTCCTTGAGGTCATGGCCCGGCATCCCGACCTGCGGGGCGTTCACGATATGCGTACCCGTACTTCGGGCAACCGCGATTTCGTCCAGTTTCACGTCTGGGTCGATCCCACCATGTCCGTGCGCGATGCGCACAAGGTGATGGACGAAATCGAAGCAAGGCTGCTTCGTGAATTTCCCGACGTCGAAATCCTCATCCATCCCGATCCGGAAGGCCTGGTCGACGAAGAAGGCATCGCCGCCGAGGATGTGCTGCGTCAGGCCGAAGCCACGCCCTGAGAGGCGGGAGCAGGCCTGGGCCCGATCGGCGGCTAGCCGGCGGGAAACATTCTGACGATTTCGGCCATATGGTCGTGCAGGACGGCTCGCTTGCCGTCGTCGGTATGGCCCAGCCTTACCACTGTGAGCTTCTGCCGGGGCGAGACGATCACATACTGGCCGAGATGTCCCAGGCAGCCGAACAGGCTTTCGGGCGCTTCGCCCGGAAACAATTCGCTCTCGTGGTCCGGACCCGCACGGTTGAGCCAGAGCTGAGCGCCGTAGCCGGGATGACGCGGGGAAGGGCTGGTCATGAACTCGATCCAGCGGCGGGGAATCACCTGGGCGCCTCTTACAGAGCCGCCGTGCCGCAGGAACTCGCCGAATTTGGCCCAGTCGCGCGCGGTGCCGTGGATCATGCTCGATCCGACCAGCGTGCCAGCCGCATCGAACTCGGGAACCATCGAATCCATGCCGACCGGTTCGAACAGCCGGGTACGCAGATACTCGGTGACGGCTTCACGGCGTGCGGCGGGATCGTCCCTGCCGGTCAGCGCGCGTGCGGCGAGGTCCGACAGGACGATCGTCGTGGCCGAGGAGTATTCGAACTTGCGGCCCGGTTCGGCTTCCAACGGCTGTGCCTCGGCAAAGCCGGCCATGTCGTCGCGTCCGTCCAGGAACAGCATCCGCACCGTTTCCGATGCGTGGACGGGCTCCCGCGATTCTGTATGCCTCAGCCCCGAGCGCATCTGCAGCAGCTGCTTGAGCGTGATTTCGCCGCGCGGATCGCCGGATCGCTGCCAGGTGGGCACGGGCGCGGTTTCGTTCAGCCGCAGCCTTCCGTCGGAGACAAGCAAGCCGATCATCACTCCGGTCACCGTCTTTGAAACGGACCAGCCGGGAAAGCGCGTGTTCCGGTCAAACCCCGGTCCGTAGCGTTCCGCGATGATGGTTCCGCCGCGCATGACTACCAGCGCGCGCGTTTCACCGGCTTGCTCGTCGGCGAACAGCGCGTCGATGGTGCGCGCGAGCTTCTCGCGAGGCACGCCGGGCTGATCTCCGACTGCAGCCATTGCCTCTTCGCTTAGCGGAGGCGGGCCTTCGTCGGCCGGCTTGCCGCCGCAGCCTGACAGGCTTGGCATCAGCATCATGGAGAGGATAAGGAGAACGCGGCGCGTCAGCATGGCGCGCCGTTGATGCGCAAGCCGGATGCAGATGGCAACAGCCAAGCCGAAAGTCCTCGACAAGCCGCCCCGCCGATGGGTGCGCCGCGCCCTGTTCTGGGCGGTGCTGCTGGCCGTGGTGGCGCTGGCGTGGTTCTGGAAGCCGCTCAGCGAATCGGCCCTGCTTGGTGCGTCCTACGGCGCCCGGCTCGGTTGCCCCTGCCGCTACGTTGCAGGGCGCGAGCTTTCCGATTGCCGCCGCGATTTCGAACCCGGGATGGGGCTCGTGATGTTGAGCGAGGATGCCGAGGCAAAGAGCGTGACGGCATGGGTGCCGCTGCTTGCAAGCCAGACGGCCACCTACAGCGAAGGCCGGGGCTGCGTGCTTCAGAAGTGGGAAGACTAGCGAGTGTCTAGCCGGCGGGCTCGGTCGAATCGATCCAGCCGCCGCCGACTACGCGGTCGCCCGCATAGAGAACCGCCGCTTGTCCCGGCGCGACACCATATTCCGGACCGGCAAAACGAATCACGCTGTCGGCCCGGTCTCCCAGCGGACCTTCCAGCTCAACCGGCACGGGCTTGGCAAGGGAGCGGACCTTGGCGGAAAGAGGCGCGTCGGGCAGCGGGCCGATGCGGTTGGTCTGCGTGATTCGCGCTGCGCGAACGGCAAGCATCCGCTTCGGGCCGACCAGCACGCGGCGGGCAGGCGCGTCGATTCGGGTGACATAGAGCGGCTCACCCTGCCCACCAATCTCGAGTCCGCGCCGCTGGCCGATCGTGTAGTGAATGATTCCCCGATGCGTCCCGAGCACTTCGCCGCTTTCGGCGTGGACGATCTCGCCCGGCGCATCGCCTTCCGGGCGAAGATCGCGCACGACCTTTGCGTAATCGCCGTCAGGCACAAAGCAGATATCCTGGCTGTCGGGCTTGCCCGCCACCTTGAGCCCGGCGCTTTCGGCGATCCGGCGAACCTCGTTCTTCGGCAGCCCACCGAGCGGGAATCGGAGGAAGTCGAGCTGCGCCTCGGTTGTGCCGTAGAGGAAATAGCTCTGGTCGCGGGCCGGGTCTGTCGCGCGGTGCAGCTCCGGTCCGGCAGTGCCCGCCAGTCGGCGCACATAATGGCCCGTCGCAAGGCAATCGGCCCCCAGTTCGCGTGCCATGGAAAGCAAGTCTGTGAACTTTGGCCCCATGTTGCAGCGTATGCAGGGGATCGGTGTGCGTCCGGCAAGGTATTCGTCGGCGAACTGCTCGACCACCTCTTCCCGGAACCGGGTTTCGTGATCGAAGACGTAGTGGGCGAAGCCCAGGCGGTCGGCAACTTCGCGTGCATCGCGGATATCGTCCCCGGCGCAGCATGCCCCCTTCCGGCCCGTCGCCGCCCCATAGTCGTAGAGCTGCAGGGTGACGCCGATCACCTCGGCGCCGCTGGCGGCGGCCAGCGCGGCGACGACCGAGCTGTCGACTCCGCCGGACATCGCGACGACGATTCGTCGCGCGGAAAGCGGCGAAGTGAGCTCGAAGAGCTGCGCGGCGTTAAGACCGGTGAGAGGCGCGATGGCGGTCATTGGCCGGCCATATAGGGTCCGTGGCCGGGAGAAAACAGGGCTTTGTGCGGCTTCGGGCCTTGGCTGCCGCAGGGCCGGTTTCGGGGGGCATGGCGATTAACCATGGTCAACGCGAGGTAAAGTCGGCCTTTACCTAGCCTTGACCATGGCTGGCTTATACGGCTCGTCATGGATATCGGGTTTGACATTCCCCACCAGGGCCAAGAGGCATTTCAGGGCCATCTCGAATGGCACGGCCTGCGCTCCCGTCTTTTCGCAGCCCGCGCCGCGCGTCGTGCGCTCGAAGCTGCGGCTTGCGGCGGCGCGACCGTGAGCGGCAGCAGTTTCGATCGCGGTTCCGCGCGTCTGCTCGCGGGCTACGGCCAAATCTTAGCTGCCGTTAACCCAACTGCTTTAGGTAATGGCAAGCCAGGCGGGGACAAGGATAGCTCCGTCGCCGGCGAGAGCAGAACCGGCGATCGAGGGTAAAGATGATCGAGAACCAAAAGATCCGTCCCGCGCAGGTCATTGGGCCACTCGGCGAACCGCTGACGCTTGATTCGCTTCCTCCGCCCGACACCACACGCTGGGTTGTGCGCCGCAAGGCGGAAGTCGTTGCAGCCGTCAATGGCGGGCTGCTGACGATTGACGAAGTCTGCGAACGCTACCAGCTCACCCTGGAAGAATTCGCATCGTGGCAGCGCGCGGTTGACCGTTCGGGCATGCAGGGTCTGCGCGTCACTCGCATCCAGCACTACCGCGATCTCTACGAGCGCCAGCAGAAATACTAATTTCCGGCGTTACTTCCCGATTCTCTTTCTCGGCATAAGGCCGGGACATTTATCGCCCATTGCTGTAAGCCTTCTTCTCATCCGGGAACGGTCGTCCCCGGAAACCAGAAAAGCAGGAGAAGATGATGGGCTGGATCATTGCATTGATTGTGGGCGGTATCGCGGGCTGGCTGGCCAGCATGGTGATGAACCGCGATGCCTCGATGGGCATTTTCTGGAATATCGTCGTGGGTTGCGTCGGTTCTGTCGTCGGCAATCTCATTGCAAACCAGTTCGGCATAGCCGGTTCCGTCAAGGAATTCTCTCTCACCGGCCTGATCGTCGCTTTCGTCGGCGCGGTGATTCTTCTCGGTATCGTGAATCTGGTTCAGCGCGGCCGTGTGCGCTAAGGGGTGCTGAAACCGGCTCAGAGCCGATAAAGGGGCAGAGGCGCAACGGTGAACGATTCGCCTCTGGCCCCCCTTTGTTCCATTTGTAGCGGTTTGTCGCGGCCGTGAAGCTTCGCATTGCTAGTTGATCACCGCGCGTCTATTCCGGAAACGGAATTCCAGACGGCACAGGGCAGCCCTGCTTCGGGCGCTGCCTTCTTGTCGTTAACTATTATACGGTCCGGCTGAAATACGGGTTTGCCGGGGCCACAGCGGTGACCGCAATGAACTACGACGCGAAAATCGACACGGCAGGCGAGGGCGGGGATTCTGCCGAGTTCAATCCGCTTGTCGAAAACGACGAAGAAGATCGCCTTTCACGCAAGAGGATCTGGATCGTCGTGGCGATTTCCAGCCTCCTGCTCGTCGCCCTTTGGTTCTTCCTGCGCTTCAGCGGCTCCGGCGAACTCAGCACCACTGCAGCCAGCCAGGCTCCGGCCGTATCGGTAGCGGTTGCCGGCAAGGCGAACGTCTCCGGCGTCGTGAATGCCACCGGAACCCTCGCTGCAAGACGTGAACTGCCGGTCGGGTCTGTGGGAGAAGGCGGGCAGGTCGAGCGTGTGCTCGTGGAACCCGGCGAATGGGTCAAGGCCGGTCAGGTTCTGGCCGTCATCGACCGGTCGGTCCAGACGCAGCAGCAAGCCAGTCTGGCCGCGCAAATACTTGTGGCCGAAGCCGATGAGCGGCTTGCGCAGGCCAATCTCGAGCGTGCCCTGAAGCTCGTCGACCGCGGGTTCATCTCGAAAGCCGATGTCGACAGGCTGACGGCAACCCGCGATGCAGCCGCTGCCCGGGTTCGCGTTGCCCGCGCCCAGCTTGGCGAAATGCAGGCCAGGACCCGGAGGTTGAACATCCTTGCTCCAGCGGCCGGACTCGTGCTCGAACGCAATATCGAACCGGGCCAGGTGGTGGGCTCTTCCAGCGGAGTCCTGTTCAGGATCGCCAAGGGCGGCGAGATGGAGCTTCTGGCAAAGCTCGGCGAAGACGATCTTGCCAAGGTTTCGACCGGAGTACGCGCCGAAGTTACGCCGGTGGGCTCGGGCCAGTCCTATTCCGGGCAGGTCTGGCAGGTTTCGCCTGTTATCGACCCCCAGAGCCGGCAGGGCGAAGCGCGCATCGCCCTGTCCTACGCTCCCGGGCTTCGCCCCGGGGGCTTTGCCAGCGCAGACATTTCCGTCGGCACCTTAGTTGCGCCGCGACTGCCTGAATCGGCCATCCTGTCCGATGCCAAGGGCAGCTACGTCTATGTCATCGACAAGGACAACAAGGCCCGGCGGCGCGCGGTGAAGACGGGCTGGATCACGGCTGACGGCATCGTCATTGCGGAAGGGCTTTCCGGCAATGAGCGCGTTGTCCTGCGTGCAGGCGCTTTCCTGTCGGATGGCGAGACGGTGAAGCCGAAACCGGCGAAGCCAGCGAAAGAGTCCTGAGGCCGGAGTGCGGCGATGAATTTCCGCAATATCTCGGCTTGGTCGATCCGCAATCCGGTCGTCCCGATCGTCTTCTTCATCGGGTTGGTCATCGCGGGTGTTGTCAGCTTCATGCGGATGGACATCCAGCAGATGCCTGACATCGAATTTCCGATGGTGATCATCAACGTCAGCCAGCCCGGCGCGGCACCTTCGGAAATCAAGACCCAGATCACGCAGCGAGTGGAAGCGGCCGTCCGGTCGATCAGCGGCGTTTCGACGATCAGCTCGACGGCAAAGGAAGGCTCGAGCCAGACATTCGTGGAATTCGAGCTCGGCGAAGACATCAACGGTGCCGTCAGCGAGGTCAAGAACGCCATAGATCAGGTTCGCGGCGAACTGCCCGACGGCATTCTCGAACCGCAGATATTCAAGGCCAGCACGTCGTCGGATCCGATGGCCTATTTTTCGGTGATTGCCGATGACATGACGATGGAGCAGGTTTCCTGGTTCATCGACGACACGGTGGCGAAACGACTGCTGTCCATCGACGGCATGGCGGAAGTGAAACGCTTCGGCGGTGTCGATCGCGAAATTCTCGTGACTCTTGATCCGGCGCGGATGCAGGCGCTCGGCGTCACGGCAGGTCAGGTCAATCGCGTGTTGAGGCAGCTCAATGTCGATGCAGCCGGGGGCCGGGCCGAGATCGGCGGCACGAGGCAGTCGGTTCGCGTGCTGGGCGGTGCCAAGAATGCCTACGAACTGTCGCAAACGGACATATCGCTGGGAGCGGGCCGTTCGGTCAAGCTCGCCGACATCGCCCGGGTGACCGACGCATTCGGCGAAATCAGCTCGATCGCGAAAACCGACGGCAGGCCCGTCGTGACCTTCGGGATCTCGCGCTCTCGCGGCGCTTCGGATGTCAGTGTCTACGATGCCGCGATCGCGGATCTGGCCGAGATGGAAAAGGAGTATCCGGGGGTAAGCTTCAAGCAGAACTTCACCATCGTAAACTACACCAAGGCCCAGTACGAAAGCTCGATGGCCGCGATGGTGGAAGGCGCGATCCTTGCCGTTATCGTCGTCTTCTTCTTCCTGCGCGACTGGCGCGCGACCGTGATCGCGGCGATCGCCATACCCCTTTCGGCTATCCCGACATTCTGGTTCATGGATTTGCTGGGCTTCACGCTCAATACGCAGTCCCTGCTGGCGCTCAGCCTCGTTGCGGGCGTGCTGGTCGATGACGCGATCGTCGAGATCGAGAATATCGTGCGCCACATGCGCATGGGCAAGACAGCCTATCAGGCTGCGATCGACGCTGCCGATGAAATCGGCCTTGCGGTGGTCGCAACCACCTTCTCGATCGTTGCGGTCTTCCTGCCGGTCGGCCTCATGCCGGGCGTTTCGGGAGAGATATTCCGCGCCTTCGGCCTGACCGTCGTGGTCGCGGTGCTGATGAGCCTTGCGGTGGCGCGAACGATCTCGCCGATGGTGGCGGCCTATTTCCTCAAGGCGCACGGCGAAGCGGAGCATGCCAGCGGCAAGTGGATGGACCTCTATCTGAAGGTTCTGCACTGGTCTCTGGATACTTCGAAGGCCGACGCCTATCGCGCGGAACATCGACAGGACAATGGCCGGATCCCCGTCTGGCATCGGTTGAAGGCGCGCTTCCGCGACCATCGCGTGCGGATGATGGGCGTCGGCGTGGTGTCGCTGGTGGTTACCGGCCTGGTCGCTTCGACGATGCCGATGGAATTCTTCCCTACCCAGGACAACGATTTCACCAGCGTCCGCATTGAAATGGTCCCTGGCACCACGATCGAGCAGACCGAGGCGGTGTCCGATCGCGTGCGCCAGATCATGTTCGAACAGCCTGAAACTGCGGGCGTTTTCCAGCGCGTTTTCGAAGGCGGCGGCTTCCTCATGATCTCGCTCAAGGACGAGCGGGAGAAGACCAGCAAGCAATTCGAGAACGCCCTGACGCCGGTCCTGCAGGATATTCCCGATGCGCGCGTGGCGTTCCAGGATCCCGACAGCGGCAGGGGCAGTGGTACCGGACGGCCGATCTCGGTGATGCTGACCGGCTCCGATTCGAAAGTACTGGAAGAGACGGCTGCGCGGCTCGTCGAAGAGATGAAAGGTCTGAAGCAGATCATCGCGCCGCGGATCAGCGCCGATATGCGCCGGCCGGAAATCGTCATCAAGCCGCGACTGGACCTTGCCGCTCAGCTCGGGGTTACGACCGCGGCGCTGAGCGAGGCGATCCGGATCGCGACAATCGGCGAGATCGACCAGAACGCTGCCAAGTTCTCGCTCACCGATCGTCAGGTGCCGATCCGCGTCCGCCTGCCCGAGACGGCGCGCGACGATCTCAACAATATCGCCAATCTTCCCGTGCCCACTTCGAGCGGCGGTTCGGTGCCGCTTTCGCGCGTTGCCGAAATCAGCCTTGGTTCGGGGCCGACGACTATCCAGCGCTACAACCAGGAAACGCGTATTTTCATCGGTGCGGATCTTGCGCCGGGGATAGTCAAGAGCGAGGCAACGGAAGCGATCAACCAGCTGCCGATCATGCAGAATCTGCCGACGGGGGTCAGCAACAAGCCGTTCGGCCAGGATGAGTGGCAGCAGGAGATGCTCAACAACCTCTCGGTGGCAGTGCCGTCCGGCATCCTTCTCGTCTTTGCCGTGCTGGTGCTACTGTATCACCGGATCATTTCGCCGCTGGTCAACATGGGATCGCTGTTTCTTGCGCCTCTGGGCGGTATCCTGGCGCTGTTCCTGACCGGGCAGGCCCTTTCGATGCCGGTGTTCATCGGCATCCTGATGCTGCTCGGCATCGTCGGCAAGAACTCGATCCTGCTCATAGACTTCGCGATCGAGGAGATGGCGCAAGGCGCCAGCAAGTTCGATGCGATCGTCGAAGCCGGGCACAAGCGCGCCCAGCCGATCGTCATGACGACGGTGGCGATGACCGCCGGCATGGTTCCGACCGCCCTGTCCCTTTCGGGAGACGGTGCCTGGCGCGCGCCGATGGGCACGGTGGTGATCGGCGGCCTGCTGGTTTCGACCCTGCTGACGCTGGTGATCGTCCCCGCTGCCTTCAGTCTGGCCGATGGTCTTGAGAAGCGCATCGGGCCGAAGCTGCGGCGCTCACTGCTGACGTTTGAGCCCGAGCATGCCGTCGCCGAGCGCCGCCGTCGCCGCGACGACGATGATGGCGCCTTCCCGGCCGAGTAACCGGAGTTATCCTCATTGCCGCCAGTCCGGCGTAGCCATTCGTTGATGCCCACCGACAAGGCGCTTCGCATGCGGCTGATCGCCACCGGCCTGCTCGTGGTCATGGCCATCGCCTTCCTTGCGCTGCGTCGCTTCGAAGGGCCTCATCCGGGTTGGGGCTTCGCGATTGCTTTCACCGAAGCGGCGATGGTCGGCGGACTGGCGGACTGGTTTGCGGTGACTGCGCTGTTCCGTCGCCCGCTTGGACTGCCGATCCCGCATACCGCGATCATCCCGGTCAACAAGGACAGGATCGCCAACACCATGGCGGCTTTCCTGCGCGACAATTTCCTCACGCCCCAGGTGGTCGCGCGGCGCCTGCGAGGCTTCAACCTGGCCGGAGCCGCAGGGGCCTATCTCACCGATCCGGAAAGGCGGGGGCAATCCCGCTTGCGGGAGGGCGCCGCCGAACTGTTCGCCGACATGCTGCAATCGCTCGACCAGCAGCAGCTCGGCGGGCTGGTCAAATCGGCGATGCGGCGGCAGCTCGAACGGCTCGACGTAGCGCCGCTGTTGGGCGAGCTGTTGACCGCGGCCATCGCCGACCGCCGCCATATGCCGGTGCTGGAAGGGCTGATCAAATGGGCGGCGCTCACTATCGAGGCCAATGAAGACCTGATGCGAGAGATCATTCGGCAGCGGGCGCATACGCTGGTGCGCTGGACCGGGCTCGACGAGCGGATGGCGAATGCGGTGCTCGACGGAATTTACAAGCTGCTCGCCGAAACGCTGGTGATCAAGGATCACCCGCTGCGCGGCAAGGTGGAGGAAGGGCTCGAAACGCTGGCGCGAGACCTGCTGCACGATCCGCTGATGCACGAACGGGTCATGGCGATGAAGGCCGAAGTGCTGGCCAATCCGGCAATGGCCCACTGGCTGGACGGGGTCTGGGAACGGGTTCGTGCCCTGCTGCTGCGCGGCGCGCGCGATCCGGATCGGGTGCTTTCGGGCGAGCTGGGCGAGAGTCTGGAAGCGCTGGGCAGGGCGCTATCCGAAGACAGGCGGCTGCAGCTGCTGATCAACCGTTTCGCGCGGCGCACGCTGGTGGGAATCGTTTCGCGCTACGGTGACGAGATCGTGCGGCTGGTCTCGGAAACGGTCAGGCGCTGGGACGCGCAGACGGTGACCGACCGGGTGGAGAGCGCGGTCGGGCGGGACCTGCAGTTCATCCGCATCAACGGCACGCTGGTCGGCGGGCTGTTCGGGGTGGTGATCCACGCCGTCGACACATTGCTCTGACGGGCGGAACTTCTCGATCTTGGCCCTTGTGGGCATCGAGGAGGTTCTGATAGGCTATAATTATCTTTGAAAATCAGATCGATAACACACTTCATGCGCCTTCCACCGATGTTCGCCGTCGCTACTCCGGCAACGCCGGGGATCACGCCTGCGCCTCGACCTCGCAAAGCCAGGGATTGCCCGAATGGGTCAGGCCCAGCGCCGCATAGGAAGCGTCCGCCTGGCTGCGGTGCATGCCGGCGAAGCCCGCTTCGGCCAGCCAGTCCCCGGCGACGGGATGCGAATGCGACCATTCGCGGATGCAGACGCGGTCCCTGATCAGCCACTTGCCGTCCTCGCGCACCAGCCTGTCGACATAGCGCCCGCCAAGCTGGCCGATCGTCTGGCCGCTGCCGCCGTCCTTGCGGGCATAGAGCAGGGTGGCGATAAAATAGGTATCCGCCCCGGCAGTGTCGCCGTCGATGGTGATCAGCGACTGGCCGAGCTGGTGGCTGACGAGCTCCGTGGTGCGCAGCGATTCCTCCACCGTCTCGATCGAGAAGCGCCGGCCTTCCATCTTGCGCGCGCCGTGATCGTCCCAGCTGTCAGAGGCGTAAGTGCTGGCCATCTCCACCTCGTCGCCACGGTCGCAGCCGTGGCAATAGGTGGCGAGCAGCTGGCGGATCTCGTGGTGGTCCCACATTTCCTGCAGGCGTGCCTCGTCCATCCTTGGTTCTCCCGAAGCCGTTGTTTCGGGCAGGCTATGACCAATCCGGCTTCAAGCCAAGCGGAACCCTTGTTGCGCCCGGCCGGCCCGGGTTCATGGCGGTTGCCTTGTCCGCCCGTCATGCACATAATGGCCGCCGGGTCGCAGTTACGGAGAAGATTCGACATGGCCAAGAGACTTCTGCCTTACGGCGACGTTCGCAACTCCGACATTGTCGTCAAGAACGGCCAGCATATGGGCGGCGGTCCCATCAAGGGGCGCAGCCGGGTCGTCGGCGGCAAGACTGTCATCAGCGTCAGGCGCCGTTGCTCCTGAGGGCGCCGTCCCGACGGCGGCGCATCGTCCGCCGGTCACGGGATGAAACGACGTGAACCACTTTGAACCTTCGCAGGCCGGCGGCCGGGACCTTCGCTGCGCGATGGACGGCGCGCTGTGGTCGAGCGTGATCGACCTGCTGGGCGGTGCGGAGCAAGCCGCGTCGGCTGCTTGGCATGCGACGCCGCTCGACTATGCGGCCTATTCTGATCTCGCGCTGACCGTTCCGGGCTGGCAGAATTTTTCCGGCGAAATGCGCGATGAGGCCGAATCGCATCTGCAGCGCCGGCTGGCGGAACTGCGGGACCGCGGCGCGGAAAAGCCCGTATCGCGCCCCAGGATCCGCACGCTTTCGGATAGCGAATATTCGCCTCTCCAGCTCCAGCGGCTCGGCCGCTGGTTCGCCGTCGAGGAAGCGAACACCATCGGCCTTGCCCCGGCCGACGACGCGGAACTGGAGCGTGTGCGCAAGGCAACGATGCGCGCGCTCGACTACATGGAAGAAGCCGATCCCGAGCTGTTCGGGGAGACGCTGGCGGTGATCGACGAGATCATCGTGGTCAGGCAGGACGGGACGGAGCGGTTCATGTTCTCCGGCGGTTCGTCCTTCGCGGTATGGGGTGCGATCCTCGCCAACGAGGCACTGCTGCCGGACTGGTCGGAGATCTACAACACGCTGGCGCATGAAGAAGGGCACCTGCTGCTCTTCGCGATCGCCCGCGACGAGCCGCTTGTGCTGAACCCGAACGATGCCGCCTTCGC
Source organism: Novosphingobium sp. (assembly GCA_024236175.1). GTDB lineage: Bacteria > Pseudomonadota > Alphaproteobacteria > Sphingomonadales > Sphingomonadaceae > Novosphingobium. The sequence goes on along the minus strand of JACKKY010000001.1, from coordinate 1,297,632 downwards.
GTCTCCGGTCCGTGACGACCCGCGCCCGATGGACGGCATCTATCACACCGCTTTCGTGGTCGCCCGAGAGGCGCGCGCCCTTGCGCGCCTGCTGGCCTGGCACGATGAAACGGGGGCCTTTTCCCCGGCCGATGAGGCGCTCGTCGCCGAAAAGCTCGAAGCGAGCGTCATCGCTTTCTGGCAATCGGTCGAAGCGCTGGACAAGGATGCGGTGCTGTCGGACCTCGGCCGGTCGATCCTCGATGAGTGCCGCGACTACATGGCCCGCAACTTCGAACTCGTGACGCAGTAGAGACACGCCGGCCGTATTCGCGGCATCAGGCGCCGCCGCGGCTAGTTGAGCCTTTCCAGCAGGGCCAGCGTGCTTTTTGCGGGCTGGCCTGTCGCGCTTTTCGACAGGCGGTCTGGCGCCTGCTCCTGCGTGTAAGCATCGATCGCTTTCCTCAGCGCTCTCAGTTCTTCGGCGAGGCTCCTGCAGCGCTTCGCGCTGACCGTGCCAAGGAATGCGTCCGCGATCTCGACCGCTCGTCTTTCCGCGCGTTGCTTCAGTTCGACGGCCTGCTCGGTCGGCACCAGCAGCTTGGCGCGCTTGTGATGCGGATTGGGTGCCTTGGCGAGAAACCCTTCCCGAACCAGTTCGTTGACCACGCGCTGAATCACCTGGCGCGGGCGGCCCAGGTTGCGCCCCACCTGCGGCACGGTCGGCGGCGCCGGGGCGTCGAACACGGCGAAGATCACCAGCTTCTGCAAAGTCGAAAGGCTGGTAGCGTCCGAAAGCTCGGCGAAAAGGTCTTCAAAACAGCTCTGAAGACCCAGAATTTCGCCAATTACCGCCAGAAACGGGTTCGATCGGACCTTTCCATCCATTGCATTCACATGTCCCAGACGAGGTGGAGCTTGTCGATACCAAGGATATGACTGCACAGGAAAGCTGTTTCCTGCTCGGGATCGAGACGGAATCGCGGCAGCCGGGCAAGCAGCTCCTCGTAGAAGATCTGCAGCTCCAGCCGTGCCAGATGCGAGCCGAGGCAGCGATGTGGACCGGCATTGAAGGCGATATGCACCTTGTTCTCACGCTGCAGGTCGTAGCTGCCGGGGTCGGGGAAGGCATCGGGATCGAGGTCGGCGGCCGGCAGGTAGAGCATTACCCGCTCGTTTTGCTTCATCTGCAATCCCTTGAATTCCAGGTCTTTCTTCACCCGGCGCGGGGGAATGACGAAAGTATAGAGCCTCAACATCTCTTCCACGGCTTCGGGGATGAGGCCCGGTTCCGCACGGAGCCTGTCCTGCAGCTTTGCGTCCTGCGCGAGATGGCGGGCAGCATAGCCCATGCTGTTCATCACCGTGTCGAGGCCGGCGATGAACAGCAGCACGCCGTAGTTCTCCAGATCGTCGAGGGTCGTCGGCTGCCCGTCGATCTCAACCTGCCAGAGCAGGCTGAGGATATCGTCCTTCGGATCGTCTCGCCGCGCCAGCACCTCTTCGCGCATGACCGCGGCGACCTTGATCAGGCGCTGCATGGATTCGGCCGGGTTCGAATCGGCCTGCTGGGAGAGGTTCTCCTTCACCAGCGCCCGGTACTGCGGCATCATTTCGAGCGGCAGGCCCAGCATCCTGAGGAAGATCTGCACGGGAAGCGGCTCGGCCACCGCCGACATGAATTCGCACCGTCCCTCGCCGGCTACCTTGTCGATCAGCTCCACCGCCAGGGCGCGGATGCCGTCCTTCAGCGCCATCACCGTCCTGGGAGAGAACACGCCCTGCAGGGGCTTGCGGTATTTTTCGTGCAGCGGCGGGTCCAGCAGGATCGGATAGGGGATCGGGATATGCGGAGACCCTTCCGGCATCATCTTCAGCATCGCCATCATCTGCTCGTGCGGGATGCCCTCGCTCGAGAAGGAATCGGGATCGCGTGCGGCGTCGAATACGGCGTTCTGGCCCTGGAAGATCCAGTGTCCGCCATTGCGCGGGGTCCAGAAGATCTTCGGGGCCTTCTGCGCAAGGTCGAGAATGCGCGCATGCGGGTCCGCCAGCAGGTCCGGATCTCGGAACATGTCGAAATCGTAGACGGCCGTTTCGGGCACATGATCGGGCTTGGCCGCTTCCTCGCTGAGTATCGGCTGGTCTGGCATCGCACTCTCCCGGATAATGCCGCCTGCGGGACGTTGACTGCCAGCGGCGAGATGGAACATATGTTCCATGTCGGAGGTTGTGAGTCAAATGCGCTCGTGTGCAGTCACAAACCGAGCGCGCGGCGTTCGCGGGTTTGGCGGGCAAGGGGGGAGAGGGCAGGCATGCCGAAGGAAAAACCGGAAACCGAAAAGGTGGCGATCGATATCGAAGGGGCCGTGGTCCGCCTGACTTTCAACGACCCCGCCACGCTCAACGCGATGGGCGAGCGGATGGTCAACGATATCCGCGACGCCGTGCAATATGTCGGCGATCCGGAGAACGGATTTCGCTGCCTGGTGATCACCGGCGCCGGCAGGGGCTTCAGTTCGGGCGGCAGCGTCGCCTGGATGGACAGCGCCCGGCAGGAAGGCGACGGCGGGCGGAAGACCAGCCACGGAATCACGCTGGGAACGCATCATCACTACGTGCTCAAGAAGCTCAGGGACCTGCCGATCCCCATCATCACTGCGGTGAATGGGCCTGCCGCCGGGATCGGGTTTTCCTATGCCCTTGCCGGCGACATGATCGTGGCGGCGCGGTCCGCATTCTTCCTCTCGGCCTTCCGGCGCATCGGCGTGTCCCCCGACGGGGGCCTGAGCTGGCTGTTGCCGAGGATCATCGGCTGGGCGCGGGCGAAGGAAATGATGGTGATGGGAAACCGCCTTCCGGCCGAAACCGCGCTGGAATGGGGGCTGGTCAACCGCGTCTTCGACGACGAGACCTTCATGGAGGAAACCATGCGGCTCGCGCGCGAACTTGCCCAGGGGCCGACTGTCGCGCTGGGAATAACCCGGCGGCTGTTCTGGGAAGGCTGGTCGCGCTCCTACGAGGAACAGCTCGATCAGGAAGAGCGGCTCCAGCCGCTGACCTTCGCCACCCGCGATGCGGTGGAAGGGGGGCGGGCGATGCTCGAGAAGCGGGAAGCCAGGTTCGAGGGGCGCTGACCGTCCGGCGGATCGCCATGAAAAAACCCCGGCCGTTGCGGGCCGGGGTTCTTGAAAACGGCTGTGCTCGCGCCGCTCAGAGCTTTTCGGTGAGCTCCGGGACGACCTTGAACAGGTCTGCCACGAGGCCGACGTCGGCGACCTGGAAGATCGGCGCGTCCTCGTCCTTGTTGATGGCGATGATGGTCTTGGAATCCTTCATGCCGGCAAGGTGCTGGATCGCACCGGAAATGCCGATGGCGATGTAGACTTCCGGCGCGACGATCTTGCCGGTCTGGCCGACCTGGTAATCGTTGGGCACGTAGCCGGCATCGACCGCGGCGCGGCTGGCGCCGACGGCGGCGCCGAGCTTGTCGGCCAGCGGGAAGATGTATTCCTTGAAGGTATCCGAATCCTTGAGCGCGCGGCCACCGGAAACGATGACCTTGGCGCTGGTGAGCTCGGGGCGCTCCGACTTGGCGAGTTCGGCGCCGACGAAGCTGGACAGGCCGGCATCGCCCGGGCCCGCAGCGTCCTCGACCGAAGCCGAACCGCCGCTGGTGGCTGCCTTCTCGAAAGCGGTGCCGCGCACGGTGATGACCAGCTTGGGATCGCTCGATTCGACGGTGGCGATGGCGTTGCCGGCGTAGATCGGCCGGGTGAAGGTCTTTTCGCCCTCGACCGAGAGGATGTCGGAAATCTGCATGACGTCGAGCAGCGCCGCGACGCGCGGGGCGACGTTCTTGCCGGTGGTGGTGGCGGGCGCCAGGAAGGCGTCGTAACCGGCCATCAGCCCGGCGATCAGCGGTGCGACGTTCTCGGCAAGGCCGTGGCCGTAGGCGGCGTCGTCCGCCTTCAGCACCTTGGAAACGCCGGCGATTTGCGCGGCGGCCTGCGCGGCCCCGTCACAGCCTTCGCCCGCGACCAGCGCGGTCACTTCGCCGAGCTTGCCGGCGGCGGTGACGGCGGAGAGCGTGGCATCCTTTACCGATGCGTTGTCGTGTTCGACCCAAACAAGCGTGTTCATCTGTGCGTTCCTCCGTGGGGATCAAGCCGTCAGGCGATCCCCAGCTCCTTGATCTTGGCGACCAGCGCGTCGGTGTCTTCGACCTTAATGCCGGCCTGACGCACCGGCGGTTCGCCGACGTTGAGCGTCTTGAGGCGCGGGGCGGTGTCGACGCCGTAGTCGGCCGGCGTCTTGTTCGCGAGCGGCTTGGACTTGGCCTTCATGATGTTCGGCAGCGAGGCGTAGCGCGGCTCGTTGAGGCGCAGGTCGGTGGTGATGACCGCCGGCATGGCGAGCTTCACGGTCTCGAGGCCGCCGTCGACTTCGCGGGTGACGGTGACCGAATCGCCTTCGACCTTCACTTCGCTGGCGAAGGTGCCCTGCGGACGGCCGAGCAGCGCGGCCAGCATCTGGCCGGTCTGGTTGGAATCGTCGTCGATCGCCTGCTTGCCGAGGATGACCAGGCCGGGCTGCTCCTCGTCGGTGACCGCCTTGAGGATCTTGGCGACGGCCAGCGGCTCGACCTCGTCGTCGGTCTGCACCAGGATCGCGCGGTCGGCGCCCATGGCGAGTGCGGTGCGCAGCGTTTCCTGCGCCTTGGCGGGGCCGATCGAGACGGCGATGATTTCCTCAGCGGTGCCCGCCTCCTTGAGGCGGATCGCTTCCTCGACGGCGATTTCGTCGAACGGGTTCATGCTCATCTTGACGTTGGCGAGGTCGACGCCGGAGCCGTCTGACTTCACCCGCGGCTTGACGTTGTAGTCGATGACCCGCTTGACGGGCACGAGGATCTTCATTGCAAAAGGTCCTTCCTCTGACGGGATGGTTGGAATTTAGCCGGACGATTAAGTGAATCGCGAAACGCCATTGCCTTCCGCGACGCGAAGGTCAAGCCCCGCGCCGGGCATTTCGCCCCGACGTTGGAGCCGAATCGCCCGGCCGATCGCCGAATCAGGCCGCCTGCTTCACTTCGGCGACGATTTTCCTGGCGGCGTCGCCGAGGTCGCTGGCCGCGACGATCGCGAGGCCGGAGCCGTCGAGGATCGCCTTGCCCTGTTCGACATTGGTGCCTTCCAGGCGCACGACCAGCGGCACCGAGAGGTTCACGTCCTTGGCCGCCGCGACGATGCCTTCGGCGATCACGTCGCATTTCATGATGCCGCCGAAGATGTTGACGAGGATCCCTTCGACCGCTGGGTCGGACAGGATGATCTTGAAAGCCTCGGTCACCTTTTCCTTGGTGGCGCCGCCGCCGACGTCGAGGAAGTTGGCCGGGAAGGCGCCGTTCAGCTTGATGATGTCCATCGTCGCCATGGCGAGGCCCGCGCCGTTCACCATGCAGCCGATGTTGCCGTCGAGCTTGATATAGGCGAGGTCGTGCTTGCTGGCTTCGACTTCGGCCGGATCCTCTTCGGTCTCGTCGCGCAGCGCCTCGACGTCGGGATGGCGGAACAGCGCGTTCGAATCGAAGCTCATCTTGGTGTCGAGCACCAGCAGGTTGCCGTCGACCGTCTCGACCAGCGGGTTGATTTCCAGCATCGAGCAGTCGAGCGCGATGAAGGCGTTGTAGAGCTGGCGCGCCAGCTTCTGCGCCTGCTTGTTGAGATCGCCGGACAGCTTGAGGCCGAAAGCGACCGAGCGGGCGTGATGCGGCTGGAAGCCCTGCGCCGGATCGATGGTGATCGTGGTGATCTTCTCCGGCGTGTCATGGGCGACCTGCTCGATATCCATGCCGCCTTCGGTCGAGGCGATGATCGCGACTCGGCCGGTGCCGCGATCGACCAGCATCGACAGGTAGTATTCCTTGGCGATGTCCACGCCGTCGGTGATGTAGAGGCGGTTGACCTGCTTGCCCGCTTCGCCGGTCTGGACGGTGACCAGCGTGTTGCCGAGCATCTCCCTGGCGCTGGCTTCCACTTCCTCGACCGATTTGGCGAGGCGCACGCCGCCCTTGGCGTCCGGACCGAGTTCCCTGAACTTGCCCTTGCCGCGACCGCCGGCGTGGATCTGGGCCTTCACGACGTAAAGCGGCCCGGGTAGCTCGTTCGCGCCGGCGACGGCCTCGTCGATGGTAAGCGCGGCATGGCCGGCGGGGATGCCGACGCCGAATTTCGCAAGCAGTTCCTTGGCCTGGTATTCGTGGATGTTCATGAGAGATCGCTTCCCTCTGCTACTGGTTTCCTGGGGGAGTGGGGAGACGCCCGATTGTGCGCCGCCGCATAAGCATATCCGTAGCGGCTTGAAAAGTCCCGCGACCGGGCCAAATGTCATCTCCCGGCAAAAAGGATGACATCTGCATGATCGACCGCGACCGCCTCCAGGCCATTGTCCGGGAAGCCGGCCGCATGGCGATGGCGAGCTGGCCCGGCGACGGCCATGCGCCGGAGGTCTGGGAGAAGACACCGGGCAATCCGGTCTCGTCGGTCGATCTCGCGGTGGATGCCTTCCTCAAGGCGGAGCTCACCGCGCTGCTGCCCGCCGCCGGCTGGCTTTCCGAAGAGACCGCCGATGCGCCCGAACGGCTATCCGGCGGGCTGGTCTGGCTGGTCGATCCGATCGACGGCACCCGCGATTACATACGCGGGCGCACGGGCTGGGCGGTCTCGGTCGCGTTGGTAAGCGCCTCGCGGCCGCTGTTCGGCCTGCTCGACGCGCCGGCGCGCCGGCGCGAGGAAGGGGGCGAATTCTGGCACGGCGAAGCGGGCAAGGGCAGCTGGCGCAACGGCCGGCGGCTGAAGGCCAGCACCCGCAGGCAGCTGGCCGGAGCGCGGGTTCCGGCCCGGCACCTGCCGTCCGAGGATGTCGACCTGGTGATGGTCGACCAGCCCAATGCCATCGCCTTGCGCATGGCGCTGGTCGCCGCCGACGAGGCCGATCTCGTCGCGACGGTGCGCTGGGGATATGAATGGGATATCGCCGCCGCCGGACTGATCGCGCGCGAGGCGGGTGCCGCCGTGACCGACGCCTTCGGGCAGCCGCTCAACTACAACAAGCGCGATCCGCGGGCTTTCGGCGTGCTGGTCACCGCGCCTGCCATCCACGCCGCCGCCGTGGAGCGGCTGGCGGGACGGGCGAAGGAGCTGGCGGGGTAGGGCTAACCTCGCAAAATCGTCATTCCCGCTTTCGCGGGGATGACGAACGCTTTTCTCGCGATGGACCCTAGTAGCCCTGCGACTGGCGCGCGGCCTCGACCTGCTCCTGGCTGATCGGCACGATCTTGATCTCGACCCGGCGGTTGCGCGCACGGCCTTCCTCGGTGTCGTTGCTGGCCACCGGCAGCGATTCGCCATAGCCCATCGAGCGGATCCGCGTTTCGCCGACGCCGCGCATGATCAGGTAATTGGCGACCGTGCGGGCGCGCCGTTCCGACAGGGCCTGGTTGTATTCGTCGGAGCCGGTCGAATCGGTGTGGCCGTAAACGTCGATCAGGCTGTTGGGATATTGCTGCAGGCTCTGCGAGATCTGGTCGAGCGTGGAGCGGAACTGCGGCTTGAGCGTGGAGCTGTCGACGTCGAAAGTCACGCCGTCGGGCAGGTTGACGAGGATCGCCTGGCCATCGTCGGTCGAGGTGACATCCACGCCGGAGCCGGCAGTCTGTTCCTTCAGCTCCTTCATCTGCTTGTCGAGCTGGTAGCCGACCGCGCCGCCGGCGATGCCGCCGATGCCGGCGCCGATGATACGGCCGGTGCCGCCGCCGATCAGGCCGCCGAGCAGCAGACCTGCAAGGGCGCCGCCGCCAGCGCCGATCGCGGTGCGCGAAACCTTCTTCTCGCCGGTATTGGGATCGGTGACGCAGCCGGACACCGTAACCAGCGACAAGGCGGCGAGACTGGAGACGAACAGACGGGATTTTTTCATGGCGGGGCCCTTTCCATTGCGAACGCTGTCATGCCATGTGTGCATTGGTGAACATGAATGAGCGCTGGATTGCTGGATTGTCAACGAACGGGCGACGAATCGGTTCCGTCATCCCCACTATTCGCGTTTTGCCGGAAATCTGTTAGCGACGATCCGTTGTGACGCCGTTTCCCTGGTCCGATGTCCTCATAATTGCGGGGCTGATCCTGCTCAATGGCCTGTTTTCCATGTCGGAGCTGGCGATCGTTTCCGCGCGCACATCGCGGCTGAGAGTGGCGGCCGACAAGGGCAGCGGCGGGGCGAAGGTGGCGCTGGCGCTGGCCGCGGACCCCGGCAAGTTCCTGTCCACCGTGCAGATCGGCATCACTCTGGTCGGGATCATCGCCGGCGCCTATTCGGGCGCGAGCCTGGGCGAACCCGTCAGCCTCAGGCTGGCCACGCTCGGCGTTCCCGAGCCCTATGCCTACAATGCCGGTTTCGCGCTGGTGATCATCGCCATCACCTATTTCAGCCTGGTGGTGGGCGAGCTCGTGCCCAAGCAGCTCGCCCTGCGCGCGGCCGAGCCGATCGCGCTGGTCATGGCCCGGCCGATGTCCCTGCTGGCGCGCGCCATGGCGCCGATCGTCTGGGTGCTCGATCGCTCCTCGACGCTGCTGCTGCGGCTGACCGGGGTGCGCCATTCGGGCGATCCGGAAGTGACCGCGGAAGAATTGCAGATGATCTTCGCCGAGGCCACCCGTTCGGGCGTGCTCGAGGAAGAGGAACGCGCGATCATGGCCGGGATCATGCGGCTGGGCGACCGGCCGGTGCGAGAGCTGATGACGCCGCGCACCGAACTCGACTGGGTCGAACGGCAGGCCAGCGAGGAGGAGCTGCGCGATGCGATCCGCCAGTCGCACCACTCGCTGCTGCCGGTGGCCGACGGCAGCCCGGACAATATCGTCGGCGTCGTCAAGGTGCGCGAGGCGTTGGCGCTGCTGCTCGCCGGGCACCGGGTGCATATCGGGCGGCTGATGAAGAAGGCCGAGGTGATCCCCGACCAGCTCGACGCGATCGACGCGCTGCGGCTGCTGCAGCAATCCGACGTCGCCATGGCGCTGGTGCATGACGAATACGGCCATTTCGAAGGCGTGGTGACGCCCAACGACCTGCTGACCGCGATCGTCGGCAGTTTCGTCAGCAGCCAGGACGAAGGCGACGAGCCGCTGCTGGTCGAACGCGAGGACGGCTCGCTGCTGATTGCCGGGGCGATGCCTGCGGACCTGCTGGCCGACCGGCTGGAACTGGAACTGCCGGACGCCCGCGAATTCGCGACCGCTGCCGGCTATGTGCTGTCGGTGCTGAAACACCTGCCCGAAGAGGGCGAGCATTTCCACGACCAGGGCTGGCGCTTCGAAATCGCCGACATGGACGGGCTCAAGATCGACAAGCTGCTGGTCAGCCCCGACGGCGAGGCTGAGGAGGATGCGGAGTCTGCGGATCCTGCCGACGACGACGGTTAGGGCAGGAATGCGATTGCCCTGTCGTCATCCCCGCTTTTGCGGGAATGGCGAAGCTTGCTTCAACCGGTGATGATGATCGCGGCCTAGCCGCCGATGACGGTGCGCGCCTCGCGGCCGTCGCCTTCCGGCGCGGCCAGGATGTCGCGGGTGACCGAGCCCTTGGCGACGGTGTTGGTCTGGAGGTCGCCCACGCTGGAGCGGATGCCCGGGGCGGCGTCGCCTGCCTGGCTGATCGTGTCCTTCTCAACCTCGCTGCGCGTTGCCGGGCCGCCGAACAGGGCGTCCAGCGTCTCGCGCTGCAGGGTGCGCTCCGCCGGGCGGGGCTCGCCGGGCTTGGGCGGCGTCAGCGCGAAATCGGGCGGCACCACCAGCGGCGTCTGGCGCTGCACCGCGAACTCGTCCGGCCGGTCCCGGTTGAACAGCCCGCTGCCGCCGCATGCCGAAAGCAGCGCCGTGCCGGCGGTTGCGAGGATAAGGACGGTCGATTTGCGCATGGTTCAGCTCTCCGGGGCGGTTTCCGCCTCTGCTTCGGGCTTTTCGCGCGAAAACAGGGTTCGGGCAAGGATTATCAGGACGCCGATGGTGATGGCGGCATCGGCGATGTTGAAGATCAGGAAGGGCCGGAACGAACCGAAATGCAGGTCCGCATAGTCGATGACATAGCCCAGGGTGACCCGGTCCCGGATGTTGCCGAGCGCGCCGCCCAGCACCAGCGCCAGGCCGTAGACATCGGCGAAATTCTTCTCGCGCAGCATCCACACGAACACCGCCAGGGCAATCGCTCCGGTCAGCGCCACGAGCAGCCAGCGCATCTCGGTCGAATCGGCGGTCAGCAGCCCGAGCGAGACGCCGTAGTTCTCGGTCCAGGTGAAATTGAAGAACGGCAGCACTTCGATCATGCCGACTTCGCGCAGCTTCAGGCTCCAAACCATCTGCGCCTTGACCCACTGGTCCAGCACGAAGACGAGCAGGGCCGCCGCCAGCCCGGTGATGCGGGGATGGCGGACGAAAAGGCTCACGCCGGGGCTTCCATGGAGCCGACCACGGTTTCGCAGCGACCGCACAGCGCGCCGTCCTCCGCCACGTCGGGCAGGTGCCGCCAGCAGCGGCCGCATTTGTGGTGGGACGTGCGGGTAACGGACACGTCATCACCTTGGGCGCGGGTCACTGTCGCGGTGATGAACAGTTCCTCGAGGTCGGCGTCGGGCGCATCGGCGGGCACCGCGACTTCGGCTTCGAGCCCCGAGCCCAGCACTTTCTCGCGGCGCAGCGGCTCGATCGTTTCCAGCACCTTTTCGCGCAGTCCGATCAGCGCCTGCCAGCGCTCCATGTCGACGCTTGCTTCCGGCACTTCGGGCCATTCCAGCAGGTGGACGCTGTCGCTGCCGGGATAGCGGGTCTGCCAGACTTCCTCCGAGGTGAAGACGAGCACCGGCGCGATGTAGCGGACCAGCGCCTGGAACAGCGTGTCGAGCACGGTGCGGTAGGCGCGCCGCTTCGGGTCAGACGGCGCGTCGCAATAGAGGCAGTCCTTGCGGATGTCGAAGAAGAAGGCCGACAGGTCTTCGTTGCAGAAGTCGCTGATTTCGCGGGTATATGTGTTGAAATCGAAATCGTCGACCGCCTGGCGCAGCGCCGCGTCGAGCTTGCCGAGCAGGGCGAGGACGTAGCGCTCCAGCTCGGGCATTTCGGCCACGTTGACGCGCTCGCTTTCGTCGAAATCGGAAAGTGCGCCCAGCAGGTAGCGGAAGGTGTTGCGGATCTTGCGGTACTGGTCGGCGACGCCCTTGAGGATCTCGTCGCCGATGCGGTGGTCCTCGGTGTAGTCGACCGAAAGCGCCCACAGCCGGATGATGTCGGCGCCGTACTGCTCCATGACCTTGAGCGGATCGACCGTGTTGCCGAGCGACTTGGACATCTTCATGCCCTTGGCGTCCATGGTGAAGCCGTGGGTCAGCACCGCCTTGTAGGGCGCATGGCCGCGGGTCGCGCAGCTTTCCAGCAGCGAGGACTGGAACCAGCCGCGATGCTGGTCGGAACCTTCGAGATAGAGGTCGGCCGGCGGGCCGGTGTAGTCGTCCGGCCGCAGCAGGTCGGGCCATTTGCCGCTTTCGAGCACGAAGGCGTGAGTCGAGCCGGAATCGAACCAGACGTCGAGAATGTCGGTCACCCGCTCGTAATCCTCGGCCTTGCGGTCGTTGCCGAGCAGTTCCTGCGCCCGCTCGTCCGACCAGGCATCGACGCCGCCGGCGCGCACCGCTTCCACGATCCGCGCGTTGACGTCCGCGTCGTTGAGATACTCGCCGCTCGCCTTGTCGACGAACAGGGTGATCGGCACGCCCCAGGCGCGCTGGCGCGAAAGCACCCAGTCGGGCCGGCCCTCGACCATCGAACCGATGCGGTTGCGGCCCTTCTCGGGCACGAAGCGGGTATCCGCGATGGCGTCCTTGGCGACGGTGCGCAGCGTCGGCGGCATGATTTCGTCGAGCATGGCATGCGGCCCGTCCTTGCGGGCAAGCGCCGGGTTTTCCTTGTCCATCGGCACGAACCACTGCTGCGTGCAGCGGAAGATGATCTTCTTCTTCGAGCGCCAGCTGTGTGGATAGGAATGTTGATAGTCTGTGGACGCGCTGAGCAAAGCTCCAGCCGACTTGAGGTCCTCGCAGATCGGCCCGCCGGTTCCGTCTTCGCCGGGCGGCGCGTTGAAATTGGGATTGATCACCGCGCGGCGGCGCTGGTCGGCCGCGCCCAGCCACAGCCAGTCGTCGCGGTAGACCCCGTCCGGGCCGACCGCGAAGACCGGGTCGATGCCGTGCTGCTTGCACAGGAAGAAGTCGTCCTCGCCGTGGTCGGGCGAGAGGTGGACGAGGCCGGTGCCCGATTCGGTGGTGACGAAGTCGCCGGCGAGGAAGGGGCGCGGCGTCGCATAGAAGCCGCCGAGATGATGCATCGGGTGGCGGGCGCTGGCGCCTTCCAGCAGCGGCCCCTTGATCAGCATCAGGAAGTCGTAGCGCTCCTCGCCGATGCGCTTCAGGAAAGCGTCCACCAGCGGCTCGGCAATGACGTATTGCGCTTCGCCGACCCCGATCAGCAGGTAATCGACCGGATTGCCGTAGGCGATCGCCTGGTTGGTCGGGATCGTCCAGGGCGTGGTGGTCCACACCACCGCGCGCGCGCCGACCAGCTCCGGAACTTCCGGGCAGTCGGTGATCTCGAACGCGACGTCGATCTGGGTCGACGTGATGTCCTCGTACTCGACCTCGGCCTCGGCCAGCGCGGTCTTTTCCACGGGGCTCCACATCACCGGCTTGGCGCCGCGGTAGAGCTGGCCGGTCTCGGCGAATTTCAGCAGTTCGGAGACGATCGTCGCCTCGGCCTCGAAATCCATTGTCAGGTACGGGTTGTCCCAGTCGCCGCCGATGCCGAGGCGCTTGAGCTGGTCGCGCTGGCGGTCCACCCAGTGCTGGGCATAGGCGCGGCATTCGGCGCGGAACTCGACCGGGTCGACCTGGTCCTTGTCCAGCTTCTTCTTGCGGTACTGTTCCTCGACCTTCCACTCGATCGGCAGGCCGTGGCAGTCCCAGCCGGGCACATAGGGCGCATCGCGCCCCAGCAGCGTCTGGGTGCGCACCACCATGTCCTTGAGGATGTGGTTGAGCGCATGGCCGATATGCATGTCGCCGTTCGCATAGGGCGGGCCGTCGTGGAGGATGAATTTCTCGCGTCCCTGACGCTCCGCGCGGACCTTGCCGTAGAGGTCCTGCTCCTGCCAGCGCGCGAGAATGCCCGGCTCCTTCTGCGGGAGCCCGGCCTTCATCGGGAAATCCGTCTTCGGCAGGAAGACGGTGTCTCTGTAGTCGCGCTTTTCGGTCATCGTGCCAGCGCCGTTAGAGCAAAGTGAAGGCGGGGAAAAGGGCGGGATTGTCTGTCCGGTCGCATCCGACGTTCCTGCAAGGGCACGGACCCCGACAAGGTCCGGATATTGGACGGCGTCTCTCCCGCCCGGCGACACCCTGGACGGGTCCCTGCCCGCGCGGGAGCGACGGTCCCGTTAACGGATCGGCAGGGCCTGGAGCAACTCGCGCGCGCGATCGCAATCCCGCTCCATCTGCGCCACGAGGTCCTCCAGGCTGTCGAACTTCTCCTCCGGCCTCAGGAAGTGGTGGAAAGCCACTTCGATCTCCCGATCGTAGAGATCCCCGGCGAAGTCGAAGAAATAGGGCTCGAGCAGTTCCCTGGGAGGCTCGAAAGTCGGGCGGATGCCGATATTGGCAGCGCCGTGCACGGTCCGGCCGTCCGGCAGCTTCCCGGTCACGGCATAGATGCCGTAGCGCGGGCGCAGATAGGTGCCGAGCGACAGGTTGGCGGTGGGAAAGCCGATCTCGCGCCCGCGCTTGTCGCCATGCTCGACGATGCCGCGGATCGCGAACGGCCGGGTGAGAAGCCGCGTCGCGGTCTCCGGGTCGCCGTCCTTGAGCGCGTCGCGGATACGGCTGGAGGAAATCGGTCCCTGCGCATCGTGCACCGCCGGCACCGCGCGCGCCTCGATCCCGAACCGGGCGCCGAGCTGCAGCAGCGACTGGTGATTGCCGCTGCGGCCCTTGCCGAAGGTGAAATCCTCTCCGGTGACCACGCCGGACGTGTGCAGGTGGCCGTGGATCATTTCCTCGACCCAGCGTTCGGCGGGCATGCCGGCGATGGAGCCGTCGAAATGGAACACCAGCATCGCATCCGCGCCCGCCGCTTCGAACAGCTCCTGGCGCTGGTCGAGCGTGGTCAGGCGGAACGGTTCGGTCTCCGGGAAGAAGTGCCGCACCGGATGCGGATCGAATGTCGCGACGATCGCCGGCCTGCCGGCGCCGCGCGCCCAGCCGACGGCCTCACCCACCACCGCCTGGTGGCCCTGGTGGAATCCGTCGAAATTGCCCAGCGCCAGCACCGCGCCGTGCAGCTTTTCGGGAATCGGGTCGCGGTGATCGAGGCGAATCATCTTGAGCCGGCCTATAGGGCGCGCTCAAGCGTCACGAAAGCGAATGCGGGCCGCCCGTCCGCCGCGGGATGCTCTTCGCGGGCCGTCTCGCGCCATTCGCCGCCAAGCGCGTGCATATGGGTGTCGCCTTCGTAAGCCTCGTGCACCTCGGTCAGTTCGACGCGCCCGGCCAGCGGCAGGAACAGGCCGTAGATCTCCGCGCCGCCGATGACCGCGACGTCACCGTCACCCGCCCGCGCCAGCGCATCGCCGACGGTGCGGACGACTTCGGCTCCCTCCGCCTGCCAGTCGGGATCGCGCGTCAGCACGATATGGCGGCGGCCGGGCAGCAGCCCCGGCAGGGCGTCGAAGGTCTTGCGGCCCATGATCATCGGCTTTCCCATGGTCAGCGCCTTGAAGCGCTTGAGGTCGGCCGGGATGTGCCAGGGCATCGCGTTGTCGCGCCCGATCGTGCCGTTGGCGGCGCGCGCGTAGATCAGGAAGAGGCTTTGCGCCATGGCGCGGCCTAGCCCGTCACCAGCCGGGTGACATGGCCCATCTTGCGGCCGGGGCGGACCTCCGACTTGCCGTAGAGGTGGAGGTGGCTGGCCGGATCGGACAGGATCTCGGCCCATCGGTCGGCCTGTGCGCCGATCAGGTTGCGCATCTGCGCGCCGTCCGCCACCAGCGACGTGTCGCCCAGCGGAAGGCCACAGATCGCCCGGACGTGGTTCTCGAACTGGCAGGTCACCGCGCCTTCGATCGTCCAGTGGCCGGAATTGTGCACACGCGGGGCCATCTCGTTGAACACCGGCCCCTCGGCGGTCGCGAAGAATTCCAGCGTGAGCACCCCGACATAGTCGAGCGCTTCGGCCACCTTCGCTGCAAGCGCCCGCGCCTCGGGCACCTGCGCCTGCACGGTTGCGGACGCGGGCACTGTCGAGCGGGCGAGGATGCCGCTTTCATGCACGTTCTCCGCGGTGTCCCAGAAGCGGATGTCGCCATCCGCCGCGCGGCACAGGATCACCGAGAACTCGGCGTCGAAGCGCACGAAACCTTCGTAGATCAGCGGCGCGTCGGGCAGCTCCAGTGCTTCCGTTTCGGCCGCCTCGGCGATGCGCCACTGGCCCTTGCCGTCATAGCCGTCGCGCCGCGTCTTGAGGATGCCGGGCGCGCCGATCCCGGCAATCGCGTCGGCAAGGTCGGCCGGCGTATCGACCGTGGCGAAAGGCGCCGGCCTGCCGCCGAGCCCGAGGACGAAGCGCTTTTCCGCCAGCCGGTCCTGCGCGGTTTCCAGCGCGCGGGGATGGGGGTGCAGCGCCGGGCCGGAAATCGCCGCGAGCGGGACCACCGGCACGTTCTCGAACTCGTAGGTGACGACCGCGCAGCTCTCGGCGAAACGCACCATCGCGTCGGTGTCGCTCCATTCGGCGCAGGTGAACTGCGCGCTCACTTCCGCCGCGATGCTGTCGGCCTCGGGCGCGAAGACGTGGCAGCGATAGCCGAGCCGGGCGGCCGCCATGGCGGTCATGCGGCCAAGCTGGCCGCCTCCCAATATGCCGATTGTCTCTCCCGGAGCGATCATCGCCTCAGGAAGGCCGCTCGGCGACGCTCGCGGTCTGGCTGGCGCGGAACGCCTTGAGCCGTTCGGCCAGTTCCGGATCGCCGAGGCTGAGGATGGCGGCGGCGAGCAGCCCCGCATTCTTCGCGCCGGCCTCGCCGATCGCCAGCGTGCCGACCGGCACGCCTCCCGGCATCTGCACGATCGAGAGGAGGCTGTCCTGCCCCGACAGCGCTTTCGACTGCACCGGCACGCCGAGCACGGGCAGGTGCGTCATCGCCGCAACCATGCCGGGCAGATGTGCCGCGCCGCCGGCCCCGGCGATGATGACCTTGAAGCCCTCGGCTTCCGCGCCCGTGGCGAAGGCGGTGAGCCGGTCGGGCGTGCGGTGGGCGGAAACGATCCGCGCGTCATAGGCGACGCCCAGCTGGTCGAGCGCGTCGGCGGCGCATTTCATCGTCGCCCAGTCGGACTGGCTGCCCATGACGATTGCGACCGGTGCGCTCACTTCATTTCTCCGAGAGGTAATAGCGCTCCTGCGCATTGAGGTCCTCGTCCAGCTCATAGACGATCGGCTGGCCGGTGGGAATTTCGAGGCCGGTGATCTCCTCGTCGGAAATGCCGGACAGATGCTTGACCAGCGCGCGCAGCGAATTGCCATGCGCCGAGACGAGCACGGTGGCGCCGGCTTTCAGGTGCGGGGCGATGGAGCTTTCGTAATAGGGCAGGACGCGGGCGATGGTGTCTTTCAGGCTTTCGGTGGCCGGCACCTCGACGCCCGCGTAGCGCGGGTCCTTCGCCAGATCGAATTCCGATCCGGCCGCCAGCGGCGGCGGCGGCGTGTCGAAGCTGCGGCGCCAGATCTTCACCTGCTCGTCGCCGTGCTTGGCCGCCGTCTCGGCCTTGTCGAGCCCGGTCAGGCCGCCGTAGTGCCGCTCGTTCAGCCGCCAGTCCTTGGTTTCCGGGATCCACAGCAGGTCGGCTTCTTCCAGCGCCAGGTGCAGCGTCTTGATCGCGCGGGTCTGGAACGATGTGAACGCCATCGAGGGCAGCATGCCCTTTTCGGCGAGCAGCCGCCCGGCGGCGCGCGCTTCCTCTTCGCCTTTCGGCGTCAGGCCGACGTCCCACCAGCCGGTGAAACGGTTTTCCAGATTCCACTGGCTCTGGCCGTGGCGGACAAGGATCAGGCGAGGCACTGGTCGGGTCGCTCCTGCATATGGAAAGGCACTACGGGAAGCGTGGGGCCCTAGCTTTTCGGGGCGGTTTTGGGAAGGGCGGGGTTTTGCGCCCCGTCCTGGGCGCGCGCCTGCGCCTTGCGGCGATGCAGGTTCTCGCGCAGCTTGGCGGCGAGCCGCTCCTCGCGCGTCGGGTTTTTAGCCTCCTTGTCCATCGTCCGCCTCCTGCCGCCTGATGCCGGCGAACTCAAGCCTCAGCTTGACATTCCCGGGCGCGCGGACAATAGCGCGCGCCGTCCCGGCTTGCCTTTCGAGGCGGAGGGGCGAGAGCCGTCTAGGCCCCGCTGCTGTAGCTCAGTGGTAGAGCGCACCCTTGGTAAGGGTGAGGTCGGGAGTTCAATCCTCCCCAGCAGCACCATTCCTTTTCCCGTCTTCAACGGTCCACAATCGCACTCAGCCGATGCGACATCGGGTGATGTGGCGTGTCTCCGCGCGTGACATCATGGAATATCCCGGCTCCAAGGGTGGGCAGAACACCTTCGATCTTCATCACGTCTTCCAGACGATGCACATCGATATGCACGTGGAGGCGGCCATCGAAGTCGAAGGTGATGGTCGAACCATCGGGGCAGGCGGCCTTCAGCATGGAGAGAATCTCGTTCAGCTCATCGGTGATACTGCTCGATCGCTGTTGCGGCAGCCGTTCCACGCTCTGATCCTGGACACGATCTCCTTCACCCGGCACCGACTGCTCCTTCCACCTGTTCGGTTCTTCGTCCGATCTTATAGGCTTGTCCGAAATTTTCCACCTGACCTGATCTTGCGGCACGTCTCGCCACGAGATGTTGTCGGCGGCACGCACCCGGTGGCCGCGGCCCGGGTTCGTCCGGTTTCCCGGTCTTCGCCATGGCACTGCCGCGCGATCGCGTCTATGGCGCGGCCTTCGCAAGGCGAAACCGGAAGCATCGGGGTTGATCCATTCCATGAGTTGGCGCGACGAATTGGCCGCATTGATGGGGGGCATCGAAACCAAGGACCCCAAGGCGGCGATCAACGAGATCGTCGATCTTTCCGCAGGCGTCGCCGAGCAGGAAGCGAACGAGTTCTTCCGCACCGACCATTCGGCCGCCGATTACGCCGCCGTCGGCAGACGGGTGTATTCCGAATATATCCTGCGCATGGAAAACGAGGCGCTGGAGCACATCATGTCGCGCCCACTGCATCCTGGTGCGCGCTTCGGCGAGATCGCCGATCCGGAAGCGAAGATGGCCTTCGACCGCGTTGCCGACATTTTCGACAGGCTCACCCTGAAGCCCGACATGCGCTTCGTGATGATCGGCTGCGGCCAGCTGCCGGTCACGGCGATTCACGTGATCGAGCGCGCCGGTTGCGGCGATGTCGTGTGCATGGACGTGGTCGAGCGGGCGATCGACGCCGCCGGGCGGCTCAAGGACATCTTCGGCTGGCCGGCGCTGCATCCGGTCCATTGCGACGGCCGGCACTTCGATTTCGCCGGGGCCGATGTGGTCTATATCGCCAACATGGTCAGCCCCAAGGCGGCGGTGATCGAGCAGGTGGCGCGCACCGCGCCGCCGGGATGCCAGGTCGTCGTGCGCGAGCCTTACGGCCTGGGCCGGCTCTGGGCCGATCTCGGCGAAGCCTCGCTCCCGGAATGCTTTTCCGTCGGTAGCTACGGCGACGGATCGCGCTACCTGTCCCGCGACGTCTTCCTCGAGTGGCGAAGCTGAACGGGCCGGGCATGAGCGATCCGCAATCGGCAGGGGCGGCAGGGCCATCCGGGCGCGAGGGCCCCGCGATCGCCATAGAAGCGCTGGTCGCTTCGAACGGCCTGTTCGAAGGTATTCGCCAACCCAGCCTTGGCGTCCGGCTGCTTGTCCGAGATCCGCGAGCGATCCCCGCTGCGCGGGTGCAGGCGGCCTTTGGCAAATACGCTGCCAGCGGCGGCGACACGATCGTCGAGCAAACGGTGGCTACGGTCATCGCCGTGCTCAGGCATTTGCGATTTCCGATTTTTGCCGACCCGCTTGTCAGGGAACTCGCCGACAACAGGTGGGATGTTCGCCTGCCTGCCATGCAGGGGCTTCAAGGCCGGCTCGCCGAGCTGACGACAACAGTCGTGGCGATACTGGCCGCGCTTGGTGACGGGCAGCACGTGCCGGAGGAAACCAGGCGGAAGCTGAAGGACAATATCGCCTTGCTGCAAACGCGGGCGCCCGTCGGCAAGGTTGCCCCCCTGCTGCTTGACGCTGCTCAGGCTGCCGGCATTCCCTGGCAGCGGATCACCAAGCAGATTCTCCAGCTGGGCAACGGGCGCCGTTTGCGCTGGTTCATGAGCTCGGTAAGCGATGTCACACCCCATATTGCAGCCGAGCTCACCGGCAAGAAACTGCTTACGACGCAACTTCTCCGCAAGCAGATGCTGCCGGCTCCCGAAGGTGCACGGGCCCGCAACGAGGATCACGCGATCGAACTGGCCGAGCGGATTGGTTTTCCGGTCGTCGTCAAGCCGAACGACAGGAACCGTGGTGAAGGCGTGTTTGCGAGGCTGGAGGATGCCGAGGCGGTCCGGGACGCATATGCGGCAGCGCGCGGGTTCAGCGAAAATGTCCTGGTCGAGGAGCACATCGCCGGCATCGATCACCGCCTGCACGTTTTCAACGGATCGGTTTATCGCGCACGGATCCGGACACCGGGCGGCGTCGCGGGCGATGGGCGGCTGACGGTGGGGGAATTGCTCGAAGCGCTCAACGCCGACCCCGAGCGCGGGCAGCAGGGCAGCATGGCGAGACTCATACGGATAGAGACCGACGGAGAGGCCGAGCGGATGCTTGCCGCACAGTCGCTGTCTTGGCGCAGCGTGCCGAGCGAAGGCCAGTTCGTCGCCTTGAGATCGATCGCCAATGTTTCCACGGGCGGAGTGACGACCGAATTGCCGCTCGAGCGGATACATCCCGACAATATCGCCATGGCCGAGCGCGCAGTCGGCCTGTTCGGTCTCGACATCGCCGCGGTGGATTTCATCTGCCCCGATATCGGCCGCTCCTGGATGGATGTCGGTGGCGGGATCTGCGAGATCAATGCCGGCCCCCAGTTCGGTGAGGATGCGGCCGAGAAGCTGCTCGCTTCCCTGTTTCCCGACAAAGGCAGAATTCCGGTCGGCCTGGTCCTTGGCGACGAGAGCGGTCCGGACTGGCTGGCCCGGTTGCGCACGCAGCTTGTCGAACGCGGCGTCAGCGCCGGGATCGTGGCGGACGGGGAAGTCTGGCTCGGCGGCAGCGTGATCGCCCGGCTGCCGCCGAATTCCGGTTTCGAAGGAGCGATGTTGCTGCTGCGCGAACGCAGGGTCGAACAGCTGATCGTGAAACTCGATTCCAGTTTCCTCACGCATGGCGTTCCATGCGAAGGGATCGACTGGCTTGCGGTCGACCGGACCGAGATGGACGACGAGGGCATGGCGCTGACGTCGCTGGTTGCTCCCTTCGTCGACAGTCTGTTGGTGAATGACGGGCTCGGGAATCCGGTCGGCAAGGCGGCTCCCGCAAGAAAGGTCGCTCCCGGCCAGTGGGTCGATATCGTCCTCGCAATGGGGGGCGGGGCCCCAGACAAGCCGTAGGCCACGGCCGGATCGCCGCTGCCCGTCAATAGACCTTGTGCTGCAGCTCCAGGTCGCGCGGGATGAAGCGAACCACGAGGCCGATTCGCCGCTGCGTGCGCGGATTGGGCGGGGAACCGTGCAGCACCCGGCCGTCGAACAGCACGCATTGGCCGGGTTTGAGCGGCATCGGGACAACCTCGCCGCACACCGGCGGGTCGGGCAATTCCTCTCCCGCCTTGAGCCGGTCGACGTATTCCGTGTCCCTGAAACGCTCCAGCGCGATGATCTCGCGATGGGTTCCGGCAACGAAGCGCATGCAGTTTTCCGGCGTCGCCTCGTCGAGGGCGATCCACACATTGGCATTGGGAAAGGAGCCGAGCCCCTCGTCCTTGTAGGTGTCCTGGTGCCACTCGATCCGGCGCGCGCCCGGCGCCTTGATCCAGAAAGTGGTGCGCCAGATCCGGACCGGACAATCCAGCACGGCTGATGCCCAGCCTTCCAGCGCGCCGCGCCCTGCCAGTTGCCGCACCAGCGGATCGCGGCGATGGGCGTCGTAGAACGCCTCGACGGGCTC
This sequence comes from Novosphingobium sp., assembly GCA_024236175.1. Lineage (GTDB taxonomy): Bacteria > Pseudomonadota > Alphaproteobacteria > Sphingomonadales > Sphingomonadaceae > Novosphingobium. Next base: position 1,276,276 of record JACKKY010000001.1, on the reverse strand, counting down.
GTCCGGCCCGGCCGCGGGCGCGACGGCGGAATAGTAGGTTTCCGGGCTGCGTTCGGCAGCGACCAGCGGTTCGAGGTCCGCCGACAGGCGCTTCATTTCCGCTTCGGGCATCAGCGTCAGCGGTCCGGCGAAGCCGCGCGTGGCGAAATCGGCCAAAGACTGCCCGGTCTCGGATGCGGTGTCATTCATCGGATGCGGCGGACCTGCGCTGAAGAGTGTCGGCCGGCGTGGTACAGCAAGGCTGCCGCGCCTCCAAGGCCGCCGGCGGCAGGCACGCGAGTCCAGCTTCGTCTTGTCTTTTCGCGACGAGACGCCAAGGGTACGCGCGAGGGCCCGCAACGGGCCGAAGGAAAGGGAGAAACCATGCCGACGATTCGCAACCTGCCGGAGAAATGGGACATCGAGGCCGACCTTGTCGCGGTCGGTTCGGGCATCGGTGGCCTGTCGGCGGCGATCACCGCGCATGACAACGGGGCAAAGGCGATCGTGCTCGAGCGCTCGGGCGAAGTCGGCGGCGTGACCGCGCTGTCGCAAGGGCAGGTCTGGATTTCCGGCAATCATCACGCAGCCGGGATGGGTATCGAGGATTCTGCCCAAAGCGGCTTTCGCTACCTGCGGCGCCTGTCGATGGGATACGGCGAGGACGAGGCGATCCTGAACCTGACGGTCCACGCTCGGCTCGCGCTCAAATATTTCGAGGAGAAGGCGGGGCTTCGGATGAACGTCATCCGCGGCTGTCCGGACTATTACTACGGCCTCACCAACGACAGCGTTTCGGAAGGCCGCCTGCTCGAGGTGGAACCCTTCCCCGGCGCAAGCCTGGGAGAGGAATGGCAGCCCAAGACGCGGCTTTCGCCGCAGGTGCCCTATGCGCTGACCACGCAGGACATCGCCGACAAGGGCGGCCTGGCGGCAATGATCCACTGGGATTTCGAACTGATGGGCGAGCGCATCGCGAATGACATGCGCTGCGCCGGTTCGGGGCTGGCGGCCTATTTCGTGAAGGCCGCGCTCGACCGGGGCATTCCCCTGGAAACCGGCGTCAATGTCGAAGGGCTGATCGGGGACGGCGAGCGGGTCGTCGGCGTGCGCGCCACCCGCGACGGGCAGGAGCTGTTCATCAAGGCGAACAAGGGTGTGGTGATCGCCGTCAGCAGCTATGAGCGCAATCGCAATCTCGAAAGGACGCTGGGCAACCAGCTCGATTCGGAATCCATGCTGTTCTCGGCGATCGACGGCGCCAACATGAGGCTGGCCGGGCCGTTCGGCGCCAAGGTCGCCCGCGTGCCGGAGATATCCATGGCGGGCTTCAGCGTGCCGGGCGAAGAGACCGACGAGGGCCTGCCGGTATGGCGCAGCGCCATGCCGATCATCGGCTTGCCGCACCACATCGTCGTCAACAGCCAGGGCAAGCGCTTCGGCAACGAGGGCTTCTACCGCTCGTTCTACTACATGACCGACATAATCGACGGCGTGAACCAGACCCATCCCAATTTCCCGTGCTGGATCGTCATCGACAGCCAGGCGCGCGAGAAATACGCCTTCGTCTCGATCATGCCGGGGCAGGACTGGCCCAAGGGTTTCGGCGTTGTCGCCGACACGATCGAGGAGCTGGCGCGCGAGGCCGGGATCGATCCGCAAGGCCTTGCCGAAACCGTCGCCCGCTTCAACGGGAATGCGGAAAAAGGGGTGGACCCCGACTTCGGCCGGGGCGAACAGCCCTGGGGCGCATGGATGACCGGCGACAAGACGCACAAGCCCAACGCCAATCTCGGGCCGATCGTCAAGCCGCCCTTCTATGCCGTCCGGCTCAGCCGCATGGGCGCCACCGGCATTCCCGCGGCCGGGCTCAAGATCGATCGCAACGCCAATGTCGTCGGCTGGGACGAAGCGCCGATCCCGGGGCTGTATGCCGCCGGCAATTCCGCTGCGCGCATGGAGAGCGGCGCGGTCATGCAGAGCGGCGTGTCGAACGCGCGCGGCATGACCTACGGCTGGCTCGCCGCGCTCCACGCGGTGGGCAGGCCCAGCGAGCTGCTGGAACAGGAAATCGCCGGGATGAGTGGCTGACCGCCCGGCGGGCGGCCGCCTCTACAGTTCGAAGCGGATGCCCGCCGTCACCCGGTGGCGGTCGAAATTCGAATAGCCGAGCAGCGCTTCGTAATCGATGAACGGCATGATCCCGTTCGGCAGCACGAAGAGCAGGCCGATCCCGGCGTTGAAATAGTCGCGGTCGGGTGAATCGTTGACGACGGCGAACTGGGTGTTCGCCGAATCGAGCACCAAGCTGGTGAACGTCGTGGCCGCATCGTCGTCGAACTCGTGCTCGTATTCGAAGCGCGCCTGCGGGACGATCACGCCCCAGCTTGTCCCGATCGCATGGGACATGTTCACGCCGAGCACGCTGGCCAGGGAATTGGCACGCTGTTTCGAGACGTTGAGCGCCAGGCCAGAGCCGTTGGCGTCGGTCTCGGTGTAAGCGTCGATGGTCGAGCGGCTCCAGCGGAGCCGGGCATAGGGGCCGACCGAAAGCGCGCCCGCCGAATAGTCGTAGCCGAGGCCGAAGGAGGCGAAATACTGCTTGCCGTCGGCGGAACCCGTCGCATTGACGTTGGTCTGCGCGATCGTGCGTGAGCTTTCCTGGAATACGGCGTTGCGGCGGAAGTCGTAATCGGCCCAGCCGATGCCCGCCGACGCGTCGAACCAGGCGTTTTCGCCCAGCGCGACGGACGCGAACACGCTTGCCGAAATGGCTTCGTTCTTCACGCCGCCGCCATTGGCCTGCGGCGTGAAATTGTTGCCGGGCAGGTCGGCGACGAAGCTGGAGGAATAATCCTCGTAGGACAGCGAGAGGCCGATATGCGCGTTTGCGCCCGCCCGGTAATCGACGCCGATCGTGCCGCGATAGCGGTCCCCGTCATAGGCGCGCTCGTTGGCGTAGGCCTGCCGGTCCTGTTCGAACCATTCCGCCTCGAAATTGGCGAAGACGCTCCATGGGCCGAAACCGGCGATCTTGCCGGTATTGGCGCCCGGCTCCCCGTTGTCCTCGTCGCGAAGCGCCTCGAGCCGCGCTTCGGTCTCGGCCGCCAGTGCCTGCGCCTTGGCGAGGGCATTGCTGGCCGCGACCGACGTCTGGTTCGGGTTCAGCGAGGATTCGCTGTCGCCGGACAGGTCGCCGCCGGCGGACACGCCGCACTGGTTCGCCAGCGCACCGGTTGGCGCCTCGCAGGCGCTGAAGAAGAAATCCTGGAAATCGGCATTGCCTGCCTGCGCCATTGCGGGGCTTGCCGCTCCGCCGAATGCGATGCCCAATCCGCCGACTGCGGCGAGCAAGCGGGCCTTGTGAATATCCATTGGCTGTTTCCCCTGTTGAATCCCGTGAACCCTCTAGCGCCTCGGCACGAAGAAGAAATCCCCTGCCTCGTGTCCCGCGAAACGGATCGGCGCATATTCCGGCACCTGTTCGATATCGGCAGCCGCCGATGAAATCGCCACGCGCTTGGTGACGTCCTGGGCCAGCTTCTGGCCTTCCAGCACGTCGCTGTTTTCCTTGAGCGAATCGATGAAGGCGGCGGCGAACACCGAATGCCGTCCGCCTCCGCCGTCGAGCACCGGCTGCACGCCGCCGGACGTCAGCACGACCCGCGCGTGCTTGGTCGCCATGGCCTGGAACCAGCGGTTGCGGTCCTGGTTGGTCATGCCGGTATCGAGCCGGGCGATGGCCGAGCGCGTCAGCATCCCCGAATAGCAGGAGTCCGCCACCAGCATGACCTGCTTTGCCGACATCGCGTTGAGGATGTCGGTGACCTGATAGGCGGGGATCCAGTTGGCGGTGGAATCCGATTCTGCGTCGACCGGCAGCCAGTATCCGCGGCTGTTGACCCGGTCGAGCTCGCCATGGCCGGCGTAATAGATCAGCAGGTTGTCTTCGGGCGTCAGCTTCTCGCGCATCTGGTTGAGCGCGGACAGCAACTGGTAGCGATCGGCGTTCAGCAGGACCGTGACCTTGAAGCCGTACTGGTCGCGCAGGATGCCGGCCACCGCCTGGGCGTCGCCCACGGCCGTGCGCAGCTTGGGAATGAAGCGGAAATTGTTGTTGCCGATCACCAGCGCGTGATAGCGGCCGAAATTGACTTGGGGCGGCGGGGGCGGCGCGGCCTCGAGCGTTCCACCGGACGACTTGCGCAATTGCGAGCCGCCTGACGTGGCCGCTGCCAGCTGGGCGCGCTGCTGTTCGCTCTGTGCGAGCTTCGCCTGCAACTGGTTCGACTGGGATTCGAGCTGCGCCACCGATTTCTGCAGCGACTGGAGCTGGGAATCGCGCTGGGCGACGGCCTTGCGCTGGTCGTCGAGCTGGCGCTGTAGCCGGGCGACTTCCTGTGCGGCGGCGGCCTGCTGGTCCCCGCTCGCCTTCGCGGCCTGCTTGCGCTGCTTCTCCAGCGCCTTGGTCTGCGCGGCGAGCCGGCTGCGGGCCTGCTCCAGCTCGCTTTCCTGCTGTTCGAGCGAGCTGCGCTCGCCGTTCAGCCTGGTGCCGACGGCGTTGAGCTCGGCTTCGAGCTGTTCGCGCCGGCTCCGTTCCGCCGCCAGCTGCTTCTCCAGCGCATCGCGTTCCTTGCGCAGCTTGGCGAGTTCCGCGTTCGACGGGGCGGGAGGGGCGGGCGTGAAATCCAGGCTCGCGCCTTCCAGGCCCGAGGCGCGGCGATAGAGCTCCATCGCCTTGCGGGGGTTCTTCGGCACGCCGAAGCCGCGCTCGTAAAGCGAGCCGAGATTGACCTGCGCGCGCGAATAGCCCTGGTCGGCGGCGAGCGTGTACCATTGCACGGCAAGGTCGGGCTGCGCCGGTCCCCCGGTACCCTTCTCGAAGATTTCGCCGAGCGTGGTCTGCGCTTCGGGGTCGCCCTGCTTGGCGAGCGGCAGCCACATCTTCATCAGCGCTGCGTAGGAGCCGCCTTCCGCTTCGGTATATTCACCGCCGCGCCTGCGGCAGTCGCCGGCGGTCGTCTTGATCGGCTTGCGTCCTTTCACATAGGTCGCGCCGGTGCCAAGCCGCTGGATCTTGCCGGGCAGCAGGCAATCCACCACCAGCAGGTCGTCCGCGTTCCTGGCGGAAGCGGGCTGGCTGCCGGCAAACGCAAGGCCGAGAGCGAGTGTGCCTGCGGCAAGTGCCCGCGGGCAGGCACGGTGACGGAGCCACGATACTCCCACTGCTTTCTCCCCCGTCCGCCAAAAAACACGTGCGCCCGGCCCGATGGCCGCTGTCAGAATGCAACATCGCACGCCCCTGCCGCAAGGGGCAATCGCAGGAAGTTCGCCGCAGGCATGGACGATTGCCGGCCTGCCAATCTATGCAGGGCGGATGAACAGGGGAACGCGCCTGCCGCTGGATGCCGGGGCGGTTGCATCACGGATGCTGTCCGCATGACCGCGGGTACGGCCCGGGGCGCCGCCTTGCGCGGCCTGCTCGGCAGGGGCTGGCGCAATGTCCGCGCGGCCGGGCCGAGGCGCCTGGCGGCGACGCTGGCCCTGCTCGCGATTGCCCTGATCGTCGCCCGGCTGAGCTGGCAGCTTCCCGTTGTCGGCGATGCCGAGCGGGCGCTCTACGACCTGCGCGCCTTCGTCAGCGCGCCGCGCGTGGAGCAGGACCAGCGCATCCAGATCGTGATCTACGACGACCAGACGCTGATCGCGGCGCGCAAGCGCTCTCCGCTCGATCGCGGCCTGCTGGCGCAGGCTCTCGCCAATATCGACGCGATGGGGGCGAAGGCGATCGGCGTCGATATCCTCTTCGACCAGCCGCAGGACGAGGACGAGGAGCTGCTCTCGGTCCTGCGCGGCATGAAAACGCCGACGTTCGTCGCCTATGCCGACACCGCCGAAACCGGCGAGCACATCAAGTACGAGCAGGAGCAGTTTCTCGACGACTTCGTCGAGCGGCTGGAGGGAAGCAATGCGCGCGCCGGGAGCATCAGGCTCGACTATGCCCATGGCGTGGCGCGCAGCTGGCCGGAGCATCCGGAGAACCTGCCGCCGCTGATGAGCCGGGCGATGATCGCTCTCGGCGATCCCGGCATGGAAGCCGGTTTTGCGGGCCATGACGGCGCCTTGCGTTTCCGCCTGCCCGCCGAGGAAGGGGCGCCGGTCTATTCCGAGCTGCGCATTGATCTGTTCGCCGATCCCGAACTCGCGGCGGTGGTGGGAGGGCAGCTTCGCGGCAAATATGTGCTGATCGGCGGCAATATCGTCGATTTCGATCGCAAGGAGACGCCGTTCACGGCGATCACCGGGCAGACCGTCCCCGGGATCAATGTCCACGCGACGATGCTGGCGCAGATGCTGGACGGGGCCAAGCTTCCCCGTTTCGCCGGGTGGCAGCTCTGGGCGATTGCCGCGCTGGTGGTGCTGGCCGCGGCGGTGACGAGCCTGGCCGAGGCGAAGATCCTCAAGGTCCTGCCGTTCCTTGCCATCGAGCTGCTGGCGATCGCCGGCATTCCCTTCCTCGCGCAGGCCCGCGGCATGGACACGCTCGGCATGCCGGCGGCGGGGCTCGCGCTCGGCTGGATCGTCGCCTTCATGGCGGTGTCCTCGGCCGCGCGCGCTTCGGGAGCGGTGGAGCGCCGCTTCGCCCAGTCGGCGCTCGGCAAATACCTGCCGAAAGACATCGCCCAGGAAATCATCGACTATCCGGAGCGGCTGGCGCTGCGCGGCAGCAAGAAGAAGCTGTTCATCCTGTTCAGCGATCTGGAAGGCTTCACCAAGCTTTCAAGCCAGCTCGAGCCGGAAGCCATCGCCACCCTGCTCAACGACTATCTTGACCGGCTCAGCCAGGTCGTGCTCGATCACGGCGGGGTGATCGACAAATATGTCGGCGATGCCGTGGTCGCCTTCTGGGGAGCGCCGATCGCCCGCGAGGACGACGCGCTCAAGGCGGCGCAGGCGGGTTATGCGCTGTGGCAGGCGGGCGAGGAGTTCCGGCGCAGCGTGGGCCCCGGACTGCCGCCGGTCGGCAAGACCCGGGTCGGCCTGCACTACGGCGAAGCGGTGGTGGGCAATTTCGGCGGCGAGGGACGCATCCAGTACACCGCGCTGGGCGATGCGATGAACACCGCCGCGCGGCTGGAATCGGCCAACAAGGCACTGTGTTCCAGCGTCATGGCAAGCCGCGAGTTCGCCGAGCAATCCGGGCTCGACTGGTGGCGGCAAATGGGCCGCGTCGTGCTGCGCGGAAGGGCCCAGCCGGTCGACCTGTTCGAGCCCGCGCCCGATTTTCCCGAAAGCGACCGCGAGGACCTCGCCCGGGCCATGACCCTGCTCGATGGTGAACGCGAACGTGCGATCGCCATCGTCGAGGCCCTGGCCGCGAAGCACGCCTCTGACGAAGCGCTGCAAAACCTGCTAATGCGGATTCGCAATCTTGGAGAGAACGACGCCTATGTCCTGGGTTAGCACTGCTGCGAAACGGTTCGGTCGGCTGCTTGCCGTGGCGGCCGCCCTGCTCCCCGGAATGGCCATGGCGGCAATCGTCGTCGCATCAAGCGGCCCTTCCGCCAGGCAGTTCCCGGCAGGCAAAAAGCTCAGCGAGGACGGCCGCATCACCCTGCAGAAGGGCGACAGCGTGACCGTGCTGGACAAGCGCGGCACCCGGGTCCTGCGCGGGCCGGGCCGGTTCAGCGTCAGCAAGCCGGGCAGGCCCATCTCCAACCCGGCCTTCGCGATCCTTACCCGCCAGAAATCCTCGAGCCGGGTTACGGTCGGCGCCGTGCGTACCGGGGAAGACGGCAAGCCGCTGAGCCCGAACCTGTGGTATGTCGATTTCGCCCGCCCCGGCACCAAATGCGTTGCCGACCCGGACGGTCTCACCCTGTGGCGGGCCGATCCGGACAAGTCTGCGCAATACCGTATCGCCCGGGCCGACGGCGGAGAGATGACCTTGTCGTTCGGCAAGGGCGCGGCTCTGGCGCCCTGGGATACCGCGCAGGCGCCCGTCACCGACGGGGCGACCTACCGGATCGCCGGCAAAGGCGACGACGAACCCGGCGAGCTGACTTTCGTGCTGCTGCCCGATCCGCCTTCCGACGAGGAGGCGCTGGCGCTGGCGCTGATCGAGAAAGGCTGTACCGCGCAGGTGGAACTGCTGGCGGCGCACCTCTCGCTCTCCCGGATGTAGAGCCGGTCGACCGCCGTTTTCAGGCCGGCACGGTCTCGCGTCCCGGCGGGCTCCTGACCGGGTCCTTGCCGTCCCATTCCCGGCATGTCCGTTCGACGAGCTCCATCATCTCGGCGACGCCGGGCACCAGTGCTTCCGACAGTTCGAACAGGGGGGCGCTCGGGTTTCCGGTTTCGAAATAGGCAAGGCGGGACGTGTCTTCCGGGCGGCATTCCGAAACCAGCCCGAAATTCGATGCGAGCGCCCAGGACCGGGTCCGCTCGTATTCCTTGCGATCGGAGAACCAGGTGCTGTAGTGATGCAGCCCGGAGCGTCCGGCGGACAGGAACTCGATGTAGGTGCTCGGCGTATCGTCGAGCTGCTCGATCAGTTCGATCTGGACGCCACCGCTGAAGGCGATTGCGATCGCGATATGGGGCGACGCCATTTCCCGGCCGCGATAGGAATAGTTCTCAAAAACGACTTCTGGCATCAGGAAGAACGGCCCGACTTCAAGTCGCTGCGTCCATAACTCCAGCGCCCTGTCCATATCGGTGACGATATGCCCAAGCTGGCGAATTTCTCCGAAGCCGGAAGTCATGGCGTTCCCTTCCCTCGATGCCGAAACCTGAAGCAGGCGCGGCGTTGTGCCTAGCGCAATAGCCATGCCTCATTTCATCTCGCAGCACAAACGCCGGCGTTTCGTTTTGTATCAGTGGTTTGCCCGAACCTTGGCGTTCTTGCAGAATGAATGCGATCATTCGCAATTGACAAGCGTGTTGGGCGATGAGAGCTTGTTTTTTCGCAGGTTAGACCAGATCCGCCGGCGAGCGGACACGCGGCTTTGCCAGGTAGGGGCAGAATGGGAGGAAACTGGCCCGGGGATGATTGCCAGCTTTGCGATTGCAGTGGCCGGATGCCTAGCCGATTGAACGGTCTGGGCGGTCCGGTTCCGTGCGATGATCAAGCCCGGTGCGGGTTTTGCAGGGCTGACAGGGCTTCGGTTGCACCTGGGAATGCGCGCATCTCGCGATGCGACCAATAGATAACCGACTGGAGAGGGGAACATGAGCAAGAGCGTTATCAGGACACTGACACTCGCCACCACAGCCATCGGAGTCGTGCTGACGACGCCTGCCTATGCGCAGGAAGCCTCGGCTGTCGACGACGGGGCGATTATCGTGACGGCGCGGCGCGTCGAGGAACGGCTGCAGGACGTGCCGATCTCGATCACGGTCTATGACCAGGAAGCGATCACGGCACGCAACATCGTCAATGCGGCCGATCTGGCCACCTATACGCCTTCGCTCTCGGTGAACACGCGCTACGGTCCGGAAAAGGCGTCCTTCGCGATCCGCGGCTTCGTCCAGGACTTTGCGACCGCGCCGTCGGTGGGCGTCTATTTCGCCGACGTCGTCGGTCCTCGCGGTTCCTCCACCACTACTGCCGGCAGCGGCGTGACCGTCGGCAACCTGTTCGACCTGCAGAACGTGCAGGTGCTCAAGGGCCCGCAAGGCACGCTCTTCGGCCGCAACACCACCGGCGGCGCCGTGCTGCTGGTGCCGAACCGGCCGACCGACAGGCTGGAAGGCTATATCGAGGGCTCGGCCGGCAATTACGACATGTGGCGCATGCAGGGCGTGCTCAACGTGCCGCTTGCCGACACGTTCAAGGTCAGGCTCGGCGTGGACCGGATGAAGCGGCGGGGTTACCTCAACAACAAGTCGCCGATCGGACCGCGGCATTTCAACGACACCAATTACATCTCGGCAAGGCTGAGCATTCTCGCCGAACTGACGCCGACGCTCGAGAACTACACGATCGCGAGCTACACGGATTCGGACAACAACGGCACGACCTTCAAGGTGCTTACCTGCAACCGGGATCCCGCGACCTGGTCCGGTCTGGCTTTCCTCGGCGGCACCTACGGCTGTGCGCAGATCGACCGGCAGAACGCCCGGGGCGACGGCTGGTGGGACATCGAGAACCAGCACACCGATCCGCGCGTCCACTTCACCACCTGGCAGGTGATCAACACCACCAAGTGGGAAGCCAGCGACAACATCACGGTCAAGAACATCATCTCCTATTCCGAGTTCACCGAGGATACCAACCTCCAGCTCGGCGGTGACTACTGGGATCGCGGCGACGGCCAGCCGCTGTTCGGGTCGATCCAGATCAACACGACGGACGGATACCACTATGGCGCCCAGTCGAGCTTTACCGAGGAACTGCAGATCATCGGTTCGCACGGGCGGCTGGACTGGCAGACCGGCGGCTTCATGGAAATCAGCAATCCGCTGGGCTTCAGCTCGCAGACGGTGCCGCTGCTCCTGAACTGCGACAATCCGCCATATCAGTGCCAGGAGGGCTTCGGCTTCGATATTCCGGGCGTCGGCTTTGTTCCGGTCGCCAATCTCGGCCGGCCCTTCTACCAGCAGCGCTGGCGTTCCTACGGCATCTATGCCCAGGGAACCTACGATCTCACCGAGACGCTCGCGGTAACCGGCGGCATCCGCTACACCTGGGACGAGCAGCGGCACTACCAGTCGAGCATCGGCATCAACTACTTCGAGGACAATGTCCCGACCGCCTTCTGCTCGAACACGATCGGCAATCCGGGGCCCGGCGGCCTTGGAACCAGGCTGTTCCTGGATGACCTGAACGATTTCCACAAATGCGACCTCGAATTCACTTCGAAGTCGAGCGCGCCGACCTGGGTCCTCGATCTGGAATACAAGGCGACGCCCGACGTCCTGCTCTTTGCCAAGTGGTCGCGCGGGTATCGGGCGGGCGGCGTGAACACGCCTTTCGTCGGTTACGAAACCTGGGACGATGAAAAGGTCGACACCTATGAAATCGGCGCCAAGGCGAGCTTCCGCGGCGCCGTTTCCGGCTATTTCAACATTACCGGTTTCTACAACGATTTCAGCAACCAGCAGATCCAGGCGACACTGACCGCCAAGACCGGCGCGCCTTCCACCGGCGGCACGACCACCATCAACGCCGGCAAGTCTCGCATCTACGGCGTCGAGGTCGATACCGCCGTCACCTTCTTCGACAGCCTGAAGCTCGAAGTCGGCTACACCTACCTCAACACCAAGCTGAAGTCGCTGACGGGCATACCCGAGGACGACAACCGGGTCTGGCAGCCGGGCGACCTGCCCTGGTGCTGCGTCGTGCCGACCGCTGCGGTCGGAAAGTCGCTGGCCTACTCGCCGAGGAACCGCGTTCAGGCAACGTTGACCTACACGCTGCCGCTGCCGGTTAGCATCGGCGAGGTTTCGGTCGGCGGCACCTTCGTCCACACCGACAAGCAGCAGGGGAATATCGGCACGCCTATCGGCCTGCTGCCGGCGACCGACCTGCTCAACCTCAACGCGACCTGGCGCGATGTCGTCGGCCAGCCGTTCGACATCAGCTTCTTCATGACCAATGTCACCAATGAGAAGTTCCCGGTCGCGGCAGGCGGCTTCTACAACTCGTTCGGCTTCGATTCCGCGCCGATCAACGAACCGCGCATGTGGGGCTTCCGCCTCAAGTATCGCTTCGGCGAGTAAGCGGTAGAGATGCCCAGCGCCGCCTTGCGGCGCCGGGCCGCTACCCAAGCCGGTCGGCCGCGTCGGGGCGGATCAGTCGGCCGTGCCGGTATCCTGCGTGTCGCAGATCACCAGCCTGGTGGACTGGCTGTCGAGGAAATGCTCCTCGTCGTCGAGGAAGATCCGGCTGATTTCCTTGTCGGCGAAGATGCGCTTGAATTCGCCGAAGGCTTCCTCGTCGCGCAGCTCCCATTCGGCGATGCAGTCATACTCCGACAGTCTCATGCCCGCCGCGCTGGCATGGCCGCCTGCCTGGTGGGCGAGATTGTAATTGCGCCGGTACCCCAGCATGAGATGGCCGAAATATTTCCTGCCGAGCACGGAGTGGCTGTTCTCGTAGTGGTCGCGGAACTGCTCGAAGCTGACGCCGTCCTTGCGCTTCAGCAGCCAGATGATCTTGAACATGTCGATTGCTCTCCTGGTTGCCTCGCGCGATTTCCGGAAGGCGAGATAAGCGCCTAGGTCTCTGGTTTCGAAGCGCGCGGCGCATCCGCCGCGATCTTCCGGGCGGCCAGCCATGCCAGCGCAAGCACCGGCGCATTGGTGTTGCCCGAGGGAATGACCGGAAACACGGAGGCATCGACGACACGCAGCGCCTCGATCCCGCGAACGCGCAAGTCGGGATCGACCACCGAGGCCTCGTCCTTGCCCATCCGGCAGCTGCCGACCGTATGCATGCCGGCGCAGCCGAACTGGTCCAGCGAAGCGAGGATGTCCTCGTCGCTCTGCGCATCGGGTCCCGGCAGCGTTTCGGTGACGACCAGCCGGCGCAGAGGTTCCTGCTCGGCGAAGCGGCGCAGCAGCCGCGCGGCGGCGACGGTGGCGGCGCGGTCTTTCTCGGCGACGCCGTAATTGGCGACGATCGCCGGCAGCTCGTGCGAATCGCGCGAGTGGATATGGATCGATCCGAGCGAAGCCGGGCTGATCGGATTGGTCACGGCGCAGAAACCGTGCTCCTTCTCGAGCCCGCTGCCTCCTGCCTCGCCCGAGACGTCCCAGCTGAACAGGCCGAACTGGGTCTGGATATCGGGACGGTCGAGCCCGGGGCTGCTGCGGAAACAGGCGCGCATGTCGATCGCCGCCACCGACATCGGCCCGTCGCCGGTGAGGTAGTATCGCAGCACGTTCCAGGCGAGCCGCAGCCCTTCGTAGTCGCGATTGTAGGACAGCGGCTTGCCGAGGCGCCACTGCATGCGCAACGCGCGGTGTTCGCTCACCCCTTCGCCGACCGAGGGCAGGGCATGGAGCAAGGGAATGCCCAACGGTTCGAGCACGTCGGGCCTGCCGATGCCGGATCGTTCCAGCACGCCCGGGCTCGCCACCGCGCCGGCCGAGACGATCACTTCGCGCCGCGCCGTGATCGTGCGGCGCTCGCCGCCCTCGAGGATCTCGACGCCGGTTGCGCGCCTGCCGTCGAGCAATACCCGGTCGGTGACCGCGCCGGTCAGCACGGTCAGGTTGGGGCGGGACCTGGCGGGCCTGAGGAAGGCGACCGACGCGCTCTGCCGCTTTCCGCGCCAGATCGTGCGCGGCATGTAGCCGACGCCGTCGCCCGCATCCGGCGCGTTGACGTCCTGCTTGACCGGCCAGCCCATGGCCTCGCCGGCGGCGTTGATCGCTTCGGTCAGCGCGTTCTTCGTGGTCGGCAGCGAAATGCGCAACGGGCCGTTGCCGCCGCGCGTCGGTCCGGGTCCGAGTTCGTGGTTCTCGATTTCTTCATAGGCCCGGGAGAACTGTTCCCAGTTCCAGTCCTCGCCGGCCTGCTTCGCGAGCGCCTCGTAATCGGCGGGCTGGCCGCGGACCCAGACCATGCCGTTGACCGAGGACGAGCCGCCGACCAGCTTGCCGCGCAGCCAGACGTCGGGCCGCATGCCGGTGTGCGCCTCCGGCTGCGTCATGTAGAAATACATGTGCGAGGGCATCGACATCAGCTTGCCCACGCCGCGCGGCATGCTGACATAGGGATGGACATCGCCCGGCCCCGCTTCGAGCAGGGCGACGCTGACGCCGGGGTCCTCGCTCAGCCGGCTGGCGAGAACGCAGCCGGCCGAGCCCGCGCCGACGATCACGTAGTCGAATTCGGCCAAAGCTGTCCCCCTCGGCGAATGTCCGCAGCGGTGGCGCGCCGCGCCTAGTGGTCGGCCCGCCGGAGCAGCTGCCCGGAAAGCGTCCCCGTATGTTCGCCGTTCTCGATCACCACCTTGCCGCCGACGATCGTGGCCTTCATGCCGGTGGAACGCTGGGCGAGGCGGCGCGCGCCGGTGGGAAGGTCATGGACCACTTCCGGCAGCAACGGGCCGAAGGTCCCGGGATCGAGGATGTTGATGTCGGCGGCGTTGCCCTCGCGGATCACGCCCCGGTCGGAGAAGCCCCAGGCGCGTGCGGCGCGGCTGGTGATCATTTCGACGGCCTCCGGCAGGGAAAGCATCTGCTTTTCCCGGCAGAAATAGGCGATCAGGTGGCTCTGGATCGAGGAATCGGCGATCTGGCCGACATGCGCGCCCGAATCCGAGAAGGTCATCACCGAGCTGGGATGGCGCATCACCGCGACGGTTTCCTCGTCGGATGTCCTGGTCAGGTACTGCATGAACAGCGCGTCGAGATCGGTGGCGACCGCCTCGTCGATCAGCACCTCGATCGGATGGACGCCGCGTTCGGCCGCCATCTCGCCCAGCGAGCGATAAGGCGGCAGCGGTGTGTCGTAATAATAGTATTCGTCCCATTCTGGCGGGCGGGACTCGGCGCCGATCGCGCGCCCGTAGACGGCGTTCTTCACCGCATCGACAAGCGCCTCGCGCGTGGCCGGGTCTTTCAGCCCTTCAAGCTGCGCATCGAGCGGCCTGGTGCGGAATTCCTTCCACACCGGCTGGTTGTCGAAGGGGAAGGATGTGCGGAACGAACTGATGGTGCTGACACCGCGCGAGTGGGTTTGCGCCACCATCCGCCCGCCTGCCGCTTGCGTGGCTTCGATTTCCTTCAGCTGGTCGGCCCAGACCCTGCCGAGCACGCCGTAGGTGGTGGTGACGCCGCTGCGCACCGTCACGTCGCGCAGCCAGGTGTAGAATTCGTCGCCTTCCGGCGTTCCGGGCAGCACGAATTCCTGCGCGAGCTCGAAGACGGCACCCTTGCGCCCCTTCATCTCGCAGACCAGCTCGCCCACTTCGTCCCGGGTGGCGAGCCGCGAGGCGACCGGCCTGTCGTCCGAAGTCTCGTGGGCGAAGCTGCGCGATGTCGAAAAGCCGATCGCCCCGGCATCGAGAGCGCGGTTGAGCTCGCCTTTCATCGCCGCAAGGTCGTCCTCGCCGGCTTCCTCCTCGAAGGCGCGTTCGCCCATTGCCCAGGTGCGCAGCGCCGAATGGCCGACATAGGCGGAATAGTTGATGCCCTTGGGCAAGGCGTCGACCGTGTCGAGATACTGGTCGAAGCCTTCCCACTTCCAGTCGATGCCGGCTTCCATGGCCGCGCCGGAGATATCCTCGGCGCGTTCGAGATTGCGGGCGACGAGATGCTGGGCGCCCTTGCGCATCGGTGCGACCGAAAAGCCGCAATTGCCCATCACCACGGTGGTCACGCCGTGCCAGCAGCTGTTGGTGCCCAGCGGATCCCAGTTCACCTGCGCGTCCATGTGGGTGTGGCCGTCGATGAAGCCGGGCGTCACCGCATGGCCTTCGGCGTCGATCACCTGCGCGCCGTTGGGCGCGATCTTGCCGATTTCGGCGATGCGGCCGCCGGCAATGCCGACATCGGCGATCCGTCCTTCGGCGCCGGTGCCGTCGATCACCATTCCGTTGCGAATTACCAGATCGAGACCGCTCATTGAGGCACTCCTTCCCTTGGCAGGTTATGGCCTGCCTTCGCCCATCGTTCGGGGCTGATTTCGATACCGGGCCCGTCGCCCTTGCGGATCACGTCGACATAGAGCAGCCGCCCCGAAACGGGGTCGAGATGGGCCCGCGCGATAGTGCCCCCGGCCCGGTCGTCGACATGGGTGTCGAGCACCGGGCAGCCGTCTAGCCAGTTGCCGGGCGCGACCGCCAGCACCGCGCCCGAATATTCCGACACCGCCAGATTGCCGCGCTGGACGACGCCGGGATAGAGCGGAACCGCTGGCGCGTCGCTGTCCACCGTGCCTTCGGCGGGGCAGGCGGGCGCGCTCGCCCGGCCCAGCCGGTCGCGGCGGATCGCCTCCCGCTTGTGTTCGGTCGCGGCCGCATCGATTTCGCCGTCCTCGCCGATGACGAGGCCGTAGATGTCGCGGGCGATCGCCTCGTCCACCCGGTTGTCGCGCAGGTCCTGCAGTACGGCTTGCGGCTCGCGGTCGAGCGGGTCGCCGTACCCGCCGCCGCTGGCGCACATCATCTCGAAAGTGTCGCCCGGCGCGAGCGCCACGCCGACTTCGTGGATGCTGATCGGATCGACGCGTCCGTCCGCGCGGCGCACTTCGAAATGCATGGTCGCGCCCGGATAGCCGCCCGCCGCGCCGCCGGTCGGGAACCACGCCCGGGTCCCGGTCATGTTGCCGACCAGCGTGTCGGTGTTGTGCGCCTGGAAAGACTGCTGGCAGCCCGCGCCCGAACGGTAGCGGCCATATCCGTGGAAGCCGGTGGTGGCGCGCCGCTCAAGGAACAGCAGCGGGTAGGCCGCTTCCAGGATCTCGGCGTCACCGTATTCGAGCTGGTTGCCGCCGGGCACCTGGCTAGACTTGATGTCGATGCCGTCGCGGTCGCTGGCCGCGGGGCTGCCGCTGAATGCGCCGTCGATCAGCGTATAGACGCGGCGCACCCCGAATTCGTCGAGATAGGTCCAGCGCCCGGTGCCGTAGGCCGCCAGCGAAGGCGCGATCTGCTTGTCGCGCTCCTGGGCCTGCTGCGACGCATAGAGCGCGAGCTGCAGGCATTGCCCGGCGGCGGTGAACACCGCCATCGCCGCATCCATATGCGCCGCCGCGATCGGCGCGGGCATCGTGCAGTTGACGATGGTGCCGGGCTTGCTGACGATTTCGATGATGTCGAGCACCGGCTGGTTGAACGGCAGGCCCGGGGCGATCAGCTGGCGGGTGCGGGGCCCGAGCTGGGCACGGATGATGTATTCCTTGGAGTTGATGAAGAACGGCACTTGCGGCGGTGCTTCGCTCAGGTCGAAGATCAGCCGGTCGCCCGCGACTTCCAGATTGCAGGGCACCCGCATCACGTCGTCGCCCCATTCGATCCAGGCGGTGCTGTAGTAGTGGCCGTCTTCCAGCAGCGAGATCCGCTCGCGCAGCACCCGTTCCACGCCTGCGAGCAATGACTCGCTGGCCGAGCGGAAAGCCGGCAGCCCCATTTCGCGGACCAGTTCGACCAGCTTGCTCTCCGCGACCGCGCCGCCGATCACCAGGCTGCGCATGTCCATTTCGATCAGGTCGGAACTGCGGATGTTGATCCGCATGATGTTCCACACGTCCTCGCATTCCTCGCCGTTGCGGATGAGGCGAACCGGCGGCAGGCGCAGCGCTTCCTGGTAGCATTCGGTCGCCTTCACCGCCGAGGAGCCGGGGACCATGCCGCCCATGTCCATCATGTGCGCGGCCAGCGCGACCCAGGCGACGCGTTGCCCGTCGACGAAGACCGGGCGCTGGATGACGATGTCCTGCGGGTGGAGCCCGCCGCCGTTGTGCGGATCGTTGGCGATGAACACGTCGCCTTCGGCAATCGTGTCGCCGTGGACCTCGATGGTGGTGCGCACCGCATTCATCACCGCGCCGAAATGGATCTCGATCAGGCCGGTCGCCGAGATGATCGAACCGTCGGCGTCGAGGATGGTGACGGAGTAGTCCTTGCTCTCGGTGACGATCGGGCTGATCGCCGTCTGCTGCACGGCCGCGCCGGCTTCCTGGCCGATCGCTTCCAGCCGGCTGCGCAGCAGTTCCGGCGCAATGGGATCGTCCGCGATCGTCGTCTGGTAGTTCATGACCTCGTATCCCCTTCCTGGGCTTCGATCGTCAGGGTGCGGTTGGCATCCATCCTCGCCGTCATCGCCTGCGGCACCCAGATCGTCGTGTCCGGGGCGTCCACCAGCGCCGGGCCGGTGAAACTGTCTCCCGGCTCCAGGCTCGCGCCATCATAGACCGTAACCTGCTCGGCTCCCAGCCCCCTGCGCAGACTGACCGCGCGCTCTCCCGCAGGTTCGGCGGTCCGGACTTCGCAATCTGCAGACCGGGCGGAGGCGATGTCGTCGCCCGCCATGTGGCCGATGCCGATGGCGCGGATGCCGACCAGCTCGACGATGCCCGACGTGGTCGTCGATGCGGCCCCGAAGCGGCGCAGGTATTCCTCGCGGAAGATTGCTTCGGCCTGCTTGCCGCCGTCGCCGGTCGCGGGATCGCCGGGAAAGGCGATGGTCAGTTCCCAGCGCTGCAGGAAAAAGCGCATGTCGGCTTCGAAGCGCACTTCGCGGTGCTCTTCGGGCACGCCGTCGGCGGCGAGGTCCTGCCACACCGCTTCGCGCAGCTCGGCAAAGGTCGCATCGATCAGGTCAGCATCGCCGGGCAGCTTCAGGAGCAGGGTGGTGAGCCGCTCGCGCCGGATGTCGATCGTCGCCGCGCCATAGGCGGACAGGACCGAGGCGAGCTCGGGAATCAGCACGCGGGGCAGGCCGGCCATGCGCGCGACCTCGGCGGCGAACAGCGCGCCGCAGCCGCCGTAGCTGACCAGGCAATGCTCGGGAGCCGCCAGCGCATGGGTCGAAAGCCGCGCCCGCACCGCCTTGACCATTTCGGCGACCGCGATCTCGCGCACGCCCCAAGCCGCTTCGATCGCGTCCAGCCCCAGCCCTTCGCCCAGCCGGGCGCTGGCCTGCAGCGCGCCGTCGCGGTCGAGCTGCATGGTCCCGCCGAGGAAATTGCCGGGGTCGATATAGCCGAGCACCGCCAGCGCATCGGTGAGCGCGGCCTGCGTGCCGCCGCGGCCGTAGCAGACCGGCCCGGGCATGGCGCCGGCCGAGGCCGGCCCGACGCGCAGCATGCCGCGCTCGTCGATCCAGGTCAGCGAGCCGCCGCCGGCGCCGACCGATTCGACGTCGACGCGCGGCAGTGCGGTCCAGTATCCCATCAGGTCGCCGCGCTGGGTCCGGGCCGGTGCGCCTTTCACGATATGGGCGACGTCGAAGGACGTGCCGCCCAGGTCGCAGGTCAGGACCTTGCTTTCGCCGGCCGCGTCGGCAACGCGCGCCGCCGCCGCGACGCCCGCCGCGGGCCCGGACGCGGCAAGCCAGACCGGCTGTTCGCGCGCCTGTTCGACGGAGATCGCGCCGCCGCCCGAATGGCACAGCAGCACCGGCGCGGCGAGCCCGCATTCGCGCAGTTCGCGCGCCAGATCGTCGACGCCGGCATAGGCGCCCATGCTGTAGGCGTTGAGCACCGCCAGCGTGGTGCGTTCGTATTCGCGGATCACCGGGCGCAGCTCGACTCCGGCGGTGACGGGGATGTCGGGAAGGGTCTCGCGCAGCAGCCGCGCCGCTTCGCGCTCGTGCTCGGGATTGAGGAAGGACCACAGGAAGGAAACGGCGATGCTTTCGACCCCCGCTTCGTCGGCGAGGCGGCGGCCGGCGGCGATGACGGCTTCGCGGTCGAGCGGCTTGAGGACGGTGCCGTTGCGGTCGATCCTTTCGTCGATGCCGATGATCGCTCCGGGCTGCACCAGCGGGTCGACCGAGGTAAGCCAGCCGTCCGCTTCCTGGGTGCGGCCGCGCGCCAGCCGCAGCACTTCCTCGAAGCCCCTGGTGGTGACGAGGCCGACGCGCAGGCCCCGGCGCGTGGCGATGACATTGGTGACGGCGGTGGTGCCCAGCCCGAACTTGCGCACGCGCGGCAGGATGTCGCGAAAATCGAACCCGGCCGATTGCGCCGCGAGCCTGCACGATTCCAGAACGCCGCGGCCGATTTCCGGATAGGTGCTGGCGGACTTGGCGCGGTGGCTGTCCCCGTCGATGATGATGACGGCATCGGTGAAGGTTCCACCGACATCCACGCCGATCAGGATATCGCGTGTCATGCGCCGCCGCTCCGGGCGCATTGCGCATAAGGATTGGCCGGACAAGCCGGCAAGGGCCGTGGCATCTTCTCCCGTTTCCTTTCAATGCCCGGCCCTTCGCCGGTGCTTATCTTTGTCGTTCGGATTGCCGAAAACCGGCCGAAAGTCTGGGCAGCGCGCCGTAGGGTGTCAACGGGAAAGGCTTTGCCGCCCGTCCACGCCGCTATGCAGCGGCGACACGGCGTTGCGTGTCGAACGGCTCGTCGCCGAGCACCACCGTGCGATGCATCAGCCTGCCGCAATCGAGGTCGTAGCGGCGCGCGCGATGCATCGTGCCGGTGTTGTTCCACATCACGATGTCGTCGGGCTGCCACTCGTGGGTGTAGACATATTCGTGCCGGGTGGCCCAGGCCATCAGCCTTGCCAGCAGCGCTTCGCCTTCCTGCCTGTCCATGCCGAGCACTTCGGTGCCGGACATGCTGGTCACCAGCGAATTGCGGCCCGAACGATGGTGCCAGACGAGCGGATGGACCTTGTCGGGATGCCCCCGCCAGGTGGCGAGCTGCTCCGCCGTGGGATCGGGCACCGCTTCCCGGTAGGAGGATTCGAGCCGGTGGAGGACCCGCAGCCCGTCGATCTTGCGCTTGTCCTCCCCGGACAGGTCCTCATAGGCGGCATAGGTGTTGGCGAATTCAGTCTGCCCGCCTTCCGGCGCGAGCCGCTTGGCCGCCAGGATGGTGGCGTAGGGCGGGACATCCGTATCGGTGCGGTCGATGTGCCAGGAGAAGTTTCCGTAGTTGTAGTGGTAGTGCGTCGGGTTCTCGCGCTTGTCGAAAGTCACCTTGTAGATCATGCCGGTATCCCGGTCGCCGACCGGGCCCAGCGCCCTGGTGAAAGCAAGCTGGCGTTCGTCGTCGATCGAGATGCCCCGGATCACCAGCACGCCGCGCTCTTCCAGCAAGCGGCGGATGTCTCCGGCCTCGGCCGCTTTCATGAGCGAATCGTAATCGGTTTCGACAAGGCTGCCGATGCGGGGTTTCAGGTCGGTCGTCTTCAGTGCCATTGGTCTCTCCCGGCATCCCCGGTTTCAGCTCCGGCTCTTGCGGCCGGCGAAGCTCAGTCTCCATTCCGGCGGGAACTGGTTGTCGTTGTCCTTGACGGCGTTGGTCAGGCCCTTGTCGAACATCTCGTCGCCGACCTTGATCGAACTGTCGTCGAGCACCGCCGGAAGCATCGATTCCAGCCAGCCGGACAGGATGCTGCCCATATACTCGCCCTGCTGCTGCTTGAACACTTCGAAGAAGGTCTTCTGCATCACCACGGTATCGGTCGGCCGGTTGCGGGCGCAGGCCAGCGCGTATTTCATCGTCTCCGCCTCCAGCCTCTCGCGCGGCACGACCGAGTTGACGAAATGCAGGTCCTTCATTTCCTGCGCGGTGAAGGGCCGGCCGGTGAACACCATCTCCATGAAGGGCCTCAGCCCCATCGTCAGCGCCCATTGCCACATGCGCGCCGCCCAGCCGGCGTAACGGAAGGCGGCATGGCCGAACAGCGCATCGTCCGAAGCGATCACGATGTCGGCATCGCCGGCCAGGTAGAACTGCCAGCCGTAGCAATAGCCCTTGGCCTCGACGATGCTGATCTTCTTGAAGTCCTGCAGGTCGCGCATGCCTTCGCCGGTGCGCGCGTAAAGCTGCGTCACCGCGCCGAGGTGGCGGTAGGACCCCTTGGGCGGGTATGTCACGCCTTCGTCCTCGCCGATCCGGAAGTCGTGAAGCCAGGAGACGTCCTTGTCGGAGAACAGGTCCGCCATCTCCGGCAGGTCGTCGCCGGTGCCGAAATTGTCTCCGGCGCCGCGGATGACCAGCACCTTGACCTCGTCGTCGACATTGGCGCGGTGGACGATCTCGGAAAAGCGGTGCCGCGCGGCGATGGTGATGGCGTTGTGCTTGTCCGGCCGGTTCACCGTGACGGTGGCGATCTTCGTGGCCGGGTCTTTTTCAAAGAGGATGATTTCCTCGGCGGAGGGCCGCGTTCCGTCATCCGCCATGTCAGTTTCCTCCCGCCGCTTGCCGCGCTGCGTTCCGAGCGTGGCAAGATGTCGGGCCGCGGGCAAGCCCCGGCAAGGCGGATTCGGGTTGCATGCGCGGACGCGCGCGTCATTCTGCCCAAAAAGCGAGGAGAGAGGGATGCTGACGAAGGAGCAGAACGAACGGCTGACTTCGGTCGAAGGCGAGGCGCCGATGGCGCGGCTCCTTCGTGAGGGCTACTGGCTGCCGTTCAGCCGGATCGAGGGGCTGGCGGCCGGAGCGCCGCCGGTGCGGGTGCGTCTGCTGGGCGGGGATTACGTCGCCTTTCGCGGCGAGGACGGGCGGATCGGTTTCATCGACGAGAGATGCCCGCACCGAGGCGTGTCTATGGCGCTGGCGCGGCTGGAAGGCTGCGCGCTGCGCTGCATCTTCCACGGCTGGCTGGTGGACGGCTCGGGCAAGGTGGTCGAGGTGCCGACCGAGGGCGACCGGTCCGCGACGGTGGCCGAACGGGTGCCGTTCAATCACTATCCGGTCGCCGAGCATTGCGGGCTGGTCTGGGTGTTCCTGGGCGAAGGCGATGCGCCGGCGCTGCCGGAGCTGCCCTGGGCCGGGCTTGAAGGGGACAGCGTCTGGATCACCCGCAGCGTGGTTCCCGCCAACTGGCTGCAGGGGCTCGAAGCCGCGCTGGATTCGGCCCATGTCAATTTCCTGCACAGCGCCTGGCCCAGGAACGAGAGCGAAATGGACGAGCAGAGCCGCCGGTTCATCGCAGTCCCGCGCTTTGCCGTCGACGACACCGAATACGGCATGCGCACCGCGGCCATCCGCGAGAGCGACGACGGCGTCGCGCTGGTGCGCATTTCGGAATTCCTGACCCCGTTCATCGCGATGACGCCGGCCCCCCTGCAATACGGCGAGCGATCGGGCACCTTCTTCATCGCCGTGCCGGTGGACGACGGCAACCACCTGCTGTTCTGGGGCATCTTCAGCCAGACCGGGGAAATCGGCTCCTTCTTCATGCGCGACCAGTGCAAGGACCAGGACAATTACGCCAACCCCTCGGGCTCTCGCGATGACAACTGGGGGCAGGACCGCGAGGCGATGGCGCGCGGCCATTTCAGCGGCTTTCCGGACCAGCTGCTGCTCGAGGACGTGGTCGCGCAGGTCAGCATGGGCCCGGTCGTCGACCGCAGCCTGGATTTCCTCACTCACACCGACATCGCCGTTCAGCGCTGCCGGCAGCTTATCCTCAAGCTGATCGAACGGTTCGAGGCGGGCGAGGCGGTGGACGGCTCGCTGCCGGGCGTCAGCACCGGTCTTCTGCCACGCGGCGCGCTGATTCCCGGCGATGCCGACTGGCGCACGATCCGGTAGATTTCTGGCCGGCCGGGCCTAGGCGAAATCGCTGAGCGCGGTCAGTTCGAAGCCGATGGTCTGCGACCCGATCAGGATCGCGTCGAGGCCTTCGTCGTAGACGAGCGTCCTGTCGTCGTCGCCCGCGAAGGACAGCGTCGCGCCCGCCGCGCCGACCGGGATCAGCGCCTCGATGCCGTTGCCGGTGAGCTGGACGTTGGACCCCGAACGCACCGCTGAGAATTGCGAAGCCGCCTCGTTCAGCGAAATCGTGTCGCCGCCCCTGTTGAAGGACGGGTCGAACACCGCGCTGCCGAGCAGCAGGGTCACCTCTTCCGGGGCGTCCGTCCCGAATATTTCCAGCTTGCCGCTGGCGGTCACCGGCGAGCCTTCCGCCAGGAACAGCCGCGCGCTTGCTTCCGGGAACAGGTTGATCGGGTTGCCGAACTGCATCGCCGGCGCAGTCACCTGCGCGAGCTCGGCCGTGACCGTCTGGCCGCCGATCTTCATCGCCGATTCGGCCGGATCGAAGCGCAGCGTCCGGAAGCCGTCCTCGAAGCCGACAAGAATCCCCTCCGTGCCCACGGGGATCACGGCGGTGGTGTCGCCGTCCGAGAAGACGGCCGAGGAACCGGACTGGATGACTTCCCACTGCGCCCCGGCCCCGGTCAGCCGGATGATGTCCTCGCCGCGGTTGAAGGACGGATCGAAGGTGACGGTGCCGGGCACGTCGAGAACCATGATGTTCTGGAAACCCTCGGTGCCGAACACCGAGCCGCTGCCGCCGATCTGCCCTTCGTAGCCATCGCTTGCGAACAGGCGCCAGTCCTTGCCTTCCGCCGGCACGACCATCACCGAGACGGCCTGCTGCACGACGCCGCCATGGTTGTCGGACACCGTGACCATGAAGCTGTCCGCCCCGTAATAGCCGGTCTCCGGGATGTAGATGCAGGCTCCGTCGGCGCCGTTGGTCACCGTGCCGTGTGCCGGATCGCTCATCGTCAGGGTCAGCGGGTCGCCGTCCGGGTCGCTCATCTGGACGGCGACAGTCATCGGCGAACCCTGCTTGGCGATGAACATGTCGGTCCCGAAGGACGCCATCTGCGGGGCGTGATTGACCGCTTCTACCGTGATCTCAAGCGAGCCCTGGGCGGCACCGCCCATACCGTCGCTGACCGTGTAGTCGAGCGTCAGCGTTCCGTCGAAATGCGGCGGTGGCGTCAGTATCCAGTTGCCGTCGCCGTCGGCGACGAGGTTGCCGCCGCTGGTGGTGATCGCCGGTATGAAAAGCGGATCGCCGTCGGCGTCGGTGAAGCCCCGGATCAGGTCCGCGAGAGCGAGGTCGTAGCTTTCGGCCGACCTGGCCGTCGGCATCGCCGTCTGCGGACCCGTGAGCTGCGGCGCCGAATTGGCGATGAGCTCGACAGTCTGGTCGGCGAACTGCAGCGTTTCGACCCTGGTCAGCGTGTCGGTGTCGTCCGAGGGGCCGTCGCGGAAGTCGGAAACGGTCGTCACGCCGTGGCCATCGGTGGAAATCGCATAGTCTGCGCGCGCGCCGAAATAGACGGCGATGTCGTGCCCGTCGCCGCCGTCGATCGTATCGTCGCCGCCGCCGCCGGTAAGGATGTCGTTGCCGTCGCCGCCGTATATGAGGTCGCGGCCCGCCCGGCCTTCGACAATGTCGTTGCCGTCGCCGCCGAACAGGTCGTCGTCGTCGCCCGCGCCGAACAGCAGGTCGTTTCCGCCGCCGCCCAGCAGGACGTCGCCGTCCATCGTTCCCTGGCCGGCGCGCAGGATGTCGTTGCCGTCACCGCCGTCCAGCCGGTCTTCGCCTTGCCCGCCTTCCAGGATGTCGTTGCCGTCGCCGCCATACAGGAAGTCGCCGCCGTCGCCGCCGAACAGCAGGTCGTTTCCGGCTTCGCCATAGACCGTGTCGAAGCCGCCGCCGGCGTGGATCCGGTCGGAGAATTCCGTGCCGCCGATCACTTCGTGGGATCCGAAACCGGAAACCGGAGTCACGCCGTCCGCCCCGATTTCGCCGTTCGGGCGGACATCGAGGATGTAGCTGGCACCGTCGACGGAGACGGTTGATCCGTTGCCGGACGTCGTGCCGCCGTGATCGGAATAGACGCCCAGCTGCAGCGTTTCGACGAGGTCGCCGTATTTGTGCGGGTCGTCGTCGGTTCCGCGCTGGGCCAACTCCGCGGCATCGGGCGTGTCGCCCAGTTCGAGATAGCTGTCGGCATGGAGGAAGACATTGCCTGCCAGATGCTCGACCCCGGTCGTGCGCTCGACGATGTCCTTGTATTGCAGCGTCAGGATCTGTTCGACGAGATCGGACGCTTCGGGCAGCGCCGCTTCGAGCCTTGCCAGATAGAACAGCCGGTCGCCGTTCATCAGCCGCTCGATCTGGTCGACGAAGATGGCGTTGAAGGTCGAACCGAGGATGCCGTCGTCGACATGGGCTTCGGCCAGGCCGCCGAGCCACAGGTCGATCAGCTGGAAGCCCTGGTCGCCGCCGTTCATGAAATCCTCGTCGTCCATCGCCGCGGCGGCGGCCGTGAGGTCGCCGTCGAAACTGTAGGCGGCGATGAAGTTCACCAGCGAGGACGGGTGGAGCATGTTGGCGGCGAAATCGTTCCAGCTCTCGTAGGGAGCCAGATCGCCGCTGAGGGGATAGTCGCTGTCCTGCAGCGCCGCGTGGAGCTGCGCCCGCGCCTCGTTCAGAGTCGGCAGTCCGACGTCGCGCCCGCGCGCGATATTGATCGCCGGCAGGTCCATCGGCTGGCCGAGCAGGCTCTGCTGCAGGGCGGAGGTGACGAATTCGTCGGTTTCGTTGCCGAGCTGGTGGCTCATGCCCAGCGCGATCGCGCCGGGGCCGAGATCGGCATAGACCGACGGAGTCAGGAATACCGAGGCAAGCGCGAGCTTCATCACCTCGCCGGTGATTCCCCCGTCGGGATCGATGGCGTCCACCGTCTCGCGCAGCTGCGAATGGCCGTAGCGGAAAGCGGCCTGCGAATATTCCATCGAAATGCCGGAATCTGTGTCTGCCTGGTAGCCGGCGTATTCGGGCAGGTCCGGGGTGACGAGCCGGGCGTACTGCTCGATCACGATATGCTGATCTTCCATTTCGACGATCAGCTTGGCCGCCTGGAAGATGCGGTCCTGATCCCAGGAAATGGCACCGCTCGCATCCACGTAATTGCCGGCGGCATCGGTCAGCGGCGTTTCGCCTTCGCCCAAGACGGGCGCCTGCCAGGCGTGGAGCTGGTCGGTGCTGTATTCGCCGGCGGCATGGGCCGAAAGGATCGAATCGATTAGCGTGTCGACCTGGTAATTGTGCTCCTCGTGCATGACGTGGTGCAGCGTCGTCAGGCCGATGTTCTCGTTCACCCTCGTGTCGCCGGCGACGTAATGCGCGCCGACGGCCTGCAGCAGGGCCTCGTTGGCCAATTCCGGATCGGCATCCGGCTGGACGCCGAGCACCAGGATTCGCGATTCCGGATCGCCGGGATTTTCCGGCATGAGGATCAGCAGGCTCGCGAGGTCGACGTCCTTGAGGATATTCGGGCCGTCGCCGAAGATGTTGAGGTCCGACGTCGTGTCGATGATGTCGGCGACGGGCAGGAAGTCGCCCAGAACCGACTGGCCGGTCCCGTGATAGTCGAGCAGGTCGGCATAGGTCAGCTCGGTGCGGCCGAGGCCGGGGTTGAGCGTTTCGTGAACCGCGATGCGCAGCTCGTTGACCGTCGGCAGGGTCTGCGTCGTGGCGACGCCGTCCCAGCGCGTCCATTCACTCTCCAGCGTATGGCCGTCGAGCAGCCGCATGCCCGGAATGAAGCTTCCCGGATTGTTGGGGTCTTCCACCCATTCGCGCAGCAGGTCGGTGACCGCGGATTCGGACCCGTAGGTCTGGTTCTGGTCGATCTGGGGCGAGGTCAGGTTGACATAGTGCGCGGTGCCGTCGTCGTCGAAGCCGGCGACCGAGGCGCGGGTCACGGTGAAGTAATGGCCGGGCGCGATGTCGTAGAGCGGATCACTTTGTGCGAACGGGATGATGATCTTGGCGCTGGTGCCCGTATCGGGGTCGAGATTCGCGCCCTTGCCGAGCAGGTCCAGACCGTGATCGAGGAACTGGCCGAACAGCACGAACAGACCGGTGTAGGAAGGATCGCCGGGGTTGGTCGCCAGATTGCCGATGAAAGGCGTGTCGTTGAAATCGTCGACGGCAGTGGCGGCACCGGTCGCATCCAGGGCGGCTTGCGACACCACCGTCTGGCTGATCATGCGCGGCGTGTAGTCGACCACGGTATGCATGATCGCTTCGCCGCTCTCGCCGTCCTGCTCCACGGCATAGTCTGGCTGCGCCAGGATCGGGGCCGTGCCGAAGTTGTGCGTGGCCGGATCGAGGGCGCTGGCGAAAGGATGGGCATCGCTGTCCCCTTCGCCTTCGCCGGGCAGGTGCTGGCCCAGATAGCTTGTATAGCCGCCATCCATGTTGCGCAGGAAAAGGGTGCCGGTCTGGCCGAAATGATATTGTCCGGCCCCGAGATTGTTGAAGATGCCGTTGACGTAGCGCAGGCCCGAGGCGTCCCAGATGCTCGAGAAGCTGTATTGCAGGGTGCCGAGGTCGGGCAGCGCGACGGTGAACGTCACTCCGCCAGTATCGGAATCGTACGCGACCGCGCCGGGAAGCGGGTCTCCGCTGTCGTTGATGGACAGCATGACCGGTTGCCCGCTCGCATCCAGAGGCTGAAAGTTCACCTGCCGCAATGCGAAGGTCAGATCACCGACACGCAAGGCACTACCTTTCAATGGGGGTATCGAGACTTATCGGCATGTTGTCGCCCCCGCGCGACGGGTCGCCATTGTCCCTCGGTCAATAATAGCCGGTCGGGGACGGCTACCCAAGGGACTATTTCGCTAATATGACCTGAGTCAATCGCTTGTGCGCCGTGAGAGTGCGGTGCCGTGCCATAATCAGACAACCAAGCCGGGGGGAGACACTTGATGGCCGACGAAACGCCGATCGAGCCGGACAGGCCGATCATCGATCCGCATCTTCACTTGTGGGAAATCCTGCCTGCGCCGGGCAGCCCGCAGCTTCCCCACGTCTTCCTGCTGCCGCAAGTGCTGCAGACGCTGGAAGCGAGCGGGCACAACGTCACGCACACCGTTTTCGTCGAATGCCACCAGATGTACCGGCAGGACGGCCCCGAAGAGTTGTGGCCGGTGGGAGAGACCGAATTCGCCAACGGCGCCGCGGCGATGGCCGCCAGCGGCAAATACGGCCCCTGTCGTGTCTCCCATCGCATCGTCTCCAGCGCGAACCTGCTGCTGGGCGAAGGCGTGAAGCCGGTGCTGGAAGCCCATGCGGCGCGCGCGGGCGAACGGTTCCGGGGCATCCGCATGCCGCTGGCCTACAGCGATGCCGAGATGTTCGGCTTTCCCTGCGACCCCTCGCTGAAGGGCCTGATGGCCGACCCCCGCTTCCGGCAGGGCGCGCAGGTGCTGGCGGACATGGACCTCAGTCTCGACGTCTGGTGCCTGCATACCCAGCTCGACGAACTGGCGGAGCTTGCCGATGCCCTGCCGGGGCTCGCCATCGTACTCGACCATGTCGGCACCCCCGAATCGCAAGGCGTCTGGGCCGGGCGGGAAGCCGAAGCGCGCGCCGACTGGGCCGCCAGGATCCGGGAGCTGGCCCTTCGCCCGAACGTGCTCGTGAAACTCGGCGGTCTCGGGATGGACATTGGCGCTCAGGTCGGCACGAACACCGAACTCTCGTCCTCCGAAGAGCTTGCCGAGCGCTGGCGGCCCTACATCGAGACCTGCATCGAAGCGTTCACGCCCGCCCGCGCCATGTTCGAAAGCAATTTCCCTCCGGACAACGCAGCCGGCAGCTACGGCGCGACCTGGAATGCCTTCAAGCGCATCGCCGCCAGTTTCTCGGAGCAGGAAAAGGACCGGCTGTTTCGCCGGACGGCGGCCGAGACCTACCGTATCGCGTTGGACTGAGCGGCTTTTCCTCAGGCGATCGCCATCAGCGAGGCATTGCCGCCGGCAGCCGTGGTGTCGATCGAGATCGAGACTTCGTGGACCAGCCAGTCGAGCCGGTAGGGGCAGCTTTCGCGGCAGTCCTGCGCGCTCGCTGACTGGACCGGCACGAGCGGCCCGGGCAAGGCCGCCAGCTCCGCCAGCGACGAAAGCACTTGCGCGTCGTCCCCCTCGATCAGCGCACCCGCCTGCTGCCCGTCCCTTTCGGTCGCGATCCTGCCGGAAAGCGCGTCCGGCAGGCCGGAAAGTTCGTGGGCGAGTCCGGGCGCATCGAGCGCGATGCCGTTGCCGGTCGCGAGCGCCGCTGCGATCTGCGCGAACAGGACCAGGCGGCTCTGCGGGCGCAGCAGGATCGTCCCGCGTGGATGGATCGAATAGAGGTTCTTCTCGCCGACCGGACCGGGCAGGTCGAAGCTTGCGCCGAGCGGCGACAACCGGCTGCAAGCGCGCGCCGTGCCGGCGGCAGCGGTTTCGCCGCGCGCCTCCAGCCAGTCGGCGAACAGGTCGAGCGCAGGGTCGGGCGATCCTCCTTCGATTCCGAAGTCCGGCCCGCTCACGAGGCGGCCGAGGTAAAGCGGCCCCCCGGCCTTGGGCCCCGTACCGGACAGCCCCCGGCCGCCGAAGGGCTGCACGCCCACGACCGCCCCGATCATGTTGCGGTTCACATAGATATTGCCGGCGGCAACCCGCGCCGAACATTCGGCGACCGTTTCGTCGAGCCGCGTCGCGAGGCCGAACGTGAGCCCATAGCCGGTCGCGTTGATCGCATCGATCAGCTGCTGGAGATCCTGCCGCTTGTAGCGCAGCACATGGAGCACCGGGCCGAACACCTCGCGGCGCAATTCCGATAGACTGCCGATCTCGATCAGGGCCGGGGCCACGAAAGTGCCCTCTTCCGTTTCCGGGCCGAGCGGCAGCCGTTCCACTGGTTTGCCCACCTCGCGCATGCGTTCGACATGGGCTTCGATGTCGTTTCGCGCCTGTTCGGTAATGACCGGGCCGACATCGGTGCTGAGCCGGTCGGTCGGGCCCACCGAAAGCTCCGCCATCGCACCGCGCAGCATCGCCAGCGTTCGGTCCGCCACGTCCTCCTGCAGGCACAGCACCCGCAGCGCCGAGCAGCGCTGCCCGGCGCTGTCGAAGGCGGAGGCGATGACGTCGCGCACGACCTGTTCGGTAAGGGCCGAGGAATCGACGATCATCGCGTTCTGCCCGCCGGTTTCGGCGATCAGCGGAACGGGCTGCCCGCAAGGCGACAGCCGGCCGGCCAGCTGCGACCGGATCAGCCTTGCCACCTCGGTCGAGCCGGTGAAGAGCACTGCGGCAACCTGCCCGGCAGCGACCAGCG
Source organism: Novosphingobium sp. (assembly GCA_024236175.1). Classification (GTDB taxonomy): domain Bacteria; phylum Pseudomonadota; class Alphaproteobacteria; order Sphingomonadales; family Sphingomonadaceae; genus Novosphingobium. The sequence continues at coordinate 1,245,731 of JACKKY010000001.1, read as the reverse complement.
CCGCGCCGATTTCGCCGTCGCCCGGAACCAGCTGCAGCGCATCGCCGGGCACGCCCGCCCGGTGCAGGATGCGCACCGCTTCGGCGGCGATCAGCGGCGTTTCCTCCGCCGGCTTGGCGAGCACCGGATTTCCGGCCATCAGCGCCGCCGAGACCTGCCCGCAGAAGATCGCCAGCGGGAAATTCCAGGGGCTGATCGCCGCGACCGGCCCGAGCGGGCGATGGTCCTGCCCCAGGCGTTCGCGCCCCTCCTTCGCGTAGTAGCGCATGAAATCACTCGCTTCGCGCACCTCGCCGATCGCATTGGCGAGGGACTTGCCCGCTTCGCGCATCACGAGGCCGGCAAGCTCGGGCAAGCGCTCCTGCAACAGGTCGGCGGCATTCTCGAGCATCGCTGCCCGCTCTCCGGCGGTCGTTGAAACCCAGCCCGATTGCGCTGCGCGTTCCACGGCGGCGACGGCCTCTTCCGGCGTCGCTTCGGTCACCGTGCCGACGACGTCGCGGTGGTCACCGGGATTGCGCACCGCGCGCGGCTTGCCGCTGCCGCCGGCAGCCGATGCCTGCCAGGCCTTCGCCGCGCTTTCGTGGAGCCGCCGCGAGACGTCTGCCAGCACGGCTTCGTCGCTGAGGTCGAGCCCGCGCGAATTGTCCCGGTCGGGATAGATGTCCCCGGGCAGGGCAATCAGGGGATTGGAGGAGAGCGGATCGGGGAGCGACAGCGCGGCCTCGACCGGGTCGGCGACCAGCTCGTCGATCGGGACATGCGGGTCGGAAATGCGGTGCACGAAGGATGAATTCGCGCCGTTCTCGAGCAGCCGGCGCACCAGGTAGGCCAGCAGCGTCTCGTGATTTCCGACCGGTGCGTAGATGCGGCAGGGCCGGTCGAGCCCGCCGGGCCCGACGACATGCCGGTATAGCGATTCGCCCATGCCGTGCAGGCACTGGAACTCGTAGTCGCCCATGGAGAAATCCTCGCCCGCGAGGTGATGGATCGTCGCCACCGTCTGGGCATTGTGGGTGGCGAACTGCGGGAAGACATGGTCGCGCGCGGCGAGCAGCTTACGCGCGCAGGCGATGTAGGCGATGTCGGTATGGACCTTGCGCGTATAGACCGGAAAGTCGGTGAGCCCGGCGCTCTGTGTGCGCTTGATCTCGCTGTCCCAATAGGCGCCCTTGACGAGCCGGACCATGATCCGCCGGCCGGACCGCCGCGCCAGATCGACGATATGGTCGATCACGAACGGGCAGCGCTTGCCGTAGGCCTGGACGACGAAGCCCAGGCCCTGCCATCCCGCCAGTTCGAGATTGAAGGACAGGCTTTCGAGCAGGTCCAGCGAGAGCTCGAGCCGGTCCGCTTCCTCGGCATCGATATTGAGGCCGATGTCGTAGGACCTTGCCAGCCGCGCCAGTTGCGTCACGCGCGGCAGCAGTTCCGTCACTACCCGCGCCGCCTGGGCCCGCTCATAGCGGGGATGGAGGGCTGACAGTTTGATCGAGATCCCCGGCGCCTCGATCACGCCGCGCCTGCCGGCGTGCCTGCCGATGGCGTGTATCGCCGTCTCGTAGTCCCGGTAGTAACGCTCCGCGTCCTGCGCCGTCATGGCCGCTTCGCCCAGCATGTCGAAGGAATGCGTGAACCCGCGCGCTTCCATGGCGCGGCTGCGGTCCAGCGCTTCCTCGATCGTCTGGCCGGTCACGAATTGCTCGCCCATCATCCGCATCGCCAGCATCGTGCCCTTGCGGATCACGGGCTCGCCGGCGCGCGCGATCAATCGGGTGAGCGCCGCGGAGAGGCCCGTTTCGCTGACCCCGGTCGCCAGCCGCCCGGTGACGATCAGGCCCCAGGTCGCGGCATTGACGAACAGCGAGCGGTCTCGCCCGAGATGGGCCTTCCAGTCGCCCGGCGCGATCTTGTCCCGGATCAGCGCGTCCCGCGTATCGGCGTCGGGAATGCGCAACAGCGCCTCGGCAAGGCACATCAGGGCAACGCCTTCCTGGTTGGACAGCCCGAATTCCTGGACCAGCGCCGCCACGCCGCTGCGTTCGGGTTCGGCCCGCAGCTTCCCGACGAGCGTCCGCGCGGTGCCGGCAATGGCCTCGCGCATCGGCGCGGGGAGCGTCGCCGCCTCGACGAGGCGCGGCATGCACTCGCGCTCGGGGCGGCGGCAGGCGCGGGTGATGGCCCGGCGAAGCGGTGTCGGTTCCCGGACCGGCGGGGCGAATTCGGTGAAGGGCGGGACGCGAGCCATCTACCTGCTATAGCAGGCGGCGGAAGGGAAATTCGTCTTATTGAACCCCTCGAAGAGGATGATATACCCTAAATATCGTCTGAATGTGATCGTTAGGTCTATTGAAATGGCTGTAGATAGTGAATTAGTCGAGTTCGACCGCAAGATCGTGGCGGCCCTGCTGGAAGACGGCAGGATGACGATCACCGCCCTGTCCGACGTGGTCGGCCTTTCCAAGACGCCCTGCCAGCTGCGCTTGCGCCGGCTGATGGATGCGGGCGTCATCCTGGGCTTTCGCGCGGTCGTCGATCCCGCCCGGCTCGGTCTCGATCATGTCGCCTTCACCGAAGTGAAGCTGTCGGACACGCGCGAGGACGCCTTGAGCCGGTTCAATGCCGCGGTGCTGCGCATTCCCGAAGTCGAGGAATGCCACATGATCGCCGGCAATTTCGACTACCTGCTCAAGGTGCGCACGGGCGACATCCAAGCATACCGCCGGGTGCTGGGCGAGGAGATTTCCAGCCTGCCATTCGTGGCCAGCACATCGACCTATGTGGCGATGGAAACGGTCTGCGAAAGCGGCCGGGCGGCGCCGATGCAATCACGGGCGCCGCGCGCCGGGGGCTGAGCTTCGCTTCGCTGCGGCTTGCGGCGCGCCGTATCCTTGGCCCCTTCGGTTTTCCAATCCTTGGATGTTTTCGGATCCAAGTCTCGCGGCTTACTTCGCTGCGGTCGCGATCCTTAATCCGGGAGATTTCCGAAGTGTCCAAAGCCGGGCCGACACCACGGCCACGCTGCCGGAAAGGCGGGTATCCGGCTTTCGCCTCGAAGCCGCGCCTCGGCGTCGCCACCGGTCCCGGCGACAGACTTGCCATGCAAGCTCTCGTCCGCGGCGTGCGACGAAGGCTGCGGCCCGATCTCCTCGCTACCCTCTCGCTCCTGGTCGCCATGGCTTGGGCGACCCCGGCTTTCTCCCGGAGCGACGGGGAACGTATTCGCGCCCTGGAAGCCCAGGTCGAGGCGCAGGCGGCGCGCATCGCCGAGCTGGAGCGAAAGCTGGACATGATGACGAGCGCGGTTGCCACGGCGCCGCAGGAGGCTTCGCCGGATCCGGAAATAGCCGAGCGGGGCCAGCACGCGGATCCCGCAGAAGGAACGGCCCCGGCGACAGGTCCGGCGCCTCGGGCTGCGCGCTTCTCCGGCGTGCCGGGACTGGACCTTACAGGCGATCTGCGCCTGCGGCAGGAATTCAACTGGTCGGATGCCGAGGCGCGCGACCGTTCGCGCAGCGTGGTGCGAGCGCGGCTTGCGGCTCGCTATGCGCTTGCCGATACGATCACGCTGGGCGCCAGGCTGGTGACGGGCGATCCCGACGATCCCAATTCCGCCGACGTCACCCTTTCGGATTTTGCCGACGATCTGCAGGTCAGCCTCGACCAGCTGTTCGCGCAGGCGCGCCTCGGCCCCGTCACCCTCGTGGCGGGCAAGTTTCCGCAAATCATGCGGCGCACCGATCTGGTCTGGGACGGCGACGTCAATCCGCAGGGGCTTGGCGCCACGCTCTCGCTGCCGGTCGGGCACGGCTGGGCGTTCGATGCACGCGGTCTCTATTTCGTCATCGATGAATCGGTCGGGGGCGAGGGGAGTGCGCTGCGCGGTGTGCAGCTCGGACTTTCCGGCCGACTGGCGAACGACTGGTCGGCGCAGGTCTCCGGCTCCTATTACGATTACAAGCTTTCCAGCGTGGCCGGCGCAGACGCCGGGGATTTCCGGGGCAACCTTGTCGGGCTTGACGGGCGTTACCTGTCGGATTTCGATCTGGTCGAGGCGCTGGGAAGCCTCACCTATTCCGGTGCCGGGAAACGCTGGCCATTGAAGGCGACGTTCGATTTGGTTCACAATCGCAGTGCCGCCACCTCTCGCGACACTGCCTATTCGATCGGATTGAGCGCCGGCCGTGCCGCACGGCCCGGGGACTGGCGGTTCGAATACGCCTATCTGTGGGCGCAGACCGATGCGGTATTCGCCGCTTTTTCCCACGACAACCTCCCGCTTTCCACCGACTACGAGCTGCACAGCCTGTCGATCGACCATGCCGTGCTGCCGCGCACCGTCCTGAATGCTACATTCTATCATTTCCGGTCGCTTCGGCCCGGGCCGCTGCCGTCCGACTGGCGCAATCGTTTGCGGCTCAACCTGCTGTTCACGATGTAAGTCCGGGCAATGGGACAAGGAATCGCCAGGCGATGATGAAAACTGTCGACCGCAGGCGCTTCCTCGCCGGTTCGGGCGTTTCGGCGGGCGCCGCGCTCCTGTGGCGGCAGTCTGCATGGGCGAGCAGTCCCGCTGTCGAGACGGCGTATGTGAACGCAAAGGTCTGGACGGGCCAGGGCTGCCGCATCTTCAGCGACGCGATCGGCGTGTCCGGCACCCGGATCGTGGCGCTCGGCGAGGATGCGGTGCGTGCCGGTTCAGACCGGCGCACGCGCATTGTCGATCTGGACGGGGCTTTCGTGACGCCGGGCTTCATCGATTCCCATGTCCATTTCGTCATGGCCTCGCTCCAACTCGGCCAGCCCTCGCTGCGCGATGCGGCTGACCGGGCCGACTTCGAGCGGCGCATCGCAGGGGCCGCCCGCGACCTTCCCGCAGGCCAGTGGCTCACAGGCGGCAATTGGGACAACGACCGCTGGGGCGGCGAGCTGCCCGACCGCGGCTGGATCGACGCAGCAACGCCGCACACCCCGGTCGCGGTCGTGCGCTACGACCTGCACATGGTCCTGCTCAATTCCCGGGCGCTGGACATGCTGGGCATCGTGCCGGGCATCGCCGACGTGGACGGCGGGGTGATCGGGCGCGACGCCGCCGGGCGGCTGACCGGCATCTTCAAGGACGCCGCAAAGGACATGGTGATGGACCGCATCCCGCCGGCGAGCGAGGCGGCGATCGACGCCGCCTGTCGCCGCGGCATGGCGCTGGCGCTGGGCAAGGGCGTGACGCAGGTTCACGAAGCCGGGGTGGACTGGCGCATGTTCCACAGCGCGCGCCGGATGCAGGCGGCGGGCGCGTTGCCCTTGCGAGTCCATGCGATGGTGCCGCTGGCCGACTGGGAACGGCTCGCCGCGATCGTCGCCGAAGAAGGACGCGGCGACGACCGGGTCTGGTGGGGCGGCTGCAAGGCGGTGTTCGACGGGTCGCTCGGCTCGCGCACCGCGCTGTTCTACGAACCCTATCTCGACGATCCCTCGACGCGCGGCATCATGGTCACCGATCCCGAGGCGCTGGCGGAAGGGATGTTGGCCGCCGATGCGGCGGGCATGCAGCTTGCCGTCCATGCCATCGGCGATCGGGCCAACGACATGGTGCTCGACATGATGGCGAAGACGGCGCAGGCCAATGGCGCCCGCGACCGGCGCTTTCGCATCGAACATGCCCAGCATCTGCGCCCTGCGGCGCTGGCGCGCTTCGCGAAACAGCAGGTGATCGCCTCGGTGCAGCCCTATCACGCGATCGACGACGGCCGCTGGGCAGTGCGGCGCATCGGACCCGACCGGCTCGAGACGACCTATGCCTTTCATGCGCTGCTGGAAAACGGTGCGCGGGTCTGTTTCGGCTCCGACTGGCCGGTTGCGCCGCTCGATCCGCTGACGGGGCTGGAAGCCGCGGTGCTGCGCCGGACGCTGGACGGAGCCAACCCCGGCGGCTGGTATCCGCAGCAACGCGTCGGCCTGGCCGCGGCGATGCTGGCCTACACGCGCGAGGCTGCCTTTGCCGCCGGCCACGACACGCGGACCGGCAGCCTCACCCCGGGCCTGCTTGCCGATTTCGTCGTCTGGGACCGCGACCTCACGACAATTCCGCCGGATACCCTGGGCACGGCGCAGGTGCTGCGGACCGTGGTGGGCGGCGCAATCGCGCACGGCTGACCGGAATCCGTATATACGCATCTGGCCGATTGGCCGGGATTTCGGCCCCTCGCGCGCCTTTTCGGCTTGCGGGCGCGTTTCGCAGCGGACAGTTTCCCTCCTCGAAAAAAAGGGAGAGTGAAGCCGATGGAACTCGGACTGCTTTACGAATTCGATTGCCCCCAGCCATGGGCCGGTGAGCATCCCTGGGGCCAGCGGATCGCGGAACGCACCGCCTATCGCGACAATATCGAGCAGATCGTCCTGGCCGACAAGCTGGGCTTCGAGGCGGTGTGGCTGGTCGAACACCATTTCCGAGAGAACCGTTCGCACATGCCAAGCAACGAGGTGGTGCTGGGCGCGCTGTCGCAGATCACCGAGCGGATAAAGCTGGGGTTCGGCGTGGCGCTGATGCCGCACGAGTTCATCCATCCGGCGCGCGTGGCCGAAAAGGTCGCGACGGTGGATGTCCTTTCCCAAGGGCGGGCGATCTGGGGCATGGGCCGTTCCACGCCGATGGAACAGCTCGCCTTCGGTGTCGACATCCCGTCCAGCAAGGAAAAGCTGAAAGCGGCGGCAAGGTCCGTCGTCGGCATGTGGGAAGAGGAATATTACGAGGAACACTCGGAATATCTCGATTTTCCCAAGCGCATGGTCACGCCCAAGCCATACCAGTATCCGCATCCGCCGGCGTGGATGGCCGCATCGAGCGAATCCAGCGCGACCATGGCCGGCGAGAACGGCTGCGGCCTGCTGTGCTTTTCGATCATGCAGCCGCTCGACCGGCTCAAGGAAATCATCGATACCTATCGCGAGGCCCAGAAATCCGCCGTGCCGCTGACCAGCGTGCACACCAACAAGGTGGGCGTCTACACGCTGGTGCATTGCGCCGAAACGCGGGACGATTTCGGCACCAACCGGCTGTGGGATTCGATGTGGTGGTGGTACAAGGGGCTCGCCGAATTCCACCTCAAGTGGGAGATGGCGCACCTGACCCCCGAGCAGCAGGCGCAGGCCTTCCCGCTGATGGAAGCGCGGGCGAAAGGCGAGTTCGACATCACCGAGTTCGACCGCGAGGACATGGTCATCGTCGGCACGCCCGACGAATGCCTCGCCAAGCTCGCGAGGTACGAGGAAGCCGGGGTCGACCAGCTGCTGTGCTACCTCAATTTCGGCTACCTGCCGCACGATGCGGTGATGAAATCGATCGAGCTGCTGGGAACCTACGTCATTCCCGAACTGAAGAAGCGGGGCTCCAGCGGCCTTGCCGCCAGCCTCGAAAAGGGCGTGCGGGAAGCCGAGCAGTCGGTCACGCAGAAGATGTGGGCGAAAACGCCCGAGGCGCAGGTCTAGGCAGGAAGCATCGAGGCGCTGCGGCGCCTATCCGAAACGCCCGGCGATCGCCTGGCGCATGGTTTCGATGATTTCCTCGAACTTGCCCCGCACTTCGTGGAGGGGCCCGGCAATGCCCAGCACCATCGGAATCGACGTTTCGGTCTGGGGCACCGCCATCGCGATTGACCAGAGATCGTCTCCCGCGCTCTTGCCGTCGGCATAGCCGTCGCGGCGTATCTGGTCGATCGCCTCGAATACCGAGGCCATCTCTTCGTCCGGAATACGCGCACGATGGGCCAGTCTCTCGATTTCGGCGGTCTCGAGTGTGGCAAGATAGGCGCTGCCGATCGCCGATCCGAATACGGCGATGCGCAGTCCGCGCTCGGTCGGCCGGTCGGCCGGCGTCGCAAGGTCGACAATCTGCATGAACAGGTCGTTCGGCGTGGTCAGCGTCACCACCTGGCCCGTCGCTTTCTGTACATCCTTCATCAGGCCGCGCAGTTCTTCGCCGGCTCCGAACGTATCCACCAGCCAGCCGCTGAAGCCCACCAGGCGCGGCGAGGGCAAGTATGTCTTGGTCCGCGCCTCGAACACGAGGTGGCCCGAATCCACCATCGTCTTGAGCAGCTGGTTCGTGGTCGAAGGCTGCATGCCGAGCATCTTCGAGACCTCGATGGCGCGGAGCGGACGGCGCACTTCGCCGAAAAACTCCAGCACGTCGAGCGCGCGCGTCGCCGAGCGCGACAGGCTCCTCTTGTCGCTCGGCCGTTCCACCCGGACCTTGGCGAGATGTCCGAACGGCGCGTCTATGGCAACGAGGCTCATGCTTTCGCAATCTCCGCAAGCGATACCCGGTGCGGTTCCGCAACTGCCTGCTGTCCCGCCCGAACTTGTCCCGGAGGATGCCCAAGGCCCTGTTCGATCTCAAGCGCGTTTTGCCGGGCGGCGATAGAGGCGGATTTCCTTTCCGGCCTCGTGTTCGTGCAATCCGGTGCGTCAGCTCTTGTGCCGATTTGCACAAGACTGTTGCATTTGTGTCATAGGCAGCCGGAGCGCCTTGGCCTATAGATATCCGGCTTCGAAGCTTTCTATCGGCTTTGAAGTTGGGAGGAACGATGCAGGTTATCGGCAGGCGGGATGCGCTTCGTGTCCTGATTCCAACAGGCAGGGACAGCGAAGGACGGCAAGGTCTTTCGGCCTTGCCGGCGTATTGCATTGCGCCGCACGCGTTGCGGTACATGCCGGAAGCAGCATCCACCGCAACGGGCATGATCCCGGGACTTGCAGGCCGGGCGGGACGTTTCCGTGCAAGCGAGGCAACGGGATCGAAAGCAACGGGGCCGCGCAACGACCCGGACAAATCCGGCGCACCTGGCGCGTTATCGACATCCATCGAGGTTTAGAGAGGACAACATGAGACTGAAACTTTTCCTATTGGCGACGGCCGGTTCCGGGCTTGCATTGTCTTCGGTTCCCGCCATGGCGCAAGAAGCTGGCGCTGAAAGCGGCGGCTTTGGCGAAATCATCGTTACGGCCCGCAAGAAGCAGGAATCGATCCTGAAGGTTCCGGTGGTCGAGAGTGTGCTGACCGAAGCCGCACTCGAGAAATTCCAGATCAACGACATCCAGGACATCACCACCAAGATCCCCGGTCTGCAGAGCGCCAACGCGGTGCTTGCGATCGGCGAGCAGATGTCTCTGCGCGGTGTCGGCTCCAATGCGCTCGACCAGGGCGTCGACCAGTCGGTCTCGCTCAACATCGATGGCCTGCAGCTCACGCATGGCCTGGCGTTCCGTGCGGCTTCGTTCGATCTCCAGCAGGTCGAAGTGCTCAAGGGTCCGCAAGCCCTGTACTTCGGCAAGAACAGCACGGCGGGCGTGATCTCCTTCCGCTCGGCCGATCCGGGTGACGAGCTCGAGGTCAAGGCCAAGGTCGGCTACGAGTTCGAAAAGGACGAGAAGCGCGCCGAGCTGGTCTATTCCATGCCGATTTCGGACACGGTCGGCATTCGCCTGGCCGGTCTCTACACGGATTCGAAGGGCATCTTCAAAAACAAGGCCTATGCGCAGCCCGGTTTCGGCGGCGTCGCGCCGAAGAACAAGCGGATCGGCGGCGGCGAGAGCTGGATGATGCGCGCGACCCTGCTGTGGGAACCGACCAGCGAAACCACCGTGCGCTTCAAGGGCAACCTCGTTCGCGACCGCTACAACCACGGCGGCCTCAGCCAGATCGCCAGTTGTCCTGACGGCATCGGCAAGCTGCCCAACGCCGACTTCCAGTTCTTCAATCCGGACGAGGACTGCGTCTACGACAAGACGTTCTACGCGGTGGACATGGATCCGGCAGCCTATCCGGGCATTCGCAACAACGGTGTGCCGTTCCTCGACCTGGACCAGGAATTCGGCACGCTGCAGATCGACCACGAATTCACGCCGGAACTGCTGTTCACGTCGGTGACGGGCTACTACAAGTCGCTCGCCAACACGATGATCAACGGCACTTTCGCGGGCTATTCCGGGCCGGCGATTACCGCTGACAATGTCTTCAAGCGGCGTGAGTGGACGCAGGAACTGCGGCTCGATTCCGATTTCGCATCGCCGTTCAATTTCACGGTCGGCGCCTTCTATCAGGACGGCAAGGTTTCCAACGATTTCAAGCTCGGCGGAAACACGACCCAGCCGTTCCTGCCGTTCGGCGGCGTCATCAACGTCCCGGCGCTGCTCCTGGCTGGCAAGAGCACGATCGACATCGAGTCGATCTCGGCATTCGCGCAGGGCCGCTATGCCTTCAGCGACGTGGTCGAGATCACCGGCGGCGCCCGCTGGACGCATGAAAAGCGCGGCCTGTCCGTGACCCGCTTCGGTGCGCCCGTCACCCTGGCTCCCGGGTCGGACAAGCTTTCGACCAAGAACTGGTCGCCTGAAGTCACGATCACCTATACGCCGTCGGACACGCTGACGATCTTCGCCGCGGCCAAGCAGGCCTACAAGTCCGGTTCGTTCAAGATCGTCATTCCCGCCGCCAACGGCGCCGACGAAAGCTACGGCGACGAAAAGGCGTACGGCGGCGAAATCGGCATGAAGTCGCGCCTGCTCGATCGTTCGCTGTCGCTCGACGTGGCGGGTTATTACTACCGCTACGAGGGCCTGCAGACCGGCGTGAATTCACGTGCGGAAGGCGGCCTGCCGGTGCTCAAGACGATCAACGCGGGCGAGGCGGAAGTCTACGGTATCGATTTCGAATCGAGCTTCCGTCCGGCCTCGATCGACGGGCTCACGCTCAACCTGGCCGTCGCATGGAACAAGACCAAGTTCCTCGAACTGAACAACGTGCCCTGCTTCGGCGGGCAGCTGGTCACGGAAGGCTGTAACCAGATCTGGGCACCGGCGGCCGACCAGGCCAACGCTCCGGGCGCGATCGTCGATCCGAGCGGCGCGACCACTGCGGTCGGCTATTACACGTCGCAGGATCTGAAGGGCGTGCCCTTCGTCCGCGCGCCGGAATGGCAGATCAATTTCGGCTTCGATTACGAGCTGCCGGTCGGCGACAACATGCGGCTCGTGCTGGCCAACGACAACCAGTACAGCTCATCCTTCCTGACGATCCTGGGCAGGGGCGACGTCCGGCCCGAAACCGTGCAGCCCGATGCCCTCATGATCGATCTGGGCCTCACGCTCTACGGCGAGGACGATCGCTGGCAGATCGGCGTCTACGGCAAGAACCTGACCGACAAGCTGCGGCCCGGTTACTGCTCGAGCGTCGATGTCTACGGCGGCCAGCTGCATCGTACCCCGCTTGCCGGCGGAACCGAGCGCAGCGTTTTCGGCAGGAACGAAATCAGCTGTTCTTTCGCGGCCGGCCGGGCGATCCAGGTCAGCTTCGGACTCAAGTACTGACAATGCGATCCGGCCGGCCTCGTGCCGGCCGGTCAGCCTTGGCGGAAAATGCCCCGGCGGAGCGCTGGCTCTACCGGGGCTTTTTCTTTGCGGCAGCGGCCGTCTCTGACTGTGGCGCCTGTACCTGTCAGGCGCCTTTCTGACGTAGATAGGCGACGATGTCCGTGAGCGTCGACAGCCTGGCGTAGTCATTCTCGGGAATGTCCACGCCGGTGGCCTGATGCAGCCCGGTGATGAAATTGAGGAAATCCATCGAGTCGATATCGAGCGCCTCGCGCAGTTCCTCGTCCTCGTCGAGCAGGTCGAAATCGGCTTCCGGCGCGATCCCGCCGAGGATGTCGAAAACGAGCTTGCGGATTTCGTCGTCGGTCACAGTTCGTCTGGCTCCAGCAACAAGGTCTCGATCGTCGACAGCAAACGGCCGCCGGCATGGCCGTCGCTGGCGCGGTGGTCGGCGGCGAGCGACACATCGATCAGTTGCCGCGGCTGCACCGCGCCGTCCGCCACCCACGGCCGCTCCCTGATACGGCCGAATCCGATGATCGCAACTTGCGGCGGATAGATCACGCCGGTCACGCTGTCGGCGCCGCGTTCCCCGAGGCTGGTGACGGTGATCGTCGCGTCCATCAGTTCGGAACTGCGCAGCCCGCCCGACCGGGCCCTGGCAACCAGATCGCGCAGCCTCGCCATCAGCTCGGGCAGGGCCAGCGTGTCGACATCGTGGATCGCGGGCGAAACCAGGCCGCCGCCGCGCAGCGAAATGGCCCAGCCGATATGGATTCCTTCTGCCGGCCGGAACGCGTCATCCTGCCAGAAGCCGTTGAGCTGGGGCGCCTTGCGCAAGGCGAGCGCGGTCGCCTTTAGCAGCAGGGTCGCGGCCAGCATCCGCTCCGTCGGCGGGCGGCCTTCGTTGTATCGCGAAAGCCAGCCGAGAGAGGCGGTCATGTCCACCGTGTTGGAAAGGTAGTAATGCGGAATCTCGCGCTTCGACCGCGTCATCGCCGCAGCAATGGCGCGGCGCATCTCGGCGGGATCGAAACCGCCGCGGCGAACCGGTGCGGCGGCCGCTTTCGGCGTCGGCGCGCCGGCGCGGGCCAGCTCGACATCGGCAAATGAAACCGAGCCATCGATCCCCGTGCCGGTCAGGCTCTCTGGATCGATGCCGAGTTCGGCCGCCAGCCGGCGGGCCGCAGGCGAGACCTTCTTGCGGCCGGTGCGCTCGATCTGGAAGGCCGGTCGCGGCGCGGCGGCTTCCGGCCCCGATTTTTTCGGCGCGCGGCTCTCCGCCTCAGTCGCTGTGGCTTCGGGCATCGGCGGTGCGGAGGGCGGCGATGCGTCACCCGTGGTTTGCAGTCTTGCCAGCAGGCCGCCGACTTTCACCGTTTCCCCTTCGCCGGCGCACAGCTCTGAGACGGTCGCCTCCTCGAAGATCTCGACGTCGATCGCGCCCTTGTGGGTTTCCACCACCGCGACGATGTCGCCCTTGCTGACCGTGTCCCCCGGCTTGACGAGCCACTCGACGAGCTTGCCGCTCTCCATGTCCGCGCCCAGCGACGGCATGGTGAAATCGCTCACTGCGGCCTCGCCAGGGCGCGGGCCGCTTCCACGATGTCGGCGGTCTGCGGCAGGGCCGCTTCCTCGAGATGCGCCGGGTAGGGGATCGGGACTTCGCGGGTGCAGACCCGGCGGATCGGCGCATCCAGTTCGAAGAACAGGTCGTCTGCCAGCCGCGCTGCGATTTCCGCGGAAAGCGAACCGCTGCGCCAGCCTTCGTCGACGATCACGCAGCGCCGGGTTCGACTGACCGAGGCGAAGATCGTTGCATCGTCGAGCGGACGCAGCACGCGAAGGTCGACCACTTCGGCGTCGATGCCCGCTTCGGCCAGTTGCCCGGCGGCCTCCAGCGCCTTGGGCAGGCAACCGCCATAGGCAAGGATAGTCAGGTCGCTGCCCGGCCTGCGCACTTTCGCCGAAGAGATGTCGACGGCCGTCACCTCGGGGTCGAGGGTGCCTTCCTCGTTGTAGAGCACGACATGCTCGAAGATCAGCACCGGGTTGGGATCGTCGAGCGCAGCGGCCAGCATGTAACGCGCATCCTCCACCGTCCCCGGCGCCAGCACCTTGATGCCGGGAATATGCGCGTACCAGCCTTCCAGGCTGTGCGAGTGCTGGGCGGCGAGCTGGCGGCCGCCGCCGGTCGCCATTCGGATCACCACCGGCACGGCGAACTGCCCGCCGGACATATGCGGGATCGTGGCGGCATTGTTGACGATCTGGTCGAGCGCCAGCAGGCTGAAATTGCAGGTCATGATCTCGACGATCGGGCGCATGCCGCCGATCGCCGCGCCGATCCCGGCGCCGGCGATGACGCTTTCGGCCAGCGGCGTGTCGCGAATCCGATCGGGCCCGAATTCCTCGAGCAGGCCCTTGGTGACGGCGTAGCAGCCGCCGTACAGGCCGACGTCCTCGCCCATGACGAAGCAGTTCGGATCGCGGTTGAGCGCATCGCGGATCGCCTGCTTGCAGGCCTCGCGATAGGTCATGCGGCCGGGCGTAGGATCGCTCATCGCGGCACCTCGTCCATCAGCACGAAGCGCTCGAGGTCGTCGACATCCTCCCAGGTCCCGGCCTCGGCAAAGGCGACCGCCTCCTCGATCTCGGCATCGACCTCCGCCTCGATCTCGGACAGCTCGTCCTGCGACATCAGCCGCGCGTCTATCAGCCATTTCTGCATATGCGCGAGCGGGTCACGCTCTTTCCACTGCTCGACTTCCTCCTTCGTGCGGTATTGCTGGGAATCGAACATCGAATGGGCCCGGAAGCGGTAGGTCCGGCATTCGAGGAAATAGGGGCCGTTGCCCTCCCGGATCGATTCCACCGCCCGCTGCGCGGCTATTTCCACCGCGACCGGATTCATGCCGTCGACCTGTTCGCCGGGAATGCCGTAGCCTTGCGCCTTGTGGACGATCTGGGTGTCGGCCTCGGCGATCTCCAGCGGGACGCCCATCGCGTAGAGATTGTTCTCGCACACGAACAGCACCGGCAGCCGCCACAGCGCCGCCAGGTTCATGCTTTCGTGGAATTCGCCTTCGCCGGCGGCGCCTTCGCCGAAGAAACAGGCGGTTACCGCGCCGGGGCGCAGCTGCCTGTCGGCAAGCGCGGTTCCCACCGCCAGCGGCATGCCGCCGGCGACGATGGCGTTCCCGCCCAGGAAACGGGCGTCACGGTCGAAGATATGCATGGAGCCGCCCCGGCCCCGGCTGCATCCCTCCAGCTTGCCGTACATTTCGGCCATGACCGGGCCCATCGCAATGCCGCGCGCCAGCGCATGGCCATGCTCGCGATAGGTGGCGACGATCGCGTCGCGCTCGTCAAGCGCCTGCATGATCCCGACTGCGATCGCTTCCTCGCCGTCGTAGAGATGCAGGAAACCCCTGATCTTCTGGGCCTGGTAGAGTTCCGCCGCTTTCGATTCAAACCGGCGGATGCGCAGCATCTGCCGGAAGAGATGCTGGCCGTGCTCCTTGTCGATCTTCAGCTTGCCGGTCATTTCTCGTCGCTTTCCAGTGTGGAAATGTCGCCTTCCGGCAGACCGAGTTCCCGCGCCTTGAGCAGGCGCCGCATGATCTTGCCCGAGCGGGTCTTGGGCAGGTTCTCGCGGAAGTCGATCTCCTTTGGCGCAACCGCTGCACCCAGCTTCTTGCGGGCGTGGCCGAGCAGTTCCCGGCGCATCGCCTCATCGGCTTCGTAGCCCGGACGCAAGGTGACGAATGCCTTGACCATTTCGCCGACGGTGGGATCGGGCTTGCCGATCACGGCAGCCTCGGCGACCGCCGGATGCTCGATCAGGGCGCTTTCCACTTCGAACGGCCCGATCAGGTGGCCGGCCGACTTGATGACGTCGTCGGCCCGTCCGACGAACCAGAAATAGCCGTCCGCGTCGCGCTGGGCGAGATCGCCGGTGAGATACCAGTCACCGATGAAGCATTTGCGATAGCGCTCCTCCTCATGAAGGTAGCCACGCATCATCGAAGGCCAGCCCTTGCGCAGCGCCAGTTCGCCTTCGACCATCGGCTCGTCGATCGTTTCCACGCCGCCGTTTTCGAGCCGGCGCAGGATTGCCGCGTCGATGCCGGGCATCGGACGGCCCATCGAACCGGGCTTGATATCCAGCGCCGCGAAATTGGCGATCATGATGCCGCCGGTTTCGGTCTGCCACCAGTTGTCGTGGAAGGGCATGCCGAACGCCTGCTCACCCCAGATCACCGCTTCGGGGTTGAGCGGCTCGCCGACGCTGGCCATGAAGCGCAGGGCGGAAAGGTCGCGGCCGCGTGCCACATCGTCGCCCATCCTCATGATCATCCGGATCGCGGTCGGCGCTGTGTACCAGACCGAGACCCTTTCGCGCTCCAGGATGCCGAACCAGGTCTCGGCATCGAATTCCGCCTCGGCGACAATGCTGGTCACGCCGTTGGTGAGCGGGGCGATGATCCCGTAGCTGGTGCCGGTCACCCACCCCGGGTCCGCGGTGCACCAGAAGATGTCCTCGTCGTGCAGGTCGAGCGCGTAACGTCCGGTGATGTGATGCGCGACCACGGCCTCATGGACATGGATCGCGCCCTTCGGCCGTCCGGTCGTGCCGCTGGTGAAGTGCAGCAGGGCCATGTCTTCCGGATCGGTGGGGGCGATGGTGAAATCGGCGGAGGCGTTGCCGACCGCCCTGTCCCAGCGTTCGAGCCCTTCGCCTTCGGCTTCTCCTTCCCCGACCAGAAGGACGTGGGCGAGGCCGGGAACCTGTTCGCGGATTGCGGCGACCTTGCGCTTGTAGAGTTTGGGCGTGGTGACCAGCACGCGCCCGTCGCCGAGCTGCATGCGGACCGCGATGGGTTCGGGGCCGAAAGCGGAAAACAGCGGCGATGCGACGCAGCCTGCCTTCAGAGTGCCGAGCATGGCGACATAGAGTTCGGGCAGGCGCCCCATCAGCACGAAGACGCGCTCGCCCGGCTTGACGCCAAGGGCCTTCAGCGCGTTGGCGAAGCGGTTAGTCTCCTCGTACAGCTCGCGATAGGTGATGTCGCGCTGTTCCCCGGCCTTGCCCAGCCAGCGAATCGCGACCTTGCCTGCATTGGCGCCGAGGGCATGGCGGTCCACCGCTTCGTGTACGATATTGAGCCCCCGGCCGTCGGGCAGGCCGTCCAGCAATGTGCGCGCCTTGTCCCACGAGAAGCTCGCACGCTCCTGCTCGTAATCCCCGAGATTGGGCGGCAGCTTCAGCGACTCGCGGTTCTTCCGGATGACCGGATAGCCCGACAAGCCGGGATCGCTCGTGCCTGATTCCTGCATCTTTCGCATTCTCCCGCGGAAGCGACGGCCCGGCCGCAAGCCCGCCGGCCGATTGCCGATGCGATGCTGCCCGGCTGCCACGGATAGCGGAACAGTCCGGCCGACCCCTTGAGGCGCATCAAAGACGCGCCGACTCTTCGCTGCAAAGTGTTATAGCATCTCGTCATGGACATGCATCACACAACGGCCGTTCCGGATTCGGCTTCGTCGAAAGGCCGGGCTGCAAGATGAGCCACGCGGCAACTGCGATGGGACGGCGCTGGTCGTTCTCGATCGGGGAGGTCCGGGGCACCTCCGTGCGCATCCATTTCACGTTCCTGCTGCTGTTGCTCTGGTTCGGCGTCGTCGGCTGGTTCGCCGGCGGTTTAGCGGCGGCGGCCAATACCGTCACCTTCCTTGCACTGCTTTTCCTGTGCGTCGTGCTGCACGAGTTCGGTCACATTTTCGCGGCCCGCCATTTCGGCGTGCGAACGCCGGAAGTCGTTCTGCTGCCGATCGGCGGCGTTTCGCGGCTGGAGCGCATTCCCGAGGAGCCGCAGGCGGAATTCGTCATCGCGATAGCCGGACCGGCGGTGACGCTGGTGATTGCGCTCGCGCTGATCGTGCTGCTGGGTGGCCTGCCGCCGCCGGATGAGCTGATCGAGATAACCGGGCCGCGTTCCCTGATCGTGCAGCTGGCCTATGCCAACGTCGTCCTGTTCGTCTTCAACCTGCTGCCGGCATTCCCGATGGACGGCGGTCGCGTGCTGAGAGCCGGGCTCTCGCACTGGTTCGGGCACAGGCAGGGCACCCGTATCGCGGCGGGTATCGGGCAGGCGATGGCCTTCGTGCTCGGCCTGGCGGGAGTCTTCTCGGAGAACATCATCCTCGTCCTGATCGCGGTGTTCATCTATTTCGCCGCAGGGTCGGAGCGCGGGATCGTCGAACTGCGCGGGATCACCAGCGGCCGGCCGGCCAACGAATCCATGATCACGCGCTTCGTCTCGCTGGACGGAGGAGAGCGCGTGTCGAAAGCCGCCGATGCACTCATCCGCACCGAGCAGACGGAATTTCCCGTAGTCGACGGCCACGGCCGACTGATCGGGCTGCTGACTCGCGACGGCATCATCCGCGCGCTGGTCGAGGACGGACCGGACACGCCGATTGCCAGGGCCATGGACAGCGACATCCCCACCGTTTCGCGCTGGACGCATATGGACGACGTCGTGCCGCTGCTTGCCGGCGGGGCGAAGGCGGTCGGGGTCACAAGCGATGACGGACGCTGCCTGGGCTACATCACCTGGGAAAACCTGATGGAGGAATTGCTCATTTCCCGCGCGCTCGATCGCAGGGCGGAAGCTCGAAGCCGCGAAAGCGCGCCGGGGCGCCGCCTCTGAAATGGCTTTCGCCTGCATGACATCAAAATGTCGATGCGGCGCGAGTATGGGTTCCGATCTCGGACGCGGGGCGCGTCCGCCGCCCTGCCGACCGCGAGTTTCCGAAACGCACACCCTGTACAGAGAGCGCGAATGATGCCGAAAATCCTCTGGTTCGAAGAAATCGCCATTGCCGACGTGCCGCTGGTGGGGGGCAAGAACGCTTCCCTTGGAGAAATGGTGCGCGAGCTGGGCAAGGCCGGCGTCCGGGTGCCCGACGGTTTCGCCACGACCGCCGAGGCCTATCGCGCCTTCATTGCCGAGAACGGCATCGAGCCGGTGATAAGCGACCATGTCGGCCGCTACAGGGCCGGGACGGCGAGCCTTCAGGAAACCGGCAAGGGGATCAGGGAAGCCTTTCTTTCCGGCCGCATTCCCGACGATCTCGCGGACGAGATCTGCGCCGCCTACGAGAAGCTCGCTTCGCGTCTCGGCGCCTGCGACCCGGCCGTCGCGGTGCGCAGCAGCGCTACTGCGGAAGACCTGCCGGATGCGAGTTTTGCCGGGCAGCAGGAGACTTTCCTCAATGTGCGCGGAACCCGGGCGCTGCTCGACGCCTGCCTGCGCTGCTATGCCTCGCTGTTCACCGACCGGGCGATCAGCTACCGCGAGGTCAAGGGCTTCGACCATCTCGAGGTCGCGCTGTCGATCGGCATCCAGCAGATGGTGCGGGCCGACCTTGCCGGGTCCGGCGTTGCCTTCACCATCGATACCGAAACCGGCTTTCCCGATACCGTGACGATCAGCGCCGCCTGGGGCCTGGGAGAAACGGTCGTGCAGGGCTCGGTCGATCCCGACAAATATGTCGTTTTCAAGCCATTGCTCGGGAAGGAAGGCGTCCGGCCGGTCATCGAAAAGGCGCTCGGGGCCAAGGCGATCCGGATGCGCTACGCCGAAGGCGGCAGCAAGCGAACGGAGATCGTCGAGACCACTCCGGCCGAGCGCCGGCAGTTCGTTCTGCAGGACGAGGAGATCGTCGAACTGGGCCGCTGGGCGGTCACGGTCGAAACGCATTATGGCCGGCCGATGGATCTCGAGTGGGCCAAGGACGGCGAAAGCGGCCTGCTCTACCTGGTGCAGGCCCGCCCGGAAACGGTCCAGTCGGGCCGCAGCCAGCGCCGGTTCCTGTCCTACCGGCTGAAGCAGAAGGCGGACCCGGTGGTGACGGGTGCCGCCATCGGCTCGGCGATCGCGTCCGGCAAGGCCAGCGTCATCCGCGATCCGGGCGAGATAGACGCCTTTCCCGACGGGGCCATCCTCGTGACCGGCAACACCGATCCGGACTGGGTGCCGGTGATGAAGCGCGCCGCGGGGATCGTGACCGATCACGGCGGCAACACCAGCCACGCGGCCATCGTCAGCCGCGAACTCGGCGTTCCCGCCGTCGTCGGCACGGGCAATGCGACGTCCGTCCTGCGCGACGGGCAGGAGATAACCATTTCCTGCGCCGGCGGGGAAACCGGCCTGGTCCTCGACGGCCTGCTCGATTTCGAAAGCGAAGAGATCGACGTCGGCGCGCTGCCGGAAACGCGGACGCAGGTGATGGTCAACATCGCCGATCCTTCGGCGGCGTTTACCTGGTGGCGGCTGCCGGCGAAAGGCGTCGGCCTCGCGCGCATGGAATTCATCATCAACAACCTGATCAAGGTCCACCCGATGGCGCTGCTCCACCCGGAACGCGTCAGCGAGGCGGACAACCGGGTCATCGGGGAGATGACGAGGGACCATGCCTCCCCGGCCGAGTATTTCGTCGAGAGGCTGTCGCGCGGGATCGCGAAGCTTGCCGCGCCCTATTATCCCAATCCCGCGATTGTTCGGCTGAGCGACTTCAAGACCAACGAATACGCGCATCTGCTCGGCGGCGCGGCGTTCGAACCGGAAGAGGAAAACCCGATGATCGGGTTCCGTGGCGCCTCGCGCTACTACGACGAGCGGTATCGCGAGGGGTTCGCGCTGGAATGCCAAGCCCTGAAACGTGTCCGTGAGGAACTCGGCTTCGACAATCTGATCATCATGGTGCCGTTCTGCCGAACGCCCGGCGAGGCCGACAAGGTCATCGCTGCCCTGGCCGAGAACGGGCTGAAGCGGGGCGAGAACGGCTTGCAGCTATATGTGATGTGCGAGCTTCCCTCCAACGTCGTCCTTGCCGACGAATTCGCGAAGCGTTTCGACGGTTTCTCGATCGGGTCGAACGACCTCACCCAGCTCACGCTCGGCATCGACCGGGATTCCGAACTGCTCGCTCCCATGTTCGACGCGCGCGACGAGGCGGTGAAACGCATGGTCTCACAGGCGATCGCGGCCTGCCACCAGGCCGGCATCAAGATCGGCATCTGCGGGCAGGCGCCGAGCAACCATCCGGACTTCGCCGCATTCCTGGTCGAGCAGGGAATCGATTCGATTTCGCTCAACCCCGACAGCTTCGTGCACACGATCCGGTCCATCGCCGAGGCGGAAAGCCGCTGATCGGGATCAGGTGACCGCGCGGCGATAGAGGTGCCAGGTTGCGTGGCCGAGAACCGGCAGCACGACGAGCAGTCCGAGGAACAGCGGCAGCATCGCGACAAACAGGGATGCCGCGATCAGGATCGCCCAGATCAGCATGACCAGGGTGTTCGACCGCATGGTTGCGAGGCTGACGATGATCGCCGTGATGAAATCGACATCGCGGTCGACCAGCATCGGCAGGCTGACGACCGTGATCGAATAGAAGGCCAGCGCCATCAGCGCGCCCACGACGCCGCCCACCAGCAGCATCATGATGCCTGCCCCGGTGCGGAACAGTTCCAGCGATTCGCCGCCGATGCCCGACTCAGCCAGGAAGATCGCGAAGATGCCGTGGGCGAGCATCAGCCAGAAACCGAAGGCGACAAACACGATCACGCCCATGCTCAGCAACTGCTCGTCGCCGCGCCCGCGCAAGGCCCCGAGGATCGAGCGCCAGCTCATGGGCTGGCCCGTTTCGCGGCGACGGCTCACCTCGTACAGACCCACCGCGGCAAACGGTGCGAGAAGGGGGAAACCCGCGGCAGCCGGGACCAGCCAGGCAACCTCGCCCCACGAAACCAGCGCGTAGTAGAGGAAGATCCCCGCGGCCACATAGATCGCCGCGAAGAACAACCCGAAACCGGGATATGCCTTGAAATCGCCCCAGCCCGCCGCAAGGGCGGCGCCCAGGTCACTTACCTTGAGATCGCGTGCCACCGTTACCGGCGCGATCTGAGCCTGTCCGACCTGGTTCACGACACCCTCCCAATCGAACTCCCGACCGGAAGGTGCATCAAGTCGGTTTTTCCGACAAGCCCCCGGCTCCGGTGCGTGTCCCTTGACGGTCGCCGTTCGGTTCACGATTGTCCCCGCATCGATCATGTGAGACGTTCGTTCCTGGAGGGGAAGCTGATGTACAAGAAAATCCTGGTGGCCTACGACGGGTCCGAATTCAGCGACGTGGCCCTGCGTCAGGGCTCCGATCTCGCCCGGATCTGCAATGCCGAACTGCATCTGGTGGGTATCGTCGCGACCCAGGCCTATATCGTCACGACAGAGGTCTACGGAGGGATCGACCTCTGGGGCATGGAACGCAGCCAGCTCGAAAAGGCGATGGAAGGCGCCGTGAGCCGGCTCTCCGGACAGGGGCTCAAGGTCGGTACACGCATTCGCGAGGGCAACCCGGCGCTTGAAATCTCTGCCTGCGCCGGCGAGGTGGCGGCCGACCTGGTCGTCGTCGGTCACAGCGACAAGAGCCTTATCGAACGCTGGTTCCAGGGTTCCGTCGGTGCGGGATTGCTTCGGGATCTGCCCTGCAGCCTGCTGATCGCGACCGGCTAGCCCCGGGGCGTCGCTCATGGGCGGCGTTGCCGATGCCGCTGGCCGCCTAGAGCTTCTCCTCGCCGAGATAGTACCGGTGTACGTCCCTGTCGGCCATCATCTCGTCGGGCTTGCCGTGGAAGATCAGCTCGCCGTGGTGGATGACGTAGGCGCGATCGACGATGCTGATGGTTTCGCGGACATTCTGGTCTGACATCAGGATTCCGACATCCATGGAACGCAGCTTGACGATCGTTCCCTTGATGCTCGCGATCGACATCGGATCGATACCGGCGAAGGGTTCGTCCAGCAGCATGATGGCCGGCGACGAAGCCATCGCTCTTGCCACTTCGCAGCGCCTGCGCTCCCCGCCCGAAAGCCTCGGCGCGGGCACGTTGCGAACGTAATCGATATCGAATGTGTCCAGCAGCTCCTGAAGCCGTCGCTCTCTTTCGCCGCGATCCGTTTCCGTATGCTCGAGAACGCAACTGATGTTCTGCGAGGTTGTCATCCCGCCGAAAATCGAAGTCGCCTGCGGCAGGTAGGTAAGGCCAAGCGGTGCGCGCCTGTCGATGGTCAGCCCGGTGATGTCGTGGCCGAACAGGCTCATGCGCCCCGAGTCGATCGCCGTCAGCCCCATGATGGCTTCGAAGCACACCGTCTTTCCCGCGCCGTCCCGCCCGAACAGGCCGACAATCTCTCCCCTTCCGACTCGCAGGGACAGGTGGTCGAGCGCGACCGTGCCGCCGAATCGCTTGCAGATGGACTCGACCGAAAGTCCGTCGAAATAACCCGCTGTTTCCAATCCGTCAGGGAAGGATGCCGCCACGAACTAGCCCCTCTGGCCCACGCAGTTTCCTCGAAATCAGCGTTTGCTGTCGGCCAATGCGATTGTCTCTACCGGCCGCGCCCCGTTCTTCCAAGCGATCCGGCCGGCGTCTGCCGAGATGTGTGGGCAGCACCGGCTTAAGATGCTATTCTGTCGGCCACGGGTTGGAACGAACACGCTTGGAACCGACAAGCATTGTGAGCCCGGAAAATGGCTCGGGAGACTGTTATGGCAGAAGACACCAAGACAATTTCGCTCGACAAGGCGCGTGAGGACGACGCCAAGTTCTACTGGCTGGCGGACGGCTACGCGCCGGGCGGCTACGAGAAGCAGATCGATCATTCGGCCTATGTCGAGGGCACCCACGCCTTGTTCAACGGCATCAAGATCGTCGATTGCGATGCCCACTTCACCGAGCCGCCCGACCTGTTCAAGGACGCCCCGGCGAAATACAAGGACATGGCTCCGCGCGTGGTCAGGGTCGACGGACTCGATCGCTGGATGATCGGCGACAAGGACTTCGGCTCGCTGGGCGGCAATGTGATCGCCAAGGATCGCAACAAGCTGCTCGGCCGGCTTTCCTATCGTACCTACGACGATATCCATCCCGGTTCCTACCAGGTGAAACCGCGGCTGGAGGAAATGGACAAGATCGGCGTCTGGGCGCAGATCTGCTTCCAGAACGGCGGCCTGACGCAGGCCGGTTCGCTGCTGGCGCTCAACGACATCGACCTCGCGATGTACGTCATCCGCCGGTACAACGACGCCTGCATCGAGCGTTACGAGGAATCCGGCGGCCGGATCGTCTGCATGGCGACCCTGCCTTATTGGGACAAGGACCTGATGGTCGCCGAGACGAAGCGCATGCTCGACATGGGCATCAAGGGCTTCGTCCTGCCCGACCGGCCGGAACGCCTCGTTGCCGGCTACCTCGGCCCCGATCACAAGCTGAACCCCTTCTGGGACGAGTTCTTCGACCTGTGCAATTCGACCGGCACGTCGCTCAACTTCCACATCAATGCCTCGCTCGATGCGGGGTCGGCGATCTGGGACAATGTCGCGTTCAGCCAGCGCCTGCCGATCAATGCGATGCTCCACACCATCGGCACCTGCGCCACCATGAGCAACTTCATGGTCTCGGGCATTCTCGACAAGTACGAGGACCTGAAGATCGGCCTGATCGAAAGCGGCATCGGCTGGGTGCCCTTCGTGCTCGAAATGCTCGAGCACCAGTTCGACGAGTTCCGCACCGTCGAGCAGAACGATCTGAAGCGCCGGCCGAAGGAGTATTTCGCGAAGAACTTCTGGGTCTCGTTCTGGTTCGAGAACTACGCGCCCCAGAACATGCTCGAGGAAATCGGCTTCGACCGTGTGATGTTCGAAACGGACTTCCCGCACCCGACCTCGCTGTATCCCGGCGTGCAGGAAAAGCTGGTCGAATCGGTGGGCAGCTACGACTACGAAACGCGCAAGCAGATCCTTGAGCGCAACGCGGTCAAGCTGTTCAATCTCGATTTCTAGGGAGCGCTGATTGCGCGACATCGGTGTGGCCCGCCGGGCCACACCGGTTCGGTCGTCTTCATGCAAGAAGGCCGAGCCTCAGCTTCGGCTGCAGGCGACCACTCCGTTGCGCAACTCGTACATCTGGAGCATCGCCGGCACCCACGAGATATCGGGCGGACGGACAAGGCGGATTCCGGGAACCTGGAAGATCCGCTCCAGCAGGATCCGGGTCTGTGTCAGTGCTACCTGCCATCCCGGGCAGAAATGGGTGCCGTCGCCGAAGCTCATCCAGGCGCCGTTGAGTTTGAGCTTGCGGGCGCGATCCGGGTCGAGCTTCCCGGGATCGGGGCCGACTGACGCCTCGTCGAGATTGGCGGCGCGGATGTGAAGCGACAGGCGGGTCCCCGCCGCGATGGCCTCGGACAAGCCGTCGGCATCGGTCTCGGTAGCCCTGCGGTAGATCATGCCCGCGACAGGCTCGAGGCGCAGGATCTCCATCAGGATCGCGGTCTTCTCCGCATCGTCGCCGTCCATGAACCTCTGGCGCAGCGGCGCATTGTCGAACAGGTGCCAGGCGGCGACCACCATGAATTCGCGTGAGGTGGTCATGCCGGCAAGGCCGAATGTCAGGCACTCGACAAGGATTTCCTGTTCCGACCGGCCTTCGTCGAGCAACCGCGAGATCACGTCTTCGCGGCGCTGCCGGCGACGCACGGCGATGGCCGGACGGACATCGAGCAGGTAGATCAGCAGCACGAAGAAATTCGTCATCAGGGCCGAAAGCGGCTTCCACATGCCGCCGCGACTGGCGCGGGCCGGTCCCCTCCCGAATTGATCTATCCGCCAGTCCATTCCGCCCAAGCGGCTGTCGGTCAGGCCGACAATCTCGGACGTCACCGCCACGGCCAGCGCGAAACTGATCTTGTCGAGCCGGCCCCGCCCTCGGGCTCGCAGGGCAGAGACGAGACGATCGGCGGCGCGCTGCATGATCGGCAGATGGCGCGTGGCAATCGCCTTCGGCGTGAAGAAATTGATGATTGCCGCGCGGCGCGAGCGATGCGCCTTGCCGTCGAGCCAGAAGATCGAGGCGGTCAGCGGATCGTCGGTGTTCATGACCGAGTCCTGCACGCCGCTCTGGTGGAACGTCTCGTTGCGCAGGACGGCGCGAAGCCCGGAGAATGAATCGACAAGGCGGGAGTCGGCTTCCGGCCTGACATGGCGTCGGGCCATATGCGCCGTCTTGCTCTCGGTCGGTGCCGGCGGGATCGAACTGTCGTCCACTGCTTCCATGGTCCTGCTCCTAACTCCCGGCGAGCCGGTTCGGCGGTGCCGCTAGGCGCGATCGCATTCGATGACGGCGTTCACGAACTGGTAGCTCTGCAGCATCGGCGGCGTCCATTCCATGTCCGGGTAGCGAGTGAGGCGAACCCCGGGGACGCGGAACAGGCGGTCCAGCAATATCCGGGTCTCGGTAAGCGCGACTTGCCAGCCGGGGCAGAAGTGAGCGCCGTCGCCGAAGCTCATCCACGCCCCGTTGTTCTTCATTTTCCTGGCGCGATCCGGATCGATCTTCTCCGGGTTCGGTCCCACCGCCTCTTCGTCGATATTGGCGGCGCGGATGCCGAGCGACAGCCGCTCGCCTTTCTCGATGGTCTCCGGCAGGACGCCTTCGACCCGCTCGGCCGCCGTCCGGTAGATCATCGATGCCTGGGGCTCGAGGCGCAGGATTTCCTTGAGGATCTCCATCTGCTCCGCATCGCCGCCTTCGAGGAAACGGCGGCGCAGGTCCTCGTTTTCGAACAGGTGGAGCGCGGCGACGACCACGAATTCGCGCGTGGTCCCCATGCCGGCCAGGCCGAAGGTGGTGCATTCGACCAGGATTTCGATGTCGGACCGCCCCTCGTCGAGCAGTCTGGATATCACGTCTTCCCTGCGCTGCTTCCGGCGCGCGGCGATCGCGGGCTTAACGTCGCGAATGAAGAAGGCCATGCCGAACAGCCGCGACTTGAGCGGGGCGAGAAGCTTGCGGATGCCGCCGCGCCACACGTCGGGGGTGCCGTTCGCCATTTCGATCCGCCGCATCATCGGGCGCAGGGGAGTCTCGGTCAGGCCGACGATCTCCGCGACCACGGTCGATGTGAGCATGAAGCTCATGTCGTCGAGCCGTGCGCGGCCCTTGTTCCGGAAGTCCGCGATCAGCCTGTCGGCGGTCTCGGTGATGATCGGCATGTGCCGGGTGGCGATGGCTTTCGGCGTGAAGAAGCCGATGATCGCGCCACGCCGCCTGCGGTGCTCGTCCCCGTGAAGGAAGAAGATCGAGGCCAGCGTCGGATCCTCCTTCTCGGTCGGGGAAAGTGACGCGCCGTTCTGGCGCATCGCGTCGTTGCGCAGGACCGCGCGCAATTGCTCGAAGCGCCGGACATGCCGGGTCCCGGGTTCGGGGAAGACATGGGCCGCGGCCATCCGCGCCGTGATGCTGTCGGTCTCGGCTGCGTCCGGGGGTGCGGGTGGCTTGGCTTGAACGTTCATCCTGCCCTTCCGATGTAATCCGATCGAATCCGGGGCTTCGGTGGGTGGGTGCCCTTGTCTATCCCAGCGCTGCGATCGAGCGCGCGAGGGAATCGTACCATTGCGCATTCATCATCGGCCACTGCGTGGCGTAGACGAGGGTGAACCACGCAAAGGCGAGCGGCAGCGGCCAGCGCAGCCGGTTGTGTTTCCGGTCGAAATAGATGGCGACCGCCAGCACTCCCAGGATCAGCAGATAAGTCAGGTGCATGGAGTGATAGAGGCCTTCGAACGAGCGCCAGATCAGCACGTTGAACATTCGCGCCAGCGCCGGAACGATCGAGGTCAGGACGGTCACGGTCATCAGCCGCGAATGCAGGTGGCGGTCCTTGCGCCAGTAGATCGCGCCGCCGAAGAAGAAGATGAGCAGCGGCATGTCGACGATGTCGCTGTAGCCGAAGAACTTGGCGGCCTCGAAAGGGAGCTGGGTCTTGCCCGACAGCATCAGCGCGATCACTTGCCAGCTCGTGGCCACCATGGCGACAAACAGCGCAAGCGAGCTCCACCCGAGGATGCGGTGCCACTTGTATCGGCGCGAACGGATCAGGACCGCCTGGGCCAGCACCAGCACTATCCAGCCGGTCATGGTCCAGCCGTGCAGGTGATGCACAAGGTCGACGTCGCCCAGGCGCGAGAAGAACGTCGGCATGAAACCGACGAAGGTGGCGACGATGCCGATCAGCGCGATCGGAATGCCGCCGCCGAACGGTGTTGCGGCCTTGCGCCTTTTCGGCCTGTCCCCCGAGCCGACCGGTATTTCCGCCTGGGTTGCCACCCGCCTTCTCCCGATTGTCGCGGTTCGCGAACTTGCGTCCGCACCGCAGGCAAACTGATTTCCTCAGCAATATAATTGACAGGACTATCAGGCATGGGCAAGCGTTATTTGCCGTGCCCCATGGGCGGAAGACCAGACGCGTGCGAACGGAGTAGCGATGACCTGCGAGTTGACCGAGCTCGGACCTGCCGACGGAATCGACATTCCGGCCCTCCGCGAAAAGTACCGCAAGGAGCGGGACAAGCGCCTGCGGCCCGAGCACACCGAGCAGTATGTCAGGCCGGTCGACGATTTCGCCGATGCCTATGAAGTAGACCCGCATATGCCGGTGACGCCGCGCGATGCGATCAGCGAGGAGCTTGACGTCGCGATCCTCGGCGGCGGGTGGACCGGCTTGCTGGCCGGCTATCACTTGCGGCAGGCCGGGGTTCACGGCTTCCGCCATATCGAACATGGCGGCGACTTCGGGGGAGTCTGGTACTGGAATCGCTATCCCGGAATCCAGTGCGACAATGAATCGTACTGTTACCTGCCCCTGCTCGAAGAAACCGGGTTCATGCCGTCCAAGCGGTTTTCCGACGGCGACGAGATCCAGGGATACTGCCGCCTGATCGGCGAAAAATACGGCTTCTACGACAAGGCCCTGTTCCATACCCGGGTGACCGCGCTGCGCTGGGACGGCGACATCAATCGCTGGCGGATCGAAACCGATCGCGGCGACCAGATCCGCGCGCGGCACGTGATCATGGCAGGCGGGCTGATGAACATGCCCAAGCTTCCCGGTATTCCCGGCATCCATGAATTCAGGGGCAGGATGTTCCATTCCGCCCGCTGGGACTACGACTATACCGGCGGCGCCTATGGCGCCCCCGTGCTGGACAAGCTGGGCGACAAGCGCGTGGCCATCGTCGGCACGGGGGCGACCTCGATCCAGGCGGTGCCCTATCTCGCGCGCTACGCAAGGCAGCTATATGTCCTGCAGCGCACGCCATCGACGGTCGACGAGCGGCCCAATCCGCCCACCGATCCCGACTGGGCAAGCTCGCTGCAGCCCGGCTGGCAGCGGGAACGACAGGCCAATTTCCATCGCGGGGCGCAGGAGGTCTTCCTGCCCGGTGACGAGGATGCGGTTTGCGACCTGTGGACCGAGATAAGCCGCCATCTCCAGGCTCAGCTGGAAGCCGAAGGATGGCCCCAGCTGACGATGGAAGAAATCGCCGCTCGCCGCGAGGTGATCGACTATCAGGTGATGGAGCGGCTGCGCGCGCGGATCGATGCGCTCGTCGACGATCCTGAAACCGCGGAGAAACTGAAGCCGTGGTTCCGTTTCCCCTGCAAGCGGCCCCTCTCGAACAACGAGTATTATCCCAGCTTCAACCGTTCCAACGTCACGCTGATCGACGTTTCGGAGACGCAGGGCGTCGAACGCATGACTGAAAGAGGCTTCGTGGCCGCCGGCAAGGAGTACGAGATCGACTGCATGATCTTCGCGAGCGGCTTCGAAGTGACCAGCGAACTCGAGCGGCGATGGGGCATTCCGGTGTTCGAGGGGCGCGGGGGCGTCTCGATCTATCGCCATTGGGGCGAAGGCCCGGAAACGCTTCACGGGACCATGACGTGCAGGTTTCCGAACATGTATTTCACCGGCTACATCCAGGGCGGCCTCAATTCGAGCACGACCGAACAGTTCAACCGCCAGGTCGAACATATCGCCTATATCGTCGGCGAATGCCTGGAGCGCGGTGTCGAAGCCGCCGAACCGACTCAGGACGCGCAGGATGCCTATGTGCGGCATTTCAGCGAGATCGAGGTCGATACCTCACAGCTGATACGCGAATGCACGCCCAGCTATTACAGCAACGAAGGCGACACGAAGCCCAAATGGCTGCTGCTTCGCGGCTACGGACATGGCTGGAACGCCTTCATGAAGCTGCTTGCGGACTGGCGGGCAAGCGGCGACCTCGCGGGGCTGGACCTCAAATGATCCTCGGCGGCAGGTAGGCCTCGGCGGGCCCCGAGAATTGGGCCCCGAAGCTTCCCGGCGAAGCCGCGCCGCTTGGGGCGCCGGCTCCGTTCGGAGACACTCCGACCGGGATTTTCAGGACTGCCTGGTGCGGTCGAGAAGACTCGAACTTCCACGGGCTTTCGCCCACAACGACCTCAACGTTGCGCGTCTACCAATTCCGCCACGACCGCTAAACCGACGGAACCGCAAGCGCGGTCCCAATGGCAGGAGCGCGCCCTTAGCAAAGGGTTCCAGCGCCTGCAAGCGGCGAGTCTGGACAGGCATGGCGAACCGGCTGCCCGCTCAGCCGGGCTTCCAGCCGATCTCGGCGGCGGTGGCCGATTTGGGAACGTCCGTGACCGCTTCGTTGATGGTCACGCTCTCGCCCGGGGCGAGCTGGCGCTTGGGTGCCGCGACTTCCCAGCTGTAGACGATCCGGTCGCGGGCATCGCGCAGCACGATCAGGATCGTCGGCACGGTGCGCTTCGATTCGCCGACATTGGTGACGGTGCCGCTCGCGCCGAAGAACTCGGTGCCGTTCGGCAATGTCCGGCGGTCCTGCCGGTTGGGCGGAAAGTCGAGCACGAGATCGGGCTGGGCTTCGGCGAAGGTCGGACGGGCGATCGGCACCCAGTCGGGCAGGCCGTAGCGCCAGACGGCCAGGGCGGCGCCCAGCGTGACGACGGCGAACAGCACCGCCGCCATCATCAGCATCTTGGCGCGGTTGCGGCGTGGCCGGAACGGCGGTTCGAATTCGAAGTTCGACCGGTCTTCTCCGTGATAGCGGCTGGTTCCGTCGTCCTCGTAGACCGCGGCCGGCGTGGGCACCGGTGCAGGCGTGGGCAGCGGCGGTTCGTCCGAGCTTGCGCTTTCGGCGACCGGTTCGGGTTCTGCTTCCGCTTCCGGGCCGGGTTCCGCCGCTTCCTGCGCGGGTGCGGACGGCTCGTCCTGCTGTGGCGGGACTTCGGGCGGGGTTTCGGCCTCTTGCACAACCGGCACCGGTTGCGGGGCGGGCGGCGCAGGTCTGGGCAGGTCGAGCTCGGCGCCTTCCTGGAACCAGCTGTGCCGGCACTTGGCGCATCGTACGGTTCGCCCGTCCACGCCGATCGCGCTGTCGGGTACGACATAGCGGGTCGCGCAGGCCGGGCAGGTAATGATCATGGTGAAAATGATAAGCACGCCGGACAAGGCTTGCCCAGCCAAGGCAGCGTGGTAACGTTCTTTTTCCACATGGATTGAAGGCTAGGGGCCGGAGGATGCCCTGCCAGACCCTGAGCGAAGACAAGAAATGAACCAAGCCGCCGAAGGGGAAATCGTCCATTTCGACAATGTCGGCCTGCGTTACGGCACCGACCGGGAAGTGCTGAGCGATCTTTCCTTCACGCTTTATCCCGGCAGTTTCTACTTCCTCACCGGCGCCAGCGGCGCGGGCAAGACCTCGCTTCTCAAGCTGCTCTACCTCGCCTTGCGCCCGTCGCGCGGAATGGTCCGCATGTTCGGTGCGGATGCGATCACGCTCCCGCGCGAGCAGATGCCGGCGCTGCGGCGCCGGATCGGCGTCGTGTTCCAGGACTTCCGGCTGGTCCAGCACCTTTCGGCCTTCGACAACGTCGCCTTGCCGCTGCGCGTCGCCGGCATGGCGGAACGCGATATCGAGAAGCCGGTTTCCGACATGCTCGAATGGGTCGGCCTGGCCGATCGCATGGGTGCCCGCCCCGCGACCCTTTCCGGCGGCGAACAGCAGCGGGTCGCGATCGCGCGGGCGGTGATCGGGCGGCCGGAGATGCTGGTCGCGGACGAGCCGACCGGAAACGTCGATCCCGACATGGCGGTGAAGCTGCTGCGGTTGTTCGAGGCGCTCAACCGCCTCGGCACGACCGTCGTCGTCGCCACGCACGATGTCCACCTGCTCAAGAAGGTCCCGGATTCGCTCATCATGCGGCTCGACAAGGGCCGGCTTTCCGATCCCACCGGCGCCCTGCGCTACCCCCCCCGCCGCCCGGCCGGGCTGACGGCTGACCTGCCGTGAAACTGCCTGCACTCCTGGCGCACGGTTGGCGGCGCATTTCCGGCATCGGCGAGGCCGAGCTGGTGCCGCAGGCGCGGCTGTCCGGCCCGATGCCCTGGGTCATCGCGATCATGGTGGCGCTGACGGTCATCGCTTCCGCCGCGGGCCTCGCCCTGCGCAACACCGCACAGGCCGCCGCCGCCGAACTGGAAGGCGGCATCACCGTGCAGATCGTCGAGGCATCGCCCGAGGCGCGACGGGCGCAGGCGCAGGCCAGCGTCGAGAAACTGCGCGAGATGGCGGGCGTGGTCTCGATCCGCCTGGTGCCCGAAGAGGAAGTCGACACGCTGATCGAACCCTGGCTGGGCAGCGGCGGCGAGACCGCCTCCGACGCCGATATCCCGGTGCCCGCGCTTATCGACGTCCGCCTCGACGGCACGGTGACGCCGGGAAGCCTTGCCGAGACCCAGGCGGCGCTCGCCGAAGTGGCGCCGGCCGC
Source organism: Novosphingobium sp. (assembly GCA_024236175.1). Taxonomy (GTDB): domain Bacteria; phylum Pseudomonadota; class Alphaproteobacteria; order Sphingomonadales; family Sphingomonadaceae; genus Novosphingobium. Next base: position 1,213,615 of record JACKKY010000001.1, on the reverse strand, counting down.
CAGGATCGATGCGCAGTCGACCTGGCTGGAACCGGTCTTCGATGCGATCGAATCGCTGCAGTGGCTGGCGATCGCGCTGATCGTGCTGCTCACCATGGCGCTGGCCGCCGCCGTGCTGCTGGCGGCGCGCACGGCGCTCGGCACCAATCGTGACACCATCGAGATCGTGCACCTGTTGGGAGGGACGGATACCCAGATCGCCCGCGTCTTCCAGCGCTCGATCGGCGTCGACGCGGCCGGCGGCGGCGCGGTCGGAATGGTGCTGGCCGTGGTGGTCATCCTGTTCCTCGGCCGCCGCTTCGCCGGGCTCGGCGCGGGCATGGTCGACCAGGGCGCGCTCGGATGGGCGGACTGGCTGCTGCTGGCGCTGGTGCCGGTTGCGGCCGTGGTGCTGGCCACGGTCACCGCCCGGCTTACGGTGATGCATACGCTGCGCAAGATGCTATAGGCGCGCGCCATGCTTCGACGCGCCGCATCCTTTCTGCTGCTTGCCTGGCTTGCGGGCTTCCTGTGGTTCGCGATTGCCCTGCCGCAGCCTCACGATGGCGGGAAAAGCGATGCCGCCGTGGTCTTCACGGGCGGTGAAGGGCGGATCGCCAGGGGCCTCGAGGTGCTGGAGAAGGGCTGGGCGAAGAAGCTGCTCGTTTCCGGCGTCGACCGGGAAGTGCGTCCCGCCGAGTTCGTCGCCGAATATGCGGTCCCGTCGCGGACCATGGATTGCTGCGTCGAGCTGGGCTTTGAATCCTACGATACCCGCTCGAACGCCGCCGAGGCGGCCCGCTGGCTCGCGCAGGGCAAGTTCCGGTCGCTGCGGCTGATCACCACCGACTGGCATATGCGCCGGGCGGCGTTCGAACTGACGCGGATGATACCGGACGATGTCACGGTGATCCGCGATGCGGTGCATTCGGAACCGAGCCTGCGCATTCTGTTCCTGGAATACCACAAGCTGCTGGCCAGCCATGTCTCGCGGATCTGGGACAACTGATGGCCGTTCGTCCGGGCGATGTGTTGCGCAGCCTGGCATTCTATGCCGCATTCTATGTCGGGACGATCTTCTGCGTCCTCGCGGCGGTGTTTTCCCTGCTTCTCGGCAGGCGTATATTCATGGCGACCGTCGACAGCTGGACCTACCTGCACCGCTTCTGCGTGACCCGGCTGCTGGGCATCGAAGTTTCGGTGCAGGGCGAATTGCCGAGGGAAGGCGCGCTGATCGCGATGAAGCACGAGAGCTTCTTCGAGGCGATCGACCTGCCGGTGCTGTTTTTCCGGCCGGTGGTCTTCGCCAAGGTCGAATTGCTGCGCATTCCGCTGTGGGGGCTGGCGGCCCGGACCTACGGGCTGGTCCCGGTCGAGCGGGCCCAGGGCGCCCGGGCCTTGCGCGCGATGATCTCGGCGGCGCGCGCGAAGGCGTCGGAAGGGCGTGTCTTCGTCATCTTTCCGGAAGGCACGCGCGTGGCGCACGGGGCGCGACCCCCGCTGCAGGCGGGCTTCGCCGGCCTTTACAAGCTGCTCAATCTACCCGTCGTGCCGGTCGCGGTCGACAGCGGGCCGCTTTACCACCGCCGGTGGAAAAGGAAGGGCACGATCACGGTGCGCGCCGGAGCGCCGATCCCGCCCGGCCTGCCGCGCGGGGAGATCGAGGCGCGCGTACATGAGGGGATCAACGCGCTCAATGCCGAAGCCGGTTCAGACCGCGTCGACCATCACGGTTTTCACGTTGAGCAGGGCGGGTCCGTAGCTCGTCAGGAATGACACGTCCGCGGCGTCGCGCCCGACCCCGATCTTCGCCATTTCCCCGGCTTCGGCCATTCCCGTCGGATCGACCAGATGCCAGGCGCCGTCGAGGAATACTTCGGGAACGGCGTGGAAATCCTGCGGCTCCACGCCCGGCGCATAGACGCTGGCGAAGCGCGCCGGAATCGAGCTGGCCCGCGCAAGGCAGATCAGCAGATGGGCGAAGTCGCGGCAGACGCCCTGGCGTGCCACGAAGGTTTCCAGCGCGCCGGTGGACGTGTCGCTGCTTCCCGCGACATAGGCGACGCTGCTGTTGATCCAGTCACGGATCGCCATGATCCTCGCCCCGCCGAGTAGGCCGCCGAATTCGGCTTCGACCAGATTGTGGAACTGGTCCGACGGACAGTAGCGGGACGGAAGCAGATACTCGACTGTCTCCCCCGGCAACTGGTGGACGGGCACCGCGTTCAGGGCGCTGCAATCGGCGGTCATCCGCCGGATGACGATCCGGGACGAATAGTCGACCGTGAGCTTGCCCTGCACGCTCAGCCAGATCCGGTCGCCGATCGTGTTGTGGCCGGCGACGCGGGCGAAATGCAGGGTCGGGCTGATGTCGATATGCGCCGCTTCGATCGTCTGTTCGGGAATTGCCGCCGCTTCCAGCTGCAGGAGCACATCCGTCTGGGTGGGGAAATCATAGTCGAGTTGGGTGCGTATCGAGAGTTTCATCGGTGTCCGCAGCTAGGTGGCCAATGCCGCTGCAATGCGCGAAACGGCAAAAGGCTCCTGCCGTGCTTCAAGTTTCCGCCAGCCGTGCGCGCATTGCGGCCGGGCGCGGGATACGCGGGGATTGTTACGCCGCTGTTTCGATCCTGTCCCACTCCAGCGGCAGCCGGTCTATGCCGAAGACGTTGCCGGTGTGGAATTCGTGGCTTTCCCCGGCGGCAATGCGGATGTTCCTGAACCGGGCGAGCATCGCTTCCAGCACGATCCGGATTTCCCGCTTGGCGAGCCGCAGGCCGAGGCAGGTGTGCGGGCCTGTCCCGAAGGCGATGTGACGCACCGGCCGGTCGATGTCGACCCTGTGGGGATCCTCGTAGGCTTCGGGATCGCGCGCCGCGAGCGGCAGCGAGACCTGGACTATGTCGCCGGCGCGCATCGTCACGCCGTGGAACTCCATGTCCTGCCGGACGCGGCGCTGCGTGGAAGCGGTGGAAAATGCCCGCAGCAATTCCTCCACCGCGCGGGTGATCTCTTCGGGGTTGTCGCGCAGACGGTCCTGCAGGGCGATGTCCTGGGCCAGGTACCACACGATCCAGCCCAGCGTGCTGTAAACCGTGTCCAGCCCGCCGATGTAGAGGATGTAGCAGATGCTCAGCATCTCGGTATCGGTCAGCGGGCGCTCGTCGTTGAACCGGGCCGAGACGATGCCTTTCATCAGGTCCGATTTGGGCGCCTGCTTCTGCCCGGCGATGAACTCCTGCAGGTAGTCGGCGATCGCGCTCATCGCCTCGACCGCCTGCTCCGGCCGTTCGGGGCGGAGCATGCCGCGTTCCCAGGTCAGGAAATCGGCCAGCTTCCCGCGCGGCATGCCCATCAGGTCGAGGAAGATGTGCGACGGGAATTTCTCGGCGAACTCGCCGGCGAATTCGCATCCGTCCCTGCCCGCGAACTCGTCGATGAGCTCGTCGCAGGCGCTGCGCACCGCGTCGTCGAGCGCATTGATGCTGGCTGGCGAGAAGAACGGCTCCAGCACCTTGCGGTATTGCTGTTGCTGGGGCGGATTTAGTTCGAGCGGGATGAGCTTCCAGTCGGCGCCGATCACGCTCATCATGCCGGCATCGCCGCCGCTGAGGAAATTGTCGGTGTCGGTCAGGACTTCCCTGATCAGCGCGTGGCGCGTGGGCAACCAGCCGGGCCTGCGTCCCTGCGGGCCGTTGTTGAGGCCCCTGACCCAGAGAATGTCCGGGCCGCCATGCAGTTCGCCGACCCGGCGGAACGGATCGGCCTTCTCCGCCGCGAATTCGTCGTAATCGTGGTCCCAGACCAGCTCGGCCGGAACATGGCCGGGAATCGCGGTTCTTGTTTCCTGTATCGTCGCCATGGCGAATCTCGTCCCGTCGCTCCGGTTTCTCTATCCGGTCGCTTCGCGGCCAAGTCTTGCATTCCCGGCCCGGGCTGGCAATCGCCCAGTGCGATTCCGATTGACCCGGTTTTGCCGATGGCGTTCAATCCCGGAAAACAAGGATAACCCGGGAGAATTCAGATGCCGCCACGTCCGCGTTTCTCGCCGCATGTCGAACAGGTCGAGCTGAGGCCGCCGCCGGGCAAGAAGCTGGGCGGCATGATCGCTGCGGACTTCGCGCCGAACGGAGACCTGTTCGTCCTCCACCAGTACAATCCTCCGGGCGTGGATATCGGCGACGTCGATCCCGACGATTTCCTGCCCGACGTCGCCCGGTTTCGCCCGGACGGGACCTTCGTCGATGCCTGGGGCGGCCCGGACCAGGTTCCCGCGGTGGACGGCGTCTCGCAGTGGCCGGCCGGCCGGGAAGGCATCGAATGCGATGCGGAAGGCAATGTCTGGATCTTCGGCTATTCCCAGGGAGACGACGCCGTCCTCAAGCTCTCCGAATCCGGCGAGCTGCTGTTGCGGCTGGGCCAGCGCGGGCGCCCCGGCAACGACGACGATACCACGCTGCTCGGCGGGCCGACGTCGTGCTACCACGATGTCGAGAACCGCGAGGTCTTCATTTCCGACGGTTACGGAAATCACCGGGTGATCGCGTTCAATTCCGACACCGGCGAGTTCACCCGCATGTGGGGCGCCTATGGCAGGAAGCCGTCCGAGCTTTCGCCCGAAGAAGGATACGGCAACCCGGTCCACAAGGTCGCTGTCGGGCCGAACGGGCGGCTCTATGTCTGCGACCGGCTCAAATGCCGGGTCCAGGAGTTCGAGCGCGTTCCCGGCGGGGTGAAATACCTGCGCGAGGTGCTGATCGCGCCCGGGACGGAGAACTGGGGGTCCGCCTTCGATCTCGCTTTCCCGGAAGGCGGGAAATACATGTACGTCTGCGACGGGTCGAACATCCGCATCTGGGTCGTCGATCTCGACAGCTTCGAAGTGCTCGGCTGGTCGACCGCCTATGACGCCACCGAAGGCGACGACAACGTCCCGCGCCATTTCAGCCTGGTCCACCGCTTCCGCCTGGAAGCGAGCGGCGATATTCTGCTGTGCTGCACGTCGCACGGGCTCAAGCGGCTGAGATATGCGGGAATCCGCTAGGCCGGCCCGGGCGGTGCCTCCCGTCAGGCGGCCCGGGTGAGATCGTTTCTCGGAAGCTGCCCGCCGAGGTGATCATTTCGAATATTCTCTTGGCGGAAAGAGGCTCGCTGAACATGAAGCCCTGAAGGTGTGTGCAGCCCAGGGCAACGAGATGCCGCATCTGCTGTTCGGTTTCGACGCCTTCCGCGACCACTTTCATGTCCAGCTGGCGGCTGAGGCCGATCACGGCCTGGACGATCGCCCGGGAAGCGCGAGAGGTCGCGATGTCGCGAACGAAGGACTTGTCGATCTTGACCTTGTCGAACGGGAAGCGCTGGAAATAGCAGAGCGATGAGTAACCGGTCCCGAAGTCGTCCATCAAGATCTGGATGCCCAGGCTCCTGAGCCGTTCCAGTTCGGCAAATGTTCGCTCGATGTCCCGGATGACCAGGCTTTCGGTCACTTCAAGCTGCAGGCGGTTGGGGGTAAGCCCGGATTCGTCGAGCACATCTTCCAGCGTATCGCGCAGATAACCGTTCTGGAACTGAAGCGGTGAAAGGTTGACGGCCACGCGGACATGCTCGGGCCAGGTACGGGCATCGAAGCAGGCCTGGCGAAGTACGTTCCGGCTGAGCGTATCGATCAGCCCGCACTCCTCGACTATGGGAATGAAGACCTCCGGCGATATCGGTCCGTGGACGGGATGGGTCCAGCGGGCCAGTGCTTCCGCACTCGTGATCTGCCCGGTACCGGCAGCGACCACAGGCTGGTACTTGAGTTCGATCTCGCCGTTGTCGATCGCTTTTCGCAGATCGGCTTCGAGGGCGTGGCGGTTGTGTGCGGCATCGGCCATGTCGGCGCTGAACAGGCAGATGCTCCGGTTGCCATCGTCCTTGGCGCGATACAGCGCCAGGTCTGCAAACTGGCGCACATCCGCCGAAGTCTTGCCGTGCTGCGGGAACAGCACCATACCGATGCTGGCTCCGCAGTGTGCGACAATCCTGTCTGTCGAATAGGGTTCGCTGAGGCGGTCGACGATGGCCTGCGCGACAACTGCCGCTCGATCGTCGGGCCGCTTGCCGGCCAGGATCACGCAGAACTCGTCGCCGCCTATGCGCGCCACGATGTCGTCGGGTCCGACGGCGGCTTCGAGCCGCTTGCCGACCTGCGCGAGGACCTCGTCGCCGACGAGATGTCCGAACTGGTCGTTGACGGCCTTGAAACGGTCCAGGTCGACGCTCAGCAGGGCGAAAGGCGTTCGTGTGTCGACGAGCCGGTTGAGGCTTTCGGCGAAGTTTCCCCTGTTCTTCAGGCCGGTCAGGGTATCGTGGTGGGCCAGGCGCAGCACTTCGGCTTCGGCCTGCCGCACTTCGGTCACATCCTCGGCCAGCCCGAGGATATATTGCCGCGGCCGGTCGGGGCCGTCGATAACGATCCGGCTGGTGCGGAGCTTTCTCTGGCGGCCGTCAGGCCGCACCAGTTCGCTTTCGGAAACGATCTTCTCGCCGGAGGCAACCACTTCATCCTCGATCTGTTCGCACCTGTCGGCGTGCTGCGGGAACAGCTTGCGCACACTCGACCCGATGATCTCTTCGCTGGAATGGCCCAGGATCCGTTCGCCCACCCGGTTCACCAGGACATATTCCCGCGTGTCCGCGTCCTTCAGGAAGATCATCGCGGGCAGGCTGGAGACGATGTTGTCGAGCATTGCCCGTGTGTGCTGCTGTTCGCGCTCCATTGCCTTGCGTTCGCTGATGTCCCGGATCACTGCGGCCAGGACGCCCTGGCCTTCTCCGGTGGGCAGTCTCGCAAGCAGCATCTCGACCGGAAACTCGCTCCCGTCCGAGCGCAACGCGGTAAACTCGACCGGACTGTTTCTCTTCCGGCCGCGATTGATCTCGTGCAGCAGCGAAGCGGTCAGGCCCGATGCGATCACCTTTTCGACATGCATGCCGATGGCGTCTTCCAGCGGATAGCCGAACATGTCTTCGGCACCATGATTCCAGTAGTAGATATGGCTTGCCGCATCGAGGCAGATGACCGCTTCCGTCGAGGCATCGACAATGCGCGCGGCGATTTCGCCCATGCGTCTGGACTGCCGGGACTCGATGAGTTCCGCGGTGACCTTCGCGAGAGTTGTCAGCACGGCCTGCTGATCGGGGCGCAATCCGTCGCGCGGCGCGGGATCGAATACGCAAAGGGTGCCGAGGCAATGCCCGCTGCTGATGATCAGCGGGACGCCGACATAGAAACGGATGCCGTCCTCGCCGGAAACGAACGGGTTGTCCTTGAAACGCGTATCGAGCCTCGCGTCGGGAACCACGGTCAGCTCGCGCGTGTCGACGACATAGGAGCAGAACGCGACGTCGCGCGGCGTCTCGCTGAAAGGAACTCCGTACCTGGCCTTGAACCACTGGCGGTCTGCGTCGACCAGGCTGATCGCTGCACTTTCGGCGCCGATTGCTTCCGCCGCGAGATGCGCGATCTCGTCGAATTCGCGTTCGGCGGGTGTGTCCAGAATATTCAGGTCAGCAAGCGCGTTCAACCGCTCGCATTCGGCCGGCAAGCCAATCGAGTGTGCAAAATCGGACATATCTTTACTATAGTATCAACGCATTGCCGAAATCTTACCCGTAGATGCACGTGCAAAACGGTTAATATTCAGCGCCGGACAAGCAAAGATACGATGTTTCTGGCATTGGAAGCCCGCCACCCGGGATTTTACTACCTGGCAGGCTTGAAGCTCGACTTGGCTTGGCCTCGGGGAAGGCGCGTCTCCCCAGGGACAATGCAATTGGCAGTTTGTGGGATGTGACGACTGTTGCAGTGATTGAGATTGCGCAACGTCCTGAAATAGGATTCCTCAGTATCTCGGAGCGCCGTCAGTCACGAACAGCAACTCGTCGCGTGCCGGCGAAATCTGCCAGGATCACGAAGCCGATACCCGCTCCGAATCGAGCGCCGCGCGATTGCGTCTGGCCAGAGCCAGGCGACTGCCGAAAGCGCGCCATGCGGCTTCGGACCGGAGCGCCCGCTGTCGCACGTTCTCAAGTTGTGTGCTGCGAGCCTCGCTGGCGGCTTCCTCTGCGCGAGCTTCGCAGAATTCGACTGTATGGATCACGCATCTCTCCCAACCTGTTGCCGGCTGCCCGGAGCGAGGATTCCCCGCTCCGGGGACCGGAAGCGGAAATCAGGCCGAGGCGAGATTCACAGCGGATTCTTTTCCATTCCTGCCGGTCTCTACCTCGTAGGAAACGCGCTGGTCGCGCTCGAGGGTCTGCATTCCTGCAGCTTGCACGGCGCTGATGTGGACGAAGCTGTCTTTGCCGCCGTCTTCGGGCTGGATGAAGCCGTAGCCTTTGTCGGTATTGAAGAATTTGACTGTGCCGATAGGCATATGAGTTTCCTTTCAAGAAACGATAGTTTTCCGGACGCGACATCGCAGCCCGGACCGTGCGTCATGTCGTCAAATGAAAGGAAGTCGTCGTATGGTGAAGGGCATCCAGGGCCCGACTCTCGGCGCCGAAGTCCGTCGCAAATCCGACGTTTAGCCTTTGCACCTTAGCACGAACCCGGCGCGAAACCTAAGGCTTTCGGCCGGCACCGATTTTCGGACGCTACGAGATGTCATAGGTATCCGCGACAAGGCCCTCGACCTTGCGGACACGCCATTTGCTGCCTTCGCGCTGCAATTCCCGGTTCAGGAATTCCATCGGGGCGAATTCCGCTCCTGATCTCATGCCGGCCGAAATGCCATCATCTAGTGCGACGTATTGTTCGGTCAGGAGCTTCAGCTTCGCATTTCTTGAAGCACCGACACTCGATGCGCCGTGCGCTGCCCGGGGAGCTTCCGACCCGAAAGAAATCAGCGGTTCGCCGGGGCCGAATTGCCACATGGCGACAATCGCGACGAGCGGGAGAAGGGCCAAAGCGACGATAGCGCCGCCCGTTCTGACCGAAGGCATGATGTATCCACCCTGTTTGCCGCTTGCCTGAAACAGAGTTTGCCTTGAGCGGACATCCCGGCTCCTCTGATCGCGGGCTTCCCGCGTGATGCGTGATCAGCCCAGAATTTCGATGACTATTCCGCGCAGTTCGCTTGGCGAGAGCTCGGACGACTTGCGCTGCGCTCTCCCGGAAGATGTGCCCTGTCCGTCCGGCAAATTGGCGGCGCGCGGTGATTGGTTCTGCTTGTTTTCGGTATTCAGATTCATGGTATTTCCCGGCGCATGGGAAGCGCCTGATTGTATTGAATGGGCTATCGCCGCCTGTTGCGCGGACCTCCGGGGCCACCGCCACCGGGGCCCTTTTCCCGGAATACGATGCGTCCCTTGTCGAGGTCGTAGGGGGTCATTTCCACGCGCACCTTGTCGCCCACAACGGAGCGGATCCGGTATTTGCGCATCTTGCCGGCGGTGTAGGCGATGATCCTGTGATCGTTTTCCAGCAGGACGCCGAAGCGCCCATCGGGCAGGATTTCAACGATCTCGCCGTCGAGGGTCAGAAGAGCCTCCTTGGCCATCGCTTCAGACCGCCTGGAAACTGGCGGTTATCGAACTGCCGTCCAGGATTGCATCGCGCCGGTATTTTACCCGACGGCCTTTGCCGGTCGCGGTGCGAGGCGGGCTTGTGATCGTGCCGTCGCGCTCGCCGATATCGGTCCTTGTGCCCTGCGTGGCGGTGAGCCCGGAGAGTCCTGCCGGTTCGGCGAATTTCAGTTTGCCTGACGGCATTCGTTTGTTCCTTTCACGGATAAATCGCCATCCGCAGAAGCGCGGACGGAGCAAGGTTGCGTGAGAAAGGAACAGGGGAGGCCGAAGCCGAATAATTCCCGTCGCAGGCGACGATGATGTTCGACAGATAGGGAATCGCTCCCCGAGATGCAATGGTGGCGCGATTTCGCGCCGATTGCTCAGTCGTCGTGGTCCGCCCGTCCGAAGTCCGGCCGCGCATCGTCCTGGCCCTCTTCGATGATCGAGCGGCGGATGGCGCGGGTGCGGGCGAAATGGTCGAACAGCGCATCGCCGTCGCCGACGCGGATCGAGCGCTGCAGGGCGGTCAGGTCCTCGGTGAAGCGCTGGAGCATTTCGAGCACCGCATCCTTGTTGGCGAGGAACACGTCGCGCCACATCGTCGGGTCCGACGCGGCGATGCGGGTGAAGTCGCGAAAGCCGCCGGCCGAATACTTGATGACTTCGCTGCGCGTGACCTCCTCGAGGTCGGACGCGGTGCCGACGATGGTGTAGGCGATCAGGTGCGGCAGGTGGCTGGTGACCGCGAGCACCAGGTCGTGATGCTGCGCGTCCATCGTCTCGACGTTGGCGCCGAGCGCTTCCCAGAATTCGACCAGCTTCGTCAGCAGCAGGAGGTTGCAGGGCTCCGGCGGGGTGATGATGCACCAGCGGTTGTGGAACAGCGTGGCGAAGCCGGCGTCGGGGCCCGAATTCTCGGTGCCGGCGACCGGGTGCGCCGGGATGATCGCGTTGTCGGGCAGCGCTTCGCCCAGCGCCTGGGCGATCGACTGCTTGCACGAGCCGACATCGCTCACCAGCGCATCGGCGGGAAGCGCCCCGGCAATCTCGCGCGCCGCATCGCCCATCGCGCCCGGGGGCACGCAGAAGATCACCAGGTCCGCCTCGCGCGCGGCATCGGCGGCGGTTTCGCAGATCCGGTCGGCGAGCTTTCGTTCGGTGGCGCGCTTGCGCACCTGCGGGTCGCGGTCGTAGCCGGTCGTCGTCGCCCCGGGCAGGTGCTGGCGCACGGCGAGCCCGATCGAGCCGCCCAACAGGCCCAGGCCGATGATCGCGATACGCTGGAAGGTCATTTCGCGTTCTCCGCCATGTCGCGCAGGGCAGCCGCGATGGCGTCCATCTGCTCGGCGGTGCCGATGGTGATGCGCAAGGCCTGCGGCAGGCCCTGTCCCGGCAGCCAGCGCACGATGTATCCGCGCTCGGCGAGTCCCTCATAGGCGGCCTCGGCGCTGAGGGCGCCTTCGAACAGGAGGAGCACGAAATTGGCCTGGCTGGGAAGCGCGCGGACGCCGTAATTGCCGAGCGGCGCGATTGCGGACACGAACCGTGTCCGTTCGGTGGCGTTATGGTGGCGCGAATGTGCCACGAATTCCTGGTCGCCGACCGCGGCCACAGTGGTCGCCTGCGCGGTGTTGTTGAGGTTGAACGGTCCGCGGATGCGGTTGAGCACCTCGATCAGTTCCGGAGCCCCCGTCGCCCAGCCGACGCGCTCGCCGGCGAGGCCATAGGCCTTGGAAAAAGTGCGGGTTACCAGCACGTTGGCGTGTTCGGCAGCCAGTGCCAGACCGCCGTCGTCGTCCTCGGGCGCGACATATTCGGCATAGGCCTGGTCGATAACGAGCAGCACGTCCGCCGGCAGGGCGGCGTGCAGCCGCGCAATCTCGCCCTTCGGCAGGAAGCTGCCGGTGGGGTTGTTGGGATTGGCGAGGAAGATCACCCGCGTGTTTTCGTTCACCAGCGCGAGCAGCCGATCGACATCGGTGCCGTAATCCGCGTCTGGAGCGACGACCGGCGTCGCGCCGCAGCGCCTTGCGACGATATCGTAGAGCGAAAAGCCGTAGCGGACGTAGACGATCTCGTCGCCCGGTCCGGCGTAGGCGCCTGCGGCGATCGCGAGCAGTTCGCCCGATCCGGTGCCGCAGATGATCCGTGCCGGGTCGATGCCGTGCAGTTCGCCGAGCGCACGGCGCAGCGCGTTGCTGTCCGGGTCGGGATAGAGCGAGGGCGCGACCGCTTCGTCGCGCGCAGCAAGCGCCTTCGGGCTGGTGCCGAGCGGATTCTCGTTCGCCGAAAGCTTGATCAGCGGGCGCCCGTCCTTGCCGGCGGACTTGCCGGGGACGTAGGCGTGGATCGCGCTGATCCAAGGCTTGGGGACGGGTCCCCCGGACTGTGACGGTGCATCGGCCATAGCGCCGCCGCCCTTAGCCGAGCCGGGGCGCGATTGACAGCCTGCGATTGCCAACCCGTGATTGACAGGGGAACGGGCGTACCCCAAGTCGCGGAACGCAATGGCAACCGTGCAAGTCCCCGCCGGCCGCAGCGTCGTGCTGCCCGAACCGCTGCAACTGGACAGCGGGCAGCAGCTTGCGCCCGTCACGATCGCCTACGAGACCTATGGCGAGCTTGCCGCCGACAAGTCCAATGCGGTGCTGGTCTGCCACGCGACGAGCGGGGACCAGTATGTCGCGAGCGTCCATCCGGTGACCGGCAAGCCCGGCTGGTGGGATCGCATGGTCGGGCCGGGCAAGCCGATCGACACCAACCGTTTCCATGTGATCTGCGCCAATGTCATCGGCGGCTGCATGGGCTCGACCGGGCCCGCCTCCGAAGCGACCGACGGCAATCCCTACGGCATGCGCTTTCCCGTCATCACCATTCGCGACATGGTGCGCGCGCAGGTCGCAATGCTGGCGCAGCTCGGCATTGATCGGCTCTATGCCGCGGTCGGGGGGTCGATGGGCGGCATGCAGGCGCTCAGCCTTGCGGCCAACTGGCCGGACATACCCGAACGGGTGCTGGTAGTCGGTGCGACCGCGACCATGCCGGCGCAGAACATTGCCTTCCAGGAAGTCGGCCGGCAGGCGATCATGGCCGATCCGAACTGGCAGGGCGGCGCTTATTACGGCACGGGCAGGGCGCCCGACGCCGGCCTTTCGGTCGCCCGCATGGCGGCGCATATCACTTATCTTTCAGAGGAAAGCCTGACCGAGAAATTCGGGCGGCGGCTGCAGGACCGGCAAGCCAAGAGCTTCGGTTTCGACGCCGATTTCCAGGTCGAAAGCTACCTGCGCTACCAGGGGCTGAGCTTCACCACCCGGTTCGACGCCAATTCCTATCTCTATATCACCCGGGCCATGAGCTATTTCGACCTCGCCGAAGAGCATGGCGGCCGGCTCGGCGACGCCTTCGAAAGGACGGGCGCTCGCTTCTGCGTGGTCAGCTTCGACACCGACTGGCTCTACCCGACTGAACTGTCGCGGCGGTTGGTTCATGCGTTCAATGCGACGGGAACTGCGGTGAGCTTCGTCGAGCTCTCCGCACCTTACGGCCACGACAGTTTCCTGCTCGACGTTCCCGCGCTCGACCGGGTGGTTTCGGGATTCCTCAACCAGTGAGCGCGCTACCTGAAGCCTATCGGTTGACCGAGGACCCTGCCGAGATCGATGCAGTTGCAGCGCATGCCTTCCTCACGCGCAGCTATTGGGCGAAAGGCATTCCGCTTGAAACGGTGCAGGCTTCGATCGCCAATTCGCTGTGCGTCGCGGTTCGGCACAGTGGCGGTCAGGTGGGCTTTGCCCGCATCGTCAGCGACTTTGCGACATTCGCCTATCTTGCCGACGTCTACGTTCTGGATGAACATCGCGGGCACGGTCTGGCGTCAGCCATGTTGGACCATCTGCACACTCATCCCCGCCTGCAGGGCCTTCGGCGCTGGCTGCTGTTCACGGTGGATGCCCAGCCGCTCTATGCCGGGGCAGGCTGGCAGACCTATCCTCATCCCGAACGCGTGATGTATCGCGACTTCCCGGACGTTTACGCATGAGCCGGCTTCGTCCCGATCTTGCGATCATTGCCCGAAATGTCGAGCCTGGAAGCCGCGTGCTCGATATCGGCTGTGGTGACGGGGTGCTCCTTGCCGCGCTGAGGGACGAGCGGGGCTGCAATGTCCACGGCATGGAAATCGATGCCGAAAACGTCGCCGATTGCGTCGCCAAGGGCCTGTCGGTGATCCAGGGCGATGCGGACAGGGACTTGGTTTTCTATCCGGACGCATCCTTCGACTACGCCATCCTCAGCCAGACGCTGCAGACCACCAAGCGGCCGGACCGGGTGCTCGAAGACTTGCTGCGCATCGGTCGGCGGGCATTCGTGAGCTTTCCCAATTTCGCCCACTGGCGGGTGCGGCTTTCCCTGCTGTGGGGCGGGCGCATGCCGGTGACGCGCCTGCTGCCCGTCGCCTGGTACGAGACGCCCAATATCCACCACCTGACGATTTCCGATTTTCGCGCGCTGGCGGCCGAGCGCGGGATCACGATCGAGCGGGCATGGTTCCTGGCGGGCGACAGGCACATGGGCGAGGCGGCGGCCAATTTCCGCGCCGAGCATGCGATATTCCTGGTTTCGCGATAGCGACCGTTTCGGCGCCGTCTGCTTGCCCCGGCGTCAATCCGAGCCGTCGTTCACCAGCAAGACGCTGTCTTCTCGCGCCAGCGCCCACAGGCTCAGGCCGGCCGCCGCCGCACGTTCAGCGGCCATCGTCGTCGGCAGCGAAATGGTGACCAGCGCCGTCGCGCCGCCGCGAACCGCCTTCTCGACGATTTCATAGCTGCAACGGGCGGTGGAAAGCACGAAGCCGGGCGAGAGCGGACGGCCCGCCCGCGCCATCGCGCCGGTGAGCTTGTCGAGCGCGTTGTGCCGCCCGACATCTTCGCGCACGCAGCCGATGCCCCCTTCCGTATCGGCCCAGGCGGCGGCATGGGCACCGCCGGTGGCGTCCGCAAGCGGCTGGCGGCTCCTTAGTTCGCCAAGCGCCGCGAAGATCGCGCCGGGATCGAGGGGCGCATGCGAGGCGACCGGCGGCAGCGGCTTTGCGACAGCCTCGAGATTCTCGATGCCGCACAATCCGCAGCTCGATTCCGCCACGCGGGCGCGCACTCGCTCGCCGAGCTGGTCCACGCCGAGGCTCGCAAGCGTCGCGCGCAGAATCCAGCCATTGTCGACTTCCGAGACGGCGATGTCGCTCACGTCGCCGGCATTCGCGGCCAGGCCTTCCCCGAGCGCGAAGCCGGTTGCGAAGTCGGCGAGGTCGGCCGGAGTGGCCATCATCACCGCATAGGACAATCCGTTGAATTCCAGCGCAACCGGTGCTTCCGGAACCCATTCACGGCTGACGGTGCGGCGGCTCCCGTCCGGGAAGACAGAGGCCACCTGCACCATGCGCGGTCAGCCCATTTCCAGACCGTGATAGGCAGCCAGCTTGTTGCCGTCGGGATCGCGCAGATAGGCGCCGAACGCACCGCGTGCCTGCGGCTTGGGTTCGGGCTGACCTTCGCAGGTCCCGCCGTTGGCCAGGCCGGCCGCGTGCCAGGCGGCGACCTGGTCGTCGCTGTCCGCGGCGAACAGGATCGTCCCGCCATTGGCGTGAGTCGCGGGATTTCCGTCCCGCGCCGGCCCGATCGCGAAATTCGGTCCGCCCGGCAGCTTGTAGAGGAGGATCGGATACTCCTTCGGCGTGTTGCTCGCCGGCAGGCCCAGCGCGCCGAAGGTCGCGTCGTAGAAGCTCCGCGCCTTATCCATGTCGTTGCAGCCGATCCGCAGGTTCAGCAGGTGCATCGCGCCTTCTCCTCACTGTCCCATGGGGAACATGGCGCACAGCTTGTTGCCGTCGGGGTCGCGCAGATAGGCGAGATAGAGCTTGGCGAAACCCAGGTCCCGCTCGCCCGGAGGATCCTCGCAAGTGGTGCCGCCATTGGAGACGCCCGCCGCATGCCATGCATCCGCCTGCTCGGGGCCGGTCATGGAAAAGCCGATCGTGCCGCCATTGGCATAGGTCGCCGGCTCGCCGTTGATCGGCTTGGTCACCATGAAGTTCAGGCCGTTGTGGGCGTAGGCGATCCGCTCGCCCATATCCATTCCCTCGCTTCCGCCGATCGCGGTGAATACCGCGTCGTAGAACTGTTTCGATTTCTGCAGGTCGTTGCTGCCCACGACGACATGGGTGTACATAGGATCTTCTCCGTTACAGCTGTGGTTGAGACCGGTTCTTATCGTCCTGCGTAGCGGGGTCAAAGGCTCTTTTATCCACCTGATTTCGCAACGACGAGGCATCGGGACGGGTGGACGGCCCCGCCACCGTTGGGCCATAGAACCGTCATGTGGCAGCTCTATCAGTTCCCCCTTTGCGCGTTCAGCCGCAAGCTGCGGCTGCTGATGAGCGAGAAGGGCATCGGCTATGAGCTGTGGCGCGAAAACCCCTGGGAAGGGCGCGACGATTTCCTTGCCATGAACCCGGCCGGGCGCACGCCGGTGGTGCATGATCCCGAGCGCGGCGTTACCCTGTGCGACAGCCGGGCGATCTGCGAATATTTCGAGGAGACCGTCGACCGCACGCCCCTGATCAACGGCACCGCCGCCAATCGCGCGGAAATCCGGCGGCTGGTCGCGTTGTTCGACGAGAATTTCTTCGGCGACGTGACGGGGCCGCTGATGCACGAACGCATGAAAAAGCGCCTCGTCATGCGTCAGTCACCCGATTCGCGAATCCTGCGCGAGGCGATGCGGCTGGCGCATGAGCATCTGTATTACATCGACTACCTCGTCGATCATCGCCCCTGGCTGGCCGGCGCGACGATGACTTTGGCGGACCTCGCGGCGGCAGCCCAGATTTCGGTTGCCGACTACCTCGGTGGCATCGACTGGAAATCGCACGAGCAGGCGCAGGGCTGGTATTCGACGATGAAGAGCCGCCCGAGCTTCCGCCCGTTGCTGTCGGAACGGATGGAAGTGATCCAGCCGCCCAGTCATTATTCGGAAGTCGATGCGTGAAGTGCATGGTCCGCCGTGACTGCCTCACGGCTTGCACCACTCACCGCCCCGCGCCCCCTCCCGGCCACCCATAGGGTACCATGTCTGGGTGGCCGGGAGGGGGCGCGGGGCGGTGGGTGGCCGAGGATCAGACGTAGCCTGATCCGGTCAACGCACGGAAGCCTTCTCTCCGAAGCGTCCGTGCTTGCGGAAGCGCACCATCCACCGTTCGAGGAACAGGCCGAGAGGCCGCACGGCGAGGCCAAGCGCTTTCAGCGAGGGACGCTTGCCGGTCGCGACATTGCCCGCCCTGAGCAGCTCGAACTGGTCGCGCGTGATCGGCGCTCCGGGCAGCCAGCCGGTCAGCGTGGCGAACGCGCCGGAAACAGTGTCGGGCAGCTCGACGAACAGCCGCTGCCTGCCTTGCGCCTGTGCGATCCGCTCGTTGAGTTCGAGCATGGTGATCACTTCGGGACCGGCGGCCTCGTAGGTCTTGCCGCCAAGCTTCTCGCTGTCGGCAAGGATATTGGCGATGCCGGCCGCGACGTCGTCGACGAAGACCGGCTGCAACCTGGCTTCGGGGCCGAAGACAGGAAGTACGGGAAAGACGGAAATCAGTCCGGCGAACATCATCACGAAATCGTCGTCGGGGCCGAACAGGATCGAGGGCCTGAGGATGCTTGCGCCCGGGAACGCCTTGCGCACGGCCTCTTCGCCGACAGCCTTGGTCCGCGCGTAGTCGACCGGCGAATCGGCGTCGCAACCCAGCGCCGAGATATGGACGAAGGCGGAGGCGCCCGCGCTTCGCGCAGCCTTGGCGATGAGGCCGGCCCCGTAGCCCTGCAGCGCGTCGAGGTCGCCCGAGAAGGCACCGACCAGGTTGACCACCGCATCCGAGCCGGAAAGGACGGCCGGCAGCGTCTCCGGCCGGGTCACGTCGCAGCGGGCGAACTGGACCTGGCCGAGATTGCCGAGCGGCTTGATCGAGAAGGCCCGCTGCGGGTTGCGGCAGGCGATGCGCAGCCGCGCGCCGCGCGCCAGCAGCTCCTGGGCGAGGTGGCGCCCGAAAAACCCGCTGCCGCCCAGAACGGTGACGACCTTGCCGGCCAGGGACATATCCGCGCTTCGGGTCATGATCTGTCGCTTCCTTTCGCCGTTGGACAAGCGGTGAACTGGCGGGGATTCTCTGCTGCCCTTTGCACGAACGGCTTGCCGTGGGCAACCGCACAAACCGGCCTTGCGGATGCAAGGATGTCGTTGACAAGCCGATGCCTGCCCCGCTATCGGCGCGCTCCTACCTTGCGGGGTGCGCAAATTCGCACCCCTGTGCCCAGATGGCGGAATTGGTAGACGCACCGTCTTCAGGTGGCGGCGCTCGAAAGGGCGTGGAGGTTCGAGTCCTCTT
This sequence comes from Novosphingobium sp., assembly GCA_024236175.1. Lineage (GTDB taxonomy): Bacteria > Pseudomonadota > Alphaproteobacteria > Sphingomonadales > Sphingomonadaceae > Novosphingobium. The sequence continues at coordinate 1,195,653 of JACKKY010000001.1, read as the reverse complement.
CTGGGCACCATTTGTTCTCATCAGAATGTTCCAAAACATTGCAGAAATGTCGGAATTCTGCCATTCTTGACCTCTAGCGCAGAAAGCGAGGTCTTGTTTTGTTCCGCTTCGTTCCAACGTGTCTGGGGGCCTCGGCTGGGGGCTCCAGCTCAAAAGGCCCCAACTTGCAGAAAAGTGAGGCCCCCAAATGAGCCTCAATGTGCAGGAAATCAAAGGCTTCCGGGCTGCCGACAAATCGTACAAGAAATACGACTCGCGTGGCCTGTTGCTGCTGGTGAAGCCGAACGGCTCCAAGCTCTGGTATTTCAAGTACCGCTTCGGCGGAAAGGAAAAAAAGCTGCCCATCGGCGCGTTCCCAGAGGTCAGCTTGTCGCAAGCGCGCCAGCTTCGCGACCGAGCGCGGCTTAAGGTCTCCGATGGCATTGATCCAATGCTGGAGCGGAAGCGCAAGAAGGCCAGGATCAAGCTAGGCGCTGAGAACACCTTCGAGGTCATCGCAAACAAGTACATCGACGAGAAGATGGTGCCCGAAGGAAGGGCCGAGGCCACGCTGCGCAAGGCGCGCTGGTTCCTCCAGCTGCTCAAGCCCGCGATCGGTAATATGCCGAATCAACGATGTCGATCCGCAACTAATGCTGGCGGCGCTCAAGAAGCTCGAAGCCAAAGGCAATCTCGAAACCGCGAAGAAATGCCGCTCCTTCGCAAGCCGGGTGTTCCGGTATGGGGCCGCGCTTGGCCAGTGCCAAACCGATCCAACATCGATCCTGCAGGGCGCACTGGTCACGCCAAAAGCACGGCACTACGCGGCGATCCTTGAGCCTGAGAAGTTGGGCGGGCTACTCCGCGCTATCGATGATTTCGAATGCTACCCGGCGACGAAATTCGCGCTGAAGATCGCACCGCATGTCTTTGTGCGACCCGGCGAGCTTCGCCACGGCGAGTGGAACGAGATCGATTGGGACAAGGCCATCTGGACAATTCCGGAAGGCAAGATGAAGGCGCGCCGGACCCATGTGGTGCCGCTATCACGCCAGGTGCTAGATTTGTTTCGAGAACTGAGATCGATTACCGGCAGCAAGGGCTACATCTTCCCAGCGTTCCACACGAGCCAACGTCCCATGAGCGAGAACACGATCAATGCAGCATTTCGGCGTATGGGCTTCACCAAGGACGAAGTCACTGCACACGGCCTGCGCTCGACCGCCTCGACCATGCTCAACGAAAGCGGGCTCTGGCACCCAGACGCGATTGAGCGCGCTCTGGCCCATGGCGACAGCAATGCCATTCGCGGCGTCTACAATCGCGGGAACTACTGGGATGAGCGCGTCAAGATGGCTCAGTGGTGGAGCGACTATCTTGATGGGCTGAAATGATGCCGCGATGCTGGCTTCTCGTCAGCGTGCCAGTCTAGCATCTCGAAGCACGAAAAACAGACAGAAGAACCCAACGCCCCACCTCTGAACCTTGACGCTCCCGCATCGCGTAGGCGAAAAGTGAGAAAATCGCTGCGACCGTCCAAATGATGATCACGTTCTCTGTGTCACGACCTAATTCGGTGTTTTCATTTAGAACTCGAAAAACGAGATAGAATGCAGAAATACCGATCGTCATGTTTAGAAATGTCTGCCAGGCGAACCTAAAACAATATCTTGCATACGTGCTTTTTTGGTCTGCTAGACGCAAGTAAGCATCACAATATGCTATCGCGATCAGCGTACCAGGGATGATTACTCCGAATGGGAAGATCGCGGGGGCAACGCTTGAGAGGAAGCCAATGCAAATTCCAATCGAGCCTGCGATATAAATAAGAAGGTATGATATCGTCGATATGCCGCCTTCTTTCCAAATATAATGAAAATAACCACGATCAACACCATACATGAAGATGATCCAACAGTATAACGTAAAAAATATCGGAAAGAACGAGTAGGTCGAGTACGGTATTTCCATCGTGCCACCTGCATAAAAAAGCCATTCTGGCACTCTCTCTTGTAGGGAGAAGGCTGCTGCATCATTTTGCAGGCGGAATCCATAAGCAGCAACTGCGATCCAGATCGATATCAAAGGTAGAGAAAAAAGGTATTGACCACCGACCGAGCTTGTGAAGAAGCGATGAAACGGATTAACTTCCTTCTCAGTCAAAGGAAATGTCCTCGCTGTCGAAGGGTTGCTTATGATCTCAGTCATCGCGACACGATAGTCTTCTCTGATTTGGCGTGGCTCTTTGTCGATAACCTCCCTTGAAATTAGGTCATGCGATACAAAGTAGCTTGCGTTTCGAGACTCGGCGGATTCGATGACGCCCACACTCAATAGAAAGTCTGTTGCTCGTCGGACATCGGACATCGGCATTGACGTCGCTTGGCAAACAAGCTCTTCGTCAATCGACGCACCAAAACGTCGGTTGAACATGCAGATAGCGAAGAGTGTCGCTTCAGCATGCAACTGCAAATCTGGATTGAGATCGATCGAAGCATACTTCCGATAGATCAACTCCAGATATACTTCGATCGAATGCTCATCAATACGCAATTCCGGGAAGTGCTTTCGGCGCTCAAGTTGACTGAGAGTTTCAACTAAATAGCCCGCTGTTTGAATGCAGAAAGGAATCACTTCCTTTTGATCGTTCAGTGAACTTCTTAATGAAACTAGCTCGTCTTCCGCCAGGCCTATCGCATCGAACCTAGCTATCAATTCGCGCGTTTCCTCGGAGTCATCATCAAAACGAATGCCTCCAACATAGTGCATCGTAGGTTCGTACGGCGCGGTAATTTCCAAGATAGAGTCGAGCATGTCCGAGCGAACCGACAACAATATCTGCTTCTTGCTCTCTTCAGCGGTCTTGATGAGCTCCTCGACATCGATTCTCTGGGAGTGATCAAGACTCTCGATCGCTGCATTCAATCGTTCGGCTTGATCGATGGCGATGACGGAGTTCAGAGGATCGCTTAGGGCGCGTCGAACCCGAGAGATCATGTGACGCATCGAGCTCTCGGCGACCAAGAGGTCAGCCCTGACCGAAGCAGAAATGTCTCTTAGTAGCGTGGACTTCCCCGCACCGCTTTTGCCAACTAGCAGGATCAGCGTCGAGCCCGCTTCTAGGCTTTCCCTCAGCGCATTCAGACGGTCGTCCTGCTGAAGTCGTAAAAGCTTCCCTTCACGCGCGACGTCACGTCCGAAGGGGTAAAAATGGCATACTTCAGATGGATCAAGCAGTTGTGCGTTAACATTGGCTCGAGCCACAACTATTGAGAAGATGATGGCGATCGGAGCGATTACGCCTATGCTGAAGGCTAGCTCCAAGCTATCGGATGTGAACGTTGAAATCAGCCCTGGGATGCCGAGGGCAGAAGCCACGGGGGCGAGGAACCAGAAGTAGGGATGATCAACGACCTTTGCCCACCAATCCCGCTCTTTCTCGACAGCCATCTAATCCCCCAACTGAGACATTAGTTTATGAACACGCAATCGCAAAAAGATCAACGAGACATTGTTCTTGTATTGGGAGACGGTGCGATCCGGGGAGGATTTGTGGCGGGTGTCGTGACCGAGCTGGTTGACACGCGCCCAGACGTTCTCGGCAGGATTGCATTTGTCTATGGTAGTTCGGCTAGTTCGGGCAATGCCATTTACCTTGCATATTTTGGCCACAACCATCCCGGCGAGAGGATGTGGACTGAATTACTGACTGACACAAAGTTTATAAATGACCGCTCAATGTATGATTCGGAGCCTATCTACGATATCGAATATTTGGTTGAAGACATTTTTCGGAAGAGGACAACTCTTCCTGATGAGCCGGCGACAGATTTGGGCATCATTTTCCCTGCGCTTGTAAAAGGTAGCTCGCGTGTCCGCTATTTTGCTAATCAGAATGCCCGAAAGTATATAAGAAGCGCAGATGATGGCGATATTGACTGCCTTGAAGAGTACGACGTTTACCGATTGATCGGCGCCGCCAGTGCTGCACCATTCGTCTATGATATCCCGTTCAAGATCGGTGAAGATGAACTGATCGATGCGGCTACAATCTCCCCGTCCCTTGATGCGCTTGAAATTGAAGGCAAAGATTTGAAGTATATCTACGCCTTTTGCCGCAAGAATCCTGGCATTAGGACCGATTTAAAATATTGGTTTAACGTAATATTTTTCACTTTGTTTGTCTTACCGTTTCGAAAACGACGCTTTCCGCTGATAAATTACATACAATATGCCTTGAAGCCTCGCCGCATGCGCCGCGCATTTCGTGAAGCCTTGTTGAGAGAAAAGAGCGGAAGCGCTGTTGTGATCTATCCGGATCAAGACCTTGGAGACATCCTCGACAACTCGCCAGGGAACCTAAGGCGGAACTTCGACCACGGTGCTCAATTGGTTCGTTCCAGGATGCCCGACATTGAGCGACTGCTGGCAGATTGATGCTCTCTAGTATCTAACTCCCACGTCCCCCATTTGCCCGAAGGCCGGGCGCTAAGCGCCCGGTTCCTTCTTCTCGTCGTCCAGCGGCGTGCGCAGGACGATCCGGCCATTGATCGGCACAACCTCCAATTGAAGCGAGAGCCCCTTGCGGTCGCGGTGGAACCAGGCGGCTCCGATGCGGGTCCAGAAACCCTTGTCGCGCTTGTTGGCGACATGCCAGGCGAGAAAGTCCGGCGGATTGGTTTCCGGCGCGGGCGCGGTATTGCTGCGTGCCATGATGATTTCCTTTCGTGTCTGGTGGCTCGTTGCACCAAACAGGAAGGCCGCACGGCCAAGGTCAGGATTCATGTCCAACACGGGTGACCCCGGCGAAGGCCGTGGGAACCGGCGCGGGCCGGGCATTGAAGGCTGACCGCATGCGGCCAATTGGGTGCTTAAGAACGAACGCATGGGCGCGGGTAACAAAGTCGATGTTCGAATTCATGGCTCGATCTCCAGGGCAAGCGAGCGCTGGCGCTCGAACGCGGCGCGCGCTTCGGCTGCAATTGTCTCGTCGGATTTCTTCGTCCCCAGCGCTGCATGGCGGGCGTAAGCGTAGGCTGCGCAGGCGGTGAATAGGGTGCGGTCGAGCACCCGTTCAGCCTCTGCGAGGCGCTCCGATATTGCCCCGATCTCGCGCGCCAGTTCGGCGAGATCGTTCTCCTTGTCGGTGCCGTGGAGCATGGCGAGAAAGCCTGTCTCCACAACACGCGCGAGCATGGCGTAATCGGAAAGACCTCGACGTTTGGCGAAGTCAGCGAGGACCCGGTATTGCGATGGACTGAGGCGCACCGTCTGCGCCCGCGCGCTCATCGGTCCACTCCGGCGGCGATGCTATCCGCCATCGCGAAGATTGGCGGAATTGCGCGGGTTCTGGGCAGGTGGCCTGAATGCGATGCTATCCGCATCCCCTCAAACCCGCAGAAATCCTCGGTGCACACGTGCGTGGGGTGTGTATGAAAATTACGGGTCCGATACGCAGTATCGCGGCCCCTTCCTTCTCCAGTCTTTTTCCAGTCAATTGGCATGGGCGTCTTGCTCCATGCTTGCCGTTGGAGGCGTCGCAGACAGGATCAGATTACGGGCGACTTGATCGTCATAGTAGCGCTCGCGCGAAGGGCGGCAGGGCAACTGGCGACCTGCCATATCCGGGCGTGTAAACCAGCGGTAAAGGACCAGATCGATGGCAGACCGAACCTCAGCCGCGAGAAGGTTGGTCTCTGCTGGCGTGAGATCCAGCCACCCGAATTCGGTGCGAAGCTGGCTGCCAAGCGGATATCCGGTTCCATCTCTGCCCAGATAGACGGGGCCTTCGACGGTGAGGTCGCAATCGTGGCCCTCAAACCGCTCGCGGACCGGGCGTTCGTACCAGAGCCAGGGGTGCAAGGTTAGTCGACGGGCGCGCCCGTCGGCGTTGTCTTCAACGAGTAGCTCGACGAGTTTGGATGTGCGCTCTTTGTCATCAAGCGGAACGCGGGCGATGATCCAGCCCTGCTTCAGCAAGGCCGTTTTGATCCATGAACGGAGGGGCATTTGGAAAATCTTTCTGCGGGTCGTTGCCCGCGTTGGCGGGGTCAATAGCTGCGCAGGGGAAGGGCCTCGATCCACGCTTCGATGTCAGTGGAACGCCAGCGGATACGTCCGCCGCCAATGTCTATGGGATGAGGAAAGGCACCCCGGCGGATGCGTCGCCAGATCGTTGTCCGGCTGCGAATGCCGGTGAGGTGCATGACCTCATGGCAGGTGAGCAGTTCAGTATTCGGCATAACAGATTCCTTCGTTTCAAGGTTCTGTCACCGAAGCCGTGTTCCCCCACGACGATGGGTTGTCCTTCAAATTGCCGTTGCGGATGCGTGCGATAAGATGTTCAACTCAGCGTCACCAAGCTTTGGCGACACGAGCAAGGCTATGCGAATCGCAAGGGTGTAGGAAAGAACAAAAAGAGATCAAACACCGTTGCGTGCGAAGTGGCGGACGATGGTGGATCGCAGTGGACAGTACGGGACTGAAAAAAGTTTCTCGTTTGGGACGCTTCTGGAGAGTTGGCGTTGCTTTGATCAGTCGGAATCAGCCGAATTCTGGTGCTGTCAGGCTGGGTTTGGCGCGAATCGAAGCGAGTCTCGTCCCTTCGGATATGCAAAATCCTTCCGCAAAAGCTTTGCACATCGCCGCTCATATGCAAAGAAAATCAAAAAATCTTTACACGTCTGGCAATCGTGATAAGTCTTGCCGCATATTCTTTGCATGAGACGATCTGTGGCCCTCAAACCGACCTACGCCATACCGGACCTGCCGCCCCCAGGCCTCACTGAAACGCCCAGCGTGCTGAAGGCGCTTACGCGCGCCCATCGCTTCCTTGCCGAGCTTAAAGGTCGCGCTGCGACCATTCCCAATCAGGGCATTCTGATCGACACGCTGTCGCTTCAAGAAGCGAAGGCGAGTTCCGAAATTGAGAACATCGTCACGACGCAAGATGAGCTCTTCCAGCTCAATGCATTCCCCGAAAGTGCGGGATCACCTGCGGCAAAGGAAGTGGCCCGATATCGGGACGCGCTGCGGTACGGCTATGACGAGCAACGGCGTCTCGACGGATTGCTCACAAACAACATGCTCGTCGCCATCTTTCGCATTCTCAAGAAGACCGATGGAACCTTCCGCGAAACACCGGGCACCGCGCTCAAGAACGAGGGAACCGGCGCGCTTGTCTACATTCCGCCTCAGGATGCGAAGGAAGTTCGTGATGAAATGGGAGCGCTGGAAAAATTCATCAATGAGGATGGTGATGCGGTAGATCTCGACCCTTTGACACGGATGGCAATCATCCATCACCAGTTCGAGAGCATCCACCCCTTCCCGGACGGGAATGGGCGCATCGGGCGCATCATCAACGTGCTCTATCTCACACGCTGCGGGTTGCTCGATATCCCAATCCTCTACCTCAGCCGATACATCACCCAGAACAAGGCAGAGTACTATCGCCTGCTCCAGGCCGTACGTGAAACCGGTGAGTGGGAAGAGTGGCTTCTCTATATTCTCAAGGGCGTGGAGGAGACTGCCATTGAAACCTTACGGTTGGTCGAAGCGATCCGTGGTCTGATGGCCGAGACGAAGAATCGGATGCGAACCGAGCACCCCAAAATCTACTCACAGGACTTGCTCAACAACCTCTTCCGCCACCCGTACACGCGCATCGAATTCGTCCAGGAGGAGATTGGGGTCTCTCGACCCACAGCGACCAAATATCTCGATGAACTCGCCGAAAGCGGAATGCTGTTCAAGCACCGCGAAGGCCGCAACAATTACTACATCAATCAGCCGCTGGTTGCCCTGTTTGTGGATCGGGACCCTGAGGCAGAGTGAGCAAACTGAACAATCTGGTTTTATCCCGCAATTTCGCGATTTCCGGAATTGCGGGATAAATCGCTGCAATCCGTATCCCGCGAGGAGGCAAGCAAATGCCATTCTATGTGCCCACGGAAGGAGCGAACGCTTGGCGAAAGTTCCTCGCGGAACCAGTCAAACAATGGCGGGATGGTTACTCCGCCAAGTCCTTGGCCGAGTGCTGGGAAGACGCGCGCGGAATTCCCAACGAGGTGGCCGCATTGCTCGAAACAATCGCGCCTGAGCCGAGACTGCTCTTTGCCTTCCCAGAGCACAAAGTCGCTCTCCCCGGGTCATCGCGAGGCGAAAGCCAGAATGACATTTTTGCCTTCGTAAGAGCTGGCGCTTCTACCGTGGCCGTCATGATCGAAGGGAAAGTCGACGAATCCTTCGATCGCCAGCTGACCGACTGGCTCAGGAATGCCTCCCCCGGAAAGATTGAGAGGCTATCCTACCTCGCAAGCTCGCTTGGTCTCGATGCAGCCAGCATCCCCGGCACTATCCATTACCAGCTTCTCCACCGCACAGTTTCGGCATTGATCGAAGCGGACAGATACAAAGCTGATGCAGCGGCCATGATAGTCCATTCGTTCTCGCCGACGCGAAAGTGGTTTGACGCATTCGCTGCATTCTGTGGGCTGCTCGGGATCGAGGCAGAACCGGGTCGTCTCTATCTGGCGAAAACACAAACAAGTAAGCCGCTATATCTCGGCTGGGCGTCGGGGAAGCCAGCCAGGCCAATCTGATCGTCGTTCGGTTTAGCTCCCGATGTTTCGTGAGTGACGGCATCTCGGAAAATTCGTGCATCCGAGAAAACGCCCGAAACGCCCGCTCTTCTCGACGAGCTGGCCATCGCAGCCTTCCATCGGGCACAACATTGCCGACTCAGGTACGTCGAAGAGCGGCGTTTGGGTAGCAGGCTTTGGTTTCGCCCGACGAGCCCTGTAACGCTGCTTCTTGAATTCCCACGGATGTACGTTGTCGTCATTCGCCCAGATACCGCGTCGATTACGCTGAGCATCTTCAAGCGCCTCGAAGTAGCTTTCATCTGGGCCATAGCGATCAAGCACCCATGCCCATCCATTGAGGATCATTTCCAACTCGATGTTGCGGTGAGATGGAGCAGTCAGCCCACGAAGGAACTGTCCGAGCCGGGAAGCTGGACCGCTGGCATCACTGCTCTGATCCATCTGCAAGTAGGGCACGGCTACGATCCGCTTGTGTCGATCAACAATGCCGCCAGTGTCCATCTTCATCAGAATAGCCAGATCGACATGCCTTCCTCCAATGAGCGATTGAAGGAAATCACGCGCCTCGATGCCTCCAGGTTGCTCCATCTCCGGCGCGTCGATGAATCCCAGCCTGATTGTAACTTCGAGGCTTGCTCCCCGTCGCGGGTTGTCGATACGGGTCAGGAAGCCATCGCCGTCAAAGACCTTGAGGACGGGCACCCGAATGGTCTCGGAACCGGGATCTTCGGGTGCGATAAGCAAACGCCAATTCTCCTCCTCGATGCGGCTGCAGCATTGTAGCAGAGTTGATTATCGTTTCACTTAGCATCCCATTTTCGGAGCTGGAGGCCACCGCGTCAAATGCATCGCATTGGAGCTGGTCGGCCATGCAAATTTGCTGGAAATCAGACCCGTTTTGCGTTAGTAGACGCCTATTGAAATCATTGAGTTTTTCCGGGGATGGGACCCAAATCCTCTGGCAAAAATACATTCTGGGGGCACCAACGGGGGCCTCACTTAAGTAACCAAGGTCAAAAATCTCGCAGTTTTGCGACATTCTGAGAGCGGTTCGAGTCCTCTTCTGCACCATTTTCCTGCTTATAGGCAGGCCCTGTCCAGGGGTTGCATGCCACACGGATCGCCGTAGTTTGCGCAGGCGCCGGCCGTCTCGTGCGGCCGGGAAGCGGTGCCTCGTCGACCGAGGCATGCATAGAAATAGGAATCCGGAAAAACTGGAGCGGGCGAAGAGATTCGAACTCTCGACCCCAACCTTGGCAAGGTTGTGCTCTACCCCTGAGCTACGCCCGCTCTGAAGCTTTTCGGCCGGTGCAGATGGCTGCGGGCCGTGGGTGAGGCGCGCGGTTAGCACCGGCGCTCGGCCCTAGCAAGGGGAAAACGCACGGAGCCTGTTTCATCGCGGCGCAAGGAGGGCTATCCCTTCACAAACGCATACCAAACCCCAATTTCGGGGTTTGGACAGTCGGCAAATAACGGAGCACTTATCTTGGCAAGCGCTGGTCTCAGCATCGACGAACAGAAGGCGGTGGAACGATTCCGCCAGCAAGTCGCCGAACCCTCGATGACGAAACTCGTCATTCTCGATTTCTGGGCGGAGTGGTGCGGGCCGTGCAAGGCCCTGGCTCCGGTGCTGGAGAAGGTGGCTGCCGAATACGCCGACAAGGGCGTCGTCCTCGCCAAGGTCAATGTCGACGAAGAGCAGTTCATCGCCGCCCAGTTCCAGGTGCGCTCGATCCCGACGGTCTACGCCCTGTTCCAGGGTCAGCCGGTTGCGGACCTGACCAATGCCCGCAGCGAATCCCAGCTCAAGTCGGTGCTCGACCAGCTGTTAGAAAAGCTGCCGGTGCAATCGGGCGGCGAGGGAGAGCAGCCGCAGCAGGATATCGCGCCGCTTCTGGCGATGGGCGAGGACGTGCTCAACAGTGGCGACGGCGAGCGGGCCGCGGGCATCTATTCGCAAATCGCCGAGATCGCTCCGGACAATGCCGAGGCGCATTCCGGCCTGATCCGCGCGCTGGCGCTGGCCGGGCGCGTCGAGGAGGCCGAAAGCGTGCTCGCCGCGCTGCCTGCCGAGATGGCGCAGGATCCGCAGATCGAGCGTGCCCGCGCGGCTCTCGAAGTTGCCCGGGACAAGCCGGACGAAGGAGAGCTGGCGAGCCTGCGTGCGGCGGCCGAGGCCGATCCCGCCGACATGGACGCCCAGTTCGCTTTCGCCAATGCCGCGTTTGCCGCCGGCGAGCGGGACGCCGCCGCGGAGACGCTGCTCAAGATGGTGGCGGCCGACCTCGAGTGGAACGAAGGCGCGGCACGGGCCAAGCTTCTGCAGATATTCGAGCTGGTTGGCCTGGAAGACCCGTGGGTCGCGGCGATGCGTCGGCGCCTGTCGACGATCCTGTTCGGCTGAGGCGAGAGGACGTGGCAAGCGCAGGTACGCGGGTTTCGATCTTTCCGCTCCCCGGTGCCGTGCTTTATCCCGGATTGCAGCTTCCGCTGCATATCTTCGAACCGCGCTACCGGGCGATGGTCAGCGATGCCCTGGCGCGCGACCGCCGCATCGGCATGATCCAGCCGCAGCGCAGCTATGAGGGCGCGCCGCTTTACGAGATCGGATGCCTGGGGCGGATCGGCGAGGTCGAAGCGCTCGACGACGGCCGGTTCAACATCATCCTCGAAGGCGAAGCTCGCTTCCGCATCCTGCGCGAACTCGATGTTTCGACGCCGTTCCGGCAAGTCGAGGCAGAGCTGTTCGAGGAGCTGGAAGAAGAGCAGCTTGCGCCAGTCGAGCGCGCCGGGTTCGAGCGCGAAGCGCGGCGCTTCGCCGATGCGCAGGGCTATCGCGTCGATTGGGACTCGGTCGCCAGGCTGGACGACGTGTCGCTCATCAACGGCGTTTCCCAGGTCGTGCCGTTCGACGCAGCTTCGAAGCAGGCGCTGCTGGAAGCTCCGGATGTGTCCGCGCGCTGCGAGCTGCTGGTGCAGCTCATGCAGTTCTTCGGCCGCCGTGACGATGACGACGACGACAGGGTGACATTGCAGTAATCTCGCGCTGCCCGCGTAGCGAGGATCAGCTCCCTGCCGGTTGATCCAGCTCGTCGCCCAGCACTGAGAGCATTTGCCCGTCCTTGCGGATGCGGACGAGCAACCGGAGAACGCCTGCAGCATCCCGGCCAGATCTCCAGAACAGCGTCCGGTCGGCGGAATAGCCCGATTGTGCCTTGACCTGCGCCGGTGCCGGCTGGGGGCGACCGGGCGTATTGCCGCTCTCCGGCCTGGGGCGGTCGCAATCGGCAATTCGGGCCGTGATCATCTCGGGGACAGCCACCGGGCCATCCTGGCCGATGCGATGCCTGATCAGCCACTTGTAGCCGCCGTCCTCCTGTCGTTGCCAGACGGACGCGTAGTGGCCGCTTGCTTCATCCGTGGTCCATCCCCCGAGCACGACGCCATAACTGCCGTCGCAGCTCATCCAGACGGCATCGGGATCCCGGTCGACCAGTGGTGCCACATCGGGCCTGTCCTTGAGCCAGGCGAGCGCATCGACTTCTTCGGGCATCAGCAAGATCGCGCCGGTCGCGGCGGTTTCGCGCAGCGAGGTCCAAAGCCCTTCTTCCTGCGTGAGCTGATTGAGCGCGATCTCCGCGGCGATCAGCGCGGAGGGGTTGGCATAGCTGTTCAGGCGCTCCCGTCCGGGCGGCCCGTTCGGACCGGGGCGCCCACCGGGCGGTCCGCGATCCTGCGCCAGGGCCGTGCCCGATACCATCGCCAGCGACAGCATCGCCACGACCCATCGGCGCATCAGATGGCGCCCTCGGCCAGTTCGATTCCCGCGTTGCGGTGCGCTGCGACGATCGTGTTCCTCAGCAGGACGGCGATGGTCATCGGCCCGACCCCGCCCGGGACCGGTGTGATCGCACCGGCGACCTGAGACACCTCGGCGAAATCGACATCGCCGACGAGCTTGCCTTTCGGCTTCTCCTCGGTTGGCGGCAATCGGTTCATGCCGACGTCGATCACCGTCGCGCCCGGCTTGACCCAGTCGCCCTTGACCATCTCGGGCCGGCCGACGGCAGCGACCACGATGTCGGCGCGGCGGACGACTTCAGGCAGGTTCCTGGTGCGGCTGTGGGCGATGGTCACGGTGCAGCTCTCCTTGAGAAGCAGCTGCGCCATCGGCTTGCCGACGATGTTCGACCGGCCGATGACGACAGCATCGAGGCCGGAAAGCTCGCCAAGCCGGTCCTTCAGCAGCATCAGGCAGCCGAGCGGGGTGCAGGCGACGAACCCTTTCTGGCCCACCGCAAGCCGGCCTGCGCTGATGACATGGAAGCCGTCCACGTCCTTGTCGGGATTGATCGTGGCGATCACTTTCTGCTCGTCCATGTGGTCGGGCAGCGGCAGCTGGACGAGGATGCCGTCAACCGCCGGGTCTGTGTTGAGCTTCTCGACCAGCGCGAGCAGGTCGGCTTCGGGCGTGTCTACGGGCAGGACGTGCTCGAAACTGGCCATGCCGCAGGCGACGGTCTGCTTGCCCTTGTTGCGCACGTAGATCTGGCTGGCCGGGTCTTCGCCGACCAGCACGACCGCCAGGCCGGCCTTGCGTCCGGCTTCCTTCTCGAAGGAGGCGGCCAGCTTGCCGACGCGTTCGCGCAGGCCCTCGGCGAACGCCTTGCCGTCAATGATCTCAGCCGCCATCAGGCAATTACTTTCGCAAGATTGGGAAGGATAATGTCTCTAAGCATTATTAATAGGATAATTAGTACCATAGGGGAGAAATCGATCGCACCAGTATTGGGCATAATGCGACGGATCGGCCCTAGTACCGGCTCCAAAAGTGCATTGATCGATCGATACACCGATACAATGAACTCGTTGCTGGTGTTGATGACGTTGAACGCAAGTAAGAGGCTGATTACGAATTGCACAATGATTAGAATCACTAACACATTGACGAGCAGATCTATGATCTGAATCAGCGTGTACAACAGCAAGGGCTTAGCCTTTCAGTCGATTGGAGGTGAGAGGCTGATAGACGAGCGCGGGCCTGTGCGGCAACCCGCGCCGGGCCCGGCTTCCACGATCGAGGGCGGTAATTCCGGCCGCTTTGCAGTGAGTGTTACCTGTCGGGGCCGATCGTGCTGCTCTTCACACGCCAGCTGAGCTGCTCCTCGCCTGCGCCCGGCACGTCGTTGACCCGGCGCAGGGTGATCGTGCCTCGCAGGGTTTCGCCGCCGTCTCCGAAATCGAGGACGACCGGAGCCTCGTAAAAGAGCGAACCGGCGGCGCCTTCGTCGGTGCCCTTGCCGATGGCAAGCGTCGGCGGTTCGGCCTTGTCGTATGCGCCTTGCAGCAGTTCTGCCGAAATGCCCGCGTTCGAATCCCACGCCAGAGCCGCGGCGGACCATTGCCGACGGTGCAGGGCCTCCGCGTAGAAGGCCAGCAGCTTGTCCGGCGCTTCGCGTTCGCTCAGCGCGCTGTAGTCAAGCGGGGTTTCGGCCGGGGCGGTCGCATCGGTCGCGTCGGTACTTTCAGCCGCCGGCTCGGTGGAAGCCACGGCGTCGGCGGGTTCGGAAGGGGTTTCGTTCGTGCCGCAAGCAGCAAGCAGGGCCAGGCCGGCCGAAAGCGCGGCCACGATCAGGCCCCTGGTTATTGGCGCTTCACGCAGCATTCCGGTTTGTTCCTTTCCCAAGAGCGAATGTCAGCCTGCCCGGATCAGCGTGCCCGCGCCGGTCGAGGTGAAGATTTCCAGAAGCATGGCGTGCGGCACGCGACCGTCAAGCACGACGGCCGCTTCGCAGCCTGCCTCCACTGCGTGGATACAGGTTTCCAGCTTGGGGATCATGCCGCCCGAAATCGTGCCGTCCTGCTGCAGCCCGGCAATGTCAGCGGGCTTGAGGTCGGTGAGCAGGTTGCCCTGTTTGTCCAGCACGCCGGACACGTCGGTCAGCAGGAAGAGCCGTGCCGCCTGCAGGGCCGCGGCGATCGCGCCTGCCATGGTGTCCGCATTGATGTTGTAGGTCGATCCGTCCGCGCATGGTGCGATCGGCGCAATCACGGGGATAATGCCGGCGTCGCAAATCGTCTCGATCACGCTGGTATCGATCCGGTCCGGCTCCCCGACGAAGCCGAGGTCGAGCACCTGTTCGATATTGCTGTCGGGATCCTTGGTCGTGCGGGTCAGCTTCTTGGCCGTCACCAGGCCGCCGTCCTTGCCGGAAAGTCCGATGGCCTTGCCGCCAGCCTTGCTGATCCAGCTGACGATCTCCTTGTTGATCGCTCCGGAAAGCACCATTTCGGCGACCTGGGCGGTTTCCGCATCGGTGACGCGCAGCCCGTCGACGAATTGCGATTCCACGCCGACCTTCTTCAGCATGGCGCCGATCTGCGGGCCGCCGCCATGCACGACGACGGGGTTGATGCCCACCGCCTTGAGCAGCACCACGTCCTGCGCGAAATCATGGGCCAGGTCGGGATCGCCCATTGCGTGCCCGCCGTACTTCACCACGAAGGTGCGTCCCGCATAGCGCTGCAGGTAAGGCAGCGCCTCGGTAAGCGTTTCGGCCTTGGCGAGCATCGCGGGATCGTGCGGATCGGACATGTGAGCGCCTTTAATCCTCTCGGCTGCGATTGGAAGCCATTTCAGCCCGCATCCATCCGCCTTCCGGCCTTCACGACCAGCCATATGACTGCCGGAACAAGCACCGCCGACAGCACCACCTTCGCAGTCATCTGTCCGGCCATGATCGCTGCGATCGGGCGAACGCCATAAAAGGAAATGGTGATGAAGACCACCGTGTCCACGATCTGCGACAGCGCAGCCGCGACGAACCCCCGCAGCCCGACGAACCGCCCGTCCGCGCGCTGGAGCCGGGAGAAGATCCAGATGTTGAGCGTGAGCGAGACTGCATAGGCGACGATGCCGGCGACCATCATTCGCCAGCTCTGGCCGAGAATCACCGGAAAGGCTTCCTTGGCCGGTTCGTACATGCCGGGGTCGGTCGGCAGCCGCAGGACGAACAGGGTAAGCAGGATCGCGGCGACGAGCGGCACCAGCCCGAAGCGGGCCAGCCGTGCCGCGCATTGCTCGCCGTGGAGTTCGGCGATGCCGCTCGAAATGCCCACCAGGATCAGGAAGGGGAATATGCCGGCTTCCACTGCCAGAGGACCCACGGCAACCTGCTTGGCGCCCAGCACGCCCGCAATCGTGACCATGCCGCCGTAGAAGGCTGAGAACAGCATCAGCGAAAGCGGATAGGAAGGGCTTCCCGGCGACGTCGGCGTTGTCATGATCGGGCTCTAGCGCTAGCCGGCGACATTTGCACTAGGCGCATGTGCCAGCGGCGATTACCAAAGATCGCTGAACGGGCCGGGGGATTACCGAACATGCATGTCGTCTACAGCCTGCTCGGCATCGTACTGATCATCGCCATTGCCGTTCTGCTGTCCGCAGACCGCAAGGCGATCCGACTGCGCGTGGTGGCTGCCGCGTTCGGCCTGCAGGCGGCGCTGGCCGCCCTGGTCCTGTATTTCCCGCCGGGAAACCGGGCGCTGCAGGCCATCGCGTTCGGAGTATCGAGCCTGCTGGGATACGCCCACAAGGGCACCGAATTCCTGTTCGGCGCGCTCGCCAATGATTCACTCGGCCAGATGTTCGCGTTGCAGGCCCTTCCTGCGATCATCTTCTTCGCGGCGCTGATCGCGATCCTCTACCACGTCGGCGTGATGCCGCTGGTGGTGCGCTGGATCGGCGGCGGGCTCGAGAAAATCACCGGAATCAGCAAGGTGGAGAGCCTGAGCGCTGCCGCCAACATTTTCGTGGGACAGTCCGAATCGCCGCTCGTGATCCGCCCCTATCTGGCCGGGCTCGCGCCGTCGCAGCTGTTCTGCGTTATGAGCGTCGGCATGGCCGGCGTGGCGGGAACGATCCTTGCTGCTTACGCCGCCATGGGCATTCGCATCGACTATCTGGTCGCCGCCGCGTTCATGTCCGCGCCCGGCGGTATTCTGATGGCCAAGCTGATCCTGCCTGATCCGAAGCAGCTCGATGTCGATGCGGTCTCGGAAGTGGAAGTGGCGCTTTACGAGGGCGACGAGCGTCCCGCCAACATCATCCAGGCGGCCGCACAGGGCGCGCAGACCGGCGTCCGGCTCGCGGTGATGGTGGGCGCCATGGTGCTGGCCTTCGTCGCGCTGGTCGCGCTGGCCAACGGACTGGTGGGCTGGCTTGCAAGTCTCGCCGGCTTCGAAGGCGTTACCTTCCAGTCGCTGCTCGGCTACCTGTTCTCGCCGATCTTCTTCCTGCTGGGAGTACCGGACTGGGCCGAGGCCATGCGCGCCGGCAGCTTCTTCGGTACGAAAGTCGTGCTCAACGAGTTTGTCGCCTTCATCGAGCTGGGCCAGACGGCCGGACTTTCCGAGCGAACGGTTGCGATCGTGACCTTTGCGCTGTGCGGTTTCGCCAATTTCTCGTCCATCGCCATCCAGATGGCGGTGACGGGAGGTCTTGCGCCCAACCAGCGTCCGGTGATCGCGAAGCTTGGCATCAGGGCGCTGATTGCCGGCAGCCTATCCAATCTGATGAGCGCCGCGCTCGCCGGTCTGTTCCTCAGCCTCTGACGACGCCGGGTGATACGTCGCGGCCGGCCCAGGCGGCAAACCGTTCGGCATCGGGATTTTCCGCCAATCCGTCTTCGAGGTTGTAGAGCCTCACCATGCGGTGTTCGGGCGTGTATGCAGGCCAGTCCTTGCCGGGCGTGCCGTGCCGAACGAAATGCGCGACATGCGCCCGCATGCGTTCCCCCAACGCCTTTCGCCTGCCGCTGGCAGGACCACCTCTGACAATCGCCATCTTCAGTCCCGAAAAGGGCCAGAAGACAGTGAGGTCCAGCCCATGAGCCGCCGCAGCGATCGGGTGGGCATAATCGAAGCGATAGAACCAGGTTGGCTGTGTGCGTGAATGCCGCTCGGCGAAATTGCGGGTAGGCATTGCGAAGTGCATGTCGGTCGCCAGCGCGGTCTTACCCCTGCGGTTTCGCGGATAGGCGGCCACGACACGCTCCGCCTGGTCCTGCGGCAGCTGGGAATGCAGCAATGCTTCGAGGTCGGGCCACTTGGTGGGCAGGATGTCGCCTGGCATCAGTTCGAAAAGGCGCATTTCGTCGTGTGTGGCCCCCGCCAGCAGCGGCACGGGCGCCGCATCGTGGGCTTGCGCAGCCTCGAGCGATGCGGGCAGCAAGTCTCCATCGTACCATGGCGCGGCCGGAATTGCGTTCTTGAGTTCCTTCCCGATTGCGACCTGGGCCTCGATCAGCCTGCTCAGGTCCATTGTAGCAAGCTGGTCGAATCCGCTCTGGTCAAGATCCAGCAGTTCGGCGAAGCGCCTGGCGTCCTCGATGCTTCGTTCGCGGCTGTGGATCAGGCTTACTGCGCCGCTCTGCATTATGGCGCCGTGGAACAACCCACGCGCCTTGGGTGACAGCATCAGCAGCGAGACCGACATCGACCCCGCTGACTGGCCACAGATGGTAACGCGATCCGGGTCGCCGCCGAACGCCGCGATATTGTCGCGTATCCATTCAAGCGCTGCAATCTGGTCCCGCAGTCCCAGATTTGACGGAATGGACGGCAGGCCCAGAGCCTCGCCGAAATTGACGAACCCCAACACGCCGACGCGGTAATTGATAGAGACCACGACGATATCGCCTTCGCGCGCCAGTGCGGATGCGTCGTAGGGATTGGTGCTTCCCGCCATGAAGGCGCCACCGTGGATCCACACCATGACCGGATTGGCCCCCTGCGACCCGGTGTGAGGGGCCCAGATGTTGAGACACAGGCAGTCCTCGCCGAACTCGGGCCCTTCCAACACCTCCGGGCGAACCTTGTCGCCATATTGCTGCGGGCATTGCTTCCCGAACTGTTTGGCAGGACTGACGTCGGGCCACGGATCGACGGTGCTCGGCGCACCGAGGCGCTTCGCCCGGGCGTAGGGAATGCCGAGCCAGCGCGTCAGGCCGGGCAAGGCTGCGCCTTCGACTTGGCCGGCAGTGGTCTGGACAATCAGCTCGTTCACATGCTTTCTCTCGAAAAACCTAATTGTTAGGCAGGAGAGCGGCGTGGCGCCAGATGAATTGCTAGAACGTTATGGACCGGTTGCCCTGGTAACAGGGGCATCTTCCGGTATCGGCTGGGGATTTGCGGAGGAACTGGCGGAGCGCGGCTTCGACCTGGTGCTTTCGGCAAGGCGGGTCGGCCGCTTGGAGCAACTGGCAGAGAAGCTGAAAGCCGACCACGGCACAAACTCGCTGATCATCGAAGCCGATCTGGCGAGCGCCGAAGCGCCCGCGCAATTGCTGGCCGAGACGGCAGGCGCCGATATCGGCCTTGTCATAAGCAACGCCGGGTTCGGGTTGAAAGGCCCGCACCAGGCGAACGATCCGGCGACCATGACAGACATGATAATGGTGAACTGCAATGCACCCATGCAGCTCGCGCACGGGTTCATTCCCCGCCTCACGCAACGCGGCAAGGGAGGGATCGTGTTCACCTCCTCGATTGAGGGTCTGATGGGTTGCCCCTATTCCAGCGCCTATTCGGCAACCAAGGCGCTGGTGATCGCGCTCGGGGAAGGCCTGTGGGGCGAGCTGGCCGGAAGCGGCGTCGACGTGCTCACCGTTTGTCCGGGCGCGACCGAATCGGAAGCGGCGGAGAAGCAGGGCATCGATATCGCGATGCTGACCAACGTCATGACCGCGCGCGAGGTCGCCTCTATCGTGCTTGACAATCTTGCCAACGGGCCGACCTGTTTCCCGAGCGCTCACTACAAGGCGAGTTTCGATCAGTTGCTGGCGCTTCCGCGTCGCGATGCGCTTGCCGCGATGGCGCAAGGCATGAAACAGGGAGGATAGGGCAATGAGCAGTTCCGCACCCGAAGGTCTGGACCGTCTGCTGGCGCTCGAGGACATCAAGCTGCTGCGCGCCAAATATTGCCGGCGCATCGACAGTCACCGTTTTTCGGAACTTGCCGATATCTTGACCGAGGACTTCCTTCTCGACATGTCGCCGACGGGCAAGGTGCTCGGCGCCGAAGTGCAGCCGCTGCAGGGGCGCGACACGATCATTGCGATGATGGAGCAGAATTTCGCACCGTTGAAGATGCTCCTGCATATTGTCACCATTCCCGAAATCGAGTTCCAGGACGGGGACCACGCCACCGGCGTGTGGCGGCAGGAAACCTTCATCAAGGAAACCCGGCCGGACCTGCCGGGTTCGGGTCTGGCCTACGCGACCGTATCCGATACCTACCGCAAGGAAGACGGCCGGTGGCTGATCGCATCTGTGCGGGTCGAGCTTGAGGTCATGCTGTGATCGCCGACGCAACCCGATAGCCAAGGAGGCAGGCCGTGGTGGGAGAATTCATGCGCGAGCACTGGGCTTCGGTGATCGTCGTGTGGTCGCTGTTTCTGGTGCTGGCAGGCTTTGCCTATGGTTACAGGAAAGCGCGCGAGCATACCGAGGCCGGCCGTGAGAACCTTGATGGGCCGCCGCCTATCCCGCTCGATCCGCCGCGGCTTTCCGGCGACGCGAAAGAGCGGATCGAAGACGCGTTGCGCAGGCGAAAGAAGATCGAGGCGATCAAGATCCTGCGGGAGGAGACCGGGGTCGGCCTGAAGCAGGCCAAGGAACATGTCGAAACCATGGAGCGCCACCGGGGCGGCTTCGGCTGAGACGCGGGCCCGACGGATCAAGTCAGGTCCCGGTGCGCAATCGCGCGCAGGAAAGGTCTCCGGTTCCGGCTAGGGTCACGAAACCTGGGCGGGGCTCGTTCCGGGCGGTCTCTTCAGGCTGGCAGGGAAGCGGTTCGGGCTCGCCCGCCGCGCGCAATGCAGCGAGCGAGCCCAGCGCAAGCACGGCCAGGAGGAGAGAGAGGATGGGCCGGGTCTGCAAGCGAAACATGGCATCGTGTTGCGCTTGCAAGGGTTAGTTTGGAGTTTCGGGAGACGGTGAGCAGGTATTGTCACCGTGGAAACCGTGTTTGTTCGGGATATTGCCTGACGACTCCCGCGCGCCTGCCGGAGTGGAGCTAGGCCTCGGGCTGCCCGTTGGCCGGTTCACTTGCTGAACTCTGCCTGTTGGGTTGCGGGGCGAGCACGATACGGTTCCGTCCGGTTTCCTTGGCGATGTAGAGGGCTTCGTCGGCGGCCCTGAGTGCGGCTCCGGGGTCGTCATAGGCGAGGACGTCCGCGATGCCGGCCGAGAAGGTGATCTGCCCGAACGGCACGTCGTTCTTGCGGTTGATCAGCCTTCGCTCGCCCAGTTGCTCCCGCACCTCGTCCAGCCGTTCCTTGGCATCGGCGGTTGAGATGCCCCGGAACAGCATGACGAATTCCTCGCCTCCGTGCCGTGCAACAAAGCAGTTGCTGCTGGCGATCTTGCCGAGTGTTTCCGCGATCACCTTGATCACCCGGTCGCCGGCTTCGTGGCCATGCGTGTCGTTGATGCGCTTGAAGTGGTCGATATCGCAAAAGGCGACGTTGAGCGGTTCGATGGCGGCCTGCGCCTCCTGGAACTGCTCCTCCAGCTGCGCTTCGAACGCGCGCCGGTTGGGCAGGTCGGTAAGATGGTCCAGCTCGGCGTCCCGCTTGGCCTCTTCCAGGCTGACGCGCAGCTCCTGGGCCTCGGCCTCGCTCTGGCGCATGTCGCTTTCGACCTTGCGGGTGCGTTCGAGCATTGCCTTGGTGAGACCGACCAGGCTCGTGAGAATCTGGCCTGCTTCCTCGACTTCTTCCAGCTCGGCGACATGCTGTTCAAGCTCGGAGTTGTAGCTCGTTGCTGCGTTCCGGGCCGCATGGGTGCTCTTAGAGAAGCCGTCGAGCTGGTTCTCGAGCCGGGTAATCAATACCGCGATATCTTCCTCGCCCTTTTTCGGTCGATCGTTGCCGGTGACTTCATCCAGCCATTGCTGAGTGACTTCCTGGCCGGATTCGATCCTCGAGGCGATCTGCCTGGCGAGGCGGGGATTCATGCCCGAAAAGGCATTGTGCGCCGCCAGCAGATTATCCGGCGAGATGTCCAGGTCGTGTTCGAGGAGGAAAGAGGTTATCGACTCCAGCAGCCAACTGCGTGCCTCCAGGGCATCCTCGTGGATCGGGCCACCGCCACCGCCGTTGCCATGACCGTAGTGGGTTGGCGCGGCACGATCCTTCGATCCGGAATTTCCAAAGCCCAGCCAGGTAAGCAGCGACCCTGCCGTGTCGCGCGAGTGATTGCTGAGAGTTCTCATATCTGCCTAAACGGCAGCGAACGCCCAAGTTTAAGGTGGGCCGTTAATCATGAATGCAAGCGCTGAAACAGGTCGCGCAGGACTGAATGCGTCTGAATCGTGACGGCAGAGAAAGCGTGTCGATTAATCCAGCAGCCGGCTTGCGATATCGCGGACTTCGGTGGCCATGTCCTCGCGTTCAAGGGCAAACGCCAGGGTCGCTTCCACGAAACCCACCTTGGAGCCGCAGTCATACCGTCGGCCAGCGAAGGTCACGGCATGGAAAGGTTGCTGGCCGATCATGCGGGCCATGGCGTCGGTCAGCTGGATTTCGCCGCCTGCGCCCTTTTCCTGCCCTTCCAGCGTGCGCATGACCTCGGGCTGGAGAATGTAGCGCCCGGAAATGATGAGATTGGACGGCGCGTCCTCCACTTTCGGCTTTTCCACCAGGCCCGTGACTTCTGTCAGCGCCCCGCCCAGCGCATCTAGCTTCGCCCCCGGCGCGATGACGCCGTAGCTCGAAACCTGATCGTGCGGGACCTCAAGCACGCTGATGAGATTGCCGCCGACCTCCTCGTAAGCCTCGACCATCTGCTTCATGCAGCCGGGAGAACCGATCATCAGCTCGTCCGGCAGGAAGATCGCGAAGGGTTCGTCGCCGACGATCGCTCGCGCGCACCAGATCGCATGGCCCAGTCCCATCGGCACCTGCTGGCGCACGGTCAGGAGATTGCCGGGCGACACCCGCGTCGGCTCGAGCACCTCGAGCGACTTGCCGCGTTCGGACATCGTCGTCTCCAGCTCGTAGGCCGTGTCGAAATGTTCGACGATCGAGGTCTTGCCGCGCCCGGTGACGAAGATGAACTGGTCGATGCCCGCCTCGCGCGCCTCGTCGACCGCATACTGGATCAGCGGACGGTCTATGATCGGCAGCATTTCCTTGGGGATCGCCTTGGTCGCGGGCAGGAAGCGCGTGCCGAGGCCGGCCACCGGGAATACGGCCTTGCGCACGGGCTTGCGATAGGTCTGGGAAGTCATGGAAGCTGGATCCCCGGTCGTTTTTGTTGGCAGCCTTAAAGCGATTTCACCGGTTCGGCGCAACCGGCGGGGGCCGTGCGGCGCACCGTCGGCTTGCCGCCCCGGCGAATCGCGCTAAACCGCCGCCATGGACAAGATCATTATTCGAGGCGGCAAGCGCCTGTCGGGAACGGTTCCCATTTCGGGCGCCAAGAATGCGGCGCTCACCCTGTTGCCGTGCGCCCTGTTGACCGATGAGCCGCTGACCTTGCGCAACCTGCCGCGGCTCGCCGACATCGACGGCTTCCAGCATCTGATGAACCAGTTCGGAATCTCCACCACGATCGCAGGTTCGCGGCCCGAGGATTTCGGCCGGGTAATGACGCTGGAGGCACCCCGCATCACCAGCAACGTCGCTCCCTACGACCTCGTGCGCAAGATGCGCGCTTCGATTCTCGTGCTCGGGCCGATGTTGGCGCGCATGGGCGAAGCGACGGTCTCGCTTCCCGGCGGCTGTGCGATCGGCAACCGCCCGATCGATCTGCATCTCAAGGCGCTGGAAGCGCTCGGCGCGCAAATCGAACTGGCATCCGGCTACGTTCGCGCGATCGCGCCGGACGGTGGCCTGCCGGGCGGACGCTACAGCTTTCCCATCGTTTCGGTGGGCGCGACGGAAAACGCGATCATGGCCGCCGTTACCGCGCGGGGTAAGAGCACGCTGCAGAATGTCGCGCGCGAACCGGAAATCGTCGACCTGTGCAACCTGCTCACCGCGATGGGCGCGGAGATCGAGGGCATCGGTACCTCGGGGCTTACTATTCACGGCGTTCCCCGGCTGCATGGTGCGACCTATCGCGTCATGTCGGACCGGATCGAGGCCGGCAGCTATGCCTGTGCCGCGGCCATCACCGGCGGCGAAGCCGTTCTGAAGAATGCCAGGATCGAGGAGATGGAATCGACGGTACAGGCGCTGCGGGATGCCGGCGTCACTGTCGAGCCGCGCGCCGAAGGTCTCTATATCGCCGCCGACGGGCCGCTGCGCCCGGTTACGATTTCCACGGCGCCCTATCCGGGATTCGCCACCGACATGCAGGCTCAGCTCATGGCCATGCTGTGCCGGGCGGAGGGGTCCAGCGTGTTGACCGAAACGATTTTCGAGAACCGTTACATGCATGTGCCCGAGCTGAACCGGATGGGCGCGCATATCGAAACGTCGGGCCGCACCGCGATTGTCCATGGCGTTCCCCAGCTCTCGGGAGCCGAGGTCATGGCGACCGATCTCAGGGCGTCGATGAGCCTCGTGATCGCCGGCCTTGCCGCGCAGGAGGAAACCCAGGTGCATCGCCTTTACCACCTCGACCGCGGTTATGAGCGGCTTGAGGAGAAGCTTTCGCTGCTGGGCGCAGATGTGGAGCGAGTCGGCGACGATTGAGCGGGATTCGCCGATAGGCCCGGGAACTCTGGGTGCCGAGGCTCGTTTTCCTCTTGCAAGAAGAGGAGCAGAGTCATGGGCCTGATCAAAATGGCACTCGCCGGCGCCGCCGGATACGCATTCTATCGATATACCCAGAACCGGCAGAAGAACGCGCCGAAGGCGGCGTTCGCCGTCGGCGAAGGCGCCTCCGAGAACTTTTCTCAGGTCCGCAACGCTGGCCCTGAAGCCATGCGGGACCAGCCCCGCCGCTGGAGCAAGACGGATGAGGCGAGCGACGAGAGCTTTCCTGCCAGCGATCCGCCTTCGACCTACTGAGCCCGTCGCAATCATTGGAGATCGAAACTTGCCGGGAAAGATGTCCTATGCGCGCTTTGCGGCCATGATCGCCACTTCGACGGTGATCATGTACGGGCTGATGTATCTGAACACCTATGAGCTTTCCCATGTCTGGTGGAGTCAGACCCGGGCCTGGATGGCGTTGCTGATGGGTGCGACGATGGCCGTCGTAATGCTTGGTTTCATGTGGCGCATGTATCCGCGTCCCCAGTGGAAGCTGGCTGTCCTGGGCGGCGCGATCGCTGTTTTCGCAGGTTCGCTATGGCTCGTCCGCAGCCAGGAGACAGTCGGTGACGTCTCTTATATGGAAGCGATGATTCCGCATCATTCCATCGCGATCATGACCAGCCGTCGCGCCCATATTTCCGACCCGCGCGTGCGCGAACTGGCGAATGGCATCATCGACGCCCAGGTGCGGGAAATCGGTGAGATGGAGGCCCTGATCGCCGATATTGAGCAGCACGGAGATGCCGTCGGAAAGCCTGCTCCGGTTCACTGATCGGCGCGTGAGACGAGCCAGATGCGAATGGCTCCGGCCAGCCCGGGAGGATTGTCCGCTTCGAGCCGCTCGGCATCGATACGGGCAACCAATGCATTGACCGGAAGCCCCTCCGCCTCCGACGCCTCTTTCAGCAGGTTCCAGAATATCGGTTCGAGGCTGACGGAGGTCTTGTGCCCGGCAATCTCGACCGAGCGCTTGACGGGCGGGTGATAGGGCGGCTCCATCCGCCTCAGTACATGTGCTGGCCGCCGTTGATCGACAGGGTCGATCCGGTGATGAACGCCGCATTCTCGGATGCCAGGAACGCTACGCCCCGGGCGATTTCGTCCGCATGGCCCAGCCGGCCGACCGGGATCTTCGCGACAATCTTCTCCAGTACCGCGTCGGGCACGGCAGCGACCATGTCCGTATCGACATAGCCGGGTGCGATGGCGTTCACGGTAACACCGGACTTGGCGCCCTCCTGGGCCAGTGCCTTGGTGAAACCATGGATCCCCGACTTGGCCGCGGCATAGTTGACCTGGCCGTACTGGCCGGCCTGTCCGTTGATAGACCCGATATTGATGATCCTGCCCCAGCCGCGCTCGCGCATCGCCGGGAAGCATGCCTTGGCCATGTTGAAGCAGCCGCCCAGATTGATGCGCATCACTTCGTTCCAGTCTTCGAAGCTCATTTTGTGGAGCGTCGCGTCTCGGGTGATGCCGGCGTTGTTCACCAGGACATCGATCGGACCGAAAACGGCCGCGATCTCATTGCAATTGTGAATACATGCCTCGTGATCGCCCACGTCCCATCGGTATGCGGTGATCCCCGTTTCTTCGGAAAAGGCGCGGGCCGCCTCCTGGTTGCCTGCATAGTTGGCGACGACCGTAAGCCCCGTTTCCTTGAGGGCCAATGAAATCGCTTGGCCAATGCCTCTTGTGCCGCCTGTAACTACTGCAACGCGCGCCATGGAAATCCCCTCAATCGTGGTCCGGACCTATTGTGCTAGGAAAGGCCGTGGCCAAGGGCAAGGCACTTGTCGTTGGTTGCGGGCAAATGGGCCGGGAGCGCGCCTCGGCGTGGCGGCTTCCTGTTCAGAAGCGGAACTGAGTGCCGACGTAGACGGCCTGGCTGTCCTGCTTGCCGTCCGTCAGCGGAAGCAGGCGTTCGCGCTCTTGCGAATAGCGCACGCCGGCGGTCACATCGAGGTTGCGCGTCACGCGATAACTACCGCCGACATCGACCTGGTCTTCGCGGTCGCCTGCGAAGGTGCGCGGTGACCTGCCCGTCGCCTGCTTCTCGTCCATGATGATATGCGGACTGAAGCGCGAATCGTCGGCGCCGGTTCCGGGCGCGATGCTGAAGCGGGACAGATCGGGCGTGTCGGCTTTTCGGCTGCTATCCGATGAAACCAGAGACTGGGAAAAATTCTGGTAGCCGCGAGATACGCCAAGATTGAAAGCGGTCGGCGCGATGCGAAGCGGCGCATTTCCGGATTCGGACGAATGCGCGTTTTTTGAACCGATAGCCTGGATGACCTGCGGATCCAGTCTCACCGCTACGGTGACGGACCGGTCGGGCCGGCTGGGCGTGTTCGCAGGCGTGAACGGATAAAGCTTGCCTTTCGCAAGCGAGCGAAGCGGGATCGGGCGGGCGAGTTGCCCTTTGCCGGTATCGCCATCCAGCGACTCCATCGCCTCCCCGTTCCTGGCATCGCCCGGCCGGGAGTCGAAGCTGGTCGAAAAGGCGAGCACGGCGCTGGGCAGGGCGAGAAGACCCACGGCACCGGCAAGCAAAAGCCCCGATGTCATGCCGCTTCTTGCGCCACTCTCACGTGAGCCGATCATCCTTGCTCTCACCTCGATCCGATCGAACCAGACTTCGCGCGAAACAGGCCGCCGCGCGAATCCCGTTCCGAATCTCACATATCATATCTTAACGCAGGATGATTTTCACCCGGAAAGCAGTTCCGCGTCCGGCGGCCGGGCAGGGGCATGCCAACCGCCGGCTGGAGGCGCTGTTCATTGCGAGTCCAGCCGTTTGCGGCAAGAGCGTTGCCATCGCGCACTTGCCGCGCCGACAAGGGCGGCTATAGAGGCTCATCTGCGGCAGTGCCCAAGGCTTGAGCCGCGATCGAACACGGGATTTGGGAACGACAATGACTGGCAGCACCGATACCGGCCACACTTCTCTGCGGATGCTGGCGCGCGCCGGGCTTTGCGGGCTCGTTGCGCTGACGCTGGTCAGTTGCGGCAAGAAGGAAGGGCTGCAGCCCAGTGTCGCGGCGTCGCGCGTCACCACCATCGGCGTCAACGGGTATCTCTGGCGCGCCAGCCTGGATGCGCTGTCCTTCATGCCGATGCTGCAGACCGACAGTTCCGGCGGCGTCATCGTCACCGATTGGTACGCCAATCCTTCCAATCCGGGAGAGCGCGTGAAGATCACGGTCACGATTCTCGACCAGGATCTGCGTGCGGACGCATTGCGTGTCGCGGCGAGCCGTCAGGTTTCCCAGAATGGCAACTGGGTTACTGCTCCGGTGCAGGCTGCGACGGTCCAGAAACTTGAGGACATCATTCTCACCAGGGCCCGCGATCTGCGCCGCAACTCCCTCGGCGGCTAAGGTTCCTGTCCGTCATGAATGAACGTTTCGATCCGTCGCAGGCGGATGAGCGCTGGCAACGCGCATGGGATGAGCGAGAGTGTTTTCGCGCCGACGACGCCAGCAGCAAGCCGCGCAGCTATGTGCTTGAGATGTTCCCCTATCCATCGGGGCGCATCCACATCGGCCATGTCCGCAACTACACGATGGGAGACGTACTGGCCCGCTACAAGCGGATGAAGGGTTTCGAGGTCCTTCACCCGATGGGCTGGGACGCATTCGGCATGCCCGCCGAAAACGCGGCGATGGAAAAGGGCGTGCATCCCGGAAGCTGGACCCGCGAGAACATCGCCAACATGAAGGCGCAGCTCAAGCGCTTGGGCTTTGCGCTCGACTGGAGCCGCGAACTCGCGACCTGCGATGCCGACTATTACGGGCAGGAGCAGGCGCTGTTCCTCGACCTCTACGAGGCGGGCCTGGTCTACCGCAAGGAAAGCGCGGTCAACTGGGACCCGGTGGACCAGACCGTCCTGGCCAACGAGCAGGTGATCGACGGGCGCGGCTGGCGCTCGGGCGCGCTGGTCGAGAAGCGCAAGCTCAGCCAGTGGTTTCTGAAGATCACCGATTTCGCCGAGGAATTGCTGGACGGTCTCGGCACGCTCGACGACTGGCCCGAAAAGGTCCGGCTGATGCAGGAAAACTGGATCGGCAAGAGCCAGGGCATGCAGTTCGCCTTCACGCTGTCCAACGGCGAGAAGCTCGAGGTCTATACGACCCGGCCCGACACGATCTTCGGCGCAAGCTTTGTCGCCGTCGCCGCCGACCATCCGGTCGCGCAAGCCGTGGCAGAGAATTCGGCCGAGGCGCAGTCGTTTGTCGAGACGTGCCGTGCCGGCGGTACCACCGCCGCAGAGCTGGAAACCGCGGAGAAGCTCGGCTTCGATACCGGCCTGACTGCCCGCCACCCCTTCACCGGCGAAGACCTGCCCGTCTACATCGCGAACTTCGTGCTGATGGACTACGGCACCGGTGCGATCATGGCAGTGCCCGGACATGACCAGCGCGATTTCGATTTCGCCGCGAAGTACGGACTGCCGATCCTGCGCGTCGTCGCCGCCAGCGCGGAGGACGCCGGCAAGCCCTTTGAGGGCGAGGCCGAAGCGGGCGACGGCATTTGCGTCAATTCGGATTTCATCGACGGCATGAGCGTCGCCGAGGCCAAGGCCGCCGTCATCGCCCGCGCCGAACGGGAAGGGTGGGGCGAGGGCAAGACCCAGTACCGCCTGCGCGACTGGGGTGTTTCGCGCCAGCGCTATTGGGGCACGCCGATACCGTTCATCCATTGCGACGGCTGCGGCGTCGTGCCGGTGCCCAAGGAGCAGCTGCCTGTCGAACTGCCCGAGGATGTGGATTTCTCCACGCCGGGCAATCCGCTGCTCAGGCATGCGACCTGGAAACATGTCGACTGCCCGAAATGCGGCAAGCCGGCGACGCGCGAAACCGACACGCTCGATACCTTCGTCGACAGTTCGTGGTATTTCCTGCGCTTCGCCAGCCAGCCGGACGACAAGCCCTTCGACCGCGAGGAGATTGCCCGCTGGCTGCCGGTCGAGCAATATATCGGCGGGATCGAGCATGCGATCCTGCACCTGCTGTACGCGCGGTTCTGGACCCGGGCGCTGAAGCGCATCGGCAAGCTCGACGTCGCGGAGCCTTTCGCCAGCCTGTTTACGCAGGGCATGGTCACCCATGAGACCTATCGGCGGGCCGGCACCAATGAGCCGGCGGCCATGGACGGGGAAGGCGATTTCGATAGCGACAACGAGCCGGCCTCCAAGTGGTTGTCTCCCGAGGAGGTCGAGAAGCGCGCCGATGGCGTTTTCGAGAAGGCTACCGGCCTTCCGGTCGAAGTCGGCCGCGTCGTCAAGATGTCGAAATCCAAGAAGAACGTGGTGGATCCCGATCAGATCGTCGCGACCTATGGCGCCGATGCGATCCGCTGGTTCATGCTTTCCGACAGCCCGCCGGAACGCGACCTGCCATGGTCGGAAGCCGGCATCGAAGGCTGTGGCCGCTTCGTCCAGCGGTTGTGGAGGATTTTCAGCCAGTTCGATGCTGCGGCACAGGGCGAGGACAAGGCGCTCGACCGCAAACGTGACCAGACTGTCGCCGCGGTCGCCGTGGATATCGAGGCGCTGTCTTTCAACAAGGCCGTTGCGCGCATCTACGAGCTGGCCTCGGCAATCGAAAAGGCGGAGCCTTCGGCCAGCCGCTCGGCCGCCATTCGGGCGCTGCTGCTGGTGGTCGCCCCGATGATGCCGCATCTTGCCGAAGAGGCCTGGGCCACGATCGGCCGAGGCCTCGTGGCCGATGCCGCCTGGCCGCAGGTGGACGCGGCGCTGCTGGTCGAGGATGAAGTGACCATCGCCGTTCAAGTCAAAGGCAAGCTGCGCGACACGCTTACCGTCGCCAAGGGCACCGCGAAGGAAGAGCTTGAGGCGCTTGCACTGGCCAGCGACAAGGTGCAGCGTGCGCTGGACGGAGCCGAGGTGAAGAAAGTGATCGTCGTGCCCGACCGGCTGGTGAACCTGGTGGCGTGAGGAAACTCGCCGCAATCCCGATAATGTTGCTGCTCGCGGCCTGCGGGCTCCAGCCGATGTATGCCGGCGGCGGCAGCGGCGCGGTGGCGCAGGGGCTCGCCGCGATCGATGTCTCGGCGATAGAAGGCCGTGCGGGCTGGCTTGTGCGCAATGCGCTCGTGGACCGGCTGGGCGTGGCGAACAGCTCCGGTGCCTCCGCGCGCTATCGGCTCGACATCCGCCTCGACGACAAGCTGGAGGGATATGCCCTGCTTTCCGACGATACCATCGGCCGGGAACGCAGGACATTGCGCGCGCGCTATCAGCTCGTCGACCTTGCCAGCGGCGACATCGTGCTTGACGCAACGGCGGGTTCGGATGCGGGCATCGACGTTGTGAGCTCCGAATATGCGACGATCTCCGCCGAGCAGACGGCGCTGGAAAATCTGGCGCGCGACGTCGCCGACCGGATCGTCACCAATGTCGCGCTGAGCTTGCGCAGGAACGGATCCGACAATCCGTGAAGGCGACGCAGCGCGACTTCGCGGGCCTTGCTTCGCGTGCTGCGGCCGAAGCGAGGATATTCTTCTTTTGCGGCCCCGACGAAGCCGGCGCCCATGACGCCGCGGCGAAGATCGTGGCGCTGTTTCCCGACGCCGGCGAGCGGATCGAGTTCTCCGGCGCCGACCTGAGGAAGGACCCCGTCCGGCTGGGTGACGAGGCGCGCTCTTCCTCGCTGTTCGGCGGCGCGCGGCACATCCTTGTGCGCGCGCAGGGCGATGAGGCGCACGACGCCGTTGCCAACCTGCTGGATGGAGAGGCCGAACCCTGCCCGGTGCTTGTCGTGGCGACCGGGGCGACCGACAAGTCGCGCACGGCCAAACTGCTGGCGAGCCGGCCGGATGCCCTGGTTGCCATGTTCTATCCGCCCGATCTGCGGTCCGTCACGACGGCGGTGCGAGGCATGGCTGACGCGGCAGGGTTGCGCATCGGCGCGGACATCGCCGAGCGCATCGCGCGGGCCGCCGGTCTCGATACCCGGCTGGCCCAGTCCGAAGTCACCAAGCTTGCGCTTTATCTCGATGCGAGCCCGGAAAGTCCGCGCACCGTGACTGCGGAAGCGCTGGATGCGATCGGGGCGCAAACGGAGGAGGAGGGCTTCACGCCGCTGGTCAATGCCGTGCTCGGAGGCGAAACCGGCCGGGTGGCGGGGGAGCTTCGCCGCATGCACGAGTTGGGCCTCAATCCGGTCGGTCTGCTGCTTGCCTTCGAGCGGCGTGCGACGCAGCTTGCCACCCTTGCCGCCAAGCTCGGGCCGCGCGGCGACGTCCAAGCGCTTCTGGAAGCGGAAAAGGCTGCCCGGCGGGTGTTCTGGAAGGACCAGCGGGACCTTGACCGGCAGCTCAGGCGCTGGCGCGGGAAACAGCTCGAAAGGCTGGTCGATCGTCTGGTGGGCCTGCACCAGTCGCTGCTGTCGCATAGTCAGGATGCGGAATTGCTGCTCGCTCAGGGCCTGGGGGAAATCGCCCGGGCTGCCTCGCGCGCGGCGTAGCAGTTCCGGCTCGGCCACGGGACCACGCCGGCGCCGCCATCGCCGCACAACTTAGCGCTGCGCGACTCTCACCTGGAAGGTGCGTTGTCGCTTGCGCGATGGCGAAGAGCTGGTCTGGGTCGTGATGCGCAAAGGCAATTCGATACCGGCCCCGTCGAATGCTGCGTTGCCCCGGTAGGCAGGGTCGATGGAGAGCCAGAAGATCACTGCGGTATCGCCGTTCGACAGCGCAGCATCGCGGCCGTTGCCGCTCATCACCGTGAGCCCCAGCGCGGCGGCTTCCGGAAGCACTTCGAGAATCCAGTCGGCATCGTCGATAGCTTCGCCCGCCTCGAGCATGTCTCCGAACTCGACCTTGAAATCGAGCTCCTCGTGTGGATCGAGCGTGTCGGCGAAAATCGGGGCAGCCGGTGAGATTGCCATGTATCACTACTCCTCGAAACTGAGTGTGCGGACTGAAAGGCGCGACGGGGCGAAGCGGATTGTCCGGTTCGCCAGCAAGGCTGTGCCGAAGCGGACTGTACGTGCTGCGGTGGGTTGGAGTACGCGATGGAGCAGTGCAGCGCCGGCGTCCCCGCTTTCGATGGTTGCAAGGTCCGCGCTGACGGGGAGCCTGCCTGTCCCCAATGAAGCGTCGCCTTGTCCGGCAAGCGCTGCCAGAGCTGATAGACGAATTGCCGCTGCAGCTTGGGCGGAGTCATCGGCTTCGTCGATCCCGCAAAAGCCCGTCAGCGCCAGTTCGCCCGCCGCGCCGGCGGTATCGCCTGCCTGATCGATCGCCGCAGCCGCTGCGAGTCCAAGCATTGCCTGTGCTTCAATGGCGTCGTTTGCGCTGCTGGCTTGCAACGAGCCTTCGACGCCCGCGAAGTCGCCACCGGCGGAGAGCGTGTCGCTTTCCTGCGTGATTGTGATTCCGGCAGCCAGGCTGAGCTTGCCCTGCACAGTCGGGTGATCGCCAGCCTCGCTGCAGTCTCCCTCGCCGGAAAGCCGTATGACGGCCTCCGAGGCCGCAAGATCCCCAGATTCTGACGGTGCCGCAGCCGCCGCAATGACCAGTTTGCTTGCCGTGGCGATTACATCGTCCTGCTCCGCAATCGCGGCGCCGGCATTGAGGGCCGGGGTGTAGAAAATAATGATGCAACCTTGGGCGCCGTTGCCGCCCAAGCCGCCCGCCCCGAACTGGTCGGCGCTTCCGCCACCTCCGCCGCCACCGCCGAACAGGCCCGCATCTCCGCCCGAACCGCCGGTTCCGCTGTTGACGTTGCCCTCTCCGCCGCCTCCGCCCCCGCCTCCGCCACCGGCGTTGCCTCCGGCGGTGATCGGATATTCGCTGCCATTGCCCCCGTCTGCGCCGGCCGCCCCCGGATTGCCGGAATTGCCGCCGCCGCCGCCCCCGCCTGCGCCCCCGCTCCGGGCTGCCGCACTGGCGCCTCCGGCAAAGCCGTCGCCGTTCTCACTAGCGGCGGAGCCCCCGCCACCCGCACCTCCCGGTGTCGGGCCGCCATCTCCGCCCGGGCCGCCGCTGTGCCTGCTCGTTCCAATTCCCGCGACAGCCGCGCCGCCCGCGCCTCCGCTGGAGGTGCTGCCGGCTGAGCCGCCCTTGGCAAGAACTCCCTCGCTTGTGGAAGCGGGCGGTGAAGCGGCCGTCTTGTTGAGCCAGCTGTCGCCGCCGTTGTCGCCGCTGTGTCCGAACGCCGTCGCACCCGCGCCGGCGGAGCCGATGTTGACATGCACCGTCGCGCCGGGAGTAAGGCCGATTCCTGAAACTGACGACCAGGCGCCGCCGCCTCCGCCTCCGCCGCCCGCATTGTTCGCGAAGGGGCGCGCGCCGCCCCCGCCGCCGCCGATACAGATGATCTGGCTTGAGCTGTCGTTCCAGTCGACAGGAACCGTCCAGGTCGAACCGGACGTCAGCAGGACGTTTGTTTCCAACGCTCAGCCTCCGGTCAGGCGTTGCCGGCGGTGATGGTGAAACTGGTGACCTGGAACTGCTGACCCGCGGCAAAGCTGGTGTTGTCGACCTCCATGTCGCCGCCTCCGCTGGTCGCGGTGATCGTGCCCTGTATGTGGCATGCGCTGCCGCCCGAATCGTAGATTCGGAAATGCCCGGCGGTCCCCGTGCCATCCGCGCTGGTGTCTTCCCAGCTGCCGTTCTTCGATTTCGACCCGCCTGCCGCCGCTGCCATCCAGTCGGAGGGGAGGTTGAGCGTGGCGAGCACCGAGCCGCTGTCCGCGAGGGAACAGTCTGCCGGCGGTGCGCCTGTCCTGACTTTCATGACGGCGTCTGCCCCGATCGAGGTTTCGACGGCATCGAGCTTGGCATTGCGCACGGTGACCGAATATTGAAGTGACATGGGCTGTTCTCCTTGATTGCCGGTCGCGAGGCTCGGGACTTGGCACCGATTCGCGTGACTTTTCGGCTCCGCATTCTTTGATGCGCCGCGCCGACCCGCTTCCTCGCAAACCGATAAAGTCTGCGACTGCCTGCCGAACTAACCTATATGGTTATATATAGGAAAGCGGAATCCACGCCTCGGCTGCGGACACGCGAGCCTGAAGGGCGTGGATTGCGCTGCTTGTGCGGTGGATCAGTTGTGTTTGGGTGCTGCGAAGGAGCCGGAGACGCGGCCGCTTGAGGAGGCCGAGCCCGCTGCGCTTCCGTCCACGCTGGATACGCCGCTGTTGAGATCGATCACCATCCGGCCACCGTTGAGCGTATCGCCGCCGCTTTGCAGCCTGACGTTGCCTACCATGGTGATGATCCGCCGGTTGAAATCGTAAATCGCCACGTCCCCGCGCGCGCTTTCATTGCCGCGCGTGACCAGAACGCCGCCGGTCGCATCTATCCGCTGGATCTTGAGCGAGCCTTCCCGCGTGTAGGCGACGGTCGTCCTCGCAGCGCGAAGCCGAAGGTCCGCCTGGGTGATGTCGACGTTGCCCGAGAGGACGACCCGGTCCTGACGTTCCTGCAGCTCGATCCGGTCAGCCGCGTAATCCACCGGCGCATCGCTGTTGTGACTTGCGATCGCCTGCGCGTCGAGCTGCTGCCACCCGGCGAACAGGGCGCTTGCAGCCACGAACGCGCCCAACGCAATTCGAACCGGGTGGAAATGGGAGTTGCGAATCGTCATTGCGGGATCCTCAGCTTGCCGGGCGTCATACGCAGCCGTGCATTCCCTTCGAGCGCGACCGTCCGTTCGCCGAGATCGGCGACGATCCGGTCGGCGCTGAAACTGCCTGTCGGAACCGCGCCCTCGACACCGCCCGAACCGACGGCCTTGCGGGTCTTGAGATCGATTTCGACGTTGTTGGTCACCATCTGGTAGCCGTCGGCGGCCCTGAAATTCACCGGACCCTGGACCGAAACCCTTTCGGTATCGAAATTGTACGAGCCTTCCCGGGCCTTTAGCTGCGCCGGTCCGTCCGAAAGCTCCATGCTGGCTACGAGGTCTTCCATTTCCACGATCGGCAGTCTTGAAGTGGCTTGCACCGCCTTGCCCGCTGTGAGCACGAACGGGCGTCCCTGGCTGTCCTGGCCGCGGTACATGGCCCGCTCCACCTCGATGCGCTGGCCGGTGATCGCCACCTTGTTACGGTCCAGCAGGAAGCTGATCTCCCCTCGTGGCGACAGCGGCGCCAGGACCATGATCGCGGCGACGACGCCGATCGCAGCAGGAAGCGCCTTGGCTAGGAAGCCGATCAGACGATCATGCGAACCGCCGGGCGCGGCAAACGCCCGACGCCGATCCCGGATTAGGTCTGCTTCGGCCGTCATTCGTGACTGAAGATATCGTGATCGGGCCAGCCTGCCAGATCGAGCAACGCGCGCGTAGGCAGGAAATCGAAGCAGGCCTGGGCGATTTCGGTCCGGCCTTCCCGGGCCAGCCGTTCCACCAATACGGCATGCATGCCGTGAAGGTAGCGCACGTCCGACGCCGCATAGTCGCGTTGTGCATCGGACAGCTCAGCGCCGCCCCAGTCGCTCGACTGCTGTTGCTTTGATATCTCCTTGCCAAGCAGTTCGCGGACCAGATCCTTGAGCCCGTGGCGGTCGGTATAGGTGCGGACCAGCTTGGAGGCGATCTTGGTGCAGAATACCGGCGCGGCCATCACGCCGAGGTAGTGCTGAATCGCCGCGAGGTCGAAACGCGCGAAGTGATAAAGCTTCAGCCGTGAAGGATCGCTGAGCACCGCTTTCAGATTCGGCGCTGAAAAATCACTGTCAGGTGAGAACCGGACCAGATGCTCGTCGCCGCCTCCGTCGGAAATCTGGACGACGCACAGCCGGTCGCGCCTGGTGATCAGGCCCATTGTTTCGGTATCGATCGCGAGGGGCCCGGGCGCCAGCACGCCTTCGGGGAGATCTTCTTCGTGGAGATGGACAGCCATATGGAGAAAGTGCTTAGGCTGATCTTCGTTTGAACGGAAGGGGTTTGGAGCAAGGCCGATGTCGGCGGACGCGGTTCCGGAAACCTGGAAGCCGGCAATCGAACCGGTTCTGGCGACACGTGAGTCAAGGAAACTGGGTGGTTTCCTGAAAGCGCAGGAAGCAGCCGGCAAGCGCATATACCCACCTCGCGGAAGCCGCCTGCGTGCCTTGGAACTCACACCGCTCGACAAGGTAAAGGTCGTCATTCTCGGCCAGGATCCCTACCACGGGCCGGGGCAGGCGCATGGCCTGGCATTCTCTGTTCCCGATGGGATCAAGACGCCGCCCTCGCTGGTCAACATATACAAGGAGCTCGAGGCCGACCTCGGAATAGCTCCCCAGCAGCACGGCAATCTGGAACACTGGGCGCGCCAGGGCGTGTTGCTGCTGAACAATTCGCTGACAGTCGAGCAAGGGCGCGCCGGTTCGCACCAGCAACTCGGTTGGGAGCCGATCACCGACGCTGCCGTCGCGGCGGTCGCCGCCAAGGAAGAACCGTGCGTGTTCATGCTGTGGGGGAGCCATGCGCGAAAGAAGGCGTCTCGCGTGCCCGGCCTGATGAACGGGCGGCATCTGGTGCTCACCGCTCCGCATCCCAGCCCGCTTTCGGCTCATTCCGGCTTCTTCGGATGCAAGCACTTCAGCAAGGCCAATCAGTTCCTCGAAGCGCAGGGGCGTGGCGCGATCGATTGGTGAGCACTCATCCGGCTTGCCTTGCGGGGTGGCCTGGACTTCATTCGACCCGGCGGTGAGTGTCACGGACTTGGCTGGTCCGGGAGACATCTTGGAGGGGAGATGGCCAGCCTCTAGAAATTCAGCCTGAGCCCCGGCTCGCTCCAGCGCATTCTGACAAGCCGTCCGCTCACGGCCCAGGTCAGAAAGGCATCGCGCATGTCTCGACCGCCAAAGGCGATATTGGTCACCATCTTTTCGGGCAACGGCATGAACGATGTCTCGCCTGACAGTGAAATCGTCGTAATCCCCCCATCGAAATTGGTGCCGATGCAAACATTGCCGGAACGGGTGACGGCAAGGCTGTCGAATTCGACACCGCTTGAACTGACGCCGACGAATTCCTTTTTCGGCCCCGTCCCATTCTCGTCTTGCGTGACCTCGCCGGCACCCTCGATCGTCATCCGATAGAGCCTCGCCGAATGGTTCATCGCGAAATACAGCGCCTTGCCGTCCGGTGAGAGGCCGATGCCGTTGTAGCCGGAGGCACCGTAGTCGATCTCGCGGATCGAACTACCGTCCGGTCGGCAGTAGTAGACGCCGCCTCTTCCATATCCGTGCTCGAGGACCTTTCCGAAATCTGTGAACCAGATCCCGCCGTCTGCGTCGAACACGAGGTCGTTCGGTGCGGAAAGGGGCCTGTCACCCACGCGGTCGTACAGCCGCTCGACCTTGCCGGTATCGAGATCGAGCCGTTCGATCCGGCCCGGCTTGCTCGGGTCGGCAAGGTGGGAATTACTCGGGTCCACGCCTCCCGAATTGCAGATATACAGCGCCCCGTCGGGCCCGACTTGCGCACCGTTCGGGCCGCCGCCGACCTTGCTGACCACCTCGGTCCGACCATTCCAGCAACGTGTGACCTGGCCCGCCGTCAACTCGACGAGGATGACGGAACCGTCGGGCATGGCGACCGGTCCTTCGGGAAAGGCCAGCCCCTCCGCCAGAATTTCGAACGTGCCGGCAGGGGCGGTCTTCGACACAGCACGGCCCGGCGTTGCAGTAGCCGCCAGTCCACCGACCGCACCAAGCATCATCGCCTTGCGTCTGGTAAGCCCGAATTCGTCACGCACGGCCATCTCTCCCACCTCTTGTCTGTCTTGAACTGTGCCTTCAGTCCATCGAACCATTGAACTGGCAGTCAGCTTAGCAGGCGGTCGGAACAGTTCCACAAGCGGATGGACGACCGACCACGGATTGGTAGAATCGGACGATGGACGAAAGTGAGGCCCGGTCCCGCCTGCTTGCCCGCCAAGCAGAGCTTGATGAGGAAGACCGCATCAGCGCCGAAGCGCGCGCACCGGTGACCCTGGAGCAGGACAGCGTGGGCAGGCTCTCGCGAATGGACGCCTTGCAGGTGCAGGCCATGGCCCTGGCAGCAGAGAAACGCCGCAAGGCTGAACGGCTTCGTATTCAGGCCGCGCTTCAGCGTATCGAACAGGACGAATGGGGCTGGTGCCTGACCTGTGGCGAAGAAATTGCCGGGACGCGACTTGAACACGACCCAAGCGTCACACAATGTGTGAGCTGTGCTTCGCAGCGATGATTTCCAGCGAAATGGCAATACCGTATTTATAGATATCCAAAAAGGAAATAACGAAATTCTGAGTTATTGCCTAAGTCGTTTTGGAGCATACGAAATAGAATAAAATTTACTATTCGAGACTACTCCGAATCGACATGGAGTTTTTCTATGCCTGATTCATCTATGCTTTCCAGGGTCTCGCAACGGCACAAGGTCGCAATCGCATCGACCTGTCGCTCTTCCGCCGGAAATATATTGCAAGTCATTCTCGAAGACATTTCGCCGGAAGGATGCTGCATTTCTTCGCAGGGAAGGTTTCTCTTATCGGTTGGGGAAAGTGTTTCCATACATCCCGAATCGTTTTTCGGCCTG
Source organism: Novosphingobium sp. (assembly GCA_024236175.1). Classification (GTDB taxonomy): domain Bacteria; phylum Pseudomonadota; class Alphaproteobacteria; order Sphingomonadales; family Sphingomonadaceae; genus Novosphingobium. The sequence goes on along the minus strand of JACKKY010000001.1, from coordinate 1,156,753 downwards.
AGAGGAAAGATACGCTGGCTGAAAAGCAATCGTGCCGGGATCGAATTCTGCCGCCCCCTTGATCAGATGGACCTTGAACGCCTGCTACGCATGAATTCTGATCGCAGGCCATGGGCAGCCGGACCTGCCACTTCCAAAGTCCCTGATGCGACAAGGCAGGAGCGGCTGCGGCCGGCGCGAACGGTCCGGTCGGGAGCCGCCGATCCGGCCGTTCCGGTCAGCGACGCCATTCTCGACATCTACGCCCGCGGCGAGTTCGATGCTGCCAAGGCGATATGGCTCGAAGTGGTCAGCCTGCTGCTCTCGAAAGGCATCCTGACAAGAAGCGAATTGGCGGTCAGGCTGTCCGATATCGAGCGCACGACGGCCAAGCTCAACAAAGCCTATCCGCAGGCGCGGCAACTGCTCGACGCAACCAAGGACATCCGAGAGGCGGCAGGCCTTCCATCCGACGCGACGGCAAGATCCTCACGTCGGGGCTGACCCGGGCCGCGCCTGGCTGCGGACGGAGAGAAAACCAATGCTTTCCGGCAACGCCTAACGCGGCAGTTCGCTGGTTCCCATCAGCATTTCGTCGACCGAGCGCGCGCACTGGCGGCCCTCCCGAATCGCCCAGACCACCAGTGACTGTCCGCGCCGCATGTCGCCGCAGGCGAAGATCTTGGGATCGCTTGTCTGGTAGTCCTCGGTGTTGGCCGAGACGTTGCCGCGCTGGTCGAGATCGACGCCGGCCTGATCGAGCAGACCCTGCTTGCGCGGGCCGAGGAAGCCCATGGCCAGCAGGATAAGATCCGCCTGAAGCGTGAACTCGCTTCCCGGAATCTCGACCATCTTGCCGTCTTTCCATTCGATACGGATGCATTCGAGACCCTGAACGGCGTTGTCGCCGACCACGCGCTTGGTCAGCACGGACCAGTCGCGGTCCACGCCTTCCTCGTGGCTGGAAGAGGTGCGCAGCTTGAGCGGCCAGTCCGGCCAGGTCATCGCCTTGTCCTCGTGCTCTGGCGGCTTGGGCATGATCTCGATCTGGGTTACGCTTGCCGCGCCCTGACGGTTCGAGGTGCCGACGCAGTCCGAACCCGTATCGCCGCCGCCGATCACGATCACGTGCTTGCCGGTCGCCGAAATCGTGCCGTCCGGTGCGGCGCGGATTTCATCATCGCCGGCATTGCGCTTGTTCTGCTGGCGCAGGAAATCCATCGCGACGTGGACCCCGGGGAGTTCGGCGCCGGGAATATCGAGCCGGCGGGGTTCTTCCGCGCCTCCTGAAAAGACGATCGCGTCGAAATTGTCCTTCAGCGAAGCCACGGAGATTTTCACTCCGACCTCGGTCGACGTGCGGAACTCCACGCCTTCCGCTTCCATCTGCTTCATCCGCCGGTTGATGAGATGCTTTTCCATCTTGAAGTCGGGAATGCCGTAGCGCAGCAGCCCGCCGACCCGGTCGTTCTTCTCGAACAAGGTGACGCTGTGCCCGGCGCGCGCGAGTTGCTGGGCACAGGCCATACCCGCCGGGCCAGAGCCGATAACCGCGACCGACTTGCCGGTGCGCTGCGAGGGAACCTGCGGCGCGATCCAGCCTTCGCGCCAGCCGCGATCGACGATTTCGCATTCGATCGACTTGATCGTCACCGGCTGGTCGATGATGTTCAGCGTGCAGGCGGCCTCGCAGGGCGCAGGGCAGATACGACCGGTGAACTCCGGGAAGTTGTTGGTCGAATGCAGGACTTCGAGCGCGTTCTGCCAATCGCCTTCATAGACCAGATGGTTCCAGTCCGGGATGATGTTGTTGACCGGGCAACCGGTATGGCAATGCGGAATGCCGCAATTCATGCAGCGCGACGCCTGGGCCTTCAGATCTGGCTCAGGCAGCGGCACCATGAATTCCTTGTAGTGGTTCAGCCGCTCCTTCGGATCCGCATAGGTGCGGTCGTGACGGTCAAGCTCGAGAAAGCCGGTTTCCTTACCCATGTCGACGTAACCCTTATTCCGCGGCCACCGACGCGGCTTCAAGCCGCTCGGCCTCGAGTTGCTTCAGCGCGTTGCGATAATCGCGCGGCATCACCTTGACGAACTTTGCGAGAGCGTTGTCCCAGTCATCCAGCAGGGCGCGGGCGCGCTTGCTGCCACTGTGCAGATGATGGCGCTCCAGCAGGATGCGCAGGCGTTCGGCATCATGGCGGAGCATGTCGCCCATGCCGTAGTCGTAGACGCTGGCACCCCGCTGCTGCGGCCGGCCGGCGCCGTCTTCCTCGTCGCGATCCGGAGAGATCTTTTCGAGATCGACCATGGACTGGTTGCACAGGTCGGCGAAATTGCCGTCCTCGTCGTAGACATAGGCAACGCCGCCCGACATGCCCGCCGCGAAATTGCGGCCGGTCTTGCCGAGCACGGCCACAACACCGCCGGTCATGTATTCGCAGCCATGGTCGCCGACGCCTTCGACGACCGCGACCGCCCCCGAATTGCGCACGGCGAAGCGTTCGCCGGCAACGCCGTTGAAAAAGGCTTCGCCAGCGACCGCTCCGTACAGGACGGTGTTGCCGACCACGATGTTTTCAAGCGGCTCGCGACCGACATGGCCCGGCTGGCGCACGATCACCCGCCCGCCCGAAAGCCCCTTGCCGACATAGTCGTTGGCGTCACCGGTGAGGTCGAGCGTCACGCCATGGGCCAGCCAGGCACCGAAGCTCTGCCCGCCGACGCCGGTCATGCGGATATGGATCGTGTTGTCGGGAAGGCCGGCATGTCCGTAGCGGCGAGCGACCTCGCCGGAGAGCATGGCGCCGACCGTGCGGTTGACGTTCCTCGCCGTGCTCTCGATCAGCACCGCTTCCTTTTTCTCGAGTGCATCCGCAGCGGCGGAAATGAGCTCGTTGTCGAGCGCATTCTCGAGCCCGTGGTTCTGCCCTTCGGTCCAGTTGAGCGAGGGGCTGTCGCCCGGCGGCACCTGATGCAGGAGGCGCGAGAGGTCGATGCCGCGCGCCTTCCAGTGATCGATTGCCTTGCGCATGTCGAGCCGGTCGACCCGGCCGATCATCTCTTCCATGGTCCGGAAGCCAAGTTCCGCCATGATCTCGCGCAGTTCCTCGGCGACGAAGAAGAAGTAGTTCACCACATGCTCGGGCTGCCCGGTGAAGCGCGCGCGCAGGACGGGGTCCTGTGTCGCGACACCGACGGGGCAGGTGTTGAGATGGCACTTGCGCATCATGATGCAGCCGGCAGCGATGAGCGGCGCGGTGGCGAAGCCGAACTCGTCGGCGCCGAGCAGCGCGCCAATTGCGACGTCGCGCCCGGTCCGCAGGCCGCCGTCCGTCTGCACGGCGATGCGTGAACGCAGGTTGTTGAGCAGCAACGTCTGCTGGGTTTCGGCAAGCCCGATTTCCCAAGGCGATCCGGCATGGGTCAGCGACGTCAGCGGCGATGCGCCGGTGCCGCCCTCGTAGCCCGAGATGGTCACGTGGTCGGCGCGTGCCTTGGAAACGCCCGCTGCGACAGTGCCGACGCCGACTTCGGAAACCAGCTTGACCGAGATGCGCGCATTCGGATTGACGTTCTTCAGGTCGTGGATCAGCTGAGCAAGATCCTCGATCGAATAGATGTCGTGATGCGGCGGCGGGCTGATCAGGCCGACGCCCGGCGTCGAATGGCGCACCGAGGCGATCTTCTTGTCGACCTTGTGGCCCGGCAGCTGTCCGCCTTCGCCGGGCTTGGCGCCCTGCGCCATCTTGATCTGGATGTCGTCGGCGTTGACGAGATACTCGGTGGTGACGCCGAAACGTCCCGAAGCGACCTGCTTGATCGCCGAACGCATCGAATCGCCGTTGGGCAGCGGCGTGAAGCGGTCCACTTCCTCGCCGCCCTCGCCGGTGTTCGACTTGCCACCGATACGGTTCATGGCGAGTGCCAGAGTGGTGTGGGCCTCGCGGCTGATCGAGCCGAAGCTCATCGCGCCGGTCGCGAAGCGCTTGACGATTTCGCTCGCCGGCTCGACTTCGGAGACATCGAGCGGCTTGTCGGCCTTGCGGAATTCCATGAGCCCGCGAATGGTCAGCATGCGCTTCGACTGGTCGTTGATCGATTGCGCGAATTCCCGGTACTTCTCCGGAATGTTGCCGCGCACGGCGTGCTGCAGGTTGCCGATGTTCAGCGACGTCCAGGCATGTTCCTCGCCGCGCAGGCGCAGGCCGTAGATCCCGCCGACGTCGAGCATGTTCTTGTAGATCGGGCTGTCGCCATAGGCAGCCGCGTGGCGGCGCACCGCTTCCTCGGCGATCTCCTGCAGGCCGGCGCCCTCGATCGTGGTGGCGGTTCCGGTGAAATACTTCTCGATGAAGTCCGAAGCGAGGCCCACCGCGTCGAAAATCTGGGCGCCGCAATAGGACTGATAGGTCGATATGCCCATCTTGGACATGACTTTGCGGATGCCCTTGCCCACGGCCTTGATGTAGTTGTTCTCGACGTCCTTTGCGCTGAGCGGAAGCTCCTTGCGCACGCGGATATTCTCAAGCGTCTCGAAAGCGACGTAGGGGTTGATCGCTTCGGCGCCATAACCGGCCAGCACGCAGAAATGCTGGACTTCGCGCGCTTCTCCGGTTTCGACGACGAGACCTGTCTGCATGCGCAGGCCCTGTCGGACCAGGTGATGATGGATCGCCGCGGTCGCGAGCAGGGCCGGAATCGGGATGCGTTCGGGACACTGGGCGCGGTCCGACAGGATCAGGATGTTCTTGTCGGCCAGAACGGCCTCGGTGGCGGAGAGGCAGATCGTCTTGATAGCTTCTTCCAGGCCGGCGGCGCCGGTGGCCGCATCCCAGGTGATGTCGATCGTCTCGGTGCGGAACGCACCGTCGAGCGCGGCCTCGACCGAGCGGATCTTGGCAATGTCCTCGTTGGTGAGGATCGGCTGCTCGACTTCGAGCCGCTTGTGGCTGCCCGCTTCATGGCCGAGCAGGTTGGGCCTCGGTCCGATCATCGAGACGAGGCTCATCACCAGCTCTTCGCGGATCGGATCGATCGGCGGATTGGTGACCTGGGCAAAGTTCTGCTTGAAATAGTCGTAGAGCAGCCGCGACCGGTTCGACAGCACGGCGATCGGCGTATCGGTGCCCATCGAGCCGACCGGGTCGTCGCCCTTTTCGGCCATCGGCTCGAGGAATCTCGAGATGTCTTCCTGCGTGTAGCCGAAGGCCTGCTGGCGATCGAGCATGCTGGTGGTCTCGATGGGCAGTTGTGCCAGCTCCGGCTCCACCACGTTGAGGTCGTGGAGCATGTACTGTGCCTGCTCGAGCCACTTCTCGTAAGGCTCTTCGTTGGCCAATTGCGACTTGATTTCCTCGTCCTCGATGATGCGGCCCTGCTCGAAGTCGATGAGCAGCATCTTGCCGGGCTGGAGGCGCCACTTGCGGACGATATTGTCTTCCTTGATCGGCAGCACGCCGCTTTCCGACGCCATCACGACAAGGTCGTCGTCGGTCACGCAGAAGCGCGCTGGGCGAAGGCCGTTGCGGTCCAGCGTCGCGCCGATCTGGCGACCGTCGGTGAAGGCAACCGCGGCAGGGCCGTCCCACGGTTCCATCAGCGCGGCGTGGAACTCGTAGAAGGCGCGCCGCTTGGGATCCATCAGCGGGTTGCCGGCCCAGGCTTCGGGAATCAGCATCATCACCGCGTGAGCCATGCTGTACCCGCCTGCCAGAAGCAGTTCGAGCGCATTGTCGAGACAGGCCGTGTCGGACTGGCCGTGGGGAATCAGCGGCCACATCTTGTCGAGATCGGCGCCGAGCAGGTCCGATTCCATCGTGCGGCGGCGCGCATTCATCCAGTTGACGTTGCCGCGCACCGTGTTGATCTCGCCGTTGTGGGCGATGAAGCGATAGGGGTGGGCAAGCTTCCAGCTCGGGAAGGTGTTGGTCGAGAAGCGCTGGTGGACGAGGCCGAGCGCCGACACGCACTCCGGATCGCGCAGATCGTCGTAAAAGCTGCCGACCTGTGTCGCGAGCAGCAAACCCTTGTAGACCATGGTCCGGCTGGAAAAGCTCGGCATGTACATTTCGGTAAGCCCGGGCAGTCCGTGCTTTTCGGCCATGGCGCCCAGCGGGTTCTGCGTCTGCTTGCGGATCGCCAGGATCTTGCGTTCGAATGCATCCTGGTCGGCACAGTTGTCTCCGCGTTCGACGAAGCACTGGCGGATGACCGGCATCGATTCGATGACCGCGCGGCCAAGGCCGTCCAGCGTCGTCGGCACGTCGCGCCAGCCGATCAGCTTCTGGCCTTCCTTGGCGATGAACTTCTCGAAGGTCTTGATGACGAAATCGCGGCTGCCTTCGTCCTGCGGCAGGAAGCACATGGCCACGGCGTAGTCGCCGGGCGCAGGCAGCTTGTGGCCTTCCGCATCGGCCCACTTCCGGAACAGCTTGTCCGGCATCTGGATCAGGATGCCCGCGCCGTCGCCCATCAGCGGATCCGCACCGACGGCTCCGCGATGATCGAGGTTTTTCAGGATTTCCAGCGCCTGACTGACAATCGCATGGCTTTTTTCGCCCTTGATATGGGCGACGAAGCCCACACCGCAGGAATCATGTTCATTGCGTGCATCGTAAAGGCCCTGGGGTTCCGGAAATCCCATCGATAAATCCATCCTGTCTTTGCCAGCGTCCACGTTCTGGCTCGCGCATGGGCGCACGAATCATCTCGATGCCGACGGCAGCGAGCGAACGCGAACTTTCCCCATGCCTACAGGAAGCAATTTTTGCAACCGCGAAGAAAACCGGTTGCAGAGCGGCGGACCAAGAATCGGGCCGAAAACCGCGTTTCTCGCTGGCTGAACGCCGGATCGGGCGGATCAGGCGGCCCCGCTCATCCGCTGCAGCGTGGCGAGTGCCGCGCGAAGGGCCTTCTCGGTTTCCTCCGGATCCTGGGATTTGGCGGAGGCTGCCTTGACCGGCCGGTCTTGCTCAGCGGCCGCGCCGGGCGCGTCAAAGGGACGCCCTTCCCCTGCAGGCTCCCGTTCTCGCTGATCGTCGGCCGACGCCGCATCAGGCGCGGCTGGCGGAGCGTCGCTGCCGGTTGGGGCATGGCCGGGGAAGATCACGACAGGTTCGATAGCCGTGTCCTCCGGTTCGGGTTCGTCGATGCGGACGAACGGCTGCTTTTCCTGGGGCGGACGCTTGAGGTTGAGCAGCGAGCTGTATCCCTCCTCGAGCACGCGGCTGTCCTCGTCTAGCGTGTCCGGTCCCAGTCCATCGGACGCAGCAGCAACGTTCTCGGCCTTTTCGCAATCATCGTGACTGCTTGCTTCGTCGCTTGTGGGAGCCGTTTCTGCGGAGGGCATGGCGAGATGCCGATGCACGACGATGCTCGGCAAACCTTCCTCGAATTCATCCTCGTCGACGCCGATCGGGCGCAAGGCGGCTGGAATCGAGACCGGCGGGGGAGGTCCTTCCTCGAGAGTCAGGTCCGGTTCGGCATCGGCGTGGATGGTTTCGGGCCCAAATGCGCCATCTTCCGGGACCGAAGCCTCCTGCTCGGCGTCAGCCATTGCCGAAGGAATATCGCTTGCGGGGGCAAGGGAGACCATCTCCGGCACGAACAATTCAGGAATGGCGGGCTGGGCAGCATCGAGATCGTCCATCGCGGGATCGGGCGTGTCGCGTTCGGAGGCCTGGCGCTGGCGCCGCCGTTCCAGCGAAAGCGCGAGCCGTTCCAGCAATTCCACATGCGAGAGTTCGTCGAGGTTGGCCGACGCGATACGTTCGGCTGCACTGCCCTCCGGGACCGGCACCGCATCGGTTTCTTCGGCTAGCGGGGACTCGCCGAGCTGATCCAAGTCTTCTGCCGCCTCGGCTGCAAAGTGCCATTGCGCATCGTCACTGTCCGGAACCGAGTCCGGAGCAGATTGCTCTTCGATCGGTTCGGACTGCATTTCGGGCGTCTGGAAGTCGGAAACCGGCTCGGGTGCAGGATCTTCGCTTGCAGACCATTGGTCGCTGGTTTCAACGACTGACTGAAAATGAGGGTTGGCCAGCTCGTCGGTTTCGGCGGGGGAAGGCGCAAAGCTCTCCTCGTCGACCGGAGGAGTGAAGCTTGTCGGCTCTTCAAACAGCCGACCGCCAGCCGGTGATGGTTCGTCCGGTACCTGCTCGTCGACATCCGGCTCCGCCTCGGGAGCGTCGAAGCGGCGATGCTCGGTGTATTCAGCGGGCATTGCCACGGGTCCTTCGCGGACCGTTTCCGCTTCGGCGGCAACAGGCTCAGCCTCGTCGCCCATATCGCCGGAGCTTGAAGCATCGGTGTCGGAGCCGTCATATTCGAAGGACGAAAGGTCGAGCGCCCCTTCGTCGGCGACGTCGACAACTTCGTCTTCGGTCTGCGGCGCATTCTCGAGCCGCTCGAGCCCGGATTCGGAAACATTGAAGATTTGCGGAGCGCCGCCGGGCAAGGGGGCATGCTCCTGGAAGTCGCCAGTTTCCGCTTCCTGTTCGATTGCCAATGCGCGCCGCCGGATCGGCGAGACGGAAGGGGTTTCCCGCATATCATCGCCAGTACCGAAATCGAGCGGATCGGGAGTCAGGTATTCCGTCTTCGGCCGATGCGTCTTTTCGTCGAGGTCCGAAATGGTCGTTGCGCTCCGCTTGCGCTGCGGTGCGGCGGACCTGGGCTGCGCAATGCGGCGGGCAACTGCCGCGCCGATCAGTCCGCCGATCCCGGCCATGGCCAGCGCGAGCAATATGCGCGTCGTCATGCCCAGTGGCGGAGCAATGGCGGGGACGAGGGTGTCGAGATGCGCCGCGAGGATCGCGGATTCGATCAGAGCCGGCCGGACAGCCATGCTGCCAAGGCCGAATAGCGCGCCGAACCAGAGCGCGACTGTCGCCGGAAACAGCGGGTGGCGGCTGATCGGCTGCTGCTTGCGGGATGTCCTTTGGGCGTGGTCGGCCAATTCAAATACCCCGTTGTCCATGCGGCCGGCTGTCGAACGTCCCTGACTCAGGCGGCGGCATGCAGATTGCGATAAGGCCCGATGCGTAACAGCGTTTGGTAAACGTCTTGATAACGCTCGACGTTGCGTGCCCAGTCATGGCGGGTTTCCACGTGTTTGCGTCCTTCGGTGCGGTAGTGTTCCCACTCGTCCCTGCGGTCGAGCAGTTCCGCCAGGGCAGTGCCGCAGGCGTCCGGGTCGTCGGCTGCGAAGAGCGTTCCGGTAACACCGTCCTCGATCAACTCGCGATGGCCGCCGACATCGGACGCGGCGACAAGCTTGCCCTGCGCCATCGCCTCGAGCGGCTTGAGCGGCGTGACGAGGTCGGTCAGCCGGCTTTTCTTGCGGGGGTAGGCCATGATGTCGGCAAGCGCGTAATAACGCTCGACCTGTTCATGCGGGACGCGGCCCACGAAGCGGATGGCCGCCGATGCTTCGGATTGTTCCGCCTGCAGTTTCAGCGCGTCCTGGCGCGGTCCGCCGCCCACGAGCAGCAGGTGGGCATCGGGATGGTGCCGGATCAGTGCCGGCATCGCCGCGATCAGGTCGTCGAGCCCTTCGTAGTCGTAGAAACTGCCGATGAAGCCGATGACCGGTCCGTCGCCAAGGCCCAGTTCGGCTGCAAGCGCCGGGTCGCGCACCGGCGGGCTTCCGAACAGGGAAAGGTCCACCCCGTTGGGCATGACGGTGATGCGTGCCGGGTCGTTTCCTCTTGCGATCAGGTCGCGTCGCAGGCCATCGCAGATCGTCACGATCGCATCCGCTTCGCCGACGACATGACTTTCGAGCGCCCGTGTGAGGCGGTACTTCAGCGAACCTTCGCGTCCGGTGCCGTTGCCCACCGAAGCGTCTTCCCAGAACGCCCGTATCTCGTAGACCAGCGGAATCTTGCGGTGTTTCGCAACCTTGAGCGCTGCTTCACCGCACAGCGCGGGGGAATGGGCGTGCAGGATGTGCGGGCGCCAGTCCTTGCACACGGTATCGATCGCTTCGGCGAGCCTTGCGATCTCGCGCCATTCGCGCAAGCCGGCGGGGCCGCTTGCCTCGCCAGGGGTGCGATGGAAGATCAGCCCGTCGGCTTCTTCCCGGTCCGGGCCGTGTGCCGTGCCTCAGCCCCGTGATGCCGCGCACCTCAATGCCCGCCGCCTGCTGGGCTTTCAGGATCGCGCGCGTGCGAAGGTGTAGCCGCTGTGCAGCGGCAGCGAATGATCGAGCACATGGAGAACCCGTGTCATGGCCCGCTACCTAGGGCAACAAGGCTTAACGTGCCGTCAACCGCCGCCTGATAAGCGCTGGCCATGGTCGACTATTTCGCCTTGGCGGTTTCCCATGGCCTGCTGGCGCTCGCCGTCTGGCGATTGGCGCAGCGTGCCGATCTCGACCGCGATCCCGGGCCGGACGGCAAGGCTCCGTCTCCCGGCAAGACCTCGCGCCGTGCTTGACCTCGCACTCTTCGGATTTCTGGCGGGTTTCTTCGCGATCGGCCTGCGGCGCCCCTTCATCTGGGTGCTGGCCTACATGTACATCGACATCGTCGCACCCCAGAAGATCTCCTGGTTCCTGCTTGCATCGGTCCCGATCTCCCTGATCGGCTTCCTCGCCGCATTCGGTGGGTGGGTCGTGGCGGACAACAAAGAAGGCACGCGGTTTACCTTCCGCCAGGCGCTGATGCTCATCCTGCTGGTCTACTGCGGCTACACGACCATGGTTGCCGATTTTCCGGAGGCAGCGGCGGCGAAATGGTCCTGGGTGTGGAAGTCGCTGGTCTTCGCCATCTTCCTGCCGCTCACCTTGCGCACCCGGCTGCGGATCGAAGCGGCGGCGCTGGTAATGGTGCTGTCGGCCGGGGCGATCATCATCGCCGGCGGCATCAAGACCGTGTTTTCCGGTGGCGGCTACGGCTCGCTCTATTTCTTCGTCAACGACAACACCGGACTTTACGAGGGCAGCACGCTTTCGATGGCGGCGGTCGCGATCATACCGCTGATCATCTGGCTTGCGCGTTTCGGGACCGTGTTTCCACCGGACTGGCGAGTGAAGCTGTTCGCTGCTGCTCTGGTCTTCTCCTGCCTGCTCGTGCCTGTCGGCACCCAGACGCGCACCGGCCTTCTGTGCATCGGCGTGCTCGCGGTCATCTCGCTGCGCGCCGTCAAGCGGCGCTTCCTCTATCTTGCCCTGATGGGGGCTGCAGGTCTGCTCGCCTTGCCGTTCCTGCCCGCGAGCTACACGCAGCGGATGAGCACCATCGAGAACCACGAGTCCGACGAGTCCGCCCTCGACGCGGATCGCGGTGTGGAAATGGACGCTGGACTACGCCAAGGACAATCCGCTGGGGGCGGCTTCGACCCTTCCTGGGTAACGAGATCGCCTACAAGACGAGGAAGGTCGATACGACCGGAAGCTCGTCGCAGGTCCGCTACGACAAGATCGTCGAAAAGGGCCGCGCCTTCCACTCGGCCTATTTCGAACTGCTCGGTGAACAGGGCTGGCCCGGGCTGTTCCTGTGGCTTGCTGCTCCAGGGGCTGGGCCTGATACAGCTGGAGTTCGTGCGCCACAGATTGCTCCGCAGCGACGATCCCCTCGACCGGTCGAATTGCGCGCTCGCAAACGCATTGCAGCAGGGGCACATTATCTACCTGGTCGGAGCGCTGTTCGTCGGCGTCGCCTACCAGCCCTTCATCTTCATGCTGATCGCCCCTGCAGATCGCGCTGTCAGCAGCAGGTCAAACGGCGGCAGCGGCCGGAGCTGCCTGCACGGCGCACCCAGGCGCAACGCACGATGAAGCCGGTCGGCGTCGGGGAAGCGGGATGACCGCAGCTGGAGCACCTGCTCCGGCAAGAGCGCGAGCACTTCCGGGCGCTGACGGGCATTCGCGGCATCGCTGCCTGGATGGTGGTCTTGTACCACATCCGCTTCTCGCTGGATGCGTTGGTTCCGGCAGGCGTCATCGCGGCGCTGGGCAAGGGGTATCTGGCGGTCGACCTGTTCTTCATCCTGTCCGGCTTCGTGCTCTGGTACAATTACGCGGATCGCCTGCGTGTCGGGCGACGGGCGAAGTATTCCAGTTCATGTGGCGGCGCATCGCCCGGATCTGGCCGCTGCACCTCTTCATCCTGTCGGCATTCGTCGCCTTCGCCCTGCTGCTTGTGGCGACGGGTCGGAGCACTGCCGACTATCCGTTCGCCGAGCTGCCCCTGCATGTGTTCCTGATCCAGAACTGGGGCTTCACCAGCGAGCTTGCCTGAACCATCCGGCCTGGTCGATCAGTACCGAACTGGCCGCCTATCTGGTGTTCCCTGATCGTCACCGCGTTTCGCTGGGACCGCCTGCGCGCTGCCTGCGCTGGTATGCGTCGCAGCGCGCTGCTGTCGGCGGCGATCCACATGGTGATCTTCGCGGCTCGGCGGTTCGGGCAATCTCGGCCACGACATTCCCGGTTGGGGGCTTTGGCGCGCTGCCTTGCCGAATTCACCCTGGGCACCATCGCCTGCATGCTGTGGCAGTCATTGTGGCGTGACTGGCGCTTCGGCGCGGCGGTTTGCGGCGCTTCCTGCGCGGCGCTGCTGGCTGCTGGGCTGGCGCTTGCCCTGCCCGAAACGTTGTTCGTTCCCGCAGTTTTCCTGACCGCCATCCTTGCCCTGGCGCTGGACCGCAGCATCGTTGCGCGCCTGATGGAGCAGGGCCGATCCACTATCTGGGCGACATCAGCTACTCGACTTACCTCGCGCACTATTTCCTGTTCATCCTGTTCAAGCTGCTGTTCCTCGATGCATCGCTGCAACTCGGCTGGGCTGGGCTTGCCGGCTTTCTTGCTCCTGGTCCTGGGGGCGTCGGTGCTGCTCTATCACGGCGTCGAGAAACCGGCGCAGCGCTGGCTGAACCGGCATCGCCCGGACGGCCTGTTCATGCGCAGGCGCCGTGCTCAGCCGAATAGGCGGCGCGCGTTGCGCCTGCCGGGCGCTGCATGGTCCATGGAAGGTTCCGTGTCTTTCAAGGAGGAACCTTCATGAATCTGCAGGACTGCAAGCCAAGGTCGGCGAGAACATCGGCGTGTCGGACTGGTACGAGATGGGGCAGGATCGCATCAACCAGTTTGCCGATGCGACCGAGGACCATCAGTATATTCATGTCGATCCCGAAAAGGCGAAGGACAGCCCTTCGGACAGACGATCGCGCACGGATTCCTGACGATGGCGATGCTCGCGCCGTTCCTCGAGCGCGGCATCCCCAAGCTCGACGTCAAGATGATGGTGAACTACGGCTTCGACAAGGTTCGCTTCCTCGCGCCCGTCAAGTCGGGCAAGCGCATCCGGGGGCACTTCAAACTGCAGGCCCTGGTGGAAAAGCGTCCGGGCCAGTGGCAGGCGACGCTGGAAGTGACGGTGGAGATCGAGGGCGAGGAGAAGCCCGCCCTGCTGGCGGAATGGATTATCCAGCTGTTCGCCTGATGGCCTGAAACGGCTCGGAACGGGAAAGGAGCCTGTCATGCGCGATGCCGTTATCGTTGCCGCCGCCCGCACCCCGATCGGCCGGGCCTATCGCGGGGCCTTCAACGCCACGCCGGGCCCTACCCTTGGCGCATTGGCGATTGCGGCGGCAGTCGAACGCGCCGGGATCGAAGGCGGCGAAGTCGACGATGTGCTGTGGGGCTCGGCTCTCCAGCAAGGCGGGCAGGCGCCGAACATCGCGAGGCTCGCCGCGCTGCGCGCCGGGCTTCCGGTGACCGTGCCCGCCATGACGCTCGACCGGCAATGCTCCTCGGGACTCATGGCCGTCGCTACCGCCTCGCGCCAGGTCGTCATGGATCGCATGGACGTGGTGGTGGCGGGCGGCCAGGAATCGATCAGCACGGTGCAGACCAGGGACCTGCGCGTGGAGTTCGACATGAGCCTGGTGGCGATGCACAACGCCGCCTACATGCCGATGCTGCAGACGGCCGAAGTTGTGGCCGGCCGCTACGGGATCGGGCGTGAGGCTTGCGACGAATACGCCCTGCAGTCGCAACAGCGAACCGCTGCCGCGCAAGCGTCGGGCAGGTTCGACGCGGAGATCGTCGCGGCGACCGCGACAATGAATGTCACCGACAAGGCGAGCGGCGAGACCAGCCAGAAGGAAATCACGCTCACGCACGACGAAGGCAACAGGCCCGATACCACGCTGGATGGTTTGCAGGCGCTGCAGCCGGTTGTGCCTGGCGGGACGGTGACGGCCGGCAACGCCAGCCAGCTTTCGGACGGCTCCGCCGCTGTCGTGGTCATGGAGGCGGAAGTGGCCGCGAAGAAAGGGCTGGCCCCGCTCGGCCGCTTCGTCGGCATGGCCGTGGCCGGGACCGAGCCCGACGAAATGGGGATAGGCCCGGTGTTCGCGGTGCCCAAGCTGCTCGATCGCTTCGGGATGAAGATGGACGACATCGGCCTGTGGGAGCTGAACGAGGCATTCGCCGTGCAGGTGATCTACTGTCGCGACCGGCTGGGCATCCCCGACGAGCTGCTCAACGTGAACGGCGGCGCGATCTCGATAGGGCATCCCTATGGCATGACCGGTGCGCGTTGCACGATGCATGCGCTGATCGAAGGCAGGCGGCGCGGGGCGAGGCACGTCGTTGTCACCATGTGCATCGGCGGCGGCATGGGCGCGGCGGGGCTGTTCGAGGTTCTCTGAGCCGGGACTTGCGGATCGCGGGGAGCAGGCGCATTCTCCGATGTGCTTGCCGTCGGGAGGGGAGCGCCATGGAACAGCCGCTCGGCATCGTTGAAATCCTCGGGCTTGCAGGCAGCCTCAGCTTGCTGGCCGGCTGGCGGCTCTACCTGTGCATCCTTGCCACCGGGCTCGCCATGCGTTTCGACGCCCTGCCGTTGCCGGATCACCTGGAAGGTCTGCGCGCGCTGGCCAATCCCTGGGTCATGGGCGTGGCCGGCTTTGCCGCTATCGCGGAATTCTTCGCGGACAAGATCGCCTGGTTGGATTCCGTGTGGGACACGATCCACACCGCCATCAGACCGCTGGGAGGTGCCCTGTTGACGCTGGCGGTCGTCGATCCGGCAGACCCCGTGACGCAGGCGGTCGCCTTCATCCTGGGCGGCGGGGCGACGCTCGTGGCCCACGGCGGCAAGGCAGGCGCGCGGGCGGTGGTCAACACCAGCCCGGAGCCGTTCAGCAATGTCGCGGTGTCCGCCACGGAAGACATCGCCACGGTCGGCCTTCTCTATCTCGCCTACGAATATCCGGTGGCCGCGGCGGTGATCGCGGTCGTGCTCCTGGCGCTTGCGGTCGTGCTGCTGCTGGCCGCCCGGCGGATGCTAAGACGACTCTTCGGCAGCAGGCAAGCGGTCGATTCCGGCGGGCCGTAGCGAGGGCGGCCTTGGCATATGTCCGAGTGTTTACCGTAAATTAACCTTTAATCTTCATACCGTGTATGGTTAATGGGCGGCAATATCCCTTTCCAAGGGGTTATTGTGCCGTTGCTACGGGCCGAAAAAGGGGGTCTCCCATGCGCGTGCTTTTGATCGAGGATGAGCCGACGACCGCAAGGGCAATCGAGCTCATGCTGACTTCGGAGGGCTTCAACGTTTATTCCACGGATCTTGGCGAAGAAGGCCTCGATCTGGGAAAGCTCTATGATTACGATATCATCCTGCTCGACCTGAACCTGCCGGACATGCACGGCTATGACGTGCTCAAGAAGTTGCGTGTCGCCAAGGTTCAGACGCCAGTCCTGATCCTTTCGGGCATTTCCGAAATGGATTCCAAGGTTCGCAGTTTCGGGTTCGGCGCCGACGATTACGTCACCAAGCCGTTCCACCGCGAAGAGCTGGTAGCCCGCATTCATGCTGTGGTCCGCCGTTCGAAGGGCCATTCGCAATCGATCATCCGCACCGGCAAGCTGACCGTGAACCTGGATGCGAAGACCGTCGAGGTCGACGGCGCCCGCGTCCACCTGACCGGCAAGGAATATGCGATGCTGGAGCTGCTCTCGCTCCGCAAGGGCACTACGCTGACCAAGGAAATGTTCCTCAACCACCTTTACGGCGGCATGGACGAGCCCGAACTCAAGATCATCGACGTCTTCATCTGCAAGCTCCGCAAGAAGCTCAGCCACGCTTGCGGCGGCGCCAACTACATCGAAACGGTGTGGGGCCGCGGCTATGTGCTGCGCGATCCGGACGAGCAGGCAGAAGCCGCCTGATCACAGTCTCCCGGTCCGAAGTTAGCATCTCGCTACGGCCTGCCCCCTTGGGGGCGGGCCGTTTCGCTTTGCAGGATGCGAAGCGCACTGCGTGAAGCAGAAATGCCTGGTGCGCCGGTCGTCTCAGGCCGGCTTTCCGTCTAGCCGGGGGGAAACCGGCGCTCCGCCCCTCGGGTGCATGCGGATATAGGGCACCAGCAGCATCCCGGCGGCGGCAAGCACCGCAAATGTGAGCGAAATCGTCGCGTAGCTGCCGGTCAGGTCGAAAGCGAGGCCGAACAGCGGAGGCGTTGCCAGCATGGCGCAAAGGCTGATCACGCTCATCATGCCCATTGCCCGCCCGACCACTTTCTGGCCGAAGATCCGGGGCACAAGCAGGCTCTTGAGCGGCACCATGAGGCCGCCGAACAGGCCGATCAGGCACACGCCGAGGGCGATGGCCCAATAACCGGCTCCCGCCTGGGTCAGGCATGCCATGCCGCAGGCGAAACCGGCAAAACCGAGCAGGGTCAGCGTGCGGGGGCTGAACCAGTCCGCCACGGCCGCGAAAGCGAGCTTCGCGATGAAGCCGCAACCGGCATAGATGGAGATCAGCAAGGCGGCCTCGCCTGCTTCGATCCCCTCGTCGATCGCCAGCGGGGCGAGATTGGTCACCATGCCCTTCATTCCGGACAGGACGAGGGCGAAGAGAATGCCGACCATCCAGAACGCGGGGTCGGAGAGGATCGTGCCGACCGAAACGTTCTGCGCCTGCCCGCGAGACTGGACTTCCTCGGGATTGGCCTCGGCGCCGTCGGGGTTGAGGCCCCTGTCTTCGGGGGAATTGATCACCAGGGCGGCGGCGGGCAATGTCACTGCCAGCAGGATGATCGCGAATACCCGCAGGGCGGCGCGCCACTCGTAGCTGTCCAGCAGCCACTGGATCAAAGGCGGAAAGATCACCCCGCCCATGGCGACGCCGGCGACGGCGATGCCGATTGCCCTGCCGCGTCGCTTCACGAACCATCTCGAAAGCAGCACCGTCGCGGCGACCGGGCCGAGCAGCACATTGGCCGGTGCGATGAACACGCCGAAGATGACGAGCACGACGGTGAAGGTGGGCGCGAGAGAAAGCGCGGCATAGCCGGCGGCCAGCATCACCGTGCCGAGCATCATCAGGTTACGCAGCGAGAACCGGTCCATCAGGCTGCCCAGGAACGGCGACAGCAGTCCGGAAACTCCGGCCAACACCGTCATCGACAGCATCAGCACCATCCGGCTCGGCTGGAACTCCTCGGCAAGCGGAACCGCGAGGATGCTGTAGGAGGTGGCGATCATGGCGACGGCCGCCAGCAGAATGAACGACAAGGCGACCTGTCGCCAGCCGATCGCGAAACTCGCTGTCATGGAATGCCTTCTCCCGTCATTCTTATGTGTTGGCGGCACTATCGCCCGGTCCGGCGGGTTTGGGAATAGCGGTTTGCAGCTTTCGACATGATCGCCGTCGGGCGCCGCTCGCCACGCTCCCCATGCTGGGGGCGGCCGCATCCCGTTGACCCGCGCCGGCTTCGCTGCCATCGCGCCCGCCATGAGTGCGAACAAGCCCGGCGATCCGACAACGCTCAACCGGCTCTACGGCCGGGGGAAAGGTCGCCCGCTGCGCAAGGGGCAGCAGGCGCTGGTCGACGAACTCCTGCCGCAGATCAGCGTGCCGGAGGACGGCCCGGTCACGGCGCAGCGGCTGTTCGGGCAGGATTGCCCGCTCCATTTCGAGATCGGCTTCGGCGGCGGCGAGCACCTCGCCTACCGGGCCGACCTGCTGCCCGACCACGGCTTCATCGGCTGCGAGCCGTTCCTCAACGGGGTGGTCGGCGCGCTGACCCATATCCGCGATGCGCATCTCACCAATGTGCGGCTGCACATGGGCGACGCCCTGGACGTGCTCTCGCGCGTACCCGATGGCGCGCTGTCGTTCCTGTACCTGCTGCATCCCGACCCCTGGCCCAAGGCGCGTCACGCCAAGCGGCGGATGGTCAACGACGGCCCGGTGGACATGTTCGCCGCGAAGCTCAGGCCGGGCGGGGAGTTCCGCTTCGGCACCGATCACCCGGTCTATCTGCGTCACGCCCTGATGGTGATGAGCCGCCACCGCGAGGCGTTCGACTGGCTGTGCGAGAAGCCCGCCGATTTCCAGAACCGCCCGGGCGGCTGGCCCGAGACGCGCTACGAAGCCAAGGCGCGCCGCCAGGGGCACGAGGTCTGGTATTTCCGCTACCGGCGGCGCTGAGCAGGTCGTCGCCCTTACCCGGCGCTATCCTACTGCACCGCGCCTTCCTCGATCAGCGCCTGCAGTTCCGCTTCGGAAAGGCCCAAAAGGTCGCAATAGACGTAGGCGCTGTGCTCGCCGAGCATCGGCGCGCCGCGCGTGAGCTTCGTTGCCTGTCCGTCGAACCGCCAGGGCGCGCCGACCAGCGGCTTGTGGTTGCCCTGCGTGTCGGTTGCCGTCGTGTAGGTGCGGCGCTGCCAAAGCAGCGTGTCGGATATCAGGTCCAGTGAATTCTGGCTCATAGTCGCGGGCACGCCGGCCTGGCGCAATTGGGCCGCCAGCGAGGCCGCGCGGCGGCCGGCCGTCAGGCGCGCGAGTTCCCCGTCCAGCGCTGCGGCGTTGCCCCGGCGTGCCGCAAGCGTCGCAAACCGGCTGTTGTGCGCCAGCCCCTCGGCGCCCAGTTCGAGGCAGAGACCGCGCCATGCCTGATCGTTATCGACCGCGATGCTGATCCACTGGCCGTCGAGACAGGGATAGACCCCATGCGGGGCCATGTCGGCGTGGCGGTTCGCGTCGGGGCGCGGGGCCTGGCCGGTGAGGGAATATTCCAGCAGGCTGTCCCCCATCATGCTGGTCAGCGCTTCCGTCGCGGAAACGTCCACGAACTGGCCCTGGCCGGTCCGCTCGCGATGCATCAGCGCGGCCAGTGTGCCGTAGGCGAGCGCCGCGCCGGCGGTGGTATCGCCGTAGAACTGGTTCATCCCGCACGGCGGCTCGTCGTCGTAGCCGACCAGGGTGTTGATCCCGGCCAGCGCCGCGAAGCTGGGCGCATAGCCGGTCTGCCCGGAAAGCGGCCCCTCGCTGCCGTTCATCTTCAGCGAAGCGGCGATGATGTCGTCCCTGATCGCGCGCATGCCCGCGTAATCGAGCCCCATCCGTTCCATCGCACCGGGGCGCAGGTTGTCGATCACGACGTCGCTCATGGCGATCATCCGGCACAGCTGCTCGAAACCCTTTTCCGACTTCATGTTGACCGCAACGCTCAGCATTTCCGGATTCATGCTCTGGAAAATCGCGCTCCTGTCGAGATCGTCGGTCATGAAAGTCCGCATGGAGTCGGGCGTGAGGCGGCTTTCCACCCTGATCACTTCGGCGCCCAGGAAGGCCAGCAGCTTGGCCGCGTAGGGGCCGGCCCAGACCTTGGTGATGGCGAGCACGCGTATGCCTTCCAGCGGCCGCCGGGGCGGCGATGGTTCCGGATCGCCGGGTTCGTAATGCGATGCCGGCTCGGCCGGCAGCACATGGTCATGTTCGCCGAGCGAGGGCGCGTGCCGTTCCAGGCGGACCGGCGTCGCGCTCAGCTTGTAGGCCGCCGTGGGATATTGCGCGCTGCCCAGAACCGGATGGTCGAGCTGCTGGAAGTAGCCTCGCGCTTTCAGCTGTTCCGATTCCAGCAGGTCGGCGGCATCGTTGACCCGCACGATCGGAATATCGAGCGCCTGCGCCTGCTCGCACACCGCATCACGCTTGCGCTCGGCTGTCCATCGCGTGAATTCCACCGTGAAGGTGTTCAACTCCCGTTCCGTCACATTGAACAGCCAGTCTGCGGCGAAGTCGGCAGCCCAGTCCGGATTTCCCATCAGCTGGATCAGGGCCGGCCAGTGCACCGGCGTCGAATAGAGATGGATGAAGCCGTCGGCGCAGCGGTAGGCGCCATTGGGGCCGGGCAGGACGAAGGCCCCCCGTGACGTGCCGACGGGCATGTCTCCGGCAAGCATGCGGCCGACGATGTGGTCGGCGCGGGAGACGAGGACGGACTGCTGGGAAACATCGACATAGTGTCCCTGCCCCGTCCGTTCGCGCCCGATCAGGGCCGCCATGGTGCAGATCGCCGCGTCGAAGCCGCCTTCGTAGTCCGCAAGGAAGCGGCCCGCGCCTTTCAGCGGCGGCTTGGAAAGGTCGTGCTGGCTGGAGGTGTGATAGCCCCAGCCGCTCGACTGGATGACGTTCAGGCTTTTCGCCGCACGAAAATCGGCGGGCGCGTCCTGCCCGAACGGCGTCACGTTGCAGAATACTGCGTGCGGGAAGTCGGCTTCGAACCGCCCCTGGGTAAGCCCGTGCGCGTCGAGCCACGGCTCGTCGTGATCGTCGATCACCGCCGCGGCACCGCCGATCAACGTGCGCATGGCCTCGATGCCTTCGCGGGCGGACAGGTCGATCGTGACGGATTGCTTGTTGGTATTGAGGAAGGCGAACAGCCCGCTATCGCTGCTGCCATTTCCGCCCGGGACCAGCGGCGCCATCGCGCGCGTCGGGCTGCCGCTGGCGGGCCGCTCGACCTTGACGACATCGGCGCCGAAATCGGCGAGCAGCTTACCGCAATATTCGCCGCCGACTCCTTCGGCCAGCTCGACGATCCTTACGCCTCGCAGTACCGACATGCTTTCCTCTCCCATCGCCGGACATGGACGCTACATAGCCGGTTCGGGCACGGCAGGCCGCGCCTGTTCCGGCGCTTTGCCTTGGCCGCAGGGGAAATGGGGCCTGCGCGTCAGCCGCAGACGCCGGCCGCCGCCAGCACCGCCAATGTCAGCACGTCGGGGGCGATCGCCGTCATCGGCGCGACCTGTACCGGCTTCTCCATGCCGATCAGCATCGGCCCGATCGTCGCGTTGCCGGCCAGTTCGCGCAGCAGCTTGGCCGAGATATTGGCAGATTGCAGCCCCGGCATGATCAGCACGTTGGCCGGGCCGGACAGGCGCGAGAACGGGTAGTTCTTCATCACCGTCGGGTTCAGGGCGGCGTCGGGCGCCACTTCGCCTTCATATTCGAAGCCGGGGTCCTGCTGGTCGAGTATGGTGACCGCGTCGCGGATGTTCTCCAGCCATTTGCCCGAGGGATTGCCGAAGGTTGAATAGCTCAGGAAGGCGACGCGCGGCTCGTGACCGAGGCGCCGCGCCACGGCGGCGGTTTCCGTCGCGATCACGGCAAGATCCTCGGAACTGGGCCGTTCGTTCACGGTCGTGTCGGCAAGGAACACGGAATAGTTCTTGCCCACCAGCAGATGGATGCCGAAAGGCAGGTGCCCCGGCTTGGAGTCCAGCACCTGGCGCACTTCGCGGATCGTCTGCGAGAAGGTGCGGGTCATGCCGGTGATCATCGCGTCGCCGACGCCGAGCTTGAGCAGGGCCGAAGCGAAGATGTTGCGGTCCTGGTTGACCATGCGGCGAACGTCGCGCTCCATGAAACCGCGCCGCTGCAGCCGCTCGTAGAGCATCTCGACCATCGGCTCGACATGTTCGGACGTGGCCGAGTTCTGGATTTCATAGCTCTCGGGATCGCTGACGCCGAGTTCGGCCATCTTGTCGAGCACGGCCTGGGTCCGACCGACGAGGACCGGCTCGCCATAGCCAAAGCTGCGATACTGGATCGCCGCGCGCAGCACCACTTCGTGCTCGGCTTCGGCGAAGATTACCCGCTTGGGATCGTTCTTCACCTGCGCGTAGACGTTGGTCAGCACCGAAGTCGTCGGGTTGAGACGGCTTTTCAGCTCGTGCCGGTACTTGTCGAAATCCTCGATCTGCTGCTGTGCCACCCCGGAATCCATCGCCGCCTTGGCGACGGCGGAGGGAACCACCTCCATCAGCCGCGGATCGAACGGCGCCGGGATGATGTAGTCGCGGCCGAACTGGTGGGTCTTGCCATAGGCAGCGGCGACTTCCTCGGGCACCGGCTCGCGGGCGAGTTCGGCGATCGAGATGGCGGCGGCGATCTTCATCTCCTCGTTGATCGCGGTCGCGCGTACGTCGAGCGCGCCGCGGAAGATGAACGGGAAGCCCAGCACGTTGTTGACCTGGTTGGGATAGTCGGAGCGGCCGGTCGCGATGATCGCGTCGGGGCGCACCTCCATGGCATCGGGCGGGGTGATCTCGGGATCGGGATTGGCCATCGCGAAAATGATCGGCTCTTTCGCCATGGTCTTGATCATGTCGGGCGAAAGCGCGCCTTTCACCGAAAGGCCGAGGAAGATGTCGGCGCCTACCAGCGCTTCGGTCAGCGTGCGGGCATCGGTCTCGACCGCATGGGCGGACTTGAACTGGTCGATGCCCTCGCGGCCCTTGTAGATCACGCCCTTGCTGTCGCACATCGTGACGTTCTCGTGGCGCACGCCCATCGACTTGATCAGCGAGGTGCAGGCCAGCGCCGAAGCACCGGCGCCGTTCACGACGACTTTCACATCCTCGAACTTGCGGCCGGTGATGTGGCAGGCGTTGACGAGGCCGGCGGCGGCGATGATCGCCGTGCCGTGCTGGTCGTCGTGCATCACGGGAATTTTCATCCGCTCGCGCAGCGCCTGCTCGATGATGAAGCACTCGGGCGCCTTGATGTCCTCGAGGTTGATGCCGCCGAAGGACGGTTCCATCAGCGCGACCGCCTCGATGATCGCATCGGGATCTTCGGTGGCGAGTTCGACGTCGATCGAATCCACGTCGGCGAAGCGCTTGAACAGCACCGCCTTGCCTTCCATCACCGGCTTGGAGGCGAGCGCGCCGAGGTTGCCCATGCCAAGGATCGCGGTGCCGTTGGAAATGACGGCGACGAGGTTGCCCTTGGCCGTGTAGTCGTAGGCCGTCGAAGGATCGTCGGCGATCGCCTGGACGGGCACGGCAACGCCCGGCGAGTAGGCGAGGCTGAGGTCGCGCTGGCTCGCCATCGGTTTTGATGCGATGATCTCGAGCTTACCCGGACGGATCGTCTGGTGGTAAAACAGAGCCTCGCGGTCGGTGAACTGGACTTTGCTTTCTTCGGACAAGCGCTTTCTCCCCGATTCAATCCTGCACCTAACCAAAGTCGGGCCGACGCGATAGGGGAAAGCTGCGTGCCGCGGCGTTCCGAATCTCCTGCAGACAAGCTAGGCCGGTGGAATGCACGGCTCGGCCACTCCGATGATGGCGCAATACTTCGCCCTTAAGGAAGAGGCGGGCGACTGCCTGCTGTTCTACCGGATGGGCGATTTCTTCGAGCTGTTTTTCGACGATGCGAAGGAAGCTGCGCAGATTCTCGACATCGCGCTGACCAGCCGGGGCGAGCACATGGGCGAACCGGTGCCGATGTGCGGCGTGCCGGTCCACTCGGCCGAGGGATATCTTGCCCGGCTGATCAAGGCGGGCTGCCGGGTCGCGATCGCCGAACAGGTGGAATCGCCCGCCGAAGCGAAGAAGCGCGGCGGCTCGAAAGCGCTGGTGGCGCGCGATATCGTCCGTTTCGTCACTGCCGGCACGCTGACCGAGGAAGCGCTGCTGGAGCCGCGCCGGGCAAATGTGCTCGCCGCGGTATGCGAATTGCGCGGCAGCGTGGGGATCGCCTCCTGCGACATCTCGACCGGCCGGATGGAGCTGGAGGAATGCGCGGCCGACAGGCTGGGCGCGGCGCTGGCGCGGATCGGCGCGAGCGAGGTGGTTGCGCCCGAGGGCTGGGACTGCGCGCCCGAAGGGGCGATCCCGCGCCCGCCGTCAGACTTTGCCAGCGACGGCGGGGAAGAACGGCTCAAGGCCGTGCATGGAGTCGCGACGCTCGACGGGTTCGGCACGTTCAGCCGGGCGATGCTGGCAGCCGCCGGCGGGCTGGTCGCCTACCTCGATCATGTCGGGCGCGGCTCGCTGCCGCTGCTGCTGCCGCCGGCGGCGCTGGCGGTCGACGCGCATCTGGCGATGGACGAGGCGACGCGTGCGAGCCTGGAAATCCTCGCGAGCAGCCAGGGCGGGCGCAAGGGCAGCCTGATCGACGCGATAGACCGCTGCGTTACCGGCGCGGGAGCCCGGCAACTGGCCGATGATCTTGCCGCGCCGCTGACCGACCGGAGCGCCATCGCCCAGCGGCTGGAGCTGGTCCAGTGGCTGCATGACGATGCCTTGCTGCGCGAGGATCTGCGCGGGGTATTGCGGGCGCTGCCCGATATCGGCCGGGCGCTGGGGCGCGTCGTGGCCGGGCGCGGCTCCCCGCGCGACCTCGGGCAGTTGCGCGACGGGCTTTCCGAAGCGCGGCGCATCCGCGAGTACCTGCAGAAGCGCGATGACAGGCCGGTCCTGCTCGATGCGCTGATGCCTTCTCTGGGCGGGCACGGCGCCTTGGTCGACCTGTTCACGCGTGCATTGGTGCCTGCGCCGCCGACGGAACGGGGGCAGGGCGGCTTCATTGTCGAGGGCTACGACGCGGCGCTCGACGAACTGCGCGCGACTTCCGGCAATGCCCGCCGCGCGATCGCCGCGCTTGAAGCGAAATATCGCGACGAAACCGGGATCGCCGCGCTGAAGATCAAGCACAACAATGTCCTGGGCTATTTCATCGAAGTGCCGGCCAAGCACGGCGACAAGCTGATGGCGCCGGACAGCGGTTTCACCCATCGCCAGACGATGGCGGGCGCGGTGCGCTTCAATGCGCTGGCCTTGCACGAGGAAGCGAGCCGCATCGCAGAGGCGGGCGGGCACGCCCTGGCCGCCGAGGAGGCGCATTTCGAGGAACTGGTCGCCGCCGCCGTCTCCGCACGCCACGCCATTGCCGAAACCGCCGCGGCGCTGGCCCGCATCGACGTTGCCGGCGGACAGGCGGAGCGCGCCGCAGAAGGCGGCTGGTGCCGGCCCGCGATCGTCGAGGAGCCCAGCCTTGCCATCGAAGCGGGCAGGCACCCGGTGGTCGAGGCGGCGCTCGGCGGGCAGGGCGAGCGTTTCGTCGCCAACGATTGCCGGCTGGCTCCGGACGACCGGCTCTGGCTGGTCGGCGGTCCCAACATGGGCGGCAAATCGACCTTCCTGCGGCAGAACGCGCTGATCGTGCTGCTGGCCCAGGCCGGCGGGTTCGTCCCCGCCGCCGCCGCCGAAATCGGCCTGGTCGACCGCCTGTTCAGCCGGGTCGGCGCGTCAGACAACCTCGCCCGGGGCCGTTCGACCTTCATGGTCGAAATGGTCGAGACCGCCGCGATCCTGGCGCAGGCGAGCGAACGCAGCTTCGTGATCCTCGACGAGGTCGGGCGAGGCACCTCCACATACGACGGGCTCGCGCTCGCCTGGGCGGTGGTAGAGGCGGTGCACGAGGTGAACCGCTGCCGCTGCCTGTTCGCCACGCACTATCACGAGCTCGCCCGGCTGGCCGAAAGCTGTGAGGCGCTATCGCTCCACCATGTCCGCGCCCGGGAGTGGAAAGGCGAACTGGTGCTGCTCCACGAACTCGCGGACGGCCCGGCCGACCGTTCCTATGGTCTTGCCGTGGCGCGCCTTGCCGGTGTGCCGCAGCCGGTCGTCGCGCGGGCGAAGGCGGTGCTCGACCGCTTGGAGAAAGGCCGCGCGGAAACCGGCGGCCTGGCAGCGGGGCTCGGCGACTTGCCGTTGTTCGCAGCGGCAGCGGAAGCCGAGGAAGAACAATGCGATAGCCTGCGTGAGCGGCTTGGCGAGCTCGATGTCGACGCCTTGTCCCCGCGCGAGGCGCTTGAGCTGCTGTATGAATTGAAGCGCGAGGCGGGCACGGATCCTTAACCCTGGCCTCCTACCCTCCCGTTCATGATCGGGCCGAGAATCTCTACAGTCTTCAGGAGCCGCTGGAACGCACTGATCTGGTCCGTCGGCATCCTGCTGACCGCCTATTGCTCGGTTCCCGCCGCGCAGGAGGTCGAGCAGGCGCCGAGCCAGGACCAGGCAGAACACGCCAACCCCTGGGTCAAGGCAGCGGATTGAAGCGGTTTCAGTCCGGTCAGGTGTCCGGACACGGCTGAAACCGCGAGGGCCACGAAGCGTCAACCATTTCGGGCTATGCTCGGCCCGTCATGTACCAACTGCTGTTCAAGAACCGCCTTGTCGCGCTGGCTTTCGCGGCCATGATCGTGCTCGGCGTGAAGACGCTGATCGGTACGGAAGACGAGGGCGGCGTCCTGACGCGCAAGACGGCGCAAATCGAGGCAAACGTCCAGGCGTTGCAGGACGAGGGCAGGCGGTTCCAGTCCAGACCCGAAAGGGCCGTGGTGATCCCGGCGCCGGCGGCGACGGTCTACGCGCCCGACGAAGCGCTGATCGAGGACGCTGAAGGAGTGGAGCCGGAAGGAATTCCCGTGGGCCCCGATACGGAAGGTCCGGTTGTGCGCGAGGTCCCGCCGGATATAATCCTGCCCGATGACCCGGGGCTCAACTGAGAGCGAACAACTCGCAGAAGATCGCACCGACCTGGCCGAGGACCGCACGGTCATGGCCACCGAGCGGACCTTTGCGGGGTGGATGCGCACCGCATTTGCCGCGATCGGCATCGGCATCGCCTTTCGCGGGCTGTTCGGAGAACTCGAGCCGCCGTGGCTGGCGCGCGCGATCGCCACGGTCTTCATCGTTCTCGGCGCGGTGCTCGCCATCGGAGCGGAACGGCGGGCGGCGCACAGTTTTTCCAGGCTGTCGGCACACAAGGTCGACGAACCGCAGGTGCCCCGCCTCCGGTGGATCGCCTACAGCATCGCGGGCGGGGGTGTCGTCCTCGCCGCGGCGCTATGGGTGATGCATTAGCCGCTTGCGGCCTATCGGGTCGGTACCGGGGTGTCGCCGGAATAGTCGTAGAACCCGCGCCCGGTCTTGCGCCCGAGCCAGCCGGCCTCGACATATTTCACCAGCAGCGGGGCAGGGCGGTACTTGGAATCGCCGGTGGTCTTGTAAAGCACCTGGACGATCTCGAAGAGCGTATCGATGCCGACGAAATCGGCGAGTTCCAGCGGGCCCATCGGGTGGTTCAGGCCGATGCGGCAGCCCTTGTCGATGTCCTCGATGGTGCCCATTCCCTGGCCAAGCACGAAAATCGCTTCGTTGATCATCGGCACCAGGATGCGATTGACGACGAAACCGGGATCGTCGCCGGCGATGACCACTTCCTTGCCCAGGCTCTCGGCATAGGTGCGCGAACGCTTGAGTGTTTCCTCCGAGGTGGCAAGACCGGGAATGACTTCGATCAGCCCCATCACGGGCACGGGATTGAAGAAGTGCATGCCGATGAAGCGCTGCGGATCGACGGCCTTGGCGCCCATGCGGGTGATCGGGATCGAGCTGGTATTCGACGCCATGATCGAATTGGGCGCGAGCACCTTGCCGGCGGCATCGATGATCTTGAGCTTGATCTCCTCCCGTTCGGTCGCCGCCTCGATGATGAATTCGGCTTCCGACATGGGCGCGTATTCGGCGATGGGTGTGATCCGCCCCAGCAGGGCTTCTGCGTCGCCTGCGGACATCTTGTCTTTCTTGACCAGTCGCTGGAGCGCCTTGCCGATCCCGTCCTTCGCCTTTTCGGCGACGGCCAGGTCGACATCGGTTAGGAGCACGTCGTAACCGAACTGGGCAGATGTCTGGGCGATTCCCGAGCCCATCATTCCCGCACCAATCACCGCGACTGTGGTCATGTCCATTCCCTTCGCAACTGCAACAAAGCGGGGTGACTAGCGAGGATGGACGCCGATGGCTAGCGGTTCTTTCCGGGAACCCACAGCACGTCGCCCGAAGCTTCCGCATTGAGCGCGCGGGCCAGAACGAAGAGATAGTCCGAAAGCCGGTTGATATAGGCGAGCGCGGCCGGATTGACCGGTTCGCCGGCCGCCAGTGCGGTCATGGCGCGCTCCGCCCGGCGCGACGAAGCGCGGGCGACATGCACCCGTGCGGCCGGTTCGCTGCCGCCCGGCAGGATGAAGCTGGTGAGCGGCTCGAGCCGTTCGTTGAGCGCGTCGATCGCCTGTTCCAGCCATTCGGCCTGGCCCGGGACGATGCGCAGGACCATCTCCGACGGGGTGAAGTCTTCCCCCGGTGTCGCGAGATCGGCTCCCAGGTCGAACAGGTCGTTCTGGATGCGGGTGAGGGCAAGTGCGTGTTCGTTTCCGGGCATCGTTGCCACGGCCAACCCGATGGCGCTGTTGGCTTCGTCGACCGCACCGATCGCTTCCATGCGCGCCGCATGCTTCGCAAGGCGCGAACCATCCACCAGACCCGTCGTGCCGTCGTCGCCGGTTCGCGTGTAGATCCGGTTGAGCTTGACCAAGGCCTTCGGGCCTTAGTTGGCCATCGTCAGCAGCAGGGCAACGACGATGATCGCCGCCAGCTGGTATTTGATGCGGGCCCACATCATCCGGTTCTGCTTGAGCTGCAGCTCGGTCGCACCCGTCGTCTGGTCGTGGCCTTCGTCCACGTCCAGGCTTTGCCGGAAGGCGTTCAGCCCGCGCAGCAGGCTGATGAGGGTCATCCCCATCAGGATGATGATGATCGGGATCAGTACGTATGCCATGGTTCGCTATGTAGGCCTTCGGCGAGCGAAATGCCAGCGGGGAAGCGATGCGCTCGCAAGGCTTCGGTGAGCGCTTTGCCGTCCTCACCGGATTGCCGACGGTCAGCGAGGGTCGGCGAGCCGCGCCGCTTGGCAAGCTTCCTTCCATCCGCCTCTACCAGCAGGCCGTGATGGTGCCAGACGGGCACCGGCAAATCGAGCAGGGCCTGCAGCAGACGATGGATATGGCTGGCGGCGAACAGGTCGCTTCCGCGCGTGACCAGAGAGATGCCGTCTGCCGCATCGTCGAGCGTTACCGCGAGGTGGTAGCTGGCGGGCAGGTCCTTCCTCAGCAACACGACATCGCCGAAGATTTCGGGCGCGGCGCATTGCGTGCCTGCCAGCTCATCCGTCCATTCCAGCACACCGGCAAGCGCGACGGCGGCGGCGACGTCAAGCCGCCACGCCGCGCCATCGGGATCGACGTTCCTGCCCCGGCAGGTCCCGGGATAGACCGGCCCGTCGGGCCCCGTCGCCGTTGCCGCCTCGGCAATTTCGGCGCGGGTGCAGCGGCAGGGGTAGAGCAGGCCCATCGCCTTGAGCCGCTCGCCGGCTGCGGCGTAGCTTTCCAGGCGCGCCGACTGGAACGCGACCTCACCGTCCCAGTCTAGGCCCAGCCAGCGCATGTCGGCAAGGAACTCATCGACCAGCTCTGACCGGCTGCGGGCCCCGTCGATGTCCTCGATCCGCAACCGGAACGAACCGCCGCGCCCGCGCGCAAGGTCGTGCGCGACCGTTGCGGCATAGGCATGGCCGAGATGAAGCGGTCCGTTCGGACTGGGGGCGAAGCGCGTGACGATCATGCTCCTACGCTCCTATCAGGCGCGTCGCGGCGGGCAAGCGCGTCCATCCGGACTGTGGAATCTGGCGTGCGGCCGGACTTGACGCGCCCTTGCTCCCCGTGCTGAACACCCGCCATGGCGTGCCATGAAACCGCAATATCCGCCTGCAAAAGGGGGCCATGCTCAGATCGGAGCTGATCGAGCGCGCGGTCCGCTTCCGCAGCGCCCAGGAGGATCCCTCCCGCAATCCTGCCGATTGCCCAGCTCTCGTTCTCAACGCCGATTACACGCCGCTGTCCTATTACCCGCTCAGCCTGTGGCCGTGGCAGACCGCGATCAAGGCGGTGTTCCTTGAACGGGTCGACATCATCGCCAGCTACGAGCGCGAAGTGCACAGCCCGAGCTGGACGATGCCGATCCCCTCGGTGATTGCGCTGCGGCAATATGTGAAACCTTCGGAATTCCCGGCATTTACGCGGTTCAACGTGTTCCTGCGCGACCGTTTCACCTGCCAGTATTGCGGCAGTCCGCATAATTTGACGTTCGACCATGTCATCCCGCGCCGGCTGGGCGGCCGCACCAGCTGGGAGAACATCCTCACGGCCTGCGCGCCGTGCAACATGAGGAAGGGCGGGCGCACGCCGGAGCAGGCGCATATGCAGCCGAGCCTCAAGCCGATCCGGCCGACGAGCTGGCAGCTCCAGGAACGCGGCCGCGCCTTCCCGCCCAACTACCTCCACGAAACCTGGCGAGACTGGCTCTACTGGGACGTCGAACTGGAGGCCTGAGGCTCGGCCCGGCGAGGCATGAGCGGGCGAACCGGAATTTTCCGGCTTGTCACCCTCCCCCGCCATTCCTGTCCACCGCCGCCGTCACCGCGACATTCATCGTCACATTGGCGAGCGTGCGCATGATGTCGGGCAGCATCTCCACCGCGACCAGCAAGGCCAGCGGCTCGATCGGCACGCCCATGGCCAGCGCGATCGGCCCGATTGTCGCGACGAAACTGATCGTGCCGGGGAGGGACACCGTGCTCAGCGAAAGCAGCACGGCAACGCCGACCCCGGCCGCAAGAACGCCGGGCGACAGCGGCACGCCCGTCAGCTCAGCGGCGTAGATCACCACGGCAAGGTTCATCGCCGGGCTCGTCGCGCGGAAGATCGCAACCGCGAGCGGCAGCACGAATTCGGCGTTGCTTTCCCTGATGCCCAGCTTGCGGCAGGCGGCGAGCATGGCCGGCAGGCTGGCGAGCGAGGACTGGGTGGATATCGCCACCGCCTGGGCAGGCAGGACCGCGCGGGCGAAAGCGCCGGGCCGCTGCCGCGCGGCAAGAACGGCCAGGAAATAGGCGGCGATCAGGATGAGCAGGCCGATCGAACTGACCAGCGCGATGTAATGCGCCAGCGCGCCGATCGCCGCCATGCCGCTTTGTGCGGCGACCCCCAGGGCGAGTGCGAAGACGCCGACCGGCGCCAGCATCAGCACCCAGCCGATGACCACCATCATGGCGCCGGCCAGCGCCTCGAAGAACAGCGCGAGCTGGCGCCGCGGCGCTTCGGGCAGGCGACAGGCCGCGAGCGCGAACAGGGCGACGAAGATCACCACCGGCAGCATCGCGTCCGCGGCCGATGCCTCGACGATATTGGCGGGCAGCAGCGAAGCGAGGAAATCGGCCACGCCCGGCACGTCCTGCGGCCCGTCCGCGCCGCCGCCGCTCAAAGCCTGCGCCGCGCGTTCCGGCACCGGGACGATGTCCAGCAGAAGCGGCATGGCGAAGGCCGCCAGCACGCCGCCAGCCGCCAGCACGGCGACGATCAGGCCCAGCGCGCGCCGCGCCGTAGCGCCGGCTCGGGCTGCTGCTGCAGTCTGGATTATGCCGGTGAACAGCAGGCCGACGACCAGCGGCAGGATGGTCATCTTGAGCGCGCGCAGCCACAGGGCGCCAAGCGGTTCGGCGACGGCAAGGAGGGGATCGAGGGCGGATGTGCCTTTCAGCGCAATTCCGAGCGCAAGACCTGCCGCCAGACCAGCGAAGGTCAGTGCGGTCGGCACGCGGATCTCGGGAAGCGAGCCTGCGCCGGTCTGTTCCGTCATGCCCTTCCCCTGCTAATCGGCCTTGCGGACGTGACATTAGCGGCGCTTGGCGACATAGCAATTTTTCAGGGATTTGCTGGTACGGGCGAGAGATGACCAGGCAATATTTCGGTACCGACGGGATTCGCGGGCGCACCAATGCCGGCGTGATGACGGCGCAAGTGGCCATGAAAGTCGGACAGGCGGCCGGGCGGCGCTTCATGCGCGGCGACCACCGGCATCGCGTCGTGATCGGCAAGGACACCAGGCTTTCGGGCTACATGCTCGAAAACGCGATGGTCGCCGGATTCACCAGCGTGGGCATGGATGTGATCCTGCTGGGGCCGATGCCGACGCCCGCGGTCGCCCTGCTCACCCGCGAGATGCGTGCCGATGTCGGCGTGATGATCTCCGCCAGCCACAATCCCTACGAGGACAACGGCATCAAGCTGTTCGGACCCGACGGGTTCAAGCTGTCCGACGAGGACGAGATGGCAATCGAGGTGATGCTGGAAAGCGAGCTTCCGCTGGCGGACTCTCCGGACATCGGCCGGGCGCGCCGGATCGAGGATGCGCGCGGGCGCTATATCCACGCGGTCAAGGCTTCGCTGCCGGACAATATCCGGCTCGACGGGCTCAAGATCGCGGTCGATTGCGCCAACGGCGCGGCTTACCAGGTGGCGCCTTCGGCGTTCTGGGAACTGGGCGCGGAGATCGTGGCGGTCGGCGTTTCGCCCAACGGCCTCAATATCAACGACGGCTGCGGTTCGACCCACCTCAATCTGGTGAAGGAGACAGTCGTTTCCTCCGGCGCCGACATCGGCATCGCGCTGGACGGCGACGCTGACCGGCTGATCGTGGTCGACGAAAAGGGTCAGACGGTCGACGGCGACCAGATCATGGCCCTGATCGGCAGCGAATGGGCCCGGCAGGGACGGCTGACAGGCGGCGGCGTGGTCGCCACGGTGATGTCGAATCTCGGTCTCGAACGCTTCCTTGATGCCCGGGGGCTCGATCTGGTGCGCACCCAGGTGGGAGACCGGCATGTGCTCGAAAGGATGCGCAGGCAGGGCTACAATGTGGGGGGAGAGCAATCCGGCCACATGATCCTGCTCGATCATGCGACCACCGGGGACGGCACGATTGCCGCGCTGCAGGTGCTCGCCGCTCTGGTGGAATCGGGCAAGCGGGCGAGCGAGCTTCTCCACCTGTTCGATCCGGTGCCGCAGCTTCTGAGGAACGTGCGCTTTTCCGGTGGCAAGCCGCTGGAGCACGTCACGGTGAAGGAAGCCATCGCCGACGCCCAGGCCTCGCTCGACGGCAAGGGACGTCTGGTGATCCGGCCGTCCGGTACCGAGCCGGTCATCCGGGTGATGGCCGAAGGCGACGACGCCGGCGAGGTGGAAGCCGCAGTCGCCTCTATCTGTGCGGCGGTGGAGCAGGTGGCGGGCTGACGCTCTCTCGACACGAACGGGCAGACGGGCCTAAGCCCACCGCATGACCGCCCCGCCTCGCATCCTGTCCATCGCCGGCTCCGATTCCTCGGGCGGTGCCGGCATCCAGGCGGACATCAAGACGATCACCATGCTGGGCGGCTATGCCATGACCGCGATCACCGCGGTGACGGCGCAGGACACCACCGGGGTTCGCGACTTGCAGGTGTTGTCGCCGGAGATGGTCGCCGCGCAGATCGATGCCTGTTTCGGCGATATCGGGGTGGATGCGGTGAAGATCGGGATGCTCGGCTCGCCGGACATCGCGCGGGTCGCTGCGCAGCGGCTGGAGCAGCTGGACGTGCCGGTCGTCTTCGACCCGGTGATGGTGGCGACAAGCGGTGCGCCGCTCGCCGACGAAGCGACGATCGCCGTTTTCGAGCGGCTGATGGCCATGGCTATGCTCACCACGCCCAACCTGCCCGAGCTGGCCGCGCTCGGCGGGCTGGAGTCAGTGCTGGAACGCAGCCCAGCCGTGCTGGTGAAGGGCGGGCATGAGCAGGGCGACATGCTCGTCGACCGGCTGGTGACCCGCGAAGGCGAGGTCGCGCGCTGGGAAGGCCGGCGTATCGAGACCCGCCACAACCACGGCACCGGCTGCACCCTGTCGAGTGCCATCGCGACGTGCCTCGGGATGGGTCTCGATCTGGAGGAAGCGATCGCGCGGGGCCGCAGCTTCGTGCGTGCCGCGCTTGCAGCGGCTCCCGGCTTCGGCAAGGGCCACGGGCCGATGGGCCATCAGGCGGTGCGGCCCGGCTGAGCGGCCTATTCGCAGCCGAGGTCGTAGAATTCGACGATCTTCTGCCAGCCTTCCTCGGCCGTCTCCACCCAGTGGAACAGCCCGGTGTCGGCGGCATTGATCACCCCTTCCTCGGCCATGGCGTCGAAATTGATGATCCGGTCCCAGAATTCCTTGCCGAACAGCAGGATCGGGATCGGTTTCATCTTGCCGGTCTGGATCAGCACCAGCGTTTCGAGGAATTCGTCGAGCGTCCCGAAACCGCCGGGAAACGCCGCCAGCGCGCGTGCGCGCAGCAGGAAATGCATCTTCCTGAGCGCGAAATAGTGGAACTGGAAGGACAGGCGCGGCGTGACATAGGGGTTGGGCGCCTGTTCGTGGGGTAGCACGATGTTGAGCCCAATCGTTTCCGCGCCGACTTCGGCCGCGCCCCGGTTTGCCGCTTCCATGATCGAGGGCCCGCCGCCCGAGCACACGACGAACTGCCGTTTTCCGTTCTCGACGGGGGCGCATTCGCTGGCGATCCGCCCCAGCTTGCGGGCTTCCTCGTAATATTTCGACTTGGCGGCGAGCCGTTCGGCAACCGCCTTGCGCTCGGGCGTTTCGGCCGCGTCGACCAGCGCCTGTGCATCTTCGGGCGAGGGAATGCGCGCCGAACCGTAGACGATCAGCGTCGAGCCGATCCCGGCTTCGTCGAGCAGCATCTCCGGCTTGAGCAGCTCGAGCTGGAAGCGCACGGGCCGTAGTTCCTCGCGCAGCAGGAAATCGGTGTCGCGAAACGCCAGCCGGTAGGCCGGATGGCGGGTCTGCGGCGTTTCGTGCGGCCGCGCTTCCGCGAAGGAGGCTTCCTGCTCGGCCTTGTAGAATCGGCGATCGGTTAGGTTCTTGTCATCCTGGGTCATGGGCTTTCCATGGCCCCACAGGCCCGCTCCTGTCGAGCGCAAAGCGGGCAGGAATGGATCAGGCCGGGATCGGCGCTGCCTCTCCGGCAATGGCGATGCGCTGCATCACGCGCCGGCCGGACCAGTCGGGCACGGCGTAATGCTGCACGGCGCGATTGTCCCAGAAGGCGATGTCGCCCGGCTGCCAGCGCAGCCGCACCTGGAATTCCGGGCTCTTGATGTGCTCGTAAAGGAAAGCGAGGATCGCGCGGCTTTCCGCCGCCGGCAGGTCGGCAATCTGGGTTGTCCAGTTGTAATTGACGTTGAGCAGCTTGCGGCCGGTGTCGGGATGGACGGCGACGACGGGGTGCCTCACCGGCGGCCACTCGTCCATCTTCAGGCTCGTCTTGAGGCCGTGCGAAGCGAGCCGGGCGGCCATCTGTTCCAGCGAATGCCAGGCTTCGAGCCCTTCGATGTAAGCCTGCATGCGCGGTGAGAGCGCATCCCAGGCGGCATACATCGAGGCGAAACAGGTGTCGCCGCCGGCATCCGGCACGATATGCGCCTGCAGGATCGCGCCCATCGGTGGAGCCGGGCGGAAGGTGTTGTCGGCGTGGAAATTGGCCGCTTGGCTGCCGCGCGGATCGGTCTGGTCCAGCAGCAGGAGTTCCGGGTCCGACGCATCGCGCTGGAATGGGGCGACCTCCGGCTCGCCGAAACGGCGGACCAGCGCCTTGTGCTGCTCCACGTCGAGCGGTTGCTGGTCGCGGAAGAACAGCACGAGATGTTCGGCAAGCGCCGCGCGGATCGAGCGGACGGCTTCATCGTCGGGCGGCTGCGACAGGTCGAGCCCGCGCACGTCTGCGCCCAGCGTGCCGGTCGCGCGTGTGACTTCCATCATTCGGCGGGCTCTCGGATCGTTGCCGGAACGCCGAGCCGGCGCAGCGCGTTGATGAAGCCGATCTCGCCCGCGCGCGCCAGCTCGGGGAAGGAATCGACGACCATCGGATATGGGCCTTGCTCGGGCAGCGATCCGCGCCACCAGAAGTTACGGGCCGTGCGCCTGGTTATGCGCCAGCCGGCGTCGGTGAGGGCAAGCTCGTCGTCGTACCAGGCTCCGCCTTCGGACATGTCGAAAGGCTCTGCCGCCGGGCTCTCGCGGAACAGGTTGAACCGTCCGTATGTCAGGGCCCAGGCGCGGTCGCCTTCACTCACAATCTGCGGAACGCCGAGGAAATGCTGGTGACCCCTGGTGGGTTCGTGCATTTCGGCGAAGTCGCGCTTGAAGGAGGCGAGGTCGGACCAGCGCAGCACATGGCAGTAGTCGAGCTCGACATCCGGCGCGAAGATTTCGTCGAACAGATCCCAGCTGTGGGAATCGATGGCGACCGCATAGAGGTTGATCACGGCGGCGATTGCTTGCTGGCCCATGGTGCTTCTCCCTTTGCGCAAAGCGCTTCCTATTGCGGCGACACGATCACTCCCGGCATGCGCCCGGTCAACTCGCCTTCAAGCACGATCGGCTCGCCATTGACGATGGTGGCGTGGACGCCCTTGCCATAGGCCTTGTAGCGCCCCACCCCTCCCGGCAGGTCGCGCACGAATTCCTTGCGCAGCGGGCCGATCTCGTCCTCGTCGAAGATCATGATGTCGGCCCAGCCGCCCACTCTCAGCGTGCCACGGTCGGAAAAGCCGAGCAGCGCGGCAGGTATCTGGGTGATCTGCCGCACGCCTTCTTCCAACGACCAGATCTTCTTTTCGCGGACCCAGGTGCCGAGGAAATAGGAACTCCAGTCGGCCTGGTCGTCCTTGGCGAGATGTGCGCCGCCGTCCGACGTGCCGATGATGATGCGCGGATCGACCTGCGACTTCTCGACCGCCTCGGCCCAGTCGGGCC
Source organism: Novosphingobium sp. (assembly GCA_024236175.1). Taxonomy (GTDB): domain Bacteria; phylum Pseudomonadota; class Alphaproteobacteria; order Sphingomonadales; family Sphingomonadaceae; genus Novosphingobium. The sequence continues at coordinate 1,120,149 of JACKKY010000001.1, read as the reverse complement.
CGGTCATCCGCCAGCGCAGCTTGGTTTCGAAATCGTCGGCGAGCGCGAGGTCGAGTGCAAAGTCGCCCGGAGCGACGCCGGCTTCCTCGGCAAGTTGGGCGATGCTGAGGCCCCGGTGCTTTTCGGGAGGCAGAGTCGGCGAGCTTTCGACGAAGACCACCGGCCATTGCGGCGCGGGCAGGGTCGTGCCCTTGGCGGGGTCCTTGTTCTGGTTCTCGACCGCGAAGCGCATTTCCTCGCGCGCTTTCGGGTCCTTGAGCAGGGCGCGTCGCTGCTCGATCGGCAGGCGGGTCATCTCGTGCCATGTCGGTACCGCCCGCCAGTGATGGTTGGTTTCGTCGAAGGCGACCTGCCGGTCGAACGGTCGCGCGATCAGCATCGAATAGAAGGGCGCGCCTGCCTCCTGCGCCTTGTCGAGAGACTTCACCGCGTCGTCCCAGCCGGCGCCGGGCACGTCGACCTTGCTGCGCGCGCCGAGCCCCTGGATGACGACGGGAAGTCCGCTGCGCTTGCCTATCTCGATGATGAAATCGTGATCCTCGGCGGTCAGCCCGCGAGTGGTGCCGAGCGGCAGGAAGCAGATCGACCCCGATCCTGTACTGCCCGCCGCCTCGGCCAGCGCCAGCACTTCCTCCGCATCGGCGAAGCGCGAAGGGACGGGGCGGTCTTCGAGGTCGTTGTGAGTCGGCGAAAGCGAGGTCGAGAAGCCGGCGGCGCCGGCCTGCATCGCCTCGCCCACCATCCGCTTCATTTCGGCAAGTTCTTCCCCGGTCGCGGCGCGCTCGCTGGCGGCTTCGCCCATCACCCAGCGGCGGATGTTGGAATGGCCGACATAGCAGGCGAAATTGATGCCGAGATTGCCCTTGAGCGAGTCCATGAACTCCTGGAAGGTCTCGAACCGGTCCCAGCCCACGCCGTTCAGCGCGATCGGGTCCATGTCCTCGACCCGGGCGAAGATGCCCTTGAGGAAATCGAGGTCCTGGCGTTTCACCGGCGCGGCGGAAAAGCCGCAGTTGCCCGCGAGTACGGTGGTGACGCCGTGAAAGCAGGACATGGTGGCGTAGGGATCGAAGGTGATCTGCGGGTCGTAATGCGTGTGCGCGTCGACGATGCCCGGCGCCACGATCATGCCGCCGGCATCGATCTCCTCGCGGGCGGTCGCCCCGTCGAGGCGCGCCAGCCTGGCGATCTTTCCGTCCTTGATGCCGACATCGATGCGCCGCCGCGGCAGGCCGGTGCCATCGACGACATAGCCGCCACGCACGATGAGATCGTATTCCACGATTAGAGACTCTCCCGATTTTTCCCGTTTGCTAGGCTGATCGCGCCGGATTTTCGACATTTTTGCGTCCAATCGTTTTCGCCGGGACGCCAGAACGGCTAGGTTGGGCTTGAACTCTGGCCAGGATAACCGCGAAGATCGGGCCAAAGACAACGGGAGAAGAACGCCGCGATGACGCAAGCATTGCAACTGGTCGACGCCGATGCGCATGTGAACCCGGCGCCGACGTTCTGGGACGACTACCTGCCGAAGCAGCTCGCGGGACGGGGGCCGAAGTTCGTGCCCGGCGGGCCGGACGACAAGAACGACTGGATGGAGTTCGAAGGCAACCGCAAGCCGATCAACCTGCTGTCCGCGGTATCGGGCCAGGGCAAGAACTTCCGCCCTGTCGGCAAGATGGAACTGCTGCGGTCCGGCAACTGGGAACCGGCCTCGCGGCTGGAAGACATGGACCGTGACGGCGTGACCACTGCGGTGATGTATGGCGGCGGGCCGCTCGGCACTGCAGACAACGAGCTCTATCTCGCCAGCTTCGATGCCTACAACCACTGGCTGGCGGACTTCTGCAGCTATGACCCGAAGCGGCTGGTCGGCGCCGCCTATCTGCCGATGCAGGATGTCGACCAGTCGATCGCGATGGTCAAGGACGCCGCGAAGCGGGGGCTCAAGGCGATCAACATCCCGGCTTTCCCGCAGTCCGGCGCGATCACAACGGGCGGCTTCGGCGCGCAGGTGCTGGCGCTGACCGGCGATCCCGACGGGCCCCGGCAATACGACGATGCGGAGTTCGATCCCTTCTGGAAGGTCTGCGTCGACAACGACATGGCGGTGACCATCCATCTCGGCGCGCGCATGGCCCGCCCCGGCCAGTTCAAGTTCCTGCCCAACATGGTGATGAGCAAGCTGTGCATGGCGGAACCGATCGCCATCATGGTCTTCGGCGGGGTGTTCGACCGCTTTCCGGAGCTGCGCTTCGGCGCGATCGAGAGCGGCTCGGGCTGGGTCGCCTTCGTCGCCGAATACATGGACAACATCTACGACAACCAGCGCCACTGGCTTCAGCTCGAACTGGAACTGAAGCCCAGCGAGTATTTCGACCGCAACATATATACTTCGTTCATCCGCGATCCGGTGGGCATCGGTAACCGCCACCTGCCGGGCGGTCGCAACATGATGTGGTCGACCGACTACCCGCATTCCGAAACCACCTGGCCGGAATCCAGGAAGGTGATGGACTGGCAGTTCGCAGGCGTTCCCGAAGAGGACATGCGGCCAATCGTTCACGATAACGCACGCCGGTTCTACGGGCTCAACTGAGGAGATCTGCAATGTCGCTCGAAACCGAGAACGCCGAACTGATCCGCGAGGAGAACGGCGGCAAGGGCTATGTCATCACCCGCGCCGGCGACGCCGCGCCGCACATGCCGAAGCAGCAGCGGTCCGCCGGCGATCCCGGATTCGAGCTGCATCCGGCGATCATCCGCGGCATGCAGCAGATGCGCGAGCAGTCCGACACCGGCGGGGCGACCGCGCTCACCATGTTCAGCTCGCCGACGATCCATGTCTCCTACGTGTGGTTCAAGAGCGGCTACCCGCTGCCGATCCACAGCCACGATGCGGACTGCTATTACCTCGTGATCGCCGGATCGATGAAAGTCGGCACCGAAGTGCTCGGCAAGGGCGACGGGGTGCTGATCCCGGCCGGCGCGCCCTATTCGGTGACGCCGCTGGAAGAAGGCGTCGAGTTCCTCGAAATCCGCAACTCGCCCGATTACGACACCCATTATCGCGCCAAGACCGACGCCTACTGGGACCGCGTCGCCGCAACGCGCCGCGAGCGCAAGGAGATCTGGGCGAAGGAAGAGGCGCCTTACGGGCTGGTCCCCGTTCCCGAAGGGGTAATGGGCGGGAAGCGTTAAGGCAGCATCGGCGCGGGTACTTGACGATGCCCTCCCCGGAGGGGGCTGGCCTTGCATCGTTTCGATTGCGCAACCCGATACACGCAAATGCAACCTTTCCTAGGGAATATCCCCTAGGGACTTTGTTCATATTCCGTTTACTTGTCATAAAACTTTGTCGAATATAATAATTCCCCTGAAGACCTAAATATTGATCATTGCTAACCGGGAGGCGCATCTTATGTTGCGTGATGGAATGATTGGTTCGGGTCCGGGGTCGAAGAATTCATTCGATACTGATCGGCGCGATGCCGATCGAATTGCTTTGATGATCCGGAGCGCCAAGTTGATCTGCAACGGCGGGGAATATCTCTGCGTGGTGCGGGACGTATCTCACGGCGGCGTGCGCCTGCGCCTGTTTCATGCGCTTCCCCACGAAGACCAGCTGACGCTGGAACTCGCGACCGGCGACCGGCATTCGCTGGAGCGGGTCTGGGAACGGGACGGAGAAGTCGGTCTTCGCTTCGCCGACGAAATCGACGTCCGGGACTTCATCAACGAGGGGGGCGTGTTCCGCAAACGGCCGGTGCGCCTGCGTTTTGACTGTCCCGTGACCGTGCTGGTGGGGGAACGGCCTTACCAGGCGGTGATGAGGGACATGTCCCGCCAGGGCGCGCGCATCGATCTGGATATGTCCTTGCCGATAGGACAGCGGATCCAGATCGATGCGCCCGGCTTTCCCGAAAAGTTCGCTACGGTCTGCTGGCGCAGATGGCCGGCGCACGGCGTCGTGTTCCACCAGTCCTTCACTTTCGATTGCCTGGCAAAGCTGGCGAACCGGCTGCAAGCCCCCGCGCCTGCCCCGTTGCTGCCGGCAGGAGCTCCGGCACTCACCGCGGGCTGCGTGCCGCCGACGATCAGGCGGTTCGATTCGCCGCCGCACTGCCGCACCTGCAACAGCGATTGTCCTGCCAACGCCGATCGCTGAACGGCTTGCCCGGCGCGGGTCTTCCCGCGCGCGAACGCAACAATCGTGAACTCAGGGCCTAGCGCGGGCTGATGCGGTTTCCGTCCTCAAGGGCGTTGCCGGGGTTGACCACCACCGTGTCGTCCTCGGCCAGCCCGCCGAGCACCTCGCCATACTCGTCGTTGATATGACCGACCTTGACCGCGCGCTCCTCGGCGCGGCCACCGTCGTCGACGAAGACGCGCCAGCCACCGTCGCCGCCGCGGTACAATGCGCCGATCGGCACGCGCAGCGCGTCCTTCTTGCTCCACAGGATGATCGTGGCGTCGATCTGGTAGCCGTGGCCGAGACGCGCGGCATGTTGCGCTGCATTTTCTCCGAAGCCGATGATCACGTTGACGCGCTGTTCCTCGATGCCGAGCGCCGAGATCTTGAGCTTGCCGAACGGCTCGATCCGCTCGACCCTGCCGATCAGCGGATCGGGCCCGCCCCATTCGGTGATCTCGACGCGGTCGCCCGGCTTCACCCGCACCGCCTCGCGCGAGAGCAGGTCGACGACGACCTCGATCCTGTGCGGATCGCCGATCGTCATCAGCGGGGTGCCTTCGGGAATCACGCCTTCGCTCTCGTTGATGACGCTCATCACGGAGCCGCTCGCCGGCGCGCGCACCGGCACAGGCGCCCCCGAAGTTGCCGCGCCGGTCTCGGCCAGCATCGCCTGGGCGCTTCGCGCCTGTCCGCGCGCCTGCGCCAGCGAAGCCTGCCCCGTCGAAACGCGGGTGCGCGCCTCCTCGAGCTGCGCACGCGGCAGGAACCCGCGCTTGGCGAGTTCCTCGGCGCGGGCAAGGTCTCGCCGTGCCTGCGCGAGCGACGATGCGGCCCCTGCCTCGGCGGCGCGCGCCGCCGCCAGCGAGCCGCGCAGTTCTTCGCGCGTGCGCTTGTCGAGCGGGGTGGCGGGCCTGCCGGTCATGCGGGTGATCAGCACGCCGCGGGATACCTTGTCGCCGGCTTCCAGCTCGATGCGTTCGAGGTATCCGGTGACCGGGGCGGAGACGACGTAATATTCCTCGGCCCGTGTCACGCCGTCGTCGGTGACGCCGACCGACATGGCGCCCCGCGTCACCTTGCCGGTATCGACCGGCACGGCTTCCGGCCAGAAGGCGAAGGCAAGGCCCAGGAACAGCAGGGCGCCAACCAGGATCGCCCAGCGCCAGCGTTTGAGAAGCTCGAAGTTCATTCGCGCGCTTTCAGCACCCGCACCATGTCGAGCCCCAGCACGCGGCGGGCGACAACAAGCGCGGTGAGCATTGCGGCGATCAGCACCACGACCGCCGACCAGCCGTAGCTGGCGCGAGATGGCGCGAAAGGCAGGCGGAACAGGTCGGAGGAGAACATCGCAGTCATCAATTGCGCCATCCAATAGCCGATGAAGCAGCCGAATGGCACCGACAAGACGACCAGCAGGGCCAGCTCGCCGAGCAGCACCACGCCCACTTCGGAGCGATGGTAGCCGAGCACGCGCAAGGTTGCGAGTTCATGGACCCGTTCCGAAAAAAGAATTCGCGCGCTGTTGTAGACGACGCCGACCGCGATCGCCGAAGCGAAGGAGATATAGAAGAACAGCATGGTGAAGATGTTGTCGTTGATGACTTCCTCGAACTTCTGCATGGATGCGTCGCGTTCGGTTACGCCGAGCACGATCGGCATGTCCTTGAGCTCGGTCAGTATCCTGTCGCGCGCGGCGGGATCGATACGCAGCAGCGCGGCGCCGACCGGCGCTGCGTCCCGGGCGATCGTTTCGAGCGTGGTATCGGCGGCATAGGCGCGGTCGCCGATGAACTCGTCGACAATCCGGGCGACCGGCATCATCGTCTTGGTGCGGCGCCCGCCCAGCATTTCCACGCTGACCTTGTCGCCGGCCCTCACATCCAGCTTGTCGGCAAGCTGGCGGCTCAGCATCAGTCCGGCGCTCGGCAGGTCGATCTCGCTGCCGTCGCTGTCGATCCGCGCGCTGAGCTGCGAACCCGTCATCGCGCTTTCGATCGCACTGCGCTCGGTCTTGTTGCCGTGGCTGATCTTCACCGCGACCGCCCGGGTCGGTTCCACCCTCAGTACGCCCGGAATCTGGGACAGTTCGAACAGAACATCCTTGTTGCGCGCCTCGATGAAGGACACGGACATGTCCTGCCGCTGGGCGCGGAAGAAATAGGAATCGAGCATCGTCCGGGTGGAATCCAGGAACTGCATCGTCGCGAACAGCAGCGCCATCGACAGGGCGACGCCGAGCACGGTGATGGCGGAGCGTCCGGGCCAGCGGGCGATGTGGCGCACGATCATGTGGCCGATGGCGGAAAAGCCGGCCGCCTGCCCGAAGCGTTCGACGAACCCGGCCCGATAGACCGGCGGCGGCGGCGGGGACATGGCGACTGCGGGAGTCAGCCGCACGGCCGACTGCATCCCGCCCAGCGCGCCGAGCGATGCCGCTCCAACCGAAAGGGCGGCGGCACCGAGGAACACGGCGGGCGAAATCCGGAAATAGAGAAAGGGGAAGCGGTAGTATTCGGCATAGAGGCCGGTCATCGCCCGGCCCATCCAGATCCCCGCTGCCGAACCCAGCGCGGTGGCCAGCACGGCAATCACCAGGGCGAATTTCAGATAGTGCCAGCCGACCGACCAGTTGGAATAGCCGAACGCCTTGACCAGCCCGATCTGGGTGCGCTCGGTGCGGATCATCCGGCTGAGGACGATGTAGACGAGGAAGGTGGAAACCAGCAGGAACACCGGGGGAATCACCTGCGTCATCGCATCGAGCTGCATCAGCTCATTTTCGAGGAAGGCGTTGGAGAAATGGTCCTCGCGGCCGAAGGCGCCGCTGCCGCCATAAGGCGCAAGGATGGTGTCGACGCGGCGGATCACGTCGGCCTCGGAAGCGCCCGCGTCCAGAGTCAGCGACAGGTGGTTGATCGCCTCGGTCCGGTCGGTCGCCGCTTCCAGCGCCTTCTCGCCCATCCAGAAAATGCCGAAACGGTTGTTGTCGGGAACCAGCTCGCCCGGCGCCAGCGCGTAGATGTAGTTCGGCGCAAGGCCGACGCCGACGATTCTCAGCTGCTGCCGCGTTCCGTAGATCAGCGCTTCGATCGTGTCGCCCGGGCCCAGCTCATTGGCATTGGCGAAGGCTTCGTCGATCACGATCTCCTCGGCCTCGCCGGGACGAGGCATGCTGCCCTCGCGCAAGGTTACCTGGTTGAGCCGGTCGCGTCCGAATTCGTCGACCGAATTGATCAGCGCGCGCACCGGCACGTTGCGATCGGGGAAATCGAGCGTCGCATATTGCTGGATCGTGCCTTCCGCCCGGCTCACGCCGGGGACAGCGGCAATGCGATCGATGATGGCGCGCGGCGCCCGGGTCATGCTGGCGAAGACGTCGGCGAAGTGGTTGCGCGCATAATAGGCGTCGCGGGTTTCGGTCAGCGAGCGGTGGACGCCCATCGACAGCACGAAGGTCGCGGTCGCCGCCGCCAGCACCAGGGCGATAGCAAGGGCCTGTCCGCGCATGCGCCACAGGTCGCGCATCAGCTTGAGGTCCAGCGCGTTCACCAGCTGATCTCCGCGGGATCGATCGGATTTTCGTTGACGACCGTGCGGGCGATCTGCCCGTCGAGGAAGTGGAACACCCGGTGCGCCATCGCCGCGATCCCGGCGTTGTGGGTGATGATGACGACCGTGGTGCCGAGCTCGCGGTTGGCCTGCCCCAGCGTTTCCAGCACGCGCACGCCGGTGGTGCTGTCGAGCGCGCCGGTCGGCTCGTCGCAGAGCAGCACGCCCGGCTGCTTGGCGATGGCGCGGGCGACGGCGACGCGCTGCTGCTCGCCGCCGGAAAGCTGGGCGGGATAGTGGTCGCGCCGCTCGGCAAGGCCGACCAGCTCGAGCGCCGCGGCCGGCTCCATCGGGTGGTCGGCGATATCGGTCACCAGCCGCACGTTCTCTTCCGCGGTCAGGCTGGGGATGAGATTGTAGAACTGGAAGATGAAACCGACGTTGGCGCGGCGAAAGCGGGTGAGTTCGGTGTCGTCGAGCGCGGTCAGCTCGGTGTCATGATAGTACAGCGTGCCCGATGTCGGCCGGTCGAGTGCGCCGATGATGTTGAGCAGGGTCGACTTGCCGCTGCCCGACGGGCCGAGCAGGACGAGGATCTCGCCTTCGGGTATGTGCAGGTCGACACCGCGCAGGGCATGCACTTCGGTTTCGCCCGTCTGGTAGATCTTGCGCAGGTCCTGCCCGCGGAAGGCCGCCCGTTCCGGCCCGCTGCCGGGCGAGGGGGCGGCGTGCTCGGTCACGCTGGTGCTTCCGGCTGGGCCCAGCCTTCGCCGCGAACGGCCTCCGCAATCAGGGCGGCGACCGGAAGGGAGGCGGTCGGCCCCGCAACGGTTTCGGTCGAGCGCACCGGAGCGATCCCGGCCGCTTCGATCCGGGCGAGGCTTGCCGCGTCGGCGAGGCAATGGGTCGCCAGCGCTTCCACGGCCGACGCACCGGCATCGAACAGCAGCCCGGCCGCGGCGATCAGCGTTTCGCCGCTGGAAATGACATCGTCGACCAGCACCACGTTGCGCCCCGCCGCCCGTTCGATGCCGGCGATCGCGATATCCACGTCACGGTCTCCGTGCCGCTGCTTCTCGCCCAGCAAGATGTCGAGGCCGAGCGGCCCGGCAATAGCGTCGACCCATTGGTGGGATTCGCCGTCGGGTCCCACCAGCAGCGGGCGCCTGTCGCGATCCAGCGCCGCGGCGAGGACCGGGGCGGCGGAAAGGGCGAGGGCGGGAATGCCGGGCACCGCCTCGCCGAGCCGGGCTATGCGATGGAGGTGCGGGTCGATGGTCACGAGGCCGTCGAAGCGCTCCGCGATCAACTGGCCGATCACTTTCTGGCTCACCGCCTCGCCCGGGTGGAAAGCGATGTCCTGGCGCATGTAGGCGAGGTAGGGCGCGACCAGCACCACCCGCTGCGCACCGTTTTCGCGCAGGGCCTCCGCGGCCAGCAGCAGTTCGACAAGCTTGGCGTTGGGATTGTCCAGCGAGCGGTAGAGCAGCGCGGTGCCGGTGCACGGAGTAACGCGGACCAGGCTTTCCCCGTCCGGGAAATTGCGCACCTCGGCTTCGGAGAAGGGAATGCCCAATTCCCGGGCGAGCCGGCTGGCGGGATCGCGGCACTCGGGAAATCCGATGACCGCTGCCGTCATGCCTGCAGCTCGTAGCCGGAGTCTTCTTCGGCCAGTTCGCGGGCGAAGCCCAGACCGGTCTGCGTATTGGCGTAGATCCGGTAGAGCGTGTCGCCCCTGCGGACCTGCTCGCCGATCTTGCGGACGAGGTCGATGCCTGCGCCCTTGTCCATCGGCGCGCCGGCCAGCCGGGCGATTCGGGCGATCTGATGGCAATCGATGGCGCGAACGGCGCCCTTGCGCTGTGCCTGGACCTCAAACTGGTGGCTTCCAGGTTGCAGGTTGGCGGTCTGCCGGCCCTGCGCCTCGATCAGGCGCTCCATCGCCTCGAGCGCGGCGCCCGATGCCAGCATTTCCAGCGCGCGGGCATAGCCCCTGCCGCCTTCGAGCGCGGGATCGAAATCGAGCACGCGCCCTGCGAGCAGCAGCGCGTGGTCGCGCAGGTCTTCGGGCGCATCTGCTTCGTTGCGCAGAACCGCCATCACGTCGCGCGCTTCCAGCACCGGCCCGATGCCGCGCCCCACGGGCTGCGAGCCATCGGTGATCACGACGTCGGTGACGATGTTCATATGCCGCGCGACATATTCGAACAGCTTGCGCAACCGCACGGCATCGGACTGCGAGCGGACCTTGGCGGTGGGGCCGACCGGAATGTCGATCACCAGATGAGTGGAGCCGGCAGCGGCCTTCTTCGAGAGGATCGAGGCGACCATCTGTTCGTAGGTGTCGATCCTGAGCGGCCTTTCGACCGAGATGAGCACATCGTCTGCCGGCGACAGGTTCACGCGGCCGCCCCAGGCAAGGACCGCCCTTTCCTGCGCGACGATTGTCGACATTTCCTCGCCGGTGAGATCGACATTGGCCAGCACTTCCATCGTGTCGGCGGTTCCCGAGGGCGAGGTGATCGCGCGGGAGGAGGTCTTGGGGATCAGGAGGCCGTGCGCGGCGACGATCGGCACCACGATCATCGACGTGCGGTTGCCGGGGATGCCGCCGATGCAGTGCTTGTCGACAACGAGCGGCGAATCCCATTTCAGCCGGCTGCCGACATCGACCATCGCGCGGGTCATCGCCAGCGTTTCCGGCGTGCTCATGAATCCGGCGCAGGCCACCAGGAACGCCCCGATCTCCATCGGCGAATAGAGGTGCCGGGAAATGTCCCGGATGATCGCGGATATCTCACTGTCGCCCAGGGTGTCGCCGTCGATCTTGCGGCGGACATATTCCAGGCTGGCCGGCGGTCGTGCCTGCGCAATCTCGACCTCTTCGCCTTCCTCCTGCCCCAGGCGGCGGAATGCCTGCTCGCCGAGACCGATTTCGCCGGGCTTGAGGATGTTGCCGTCGTCCACCAGAGCCAGCGTCGCCAGGATCTCGCTGCAGCGGCCAGTGATCCGGATCTTCTTGAGCGCCTGGAACTGCTCGGGGGAATAGCCGTTTCCCTCGCGCAGGAGGAAGGCCGTGTTCTCCGGGTGGGTATCTATCGGAATTCGCCGGATCTTCGGCATGGTTTCAGCAATCCTCGTTCGCGAGCCGCATGTTTAGGAGCTGTTCAGCCGAACTGAAACAGTTTCGGCATTGATATGCGTCACGAACGCGCGTCGATCAGCGGGCAAGCTTGCGGCGAAATATCCGCTTGGACAGCGTCAGCAGGACGATAAGCGACACGGCCAGGAGCGCCACCGCTTCGAGTCCCGCGAATTTGAGGACCGCGAAATGCAGGAGGCCGGCAACGGCCGGTGACAGGAATACAAGGCCGAAGATCAATGCGACCAGCCCCAGGATGACGATCAGCGCAATGTTGTGGCCCTTGCGGTGATCGAACGCGGAGACGCTGAAGGACCGGTTGGCGAAGATCAGCGCCACCACCGCGACGATGAGACCCGCGAAGCAGGTCGTGCGCACCGCTTCCTCGCCCATCTCCGAAAGATTGGCCCAGGTCGCAAGCGCCAGCAGCAGCGCCAGCGCCAGACCGCCCTGCAGGCCCGCCCAGCCAAGCAGGCTTTTCGAGACCAGCGGACTTTCCGGCTTGCGCGGCGACCGGCGCATGATGTCTTCCTCTTCCGGTTCGGCTTCGAAGGAAAGCGAGCAGATCGGATCGATGACCATTTCCAGCAGGGCGATATGCACCGGCCCGAGGATGATCGGCCAGCCCGTCAGCAGCGGCGCAAGAGCCAGCCCGCCGATCGGCACATGCACCGCGAAGATGAAACCCGTCGCCTTGCGGATATTGTCGTAGATCCGACGGCCGAGCCGCACGGCGGATACGATGGCGCCGAAATCGTCGTCGAGCAGCACGATCGCGGAAGCCTCGCGTGCGACGTCGGTGCCGCGCTGGCCCATGGCGACGCCGATATGCGCGGCCTTGAGCGATGGGGAATCGTTGACTCCGTCGCCGGTCATGGCGACCACTTCCCCCGCCGCCTTGAGCGCGCGGACGATACGCAGCTTCTGGTCGGGCATGACCCTGGCGAAGATGGCGACGTCGCCGATGCGGCTCGCCAGTTCGCCGTCGTCGAGCCCGGCGATCTCCTCGCCGCTCATCACCGCGCCGCCGTCGATCCCCGCCTGCTCGGCGATGGCGCGTGCCGTCGCCGGATAGTCGCCGGTGATCATCACCACCCTGATTCCGGCCTCGCGCAGCTGGCGCACGGCGTCGGGCACGGTCTCGCGGATCGGATCGGCAAGGCCGACCAGTCCCTGGAAGGCGAAATCGAAATGGCGCTGGGTCTCCGGCAGGTCGCCTTCGTCCCAGCAGGCTTCGGCAACACCGAGCACGCGCAGGCCGCCGGACGCCATTTCGGAAACGGCCGCTTCCATCCTCGCGCGCTCGTCAGCGCCCAGTCCGCACAGCTCGGCGATTGCCTCCGGCGCGCCCTTGGCGGCGATGACATGCCTGCTAGTGCCGTCGCGCGCCCAGACGTTGGACATGGCCAGCAGGTCCGACGACAGTGCATATTGCCGCTGCAGGGCCCAGCCGCCGTCTTGGAGGTTGCGCAGTTCCGCCTGGGGATGCCGCTCCGCCAGCTCGTGGAACGCCTGCTCCATCGGATCGAACGGCTCTTCGAGGCAGGCGAGGATGCCGAGGCCTGCGAGGTCGGCGAAGGGTTCCGGAAAGGAGCCCCTGCCATCCGCCGGACGAAACGTCCTTCCGTCGGGGCGGCGCAGCTCGGCGATTTCCATGCGGTTCTGGGTGAGCGTGCCGGTCTTGTCGGTGCAAAGTACGGTCGCCGCGCCCAGCGTTTCGATCGCGGTCCCGCGCCTGGCGAGCACGCGGATGCGCGACATGCGAAAGGCACCCATGGTCATGAACAGGGTGAGCACGACCGGGAGTTCCTCGGGCAGCATCGACATGGCGAGGGCGATGCCCGAGAGCAGCGCTTCCAGCCAGCCGCCCCGCAGGAGGCCGTACAGCACGACGGCAAGCGCGCTCACGCCGATCCCGAAGGCGGCGAACCAGCGGACAAGCGAACGCGTTTGCAGAAGCAGACGCGGGGTTTCCGATTCTAGCGTGGCGAGCGACTGGCCGATCTGCCCCATCTGGGTGTGCGGCCCGGTCGCCGCGACGCGCACTAGGCCAGTGCCCCGCACCGTCAGCGTGCCGGACCATGCATAGGGCAGGTCGTCGCCTCCCGGCCTTGGGGGTTCTTCCTGCGGTTCGCCATCGACGGCCTGTTTCGAGACCGCAACCGATTCCCCGGTGAGGATGGCTTCGTCTGCCTGCAGGCCATCCGCCTGGACGACCCATCCGTCGGCGGCGATCCGGCTTCCCTCGCTGACCGCCATCAGATCTCCGCGCACCAGCTCGCGCGACGGGATCTGCCGGCGCTCGCCGTCGCGGATGACCGTCGCGTGAGGCATCGAAAGGTCGCGCAACGCGTCGATCGCGCGTTCCGTCCGGGTTTCCTGGACGATCGCGATAAGCACGGTAAGGCCGGCAAAAGCGAGCAGGATGAGCGCATCGTGGATGTCGCCCAGCAACAGGTAGATCCCGCCGGCTGCGAGCAGCAGCAGCAGCATCGGCTCGCGCAAGACATCGACGACGATGGCGAGGATGGAGCGCCGTCCGCCGCCCGGCAACTCGTTCGGACCCTCGGCTTGCAGGCGCCTGGCCGCCTCGGCCTGGGTAAGTCCCTCGGGAGAGCAGGGGGGCAATCGATCCGTCATACGGTGCGGCTAATCTGAGCGGTGTGGGTTGCAGATTCAAGGCGCCCGTGACTTGCGTGCAGGCGCCTGCGGGCGGAGTAGTACAATGACGGCGATTCGCCGAGGCCGCATTGCGGCATCGCAAGGCCTTTTCGGCGAGCAGCAGCAGGGCAGGATCGCCCGGGGAGCAGACATTCTTGGCCAACAGACGTATCGAAGATCCCGCGCTGCGCGCGAAAGTAATGAGCGCCGGGGACGCAGCCGCACTGATCGAGCCGGGTTCCACGGTGGGCATGAGCGGCTTTACCGGCGCGGGCTATCCCAAGGCGGTGCCGCCGGCGCTGGCCGAACGGATTGAGGCGGCCCATGCTGCCGGCGATCCCTTCACGATAAAGGTGTGGACCGGCGCTTCCACCGGACCCGAACTCGATGGTGCGCTGGCCCGTGCCAAGGGCATCGAATTCCGCCTGCCCTACAATTCCGACCCCGTCGCGCGCGAGCTGATCAACAACGGGGAGATGGAATATTTCGACATCCACCTGAGCGAAGTCGCGCCGATGGCGGTCGAGGGTTTCCTCGGCCCCCTCGACACCGCGCTGATCGAGGTCACCGCCATTCGCGAGGACGGCCTGCTGGTGCCGTCTTCTTCGGTCGGCAACAACCAGACCTGGCTGGATCTGGCGAAGCAGGTGATCGTCGAAGTCAACAGTTGGCAGAACCGCGGCCTGGAAGGCATGCACGACATCTATTGCTGCAATGTCCTGCCGCCGCACCGTCAGCCGATCCCGCTGGTCAAGGCCGACGACCGGATCGGCTCGACCACTTTCCATTGCGACCCCGCCAAGATCGTCGCCGTGGTCGAGACCGACGCGCCGGACCGCAACCAGGAATTCAAAAAGCCCGACGACAAGGCCCGTGCCATTGCCGGGCACCTGCTCGACTTCCTCGGCAACGAGGTGAAGCAGGGGCGGCTGCCGGCTTCGCTGCTGCCGATCCAGTCAGGCGTCGGCAATATCGCCAATGCCGTGCTGACCGGCCTGATCGACTGCCCCTTCGAGAACATGACTGCGTTCACCGAAGTGCTGCAGGACGGGATGCTGGACCTGCTGGACAGCGGCAAGCTGCGCGTCGCTTCCTCCACCGCCGTTTCGCTGAGCCCGTCATACGCCCACCGGCTGAACCAGGATATCGAACGCTATCGCGATCGCATCATCCTGCGGCCCGAGCAGATCAGCAACCATCCGGAACTGATCCGGCGGCTGGGCTGCATCGCGATGAACGGCATGATCGAGGCCGACATCTACGGTAACGTCAATTCCACCCACATCATGGGATCGCGCATCCAGAACGGGATCGGCGGTTCGGGCGATTTCGCGCGCAACGCTTGGATCTCGATTTTCATGAGCCCGTCGACGGCCAAGGGTGGGGCGATATCCACGATCGTGCCGCAAGTCAGCCATGTCGACCATATCGACCAGGACGTGCAGGTGATCGTCACCGAGCAGGGCCTTGCAGACCTGCGCGGCCATTCGCCCCGGCAGCGCGCGAGGCTGATCATCGACCGTTGCGCCCACCCGGACTATCGCCCCGCACTCCAGGACTATTTCGACCGCGCGCTGCATTCCTCCTACGGCAAGCACTCGCCCTCGCTGCTGAGCGAGGCACTGAGCTGGCACCAGCGCTTCGTCGAAACGGGATCGATGCAGGGTTAGGCGGTCATCCGATCCTGGGCGGGAATGCTATACCCCGCAGGCCCGGTCCGGATCGGCGGCGTGGCCCACCCGGCCATCCCGGCCGTAGATGTCGGAATAGAACGTCAAGGCGCCTTCGTCGTCGGTGCCGGCGGTGAAATAGGCGATGTAGACCGGCAGGCGTCTTTGCAGCTCGATAGTCGTCGTCCTGCGCGTCGCGACGATTGCATCGACTTCCTCGCGGGTCTTCAATCTTTCCAGCAACGTTGTGGCGAGCCCCAGCGCGTCGCCGACGCGGATGCAGCCGTGGCTGAAGGCGCGTTCGTCGCGTTCGAACAGCTGCTTCGCAGGCGTGTCGTGCATATAGACCGTGTAGGGATTGGGCATGTCGAGCTTCATCTCGCCCAGCGCATTGTTCGGGCCGGGCTTCTGGCGGATCTGGCCGCCGCTCCGGACGTAGCCCTTGCTGGCCGGGAACCTGCCGCGCATTTCCCGGACGATGCTGGCCGGCACCGTCCACCACGGATTGAGGATCACCCCGGTGATGGCAGCGGAAAAGACGGGCGTCGGAGTCGAGCGCTTGCCGACGATGACTTTCCAGGTGCCGACATGCCGGTTTTCGCGCCACAGCTCGGCCTGGAAAGCCGCCGCATTCACCAGCACATAGTCCTCTCCCGGCGATTGCGGCATCCAGCGCCAGCGTTCCATGTTGCGGGCGATCGTCTCGCGCCGCTTCGGGTCGGCCTCGTTCGCATAGGCCTCGCGCAGCACGGCATAGTCGGGGTGCTTCGGCTGCAACCCGGCGAAGAACGCATCGATGCTGTTGAGTTCGACCGCGCGTTCGAGCCGGGCGTGCAGGTCGACATGCGCATCGCTGTCGGCGATGTGCCAGCCGGCCCGTTGCGCCGGAGTCGCACAGCCCAGCAGGTGCATGCGCGCAAGGCGCAGGGCGAGCGCCGTCGCCGCACGGTCGGTCTCCGTCGTGTCGCCGCCGGAAAGGGCCTTTTCCAGCGGGCGTATGTTGAGAAGGGGCAATGCGTCTTCCGGCGCCTTGGCAAGCCAGTATTCCAGGCGTTCGATCTTCGCCGGGGTCCAGCCGGAAACCGGTTCGGCGGCCGGTGCCGCGGCGCACAGCAGCAGTGCGGAAATCGCCAGGATCCCCGGTTTGATGCCGGTCAATGCAATTCGGCGCCATTTGAATATCAACATAGTCATACCTATTTGGCACAAAACGAGATTCAGGATTCGCAAAAAATGATTGTTAGCAGGCGTTCGTTTCTGGGCGCCATTGCTGCGGGTTCTGCAGGACTGGTTACGCCGCGAGCATTCGCCGCGGTTCGATCCGGCGATCGGCCGGCCCTGTTGCCACGCGCAATGGCTGCCCTTGACTCTCACTCATCTCACATCCGTCACCGTGATGTGCTGGGGCTGGTGGATTTCTCCGCCCCTTCCGGCAGTCCACGGTTCCATATCGTCGATATCGGCAACGGCAGGCTGTTAGCAACGCATCTCGTTGCGCACGGCCGCGGTTCCGATCCGGCCAATACCGGTTGGGTCACGTCGTTTTCCAACAGGCCCGGCTCCAACGCTTCGAGCCGCGGCAGCTTCCTGACGTCCAATGCCTATTACGGCAAGCACGGCCGCTCGCGGCGCCTTGTCGGTCTTGATGCGGAAAACAGCAACGCCGCCAGCAGGGCGATCGTGATCCATTCCGCCGACTATGTGACCCGGCAAATGGCAAATGTGCACGGTCGGGTAGGCAGAAGCTTGGGATGCTTCACCGTTACCGACAGGGACATCGCCGGGGTGCTTTCGCGGCTCGGCGAAGGCAGGCTGCTGTTCGCCTGGAAATAGGCGCGGGTCAGCCCTCGCCAACCCAGGCCCGGGCCTTGTCCAGAAGCTCGATGACTTCGCTGTCGTCGGTCTGGCTGAAGTCGCGGTAATGGGCGCCGACGGCGTAGAACGGCTCGGGCGAGGCAAGGCATAGGACTTCGTCGCACAGTGCGCGCATTTCCGGCAGTACGTCGGCCGGTGCAAGCGGCACGGCCAGGATGATGCGTCCGGCATCGACCCGGGCCAGCGCCTGTAGCGCGGCGCGCACGGTGCCGCCGGTGGCGATCCCGTCGTCGACGACCACGATGGTGCGCCCGGCAAGCGGGACCGGCGGCCCGGTGCGATAGGCGGCGCGGCGGCGCTCGATTTCCTCAAGCTGCTCGGCCACCTTGCGGTCGATGTAGTCCTGGTCGGCACCGACCGCGCGCGCGGCGTCTTCGTCGATCACCACTTGCGGCGATGCCCCGTCGACCAGCGCGCCGATGCCGTACTCCTCATGGCCGGGAGCGCCGATCTTGCGGACCAGCACGATGTCGAGCGGGGCGCCGAGTGCCTTCGCCACCTCGTACCCGATCGGCACGCCGCCGCGCGGCAGGGCAAGGATGACCGGATCCTGCAGCCCGAGCGCCCTGACGGCCTCGGCCAGCTGCTGTCCTGCTTCCTCCCGGTCGGCAAAGCCTTCGCGGTGCCAGGTCATTCCGCCTCTCCCAGATGCTTCACGAACCATTGCTGGGCGTGCCCCACCACCTGGTCAAGCGTGCCCGGTTCCTCGAACAAGTGGCCGGCTCCCGGCACGATCACCATCTCCCGTTCGCACTGCATGGCGTCATGCGCCGCGGCATTGAGTTCGATGACGACGCCGTCGAGTTCGCCCACGATCAGCAGAGTCGGCGCGCCGACCCGGGCAAGGGCGTCAGCGCCTGCAAGGTCCGGCCGGCCGCCACGCGAAACCACCGCGGCAATGCGCGGATCGTCCGCCGCCGCGCGCAAGGCCGCGCCGCCGCCGGTGCTGGCGCCGAAATAGCAGGGCTTCAGCCCCGCCGTGTCGGGATGGTCCGCCGCCCAGTCAGCAGCGAGCTTCAGCCGCGATGCCAGCAGCGAGATGTCGAAGACGTTGCGCCGGTCCTGTTCCTCCTCCGGCGTGAGCAGGTCGAGCAACAGCGTCGCCAGCCCCACTTCGCGCAGCCGCGCGGCGACGTAATTGTTGCGTGGGCTGAGTCTGCCGCTGCCGCTGCCATGGGCGAAGATGACGATACCTTTCGCGCCTTGCGGTACCCCCAGGATGGCCGCGAGCGACGGGGCGGAGCCGATGCGCAGTTCGCGCAGGTCTTCACTGCCGGTCATAGCCCGAACGGCCATGTCTCGGGCGCGCCATGCGGCCGTTCCGGACCGAGCGGGGTGACGGCCCTGGTCTCCTCGAACCAGACATAGGCGTCGAACTGGTCCGCCAATACGGCTTCGAAGTAATGGCTCGTGAGCTCGGTCTGCGGGCGGTAGATCACGCCGATCGCCCGTTCCAGCAGGGTTTGCGACAACGCTTCGGCCAATTCGGCGCGCCTGGGCCCCCGCCAGTCGGTCAGCGAGCGGGCATAGCCGGTATGGCGGAAGGCAGCCTCCCAGCTGTCATCGCGCGCGGGGCGCACCTGCTTCACGTGCATTTCCGCCCCCCAGTCGGAAGCGGCGGCGACCGTGCCGCGATCGGTGCCGAAGCCGATCAGCACCGCCTGATCGCCGTAGCCGGTGCGGACCAGTTCGCCGATGTTGAACTCGCCGTGCCAGCCCATCGCCGTCGCAGAGGCATTGCCGATGTGGGAATTGTGTGCCCAGATCACCGCGCGGGCGTCGTCCTCATGAGCCATCAGCCGTTGCAGCGTGTCGAACATGTGGCGGTCGCGCAGGTTCCAGCTCGCCGCCGAGCCGCGATACATCGCCCGGTAGTAGCTCTCGGCCGCGCGCACGATCCGCGCGTTTTGTTCCGCATCGAAGAAGGCCTCGCCATCCTCGGCGATGAGTTTCATCCGGTGCTCCAGCAATTCGCCCAGCTGGGCGACGACGGCGTCCTCGCAGCCCGCCAGCTCGCCGTATTCGACGGCGCGGCCGTAGTGCTGGGGTTCGTCTTCCCAGGGCAGCAGGCAGCCGTAGCGGCGGCGCGCTTCTTCGGCGGCCGACGGATCGTGGGTGTCGAGATAGGTGATCACCGCGTGGATGGATTCGCCCAGGCTGTAGACGTCGAGCCCGCGCATGCTCGCCCGACTCTGCTCGGGCAGGTGCTCGTTGTGTGAGCGCAGCCAGTCGGCGAAAGCCAGCACCTCGCGATTGCGCCACATCCAGGTTGGGAAGCGCGCGAAGGGATCGCCCTGCCGCGGGCGGGGGGCGTTGTGCCGGACGTAGTCGTCGATCCGGGCGATGTCCGGCCAGTCGCCTTCGACGGCGACGATATTGAACCCGTGCCTTTCTATGAGCCGCCGGGTGATGGCGGCGCGCGCGGCATAGAATTCATGAGTGCCGTGCGTCGCTTCGCCGAGCAGCACGATCCTCGCGTCGGCAAACCGCTCGAAAGCATCGGCGAAATCCGGCGCATCGGGATTGGGAAGCAGTTCGGCAGCGGTACGCAGCCTGTCGGCCAGCTCCCGTCCCTGAGGCGCAATGCGTTCCTGGACTGTCATGCAGCGCTCCACTGGCAAGTCCGGCAGCGCCCCGACTCACCTTACATCCATTTTATAGCCGCTTCGGTCGGAATGCTGTATTGATTACCGTCAATGCCGGCTGTGTTTCGCGCGGCAATCAGGCAGGGGGCAACGAATCCGCTTGCGCCCGGCCACGACAGCGAACACCACTCCGGCATGTCCCTGACCCTCACATTTCACGGCGCGGCGCGAACGGTCACGGGTTCGTGCATGGAATTCCGCTCGGGCGGGAGCCGCATCCTCGTCGACTGTGGCCTGTTCCAGGGGTCGCGATCGCTGGAAGCGCTCAACTACGAACCGCTCGACTTCGATCCCAAGACGATCGACGCGGTGGTGCTCACCCATGCCCATATCGACCATAGCGGATTGCTGCCGCGGCTGGTCGCAGGCGGGTTCAGGGGTGCGATCTGGTGCACGCGCGAGACCGCGGACCTGCTCGAATACATGCTGGCCGATTCCGGGCGCATCCAGGAATACGAGGCGGAGCGGCGCAACCGCAGGCGGGACCGGGCAGGCGAGGACCCTATCAGGCCGATCTATACCGAAGCCGATGCCATGGCTGCCTGGCGGCTTGCCCGCCCGGTGCTGCTCGAGGAAGGTTTCGACCCCGCGCCGGGGTTCCGCGCGCGGCTCTGGAACGCCGGTCATATCCTGGGTTCGGCGTCGGCGGAACTCTCCGCGGACGGTGTGCATGTCCTGTGCTCGGGGGATCTCGGGCCGGACAACAAGGCGTTCCATCCCGATCCCGATGCAGCCGCCGGCTATGATCACGTCGTTTGCGAATCGACTTACGGGGACCGCGACAGGCAAAGGGTGACGATCGAGGAACGGCGCAAGCTGCTCGAGGCAGAGATTCTCGGCGTCCGGGCGCGCGGCGGCAATCTGATCATTCCGACGTTCGCGCTCGAACGCACGCAGGAGCTGCTGCTCGACATCGCGGTGCTGTCGAACAGCGGACGCATCGGCGGGGCGACGGTCTACGTCGATTCCCCGCTGGCCAACCGGGCGACGAGCGTATTCGAGAAATATGTCGACCAGCTGGAGGATACCGGCGGCAGGAACGTTTTTCGCAACCCCGCCATCCATTATGTGAACGACGTATCGGAATCGATCAGGCTCAATTCCATGTCGGGCGCGATCATCCTTGCCGCCTCGGGCATGTGCGAGGCGGGCCGCATCCGGCACCACCTGTTCCACAACCTCCACCGCCGCGATTCGACCGTGCTGTTCGTCGGCTTCCAGGCCCAGGGCACACTCGGCCGGGTGCTGCTCGAAGGTGCGAAGCGTGTCCGCATCTCCGGAAAGGACGTGAAGGTGCGCGCCCAGATCCGGCGCATAGACAGCTATTCCGCGCATGCCGACCAGAGCGAACTGCTCGAATGGATCGAGGAGCGCAGCCCGATCGCGGGCAGCCTGTTTCTCGATCACGGCGAGAACGGCGCCATCGAGGAATTGCGTCGCCTTGCGCAGAGCCGCGACCTGGCCTCGACGATCGTCGTGCCGGAAATCGGCGAGACCTATGAGCTGCCTGCCGGTCAGCCTGCGCGTCGTACGAAGACCGGCCGGGCCGAGCTCAGGGACGTGATCGGTCGGGACTGGCAGAACGAATACGCGGATCTGGCTACCGGCCTCAAACGCCGCCTGGCCGCCATCCGCGATGCCAGGGCGCGGCAGAAAGCCATCGAGGAGATGCAGCGGGTGCTCGACAGCTATGCGGATCATCGCGCCAGTCGCGAGCGTCGAAAGCGGTAACCGGCCTTGCGGCCGGGCGCCGTGCTTCAGTGCGCGACCGGCCGCAGCCAGTCGGCGTCGAATTCCTCGAGCGGGCCAAGCCGCACCGCCTCGTAGCATTCGCAGCTCTGTGCCTCGAGCAGGGCGCGGTCGACGATGCTCAGCGTGCCGCGCGAGTAGTGAATGGCGCCCAGCCCAAGAAGCTTGTTGCAGCTCTCGCTGATCGTCGCGAGGCGGAAGCCGAGGATATCGGCGAGCATGCGCTGCGTGATGTCGAAACTGTCAGCCTGCGTCCGGTCGTCGGCATGGAGAAGCCATGTGGACAACCGCTGGATCGCCGTATGCACACTTGCGCAGGCCACGGCCTGCATCAACAGCCGACCGCGGCGTTCGATATAGGCGGCCATCGCGGGCCGCACGCAGGAGAACTGCTGCAGAGCGGTCTGGAAGTCCTTGATGGGAAGCCAGCTCGCCCGCCCGGATATGACCGTGACGGCGAGGTAGCGGTAGCGTTCGCCGCCGAGAAGGTAGTCGATGCCGACTGCACCGTCGGCGCCCACCGCAACCATTTCGACGGTCCGGCCTTCCTTCATAAGGTACTGGACCGAAATCTGCCCGTCGTGAGGGAAGACCATGTTCTGGAGAGGGGCACCGGGCTCATGGATTACTTCGCCCGAAGCAATAGGCTTGGTGAGCGAGTGGTCGGCAATGAATTCGCGGCAGTCCGGTGTCATCGCCTCGATTATGAGATTGCCGCCATCCACATCTTCGCCAACGTTCATCCGGACAGAACTCCGACCCTTACGGCAGGGTAAATCAGAATTAACCTAACGTATACCAAATACCGTATATATGTAGTGTTGGTATCTGCCGCCCTCCTTGGAGGCGGGGAGGATGCTTCAATAAGAACAAGAAGTTTCGAATGCCAAAAGTAATAGCGTTTTGATGATGTGAGATATCTGAACTGCACGGTGACAAATTTCGTGAAAATTTCGGTTTAGAAAAATTTTGATCGGGAACTCGGGTCGAATAACATGAACATTCAGACAGGGTCCTTGACCGGAATATCCGCACATCCTCCGAATGAATTCGCAGATCTGTTGCGCTCTTCAGCTTTGGGGGGCGAGCTCGAGAGCGGTATCAGCCTCCATGCCTACAAGGCCGCGCTTGATAACATTGCCAATGTCATGTGCACGGACCAATCCGGAAATATCGTCTACGCCAACGAGCATTTCTGCCAGATCAACAAGTGTACGCTGGAGCAGGTGCTTGGCGAGAACAACCGGATTTTCAATTCCGGCCATCACCCGCCGGAATTCTTCCGGGACCTTTGGACGACGATCGCTTCCGGCAACATCTGGCGGGGTGAAATCTGCAACAGGGCGCTCGACGGCACGGTCTACTGGGTCGATACCAAGATAGCGCCCAGATACGATCATGCCGGCGATCGGGCCGGCTATGTCGCGCTGCGGCTTGACATCACCGCCCGCAAGCAGGCCGAAGCCGAGGCGATCGAGGAGAACCGCAAGCGGCGCGAAACGGAGATGCTGCTCAACGATATCGTTGCGACCCTTCCGAACGGGGTTGTCGCCTATGACGCCGACGGCAAGGTCAGCTTCTTCAACAAGGCGCACAAGGAAATCTATGCCGAGCTTTCAAGATCGGTCGAGGTCGGCCGCCGCCGGAAGGATCTGGTGCAGGCAGGCGATCACGGTGTCCTTTTGCCTCTGGTGCGTCAGTCGGCCGCAGATCCCCTCTCCTGTCAGGACTCCTTCCTGCAGCACCTTCCCGGGGACCGCTGGGTTCAGGTGCAGAACAGGAAATCGCAATCCGGTACGCTGGTTTCGGTCCAGACCGACGTTACGGAGTTGAAGCGTGCCGAGCAGCAGATCGCCTTCCAGGCGCAGCGCGATTCGCTTACCGGAACACTCAATCGCAACGCATTGCTTTCGTGCCTGGCCGAAGCCACCGGCCAAGATCGCGGCAAGACATGTCCGCTTACATTCGTCTTGCTCGATCTGGACGACTTCAAGGCAATCAACGACGGCCTCGGGCACGACGCCGGCGACGAACTGCTCTGCCATGTCGCCGACTGCCTGCAATCCGCGGTCAGATGTTCGGACACGGTAGCGCGCGTCGGCGGCGACGAGTTTGCGATCCTCCTGAAAGACACGAATGCCAGAGCCGACATCAAGCGCGTCCTGGAAAAACTGCGGGCCGCGCTCGCTGCGCCGGTGCGCATCGGCGGGAAGACGATCGTCGCCTCGTCCAGTATCGGTGTTGCCGTGTTTCCGCGCGATGGCGACACTCCCGACAAGCTGATGAAATGCGCCGATCTCGCCCTGTACCGCTGCAAACGGGAATCGCGCAGCGGCTACAAGATCTACAGCAGTTCGATGCGGCGACAGCACATCCACAGGACCCGCCTGACCGAAAAGCTCAGTCAGGCGCTGGCACGAGACGAGTTCTGTGTCGTCCTTCAGCCCCAGTGCGATATCGGCAAGAGGTGCCACACGGGCTTCGAGGCGTTGGTCCGATGGAAAGTCGGCCGCAGGTGGGTTCCGCCGGAGGAGCTTATCTCGATTGCCGAGGAAGTCGGCCTGATTTCGCAAGTCAGCTACCGGATCATGGACAAGGCGCTGGCGATGATGGCGCGGTTCAAGCAGGCGGGGCTGGCGCCGGGTGTCCTCGGCATCAACGTCGTGGCCGCACAGCTGCACGAGCCGAGCTTCGTGAAGACCCTGCTGCGCCTGCTCAAGACCCACGGCATCGCGCCTTCCGAGCTCGAGATCGAGGTTACCGAGAATGTGATTCTCGACCGGTCGGCGAGCAGCATCGCGCGCGTGCTGCAAAAACTGCATGCCGAAGGCGTATCGATCGCTCTCGACGACTTCGGCATGGGATACGCCTCGCTCACCCACCTCAAGCGCTTCCCGCTGAACCGCCTCAAGATCGACCGTTCCTTCGTCGCCGGCATGCTGGACGACCAGGACGACCATGTCATTGTCCGCACCGTGATTTCGCTGGCCCATAATCTCGGGCTGCAGGTCGTTGCCGAAGGAGTCGAGACTCCCGAACAGTATCGCGAACTGCTCGGTCTCGGTTGCGATGCGGTACAGGGCTTCCTGATCGGCCGGCCGATGGACGAGGAAAGCGCGGCCCGCCATTGCCGGCAAAGCGGCGGGTGCTGTTCCGTGATCGCGATCGAGCCCGGCAAATTGGCTCTCGATCGGAACGGCGCCGGCAGGGGGACGCGTGCGGGGACAGGCCGGCAGCATCAGGGAACTTGCAGCAGAACGCGCAAGGCCGCCGGGAGCGGGCGTTGAGAGGACCGCCCGCTTCCGGCGCAAACGGCCATGGCAGGGCCACATCGATGGGCTGACAGCCGAAGAACGGACCGGGACGTCCGGGCAAACGGGGAGCAACTACAATGGCAAGCGGAAAATCTGCCGAGGCGAAAGCCATCGAGGCACAGGGGCCGGGCAATGCCGATGCGTCCGATGACGGTCGGATGGCGCCGCGTGTCACGCTGCTCCTGCGGACCGCGAAACTGACAGCGGGCGACCGCGAGTTCTTGTGCATCATCCGGGACGTTTCGGCGACTGGCATCAGGCTGCGGCTGTTCCATCCTCTGCCGGAGGGAGCCACGCTGGTGCTCGAGACCGGCAATGGCGATCGCTATCCGCTGGAACCGGTGTGGAGCTACGGGGAGAACGCCGGCTTCCGCTTCCTCGAAAGGATCAACCTCGGCCGGTTGCTCAAGGGCCCTTACGAGAAATTCCCGAAGCGCCAGATCCGGCTGAGGCAGGCGCTGAATGGCACGATCGCGCTCGCGAACGGGCCGGTCGACGTAACTTTTGAGAACATCTCGCAGCAGGGGGCCTGCGTGAAATGCGACCGCCACCTGGCG
Organism: Novosphingobium sp.; assembly: GCA_024236175.1. Taxonomy (GTDB): domain Bacteria; phylum Pseudomonadota; class Alphaproteobacteria; order Sphingomonadales; family Sphingomonadaceae; genus Novosphingobium. The sequence continues at coordinate 1,094,792 of JACKKY010000001.1, read as the reverse complement.
ATCGATCAAATGATCGTCCTGAAGGCCGGCGGGCTGCCGCCAGTCCAGGCGAAGGTCCGCTGGCGTCGCCGACCGCATTACGGACTGATCTTCGAGCAGACCTTCCAGATCGAAGAGCTGGCCCGCCTGCTCGCGCCCTAGACGCTCTCCGGCCAGCGCAGTCGGGCGGCGTTTCGCCGGTTGGCCAATGCGCAAGCTTTCCGGAAAAGCTGGATGCCCCGCGAGGAAAGGATGTCGGAAGTCGTTTTCTCCATAACCAATTGGAGAATAACAGCTAATTTCGCACCTTGAAGCCCTGTGTTACACCGATGTGTCACACTTATGTGTCTCAGCAGGCTTCGGCATTTCGATGCCTCAGGTGCTCGCTCGCCGCTGTTCGAATGCAGTCGAATAGCGCATTTCTCAGCCTAAGGTCTTTCATGATCGCTATTCGCCGGAAGCGACCGGTTTGCGGCCATCATTCGGCAGCGACCGCTTGACTGTTGTATCCGTAAGTCTCCCAGTTGATCTCATATTCCTTGGCTTGGTCTCCCCATGTTGTCCACGCCGCTCGCGTGCCTCGCGCAAACATCTCCAAGAATGGTCCGCGACTGCAAGCCTCAATCACGTCGTACATTTCGTCTGGTTTGCGACTGTGCTCGCGCTTCCGCGTGGCCACGAGGTTGACTTGGGTTCGTCCGGGTTTGAGCGTTCGGGCATTTTTGCCGCGCACACCAAACAGAAGCAGTTCGGTGACGTTGCGGAAATAAAAACCTACTCCACGCCCATCCGATCCTCCGTCTTTCCGAACCTTATGCCACACAATGTTCGACTTGTACTCGAAGCCCCACGCCGCCATCACTGCTAACCCATCCGGAAGCAGCGCGTTTGGCACCCACAGGTAGAGATGGGCTGGCTCGGCGACAACCTCCGCCACTGGAAGGGCTTTGATTTCTTCCAGCTCCATTGTGCCATAGCGGCTCAGCCTCCGGTGTTCGGGGGCCATTTTTCCGGTGCGATTGGTGAAGCGCCAAGGAGGGTCAGCCAATATGGTATGGAACTTCTCTTCAGAGCCAGTCGCCAAAAGTTCCCTTGCTGGATCAATCTTCACGTCTCTAACTCACTCCACATGCGCCCTTCCTTGATGCATATTGGGAGTGAGTCCGTACCGCAACGGCTCAGCCCGAATTATCTTCAACGGCGATTGCTGAGCGCCAATGAACAAACCGCTTCCATCCTGCGGCTGGCTTGATACGATCCGAAATCTCTAGGGTTTCAGATAGCTCACTATGACCGACCTCACTCGGCTGAAAGTTTCACTCACCAAACACAATGCCCATAAGGTGGCGCGTCTCTTGAAAGAGTACGACGCTGCCCAAGTCTTCGATAGGCTTGACGAGGTTCATGCTGAAGCAGCTCAGGCGCGAAAGAACCTTTCCACGCTGCAGGGCGATCTACTCCCGCCAGTGTGGGGTAAGGTCAAGGCCCTTGGCGATAATGCAATCGACGCCCTCGTCCTCATCGCGATCATTTTCAGTCACCGTGAACTCATCGAAGCAATGCAGTCCGCTAGCGGTCGGCAAGGGTTTTCTGGACGGATTGAGCGCGCAAATCAGCTTGATGGGAAAGCCTACACCAACTTCGTACAGATCATTGACTCATTAGGGTATGCGACGAAGCGGGAATATGAGGGGGTAACCTTCAACCTAAAGGGTATTTTCGAAATTCCGGGCTTGGCCCCGCTTGTCCGCGAGTTGCTCGAAATGAAGCTAGTTGAGGCTCGTTGGGATCGGTCGAATAGCGTCGCTGAGGAGGCAGTTCGTCTCAAATTTCACCGAGTGTTTGGTGTGGCGTCTAACGAGTTGAAGGATTGGCTCAATGCTGATGCTCAACCACCCTCTGCCGGATCGCCACTTCTGCCAAAGGATGAGGAGTTCTTTCAGGAAGAAACCGAAGGTTCGGGAGCCAAACCGTTCGAGTTCAAATCTGGCCATGTCGAGCGAGATGTCGAACCGCTGACGCGCTCACCCTCTGCCAAGTCAAGAGCGAACCGGCTGCACAACGATATCCAGAATAAACTCTATGCACACCTCAAGGGTAGGCTAGGCGCGAAGAACGTCGGGACGGAGCTAGACACAGGTGGCGGGACAGCTATCGACGTAGCGACCCAGGTGAAAAATCAGATCACATTTTACGAGATTAAGACCGGCTCATCAGTGAGAGCGAGTATTCGCCAAGCGCTACCGCAATTGCTCGAATATGCGTTTTGGCCCCAAGATCGCCGGGCCAACGAGTTGGTTATCGTGTCTCACCTGCCGATCACGAAAGCCGCCGATCGGTATCTTGAGTTTCTACGCACAGAATTCAACTTGCCGATTTCATACAGACAGTTCGACCTGAAAACGAATTCGCTTCTGTAGGAGCTGGAGAGGTCCTAGGCAGAAGAAACTGTTGTGTAGCATTGCAGCCTACATGAAGGTGGTTAGCCGACAGCATTCGTTCATGCTTAGGAGAGCTTGGAAAGTCATATAGACCCATGCCCTTAGCTACAAAGTTTGTTGCTAACTTTTGTCGATTGTCGAGTCAGATCAATGAGTTCCCGACAAACAGGTTCCACGAACCTCGGGGACGAAAAATCAGAGCAATTTCGGCTCCAAAATACCGTGATCTTGAGCCAGCGAAACATGCAATGACTGCGCGAAATTTCGTTGATCGACACGGCGAAGGGTGTCGGTGATATCCTCCTCTTGACCCTCGCGGAGAATGCTCCGGGCAATGACGCCGTAGCGAACCAGCAGGCTCGCCGCTACATCCCACGACCGATGGCATTGGGCGGGATCGCCCTCCGCACAGAAGATCGCGACCCGCTCCCTGCATGACGCCTCGATGATCCTTTCGAGAGCTTCGATGTAAACGGGATCGTCCACGGGGATTTTCGACCTGCCCCCCAAAATCTCGCCCTCGTGCCGGTAGTGGATCGAGGCCTGTTCCGACCAGTCCATGATCCGCTTGATGTTGAACCATGGCACTCGCGAATACGGCGATGATCGCACATCGATGATGCGGGTGATCCTGCGTTTCTGCAATTCGTGGAGGAACTCGGGCAAACTGCGGTTCGATGTCCCAATGGTGAAAATCATAATAACTCCAGAGCGTTGGTTGCCCTGAACTCTAGCCTTTGCCCCGCGTGCTGGGCAGCCAAAAACCGCAGAACTCTGCGGTTTTCACCCTAAGAAATGATAGTCGCCCACGTGCACGCTTCAAAATCTGAGCCGGTACAGCTATCAACACGCCGCTCCCGAGACACGCGGGAGTGGGGCGTGGAAACCCCTTCTGAAGCACCTCGGTCGCCAGACATGGAGGCCGGGTGGCATGCGCGTATGTCCAGCCGGCTTGCCGGTAAAGGCGCATGCGCTCGTTGCTTCAGCGGGTTTCCAACATCCGGCTTGGCCGTCGCCCCAAGGAAAATGACAGGGGCGACGGAGACAGAAGATCGACAACCAGCCATCAAGCGGCAGCGCATCGGGCCCAGTTTTCAGCACAAGCGAGGTGATCGCGAAAGTTTGCGAGGCTGCGTTCGGCAAGCCGCTCGTCACCAACGTGCTTCGCGGTCAGGTCATCGAAGCCATAATCGCCCTCGCCCTGGAGCCGGAATGGACATGGTGCAGCGCGGATTACGCGTCATGGGATTTCGAGCGTGACGACGGGCTGCGTATGGAGGTCAAGCAGTCCGCTTATCGGCAAAGCTGGAAGACCGATCCTAACGCTAAGATATCGCCGGGGTTCGACGTGAAGGCCCGCAAGGGCCGATGGGAGGGCAGCACATTCATCGCCGAACCGGGACGGGCCGCACATCTCTACGTCCTCGCGTATCATGATATTCGTGATGACAGCGCGGATCATCGCGACCCCGCACAGTGGTCATTCTTCGTCATACCTACCCCCGAAATTCCTCCAGTAGCCCGGATCGGCTTGGGAAGCGTCAAGCGGCTTACCGAGCCGGTCTCGATCCTCGACCTGCGGGATCACGTTTCGACGGTTGCGAGACGATGTAGGCCGTAGGCTTGCGATCATTCGCTGGTTGCTCATCTGGAGCGGGGTGGACGGCGGTTCTCAATGAAACGCCGTTGGCTTTCGTCGACCGAATAAACATAGCAGTCAGCTTGTCGAACCGAAGCATCATTGAAATTGCGAGACAGAGCCTTGCCGTTGGCTCTCGGTAGCTCAAAGGCTAGTCGTTCACCGCGTGTCGCGATGAACGCCGTCGTTGGAGAGATTGGCAACATAACGGCTAGATTTGGGTCATCTATTCCCCCAGCAAACACACACGGTTGATCACTTAGAAGAAGCGTATGGTCGTTGTCATCGAACTTCCAAACCCACCATCGCAAATTCAGGAGCTTGGTTCCGACGGTTTCGTCATTCATCAGGCCTTGGAAAAGCGACATCCCGAAATTCTCGATTGCTCCGGGAAATGCAGCCTCCGTCCATTCCTCTAGCGTTGGGAACGTGCCGTCAGTCGCGATGCTTTCATACTCCTCGGGTCGCTTCGCAAGCTCCTGTCTCAGGTGTTCCGCTGCCTCAAGGCGCAAACCTTCAACGATTTTGGGCTGGCGTAGGCGCAGTGACATGATGAAGCGAACCCAAGCACAACGCTCCTCGAACGTTAGATCGGTAAGCGCACCAGCTTCAAGCTTCTTACGGACGAGGTCAGCCTCATTATCAACGCGTTGGAGAACGACAGTTTCAAGCGCGTCCCTGTCCATTCCCATGACCTGTTCTTTTGTAAGGGATAGCAAGCCATGCTTAAAACCGGTTGCTCTCGGTGATCGCCGCTTTGTGACGCCATCTTCGAGACGGAATACTTGGAGCATTCCGTCTCCGGAGGTCCATGGCTCTTGTAGAAACTGTGGCACGAAATGGTTGCGCATGTCGGGATTGTAGCAGACGCCGAAACCGTTTCACCTGCACGGCGTCGATTTGGGTGCTCGAATGGGTGTTCTCGTCTGGGCCATAAAGTAGACGTAGAACGAAAGTGTCGCGCTAGGCGGGTTCAAGAAAGATGATCTTGAAACGGGGCGGATTGTCGGTCGGCTCATCCTCATCGCGGGGCAATTCTTCAACTGTTAGCCTAAAGTCGCGACCTACCGGAGGAGCACCATCTTCTCGTCGAAAGAACACCGGATAGGCTCGCTCATTCGAAACGAAGAAGATCACATCGCCACTTGTCCGCTCAAACCTGCCCGTAATTGTCGGTGCCCCTGACAGGAGCGAGCCCATGCGTTTGTCATTGTCATCGTCGAGCATGAGGAAGGACCCGTGTGGTAGATTGGTATCACTGTCCGATGGCTGTGAACTGTTGCTTATGGCGGCTCCCGCAGATGTTGGCTTTCCCGGAGCGGCTGGGCCATCGGACAAGATATCATGTTGATCGGGAGACTTCCCAGATCGACCGCCGTAAGGGCCCTCACCATAACCGCCAGTTCCATAGCCCCCTTCCTCTCTTATTGCTTCAAGCGCGCTGACGGCGGGATTATCGTTTCTATTGACCTGAACGTGATGCGTAGTGGTCACGATGTCGATGGACGCAACGCCGTCGTCGACCATCATTTCCGCGACATGCTGGCCAATGTTGTCGGTGGGGGAATTCATGTGCTCTTGCAGTGCCAAGGCAAAGCTACCCATGGCCGATAAGCTGGCTGCGATTGAGCATATCATCGTCAACCGAGCCGTTAGGCTTCCGGTTGAAAGCTCGGCGATGCGGACATCCACATCCAGTCCAAAAAAATCGGGTGAGCGAGCAAGCGCAACTATGTCTTCGAGAATGACTCCGAACCGCCCAGCATTGAGCATGTCGTTCGTTTCAAAGTGTAAGACGACGTCGGCTTCACCAACCTTCACATTCGGAGGGAACAAGACACCTCTCCCGACTTGTGTACTCAACATTGAAAGAGCACTTGGTTCCCATATCTGCAATCCCTTCCTTCTGGCACTGTCACATTTCTGCTTCCCCAATGAGACTTACCCAAGACGGTCCAGCACGCGTTTGACGCTCATGGGATGCCATCGCCCGCCGTTCTGAGTGGGGCAATCATTGTCGGTCAGGAATTTTCCATAATCGGCCAAAGAGCGGCATCCTGATGCCTTGGCCCGTTCCACCCATGGCCGGAGTGCTTCCGCTCTCTGTTGGGCCTCAGCGCGGTTCTGGGCGGCTAGTATCTTTCCCTGTTTCCCTAACTCGACGCCACGAGCCTTGGCAGCAGCGAGGGCGGCCTTTGTGCGCTCGGAAATCTGCTCGCGTTCGAATTCGGCAACAGCGCTTAGAACATGGATCATCAAACGGTTGGCGAACGGTGCATCCACCGCCACGAATTCCACGCCGGTCTCCATGAGTGTCGCCACGAATGCAACGTTGCGAGCCAATCGGTCGAGGCGGGCAATTAGCAACGTGGATTTTGTATGGCGACAGTGCGCAAGTGCTCTCTCCAGTTCGGGCCGGTTGGCCTTCCTGCCACTTTCAACCTCAACATATTCCGCAAGGATGGCGCCGCCGGTCCGATCTGCGTGCCGGTGAACCGCTTCTCGCTGGGCATCCAAGCCTAGCCCCGACTGTTGCTGTCTTCCTGTTGAAACTCTGAGATAGGTGACGAAATCAGCCATGATTATCAGGTAATTGTTGGTTTACCTGATAATCTTGACTCCGAAACCTCTCGCTGGGCAGCCCTAAACGGCACCTGCTTTGAGTTTTTTCATATTCCCGTGAAGCTTCATCGTAGTCTTGAAAGCGATGAGGTCTTCGAGCTTGTAGATCGGGTGGTCTGTCTTGGCAGATTTAAGGTAGGGAGGCCCTTTCCCCTGTGCTCGCCATTTCTTGACCGTATCGTAGCTCACTTCCAAGACCTTCGCGGCCTCTCGCGTTTTCAATCGCTGTTTCACTGACGCCTCTTGTCATCAAAATGATGAGACCGAGCTTTTCCGACCTGAAGGAACGACCGGCGCGGTTTCGATGCCGGACTGAGCGTCACGTCCAGGGCCCCCGCAGGCGGCCCGAACATGATCCTCCATGATCAGCGTCAGTGGGAAGATATTAGGCCCCGCACGGCAGCAAAGCAAGGCATCTGGAAGTGTCGTGCGAGCAATCTGCCACGGTGCAAGTGACGTCAAATCGGGTATATTCTCATTGCCATAGGGCTTGCGGCGAACTGTGCAGGGGAGGTGTCCCCACGATCTGAATTTGAGCGTCGATCTGTAAGGCAGACAATCTCTCGCTAGTCTTGCCTATGACGGGACATTCTTGCGAATTGCCAATGCCGCACCACTGAGCATGCCGCCAACTTCGGGAAATCCAAGCGCCGCACATATTGCGAGAACAAGGCCAGAAGCAGCAAATGGTATGGGATCGTCACGCAGTGTCTCATAAGCTCTGATCGCGTAATGAGCGCACGATGCCACGAGGCCTTCACCGTCCGCCCAGCTAAAGCCTTCGCTCTCCACTGCCGCCAGCAAAGCGCCCAAACAGTCATGAAGCTGGCGTAGCGCCTCGATAGCCTCTTTCCTCTCGTCAAGTGGCGGGCCGCCGTTGTGGCCTGCGGCCTGCAGTTCAACCAGCAGACAATCGACAGCCGCAAGGGCAACTGGCGCGAGTTGCTTGAAGGCGATGATGCGCTCTTGAACGCTCTGTATTCCAGTCCATGCCGATGATTGAATTGGGTCGCTAGCAATCGACGGCGCAGCCGTGGAAACCGTGTCAGGTTCGCCGAAAGCGGAGAGCATATTTGAAGGCAAATCATGCTCATCGACTGACTGCGCCTCATCCAGAACTCCAACGGAGCGGGCTAGCTCTCTCGCACGCTCGCCAAGTTCATCTTCAGACACTCGTTCCGGATCGAAATAGATGTAGAAACTGGTTGATCCACCGGCGCTCTGAACACGCTCGACCCCATCAAGTTGTCGAAAACGTGAAGCGAACTCGTTTTTCTGATCCGGCTCCCAGCCACTGACCCCCACCGAAATCCGATGTTCTTTTCCGGTTGAGAGGTCGAGGTTCGTTGACATCAGATGGGTCTAGGACATCGGTTCTTACAGGGTCAATCGTATGCCAGTTTCGAATGCCATCGTCTGCGAGCGCATAGGGCGCGAGAAACGCCAAGTTTCACACCACACGTTGCAGACAGCGACTGCGCTGCAATTGACGTCAATTCGGGTATATTTCTCTGTTAAACCCTTGATTAATGCCTGCCCAAGGCAGGTGCCTACCTCATAATCTGACGCCAAAGTCGTTTGATTTCCTCAACTACGGAAGGCTTGGGGGCACGCTTGACATCCCGCTCCAGAGAGACAGCATGACCTATGTAGTCTACTCGAAGATGCAGGCCATAGGGTGCGGTCACGCACGTGCAGCCAGACGGAGGAAGGAGGCCCCAATCGAGGCCGACCGGCTTGCGATGCAATGATGCGCATAACTCGCAAGTGTCGGGGTGAAACATGTCATATTCCACTTCTATCGGCATATCAGGGTGCACGCGCATCATGCGTTCTGCGGATAGTGCATTACGGTGCCGAAACACAGCAAAGCTTGCGCGCAAGACCGTTAGTTCATGGGCACGGATTGGGTCCTGCATGCCTAGCTCGGACACTTCGGCGAGTGCCTCCCGGGTCATAAAGGCGTTTTTTCGAATTTTCAGTGTTCGCTTGTGCTCGTCGGTAAGTTGCAAGCCCTCTTTGCGGAAGGCCGTGCAGATCGCTTTCGGGTGTACCACCTCGGTGTCTTCCAACAATCGGAAGACCGTGTTGACGGCCTCTGGGACTAGAAGACCAAGACGCTCAACCGCTTCCTGAGCAGCCATATGGCGAAAGCTCCGACGATCAGGCAAAGGTTTCATGAGAGCAAGTCTGTCCGGAGCCACCAACAATGGTCTTGTGTGGTCAGGCCATCAACGGATCATGGGGCCATCATCGGTTATGCCTTATTTTGCATCTTGCGAAGGGGTAGCTTTGCTGCCTCCGGGGTCTCGCCTGAGAAGATAGCTAGACACTTCTCGCGGTCCACTACTGCGCCACAATCAAAGCAGGTTGTGCTCTCGCGTTCGTTGGCGCGATAATCGCCAGCATAGGCAATAATGATATGATTGAGCTTGCCGCATGACTCGCAGACCTTTTGGCGCTCTTCCTCACTGTAGCTCATCTTGCTGTCTCCGATCTATAATCCGCCCCGCAGCAATCTAAGAAATGTACAGGAGACTTGTAAGGGTGATTATGGAAAGTTTCTGGGACTGCGAAGACAAATAAATGACTTCCCTCGAGTGCAAATAAGATGCTTTTTTGTCGCAAGCCGTCACGCAAACTCGCGATGCAATTGACGTCAAATCGGGTATATTTTCCCTCGACAGCTAATCGACGTCCAGAAGCAAATTCAGCCCCGTCGAGGCGATCCCGATATTCCAGCCCTCCCACGTGACCTTCGGTGCGAGCAAGTCCGGAACCGGCACGCGCAACGCCTTCTCGAATTTCTTAGCGATATCCGGTGACAGGCCAAACAGCTTCTGGAGATCGGCTGGGGTTTCAGTCCTTACCGCCGCAACGTACCGCCTCCACAAAGCAGCAGGGCCGCTTTTCTGGCTTGGAGCATAGCCTGCCCAAATCTCCTTGAGGGGGTCGGGCATCGACGCGAGGTTGGCTAGATGAAATTTCTTGAAGCGGTCCTTCACAAACTCAATTCGTGTGACAGGCGCTTCGCCAAATGGCGCAGGTTTTCCAAGCGCTGCCCTCTCGGCCACCCTGTCGTAAACCCTCAACACTGCCTGCCCGGCAGGCTGCCTAGAATGAAGCGCCTTGATTGCTCCCCCATCGTCAAACTTCTGCTTAAACGGTGGCGTCTTGCGGTGGATGTAGACAGTCTCAAGCGCGCCATTGTTCCCGATGTAGTAGGAACGCTTTCCCTGTTTTTTGTATCTGGCGACGACTTCGCTGACATGGACGCCAACCACATCAACGGCGACATCCAGCCGGGTTACTCTTGCTGCCTCGACAAGCCCCTTGAGGCCAAAAGACTTGCCCAGCAGCTTTCTCAGTTGTTTGAAGCCCGTCTCACCGAGCTTTCGAGGGTTCATCTCCAGACGCAGCGAAAGCCCGGTGGATTTGTGCTTATGGTAGCTGAAGTGGACACGGGACTCTCTGGCACCAAAATCCAATGTGGTGGCTCGCCAGTCCTGACCTTGGTTTACGAATTTCGGCTTTCCTATCACCTCTGACGGAAAAGGCGGGTTCAATAGGTGCTCTACAAACCCCGCTAGGAACTCCGGCTCTGATAACGTCTTAGGTGTACCTTCTGGATATACATAATGGCTTATCGGTATCACTATGCTCAGTCTGTCAGGCATAGGTGCTGATATCCACATCTGCCTTCCATCTTGGGCTGTGTATGATGTGAATAACGGTGGTTCTGGTATCGGTATCGGAGCCGGGGGGCTTGTTAGAGGCGAAAGATCATTTTGGTTGATTGTGACCGGCATTCGCCGCTGCCCCAACGGGTAACTGGATAGTCCTTAGCGGACCAATTGGGGCAATCCGTCCAGCTATTGGAACAACAAACGAATAGCAGTTTGATGGTTCTCTGTCCACGGCGATGGTGATCATCGCGACAGGAGCCTCGCGAGCAGCGCGTTTCCAGCAATATCTGACGGTCCTTCGTCCTTCACGATGCCATCTGGCGAACTGCGGAAGATTGACGCTAGAATGATAGCTCTGTCGGTTTCGCCAAAACTTCCTTCTTGGGTAGCCATGGACAGAAACGCTTGAGTCATGATTGCCTTTTCAGAACAATCGGCGCGTAGATGGTGCTCGCTGAGGAAGAGCTTCACCACGACCCTTCCAAGCCAGAAGAGCAAGGTGGTGCCGCCGAGGAGCGCTCCAGCGGTAATGATGTATGCGCTCGTCTGAGCTTGGCCAGTGAAGCCTTGGAGAAAGGCTATTGCAGCCATGGCAGCCACGACAATGACGTATGCTGCGGCTCCAAAATACGTAAGGCAAACAGCACTATAGACGCCTTCCCAAATCGCGTGGGACTTGGCCTTTTTTCGCCAGTACTCGACTGGAGCCTGGAGTGCCATTTGGTTCCGATACTTGTCTTCAGTTTCAGTGATAGAACCTAGGGCCTTCGTCACGCTCTCACTTATCGAGGACTGCTTCCTGTCCCAGACATCGCGCGTCTGGCGGAGGAGACGCCTTGTCAGCTTGCGAACACGATTGTGCAAAGCTTCGGTTGCAGCGCTTTTTTCCTCTTCTAGCTGCCTTACCCTATTCTCTAGCTTCGTAATTTCTCCACGGTATGTCGAGCGTTCCTTCTTCAAGGCGGCTCCAAACTCGCCAAAGACATCCTCGTCGAAGAGGGCAGCACCTAGGACTAGGCGGAGGTCCACATTGTTGTTCACCTGAGAAAGGTTCACCTCACCTTTCTCTAGCCTGAAAGCCCAGCGCGCCATGTCGGGGCCAAACTGTTCTTCAATCGAAAGAATTTTCTTCCCAATGGGAGTTTCAGAAGCGAACAAGGAGTTCGCTTGCGATGGATTGAACGTCGAAACCATAAGGTTCCGCAACTCATTATAAGGTTGTGTCTCTTTCCCGATCTCATTGGACAAGCGGTCGGCAAGCTGGTTGAGGGCATTTTGATGCCCCTGAAATTGCCTTGTCCCGAGACTTCCTAACGTGGTCTCCGCTGACCAAAGCCAAGACCAGCGCTCACGTTCGCCGTCGATCCAGTCCCGCAATTGACGCTGTTCATAGAAGTCCAACCTGGGGAGGTCAGGTAGGTCGAACGTTATCCATGGTACACTATCGGATGTGCCCGTGCTCATCGAACATCCCCCTTTTGACTTAGGTTAGCGTCTCAGCAACCGAGCCGAAAGTGAGGATGCGCATGTCACTATGCGCGATGTAGCGTGGGATCATATTGCCCCCCAAGCGCCTCCAAGACATCGAAACCGAAATCGAGCTTCGATATCGTGTCAAATTTTCTGCTCAGCGGTTGTTCCCCGCCATACCCCGCTGTCACGGTGTTCGGCTGGTGCCCAAGGACGGCTCCGATATCTTCGTCGCTGACCCCTGCGGCTCTAAGTCGGGCGGCGACTGTGTGCCGAAAGACGTGTGTTCCTCGACCGCGAGAGTGAAGACCGACTTCGTCCAGATACCGGGTCCAGAATTTCGTCATCCCGTCGCTCATGCGATTTTGGCCTAGCCGAATTTCGTGGAGCAGTCTTCGCACTGGTTTGCGCTTCGCCCGTCTCTCGACAAATTCACGTAAACCAAGGTCAAAGAGGATCGGCAGCAATGGAACCTTGTGCGTGCGTGATCCGAACTTGCTGCGCTTCGGTAGCCCTTCCGGCAATTTTCCAGGCTGGATCAGCAGGTGAGGTACGTCATCATCAAGCCGGAAGTCGCTAGGCAGAAGCTGGGCAACATCACCGGCACGCATTCCGGAGAACAGCAAAAGGACCCCTGACCACCAATAGCCGTCGCGCTGTATGTGGTTCCCCGCCTTCCAGCGCCGCTTGGCCGATTGACTACCGGCAAAGAGGGGGGACGCTAGAAGACGTTCGACCTCCTCGACCGAAAAAGCCTCCGGCGATTTCCGGACCTCGTTCTTGCCCCCTTCGAAACGAAGCATCGCCGTTTGGTTGGGAAGCCGGTATTCGTCCTCAAGCCATCCGAAAAGCTGGCAGGTGAAGCGCCAGTAACGTTCGCGGGTGACAAAGGCGAGGAGGTCGTCCTTGCCTTCTGCCAAACGTCTGCGAAGCGGCAATTTGCGGCCTTGGGCACCCTTGCCGAGCCGCAATAGGCAATTACGGAAATCCTGAATTTCATCGCGACTTATGAGTGAGACGGCCTTCGTCTCGTCAATCTCCTCGGTCAGCCAGCGCATGACCCGTTGGGTCTCGTCGCGCATCGAACCGCCCCAACCCTTGTCGTCTTGGTAATTGAGATAGAGCATGATGCCGCGTTGGAGGGTGATATCTGAGCGGAACACCTCCTGCGGACCGGCAGACGCGCTTTCGGTACGACTTTGCGGAACTAGCGCAGGCTGATCTTTGAACAGATCGTCGTCCGGGACAAAGCGTTTGGCGGGGGTCTGGAGAGAGTGCAGGTAATAGAGCATCTGCTGCCGTCGCGCCCGAACCGCGTGGTTCATTGCCGCAAGCTGGTCACCGGGTGCAAGCTCGTCGAAATCCACCTTCATGGCCTTGAGCATCGTTCGCGCTGCTTCTCGGTCGCTCCCGGAATAATTGTGAGCGACGAGCCGGTGATGTTGCCGTTCAAGTTCGTCTCCGGTCTCTTCGGCCTGAAATGTAAGCTCGGCTTCGAAGCTGTCGTCGGGCAATTCTCTGGGCTGATCGACGTCCTGCATCAGGCGCGCGAGGAATTCGTTCGCTGCCTTCTCAAGTACGCCGCGATCCAGCGATGCCATTGCCCCGAACTGCTCCACCATGCTGAAGAACCAACTCGCAACCGCACTACAACGGCGGCCCGCTGTCGCATAATCCTTCGTTCCCAGCGACCTTCGGAAATCGGACGTTCCGAGCTTTGATCTCAGGCGGTTCGGTATCCTGATCCGGATATAATAGACCGCTCCCCGCCTTTCGAGATGCAGCGGACGGCTCATGGTTCGAGGCCCCGCGTGTCACACCCATATGTTACACCGTGGACGCATCGGGGCTTCCCCGTCTCGCAAGACGATTGGAAAATACGGCTTTTATGGGAAAGCTGGATGCCCCGCGAGGATTCGAACCTCGATTGACGGAGTCAGAGTCCGTAGTCTTGCCATTAGACGACGGGGCAACAGCGGGCCGCATCTAAGTCCGCAGTCGGGTCCAGTCAAGCCGCCCACTTGCCCGTCGGCCTCGCCGACGCTAGCATCGTGGTCAAGTGCCTGTCGCATGCGGCAGGAAGAGCGAAGAAGTGTGAAGAGTGGTCTGACCATGGCGGAGCAATTTCCGCCTGCCGCAAGCGTTCAGACGCCGGACGGCAGCGATGCAAGGGGGGCAGAGCGAGAGCGCGATAGCCGCGACGGGTCGGTGCGGGCATCCGGATCGGGCCAATCGGACCGCATTCCACAGGAAACCGAACCCAGACGGCGCGGAGGCGCGGATTTCCGGCGCCCGCCCTTCCACCGGCAATCCTACGCGGCAATCGACCTCGGCACCAACAATTGCCGCTTGCTGATCGCGCGTCCTTCGGGCGAGAATTTCGTCGTCATCGATGCCTTCAGCCGCGTCGTCCGTCTCGGCGAGGGGCTGGCGCAGAACGGCTGCCTCAGCCAGCAGGCGATGGACCGCGCGCTGGGCGCGCTCAAGGTCTGCGCCGACAAGCTCAGGCGGCGCAACGTCTACCTTGCCCGTTCGGTCGCGACCGAAGCGTGCCGCCGGGCGGACAACGGCGAGGAATTCATCGACCGGGTCCGGCGAGAAACCGGGATCGCCCTGGATATCATCAGCGCGCGCGAGGAAGCGCGGCTGGCGGTGCTGGGTTGCCACGTCCTGCTCGAGCCCGGCCGGGGCCCGGCCGTGATCTTCGACATCGGCGGCGGTTCGACCGAGCTGGTGCTGATCGAAAGCACCGATACGGTGCCGCGCATCCTCGACTGGCTCAGCGTGCCCTGGGGTGTTGTCTCGCTCACCGAAAGCAGCGGCCCGGAAGGCGGTGATGCCTGTTCGCGCGTGGCGCGATACGAGCGGATGCGCTCGCTGGTCAGCGACAGCTTTGCCGCCTTTGCCGAGCGATCCTCCCCGGTGCGCAGCGATGCGGCCGCCCGGGGGCCGTTGCGGCTGCTCGGCACGAGCGGCACGGTGACGACGCTCGCCAGTCTCCACCTCGATCTGCCGCAATACGACCGGCGGGCGGTCGACGGGCTGATCGTCCCCTCCGAATCCATGCGCGACATCAGCACCCGGCTTTCGGGCATGTCGCTGGACGAGCGGCGGGAACTGCCCTGCATCGGGCGCGAGCGGGCCGACCTTGTCGTCGCGGGCTGCGCCATTCTCGAAGCCATCCTCGACCTGTGGCCGGCCGACCGCCTGGGTGTGGCCGATCGCGGCATTCGCGAAGGCATCCTGCGCAGCCTGATCTCGGCGCATGGCCAGGGCGAGAAGATGCGCGCCGAAGTGCGCAAGCAGCGCGGCCAGGGCTCTCGGTGAGTCGTTCGGGCCGGGATCCCGCCAAGCGCCTGCGCAAGTCACGAGGCCGCAAGGAAAGCTCGACGCGCTGGCTGACCCGCCAGATCAGCGATCCCTATGTGAAGAAGGCCAAGGCCGAAGGCTACCGCAGCCGCGCCGCATACAAGCTGGCCGAGCTCGACGAGAGGTTCGGCCTGCTCAAGGGCGTGAAACGCGCCGTCGATCTCGGCATCGCGCCGGGCGGCTGGAGCCAGGTCCTGCGGCAGGCCTGCCCCGAGGCGAAAGTGGTCGGCATCGACCTGCTGCCCACCGAGCCGATCGAGGGCGTCACGATCCTGGAAATGGATTTCATGGCCGACGAGGCGCCCGCCGCGCTGGAAGCGGCGCTCGACGGCCCGCCCGACCTCGTCCTGTCGGACATGGCTGCCAACACCGTCGGCCACAAGCAGACCGACCATCTGCGCACCATGGGCCTGGTAGAGGCCGCCGCCGACTTCGCCATCGCCAATCTGGCGCCCGGCGGCGCCTTTGTGGCCAAGGTGCTGGCGGGCGGTACCGATGCCGAGCTGCTGACCTTGCTCAAGCGTCACTTCACCAGCGTGAAGCATGCCAAGCCGCCGGCGAGTCGCAAGGGCTCGTCGGAATGGTACGTGATCGCGAAAGGCTTCAAGGGCGCGCAATAGGAAAGGGGCGGAGTGTGCCCCGCCCCTTCGGTTTCCCGTTCTTACCGTATCGGGCCGGTGCCCGCGGCCGGATTATTCGGCGGCCGGCGCCTCGGCGGCGGCTTCGCCTTCCGCGGGAGCTTCCTCGGCGCCTTCTCCCGGCGCCTCATCCCCGGCTGCAGCCTCTTCCTCGGCGGGAGCGGCGGCCGGCGGCGGGGGCAGCGGCAGGTTCGAGCCCTGGTTGTTGAGATAGACCATGAGGGCCGCGCGGTCCTCCGGCTTGCTGAGGCCGGCGAAAGTCATCTTCGTGCCTGGAGCGAAGGCTTTCGGACTGGCCAGCCATTCGTTCATGTTGTCGAAGTTCCAGCTGCCGCCAATTCCGCTGAGTGCGGAGGAGAAGGCGAAGCCGCCCGCGCCCTTGCCGACGGGCTCGCCCATCACGCCGTGGAGATTCGGGCCGATGCCGTTGGCGCCGCCCGCATCGATCGTGTGGCAGGACTTGCACTTGGCGAAGACCTGTTCGCCCTTGGTGGGATCGGCAGCGGCGAGCAGCGTGGCGAGAGGCACTTCCTCTTCACCGCCGTCGCTGGATTCCACACCTTCAATCTCATAGCCCATTTCGTGCGGGCGATGCTCCTTGTCCGCCTCGAAATAGCGCGCGCTCACGCTCGCTAGGCCAAGTGCGACAATGCCGGAAAAAAGTGCCCAGCCGGCAAAGGTGTTAAAACGGTCGTCCATCGAATTATGCCCCGTGGGTAATGCCTGACGGCGTTTGCGCGCCGCTCTAGTGACGCAAACTGACAAGCGCAAGAGCCATTGCGGGATTTGCGATTGCCGCCTAATCGCGACTGGCTCTGGATATTCGCAACGATGCATAGTTTTCCTCAACCCGCGTTGGCCCTGGTCAATGAAATGGCGCAATCAGCCGCCACCGACCCTGCGCGGGCCATCGCCCTGCAGGGCGCGCCCGGCTGCAACGGCCACCGCGCCGCGCTGGAATACGATCCCGATTGCCTGCCGCTGCCTTGCTTCAGCTTCGAGGATGCGCTCGACGCAGTGAAGGAAGGGCGAGCGGCGCGCGCCATAATCCCGATCGAGAATTCTCAGCATGGCCGCGTGGCCGACATCCATTTCCTGCTGCCCGAAAGCGGCCTGTCGATCGTGGGCGAGTATTTCCTGCCGATCAGCTATGCTCTCATGGGCCTGACGGACGGGCCTTTCGCCGCCGCCTACAGCCACCCCCAGGCGCTGGGCCAGACGCGGGTCTACCTGCGCGACCACGGGATCGTGCCGATGACCTATGCCGACACCGCCGGCGCCGCGGCCTTCGTGAAGGAACAGGACGATCCGCAGGCTTGCGCCATCGCGCCGCGCATCGCGGCCGAGCTCTACGGCCTGAAGATCGTCGCGGAGAATGTGGAAGACGCTCAGGACAATACGACGCGCTTCGTCGTGCTGGCCCGGGAGCCGCTCGATCCGGCGACGCTGCAGGACACGCCGGCGATGACGACCTTCGTCTTCGAGGTGAAGAACATCCCGGCCGCGCTGTACAAGGCGCTGGGCGGCTTCGCCACCAACGCGGTCAACATGACCAAGCTGGAAAGCTACCAGAAGGGGGCGAGCTTTGCCGCCACCACCTTCTATGCCGATATCGAGGGGGCTCCCGGCGATCCCGCGATCGACCGGTCGATGGAGGAACTCAAGTTCCACTGCAAATATGTGCGCATGCTCGGAACCTATCCGCAGGCGCGGGCGAGGGGCTGAAGGCGCCTAGCCGTGATCGGATAGCTGTTCGGAAAGGCTGCGCGCCGCCGACAGCAGCGTGTCCTGCAGCGCCGGCAGTCCCTCGCCGCGCACCGCGCTGCCGATACCGATCGCGACCAGTGCATGGCTCGGCCGCCCGGGCGCTTTCCACACCGGTGCAGCCACGACCGTCACGCCCGAGATGTAGTTGCCGGCATCGACGGCAAGACCCTGTTCGCGAGTCTGCGAGACCTGCGCCTGCCATTCCTCGAACGTCGGCGGCTCGTCCCAGCGCAGCCTGGCGAACCGTTCCCTGAGGACCTCGTCGGGATAGCCGCCGAATGCGGCGATGCACCGGCCGGTGGCGCTGATCAGCGCGGGGAAGCGGCTGCCGACCTGGGTCGAGAGCTGGAAGTTCTGGCTGGACTGCGACATGGCGATGACGACGATGTGGTCCAGCCCGAAGATCTGCACGCCGAGCATGGTCAGGCCGAAATCGCGGCTGATCCGGTCGAGCACGGGCTGCGCGAGGTCGGCGAAGTGGTTGCGCCGCAGCCATTGCCGGGCGAGCGTGAGCACGCCGGCGTCGAGCGAATAGCGCTTGGTGTCGGGATCGAAGGCGACAAGTTCTTCGGCGACCAGCGCGCGCAGCACATAAAGGCAGGTGCTCGGCACCAGTCCCAGTTCCCGGGCGATCGGCTGGAGGCCCAGCGGCGCGTTACTCTTGCCCAGTAGGCGCAGGACGGCGGCGGCGCGCGAGATGGCTGGCGCCTTGCTCTGCTTCACCGCTCTGGCGAGGTCGCTTTCGGCGGAGGCGATCTGTTTTGGCTGCTCATTCATTCAATATCTTGAATATCATTCTATATTTGCAACAGCAAGCGAAATATGCCATTGGCGTCGCCACACAAGGGATTAACGTGCGACTCGGCTGTTCGATTCGCACGGGAGGACAGGACGGCCGATGCCAAAGCTGACCGAGTACACAAGCTATGCAGATGCGCAGGCGCACGCCTCGTCGGCGGCGCTGTGGGATCTGTTCGAGGGCAACAAGGAACGCCTCAACATCGCGCATGAGTGCATGACGCGCCATGCCGACGGTTCGGGCCGCCCGGCGGTGCGCATCGCCCATGCCGACGGCTCCGACGAAATCCTGAGCTTCGACGAAATCTCTGCCGGCGCTGCCCGTTTCGCCCACTGGCTCGATGCGCAGGGCATCGCGAAGGGCGAACGGATCGCCTTCATGCTGGAGCCTTCGCTTCCGTTCTATGTCTGCCTGTTCGGCGCGATGCAGACCGGCGCGATCTCGGTGCCGCTGTTCACCCTGTTCGGCCCGGACGCGCTCCGGCTGCGGGTCAATGACTGCACGCCGAAGATCCTTGTCACCAACGCCGAGAAGGCCGGGCTTGCGCAGCAGATCGCCGATGAGGGCGGCAATGCGATGCGCGTCATCGTCGCCGACCAGGCCTTCCTGGACGAGCTGGCGCAGTACCCGGCGACCTACGAGCCGCAGTCCGCGTCCAACGACATCGCCTGCTTCCAGTACACCAGCGGCACCACGCGCGAGCTGCCCGATGCCGTGAAGCACACGCACCGCTCGATCGTCACGCTGATGTTCGCCGCGTTGTACGGCACCGGCGTGCGGCCGGGAGACGAATTCTTCTGCCCGTCCTCGCCCGCCTGGGGCCATGGGTTGTGGCATGGCACGCTGGCGCCGCTGGCGCTGGGCGTGACCACCGGCACTTTCGCCGGCAAGTTCGATCCGGTCCGGCTGATGAAGGCGCTCGACGATTTCGGCATCACCAACATGTCGGCGGCGGCGACGCACTACCGGATGATGAAGAACTCCGGGAAAGGCGGCGACTTCAATTTCCATTTCAGGAAGCTGTCGTACACCGGCGAGCCGATCGATCCGGCGACGCTCGAATGGATCGACGAATATTTCAAGGTTCCGGCCTGCTCCATGTACGGCACGACCGAGATCGGCGTGGTGCTGGTGAACTATCCGGGCGCGGACGACTTCATGGTCAAGCCCGGTTCGCTCGGCAAGCCCGTTCCGGGCCTCAGGCTGGAAGTGCAGCGCACCGACGGCACGCCCACCGATCCCGGCGAGATCGGCGAGCTGATGCTTTGGCGCAAGGATGGCTGGCTTTCGACCAAGGACCGCGCGAAGATCGACGAGGACGGCTATTTCTATCACTGCGGCCGCGCCGACGACGTCATCATCTCGGCCGGCTGGACGATGAGCGCGGTCGAGATCGAGAACACCATGCTGCGGCATGACAACGTGCTCGAATGCGGCGTGATCGGCGTGCCCGACGAGAAGCGCGGCCAGGTCGTGAAGGCCTTCGTCGTCGCCAATTGCGAAGGCAGCGACGCGCTTACCCGCGAGCTGCAGGATTTCACGCGCGAACGGCTCGCCCAGCACGAGTTCCCGCGCATCGTCGAATATGTAAGCGAGCTTCCCAAGAACCCGGCGGGCAAGGTCCACCGCAAGAAGCTGCGCGACATGGAGGCTGCCAAAGCGGCCGAACTGGCTAACTGATTTTCGGATTTCAGGAGTAGAAAGATGGCAACCACAGCAGAACCCAAGAACAAGTTCCCCAAGATCACCGAGGAAGGCCTCGACGATCTGCGCAAGCGCATCGGCGTGAAGATCGAAAACACGGTCGAGCCGTGGAACTACGAAGCCACGCGCGATGCGATCCGCCACTATGCCCACGGCATCGGCGACGACAATCCGCTGTGGTGCGAGCCGGAATATGCCGAGAAGACCAAATACGGCTCGATCGTCGCGCTGCCGAGCTTCCTGTTCACCACCAGCCGTATCGTTTCCGGCTACTGCGGCGGCCTTTCGGGCGTGCACGCGATGTGGGCGGGCGCTGACTGGACCTGGCACAAGCCGGTTCTGCGCAACGATACGATCCGCGCCGAAGCCTACCTCAAGGATCTGGTCGAGCATCAGACGAAGTTTGCCGGGCGTTCGTTCCAGCAGATCTATCACGTCGATTTCTACAACCAGGAAGGCGACCACGTCGCCGGCGCCGATAGCTGGGTGTTCCGTACCGACCGCGACGAAGCGCGCGAGCGCGGCACGAAGTACACCGAAGCCCGCGGCCGCGTTGAGCCCTTCACCCAGGAGCAGCTCGACGAATTCTACGACATCTACGACCAGGAAGAGATCCGCGGCGCCACTCCGCGCTACTTCGAGGACGTCAATGTCGGCGACAAGCTGCCGCCGATGATGAAGGGCCCGATGACGGTCACCGGCTTCATCTGCTACGCGCAGGGCTGGGGCGGCCTTTACATCCGCGCCAACAAGCTGGCCTACAAGATGCAGAAGGCGCACCCGGGCCTCGGCATCCGCAACCGCTTCAACGTTCCCGATTGCCCCGAGCGCGTCCACTGGGACGAAGACTTCGCTCTCGAGGTCGGCGCCCCGGGCGCTTACGACTACGGACCGGAGCGCTGCTCGTGGCTGACGCACCACATGACCAACTGGATCGGCGACGACGGCTTCCTGCACAAGTCGGACTGCCAGATCCGCCGCCACAACCCGGACGGCGACGCCATCGTCATTACCGGCGAAGTGACGAAGAAGTTCGAAGAGAACGGCAAGAAGTACGTCGAAGTCGAGCAGAAGGCCACGACTCATCGCGGCGAGCTTTCGGCTTTCGGCACCGCTGTTGCCGAATTGCCGAGCAAGGGCTGATTTGCCATAGCTCCCAGCTCGGTCAACCGAGCTGGAGGGGATGATGAAAAAGAAACTGGCTATGATCCTCGCTGCGTCCGTGGGGTGCGCAGCGACGATCTCCATCGCTCAGGAAGTGAACTGGGGCGAACGCCCGACGTTCCACGAGGACGGCACTGTCACGGTGCCGTCCTTCGACTTGCCGCCATCCGTGTTCTCCAGCGAGGAGGCGAAGGCGCTGCAGAAGATGCGCGCCAGGATGGCCGGCGCCATGCCTACCGAAATGCCCAAGGACATCGCCACGAGCCGCAAGCAGCTCGACAAGATGCTGGCGCCGCAGCTCGAGCAGATGCGCGCCATGTACGATGTCGAGGTCAGCGAGCACGTGCTGGACGGCGTGCCGGTGCGTCTCGTGAAACCGGCGGACGGCGTTTACGACCGGGACCGCGTGCTCATAAACCTGCACGGCGGCGCATTCTCGGTCTGCTGGGAAAGCTGCTCGCTGCTCGAATCGATCCCGATCGCCGCATTGGGTGACTTCGAGGTGGTCAGCGTCAACTACCGGATGGCGCCCGAAAACAGGCACCCGGCAGGCGTCGAGGACGTCGCCAAGGTCTATGCCCAGCTGCTCAGGTACCATGAGCCCGACCATATCGGCATCTACGGCTGCTCGGCCGGCGGCGCGCTGACCGCGCAGACCGGGGCATGGCTGCCTGCGCATGGCCTGCCGCAGGCGGGCGCGCTCGGCATCTTCGGTGCGGGCGGCGTGCGCTTCCGTGCCGGCGATTCCGCCTATGTCGCCGCCTATATCGACGGCTCGTTCCCGCCCCCGCCGGATCGTGGGGATCCGACCAAGGACTGGGACATCACGCGCGGCTATTTCGCCGGGGCGGACATGGAAGGCGCGGACATTTCGCCCGCGCTGCACCAGGACGTGCTCAAGAAGTTCCCGCCGACGCTGCTGCTGACCGGCACGCGGGCGATGGACATGAGCCCGGCGATCTACACCAATTCGATGCTGATGAAGGCCGGCGTCGAAACCGACCTGATCGTCGGCGAGGGCATGGGGCACTGCTACATCATGATGCCGACCCTGCCCGAATCGCAGGACGCCTACGCGGCGATCGTCGCCTTCTTCAAAGAACATCTCAAATAGGATCGCATCGGGGACGCAATGGGCGAGGAGAAGACTGACGACTGGGCCGGGCCGCTGCAGGGCATCCGCGTGCTGGATTTCACGCGGGTCCTGGCCGGGCCGTCGGCCTCGCTCGCCCTTGCCGATCTCGGCGCAGAAGTGGTCAAGGTCGAGCCCCCGGGAACCGGCGACGAGACCCGCACCTTCCCGCCGATGCGCGACGGCGAAAGCCACTACTATCTCGCCATCAACCGCGGGAAGAAGAGCATCGTCATCGACCTGAAGAGCGAGGACGGCGTCGCGCTGGCGAGGGACCTTGCCGCGAAGAGCGACATCGTCATCGAGAATTACCGGCCCGGCGTGATGGACCGGCTGGGGCTCGGCTACGAGGCTCTGTCGGCCGCCAATCCCGGGCTGATCTATTGCTCGATCTCGGGCTACGGGCAGAACGGCCCGCTGCGCGACCGGCCCAGCTTCGACATCGTGTTGCAGGCGATGTCCGGCGCGCTCTCGATGAACGGCGAGCCGGACGGACTGCCGACCAAGCTGGGTATCCCGCTCGGCGATCTTGTCGGCGGCATCAACGGGCCGATCGGAATCCTCGCCGCCCTCCACGAGCGTAACCTTACCGGTCGCGGCCGTTACGTCGATGTCAGCCTGATGGACGGGCTGATCGGCATGCTCGGCTATATCGCCCAGCTCGCCTTCTTCACCGGCCACGATCCCGCCCGGCCCGGTTCGCAGCACCCCAATCTCGTGCCTTACGGCATCTTCCCCGCGAAGGACGACGGGTCGATCGTCGTCGCCTGCCTCACGCCCGGGTTCTGGGCGCGTGTCTGCCGGTCGATCGAACGGCCCGAACTGACCGACGACGAGCGATACGACACGCTGGAGAAACGCCGCGACGCCCGGGAGGAAGTGAACGAGATCGTGTCCGCCTTCACCCGCAGGCACACGGTCGACGAACTGGTGGAGATCTTCACTGCTCACGAAGTGCCGCATGCCCCGATCCTGGGCGTGATGGAGGCGCTGTCGCAGCCGCAGGCGCAAGCGCGCGAGATGGTGGTCGAAACCGATCACAAGACGCTGGGCAGGATTCCCATCGTCAGCCGGTCGATCAAGTTCGCCGGCGATCGCCAGCCGGTGCCCGAAGCGCCGCCGGTGCTCGGCCAGCACACCGACGAGATACTGGGCGGAATCCTCGATCTGACGCCCGAGCGGATCGAGGCGCTGCGCGCTGCGAAGATCGTGGCATGAACCGGACTGACTGGGAGAGGAGAAGGCAATGGCTGAGCTGAGATTCGACGATCGCGTGGCGGTGGTTACCGGCGGGGGACGGGGGCTCGGCCGTGCTCACGCAATGCTGCTCGCCGCGCGCGGGGCGAAAGTGGTCGTCAACGATCCCGGCGTCAGCATGTCGGGAGACGCCACCGAGGAAGGCCCGGCCGACGAGCTGGTGCGCGAGATCAGGGCGGCGGGCGGAGAGGCGGTCGCCAACACCGATTCCGTCGCCACGCCTGAAGGAGGCAAGGCGATCATCGAAACCGCGCTCGACACCTGGGGGCGCATCGACATCGTCATCCACAGCGCCGGCAACGTCCGTCGCGGGACGTTGCACGAGATGTCCTACGAGGATTTCGACTCGGTCATCGACGTCCACCTGCGCGGGGCCTATTTCGTTGCGCGCCCGGCGCTTCGCTACATGCACGAGAACGGCTTCGGGCGGTTCGTCTTCACCAGCTCGATCAACGGTCTCTACGGCAAGTCGACCAGCGGCAATTATGCCACCGCCAAGGCGGGCATGATCGGCCTTTCGCACTCCATCGCCATTGAGGGCGCGGACGCCGGCATCGACGTGCGCAGCAACTGCATCGTGCCGGCGGCCGTAACCCGCATGTCCGCCGGGATCGACACCAGCCAGTTTCCGCCGATGCCGCCGGAAATGGTCGCGCCGCTGGTGGCCTGGCTGTGCCACGACAGCTGCAAGGTCACCGGCGAGATGCTGGTTTCGGCGGCAGGGCGCGTGGCCCGCGCCTGGGTCGCCGAATCCCCCGGCGTCTACCAGCCGTCTTGGACCATCGAGGAGATGGCGGGGCAGTTCGATGCGATCCGCGATACGTCCGATCCGCTGATCTTCACGCCGGTGCCCGACGGGCAGCTCGACCACCTGCTCTACAGCTTCGCGATGGCGAACAAGGGCTAAGGAAGCGTCATCCGCAATTTATCGTCATTCCCGCGAAAGCGGGAACCCATTTCCTGACGGTGCGCCCAGCTCGCAACATGGGAACCGGGTCCCCGCTTTCGCGGGGATGACGAGGATTTTGTGGCGGAACAGTCGCGCTGCTGGAAAGTAGGGGCCGCTCGGCCTGTCGCTATCGCGCCAGCCCGCGCGTCCTGGCGGTGCCCAGTTCGAAATGGGTGACGATGCCGGGTGCGGCGTCGCACACGGCCGGGATCACGTTGACGCCGGCCATCGCCGTCCAGGGCAGGCCGAGATAGCGGCGTTCGCCGTCGGCGGGCGGCAGCGCCTTCACCGTCGCTTCCATCGGCGGATCGCCTTCGATCCGCACGCGGTAGCCGCTGTCGCCGCAATCCCACTGCGGATCGATGTTCTCCGGGCCCATGGTCCAGAAGCAGTGATAGGTGACAAGCGGTTTGCCGCCCGACCAGCCGCTCCATTCATAGTGCTGGCCGGCGACGGTGCCCTTGCGGATCACGCCGTTGGGATATTCGATGTCATGCGTGGCAACGGCGACATTGAAATCCGCGGTGATGTCTTCGATCGACTTGCCCAGCCCTTCGGCCACCATCTGCATCGACTGGCCGAACATGTAGGGCGCCTCCGGCGAGCGTCCGGGGTTGGCGAGCAGGTCGTCCGGTTCGCGCCCGAAGCCCATGAACTCGATGTAGTTGGACGGATTGGCGAGGTGGTCGATCACTTCGTAGAGATGGATGCGCTCGACCCGCTCCATGATCCGCACCAGCGTGAGCGGTAGCAGGTCGCCGGCGAAACCGGGGTGGATGCCGGAGCCGTGGAAGGATGTGCCGCCGTCCTCGCAGGCCGCCGCGAGCTTCTCGAAATCGGGCTTGTAGCGCTCGAAGGGATAGAACGGGCCGAGCGGGCTGACGACGTTCTTGCCCGAGCGCAGCAGCCGGCAGACCATGTCGAGGTCGGGCATCAGCGGCGCGAAATGGACGCAGTCGGCATCCATCGCAATGATCGCCTCGGGGTCGTCGGTCGCGATGACGCCGGTGGCGCCGATCCTGGCGATCTCGCCCGCGTCCTTGCCCACCTTCTCGGGATTGGTGACGAGCACCCCGGCAAGTTCGAAAGCCGGATTGTCGGCGAAGTGCCGGATGGCGGTCTTGCCGACATGACCGGTCGCCCACTGGACGACGCGATAGGTCTTGGCGCTCATGAATGTCTCTCCCCGTCGTTGACGCTGCTGTTTCGCGCTAACCCGCTGACGATGCGCTGTAAACGCCTGCTTTCGGCTTCGGGGAAGGGGCCGGACTCTCACAGAGCGGTGGAGCGGGCGAAGGGAATCGAACCCTCGTCGTAAGCTTGGGAAGCTTCTGCTCTGCCATTGAGCTACGCCCGCACCCTGCCGCGCTTTGCGCGGACGCGGGGAATTGCCACGCTGCGCGAGTCGCGGTCAACTGGATAATTGGTCTGTTTCCTTGGGAACGAAACAGTTGCGGCGCCGGCCCGCTCTCCCACCCGGCCACCCGACAGGGTATTCTTATGGGTGGCCGGGTGGGAGAGCGGGCCGGTGCCGCTTCCACCGGAGTGGCAAATCTAGCTGCCTTTCGACTTGCGATAGGCTTCGGCCATGCGCGCGCCCATGTCCGGGCGGTTGGTGCAATGGATCTGGCGCGCGGTCTCGATGTCGATGAATTCGCCGATGGCGAGCTCTTCGGCCGAGATGCAGTTGGCCTTCATCATCCGCAGCGCGAAAGGCTCGCGCGCGCAGAGCTGTCCGGCCAGCGCCAGCGCTTGGTCATGCAGGTCTTCGCGTTCGAACAGGCGGGTGACGAGATCCATCTCCAGCGCCTGCCGGCCGTCGATCTTTTCCGGAAAGAACAGCATTTCGCGCGTGCGCGCCGGGCCGACGATGCGCATCAGGAACCATTCCAGCCCCATGTCTCCGGAAACGCCGACATTGAGGAAGGCCGTCGAAAACCGCGCCTCGGGCGTCGCGAAGCGCAGGTCGCAGGCGGACGCCCAGCCGAAGCCGGCGCCGGCGCAGCCGCCGTCGATTGCGGCGATGGTGACTTGCGGCATGGTGTGCAGCAGCGTGGCGGCGTGATGGATCGAGCCGAGGTCCTCCAGCGTCGGCGGAGAGGAGGGGCCTTCGCCGCCCCCGCCCGCGATGTCCGCGCCGACGCAGAAATCATTGCCGGCGCCGCGCAGGACGACGACGCGCGCATCGCTGGCCGCTACCTCGCGGGTCGCGTCATAGAGCTCGCGGCACATCTGCACGGTCAGCGCGTTGCGCCGTTCCGGGCGGCTGAGCGTGATGATCGTGACGGCACCCCGCCGTTCGAGCAGGACGGTCGCCGCTTCGCCGCTCACGCCGGGTCCGCCCAGTTGGGCTTGCGCTTCTCGGCGAATGCCCTGGGGCCTTCCCGGGCGTCCGGGCCGGACAGCAGGCTGCGGACTTCGGGAATGGCGAACATGCCCCTGTTCGAGGCTTCGAGGCCCTCGTTGATGTAGTTCTCGATCACCGCCTTGGTCGCCGCGATCGAGGCGGGCGAGCATTCGAGGATGTCCCAGGCCCAGCGTCGCGCGGCCGCCATCAGCTCGGCTGCGGGCACCACTTCGGCGACAAGGCCCATGGCGGCGGCTTCCTGCGCGGAGATCTTCTTCGCGGTGAGCAGCAGGGCATGGGCGCGCTTGGGGCCGAGTTCCTGGACGATGCGCTGGATGCCGCCGCCGAGCGCGGCGAGGCCCACGCGCGGTTCGGTGAGCCCGAATGTCGCGCTGTCGGCGGCGATGATGATGTCGCTGGCGAGCGCGGTTTCGAAGCCGCCGCCCATCGCCTGGCCGTTGACCGCGGCGATGATCGGCTTGCGCCGGTTGAAGCGCCAGACCAGCCCGGCGAATCCGGTTTCCGGCACCGGCGTCTGGCCCTGGGCCATCGGCGTGCGCAGGTCCGCGCCGGCGCAGAACGCCTTGTCGCCTTCCCCGGTGACGATCGCGATCCTCAGGGCGGGGTCGCTTTCGAAGTCGTCGAACACGCGGCCGAGCTCATGGTTGGCTTCGGCGTGGAGCGCGTTGCGAAAGTCGGGCCGGTTGAGCGTGACGGTCATGATATGGCCGTCGATCTCGACCTTGCTGAATTCAGTCTGCATTGTGCGGCGTTTCCTCTGTCCCGTTCACTGGTTGAATGGAATCGCCGACAGGGTCAAGAAAGGGCCATGCAGCAGGCTTCCACCATCCTCGTTTTCGATACGCCCGGCCGGGGTTTCACCGAAATCACGCGCGATGTCGCGGACTGGCTCGCCGGGACCGGTATTGGCGAGGGCGTGCTGAGCCTGCTGTGTCGGCACACCTCGGCGTCGCTGCTGATCCAGGAGAACGCTGCCCGCGCGGTCCGTCACGACCTGGCGCAATGGCTGGAGCGGCTCGCGCCCGAAGGCGCCGGCTATGCCCATGACGACGAAGGGCCGGACGACATGCCCGCTCACCTGCGCGCGACGCTTACCGGCGTGACGCTGTCGATCCCGGTGATGCGCGGACGAATGGCGCTGGGCACCTGGCAGGGCATCTACCTCGCCGAGCACCGGCGCGCCCCGCACCGACGTGAAGTGGCGGTCCACCTGATCGGCGAATAGGCTTTTGCGGCGTGGCTGTAACCGGCTAAGCCGAGCGTACGAACCCGGGAACAAGGCGAAAGGATTGGGAATGAATGCCACTGTCAGCGCGGAATTCGATATCGACGCGCGCATGGCCGAAGTCGTGGGCGATCGCCCGCGGATCGCGCCGGTCTCGAACGAGGAGATGGACAAGGGCGCGCGGGCGCTGGTCGACGAGGTGCGCGCATCGGCGGGAGCCGGTCCCGCCGTCGACGTGCCCGAATACATGCGCACAATGTCGAAGCATCCCGGCATCTTCCGCTGCCAGATGGAAATGGGCACGGTGATTTTCCGCGGCGAGATTCCGCCGCGCGAGCGCGAGCTTGCGGTGTTGCGCTGCGGCTGGCTGTGCCGCGCGCCTTTCGAATGGGGCGAGCATGTCGACATCGCCAAGCGCTACGGCGTGACGGACGAGGAAGTCGAGCGCACCACGGTCGGCTCGTCGGCGCCCGGCTGGAGCGAACATGAAGCGGCGATCGTGCGCGGCGTCGAGGAGCTGATCGGCAACAAGACCGTCTCCGACGAGACCTGGGCGACGCTCGCGAAAAGCTGGAACGAGCAGCAGCTGATCGAATTCCCGATGATGGTCGGGCAGTATGTCGCCACGGCATTTGTCCAGAATACACTGCGTATCAGGCTTGCGGAGGACAATCCCGGCCTGAGCTATCGATAGCGAGACCACACCGGCGCAGGCGACCTGCGGCCCGGAAAGCGAGGTGGGCATGGGCGAGCAAGGTGAATCGAAAAGAGCACAGCCCGGCGGCGGCGACCTGGTCCGCCGCCATCGCCTGTCGACCCGCCTCTGGCATTGGGTGAACGTTGTCGCGCTCGTCGTCATGCTGATGAGCGGGCTGATGATCTTTAACGCCCATCCCCGGCTTTACTGGGGCGAATACGGCGCCAATCCCGACCCGGCCTGGCTCGAGATCGGCTCGAACAGCCAGGGCAGGGGCATGCTGCGGGTGGGCGGCGTAACGGTGGAGACCACCGGCGTGCTCGGCGTGTGGACGGACGGCGAAGGGATCGAGCGACGCCGCGCCTTCCCGCACTGGGCGACGATACCGTCGAACTACAGCCTTGCCGATGCGCGGATATGGCACCTCGCCTTCGCCTGGGTGCTGGCCTTCGCGCTGCTGCTTTACCTGATCTGGTCGCTGGTGAACGGGCATATCAGGCGCGACCTGCACATCACCCGCAGGGAATGGAGCCCGGCGCATATCTGGCATGACGTCAAGGAGCATGCGCGGCTGCGCTTTCCAACCGGGGTGGCGGCGCTGCGCTACAACATCCTCCAGAAGCTCGCCTATGCCGGGGTGTTGTTCGTGCTGCTGCCGCTGATCATCGTCACCGGGCTGGCGATGTCGCCGGGAACCGATGCGGCATGGCCATGGGTGACGGAGGCGTTCGGCGGGCGGCAGTCGGCCCGCTCGCTGCATTTCCTCGCCGCGTTCGGGCTGGTCGGCTTCTTCGTGATCCACATCGTGATGGTGGTGCTGGCGGGGCCGATCAACGAAGTGCGCTCGATGATCACCGGCTGGTACCGCCTGCCGAAGGAGAAAGGCCGATGAGCGACAAGCGCGGACTTCACTGGTTCCCCTCCCGCCTGCGGGAGGGGTTAGGGGTGGGCAAGACTACTGGACGCCTCACCTCGATTGGCCAACCCCCGGCCCCTCCCGCAAGCGGGAGGGGGGATATTCCTCAGATCATTTCGCGCAGGAAGCTGCTCGGCGCCGGCGCTCTCGGCGTCGGGGGGCTGGTGCTGTCCGGCTGCGACAGGCTCAATTCCAGCCCCGGCTTCCGTTCGCTGCTGGAAAGCGCCGACGGGCTGCATCTGGACTCGCAGCGGCTGCTGGGGCGCGAGGCGCTGGCGCGCGAATTTGCGCCGGGCGACATGTCGCCGGTATTTCGTGCCAACGGCAACAGGGACGTTGCCGACAGCGCCTACAGGCAGCATGCGGCAAGCGGCTTTTCCGGCTGGATGCTTGCCGTCGATGGCCTCGTGCGCAAGCCGCTCAGCCTGCCCTTGTCAGCCCTGCAGGCGCTTCCGCAACGCACCCAGATCACGCGGCATGATTGCGTCGAGGGCTGGAGCGCGATCGGCAAGTGGCAGGGCCCGCAGCTCTCTCGCCTGCTCGACATGGCCGGGCTGCTGCCGCAGGCGCGCTACATCGTGTTCCATTGCGCCGACCGTTTCGGCGAGACGCCTTATTACGAATCGATCGACCTTGTGGACGCCTTCCATCCGCAGACGATCCTCGCCTGGCGGATGAACGATGCCCTGCTGCCGGTCGCCCACGGCGCGCCGCTGCGCCTGCGGGTCGAACGGCAGCTCGGCTACAAGCACGCCAAATACGTCATGCGTATCGAGGCGCGCGAGACCTTGGCCGGCTTGCACGGCGGCAACGGCGGCTACTGGGAAGATCGCAGCGGCTACCAGTGGTACGCCGGGATCTGAGCCTGCCTATGCCGTTGTCGGGCTAGCCGGAAGGCCTTGCGCGCCGTGCCGGTCAGACCGCGCCGACGGCGTGTTCGCCGGCTTCGGCAGGATCGATCGGGCGGCCAGTCAGGAGCTTGAACTTGCCCTTGAAGGACGGATCGGCGGTCCAGACTTCGGCATCGTCGATTTCAAACCGCAGCATGATCACGTTCGGGTCGTCACGGCCGTCGGGGAACCAGGCTTCGGCGACCTTGTCCCAGTGCTTGTCCCAGCGCGCCCGGTCGGTTTCCGGCACAAGCGTTCCGGAAATGCAGGCGAACACGTCATGGCCCTTGGTGCTGACCTGACCCATCGCCTTTCCGCCCATGCCGATGCGGTTATCGCGCCTTGTGAAGAACCAGATCGTATGGTGGGCGTCTTCGTCGAGCTGGGCGGTCATCGGCTCTGCGTGGCCCGAGCTGCCTTCCAGCCGCATCATGATGATCGGGCTGTCTTCGAAGGCTTCCCAGAATTCGTGCTGTATGTCCTTGTCCATTGTCTGCTCCGTTTGGTGGTCCTGAGGGACGAGCGTCGCGCACCCTGTTCCCTTCAATCGGGAAATGGCCGGCAGCCACGAATGTTCCGAGGGAAGCCGTTTCGGACCCGGGGAGCGCCTGTTGCATCGCCGGGCATCCCGACATCGCCGACGCTTCGGAACCCGGACGCACCATCATGCGTTCAACTGATCGAAGGAGATAACCATGATTGGCAAGATCGTAGGCGCGGTAGCAGGTTCGCGGATCGCAAGAAGGAGCAGGGAGATCGACAGCCCGATGGGCGCAGTGCTTGGAGTGGCAGCCGCCACGCTCGTCAAGCGACTGTCCCTTCCGGTGCTGGTGACGGCGACTGCAGGCGGCTATTTCCTCAAGCGGCATCTCGATGGCCGGAAGGACGGGACGGGCGTGGGCAAGGGCAATTCACAGGCACCCTCGGCCATTGTTTCATCGCCTGGGTAGGATCAGCACGCGGTCGACCGCTGCCACATGCGGGCAAGCGCTGGCGACCGCGTCCCATCCGGGACAATCGATTGCTCGGCCCGCAGGACTGTCGGCGGGGTCCGAACGGTCGATGAATCTCAGGCAGAAGGCTCCATCGCCGCTTTGGCAGATTCCTTGATCCAGTCGCCGCTGTCCCTGGCCTGCTCGTAGATGTCGAGATGGCGGATCTTGCCTTCGGGCGTGAAGCGATAGACGGCGATCACGTTCTTGCGGATGAACTGGTCGCCGCGCTGGTGCCGCTCCTCGATTTCCTGGAATACCGCGTCGCCGATCTCGCTGATGTGGAATTCGGTGAATTCGAACTGGGTGCCTCCCTTGGCCCAGCCGCTGAGGAAATCCTTGTAGGTTTCCCAGTTGAGCTCCTCGAGATAGGCGCCGACGCGCTTGAACCGATCGACATCGACGAAGGCCGCCACCGGATCGTAGTCCGAAGGGGAGGTGACGCCGGCGGCAAGGACTTCGCCCTGGGTCGCCGTGAACTGACGGACCACCTTGGTAAGCGGTCCTTCCTCGGCGCGTGTCGCGGTGGCGGTGGTGGCGATTGTCATGGTCTTCTCCCTCGATGTCCTATTCGCCGACCCAGCTGCTGATCGCGGCATGGTAATGGGCGAGCCGCACTTCCTGCCGGGTCAGCGCCATTTCCTGCAGCATCGACTGGCGCAGGCCGCGCTGCTGGTGTTCCATCTGTTCGTAATCCTGCTCGAGCGCGAGGAAATACGGGAAATGGTCGTCCTCGGCGATCTCGACCAGTTCGGCCTTGTTCGCGGCGCGCTCTTCCGGCGGGAACCACTGGTAGTTGACGACATGCCAGATGCAGCGGTTGGGTTCGCCGTCGGGATGGGGCACGGAGCTGATGAAGGTTCCCTCGCCCGCATGGATCGTGATGAAGAAGTTCGGGAACAGCAGGTAGAACTGGTTGTCGGTCAGCTGGTTCTGGGTGAGCCCGCTGACGTCGAGGCCCTTTGCCGTCCACGTCTCGCGCAGCGCCTGCTGCAGCAGCAGCCGGGGCGTGGTGCCCTCGGGGAAGGTGTATTCCCCCGAGCCGCCGCGGTGTTCGCCGAGCAGGTCCTCGAAACGCGGCAACGCGTCAGCCACCGCCGGGAACGTCGCGGGAAGGCCGCGAATGCCTTCGATCTCCACTTCGACCCCGGCGTCGTGGGCCGCCCCGAACGGTGCGGTGGCGATCGAGTGATCACCGAAGAAGCCGTAGCGCTCCAGCGATTCGTCCATCGCCGCGACCAGTTCGGGATGCACGCCCTGGACGTGGTAGCCTTCCTGGAAAGCGTCCATCACGACTTTCCAGTTGCACTCGATGGTCTCCTTCACGTTGAGGCCATGAGCGACCATTTCCTCGCATTTGTAGGCTGCCAGGAACTCCGCGGCTTCGCCCAGGAAATCGGCGAGCGGCTCGGCGTTCCTGTCGGGATTGAGGAAGATGAAGCCGCCGAACACCTCGACCGGCACCTGCACGAGGCCGAGTTCGTCCTTGTTGCCGACGAATTCCTCGGTCGTGCCGTCGAAATCGGGCTTGGCGACGGCCAGCAGCTGCCCGTCCAGCCCGTAGGACCAGTTGTGGTATGGGCAGGTGAACCGCGCGGCATGGCCCCTGCCTTCGCAAAAGGCGTTGCCGCGATGCCGGCAGGCGTTGACGAAGCCGCGGATCGCTCCATCCTTGCCGCGCACCAGCACCCACGACTGGTCGAACAGGCGATATTCCATCCAGTCGCCCGCTTCGGGAATGTCCTCGGCCCGTCCGGCGACCTGCCAGACCCGCATCCACAGGTTCTCGCGCTCGCGCTCGTGGAATTCGGGCGAATGATAGCGTTCGGTCGAGACCCGCATGCGGAAGGGCGTGAAATCGAGTTCCTTGATGAGGGGAGCGTTGTCCATCCGCTCGCCGGGCAGGGTCGTCTGCATCCTGATCTCCTCTCTCGCCCGCATCGCCGCGCGTGCAGGGGGGTGAGTCGCAGATACTGCCTCGGGGAGCGGCAGGCAACGATTAATGTCAGGCATCGTTCTTATTTACAGGCGGGGGGTGGTTTCCACTTCCCTCACGCCATCGCGCCCGCGCCTTTCAGGAACAGGCGCACGCGATATTCGACCTGCCGGTCGAACTCCTCGCTGCTGGTCTTCTCCCATGCCGTCATCTGGAACGAGCCCTCGACGATCAGGATCAGGAAGGCCATGGCGGTATCGTCGATGACCGGTTGCGGCGGCGGCTCCGGCCACAGGCGGCGGCGGAACAGGTCGGTGAGATAGGCCAGCGCCACCCGGGCCGTGCGCTCCCAGAGATAGGCGCCGATCTCGGGCATGCGGAACACTTCGGCATTGGCGATCCTCGCCAGCCGGATGCCGGACGGGCTCCGCACATTGTCGACCATCAGCCGCGCCACGGCCAGCAGCGTCTGCTCGAAATCCTCGCATTCGGCCGCGCGCAGCCGCTCCTCGGGGACGACCCAGTCGTCCACCGCACGTTCGAGCGCCGCCTTGAACAGGCCGAGCTTGTCGCCATAGCGCGAATAGACGGTGCGGCGGGCCATGCCGACCGAATCGACGATCGCCTCGATAGTCGTGCCTTCGAAGCCGCGGTCGAGGAACAGGTCGAGCGAACGGTCGAGCAATTCCCGGTTGCGGCGTTCGCTCTGCTCGCGCGAAGGCCGCCCCGGCCCGGGGCGTGGGCCGCGCGGCGGCCGGGACGCAACGGTCGCGGCCCGTTCCGGCTTACCGTGCGACGTCATCGCCTGCGTGCAATTGCTGTGCCCCCTTCTCGATGGAAGCGGAGGCTAGTCGAGTTTTGGCGAAAGCGCCAACCGGCGCGGCTGCCGGCCGGGCAGCGCTTTTCAGCTGGCGAGGCGCAGGCCGTGGCCCTTGTCGCCCGCCGCCGCTGTCGGGCCGGGCTGGTCGGGCCAGATGCCGCGCGTGTCGTACACCAGCTTGTCCGCCCGCTCGGCCAGCGGCACCGACTTGAAGACGTCGTGGTCGACCAGCACCACCAGGATGTCGCAATCCTCCAGCGCGGTGTCGATATCGATCAGGCTGGCGCCGGTGTCGGTGAATTCGATCGGCAGTTCGGCGGCATAGGGCTCGACGACATGGATGCGTGTCCCGAAGCGGCGGGCCAGCGTCGCCGCCACCAGCCGCGCCGGGCTTTCGCGGAAATCGTCGATATTGGCCTTGAAGGCGAGGCCGAGGCAGGCGATGCGCGCGTCCGGGCGGGATTCCACCAGCGCTTCGGCGCGGGCGATCACATGATGGATCTTGCCGTCGTTGACGCCGCGCGCGGTGCGGATCAGCGGCGTTTCCTCGGGCGCGCCGTGGACGATGAACCACGGGTCGACGGCGATACAATGGCCGCCGACGCCGGGGCCCGGCGTCAGGATGTTGACGCGCGGATGGCGGTTGGCGAGCCGGATCACTTCCCACACGTCCAGCCCCATCCGGTCGGAGATGATCGACAGCTCGTTGGCGAAGGCGATGTTGACGTCGCGGTAGGCGTTCTCGACCAGCTTGGTCATTTCCGCCGAGCGCGCGTCGGTGGTGACGCAGGTGCCGCGCACGAAGCGCTTGTAGAAGGCCAGCGCCTTCCTCGCGCAGCGCGGGGTGATGCCGCCGATCGAACGGTCGTTGTTGGTCAGCTCTTCCAGGATCTTGCCGGGCAGCACCCGCTCCGGGCAATAGGCGATGGCGATGTCCGGCGTCTCGCGGGTCACGCCGGGACACTTCAGGTCCGGGCGCGCCTCGGCGATCAGGTCGCGCAGCTGCTCGGTGGTGCCGACCGGCGAGGTCGATTCCAGGATGACGATGTCGCCGCTCTTCAGCACCGGCGCGACCGCGCGGCCGGCGGAAAGCACATAGGAGATGTCGGGTGTGTGGTCCTTGCCGAACGGGGTCGGCACGGCGATCACGAACACGTCTGCCGGGGCGACGTCGGTGGAGGCGCTCAGCAGGCTGCGGGAAACGACGCCCTGCACCAGCCCGTCGAGGTCCACTTCCTCGATATGGATTTCGCCGCGGTTGATCGTGTCGACGACCTTTTGCGAGACGTCGACGCCGCGCACCGTGCAGCCGGCCCGCGCGATGATCGCGGCGGTGGGCAGGCCGATATAACCCAGCCCAATTACCGAAACATCAGGCTTCGCTTCCGATTTCATTCCCGAGCAGCTCCACGATACGGCGCGCCGCCTGTCCGTCCCCGAAGGGATTGTGGGCGCGCGCCATGGCTTCGTAGGCAGCCTTATCGTCGAGCAGGGTTGATATTTCGGTAACGATAGTATCGGCGTCGGTGCCGACCAGTTTGGCGGTTCCCGCTTCCACCCCCTCGGGGCGTTCGGTGGTCTCGCGCATCACCAGCACCGGCTTGCCCAGCGCGGGGGCCTCTTCCTGCACGCCGCCGCTGTCGGTCAGCATGATCTCGGCAAGGCTCAGCAGGTGGGCGAAATGCGGATAGTCGAGCGGCTCGATCATCGCCACGTTGCCCAGCCCCGCCAGCGCGCCGTCCATCACCTTGCGCACGTTGGGGTTGGGGTGGACCGGGAAGATCAGCGCCACGTCCTCGCGCGCGGCGATGCGGCGGATCGCCTCGGCAATCGCTTCCAGACCGCCGCCGAAATTCTCGCGCCGGTGGCTGGTGACGCCGATGATCCGCTTGCCGGCAAAGCGCCGTTCCAGTTCGGCCAGCCCGCCCGCCAGCGCGGGGGTCTCGCCGATGCGCGCCGTCACCCAGTGCAGCGCGTCGATCACCGTGTTGCCGGTGACGTGGATGCGCGCGGGATCGACCTTCTCGGCCTTCAGCGCCCCGGCCGCCGTTTCGGTCGGCGCGAAATGCAGGCTGGCGATGGTGCCGATGATCTTGCGGTTAATCTCTTCGGGCCAGGGGTGGTAGATATTGCCGGATCGCAGCCCGGCCTCGACATGGTCGACCGGAATCTTGCGGTAATAGCCGGCCAGCGCCCCGCACATCGCCGTCGCCGTATCGCCCTGCACCATCACCCGCGCCGGCTGCACTTCGTCCATCACTTCGCCAAGGCCGGTGAGCAGCGCCGCGGTGAGCGCGTCGAGCGACTGGTCCGGCTTCATCACGTCGAGGTCGAAATCGGGCACGATCCCGGCGATATCGAGCACCTGGTCCAGCATGCCGCGATGCTGCGCGGAAACGCAGACCCGCGCATCGAAGCGCGGATCGGCCTTCAGCGCGGCGACGACCGGAAACAGCTTGATCGCCTCGGGCCGGGTACCGAAGACGACGAGGATGGTGGCAGGCGTACTCATGCGCGCGGGCTTAGCACGGGGGTGTTAACCATGGGATAAGGGGGCGGGGCGGTGGCTTTGAGCCCTATTTCTAACGAAAGCGCGGCCCTAAGCCTCGCCTTGTGGTGTGGCACCGTCCTCATTCGCTTCGACTTCTTCCGCCTGAGCTCCATTGGCAGGCATCGGCCCCGGCTTCCGTGGCGCGTTGTCGGGCCGAAACCGGGCGCGAAATGCCACTTGGTCGTTCAGACGAATAAGCACCGGATTTTCGCATGAGGAAGCCTTGCCGAACACGACAGCATGGCGAGGCTGCATTGAGGGCAAGATCGCAGCGTAATCCGAGCCAATGTAGTTGCCGAGGAAGTCTTTGCCGGTGTCGTCGAAGGTTCGCATGGCAAAAATGGTATTGCACTGGTTTAGGATGGTCTTCGTCACATTGGCGGTTCGCTGCGTGATGAGCAGGCAGCCGAGACCGTACTTACGCCCTTGAAGGATTGCCCGAGCGCTTGTTGCCGTCGCCAGCTTGTCGCCCTCGGCTGCGACTGAATTCCACTCCGGAACCAGTGAGTGAGCTTCTTCATAGACAAGGCATAGCCGGGCATCGTCTGTCATCCCAAGCTCTTGGCATACGAACAGTGCAGCATCGGAGAAGATTGCTGTGATCTCTGAGGCTGTAAGGTGGGCAAGATCAGCGTTACCCTGAAACATACCTGAGACTTGCTTTGTTACCCGGAACTGGGCCGGATTGATTACCCAGAGGAAATGGTCGTCGTTGGCGGCCATGAACTCCCGCATCTTCCGAAAAACCGCCTGTTTGAAACGATGCTTTGAGCCGCCTTGCTCTTTGTTCTGGTGGGCAACACCTCCCGCCCCAGCGTCAATTAGTGCGTTGCGCCGCACTTGCTCATATTCCGGGTCGATAAAGTCTTCGAGCAGGTTCTCGTACTGGTTAGTTAAGTCGAGGCAGACCACTTTGATATCCCGAGCGATCATGCGTTCGACAAGCTCAATGGCTAGATAGCTCTTGCCGACACCCAGAATGCCGAGGATCGCAGTATTGTGTGTGACACACTCGGATGGATTCAGTCGTACGCCATAAGGGGTGGCTGGGAAGTGCCCAATACAATCTTCCTCTGGGTCGCCTTCGAGTTTTTCGAGCAAGAAAACAGGGGCATTCATTCGAGGCATCCAAGGCACCGGACGGAACCGTCGCCCCTCATCATCCCATGCCCCGATTTTACGAGCCTTTGCTCGTGCATATCCGTACTTGTTTTTCTGCTGGACAACCTCATCGCGGGTCACGCCGTCCACAACCTGATAGATGACACGCTGGCTATCCCCGATCCGCACCTCAACGAGCGACCCTTCAGCTAATCCGGCTTCGTTGATGACCTCAAATTGCAGGTACTCCGGACTGGTCTCGGTATCCACGATGCCACACAGTCGGTCGATCCACTGCAGGGCTCGAATGTCGGCTTTATCCTCGTCTGTAACAGCTATGGAAACTGCCAAGCCACTGGTGGCCATCGGGCTATTGTCGTGGAGTGCTGCAAGTCGATTTGGTAGCGACGTGGTCAGGACCCGAAGCAAGTTGCCTTCATCCCGCCCAACATAGTTTAGGGCCACGCCAAGCTGAGGCGGACCGTGTTGGTCTGAAATTACCATAGGCGTTCCACGAGCGATCGTCTGAGCCTCAGCCTGTCGGACGAGAACAATCCCTGGCGATTGGTGTGCAGCGACCGCGCCAATCAGGTCAGCTCGATTGACGGTCTTTGGTCTGTCAAGGAACCACAGAACATACTTTGCCAGTGCTTCTAGGGGCCGGAACACAGCAATGACGATAAAGGTCAAGAGTATTGCAAACACCTCAGTTGGTGCATTGCGGTGAAACAGCCAGACTGCCGCAGCAATTAATACGCCAAAGATGATATTGGGGCTGCCGAGACCGATCACGGCACGCTCAAACACTCTCCAAACGGTCGAGGGCTCATCGCCTAGGGCAGGGCGGAAGATCAAAAGCAGGATCGAAACCAAGGCGATTATGCCGCAGAAACCGACAGTTGAACCAAGGACGTAAGCATCGGGCGTCCAAGGATGTACAACCGGAAGCGCTGACACCAATGCGAGAAGCGCGGTCACGCCGTTTATAAGCGCTCCTGACGGTGGCGTGAAATACGGATTTAGAATGCGACTGCCGAAGAGGAGGTTCGCGATCCCACCATAAAGCCAAATAGCGTTCTCGTTCGGCCTCAGTCCACTGTCAATGAACTGACCTTGGACAATCAGCAAGATTGCTACGTACAGAACAAGAGCAATCGCCCGAACTTTGGCTTCCGAAATCACAAGCCCCCCTAATTCGCCGAATTTGCAGGTATGCTACCTAAAGAACTACAATTCTAGGGCGCAATTTAGGCGCAAGTGCCGGAAGCATCGTGTTGGCGAATCCAATGGTATGTGCTGCGACGCCGCGCAATGATCTCAGCGCCCAACCCAGGCCTGATCCGTCCGATCAATCGCAAGTTCCCCTGAATACGGCTTACATAGCCCCAGCGCTTCCTCCGGCGACCCTTTCAGCCACTGCTCCCGGGTCTCGGGCGTCAGGATGACCGGCATGCGGTCATGGATGCCCTGCATCGCTTCCGAGGCGTCCGTCATCACCAGCGAATAGACCGGCCCCCATTCGTCGCTCTCGCGCCAGATCGCGGCGCAGGCGAACACGTCCTCGCCCGGAACCGAGAGCCAGGTGCGCGTCTTGCTGCCTTTCGCGCCTTCCGCCTCGGCAAAACCCGTCATCGGCACAAGGCAGCGGCGGCGCTCGAAGCTCGCTTTCCAGAAGCCGCTGCCCAGCTTGTCGGTGCGCGTGTTGTTGACCGGCCTGGGCTTGAGCGGCCTGCCGTCCCTGCCCTTCAGCGCCAGCGGGAAGCCCCATGTCATCGTCTTCATGCGGTTCTGGCCGACCACCCAGCCGGGATAGCCGGGATAGACTTCCCCGCCCGCGTTGCCGCCGGGCTGCGCCTCCACCCCGAACAGGTGCGCAACCTCGTCCACGGTGCGAGTCATGCGATAGAGATTGCACATGGCCGGAGCCTGCGTAGGTATTCATGCGTAGTCAATCGCCGCGCCGGGAGGCTCGCCGGGGCCCGGTTTCGGGGTCTTTCCTACACGCGCGAACTTCAGCATCATCGCCCGGCTCTTTCACACCGTCGAATCCCACCGAAATCCGCGAAAAACGGGGCTTCCCGCGCGGGGTTTCGCGACAAATGCGACCATACCCCACACGCGCAAACTTCGAGAAGTTCCGCACCGCAGCATCCAGGGCCGGAACAGCTGCATTCCACCCGCCGCGTTAACCACGAAATAAGACCCCTTCCCTAAAGTCCGGGCCGAGCCCTCACACGGCGAAAAACGGAAGGTCCGGCTTGACGTACATGTATTCCCCGCTCGACGCGAAGCGCGCGGCGCCGCTTGCGGTCGGCGAGGCGACGGCGCTGCGCGTCGCCGTGGTCGGCCTCGGCTATGTCGGCCTGCCGCTCGCCGTCGCGCTGGCTGAGAAATTCGATACAATCGGCCTCGACATCGACGTGCGCCGGATCGAGGAACTGGCCGAGGGCCGGGACCGCACCGGCGAGATCGACGCGGGCCGGCTCGATGCTTCCGAACTCGCGCTGCTCGCCGAGCCCGGCCGCTGCCCGCCCTGCGATTTCTACATCGTCACCGTGCCCACGCCGATCGACGGCGCGAACCGGCCGGACCTGTCCAATGTGGAGGCCGCATCGCGCACCGTTGGCGCCATGCTGCCCGCCGCCGTCGCCGAAGGGCGCGTGCCGGTCGTGGTCTTCGAAAGCACCGTATATCCGGGCGTGACAGAGGATATCTGCGCGCCGATCCTGGAAGCCGCGTCCGGCCTCGAATGCGGCAAGGACTTTTTCCTGGGCTACAGCCCGGAACGCATCAATCCCGGCGACCGCGAACACACGATCGACAAGATCACCAAGGTCGTCTCGGGCCAGACGCCCGAAGTGCTGGACCGGGTGGCCGATCTCTACGGTGCGATCACTTCGGGCGGCGTGTTCCGCGCCGCCTCGATCAAGGCGGCCGAGGCGGCCAAGGTGATCGAGAACGCCCAGCGCGACATCAACATCGCCTTCATGAACGAGATCGCGCAGATCTTCTCGGCGATGGACCTCTCGGTCTGGGACGTGCTCGCCGCCGCGCGCACCAAGTGGAACTTCCTGCCCTTCGCCCCCGGTCTCGTCGGCGGGCACTGCATCGGCGTCGATCCCTATTACCTCTCGCACCGTGCCGAACAGCTCGGGCTGGACCCGCGGGTGATCCTCGCCGGGCGCGGCATCAACGATTCCATGGCCGGCTGGGTGGGCCGGCGGCTGCACGAGGTGCGCGGCGGCAAGCCCGGTTCGGTGCTGGTCCTTGGCCTGACGTTCAAGGAGAACATCCCCGACCTGCGCAACAGCAAGGTCGCCGATCTGGTCTGCACGCTGGGACGGCTGGGCCATGCGGTCACCGTCCACGATGCGCATGCCGATCCGGCCGAGGCCATGCACGGATACGGCATTCCGCTGGTCGCCGAAGCGCTCGAAGGGCGCTATGACCTTGTCGTGCTCGCCGTGCCGCACCGCGCCTATCTGGAGACGGGCGGCAAGGGCTTGCGCGGGCTGGTTGCGGAAGGCGGCACGCTGGCCGACCTGAAAGGCGTGCTGGGCGACGCGGACTGGACGCTCTGACGCGTTGGTTTGAAGTGGGGTTCATGTGAAGGTTCTCGTCACCGGTACCGCCGGTTTCATCGGCTACAGCCTAGCCCAGCGCCT
The DNA here is from genome assembly GCA_024236175.1 of Novosphingobium sp. Lineage (GTDB taxonomy): Bacteria > Pseudomonadota > Alphaproteobacteria > Sphingomonadales > Sphingomonadaceae > Novosphingobium. The sequence goes on along the minus strand of JACKKY010000001.1, from coordinate 1,053,015 downwards.
GCTGGCGCGCGGCGACATCGTCATCGGCATAGACTGCGTGAACGATTACTACGACGTGCGGCTGAAGGAAGCCCGGGTCGAGCGGCTGCGCGAAGCGGGCGGCAACCGCTTCACTTTCCACCGCCAGGATTTCGCCGACATGGCCGGGCTGACCGCCTCGCTCGAAGGCGTCGCGTTCGACCGCATCGTCCATCTCGGCGCGCAGGCGGGCGTGCGCTATTCGATCGAGAACCCGCACGCCTATGTGCAGGCCAATCTCGTCGGCCACCTGAACCTGCTGGAAGTCGCCCGCCACCGCCAAGTCGAGCACATGGTCTACGCCAGCTCATCCTCGGTCTACGGCGGCAACACCAAGCTGCCCTTCGCGGTGGAGGACCGGGTCGATCATCCGCTGTCGCTCTACGCCGCGACCAAGAAGGCCGACGAGCTGATGAGCGAGACCTACGCCCATCTCTATCGGCTGCCGCTGACGGGCCTGCGCTTCTTCACCGTCTACGGCCCCTGGGGCCGCCCCGACATGATGATGTGGATCTTCACGAAAAAGATCCTCGCGGGCGAGCCGATCCCGGTCTTCAACCACGGCGACATGTACCGGGACTTCACCTATATCGACGACATCATCACCGGCGTCGTCGCCTCGCTCGACAACCCGCCGCCCGACGACGGGCAGGAGAAGGCGGGAGGCAGCCTCAAGCCGCACCGGCTCTACAATATCGGCAACCACAAGTCCGAGCATCTGATGAAGGTCGTCGAGATCCTCGAGATCGAATGCGGCAGGAAGGCGGTGGTCGACTACCAGCCGATGCAGCCGGGCGACGTGCGCCAGAGTTTCGCCGATATCGAGGCGATCCAGCGCGACCTGGGCTTCGAGCCGACCACCAGCATCGATGTCGGCGTTCCCAATTTCGTGCGCTGGTACAAGGAATATCACGGCTCCTGAAGCCGCCGGTTCGATTGACCTGCTCCACCGCTGATGATCTAACTCGCAGGCAAAGGCGGCAGGTGATGCCGCGCGGTTCGTGGAGAGGCGACAATGACGGCGGGCAGGATGAAATTCGGGGTGTTCCTTCCACCCTATCACGGGCGCAGCGAGAACCCCTCGCTGGCGCTGCATCGCGACCTGTGGCTGGTCGAGCACATCGACCGGCTGGGGTTCGACGAGGTCTGGGTAGGCGAGCACCACTCTGCCGCTTTCGAAAACATCGGCTCGCCCGAACTGTTCATCGCCACCGCCGCCGAGCGGACCCGGCATATCCGCCTCGGAACCGGCGTGATCTCGCTCGCCTACCACAACCCGCTGATGGTGGCCGAGCGGATGAACTATCTCGACCACATCACGCGCGGCCGGGTGATGCTCGGCGTGGGACCGGGGGCCCTGCCGTCCGACGCCTACATGCTCGGCATTCCGCTCGATCGGCTGCGCCCGCGCATGGACGAGGCGCTGGACGTGCTGATCCCGCTGATGCGGGGCGAGGTGGTCAATGCCGAGACCGACTGGTTCACCTTGCGTGAGGCGCGCATGCATATGGACCCGTGGAGCACACCGTCGGTGGAGATGGCGGTCACTTCGCTGATCTCGCCCAACGGCGCGATGGTTGCGGGGCGGCACGGCCTCGGCATCCTTTCGCTCCAGGCGCTCGGCAAGGATGCGATCGGCGCGCTGGCCACCAACTGGGCGATCGCCGAGGAGACGGCTGCGAAGCACGGCAAGGCGATGGACCGCGCCAAATGGCGGGTCGTGCTCCAGATGCACCTTGCCGAGACCAGGGAGCAGGCGGTGCGCGACTGCCGCTTCGGGCTGGAGCAATGGGCGGACTACTTCACCAATGTCGCCAACCTGCCGTTGCTGCCGGACGACGTGGATACCGGCGATTTCGTCCAGGCCTACGCCGACCACGATGTCGCCGTGATCGGCACGCCGGACGATGCCATAGAAGCCATCGAGCGGGTGCAGGAAGCGACCGGCGGCTTCGGTTGCATCATGCTGATGGCACATGACTGGGCCAACACGCGGGCGACCGAGCAGAGCTTCGAACTGTTCGCGCGCTACGTGATGCCCCGCTTCAGCGGGCTCAACGCCAGCCGTGACGCTTCGGTCGAATGGGTCATGGGTAAGCGCGGCGACTGGCAGGTGGAAGCCACCGATGCGACGATGAAGGCCTTTGCGAAGCACGCGGCGGAATCGGAGCAGGGCTAGCGCCCGCAAGCTCATACACAGCTCTGGCGGGCGCCAAGCTTGTCGAACTGCGTAGGTGAAGGCATCAGGCCGCCATGGCGATTCTCAGCGACAAGTGGATTCGGCAACAGGCTACCGAGAACGGGATGATCGAGCCTTTCGTCGAAGGACAGCGGCGCGAAGGCTGTATCTCCTACGGCCTTTCGTCTTACGGTTATGACGCACGCGTGTCGGACGAGTTCAAGATCTTTACAAATGTCGACAATGCCATCGTTGACCCCAAGGATTTCGCGCAGAACAGCTTCGTCGACCGCAAGACGGATTGCTGCATCATCCCGCCCAACAGCTTCGCGCTGGCGCGGACGGTCGAATATTTCCGGGTTCCGCGCGATGTGCTGGTGATCTGCCTTGGCAAGTCGACCTATGCGCGCTGCGGCATCATCGTCAATGTGACGCCGCTGGAGCCCGGCTGGGAAGGCCATGTCACGCTTGAGTTTTCGAACACCACGCCGCTTCCGGCGAGGGTCTATGCCAACGAGGGCGCCTGCCAGTTCCTTTTCCTGCAGGGCAACGAGCCTTGCGAGGTCAGCTATGCCGACCGTGCGGGCAAGTACATGGGCCAGCTGGGCGTGACATTGCCGAAGCTGTAGGTGCACCCTGGGGGAAGACAATTGGAAGCATTCAGACTTGACGGAAAGCTGGCGCTGATCACCGGTGCGGCCAGCGGTATCGGTACGGGCATCGCCGAAGTCCTTGCCGAAGCCGGCGCGAAAGTCGTCATTGCCGATATCGACAAGGCGGGCGCCGAGGCGATGGCCGAACGCCTCACGTCCGGTGGCCACAAGGCCGACGCGGTCGGCATGGATCTGACCTCGGAAAAATCGGTCGTCGGCGCCGTCGCCGAGGTCGTTGCTCGTCACGGCGCACCCTGGTTGCTGGTCAACAATGCCGGATTGCAGGATCGCCAACTCCTGTTCGACGAAACCGTATCCGGCTGGGACCGTACGTTGGACGTGAACGCGCGGGGGCCCTTCCTGACGACGCGTGAAGCGGCGAAAGCGATGGTCGCGGCCGGCAAGGGGGGGCGGATCGTCAACATCGCGTCGACTGCGCTGATCAACATGATCGCGAAGGGGCATGCCGCCTATGCCGCCTCCAAGGGCGCGCTGGCTGCGCTGAGCACGGCAACCGCGCTGGAACTCGTCGCGCACAACATCACGGTCAACACGGTGCTACCCGGCGGAGTGGCAACGCCCGGAGCAATGCATGCCAAGGGTCCGCCACCCGAGGGGCCGGCGATCCGGCGCCCGCTGATGGGCATGTGCGAACCGCGCGACATCGGCGCCGCAGTGCTGTTCTTTGCCACGCCCGCCGCGCGGTACGTGACGAACCAACAGCTTGCCGTCGACGCCGGATGGACACTCAGCTGACGATCGCAGGGAACATCGCGTTCCGGACTTGACCCGTCCCTGCTCGCACTGAACAAGGGTTCAGCACAGAATCGGCCGGCTGGTGTCAGCGCCGGTGCGAAGGGGAGTGATGCGATGACTATCGAAGAGCGGCTCGACGCGCTTGAGAAGCGCTGCCGCGCGGCAGAAGACCACCTGGAAATTCTCAACCTGCTCAATAGCTACGGCCCGCTGGTCGACAGCCTGACCGCCAAGGAGGCGGGAGAATTGTGGATCGAGGGCGGCGGCTACAACTTCACAAAACCCGATGGCGAGCCGGCGCGGCTGAAGGCTCCGGACGAGATCGCGGAAATGTACAGCTGGCCGGGCCATGTCGAACTCACGAAGACCGGCTGCGCCCATCTCACTGGCACGCCCAGGATCGTGGTCGACGGTGACGATGCCCAGGCCTTGGGCTATTCCGTCGTTATCCTCAGGGAAGGCGATCGTTGGTTCCTCTGGCGCGCCGCCGTCAATCACTGGACTCTGCGGCGGACCGATGCCGGCTGGCGCATTGTCGAACGCTTCAACCGGCCGCTCGACGGTTCCGAACTCTCTCACGAAACCATGCGCAAGGTGCTCGAACTATGAAACGCTTCGAAGGAAAGGTTGCCGTCATCACCGGCGCAAGCACGGGTCTGGGGCCGGTCATGGCGAGGATGATGGCCGACGAGGGCGCGAAGCTCGTGCTCGCGGCACGCAAGGGCCATCTGTGCGAGGAACTGGCGCATGAGATCGGCGAAAACGCCATCGGTATGAAGGCCGACGTCACCGACGAGGAGGACGTTGCGCGCATGGTCGGTGCCGCAATAGACCGCTGGGGCCAGGTCGACGTGATGATGAGCAACGCCGCCGTGCCTGGCACCGACAAGTGGATATGGGAACAGACCGTCGACAATTTCCTCGACACCTACAAGGTCGACTGCATGGCGGCGATGCTGTGCGCACGCGAAGTGCTCAACCGCTCGATGCTCGAACGCAAGTCCGGGTCGATCCTGACGTTCTCCTCCGGTGCGGGCTGGAGCGGCATGCCGCGCAAGAGCCATTATTCGGCGGCGAAGGGAGCGCTGATCATCCTTACCAAGACGATCGCCAAGGAAGTCGGTCCCCACGGCATCAGGGCGAACTGCCTGGTGCCCGGTGCGATCGATACCGAACTCCTGCAGAACTACCACAAGCGCATCGCAGGCGAGCGCGGAGTGTCGGTCGAGGAAGTCCGGGCCGAGGCCGCGGCCGATGTGCCGCTCAAGATCTTCAGCACTCCTGAGGATATCGCCAACATGGCGCTGTTCCTCGCTTCCGACCAGGCGCGGACGATTACCGGCCAGGCGATCAACGTCGACGCCGGCTTCACGATCTGAACGGAGCGGAGAACACGCCATGACCATCGAGGAACTGCTGGCGCGGGAGGCCATTCGCGACACGATCGCCAAATACAACGTCAGCGGTGACCGGCTGAAGGCGGAGGACTACGCCGCCTGCTTCACCGAGGACGGGATTATCGAATCCACCACCAAGGGCGTCAGGGACAATTTCCGCTACGAGGGGCGCGCGGCGATCCTCGAATGGCAGAACGCCTGGCGCAATGCGAAGCCGGGGCAGGAGACGCGCAAGGATGTTGTGCGCAAGGCGACATTCGTGCGCCACAACCTCACCACCTGCAAGATCGACATGACCGGGCCGGATACCGCCACGGCGCGGACATACTGGATCGTCATGTCCGACAACGGTCCCGATCATTGCGGCGTCTATCTCGACGAGTTCCGCAAGGTGGGCGAAGAATGGCTGATCGCACATCGTCGGGTGCGCACCGACTGGCATGCGCCGGACAGCCTGTTCGCCCCCTCGCCGTCGGACGCGGAAGCCTGACCGGAGGTTAGCTTCTCCTCGCGCAGCGCCTTGCGCCGCGGCCTGCGCCGTGCCACCTAGCGCGCGTGACAGGACAGGGCGCACAGATCGCGGGTGCGAGCGCGGCCCGGGAAGCCGCCAGCGACTGGCATGCGCTGCGCGATTCCGGCGATATCCAGTTTTCCCCGCTGCCACCGATGCAGCCGCCACAGACGCCGAACTGGCTCAAGGTCCTCGGCGAATGGCTGCAGCGGCTGCTTGAGCCGGTGGGCGAAGCGTTCGGCGTGTCATGGCCGGTGGTGGAAAAAGTCCTGATCGCGCTGGCGATCCTGCTCTTTCTTTTCGTGCTCTGGCGGCTGGCGCGGCCGCTGCTGGAGCAATGGCGCGCCCGGAAGCCGGACGAGCCTACGGACTGGACGCCGGACCGCGATGCCGCCGTCGCGCTGCTGGAAGACGCGGACCGGCTTGCGGCGCAGGGCCGCTATGGCGAGGCCGCACATCTCCTCCTGCAGCGCAGCGTCGGCCATATCGCGGCGGCCCGCCCCGACTGGCTGCTGCCAGCGAGCACGGCGCGAGAGATTTCTGAATTTCCGATGCTTTCGGACGCGGCCCGTCACGCGTTCAGGGTCATTGCCGTGCGCGTGGAACGCAGCCTGTTCGCCTTGCGCGATCTTGATGCGCAGGACTGGCAGGCGGCGAGAGCGGCCTATTCCGATTTCGCGCTCCAGGATTTCGAAGGATCGGGGCAGGCCGCATGAGCGGAGCGGCACCGAGCGAGGCCGGGACGTCGCCCTTCTCGCCGCGCGCGGTGCTTGTCCTCGTGCTGTTCGGGGCGGTGGTTTTCGTGGCCCTGCTGTGGATGATCGGCACAGGTGCCGGCATGGGTTCGACCAATGATGGCGGCAACCATGCGGGGAGCAAGGGGCTGAACGGATTTGCCGCATTTGCCGGCTATCTCGAAAAGCGGGGCTACGCGGTGCGCAATTCGCGCAGCGAGGCGGTTCTCGAAGATCCGGGCCTGCTGGTGTTGACGCCGCCGCATATGGCGGAGGGCAAGGAGCTCGACCGGATCGTCGGTCACCGCCACCTGATCGGACCGACGCTCGTCATTCTGCCGAAATGGGTCGCTGTAGGCGTGCAACCCGGAACGCCGGGGGCGAAAAAAGGCTGGGTGCGACTGGCAGGCGCGCGGCCTCCGGTGTGGAAGGGCTTTCGCGATGATGTCGCAGTGGGCATCGAACCTGTGGGCAAGGGCGAAAGGGCTGCACGATGGACCGGCGGCGGGCTCGAAGGCATGCTGCCCGATGCGCATGAGGTGCAGGCCGGATCGGGGGCGAACCTGGTCCCGCTGGTCACCGACGAACGGGATGGGCGGATCCTTGCCGCATATATCGACGATGGCGGTTCCTATCCGCTGCTCGAGAAGATGGCGGTGCACGAGCCTCGAAACGCGCGCAGGAAGCGCCGGTCCTATCCGCTGGTGATGGTGTTCGAACCCGACCTGCTCGACAACTACGGCATGGCGCGGGCAGAGAATGCGCAGCTTGGCGAAAGGCTGGTGCGGGCGGCTGGATACGGTGCGGAAGGGGGCATCAATTTCGACCTGACCCTCAACGGCCATGGCCGCTCGCCCAATTTGCTGACGCTTGCCTTCACGCCGCCGTTCCTCGCTGCGACCCTGTGCCTGCTGATGGCGGCGCTGGCGGTCGGATGGCGTGCTTTCCTGCGTTTCGGACCGGCAAGCCGCGAGGTGCGCGAAATCGCGTTCGGCAAGCGGGCGTTGGTCGCCAACAGCGCCGGGCTGATGCGTCGCGCAGGTCGCCTGCACCTGATTGCGGGGCCCTATGTCCGCAGCGCCCGCGAGCGGCTCGCCTCGGCGCTGGGCTTGCCCAGGCATGCCGAAGCGGCGGAAACCGAAGCGGCGATCGACAGGGCGCTGGCTTCCCGCAAGCCCGATGGTGCGCCTTTTTCCGCAGTTTCCGCCCGCCTTGTCGCCGCGCGCAATTCCCACGAGATTTTGCAGGCGGCGCAGGACCTCCACGCGCTTGAAAGGACATTGCAGGCATGAGTGACATTAAGGCCATGAGCGTCGCCGAGGTGGGCCAGCTCGCCGCCGCCATCCGCAGCGAGATTTCCAAGGCCGTGGTCGGCCAGGCTGAAATCGTCGATCACCTGCTGGTGGCGCTGATGGTGCGCGGACACGTCCTGCTCGAAGGCCCGCCGGGCACTGCGAAGACGTTCCTTGCCCAATGCCTTGCTGCCAGCCTCGGGCTGAACTTCGGACGCATCCAGTTCACGCCCGACCTGATGCCCGGCGATATCCTTGGTTCCAACCTGTTCAACTTCCAGACCAGCCAGTTCACCCTGACTCGCGGGCCGATCTTCTGCGACCTGCTGCTGGCGGACGAGATCAATCGTACCCCGCCCAAGACGCAGGCCGCCCTGCTGGAGGCGATGCAGGAGCGCAGGGTGACACTCGACGGGACCGCGTATCCCCTGCCGCCGCATTTCATGGTGGTCGCAACGCAAAACCCGATCGAGAGCCAGGGCGTCTATCCGTTGCCCGAAGCCCAGCTTGACCGGTTCCTGTTCAAGCTGCTGGTGCCCTATCCCAGCCTGGAGGAAGAGACGCGGATCGTTTCCCGCTTCGGCGAGCAGAGCGGACTGCCGCATCCCGAAGAGCTGGGTATCTCCGCCGTGGCCAGCCCCGAACTGCTGGATGCGGCTGCCGCGGCAGTGAAAGCGGTCACTCTTGCCGACAGCGTGACCGACTATGTCGTGCGGCTGGTGCGGGCGACGCGTGAGAGCGCGGACCTTGCCTGCGGCGCCTCCCCGCGCGCAGCAGTTCTGCTTGCCGGCGCCGCGCGGGCGCGTGCCGCCCTGGATGGTCGCGACTATGTGGTGCCGGACGACGTCAAGGCGCTCAGCACCGCGGTGTTGCGGCATCGCCTGCTGCTCAGCCCGGCGGCCGAGATTGAAGGCAAGCAGGTCGAAGCGCTGGTGGCCGAGCTTGTCGAACAGACCGAGGCGCCGCGTTAACGGTCATGGCGCTTGCCGTTCCCCTCATCGTCCCGACGACGCGTGCTGCCGTGCTGATCGCGCTGGCCGCGCCGCTGGCGCTTGTCATCGCTGCAGCGGCGCCGGGGGCATGGATCGCGGTCCCGGCGCTGGGCGGCGCGCTTTTGGCGCTCGTTGTCGCCGACGCGCTGGCTGCAGGGCGGTTGCGCGACGTGACGCTGACTGCTCCAGCCGACGTAGAGGTCGGGGCGGAGAACCAGTTCCTCGTCCATGCCACATTCGGCGGTGGCCAGCGCTCCCGGGTCGATGCCGCACTCGGCACCGATGCCCGGCTCGCGCCGGGCGGCCGGCTTGCCTTCGCGCTCGACGGCAGCGGATCCGCTTGGCGGGGTTCGGCTGCCTTCGCGCCAGCCCGGCGCGGACCGGGCAGCGTCGATCGGCTCTGGTTGCGCTGGGTCGGGCCTCTCGGGCTTGGCGCGCGGCAGCTTGCCCGACGCGAGGAGCGGGAAGTGCGGGTCTGGCCCAACATCGGCGAGGTGCGTTCGCCTGCCTTGCAGACCTTCCTCAAGGATGCGCAATTCGGCCTCATTGCGCGGCGCATCAGGGGTGAAGGTACCCAGTTCGAGGCGCTGTCCGAATACCAGCCGGGAATGGATCGGCGCCGCATCGACTGGAAGGCGTCGGCCCGGCATTCCGCGCTTCTGGCCAAGGAATACGAGACCGAGCGCAATAACCAGATCGTCTTCGCGCTCGATTGCGGGCAGGCGATGTGCGAACCGATCGGCGGCATGCCGCGCATCGACCGCGCGGTCTCGGCCGCGCTGGCGACCGCTTATGTCGCGCTCAAGGGCGGCGACAAGGTGTCGCTGTTCGGCTTCGCCGCCCATCCCGAGACGATGACGCCGTTCATATCCGGTGCGCATGAATTCCACCGGTTACAGAGCGCGGCGGCGACGCTCGACTATCTCCCCCAGGAGCCCAACTTCACCCTGGCGCTGGCGACGCTCGCCGGGCGGCTGCAGCGCCGCTCGCTGATCGTGGTGTTCAGCGACTTCACCGATCCGACCAGCGCGGAACTGATGATCGAGAGCATCGGCCGGCTGGTTTCGCGCCATCTCGTGCTGTTCGTGACGATGGCGGACGAGGAGCTGGAAGAGATCGCCGGAGCCGAGCCGACCGACATGCAAGCGCTGGCCATGGCGGTCACTGCGGATTCGCTGCTGACCCAGCGGGAACTGGTCACGAGGCGCCTGAAGCAGCTCGGCGTCGACGTGATCGAGGCGCCCTATGCGCAGATCGGTACGCGATTGATCGACGCCTATCTGGCGATCAAGCGGGCCGGGGCGATCGGCTGATGGCCGAGCGCGACTCCCTTGCCGCCATCGAAGCCGCCGCCTTGCGCTCCGACCGCTTCCGGATCGAACGCGAGACCGACTGGAAGCGATTGGAGAAGATCGTCACGCAAATGGAAAAGGGCCGCTTGCGCAAACTGTCCGACGAGGACGTACTGGCCCTGCCGGTGTTGTACCGAACCGTCGCCTCAAGTCTTTCGATCGCGCGTGAAACCTCGCTGGATGCAGCGACGCTTGCCTATCTGGAAGGGCTTGTGCAGCGCGCCTGGTTCATCGTCTACGGGCCGCGTTCCTCGCTCGGTTCCTGGTTCCGGCGCTTCCTCGGCGGTGGCTGGAGCGCGTCGGTGCGGGCGATCTGGCTGGACTTGCTGATCGCTCTTGCGGTCATGGTCGCCGGTGCGGTGGTCGGCTGGCTCCTGGTCGCCGGCGACCCCGAGTGGTACCACGCGGTAGTTCCCGGACAGTTTGCCGATACCCGCGTGCCGGGCGCCAGTCGCGAGGCGCTGGAAGCGACGCTGTTCGGCAAGCCGGAGCAGGCGCCGCTGGCAGCCTTTTCCGCCTACCTTTTCAGCAATAACGCCCAGGTTTCGATCCTGGCTTTCGCGCTCGGTTTTGCCTTCGGCATCCCCTCGCTGATGCTGCTCGTGCAGAACATGGCGACGCTCGGCGCGATGCTGTGGCTGTTCGCGAGCCGGGGGCTGCTCGTCGATTTCGCCGGCTGGCTGTCGGTCCATGGCACGACCGAACTGTTCGCCATTTTGCTTGCCGGGGGCGCGGGGCTGCATATCGGCAGATCGATGGCATTTCCCGGCGACCGGCCGGTGCTCCGGGCCGCGGCGGAGGCTGGTCGCCGCTCTGCGCAGGTCATGGCGGGCGTGGTGCTGATGCTGGTGATCGCGGCCATGCTCGAAGGTTACGCTCGCCAGCTCATCGACGATACGGCCGGACGCTTCGCTGTGGGTGGCTTCATGCTGGTCTTCTGGCTGGCCTATTTCTTCGCCTTCGGTAGCGACAAGAGCGAGAGAGACGCGCCGTGAGCGCGCGCACACCGAAGCGGTTGCGCCGCGGCGACCGCGAACGGGTGATGGTTACGCCCGAGGGTATTGCGCTGCCGTTCACGCTCGCCAGCCGGGGCACGCGGGCCGGGGCGCTTCTGCTCGACCTGATTTTCATCATGTTGCTGATCGTCGGGACGACGGTGGCGCTCATTTTCCTCGCCGGGGGTACGATCGGAGCGCTGGCCAGGGGCGACGATCCCTCGCCGGTCGGCCATGCCCTGCAATTCCTGTTCATCCTGTGGGTCGCGGCGATGTTCCTGTTCCGCAATGCCTATTTCCTGTTCTTCGAGCTGGGCCCGCGCGGCGCGACACCCGGCAAGCGGCTGACCGGTATCCGCATCGCGGCGCGAGACGGTGGGCGGCTGACAGCGGAAATGGTGATCGCCCGCAACCTTCTTCGCGACATCGAACTGTTCATGCCGCTCGTCTTCCTCGCTTCCGCTGGAGACGGAGAAGGTGGTCCGGCAGGGCTTGCCGCGACGGCCTGGTTCCTGATCTTCGCGCTCTTCCCCTTCTTCAACAGGGACAGGCTTCGCGCCGGCGACGTCATCGCCGGAAGCTGGGTGGTCGAAGCCCCCCGGCGCAAGCTGGAAGCGGTGATGTCGGTTGGGAAGGGAGCCGGCAAGGTCAGTCCTGAGACAGGGGCCGCCTATCGTTTCGGCGAAGCGGAGCTGTCGATCTATGGGGAATACGAGTTGCAAACGCTGGAGCGTGTGCTGCGCGAGAATCGTCCGGAAGCGATCGCCGCCGTGCACGAGGCGATCTGCCGCAAGATCGGCTGGGATCCGGGCGAGGGCGACGAGCGCGCCTTCCTCGATGCCTACTACGCACAGCTGCGCGCCAGGCTGGAAGCCGGCATGCGCATGGGCCAGCGCAAGGCCGACAAGTTCGGGTGAGCAAGATGATCCAAGGATTGCGAATCGTCGAAGACGACCTTTCCGGGGAAGCGGTCATGGCGCTGCTGCAACTGCATCTCGACGAGCTGTATCGGCTGTTCCCGGCCGACAGCATTCACGCCCTGCCCGCCGAAAAACTGCGGGAGCCCGGCGTGACCTTCTATTCCGCGTGGGATGGCGAGCGGCTCGCCGGGTGCGGGGCGATCAAGCGGCTCGATTCAGTCCACTGCGAGATCAAGTCGATGCGTGCGGGGCCGGACTATCGCGGCAGGGGCGTAGGCAAGGCGATCCTGCTCCACTTGCTCGCCGAAGCGCGGCGCCGCGGCTATCGACGCGCCAGTCTCGAGACAGGGACGATCGATGCGCTGCTTCCCGCGCGGCGGCTTTACGAAGCGCACGGTTTCATACGTTGCCCGCCGTTCGCCGACTATCGCGAAGATCCGCTCAGCGTCTGCATGACCATGACCCTCTGAGATCCCGGCTGGAGCGCGGAATCGGCGGCTGGTTTGGGCAAAACGGCATTTCATGTTAGTTTTCGCCGGGATAGCGGGAAACAGGAGAGTGGATATGCAGATAGGGAACTACGCGTTCGACCCGGTTCTGGCGGAAGCTATTGCCTGGAAAATCGTCTATGCAGTCGTGATCCTGGTGGTAACCTATTTCCTGGCCAAGGCCGCGAAATGGGCGTTCGCCAAGCTGATCGACGCGGTCGAGCTGTTGCGCAAGAGCACGGCGAGCGGAGATTCCATAGGCAGTTCCCTCGGCAAGATCGTTTCCCTGCTTATCTGGCTGTTCGGCCTGCTCGCGGTGTTGCAGGTGTTCGACCTGGGCGGGGTCATGACGCCCGTGCAGACGCTCCTCAACAACATCATGGGCTTCATACCCAATCTCGTCGGGGCTGGGCTGATCTTCTTCATCGGCGCCATGGTGGCCAAGATCGTGCGCGACATAGTCGTTACCGCGCTCCAGACCGTCGATTTCGACAAGTGGGCGAACAAGGGCGGAGTCGATTCGGTCACCGGCAATCCCGCGATCAGCAAGACCATCGGCGTAATCGTCTACGTGCTGATTATCATCCCGGTTGCGATCCTCGCACTCGACGCACTGGACCTCGAAAGCGTTTCGGCCCCTGCCAGCGACATGCTGCGACTGATCCTCGATTCAATTCCGCGGATCATCGGCGCCGCTATCCTGCTGGGGCTCGGCTACCTGATTTCGCGCTTTGTCGCGAATACCCTCAAGGAGTTGTTGCCCGGCCTCGGCGCTGACCGCGCGCTTGGCGATACCGGGATCCTGCCTGCCGGGACGACCGTTTCGGACCTGCTGGCCCGGATCGCACAGGTGGCCATCATCCTGTTCTTCGCGATTGCCGCGACACGGCTGCTCGGCTTCCCGGAACTGACCGCCATACTGGACCGCATCCTCGAACTCGGCGGACGCGTGGTGTTCGGTTCGGTGGTGGTCATCGTCGGTTTCCTGATCGCACGGGTGCTGGTGCGGCTGATCACCGGTGCGGGCGAGGCGAATCTCGCAGCCAACATCGTGAAATGGGCAACGATAGTCCTGTTCACCTTCATGGGCCTCGAGTTCATGGGTGTTGGCGACGATATCGTCCGTCTGGCCTTCGGCGCGCTGGTCATCGGCGGCGCGGTTGCCGGGGCGCTGGCCTTCGGGCTGGGCGGACGCGACTGGGCTTCGCGCCAGCTGCAGCGCTGGGAAAACAAGCCCTGATCGCCTGACCGCACCCGCCCTTCGGGGCGAGTGGTCCGGGAAAGGGGACGCGGCTGGGGTGGCCGGCGTCCCCTTTTCAATGGTTTGGGCCAGGCGGGCTCACCAACTTTCGACTTGTGCGCGCAGGACAACCGGCCTAGCGCGCCGGTCGTGACCCGGCTTCGACAATCCCGTCGCCTTGCATTCGCGTGGCTGCTGTTCGCAGCGGCCGTCGTGGCGCGTGCAGCGATGCCTGCGGGATGGATGCCGTCGGTCGATCAAGGCGGTGTCCGGGTCCTTCTATGCACCGGATACGGCCCGGTCAGCGTGTTGCTGGATGCCGACGGGCAGCTCCAAGAAGAGGAACCGCAGCAAGAAACCCGGCACGATCCCTGTCCGTTCGGCGTTGCCACGGCGAAGGCTTTCGACCTGCCGCAGGCGCTCGCGCTTGACCTGCCTGCTTCTGCCTTCTCCGTGCTGTCTGGCCCGGCGCTTGCCGCCGCCCGGCTGGCTGCCTGGCGTAGCCTGCGCCCACCTGCAAGAGGCCCTCCCATCCTGGCCTGAGCCCAGGCCGCACTGCGGCAGGGCTCCCTCCCGCAAAACTGCATCCCGAGCAGTTGCGCGGAGCTGCCTGTCTCGCGCAGGCCGCGCGCGCAGTCTCTCGGACGCAATGTGGCAACTCCTGTCCAGGGGCCTCGATCCATGGCTTTTCAAGCAAGATTTTCATTGGGCGCATCGATCTGCGCCGTCGCCGCGGCCAATGCGGCATCCATTCCCGCCCAGGCGCAAGAAGGCGCCGATGCATTGACCGACACCATCATTGTCGCGGGGCGTCCGCTCCCGGCTCTCGAAGTGGAGGCCGAACCCGTTTCCGGCAACGCCTCGGCTGCCGACGCTGCGGCACTGGTCGCACATCTTCCCGGCGCCGCGCTGATCAACAACGGTGCCGTTTCCGGGCAGGTGCAGTATCGCGGCCTGTTCAGCGAGAGGCTGGCGATCCGCGTCGGCGGCCAGAGTTTCCAGTCGGGCGGCCCCAACGCCATGGACCCGCCGCTCCATTATGCGCCGACCATCCTCCTCGACAGCATCTCCGTCAGCCGGGGTGCTGCTCCGGTGAGCCAGGGCCTTGGCCTGGGCGGACTGGTGGACGCGCGCCTGAAGAGCGTCGACTTCGGCTCGGGCGACAGCCTCGCGCCGCGTGTCGATGTCGCGGCAAGCTATCGTACGGTCGACCAGGGCATTGCCGTCGGCGGCGTCGCCGGGCTGGCAAGCGACACCTATCGCGTCAACGCCATCGCGTCCTGGGAAGAGGGCGATGATTACCGCATTCCAGGCGGCCATGTGGCGGACAGCTCCTACAGCCGCCTGACCTACGGCCTGTCGGGCGGAATTCGGCAAGGCGAGAACACGCTGACTCTGGATCTGCGCCGACAGGAGACGGGTGACAGCGGCAACCCGCCTTTCCCGATGGATATAGAATTTTTCGATACGGACTTTGCCCGGCTCGGCTTCGACGGGAAGATCGCGGGCCGTCCGGCGATGCTCGCCCTGAGTTACACCGGCGTGAAGCACGGCATGAACAATTACGAACGCCGTCCGCCGCCGACGAGCCCCATGCAATTCCGCCGCACTCTGGCCGACGCGGATACCTTCAACGCATCCGCGAGGATCGGCTTTGGCCCGCTGGCGATCGGCATGGATGGCAGTTACGTCGATCGGTCGGCAACGATCACCAATCCGAACAATGCCGCCTTCTTCATCAACTCGCTCGACCGGGTGAAAGAGAGCAGGTTCGGCGGCTTTGCGGAGCTTTCCGGGCAGTTCGGCGATTGGCAGGGCGACCTTGGCGTTCGGGTCGACCGCCATCACGCGAAAATGGCCGACCCGCTCACCGGCTCGGCAGTGCCGGCCATGGTGCAAATGCTGGCCGCGGCGACGGCGGCGAACAATCGCGCGCGCAACAACACGACGGTCGACGCGGTGGCCCGCATCTGGCGCGAGGAAGGGCTGGTGCGTCCGCGCCTGACGCTGTCGCGCAAGACGCGTGTCCCGAACGCGGTCGAACGGTTCAGCTGGCTGCCGACAGGCGCCAGCGGCGGCCTTGCCGACGGAAATATCTACATCGGCGACCAGGCGCTGAAGCCGGAAGTGGCCTGGGCAGCCGAAGCCGGCGTCGATCTTGTGGGTACTGCGGTCACATTCCGACCGTCGGTCTTCTACCGCCGGATCGACAATTACATCCAGGGCACGCCAGTGCCGGCGAGCATGGCCGTGCAGATCATGATCGCGACGATGAACGGGGATGCGACGCCGCTGATATTCAGCAATGTCGATGCCGAACTCTATGGTTTCGACGGCGACCTGTCCTGGCAGTTCATGCCCGGACTGCAATTTGACGCGACGGTGAGCTATATCCGGGGCAAGCGCCGCGACATCGCCGACGATCTTTATCGCATCGCGCCGATCAACGGCAGGGCAAGCCTGACCTATGGCGCGAGCAACTGGTCTGTGACAGGCGAGGTCGTCACTGCGGCAAGCCAGCGCAAGGTGTCGGCCACAAATGACGAACAGACCAGTTCCGGCTGGGTGGTCGCAAATCTGTGGTTCGACTGGCGCCTGTCAGGGGCGTTGCGGGTGTCGGGTGGCGTCGAAAACCTGTTCGACCGCCGCTATGCCGACCATCTGAGCGGCATCAATCGCGTGCGCGATTCCGATGTCGCATTGGGCGAGCGACTTCCGGGCGTCGGGCGCGGCGGGTTCCTGCGGCTCAGCGTCGCCTACTAGGCACCGCAAGCCTCAAGCCCGCGTCAGGCCGGGTCGAACTCGATATAGAGATCGGCCAGGCTGCGGAATGTATAGGTCGGCTCGAAACGGTAAGTCCGGTCGCCCGGGGGGCCGTGGTGTTCCTCGTCGATCCGGATATCGGATGTTCTCGCAAGGATGCGTTCCAGCGTGACCCGCGTTTCGAGCCGGCCGAGCGGCGCGCCCAGGCAACCATGCACGCCCTTGCTGAAGCCGAGGTGATCGCGGTTGCCGGGTCGGTCGATGTCGAACTTTCCGGGATTCTCGAAATGCTCGGGATCGTTGCTCGCTGCCGAAAGCGCAATGTTGACCACGGTGCCGGCTGGGACCTCGACACCGGCGACCTCGGTTGTCTTGAGCGCCAGCCGGTAGGCGCATTTCACGGGCGCATCGTAACGCAGCACTTCCTCGATCAGATCGGGGATGCGCCCCGGCTCGGCGCGCATGTGTTGCTGCAGTTCCCTGTCCTCGGCGAGTTCGAGAATGGACCGCGCGATGAGCCGCGAAGTAGTGTCCTGCCCGGCACCGTAAAGGAAGCGGGCAAGCCGGGAGAGCAGGTCAGGCTCGGGCACCGAGCCGTCCTTGTAGCGCAGCCGGGTAAGCTCCGACAACAAGTCGTCACCGGGGTTCTCGAGCCTTTCGGCAATATACTGGTCGAAGCGCTCCTTCAGGAAGATCAGCGGATCGGCGCCGACCTTGTGCGCGGCGTCGCCGTCCAGCTGGCTGGGCACCGGGCCGATCAGCTGCAGAAGCTCGGCACGGTGCTCCTCGGGAATCCCGAGAATATCGCAGATCGCGTAAGTCGTGGTCGCATGGGCATAGTCGGTGACGACGTTGCACCTGCCATTGCCGATGAAACCGTCGATCAGCCGGTCGGCAAGTCCGTATAGATAATCCTCGTTTGCCTTGAGCCGCTTGTAGGTCAGCAGGCTGGTCATCAGCGCCCGGTTCTTCGCATGCACTTCGCCATCGAAGCAGACGAGATGGGCTGACCACGGGAATTCGCTGCGATGGGCTTCGACCTGTTCGCTGATGTCGTCCCCTTCCGGCTGGAAGGGAAGCGGCAGCTTCGGCCCGACGACTGACGTCAACGAGGAAAAAGTGCCGTCCTTGCGCGTGAGGACTTCCATTGCCTCGTCATAGCCTGTGACCATGAGCGAGTTGAGATAAGGCTCCTTGGCGACAGGGCATTTCGAACGCATGGCGTCGAAATAGCTCCTGGGATCGTCGATCACTGCCGGATCGGAATAGAAATCCCGCACATCCGTCGTTGTCTCGGTTTCTGCTGAAGACACGGCTCGCACTCCCGTTCGTTGTTCGTCAACTTGTTAGCGGATGTGCTTGTTGTCAAGCGCCGCGTCGTCAGAGCCATTTCCAGCGCAGGAACAAAGCTACCTGCATCGCGAAGATTGCAACGCACAGCCCGGCCACGATCCAGAAGGCGTCGGGATCCTCCATACCAGGCATGCCGCCGACATTGATGCCGAGCAGTCCGGTGACGAAACCGAGCGGCAGGAAGATCGCGGCGACGATCGTCAGCAGGTAGCTGGTCCGCTCCGAATGGGCGGCGGCGCGCCCGCGCAAGTCGTCCTGCAGCACCAGCGCGCTTTCCTTGCTGATATCGAGATCGTCGAGATAGCGGCGCAAGCGATCGATCGTTTCCGCGATTTCGCGCCGGTCGTGCTCCTCGAACCAGTGCGGGGCATCGTGCGCAATGCGTTCCAGAGCTTCGTGCTGGGGAGACATGTGGCGTTTCAGCGCCAGGCAATTGCGCCGGATCGCGGCGATCTTCGCCAGCATTGCCTCCGCATCCTCGTCGGGATCGGCAATTTCGAGCTTGTCGATGCGATCGTTCATGTCGATGATCGACTGGCTCATCCGCGCGATCATGTGTTCGACCAGTGACGTGACGATCGCTCCGGCATCGGCGGGGCCTTCTCCGCCGTCGATTTCCGCCAGCGTCGCGCGGGGCGTCTGCAGCGGTTCGCGGCGCAGGGTGACGAGCCTGCTGCCGTCGCACCAAAGTTGCATCGAGACCATGTCCTCGGGCTCGGCGCCCGGATTGAAATTGATGCCCCGCAATGTCGCGGCCAGTGCGCCGCTTTCGCGGAACGCACGCGGACGCGTCTCCTCGCTGGTGAGCATCTTCACCGTTGGCGCCGGTATTCCGAGGTCTTCTTCGAGCCATTCGGCAACGGTCGGATCGGTACAACGAAGGTGTACCCACAGCATTTCGCCCGGGCTTCCCGCCTGCCAGGCGCGGGCTTCGTCCCAGCTGACCACGCGCCCGCCGCCCTCGCCGTCAAGCACCCGGCCGAACAGGAGAGGCCCGTCGTCGGAGCTGGTATCGTAGCGGATGATCTCTTCCATGGCCGCGATCATGCCGCATTCCGGGCGACCTGTCATTGCCCCTTGGCCCCGGCGGGCCTATATCGCGGCCATGTCTTCGATCCGCCCCTGGCGAAACATCGAGCGGCGCCGGAGCCGCCAGATCATGGTCGGTTCGGTACCGGTCGGCGGCGATGCGCCGATCACGGTGCAGACCATGACCAACACGCCGACCGCGGACGCCGCGGCGACGATCGACCAGATTCGCCGCTGCGAGGATGCCGGCGCCGACCTGATCCGGGTTTCCTGCCCCGACGAAGACAGCACCGCTGCGTTTCACCAGATCGCGCGCGGCGCACATGTACCGCTGATCGCCGACATTCATTTCCACTACAAGCGTGCACTGGAAGCCGCCGATGCGGGCGCGGCCTGCCTTCGCATCAACCCGGGCAATATCGGCAGCAGCGAGCGCGTTGCAGAGGTGGTGCGTGCGGCCAAGGCCAACGGCTGCTCGATCCGCATCGGCGTCAATGCCGGCAGCCTCGAGAAGGACCTGCTGGAGAAATATGGGGAGCCCTGTCCGGAAGCGCTGGTCGAAAGCGCGCTCGACCATATCAAGCTGCTGCAGGACCATGATTTCCACGAATACAAGGTGGCGGTGAAAGCCAGCGACGTGTTCCTTGCCGTCGCCGCCTATATGGGCCTTGCCGAAGCGGTCGACTGTCCGCTGCATCTCGGCATTACCGAGGCGGGCGGTCTGATCGGCGGCACGGTGAAAAGCTCCATCGGCATGGGTAACCTGCTCTGGGCCGGCATCGGCGACACCATCCGCGTATCGCTTTCGGCGGAACCTGAAGAGGAAGTGCGCGTCGGGTTCGAGATTCTCAAAGCACTGGGGCTGAGGACGCGGGGCGTGCGCGTCGTCTCCTGCCCGAGCTGCGCGCGCCAGGGTTTCGACGTTATCCGCACGGTCCAGGCGCTCGAAGACCGTCTTCAGCACATCAAGACATCACTCTCGCTGTCAGTGCTCGGCTGCGTGGTCAACGGGCCGGGCGAAGCCCGCGAAACCGATATCGGCATCACCGGCGGCGGCAACGGCAAGCATATGGTCTATCTTTCGGGCGTGACCGATCACCATGTCCAGAGCGAGGACATGCTCGACCATATCGTCGCCCTGGTGGAACAGAAGGCTGCCGAAAT
Source organism: Novosphingobium sp. (assembly GCA_024236175.1). Lineage (GTDB taxonomy): Bacteria > Pseudomonadota > Alphaproteobacteria > Sphingomonadales > Sphingomonadaceae > Novosphingobium. The sequence goes on along the minus strand of JACKKY010000001.1, from coordinate 1,033,179 downwards.
CGAAGCGGAGTCGAACTATGCAGGACAAGCCGACGCGGCCGAGTGAACTCGTGCAGCAAGTGCTGCCGGTCGAAGACAGCAGTCATCAACCGGTGGTCCGGCGCGCCGGGGCATTGGGAGCCGGGTCAGCCGGAGCGCTGGCGGTCGGCGCCTTCGCGCTCGGCGCGCTTGCGATGGGAGCGGTCGCGATCGGGGCGCTGGCGATAGGACGCCTCTCGATCGGCAAGCTGCGGCTGCGCGATGCCAGGATAGAGCGGTTGCGCGTCGGCTCGCTGGAATTCGACGAGGACGCTTCGCGGTGATGCCGGCGGCCGTTCGTCCTTCAATTCCCGCCGACTTGCCGCTGATCGCGTCCTTTATCCGCCAACTCGCAGACTACGAGAAGCTGAGCCACGCAGTCCGTTTCGACGAAGCCGAACTCCGCGACCATCTGTTCGGGCCGAATCCGCGTGCCGAAGCGCTGATCGGCGAAATCGATGGGTCGCCGCGGGGCTTCGCTCTGTTCTTTCACACCTTCTCCACATTTGCAGGCAAGCCCGGCATCTGGCTGGAAGACCTGTTCGTCCAGCCCGATGCGCGCGGACACGGATTGGGAAAGGCGTTGCTGGTTGCGGTTGCGCAGATGGCCGTAGAGCGCGGCTGCGCGAGGCTCGAATGGTCGGTGCTTGACTGGAACGAGCCGGCCATCGGCTTCTATCGCAAGCTTGGTGCGCGGCCGATGGACGAATGGCGGATCATGCGGGTCGATGGGGATGCGCTGTCCGACTTCGGCGATCAGAAATAGATGTCGATGTAGTCCGTCAGCCCGTCACACCATTCGAATTCGCGTAGCCGATAATAGGGCCGGTTCTGCGTAACGGCGAAATGCCAGCTCTTGTTGTCCTCGCATTGCCGGCCGGGATCCGGCGTGTCGGTGATGCGGATCGTCCCCTCGAAGGTGAAATATCCGGCGCCGATCTCTGTGATGGTTCCGTCCAGGAACAGCCGGCCATCGCCGCCGGCCTGTGCGGCGCGCAGCGTCCACAAGCCGTCGCGCGGGGAAACCACGGCGGTGCCGCGCGTGTTCCAGTCGATCCACTGCAGGGTGACGCCCTTGTTGTGCAGCAGTCGCTGTGCGTCGGTCTCGCTCAGGACCTTGGTCGTCTGGCCCGGATAGGCAGGCGCCGGCGGTGGGCTCACCGGCGGAGGAGTGGTGTGAGCCGGAGGGGGCGCATCGCCGGTTGCCGTGCCGCAGGCGGACAACGCGGCGAGAGCAAGGCCCAGCGCGAGAGCGGATCGAAGCATCCGGTAAAACTACGCCGGATTGCGGGCATGGCCAAGGGCAAAGCCGTCTCGTGCCGGCCCGTCATTTCATCCGCTCGGCGTAGGCAAGACACTACCTTTGGTAAAGCGCAGACAGAAGGGCATGCGAGGCGAGCCCTTCGTCACCCATTTCGTTCTCTGGAAATCCAACCAAGCACCGGACGATAAATTACTCCCGTATCGGTTACGTCTTTGGTCACGGGGTTGTTTGTCATATTATTGTACAAAACGACATTCCGGTACTCGAATTCCCTATCTGGATCGAAACCGTAAATGTCTTCAATAGCATCGAAATAGTATGCACCTCGAACGCGTTTGGCTCCAATCGCGCGGCCCACTAGCTGCCCAAACTGATAGATGCCATCGGGTTCTCTAGAAGGTATTGAGGGAATAGAAGCGCGCGTCTCCTTGTCGATGGCTCCAGGCACAGTGACAAGCTTGATGAAAAAGAGGATCGGAATCGTAAAGAAGGGGGCTGCTGCGAGGATGATCCGCATAGGAGCCGCTGCTTCGAATCCTGCGCTTCCAAGACCGATGTATATGCCTGTAGCGATAACTGCCTGCGTCAGGAGGCTGACAGCAATGCGCTCGACCGAACCCAAGCTTGCAGCAACCGTAGCTTCCTTGAATGCCCTCCTAGCGACTCTGCCCCAGTATTCCATGACCAAAGTTCCAATCGCCTTTGGCTCTCAGACTAACGCTGCTTAACAGTCGCCAGCTCCGCCAAGCTGCAGAGACCATCATAGGTGTCGCAAGAAACTAGTTCAAACGAGAAAGCCCCGCCGGATCTCTCCGGCGGGGCCTCTTGTTCTGGTCAAGCCGCAAGTCGGGCGAGGCTTATTCTTCCTCGGTGCCCGGCTCGCCTTCGCTGCCTTCCTGCAGGTAGTCGCCGGCATCCTCGTCGGTGCCGTGCGTCTCGCCTTCCATTGCCGCCAGCGGATCGTCGCCGATCGCGGCCTCCGGGCCCTGCTGGAGTTCGGCTTCGTGCTCTTCCTCAGCAGTCTGCGCGGCGATCAGCGCTTCCTGCATCTTGCGATACTGGGCGCGTAGCGCGGCATCGCGGCTGGAGGCGGCGACGCGCATGCGGTTCATGCCCGCGCCAGTGCCCGCCGGGATGAGCCGGCCGACGATGACGTTCTCCTTGAGGCCGATGAGCGAATCCTGCTTGCCTTCGACTGCCGCCTGCGTGAGCACGCGGGTGGTTTCCTGGAAGGAAGCCGCCGAGATGAAGGAGCGCGTCTGCAGGCTCGCCTTGGTGATGCCGAGCAGGATCGGCTTACCTTCGGCCGGCTTCTGGCTCTTGGTAAGCTTGGCGTTGTACTCGTTCATCTCCTCATAATCGACCTGCTCGCCCGGCAGCAGCGTGGTATCGCCGCCGTCGGTGATCTCGACCTTCTGCAGCATCTGGCGGACGATCACCTCGATGTGCTTGTCGTTGATCTTCACGCCCTGCAGGCGATAGACCTCCTGGATCTCGGCAACGAGATATTCGGCCAGCGCTTCCACGCCCAGCACTTCCAGGATGTCATGCGGGTCCGGGCTGCCCGAGATCAGGTTGTCGCCCTTCTTGACGTAGTCGCCTTCCTGGACGTCGATCACGCGCGATTTGGGGATCAGGTATTCGACCGGATCTCCCTCCTCCGGAACGATCGCGATCTTGCGCTTCGCCTTGTAGTCCCGCACGAACTCGACGCGGCCGGCAATCTTCGCGATGATCGAATTGTCCTTCGGCTTACGCGCTTCGAACAGTTCGGCAACGCGCGGCAGACCGCCGGTGATGTCGCGGGTCTTGGCGGCTTCGCGCGAGGCGCGGGCAAGCACGTCGCCGGCCTCGACCGTCTGGCCATCTTCGACTGAAAGCGTCGTGCCCGGCGCCAGCATGTAGCGCGCGGCCTCGCCGGAGCTCTCGTCGAGCAGGGTAAGGCGCGGACGCAGGTCTTCCTTCTTCTTGGCCCGGCCGGACGAGCGGTTTTCGGAAACGACGCGCTGGGCGATGCCGGTGGCTTCGTCGACCTGCTCGGTCAGCGTCTGTCCGTCGATCAGGTCCTGATACTTCACTACGCCCGAGGTTTCGGTGATGATCGGCAGGGTGAACGGATCCCATTCAGCCAGGCGTTCGCCTTCCTTGACCTTGGCGCCGTCCTTGTGGAGCAGGTGGGTGCCGTAGGGCACCCGGTGGATCGCGCGCTCGCGGCCGTCATTGTCGATCACCACGATCTCGCCGTTGCGCGCAAGGCTCAGGCGCCGGTCGCGCTTGTCGACGATCGTCGGGATGTCGCGATACTGCACCTTGCCGTCGCAGATGGATTCGAGATGCGAAGTCTCGTTCACCTGCGCCGCGCCGCCGATGTGGAACGTCCGCATCGTCAGCTGCGTGCCCGGTTCGCCGATCGACTGAGCGGCGATGACGCCCACCGCTTCGCCGATGTTCACCGGCGTGCCGCGCGCGAGGTCACGCCCGTAGCACTTGGCGCACACGCCCTGTTCGGCTTCGCAGACCAGCGGAGAGCGGATGCGAGCGGCCTGGACGCCAGCTTCCTCGATCTTCTTGATCGCGGCTTCGTCGAGCAGCGTGCCGTTGGCGACGATGACGTTTCCGTCCTTGTCGGCCATGTCTTCGGCCAGGGTACGGCCGAGGATGCGCTCGCCGAGCGAAGCGATGGTCGAGCCGCCCTGCACGATCGCGCGCATTTCCAGCGCCCGTTCGGTGCCGCAGTCCTCGACGACGACGACGCAATCCTGCGACACGTCGACGAGACGGCGGGTCAGGTAACCCGAGTTCGCCGTCTTGAGCGCGGTGTCGGCCAGGCCCTTGCGGGCGCCGTGGGTCGAGTTGAAGTATTCAAGGACGGTCAGGCCTTCCTTGAAATTCGAGATGATCGGCGTCTCGATGATCTCGCCCGAAGGCTTGGCCATCAGGCCGCGCATGCCGGCGAGCTGCTTCATCTGCGCCGGCGAACCGCGGGCGCCCGAATGGCTCATCATGTAGATCGAGTTGACCGGGGCTTCGCGGCCGTTCTCGTCCTTCGGCGTCGCCTTGATCTCTTCCATCATGGCGTTCGCCACCTGGTCGCCGCAGCGGCTCCAGGCGTCGATCACCTTGTTGTACTTTTCCTGCTGGGTGATCAGGCCGTCCTGGTACTGCTGCTCGTAATCGGCCACCAGCGCCTTGGTCTGTTCGACCAGCTCGGTCTTCGAATCCGGGATGATCATGTCATCCTTGCCGAAGGAGATGCCGGCCGAGAACGCGTTCTTGAAGCCAAGCGCCATGATCGCGTCAGCGAACAGAACCGTGTCCTTCTGGCCGGTGTGGCGATAGACTTGGTCGATAACGTCGCCGATTTCCTTCTTGGTGAGGAGGCGGTTGACGATCTCGAACGGAACCTTGTGGCTCTTCGGCAGGCATTCGCCGATGAGCATGCGGCCCGGAGTGGTCTCGAAGCGCTTGATGATTTCGTTGCCGTCCTCGTCGGTCTGCGGGACGCGGCTGACGATCTTCGTGTGCAGTGTGACCGCGCCGGTTTCCAGCGCCTGGTGCACTTCGGCCATGTCGGACAGCAGCATGCCTTCGCCGGGTTCGCCCTCGCGGTCCATCGACAGGTAGTAGAGGCCGAGCACCATGTCCTGCGACGGCACGATGATCGGCTTGCCGTTCGCGGGCGAGAGGATGTTGTTGGTCGACATCATGAGAACGCGTGCTTCGAGCTGTGCTTCCAGCGACAGCGGCACGTGCACCGCCATCTGGTCGCCGTCGAAGTCGGCGTTGAAGGCGGCGCAGACCAGCGGGTGAAGCTGGATCGCCTTGCCCTCGATCAGCACCGGCTCGAACGCCTGGATGCCGAGGCGGTGGAGCGTCGGCGCGCGGTTGAGCAGCACCGGATGCTCGCGGATCACCTCGTCGAGGATGTCCCAGACCTCCTTGCGCTCCTTCTCGACCATTTCTTCGCCTGCTTGATGGTCATCGCCAGACCCTTGGCTCGAGCTTGGCGTAGATGAACGGCTTGAACAGCTCGAGCGCCATCTTCTTCGGGCAGGCCGCACTGGTGCAGCTTCAGCGTCGGGCCCGACCACGATGACCGAACGGCCCGAGTAGTCGACGCGCTTGCCGAGCAGGTTCTGGCGGAAGCGGCCCTGCTTGCCCTTTAGCATGTCGGACAGCGACTTGAGCGGACGCTTGTTCGCGCCGGTGATGACGCGGCCGCGGCGGCCGTTGTCGAACAGCGCGTCGACCGCTTCCTGCAGCATGCGCTTTTCGTTGCGCACGATGATGTCCGGCGCGCGCAGTTCGATCAGCCGCTTCAGGCGGTTGTTACGGTTGATCACACGGCGGTAGAGGTCGTTCAGGTCCGACGTCGCGAAACGGCCGCCGTCCAGCGGGACGAGCGGGCGCAGTTCCGGCGGGATGACCGGAACGACTTCGAGGATCATCCATTCCGGCCGGTTGCCGGATTCGATGAAGCTCTCGACGACCTTGAGCCGCTTGATGATCTTCTTGGGCTTGAGCGTCGACTTGGTCTCGGCCAGCTCGGTCAGCAGGTCCTCACGTTCCTGCTCGAGGTCGAGGCTCATCAGCATCAGCTTGACCGCTTCGGCGCCGATGCCGGCGGAGAAGCTGTCCTCGCCATATTCGTCCTGCGCGTCGAGCAGCTCGTCCTCGGTGAGCAGCTGGAACTTCTCGAGCGGGGTCAGGCCCCGGGCTCGATGACGACGTAGCTCTCGAAATAGAGGACGCGCTCGAGGTCCTTGAGCGTGCATGTCGAGCAGCAGGCCGATGCGCGAGGGCAGCGACTTGAGGAACCAGATGTGCGCGACCGGCGCGGCCAGTTCGATGTGGCCCATGCGCTCGCGGCGGACCTTGGTCAGCGTGACCTCGACGCCGCACTTCTCGCAGACGACGCCGCGATACTTCATGCGCTTGTACTTGCCGCACAGGCACTCGTAGTCCTTCACCGGGCCGAAGATGCGCGCGCAGAACAGGCCGTCGCGCTCCGGCTTGAAGGTGCGGTAGTTGATCGTCTCCGGCTTCTTGACCTCGCCGAACGACCAGCTGCGGATCATTTCCGGCGATGCCAGGCCGATCTGGATCTGCGTCGAAGGTTGTTCGGGCCTGGCGAGCTGGTTGGTGAATTTGGTCAGTTCGTTCATGGTTCGGTCCCTCTGAAATATCGTGGCCGAAATCCGGAAGGCCTGGCGGAAAGGTGGCGGGACGTCTCCAGGTTCCGCCCGTTCCGCGTCCGCCGCCTCCGCGAAATCGTCGTCTTCGTCGTCGCCGTCGGACAGCGAAGACAGTTCCACGTTGAGGCCGAGGCTGCGCATTTCCTTGACAAGCACGTTGAAGCTTTCGGGAATGCCGGCCTCGAAGGTGTCGTCGCCCTTGACGATCGCTTCGTAGACCTTGGTGCGGCCGACCACGTCGTCGGACTTCACCGTCAGCATCTCCTGCAGCGTGTATGCCGCGCCGTAGGCCTGCAGCGCCCAGACTTCCATCTCGCCGAAGCGCTGGCCGCCGAACTGCGCCTTGCCGCCCAGCGGCTGCTGGGTGACGAGCGAGTAGGGGCCGATCGAGCGGGCGTGGATCTTGTCGTCCACCAGGTGGTGCAGCTTCAGCATGTAGATGAAGCCGACGGTCACTTTGCGGTGGAACGCCTCGCCAGTGCGCCCGTCATACAGCGTGACCTGACCCGATGAATCGAGCCCCGCCTTTTCGAGCATGTCGGAGACATCGGATTCCTTGGCGCCATCGAAAACCGGAGTGCCCATCGGCACGCCGTTCCTCAGGTTTCCGGCCAGTTCGACCACTTCCGCAGTCGAACGATCCTCGATCTGCTGGTGGTAGTTCTCGCCGTAGATGTCCTTGAGCTTTTCGACGACCGCCGCGGGGGGCTTGGCCGTTTCCGGATCGGGATTGGCCTCGCGCCATTCCTCCAGCGCGGCCGAAACCTGCTGGCCAAGGCCGCGCGCGGCCCAGCCGAGGTGCGTTTCGAAGATCTGCCCGACGTTCATGCGCGCTGGCACGCCAAGCGGGTTGAGCACGATGTCGACCGGCGTGCCGTCCTCGAGGAACGGCATGTCTTCCTGCGGCAGGATGCGCGAAATCACACCCTTGTTGCCGTGGCGGCCGGCCATCTTGTCGCCCGGCTGCAGCTTGCGCTTCACCGCGACGAAGACCTTGACCATCTTGAGCACGCCGGGGGCGAGCTCGTCGCCGCGTTCCAGCTTCTCCTTGCGGTCCTCGAACTTGTCCTGGATCGCCTTGACGGTCTCGTCGTACTGCGACTTGACCGCTTCGAGCTGGGCCTGGACCTTGTCGTCGGCGACGGCGAATTTCCACCACTCGTGCTTCTCGACCTCGCCGAGCAGTTCCTCGGTGAGTTCCGAACCCTTCTTGACGCCTTTCGGAGCGGCCGCGGCGACCTCCTGGCCGACCAGCATTTCCCTGAGGCGGTTGTAGGTGGCACGATTGAGGATCGCGCGCTCGTCCTCGCGGTCCTTGGCGAGGCGTTCGATCTCCTCGTTCTGGATGGCGCGGGTACGATCGTCGATCTCGATACCGTGGCGGTTGAAGACGCGGACCTCGACGATCGTGCCGGCAACGCCGGGCGGCAGGCGGAGCGAGGTGTCGCGCACGTCGCTTGCCTTTTCACCGAAGATGGCGCGCAGCAGCTTCTCTTCCGGCGTCATCGGGCTTTCGCCCTTCGGCGTGATCTTGCCGACCAGGATGTCGCCCGGATGCACTTCGGCACCGATGTAAACGATGCCCGCCTCGTCGAGGTTGCGCAGCGCTTCCTCGCCGACGTTGGGAATGTCGCGGGTGATGTCCTCGGGGCCCAGCTTGGTGTCGCGGGCCATGACCTCGAATTCCTCGATATGGATCGAGGTGAAGACGTCGTCTTTCACGATCCGCTCGGAAATCAGGATCGAGTCCTCGTAGTTGTAGCCGTTCCAGGGCATGAAGGCGACGAGGCTGTTGCGGCCGAGCGCCAGTTCGCCGAGGTCGGTCGAAGGACCGTCAGCGATCGTGTCGCCGGCTTCGATCCGATCGCCCACCTTCACCAGCGGACGCTGGTTGATGCAGGTGTTCTGGTTGGAACGCTGGAACTTCTGCAGCGTATAGATGTCAACGCCGGACTGGCCGGGTTCAACATCGCCGGAAGCGCGGATGACGATACGGGTGGCGTCGACCTGGTCGACGATGCCGGAGCGAAGCGCGGCGATGGCAGCGCCGGAATCGCGCGCCACCGTCTCTTCCATGCCGGTTCCCACGAACGGCGCCTCGGCCTTGACCAAGGGCACCGCCTGGCGCTGCATGTTCGAGCCCATCAGCGCGCGGTTGGCGTCGTCGTTTTCCAGAAACGGAATGAGCGAGGCGGCAACCGAGACAAGCTGCTTGGGCGACACGTCCATCAGCGTGACCTGCTCGCGCGGCGACATCACGAATTCGCCGGCTTCACGCGCCGAAACCAGTTCCTCGACGAACGAGCCGTCGGGGTTGAGGTCGGCGGAGGCCTGCGCGACCGTGTGCTTGCTCTCTTCCATGGCCGAGAGGTACACGACCTCGCCGGTCACCTTGCCGTCCACGACCTTGCGGTACGGCGTTTCGATGAAGCCGTACTTGTTGACGCGGGCGAAGGTCGACAGCGAGTTGATCAGGCCGATGTTCGGGCCTTCCGGCGTTTCGATCGGGCAGATGCGGCCATAGTGCGTCGGGTGAACGTCGCGGACTTCGAAGCCCGCGCGCTCACGGGTCAGACCGCCCGGGCCAAGCGCCGAGACGCGGCGCTTGTGGGTGACTTCCGAAAGCGGATTGGTCTGGTCCATGAACTGCGAAAGCTGCGACGAACCGAAGAACTCGCGCACCGCGGCCACGGCCGGCTTCGCGTTGATCAGGTCGTTCGGCATCACCGTCGAGACGTCGACCGAACTCATCCGTTCCTTCACCGCGCGTTCCATGCGCAGCAGGCCGACGCGGTACTGGTTCTCCAGTAGTTCGCCGACCGAGCGGACGCGGCGGTTGCCGAGATTGTCGATATCGTCGATCTCGCCCTTGCCGTCCTTGAGGTTCACGAGTTCCTTGACCACGGCGAGGATGTCCTCGGCACGCAGCGTGGTGACCGTGTCCTCGGCATCGAGGCCAAGGCGCATGTTCAGCTTGACGCGGCCCACGGCGGAAAGGTCGTAGCGGTCACCATCGAAGAACAGGCCTTCGAACAGCGCTTCGGCGGTTTCCTTCGTCGGCGGTTCGCCCGGACGCATGACCTTGTAGATCGCCTCAAGGCCCATGTCGCGGTTCTCGGCCTTGTCCGCCTTCATCGTGTTGCGGATCCACGGGCCGGTGTTGAAGTCGTCGATGTCGAGCAGTTCGATCTGGTCGATGCCCGCCTTGTCGAGCGCTTCGAGATTTTCCGGCGTCACTTCGTCGCCGGCTTCGATCCAGATGCGCCCGGTCGATTCGTCGATCAGGTCGCGGCCCGAAAAGCGGCCGAAGATTTCCTCGGTCGGGATCAGCAGTTCCTCGAGACCGTCCTTCTGCGCCTTGCTGGCGGCACGCGGGCTGATCTTCTGGCCCGCCGGGAAGATCACCTCGCCGGACTTGGCGTCGACGATGTCGAAAGCCGGCTTGTTGCCGCGCCACTGTTCGGGAACGAAAGGCAGCTGCCAGCCGCCTTCGCCGCGCTTCCACACGACGGTGTCGTAGAAGTGGTCGAGGATCTGCTCGCTGTCGAGGCCGAGCGCGTAAAGCAGCGCGGTGACCGGCAGCTTGCGCTTGCGGTCAATGCGGACGTTGACGATGTCCTTCGCGTCGAACTCGAAATCGAGCCAGGAACCGCGATAGGGGATCACCCGGGCGGCGAAGAGGAACTTGCCCGAGGAGTGGGTCTTGCCGCGGTCATGGTCGAACAGCACGCCGGGCGAACGGTGCATCTGCGAAACGATGACGCGCTCGGTACCGTTGATGATGAAAGTGCCGTTCTCGGTCATGAGCGGCATGTCGCCCATGTAGACGTCCTGCTCCTTGATATCGAGGACGGAGCGGGTCTCGGTCTCGGCGTCGACTTCGAAGACGATAAGGCGCAGCGTGACCTTCATCGGGGCGGCATAGGTGATGCCGCGCTGACGGCACTCGGTGGTGTCGTATTTCGGTTCCTCGAGTTCGTAGTGGACGAAGTCGAGTTCACTGGTGCCGGCGAAATCACGGATCGGGAAAACCGAGCGCAGCGTCTTCTCAAGGCCCGAGACATAGCCGGTCGCGGGATCGGAGCGCAGGAACTGCTCGTAGCTTTCGCGCTGAACCTCGATGAGGTTCGGCATCTGGACCACTTCGTGGATGTCGCCGAAAATCTTGCGGATGCGCTTCTTTGCCGACGCGCGGCCGACATTCTTGGGCTTGGTTGCCATGGGAGGGGTCTTGCCTCTTCGCTCTCAACGGCCGGGCCGATCCAGTCGGCATCCGGCGGAAATTAATGCCTCTGCGCGAAGGCGAATCCAGCGAACGCAAAAAGGCCGCATGGCATACGACAACCGATCCGGATGTCGTTGGCCCGCAGCCTGTGCGTCAGATGGAAACCCGGCCGCTTCCATTCCTGAGCGTGTCCCCGCGCATGGACCCGCCTTGCTCGAAGCGCCGAGCTGGAGGTGATATAGTCACCGGCGGCTGTGGTGTCAAACCGGCGGAAAGAACGTTGGCCGGCTTCGGGCGAAAGCCGGGATTGTCCCATGGCGATCGACGCCCGGCGCAGCTGCCTCGCCTTGCGAGACGGGGTAAATCATTAAATAATAAGCACGATTGTTTTCTTGCGCTTCGTCGCGGGAATCGCTTCGTTTCATCCGAATTTGAACATTGGCTCAGCGAACTTTTGCGCCGTGGCGCGTTTCGACCGCCATGATGTACACACCTCATCGCTCGCTTTGCGCTGCTGTGGCGATTTCTGCCGCACTGGCGCTCGGTTCCAGCCCCGCTATCGGCCAAGAGGCGGCTGCCCCCGTCGACCTTGCACCGGCGATCGAAGCTTCGCCGCCCGAGCCGGTCGTGATCTTGCCGGAAGATCCAGTTCCGGCCGCTCCGGTCCCCACGGTCATCCTGCCTTCCGTTCCCGTTGTCGAGACCGAACCTTCTGACACTGTAGCCGATACCAGCGAACCCGTCGCAGCGAAGGCCGGGCAAAGTGCTGAACGACCTGCCGTGGCGGCCGTTGCGCCCAGTGTGCAGCCCGAACCCGTTGCCGGGCAGCAGGTCAATCCACCTGCCGACATCGCATCCGATGCCGATGACGGCGCAGCTTCGGCGGTTTCGACCATTTCGGACCGTCGACCGGCCACGTTCGCCGAGGCGGCACCCGAGTCTGGGTCACCGGAGCCCTTCGCGATGGATGACGAGGCGCTTGCCGCGCTTGTCGGCATTCTCGGCCTCGGCGGCGTGGCCGGCTTTCTTGCGATGCGCTCCAGGCGCCGGCGCCGCCAGCCTGGTGAAATGGCCAGTGTGGCGCCGGTCAGTGCCCTTGCGGACAAGCGCCTGACCGCGCCCGAGGCATCGCTCCCGGAAGCTGACGACCGCCAGCCTGTCGCCGGGTTTGCGATGGCGTCGCCAGCCGGGGCGCCGATTGCAGGTGCCAAGTTCGAGCTCCCGCAGGGGCCCGTACCGACGGGGGAAGCGCGCCAGGCGCTGCTTGACCGGATGGTGGTCGCGCCGCCGGACAAGGCCAATCCCTTCACGTCCCGCAAGGCTAGGCGCAAGCGTGCGCGGATCATACTCCAGCACCGTGAGCACGTACTGCGCCGGCAGGCGACCGAGCCTTTCGACTGGCGCACCTACAAGCCGTCGATCAGGCGCGATATCCTCGCGTCTCCAACCGGATCCGGCGCGATGACGCCGATATCGGCCTGAGAGCGGCAGAGGACAGGCGTTCCCGTGCGGGAGCGCCTGTTCTTCCGTTAGGTGTGGTACCCGTGGAAATTACGCCCGCAGGTTGACGAGAGGAGTGGAATCGGTCGCCTGCACTGCGCCGTAGGCCCCTGCGACCGCGGAAACACCTCTGGGTACGTCACGATGCATGTCCCGCATCAAATCCTCGTTGCGCGCTTCCGGCGCGAAATATTCCTTCTCGGCCTTCTTGGGATCGTTGACGCCGAAAGGGCCGGCCTGCGGGTTGGACGGATCGATGAACTTCTCCGCCAGCGCCACTTCCGAGCAGTTTCGGCAGGAAAACCCGTTCACGTAGACGGGTGAGGGATAAGTGGCGTTGATTTCCATGGCGGGGATTTCCGGTTCGGAGATCCCCTAGCTGATTTTCCTTAATTCGCGGTTGCCTGAGGTTCTCCTTAAGGGCGTGCACGTGCCCCAAAGAGGTGGTTTTCCGCAAAACGATGAGGGAATTATCGTTCTACGATATTATTGTTTGACAATAAGGCCGAATCGGTTTATTGAATATCGATATTGAACTTATTGGAGAACGACGAATGTCACAGATTCTTTCCCACTCGGCCGCCATTGCATTGGCGGCGAACGTCGCCTTCATTCTGTGGGTCAACACGCTTGCACCGATGGCGGCCTGAGCCGCATGGAGGGGCAGACCAGCGCCGCCTCTTCGGCACGTCAGCGCGACCCGCTGCTTGCGCTCGCGCGTCTGGCGTTCGGGTTTGTGACCGGCATATCGCTGGTGGCAGCAGTCGCCTTCTGCCTCGCCGTGCCGTTCGTCCTGCTTATCCGGGACAAGGTGCTGGCCTGGCTGGTTGCGCAGGGCGCGCCGCCCGAGGCAATCTGGGGTGTGGTCATGCTGCAGCTGCTTGCGGCAGCGGCTGGCATATTCGCCTTCTATTTCTTCCGTAACCTCTACCGGATCATCGATACGGTCGGTGACGGCGATCCCTTCGTACCGGAAAACGCCAGTCGGCTTATGGCCATGGGCTGGATTTCCATCGCCAGCCACGTGCTGGCGATCCCGCTCAATCTTGTGTCGCAGTGGCTCCGCCACTTTTCCGACAGATTCCATGTGGAATTCGGCCTGTCTCTGGCCGGCGTGCTGCTGGCCCTGATTCTCTTCGTTCTGGCGCGCGTGTTTCGCGAAGGCGCACGGATGCGCGACGAGCTCGAAGGCACGGTGTGATGGCGCCGGATACGAGCGAGACCAGCCGGATCAGCGTCAAGCTGGACGATCTGCTCCACCAGCGCCGGATGACTCTCACCGAGCTGGCCGAACGAATCGGCATAACCCTAGCCAATCTATCGATCCTCAAGACCGGCAAGGCCAAGGCGATCCGCTTTTCCACACTCGAGGCAATCTGCCGCGAACTGGACTGCCAGCCTGGTGACCTGCTGGGATACGAGGGCGAAGCCGGCGAGGCTGGGGTGAGCGAATGATGGTATGGGCGGAGCGGCCCATGCCTTACAGGACCGCTCACTCGATCGCGGTCGGCTCCAGCTCGTCTGCGATTGCGCAACGGCGGATCGTGCGGTTCTGCGTATTGTCGTACCAGCCGCGGCCGTGGTGCAGCAGGCGATTGTCCCAGAACAGCAGGTCGCCTTCACGCCATTCATGGCGGTAGACGAACGCCGGATCGTAGAGCACGGCGAAAATCTGCTCGCACAGCGCTTCGGATGCCTCCCGGTCCAGTTCTACGATCTCCTCGGTCAGCTTGCTGGGCACGAGATAGGGCCTGCCGGTAGCCCAGTGGCGTTCGATGCAGGGGCGCACAAATGAGCCCAACGATTGGGCCGTGATCCGGCATTGCAACGCCTCCAGCCTGTCTCGCAGGTCGGCCGGCAGGCGGTGGACCGCCAGAGCCGCGCTCGCAAGCAGGGTTTCTCCTCCCGCGAGCGGCTTGCCGTCGGTCGTCACGTCGATGCCGTAAAGCGCCAGGTAACGCAGTGAAAACGGATTGTGGGCGTTGTCGGAATGGAAATCGAGTTCCGGCACGCTGCCGAGCGCATTGGTATTGGTATAGATGCGCAGGGTGAAGCCGGTTCCGTCCTCGTCCGCAAATCCTTCCCGGTCCGACTGGTTGTGACCGGAAAAAGGCCCGAAGCGCCGGGCAAATGCGGCTTGCCGGGCGGCATCGAGCTGCTGGTCGCGAAACAGCAGGAAGCCGCCGTCATGCACTAGGTCGCGCAGCTTGCCGACGGTTTCGTCCGGCAGCTCCTCGCTCAGGTCGATATCCGACACTTCGTAGCCGAAGGGCGCAAGCGTCTTTGCTTTCACGGCGCGATCTCCCAATGCGGCCGGGGCACGCCTATTGCGCAGGCGTTGCCCAGCCCTTTTCGAGCGTGGTGAAGTGGAAGAAGAAGACTTCCCGCGTCACGAATTTCCAGCGGCCGTCTTCTCGGCGGTAGCTGTCTTCGTAATACCCTGAAGCGATCACGTTCTGCCCGCCATGGCTGCCGCGCAGTTCTATCGAGCAGACGCCCCTTGCCTCGTCGCCCGCGATGTCGAGGGCAATGTTGTGAATCATCGGCAATTGGGCCCTCGGCTGGGCGGCAACGTCTGCGTAGGCCGCTTCCAGTGCTTCGCGTCCGCGCGCTTCGGTCAGCGGCTGGCCCGGCACGTGGACGATGAAGGCACCGTCGTCGGTGAACATGTCGGCGATCGGGATGCCCAGCGCGGCGCGATGCGCGTAGATCGCGATAAGTTCGCGGATCTCCTCGCGGTCCGCGAGTTCCCGGACCCGCTCTTCCGGCGACTTGCCCGCGAAGGGGCTGGCGCGGCCGGTTTGCACCGGGCTGAGGCCCTCGGATGTCTCTTCCGCGCCGACCGGGCTTCCCGTCGCCAGCAATGCGGCCAGCAATCCAGCGGCAAGGCTCCTGTCAATCGCTCCCATATCCTCTCCTCTCCATTCGCGCGGTTCGATCTATTCCGCGTCTGGCTGGTGCTTGCCGGACGGCTGCCCGTGAGGTCAATTCCAGTTTGCGCTTCCGGACATGCAGAACTGCCTGAGCGCACCCGATTGCCGACGGCAGATTGATCTGGGGCAAATTTTGCGCCGGCCAGATGGGTATAATTCGCGCAATCGTATCCGGGAGATGATGATATGGCGTCTATCGAAGTGCAACCGCTGGATGAAAGCCTTTCGTTCGGTGCACGTGTGACCGGGGTGACCCGCGAAGCCCTTGATGACGAGGCCGTGCGCGCGAAGCTGAAAAGCCTGCTCGAAGACCGCGGCGTGATTGTCTGCAAGAATGTCGAGCAGACGGCGGACATGCAGGTGAAGCTCAGCAAGGTCTTCGGGCCGCTCAAGGAGCATCCGGTCTATACCGTCACACGCGCCGATCGCGACAACCTGCCAGGTGTGATCGTGATTGCCTCCGGACCGGAATCCTGCATCGTCGAGATCGACGGCCAGCCGCTGGTGACGTGGCAGCCCTGGCATTTCGACCATGCCTACAACAACGAGATGATGTACGCGGCCGTTCTGCGTTCCATCAAGATCGCCAGGGACGGAGGCCGCACGGCGTTTGCCGACGGTATCCAGATATACAACGACATGGACCCGGCCATTCGGGCCAAGCTTGAAGGGCTGAACGTCCTCTACAACCTCGACCTGCGCTACGACAAGCAGCGGTTCGGCTTGCCGAAGAACTTCCGTCTGGTGAAACAGCACGACAATTCGCTCAGCGAGGAGAACGAGAACGGTCGCTGTTCCGTGCATCCGGCGGTGTGGACGCGCCCGACCGGTGAAAAGGTCTTCCGCCTGTGCCCCTACGGCTGCCGCGGCATCGAAGGCGACCGCAGCGACGAGGCATTCGCGCTGCTCGCCGAGATCTGGGAAGAGGCGGAGCGGGTGATGAAGGTCTACTACCACGAGTGGGATGAGGGCGACATGGTCATCTGGGACAACACCCGCGTTCTGCACGAGGCGACCGGCAGCAATCCCGAAGAGGAGCGCGAAATCCACCGCACCACGATCAAGGGCGATCTCTGCCACGGCTGGTGGGAGGATGAGGCCGAGGCGGAAACCGCCGCCTGATCCACGGCGGGCAGACTCGCGCATTTCCTTGACATCGTGCGGGGGGCTGCTAACAGCCCGCGCCGACCGGTGGGCAACCGCCGGTCATCCGTCCGAGACAGTCGGTGCGTCCATCCGGGCGCTTAATTTCCGGCCTAGACGGGGAAAAGAGAATTCACCGCTCCTCGCTCCCTTGTGGGAGTGCGGCGCAATCCGCGTTCTGGCGCACCTCCTTCCCCATCGACGGACTCGCCCGTTCGGAGCCCATGGCGCCGTGCGGTCAAAACGTAGCCGGTCGTGCGGGGCTTGCCCCGTTCGGCCATTGTGAAGGAGTAAGGCATGGATCGTTCGCAGAAAGCCGACGCGGTCGCTCAGCTCAACGCAACCTTCAACGAGGTCGGCGTGGTGGTCGTCACCCGCAACCTCGGCATGACGGTGGCCCAGTCCACCGACCTGCGCGTGAAGATGCGTGACGCCGGCGCGGCCTACAAGGTTGCGAAGAACCGTCTTGCCAAGCTTGCCATTGCGGAAACCCAGTACGAGGCCATCGGCGAAATGCTGACCGGCCCGACGGCCCTGGCGACTTCGGTCGACCCGGTCGCCGCGGCCAAGGCCGTCGTCGATTTCGCCAAGACCAACGACAAGATCGAGATTGTCGGTGGTGCGATGGGTCCGCAGCTGCTCGACGAAGCGGGAGTCAAGGCGCTTGCCTCGATGCCCTCGCTCGATGAGCTGCGCGCCAAGCTTGTCGGCCTCGTTCAGGCACCGGCGACCAAGCTCGCCCAGCTTTCCACTGCGCCCGCGCAGAAGCTGGCGCGCGTGGTCGGCGCCTATGCCGCGAAGGAAGCCGCGTAAGACGTTTTCAGACGATTTCGTCCGGGCGAATTCCCGGGCGCCGCACATTCAGGAGTGAAACATCATGGCCGATATTGCCAAGCTTGTTGAAGAATTGTCGAACCTGACCGTCCTCGAGGCGGCCGATCTCGCCAAGGCGCTGGAAGAAGCATGGGGCGTTTCCGCCGCTGCTGCCGTCGCCGTGGCCGCTCCCGCCGCTGGCGGTGGTGGTGAAGCTGCCGCTGCCGAAGAGAAGGACGAATTCGACGTCGTCCTGACCGGCGATGGTGGCAAGAAGATCCAGGTCATCAAGGAAGTCCGCGCCATCACCGGCCTGGGCCTGGCCGACGCGAAGGCGCTGGTCGAAGGTGCGCCCAAGCCTGTCAAGGAAGGCGTCAACAAGGCCGAAGCCGAAGAGATCAAGAAGAAGATCGAAGAGGCTGGCGGCACCGTCGAACTCAAGTAATCCGCAGCGGGCTTTCCCGCAGCGAAAATCGAAGGGCGGCCTTGCGGGGCCGCCCTTTTCGTTTGCCATGCCGCGGCGGCGTGCCTCCGGGGACCCATCCGGTTTTGTGACAGCGCGAAATTTCTCGCTGAACGTCTCCGGTTTGGGCATTAGGGAGCCCGGCCATGGCATATCGTTTCCGCAAATCTGACGTTTCGGTCGAGCAAGCTGTCCGGCGCATCGCGCTCGAACAGATCGACGGCGCGCTTGCGTTGATTCGGGATGAACCGGACCGCGCCGAAGCAGTCCATGGCGTGCGCCTGTGCTGCAAGAAGCTGCGCGGCCTGTTGCGGTTGGTGCGGCCGGTGTTCGACGGATACGCTGCAGAAAACGCGGCCTTTCGCGACCTGGCCCGCATGCTTTCCGGGCTCCGCGATGCCAAGGTGCTGCAGGATACCTTCGACGGGCTTGTCGACCGCTACGCCGACGAGGTCGACAGTTTCGTCCTCGCATCGGCCCGGGAAGGGCTGTCTCTGCTGGGCAATGGCGAAGCCGAACCCACCGCCACGGCCGATCCGCTGGAGCAATGCCTCTCCCGGCTGACGGCGGCCCGCGAACGCGCGGCGGACTGGCGGCTGGACGAGAGCGGCTGGCGGGCGCTCGGCCCGGGTCTGGCAAAAACCTGCGCCCAGGCTGGCAAGGCGGCTGGCCATGCGCGCGAGGAAGGCGGGACTGTCGCCTATCACGAGCTGCGCAAGCGGTTGAAATATCACTGGTACCACACGCGGCTGTTCAGGGGGCTTTGGCCCGAGCTCATGGAAGTGCGGGCTGCGACGGGGCGTCAGGTTTCGGATCTGCTCGGCGAGCATCACGATCTTTGCGTGTTCGAAGCCCGGGTCGGTGAGTATCGCGATGCCTTCGCCACCACGCATGAAGCCGATGTCATCCTCTCGCTCGCCCGTCGCCGCAAGGAGGAACTGGAAGGGCAGGCATGGCCGCTGATCGGGCGGCTGCTGGCGCAGCCTCCCAAGGCGCTGGAGGAATATTGGGGTGCGCTGTGGGCGATCTGGCAAGCGGGGGACCGGCTTTCGGATCCGGAAGCCGGGGACTGATCGCGATGGCACGTGAAATCGAGCGAAAGTTCCTGGTGTGCGGCGATGGATGGAAGGCCCGGGCCGTGCGCAGCCGCCATGTCCGCCAGGCCTATCTCGCGCTTGCCGGCAAAGTGAACGTACGGGTGCGCGTTATCGACGACGCCGAAGCGGTGCTGACGATCAAGTCGGCCGAAGCAGGCCAGTCACGCGAGGAGTTCGAATATCCGATCCCATTGGAGGATGCCGAGGCGCTGATCGCCCTGCGGGTCGGCAATTGTATCGAGAAACGCCGCTTCATCGTTCCCGCCGGCGCGGGCGCGAATTGGGAAATCGACGTCTTCGATGGCCCTCACCGGGGACTGGTGCTTGCGGAGATCGAGCTGGCCGAAGGCGGGGACATCCCCGAACGGCCCGGATGGCTGGGCGAGGAAGTCACCCACGAAGAGCGATACTACAACGCGGCTCTGGCGCGACACTGAGCTTTCCCCGCCGGCGAACTGCGCCTATGGCCGCCGCCTTCATGGCCGGCTCGTCGCATCATACACCTTTCCGCGCCGAGCTGGACGCAACGGTCCGGCTGGCCGCGCCGCTCGCGGCCGCCAACCTGTTGCAGATGGCGGTTTATGCCATCGATGTGATGTTCGTCGCACGGCTCGGTCCGATCCCGCTGGCCGCTTCCAGCCTGTCGGTCTCGCTTTTCGGCCTGTTCGTGTGGGGCGTCACCGGCCTTACCAGCGCAGTTGCGCCGCTGATCGCCGCCGAGCTCGGGCGCCGCGCCAATTCGGTGCGCGAAGTACGGCGCAGTATTCGCATGGCGCTGTGGCTGACCGTTGCGGTCGGCCTGGTCGCCGTGGCTTTGTGTGGGCTGGGCGAGGAAATCATGCTCGCCACCGGGCAGGACCCTGAGATCGCCGCGCAGGCAGGTGTTTTCCTCAACGTGCTGAGATGGGCTGCGATTCCGATGATCGCCGCCAACGTGCTGCGCATCTTCGTGTCCGCACTGGGCCGGCCGGGCTTCGCGACCGCGATTACGGCACTGGCACTCGCGGTCAACGCGCTCGGCAACTATGCGCTGGTGTTCGGCAATCTCGGTGCGCCGGCTCTCGGCCTGGTCGGTTCCGCTCTCGCCAGCAATCTTACCGCGGTGGCCGTGGTGGTCGCCTATGTCGTGGCGATCGGCCGGGACCGGCGCATGCGGCGCTTCCATCTGTTCGGACGCTTCTGGCGTCCGGAGTGGGAGCGGCTTCGCCAGATCGTGAAGATCGGCACGCCGATCGGGCTGACCGTGGTGGCGGAAGGCGGACTGTTCGGCGCCGCCGCTTTCCTGATGGGCAGGATCGGTGCTGCTGAACTGGCCGCACACACCGTGGCGCTCCAGCTTGCTGCGATCGCCTTCCAGGTTCCGTTCGGGATCGGCCAGGCGGCGACTATCAGGGTCGGATACCATTTCGGTGCGGGCGACAGGGACGCTATCGGCCGAGCCGGCTGGGCGGGGCTGGCGGTAGGTGCCGGTTTCATGGCGGTCTCGGCCTGCACGATGCTGCTCGCGCCGCGCCTGCTGCTTTCTGCCTATGTCGACGTGAACGCATCGGGCAACGTTGCGATGGTGGGCTTTGCCCTGCAATACCTCGCCATCGCTGCCGCCTTCCAGCTGTTCGACGGCATCCAGACCGTGGCGGCCGGCGTGCTGCGGGGTTTGCAGGATACGCGCGTCCCCATGATCATTGCCGTGACCGGTTACTGGCTCGCCGGCTTCACCGCCGCCGCAGTGCTTGGACTTGGTACCGGGCTGCAGGGCGTCGGGGTATGGATCGGTCTTGCTATCGGCCTGATCGTGGTGGCAGCCAGCCTGTTGTGGCGTTGGCACCGCCGCGATGTCATCGGCCTGCTTCCGGTCCGGACCGGTACAGGCTGAATTTTTTTGAGAGACTCCGCTTGACGCTGTGCCGGCCGGATCCCATATGCGCGCCCGCTGGCACTCTTGGCATGAGAGTGCCAAACACGTTGTGTTCACAGGATGAGGGAGATCCCCATGAGTTTTCGTCCGCTGCACGATCGCGTTCTCGTGCGCCGCGTTGAAGCCGAAGAAAAGACGGCCGGCGGCATCATCATTCCCGACAGCGCAAAGGAAAAGCCGGCTGAGGGCGAAATCGTCGCCGTCGGTTCGGGCGCTCGCTCGGAAGATGGCAAGGTCACCCCGCTCGATGTCAAGGAAGGCGATCGCGTCCTCTTCGGCAAGTGGTCGGGCACCGAAGTCTCGGTCAACGGCGAAGAGCTGCTGATCATGAAGGAAAGCGACATCCTCGGCGTCGTCGCCTGAGGACTGTCCACCTGTCAAACTGAACTTGGAAGGAAGTTAGGACAATGGCTGCCAAGGAAGTGAAGTTTTCGCGCGACGCACGCGAAAAGATCCTCGCCGGCGTGGATACGCTGGCCAACGCCGTGAAGGTCACGCTCGGTCCCAAGGGCCGCAACGTCGTGATCGAGAAGAGCTTCGGCGCTCCGCGCATCACCAAGGACGGCGTTACCGTCGCCAAGGAAATCGAACTCAAGGACAAGTTCGAGAACATGGGCGCGCAGATGGTGCGCGAAGTGGCCTCGAAGACCAACGATATCGCCGGTGACGGCACCACCACCGCAACCGTGCTGGCCCAGGCCATCGTTCGCGAAGGCATGAAGTCGGTCGCTGCCGGCATGAATCCGATGGATCTGAAGCGCGGCATCGACCTCGCCGTCGGCAAAGTGATCGAAAACCTGCACTCGCGCTCGAAGGAAGTTTCCGGTTCCGAGCAGATCGCGCAGGTCGGCATCATTTCAGCCAATGGCGACAAGGAAGTCGGCGAGAAGATCGCCGAAGCCATGGAAAAGGTCGGCAAGGAAGGCGTGATTACGGTCGAAGAGGCCAAGGGCCTCGAATTCGAACTCGACGTCGTCGAAGGCATGCAGTTCGATCGCGGCTACCTCTCGCCCTATTTCGTCACCAATCCTGACAAGATGACGGTCGAGCTGGAAAATCCCTACATCCTGATCCACGAGAAGAAGCTGTCGAACCTGCAGCCGATGCTGCCGATCCTCGAAGCCGTGGTACAGTCGGGCCGTCCGCTGCTGATCATCGCCGAGGATATCGAAGGCGAGGCCCTGGCCACCCTCGTGGTCAACAAGCTGCGCGGCGGCCTCAAGGTCGCTGCCGTCAAGGCTCCGGGCTTCGGTGATCGCCGCAAGGCCATGCTGGGCGACATCGCCACGCTGACCGCCGGCGAGATGATTTCCGAAGACCTCGGCATCAAGCTCGAGAACGTCACCCTGACGATGCTCGGCGAAGCCAAGAAGGTTTCGATCGACAAGGACAACACGACCATCGTCGACGGCGCTGGCTCGGCCGACGATATCAAGGCCCGTGTCGAGCAGATCCGCTCGCAGATCGAGACCACCACGTCCGATTACGACCGTGAGAAGCTGCAGGAACGCCTGGCCAAGCTCGCTGGCGGCGTGGCCGTCATAAAGGTCGGTGGCGCCACCGAGGTCGAGGTGAAGGAGCGCAAGGACCGCGTTGACGACGCGCTGCACGCCACTCGCGCCGCAGTCGAGGAAGGCACCGTCCCGGGCGGCGGCACCGCGCTGCTCTATTCGACGCGGGTGCTCGAAGGGCTGAAGGGTGAGAACGACGACCAGACCCGTGGCATCGACATCGTTCGCCGTGCACTTGAAGCGCCGGCGCGCCAGATTGCCGAAAACGCCGGCTTCGACGGCGCGGTCGTGGCAGGCAAGCTGCTCGACCAGAAGGACGAAGGGCTCGGCTTCAATGCCGCGACCGACGCCTATGAGAACCTGGCGAGCGCCGGTGTGATCGACCCGACGAAGGTCGTGCGCGCCGCACTGCAGGACGCAGCCTCGGTCGCCGCCCTGCTCATCACGACCGAAGCCACGGTCGCCGAGCGGCCGGACGACAAACCGGCGATGCCGCCGATGCCGGGTGGCGGCATGGGCGATATGGGCGGCATGGGCTTCTGATCCCGCGCAAGCCGTTCGCAAATCGCGAAAAGAAAGTGGGCCGGGGGAGCGATCCTCCGGCCCTTTTCTCGTGCGTTTCGTCTATGCAGACCGGCAAAATTGCGTAGAATTACGCGATTGCCCGCACATGCGCGGCATTTCGTCGACGCGTCATTGGTCGCAGAGTCCGCCGGGTTTAAGAAAATTCCAATATGTCATGAGGTAGAGTGGGTTCTGTGATGGAGCGGTTGAACAGGTTCAAGACCGGATGGTTTTCCCTTTTCCTGGGGATGGCGGCCATGCTCGTCACCCCGCTTTCGACCGCACAGGCCGCGGATTCGGATTCTTTCGAGACCGCATTCGATACTGTCCTCGGCACGGAACTGCGTGCTCCGCGGGCCTACGAAACCCCGTTCGAAGCGCGGATCGCGTCGCTTGCCAACGCCGAGCGTGGCCGGATTGGTGTCGCCGCACTCGATCTTTCGTCGGGCCAAAGCCTGGACATTCTGGGCAACCAGCCTTTTCCCATGGCCAGCACCAGCAAGATCGCCATTGTCGCGACCTTCCTCGAAGGCGTCGACAGGCGGCGGTTCAGCCTCAACGACAAATATCCGCTGATGGTGCCGGTGCCGTCGCGCAAGTTCGACGGGCCGGTGGCGCCGGTAAGGGCTGGCACCAGCCTTTCCGCGCTGAGCCTGATCGAATTGACGCTGACGCGCAGCGACAATCAGGCGACCGACGCGCTCCTGGCTGCGGTCGGCGGGCCTTCGGTCGTGAACGACTGGGTGCGGCGCGCCGGTATCTCGGATTGGCGGATCGACCGGGACATCGCCACGCTGGTGCGCGATGACGGAGCGATCGATCCGGCCACGACGATCGATCCGCGCGACAGCGCCACGCCGCTGGCAATGGTGCAGCTGCTGAGCGGCATCTACGAAGGCAAGTGGCTCAGCCCGGAAAGCCGCGCTGTGCTGCTGGGCGCCATGCACCGCTGTGTTACCGGCAAACGCCGGATCCCCGCCTTGCTGCCGGACGAGGCACAGGTCGCGCACAAGACTGGTTCGCTCCACAATACGTCGAGCGATGTGGGTATCATCCATACGCCCGATGGCCGGGCCATGGCCGTTGCAATCTACGTCACGGGGCAGGGGAGCAGAGGCCAGCGAGAAGCCCGGATCGCTTCGATCGCGCGCGCCATATACGACGGTTACGCGCTCCAGAACCCCCGCAACTACCGCAAGACGGCTTCGCGCTGAAAGAAAACCGTTGCTTCGCCCGGAAGAGACGGCCCGGGTATTACTACGCCGATAGCGAAAATGGAGGGTGCGCAAGGCATGCAGCGCGCCTTGCCAGCATTTCCGGATAGGTCTGGGGAAGGTCGCCGCCGGGCCCCTTGCGGGGCAAAAGGAAAGGGCGCGCGGGGTTGCCCCCACGCGCCCTGAAACCTTTTATCGCTTCAAGCGAATTATTCAGACATCGCGTCGGCTGCGTCGGACGCGGCGCCAGCAGCGGCGTCGGCAGCTTCACCGGCGGCATCGGCAGCGGCGTCAGCGGCTTCACCGGCAGCCTCGGTTGCGGCATCAGCGGCTTCGCCAGCGGCGTCAGCTGCTTCAGTCGCGGCATCGGTGGCTTCCTCAGCCATTGCCTCGGCTTCGGTGGCAGCTTCGTCGGCAGCCGGTTCCGAGCAGGCGGAAAGGGTCAGAGCGCCAACAGTGGCGGCGGCAGCGAAAACGATCTTGCGCATGTATGGTATTCCTTGAACAGCGAGTGGACCACGCACGGCACAAGGCCGAGCGGAAAGCCTACCGCCCCGGTAGACTTCGCGCGTCAAATAATCGCCTGTGCGCATCTATGCAAGCGATTGTCGCTGTGCGGTATCTCAGCCGATCTAGCCAAGCTCGGCGGATTTAGGAGGCGAATATGGCAGCGATATGGCGCAATTGCGCAAATCAGCCGATTTTCCCGCCCGTTCGGGTTGCTGCGAACGGCCAACGAATGCGCAAAAAGAAAGGGCGCGGCCACCGAAGGCCACGCCCTTTCCCTGAAATGTCGTAAAATCAGTCGGCGGCGGCTTCAGCCGGCGCCTCGTCCTGAACTTCGGCTTCGACCGCATCGCCGGCGGCTTCTGCAGCGTCGGTAGCTTCGGCGGCTGCGCCTTCAACGGCATCGCCAGCGGCATCCATGGTGGCTTCGGCGTCTTCCATTGCGGAATCAGCAGCTTCCGTTGCAGCATCTTCGGTCTTTTCCGAGCAGGCCGAAAGGGCAAGGGCGCCAGCGGCGGCAGCGGCGGCGAAAACGATTTTGCGCATGTATAAATTCCTTGAACAGCGAGTGGACCATTCACGGCACAGGGCCGAATAGAAAGCCTCCCCCCTCGGACAGACTTCGACGCGATAGATAGTCGCCTTGCGCTATCCATGCAAGTGATTGTCCGGAACCGGGTGCAGATGCTGGCTGACGTCCGGGCCGGGCGCTGCTAGGACCGCCGCATGGAGCCCAAGCAACATCTCTATCTGGTAGACGGATCGTCATACATATTCCGCGCCTATCATCGCCTGCCGCCGCTTACGGATCCGGAAGGCACGCCGGTCGGTGCCGTCTACGGTTACACAACCATGCTCTGGAAGCTGGCCGAAGACCTGAATCAGGCCGAAGGACCGACACATATGGCGGTCATTCTCGACAAGTCCGGCACGTCGTTTCGCAATGCGATCTATGAGGATTACAAGGCCAATCGACCGCCGCCGCCGGAAGACCTGGTTCCGCAATTCCCGCTAATTCGGGACGCGACCCGCGCCTTCTCGCTTGCGTGTATCGAGGAAGATGACCTCGAGGCAGACGATCTCATCGCTTCATACGCGCGCGCGGCCGCTGATCAGGGTTGGGACGTCACCATTGTTTCGTCGGACAAGGACTTGATGCAACTCGTCGGGCCGCATGGCGACGGCCATATCGATATGCTCGACACGATGCGCAACCAGCGCATCGACATACCCGAAGTCGAAGAAAAATTCGGCGTTCCGCCAGAAAAGGTTGGCGATGTGCTCGCGCTGATGGGCGATTCGGTCGACAATATCCCGGGCGTCTACGGTGTCGGGCCCAAGACAGCGACCAAGCTGATCCAGGAACACGGCAGCCTCGAAGCCGCGCTGGATGCGGCACCGGCCATGAAGAAATCGAAGTTGCAGGAACGGCTGATCGAGCAGGCCGACATGGCGCGTCTCAGCCGGGTGCTGGTCACGCTGAAAGAGGATTGCGACCTTCCCGTTTCGCTCGACGATTTCAAGCTTGGCGAGATTCCGCCCGATCCACTGGCAGCGTTCCTTGAGAAACACGGGTTCACAAGCCTGCTGAAACGCCTGGGTGCCGGGTCCGGCAGCCCGGTCAAGGCGACCGAGCTCGATCCGGCAAAGCCGGTCAACGCCGCGGCTGGCCCTGCCGAAGGCGCTTCCCGTCAGCCCCCGCCGGAAATGCCGGCTGTGGATCACGAGGCGTATGAATGCGTGACGAGCCTGGAAGCGCTGGACCGCTGGATCGAGCGCGCCTTCGCGGCGCGGCTAGTCGCTTTTGACACCGAAACCAGTGCGCTTGACGCAATGCGTGCGGAACTCGTCGGCGTCAGCCTCGCGACGGGACCGAATGAGGCCTGCTACATTCCGCTTGCCCATGGCGGCACCGACATGTTCGCGGAAAGGCCCGAACAGATCAGCCGGGGCGAGGCGCTGGCGCGCCTCAAACCGCTGCTGGAAAGCGATGCGGTCCTCAAGGTGGGGCAGAACGCCAAGTACGATCTCAACGTGCTGGCGCGCTACGGCATCGCCGTCGGTCCGATCGACGACACGATGGTGATCAGCTTCTGCCTCGACGCCGGTCGCAGTCAGGGTGGCGTGGGCGGACACGGCATGGACGAGCTTGCCGAAGCGCACCTCGGCCATAGCTGCATCGCCTTCAAGGATGTGTGCGGGACCGGCAAGAAGGCGATTTCCTTCGTCGAAGTTCCACTCGACAAAGCCACTGCCTACGCGGCCGAGGATGCCGACGTGACATGGCGGCTGCATCGGGTGATGAAACCGCGGCTTTCCGACGAGTGCACCACCCGTGTCTACGAACGCGTCGACCGGCCGTTGATTCCCGTCGTTGCGCAGATGGAGCGGCACGGCATTTGTGTCGACCGGGAAAAGCTTGCCGGGCTTTCGGCGGAATTCGCCGAGCAGATGGGGGTGCTGGAGAAGCAGATCCACGACCTTGCCGGGGAGACTTTCACCATCGGCAGCCCCAAGCAGCTTGGAGAAATCCTGTTCGACAAGATGGGTTTGAAAGGCGGCAGGAAGGGCAAGAGCGGGCAGTATTCGACGGACCAGAGCGTGCTTGAAGGGCTGGCCGGTCAGGGTATCGAGATCGCCGGCAAAGTGCTGGATTGGCGACAGCTCACCAAGCTGCGGTCGACCTATACCGAAGCACTGCAGGCGGCGATCAACCCCGATACCGGTCGTGTACATACCAGCTATTCACTGGTTGGTGCGCAGACCGGGCGGCTTTCCTCGACCGAGCCCAATTTGCAGAACATTCCGATACGTACGGACATCGGCCGCCAGATCCGCGACTGTTTCGTCGCGGAAAAGGGGAACGTCATTCTGTCGGCCGACTACAGCCAGATCGAGTTGCGCCTTGCCGCCCATGTAGCCGATGTGCCTCCGCTCAAGGAAGCGTTCGCGCAGGGCGAGGATATCCATGCTCGTACCGCCATGGAGATGTTCGGTACCGTGGACCGCGACACGCGCGCGCGGGCGAAAACCATCAACTTCGCGATCCTCTACGGAATTTCGCGCTGGGGCCTCGCTTCGCGGCTCGGCGTCACGCCCGAAGAGGCCCAGGAGATGATCGACCGCTATTTCGAGCGTTTCCCGGGCATCCAGCGCTATATCCACGAAACGCTCGAGAGCGTGCGCGAGCGCGGCTATTCCGAGACGCTGTTCGGGCGCAAGACGTGGTTCCCGCGTATCAATTCCAAGAACCAGGCGGAGCGGCAGGGCAGCGAGCGCGCGGCGATCAACGCGCCGCTCCAGGGGACCAGCGCCGATATCATCAAGCGGGCCATGGTCCGGATGATGCCCGCTCTGGAGGAGCAGGGGCTTGGGCATGTGCGCATGTTGCTGCAGGTGCACGATGAACTGGTGTTCGAATTGCCGGAAAGCGATGCCGAGGCCGCTGCCCCGGTGATCGAACAGGTGATGTCGCAAGCCGCGCTTCCCGCGGTCAAACTCGATGTGCCGTTGGGCGTTGCAGCCGGTTCCGGCCCTAGCTGGGGGTCGGCGCACTAGGCTGCGTGAGCAGTCCGCGGCCGGAACGCGGCACCACTCCGTTGAACAGTAACAGCAACAGTCCGCTGCGGCTGATTGCCCGGTGCATCGCATAGGACAGGGTCAGGGTCGCGGCACAGATCAGCGTCCATTCGACCAGGGGGGGCACCGCCAACGGCAACAGCAGCACCGAAAGAACGATGATGACGGGGTGGTGCAGAAGGTAGATGGTGAAGGAGGCATCGACCATCCGGTCCACAATGGGAGACGGCCGGTCGAACCAGCGCGCGAGTATCGCGATCACTGTCTGCATCAGGCACAGCGCCGCGAGACCTTCTGACAGTTTCGAAACGGCGAACTCCGCCGGTCCGATTGGATGGCGCAGCTGGCAATGGACAACCAGCGCGAGCAGGCCGATCGCAACCACCTTGCCGTCCTGCCGTGTCAATCTCGCAAGTATTGCCGGATTCAGGCGGGCGGCGACGCCAAGCATGAAGAACGGCGCGTCGGCCAGCACGGACTGAAGATCGATAAATCCGCCCATCGGTGCCAGATTGACGATAGTCTTGGCGTATTGAAGCCCGATCAGCCACAGCCCGACCAGCAGGCCCAGCGACCAGAACGGCAGGTCGGGCCAGCGAACTCGCCTCACCAGCTTCCAGCCGATGGCCAGGCCTGCGCAGAGCATCAGCAGAACCGGAAGGAACCAGAGATGCGAAAACAGCGCGTTCGCATCGGAGCCGGGCAGCTGCACCGCATTGAGCGGGGCCAGCCGCAGGACTGCGTTTTGCAACGGCACGATCATCGCGATGCCGGTCAGCAGCGGAATGCCGAGCCGCACGATGCGCATGCGCAGCCAGTCCGCGGCGCTGCGGCGCTGGAGCAGCAGCGCGGCGAAGAAGCCCGCGATCATGAAAAAGCCCGGCATGCGAAAGCTGCTGAGGATCGTCGGCAGGTATTCGAGCGCGGCGCTCTTGTCCGGGGAAGATACCGCCCAGATGGCCGAGCTGTAGACCAGCGCCGCGTGGAACGGGATGCCCAGCAGCATGAACAGCGCGCGCGACACATCCAGGAAGTGGATGCGTTGCGAAGGATCGCCTGAGGCAGGAGCTTGGCCCATGCTCCATTATCGCATGCCTCTGCCGGTCGGTTGATCGCGGAATTGCCGCTGACCCGAAAAGGAACATGCGGACCGTCAAATGATAACGCGCAAATTCGCAAGCAGCCGAGACTTGGGCCGGTTTCTTGGGGCAGCCGGCTTGATGGAGTGCGGCGCGATCAATAGGGTTCCGTCATGCAGGACAGATTTGCGCAGTTTGCCGCCAACTTGCCCCACCTGATGGACAGGCTGTTCGTGGTTGCCGTCGCCGCAGCGGTCGCCGTCGTCGTGGCGTTGCTGGCCCACCAGCTGTTGTTCAGGGCGATGCGCCGGCTTGCAGGGGCCAGCGAGAGCGAAGCCGACAACATACTGGTCAAGCGGCTTGCGCGGCCGACCCGATATTCGCTGATCGCGCTCGCTCTGGTTCTTGCTGCGGGCGAGATTCCGGAGCTCCAGGGTGTGCTCGAAAGGATCGCGGGTTTCGTCATGCCCGCGCTGGTCGGCTGGGTCGGCCTTGCGATACTGCGCGCGCTTGTCGACGCGATGATCCTGCGCAACGACATCTCCAGTGCGGACAACCGCGAAGCCCGACGCAAGCGCACCCGGCTGCTGATCTTCTCGCGGATCGCTAGCTTCCTGGTCATTTTCGTCACGATCGGCCTGATGCTGCTGTCGATACCGGCGGTGCGCGACATCGGCGTCGCGTTGGTCGCGTCGGCAGGCCTCGGCGCGCTGGCGGTCGGTGCTGCTGCCCAGCCTGCGCTCAAGTCGCTTATCGGCGGCATCCAGATGGCGCTGACGGAGCCGATCTCGATCGACGATGTCGTGATCATCGACGGTGAATGGGGGCGCGTCGAAACCATTCGCACCACCTATGTCGTGGTGGTGACCTGGGACGAACGGCGCCTGATCGTGCCGATTACGAAGTTCCTCGAAGAGACCTTCCAGAACTGGACGAAGGACAGTGCCGACCTGCTCGCGCCGGTTATCCTGCATCTCGACCCGCTGGCGGACATCGCACCGCTGCGGGCCGAATTCGAACGGCAGGTTACAGGGCACAAATTGTGGGACGGGCGCGTACAGGTCCTGCAGGTCACCGAAACCTATGTCGACAGCATCGAGGTGAGGCTGTTGATGAGCGCCTGCGACGCACCCACCGCTTTCGACCTTCGCTGTGAAATTCGCGAAACCATGCTGGCCTGGATCCGTGAAAACCAGCCCGAGGCGATCGTGCGGCGGCGCCTGGAACCCTCTGCGCCCGTCGATGTCCGCACCGCCGGCTGACGCTACGCGGGCGTTGACGCTGGCCGGCACCAAGTATAGCCTCGGGCATATGAAGACGATTGTGTGATCTCGCGCCCCTGCGGCCGATGCCTTCGGGGATGACACATGGCTGGCCGCCATTGGCGGGTTCGGCCACGAGATCATATCAATCGAAAGTCACTTCAAATGAATTCAACCTTTTCGGACCGTCCCGACACGGGCGGTCGGCATGATTCCTTTTCATGGACCAGCGCGCCGCGGGTGAAGCCTGCCGCGATGAAGGATCGCGATGCCTTCGAGGCGGCCATGCGCCATCCGCGCTATCCTCGCTCCTCCGCCTATTGCCCCGATTGGGTGTTCCAGAACTCGATGGGCGGGCCGATCAATCTATGGCTTACCGAAGAGCTGGCGGAGCCGATGGAGCTCTCGCCGGGTCAGCGCGTGCTGGACCTTGGGTGCGGCAGCGCTACCTCCTCGATCTTCCTGGGCCGCGAATTCGGGGTCGAGGTCTGGGCGTCGGACCTGTGGATCGACCCCCATGGGAACCGGCAGCGGATCGCGGAGGCAGGTCTGGACAGATCGGTCTTCGCGCTTTCGGCGGAGGCGCATCGGCTGCCGTTCGCGCGCGGCTTCTTCGATGCGGTCGTCAGCGTGGATGCTTACCACTATTTCGGCACGGAAGTCCGCTACCTGTCCTACCTGTCGCAGTTCCTGCGACCGGGAGGCCGTATCGGGATCGTCGTCCCGGCAAACGCGATCGATCCGGACGAGCCCGGTGCCGTCGCACCGCGGCCGGACCTAGCCGGGGAAATCGGTGCGGACTGGTACAGCTTTCGCAGCCCCGGCTGGTGGTATCGTCACTGGTCGCGCACGCCGGCCATCGCCGTAGAGGCAGCGGAGATGATCGAAGGCGGACTGGCCGACTGGCAGCGCACTCTCGATGCAACCAGAGCCCATTACGGCCTGCTGCCGGGCGAGACTGAATTCGATGGGCGGATGCTCGATGATGAAGCGGCGCGGACGCTTGGTTTCTGCCTCGTCGTCGGCCGTCGCAGGGAAGATGCGCCGAATCCGTTCTTCGGGCCGGGAGAATACGAAACCCGGATCGCGTGAAGGATCGGACCTGCGGGGCTTGAAATCCCGCAGGTCCGTTCGCCTATTCGTCGTGCTTCTTGTCGCGGGTGGATTCAAGCATGCCGGGCGCAATGAACCCGATCGGCTCGACCTGGACTGCCCGCTTCTTCAGCTCGCCCTTCATCTTCTCGTACTCGCGTTCCATTTCCGGCGTGACGGTGGCGCGCGAGTCCTCCAGCGCACCGGCGAAGTCGGCAGCTGTCACCGTCTTGGCGTTTTCTCCGCGCTTGCGGATCGCGATCAGGCCGGCGCGGCGTACCACGTCTTCCAGGTCAGCCCCGGTGAAGCGGTCGGTCCCGGCGGCGATCTTGCCGAGATCGACATCCTTGGCGAGCGGCATGCGGCTGGTATGGATCTTGAGGATATGTTCGCGACCGGGCTCGTCCGGTGTGCCGACATAGACCAGTTCGTCGAAACGGCCGGGCCGCAGCAGCGCCGGGTCGACCAGCGCGGGCCGGTTGGTCGCGCCGATCAGCACCACCGACTGCAGCTCCTCCATGCCGTCCATCTCGGCAAGGATTGTGTTGACCACGCGGGCGGTGACCTGCGGTTCGCCAAGGCTGCCGCCCGATCCGCGGGCGGGGACGAGGCTGTCGATCTCGTCGATGAAGATGACGCAGGGCGCCACTTGCCGCGCTCGGGCGAACAGCCGCGAGATCTGCTGCTCGCTTTCGCCATACCACTTCGAGAGCAGGTCCGATGACTTGATCGAAATGAAATTGGCTTCGGCTTCGCGGGCGACTGCCTTGGCCAGCAGCGTCTTGCCGGTTCCTGGCGGACCGTAGAGCAGGAAGCCCTTGGCGGGGCGGATGCCGAGGCGATGGAAGGCCTCCGGATTCTTGAGCGGAAGCTCGACCCCTTCCCGAAGCTTGAGCTGCGCATCGTCCAGCCCGCCGATGTCGGACCAGCCGACGTCCGGCATCTGCACCATGACTTCGCGCATCGCCGAAGGCTGAATGCGTTTGAGAGCCTCGATGAAATCCTCACGGGTGACGGAGAGGCTCTCAAGGACTTCCGCCGGGATGGTCCGCGCTTCCAGGTCCAGCTGCGGCATGATCCGGCGCACCGACTCGATGGCGGCCTCGCGGGTCAGGGCGGCAAGGTCGGCGCCGACGAAACCGTGCGTGGTGCGGGCCAGCTCCTTGAGCTCGACCCCGTCAGCCAGCGGCATGCCGCGAGTATGGATAGCCAGAATCTCGCGCCTGCCCTTTTCGTCCGGCACGCCGATCACGATCTCGCGGTCGAACCTGCCGGGGCGGCGCAGCGCCTCGTCGATCGCATCCGGCCGGTTGGTCGCGGCGATGACGACAATGTTCGAGCGGGCCTGGAGCCCGTCCATCAGTGTCAGCAGCTGGGCGACGAGCCGCTTTTCCGCCTCGCCGTGCACTTGCGTGCGCTTCGGCGCGATCGAATCGATCTCGTCGATGAACACGATCGATGGCGCCGCCTTGGCGGCTTCCTCGAACACTTCGCGCAGAGCCCGTTCGCTTTCGCCGTAACCGGACCCCATGATTTCCGGACCGTTGATCGACAGGAAGTGGGCATCGCTTTCATTGGCCACCGCCTGGGCAAGCCGGGTCTTGCCGGTGCCCGGCGGGCCGTGCAGCAGCACGCCCTTGGGTGGATCGACGCCGAGCCGGGTGAACAGCTCGGGATAGCGCAGGGGCAGCTCGACCATCTCGCGCAGTTGCTGGATCGTCTCGCTCATGCCGCCGACATCGTCGTAGTTGATGTCGCCGCGCAGGCCCTGCGCCTCCTCGAACTCCTCGCGCAGCTCGACTTCGGTGTCTTCGTCGATGTGGACGACGCCCTTCGGCGTGGTCGCCACAACGTTGAGGCGGATCTGGGTCAGCGCATAAGCCGGCGCGTTGAACATGCGAGAGAGCTGCGGCGGCAAGTCGCGCACCTGCTGCTGCCCGGTCGTGGCGACGAGGTCACCGGCGGACAGCGGTCGATTGAAGAAGTTGCGTTTCAGCGCCTGGGGCGGGCCCTGCAGCCGCATCTCGCGGTGGGCCGGCGCAAACACCACGCGCTGCGCCGGGCGGGATTCAACCTTCCTGACAGTGACATGGTCTCCCGAGCCGACTTCGGCGTTGCCGCGCTGCAGGCCATCGAGCCGGATCACCTGAAGTTCCTCGTCCTCGGGATAGGCGAGTACGGCGCGGGCGGCAGTCACGCGCTTGCCGGTGATTTCCAGCGTATCGCCTTCCATGGCGCCGATCGCTGCCATCGCCGATTTCGACAACCGGGCGATGCCGTGGCCGCTCTCTTCCTGGCGAGCTGCCGCCACCTGTAGCTTGATCGTCTTTTCATCGAGGTCCGGCGCCGTTTCGGCCATCTGGCTTCATCCCGAAATTGCAGAGCAGAGCGAAGATTTGAAGCTAGGAACTGGCATGGCCGATTGCAAACCGTTCCGTGAGTACAGCGTTCCCACTATGCCGCGGAAATGGCCGGATCCGGCTGTTCGGCAGTAATCGAAAAGACAAGAAAAAAGGCCCGGTCGTTGCCGACCGGGCCTGTGGAAGTTTTGGGAGAGGATGCCTGAAAGGCATGCTCTATATGCTCCAAGCCCCAAAATATTGCAAGTGCGAAAACAACATTTTTGGTTGTACTTTTCTCAACTATGCCCTGAAAGCAGCTACATGAATTGAAAATTAACGGAATTAATCTGGGGAAATCTCCGCGTGCGGCACAATCGTATCGCATGGTGACCTGACTCGCTCAGCGCCGGATGCCTGCCTGTTGCAACGCAGCATTCGCAAGCCAGATGCTGCTGCGCTGCATGACCGCGTTGTCGGTGAGCGCGGGGGAGTTTCCCGTCAATGCGCCAGCAGCAGTGCCGGCCCGGTGCTTTCTTCGAGGAAATAGAGCGTGACTCCGCCGAACAGGAATTCGCGCATCCGGCTCTTACCGTAGGCGCCCATCACCAGCAGCTGGCCGCCCGCCTTTGCGACTGCCTTGGCGAGCGTTTCCTCGGTCGAACCTTCGCGGGTCACTTCCGTCAGGTCGGCGTTGACGCCATGCCGGGACAGATAGCGCATGGCATCGGTTCCCGGGAAACCGCCCGGCTTTTCCCGAACGGTGAGCACTTCCACGGATCCACAGCTGGTGAGTAGCGGGATTGCGCCGCGCAGCGCAGCAGCGGCCTCGTCACCTCCGTCCCAGGCAACGCATGCCTTGCCAAGCGGCAGGCTGAGCGGCTGGTCGTCGGCCAGCGCCAGCACCGGCGTGCGCGAAACAAGCGCCAACTCGCCGGCAAGGCCGCTCGAGCGGGAAAGCACGACGATGTCGGCAAGCCGTGCGGCCTTGGCGAGGGCTTCGACCGGCTCGGCTTCGCTGCGGACAAGGTCGAACGGTACGTCCTCGTTCTTGAGATGCGCCTCAATCTTCGCGGCGTTGGCGTCGTCATCGGCCAGTGCCTGCTTGAGAGCGTCGGATGCGACAAAGCTGCCGCCCATCGGGTCCATCGCGACATAGCGCGTGACCGGCGTATCGATCAGCACGGTCACATGGCCGCCGGTCGTGCGCGCCAGCGACAGCGCCGTTTCCAGACGGGCAGTCATGCCGGCTCCGCGATCGGCATGGACGAGTATTGAACGCATTGTCACTCTCCCTCTTGCAACGATGGTATTATCGGGGGCATTCCCCATCTTCTTCCATGATTCAAGTCAAACCATAGCCGGGACTAGCGCATTGATAGAGGCCGTCATTTTCGATTTCGGCGGTGTGATAACAAGCTCACCCTTCGAAGCGTTCAATCGCCTCGAGGAAGACCGGGGCCTGCCGCTGAATTTCGTGAGAACGGTAAACGCGAACAACCCTGACGGCAATGCCTGGGCGCGGCTTGAACGCTCCGAAATAGACCCGGCGGCTTTCGACGCGCTGTTCGCCGAGGAAGCGGCCGTGCTCGGCCATGAGCTGCGCGGCTCGGAAGTGCTGCGGGTGCTGGCCGGAAACATCCGCGAGGAAATGGTGGTTGCGCTGGATCGCTTGGCCGGGGCGGGCTACCGGCTGGGCTGCATCACCAACAATGTCCGCGGGGCAAGGGGCCCCGGCATGGCCCGCAGCGAGGAAGGCGCCAACCGTTTCGCGACGGTTTTCGCAAGGTTCGAACATGTCATCGAAAGCTCGACGGCTGGCGTGCGCAAGCCGGATCCGCGTATCTACCGGATGATGTGCGAGGCGCTCGGCGTGGCGCCGTCGGCCTGCGTCTATCTCGACGACCTCGGCGTGAACTGCAAGCCGGCCGCGGCGATGGGCATGCATGCGATCAAGGTCCTGAGTGCGCGGCAGGCGCTGGATGATCTGGGCGCCGTGCTGGGCATCGACCTAGCCGGATGACGGGCCGCGCCTGACCCGGCCTTCCAGCATGGCGCGCGCTGCCTCCACGCAGGGGGCGATCCTTTCGCGTGGCCCCATCCCCTTTTCCGCAAGCGAGCGCATCGGGATCTCCAGGCTCACCACAATTTCGTCGGGCAGGAACCGCACGAATTCGCGAAGCGGCAGCTCGCCGTCGCCGGGGGCCATGCGTTCATACATCGCCTCTTCCATGTAGGTCTCGAAGCGAGGCTCACATGGCGCATCGCACAGTTGGACATACCCGATCACTGCGGGGTCCATCGCTGCGAACTGCTCGATCGTGTTCCCCAGCCGGAAGAAATGCATCGCGTCGACAAGCAGCGAGAAATTGGACATGGCCACGCCGCGCTCGACGGCCAAGGCAGGATCGACGAGGCCATATGGCCCAAGCGAGCCCATCTCGGCGCTGACCAGCAGGCCGCGCTCGGCGGCCATTTCGGCCAGGACGCGAAAGCCGTCGATCGTGCGCTCGAGGTCCTGGTCGAGGCTGACGCAGGCGATGCGGTCCGCGCCGAGTTCTCGCACCAGATCGAGGTCGCCGGCGAAGGAGCGCACGTCGTGGCCGGGTGCGACCGCGAAACCTTCGACGATCGAGATGCGCACGCCGCTGTCGCGTGTTGCGGCGCGCAGCTCCCGGCGCAGCGCCGGGGAATCGCGCAGCGACCAGTCCGGGTGATTGTCGGGATTGAAGCCCTGCATGGGCGCTAGGCCGATCCCCACGCAGTCGCAGCCGAGATCGGCCGCCAGCTCCACGAAGTCCACCGGCGGCATGCCGAAGGCGCACAGGCGCTCGATGCCAAGCTCGTTCATCAGGCAATTCTCCAAACTTTGCCGGAACCGTTCTCGACATAGCCGGCCCGGTCAAGTGCGTGCGGGCCTGCGTTTCCGTTACACATCGTGCACAGGGCTTCGCAATTGCGGCGAAGGCGGGGTTGGGCTAACCGGCAGCTCTCGCCCACAGGAGACTCCATGAACAAGCTTTATCCCAACGCTGCCGCGGCGCTGGACGGCCTGCTGAGAGACGGGCTGCTGATCGCCGCCGGCGGTTTCGGCCTTTGCGGCATCCCCGAACGCCTGCTCGATGCCGTGCGCGACAGCGGCGTCAAGGATCTGACTTTCGCTTCCAACAATGCCGGTATCGACAACGAGGGTATCGGCAAGCTGCTCCGCACCAAGCAGGTGAAGAAGATGATCTCGTCCTATGTCGGCGAGAACAAGGAGTTCGAGCGCCAGT
Source organism: Novosphingobium sp. (assembly GCA_024236175.1). GTDB lineage: Bacteria > Pseudomonadota > Alphaproteobacteria > Sphingomonadales > Sphingomonadaceae > Novosphingobium. The sequence continues at coordinate 996,191 of JACKKY010000001.1, read as the reverse complement.
TCCTTTCCGGGGAGCTGGAAGTGGAGTTTTGTCCTCAAGGCACGCTGGCCGAGCGTATGCGGGCAGGCGGCGCGGGCATTCCCGGCTTCTACACGAAGACGGGCGTTGGCACCCAGGTTGCCGAGGGCAAGGAAACCAAGCTCTTCGACGGTGAGGAATTCGTGCTCGAACGCGGCATCTTCGCAGACCTCGCGCTGGTGAAGGCCTGGAAGGCGGACGAGACCGGCAATGTCGTCTTCCGCAAGACCGCGCGCAACTTCAACGTGCCGGCGGCGACCTGCGGCAAGGTCTGCGTAGTCGAAGTGGAGGAGATCGTGCCGACCGGTTCGCTCGACCCGGACTGCATCCACCTGCCCGGGGTGTTTGTGCAACGCATGATCGTCGGCGCGCCTTACGACAAGAAGATCGAATTCCGCACCGTGCGCGAAAGGGAGGCTGCATGATGGGCTGGGATCGCAACCAGATGGCCGCGCGCGCCGCGCAGGAACTCCAGGACGGCTTCTACGTAAATCTCGGCATCGGCATACCGACGCTGGTCGCCAACTACGTGCCCGAAGGCATGACCGTCACGCTGCAATCGGAAAACGGCATGCTCGGCATCGGCCCGTTCCCCTATGACGACGAGGTCGATCCCGACCTGATCAACGCCGGCAAGCAGACGGTGAGCGAGTTGGCGCACTCGGCCTATTTCGACAGCGCGACCAGTTTCGCGATGATCCGCGGCGGCCATATCGACCTTGCCGTGCTTGGCGGGATGGAAGTCTCTCAGGATGGCGACATCGCCAACTGGATGATCCCGGGCAAGATGATCAAGGGAATGGGCGGGGCGATGGATCTCGTCGCCGGGGTCAAGAAGATCATCGTCGTGATGGAGCACACCTCCAAGAACGGCGATCCCAAGTTCATCCCCGAATGTACCCTGCCGCTTACAGGCAGGAACGTGGTCGACATGATTATCACCGACCTTGCCGTCTTCCAGCGGCCGGACCACAATTCACCTTTCCGACTCGTCGAACTCGCCCCTGGCGTGACCGCCGAGGAAGTGAAGGAAAAGACGACCGCCAATTACACAAGCTAGGGAGAATTTCATGTCAGACATCGCGGCCATTCCGTTGACGCGCATCGACGGCGCGTCCGACAGCCTCGCCAACCATTCGGGCAACGTCCTGCTGGTGGTGAACGTCGCATCGAAATGCGGCCTGACTCCGCAGTACGAAGGGCTCGAGGCGCTTTATAACAAGTACAAGGACAAGGGTTTCGAGGTGCTGGGCTTTCCCGCCAACGATTTCGGCGCGCAGGAGCCCGGTACGCACGAGGAAATCGTCGAGTTCTGCACCGCCAATTACGGTGTGTCCTTCCCATTGTTCAGCAAGGCCGACGTGACCGGCGACGGCAAGCAGCCGCTCTATGCCGAACTGATCAAGGCGAAGCCGGAAAAGCATGGGCCGGCGGCCGAGTTCCGTGAACAGCTTCGCGGCTACGGCATGACGCCCACCGAGGACCCGGAAGTGCTCTGGAACTTCGAGAAGTTCGTCATCGCCAAGGACGGCAGCGTCGCCGCGCGCTTTGCGCCGGGCATCACCCCGGACGATCCGGCGCTGGTCGGAACGATCGAGGCCGAACTGGCGAAATAGACGAAGGGCGTAGCCGGGGCCGGCTCTGCCGAACCGGTCCCGTCTCACCCCGTATCGATCAAGCCCGCAGCCGGAAGGCAGAGCGGCTCTTATGGTTGCAGCACCATCCCCTGCATGCCGCCTTCGTCGCGCCACTCGCCGATGAGTTCATCGAAGGCGTCGTAGCCGGGGCCATAGGGCTCGCCGAAGATCGTGTAGCGGGTGACCTCCAGGCCCTCGTTGTTGTTGTAGCCCGGCGTGCAGGACTCCCAGAACGCCTTGTCCAGTGCCAGGTTCTCCTTGATCGTTCGGACCCAGTCGGCTTCGGCCCGCGCGCTTGGTTCGAAAGTCTGTGCTCCCCGCTTCATCGTCTCGCCGACGATGTAGGAGATGTGCCGGCCCTGCTGGTCGTACATCAGCGTCGTGCTTCCGGAGACCCCGCCCTGCAGCCAGCCGGTGAAGAGCAGGTTGGGGAAATTGTGCACGGTCATGCCGTGCAGCGTCCTGAAACCGTTGGCCCAGTGGTCGTAGATCGAGAGCCCGTCGCGGCCTTCGATCGCGTCGATGCCGTATCTGCGGCGCAGGTCGGTCGTGCTTTCGAAGCCGCTGGCGTAGATGATGCAGTCGACTTCGTATTCCTCCCCGTTCGCGACGATGCCCGTCTCGGTGATGCGCTCGATGCCTCTTGTGTCGGAGACGTCGACCAGCGTCACGTTGGGGCGATTGAAAGTGGGCAGGTAGTCGTCGTTGAAACAGGGCCTCTTGCACAGGAAGCGGTACCACGGCTTGAGGATGTCCGCGGTCTTCGGGTCGTCGATAACGCTGTCGACGCGCTGGCGGATGCGCTCCATCGCCCGGTAGTCTTCGACTTCGCGGAGTTCCATCAGCTCTTCCAGGCTCATCTCGGGCCAGCCGGCAGCCTCGCGCTTGGCCTGGATGTTGCGGTTCACCTCACTCCAGCCGTCGCAAATAAGGTCGACGTCGTCGCGGTCAAACACTTCGTTGATGCCGACATGGAAATTGTGCATCCGCTCGGCCTGCCAGCCCGGCTGCAGGCTTCTCGCCCATTCCGGATCTGTCGGCTGGTTGCCGCGATCGTCGATGTAGGACGGCGTGCGCTGGAAGACGTAGAGGTGGTTCGCATATTCGCCGAGGGACGGGACGCACTGGATGGCGGTGGCGCCGGTTCCGATTATCGCGACCTTCTTGTCACCCAGCCGGTCGAGGACCGGATTTCGCCAGTCTCCGCCCGTATAGTCGTAATCCCAGCGCATGGTGTGGAAGCTGTGGCCCCTGAAGCTCTTGATGCCGGGGACGCCGGGCAGCTTCGGCCGGTTCAACGGCCCAGGCGCCATCACGACGAAGCGGGCGCGGATATCGTCGCCCTGGCGCGTGCCGACCCGCCAGCGCCGGATCGATTCGTCCCAGCGCAGCGAAGTGACCACCGTTCCGAACAGCGCGTGCTCGTAAAGGTCGAAATGCCGGCCCATCAGCTGGCAATATTCGAAGATTTCCGGCCCGTAGGAATAGCGCTCCCTCGGCATGTAGCCGACTTCTTCCAGCAGTGGCAGGTAGGAATAGGATTCGACGTCGCACTGCACGCCCGGATAGCGGTTCCAGTACCAGGTGCCGCCGAAATCTCCGCCGCGGTCGATGATCCGGATATTGTCGATGCCCGCTTCCTTCAGGCGGCCCGCGACGTTCAGGCCGGCGAATCCGCCGCCGAGCATGACGACGTCGATCTCGTCCGACACCGGCTCGCGCGGAGGTGGCGGCGAGTAGGGATCGAATTCGAAATATTCCTCGTATTCTCCCCGGGCTTCCAGATACTGTGCGAAGCCTTCGGGACGGTGCCGCTTTTCGGCTTCAAGCCGGTATTTCTCGCGCAGGGAAGCCAGTTCGACATCCGGCGTTTGCGTGGGGGCGCATTGCATCGTTCTTGGCCTTTCCAACTCCCGGGGAGCATTGCCTCGCCGCATGGGGCATGCAGGCTGCTCCGCCCGGCAAATCGTCAGGCGCATCGGATCGAATGTCAATTGCCCGCGGGAGCGGGATCAGGCCAGCGCAGCCTTCAGGGCATCGGCGAGGTCGGTGCGCTCCCAGGGGAAGAAATCGCCGTCGGGTTTGCGACCGAAATGGCCGTAGGCGGCGGCCTTGCGGTAGATCGGCTTGTTCAGGCCGAGCCCTTCACGGATACCGCGCGGCGTCAGGCCGGCCAGCTTTTCCCGGGCGACTTCGGCCACCGCGGCTTCCAGCTTGTCGTCGGCGACTTTCCCGGTGCCGTGGGTGTCGACATAAAGCGAAAGCGGCTCGGACACGCCGATCGCATAGGCGACCTGGATGGTGCAGCGCTTGGCCAGACCGGCGGCGACGATATTCTTGGCGAGGTAGCGTGTCGCATAGGCCGCGGAACGGTCCACCTTGGTCGGGTCCTTGCCGGAAAAGGCGCCGCCGCCATGCGGAGCTGCGCCGCCGTAGGTGTCGACGATGATTTTGCGGCCGGTCAGCCCGGCATCGCCGTCAGGCCCGCCGATCTCGAAGGTTCCGGTTGGATTGATGTGATAGACGGTTTCGTCGGAAAGCAGTTCCCCTGGCAGTACCGCGGCGACGACTTTCCTGACGTAGGCCTTGAGCTCCGCTTCCTTTTCGCCCTCGTCATAGCCGGGCGCGTGCTGGGTGGAGACGACTATGGCGGTGCAGGCGGCCGGCTGGCCGTTTTCGAAGCGCAGGGTCACCTGGCTCTTGGCGTCGGGCTCGAGGAACGGTGCGGCGCCTGAATGGCGATCGGCAGCCATGCGCTGCAGTATCTTGTGACTGTAGTCGAGCGTGGCCGGCATCAGGTCGGGCGTTTCGTCGCAGGCGAAGCCGAACATGATGCCCTGGTCGCCGGCGCCCTCGTCCTTGTTGCCGCTCGCATCCACGCCCTGCGCGATATGCGCCGACTGGCCGTGCAGCAAATTCTCGAACGTAAGAGACTGCCAGTGGAAGCCGTCCTGTTCGTAGCCGATGTCCTTCACCGTCTGGCGCACGGCATCCTCGATTTGCTCAAGCGCGCCGGGCGCCCAGTCGCCGTTTTCGTAGACGCCCCGGCAACGAATCTCTCCGGCGAGCACCACCCGGTTCGTCGTCGTCAGCGTTTCGCAAGCGACGCGGGCCTCGGGGTCTTTCGACAGGAAGAGATCGACGACTGCGTCGGAAATCTGGTCGGAAACCTTGTCGGGGTGGCCTTCGGAAACGCTTTCGGAAGTGAAGAGATAGCTGCTGCGCATGGACAAACCTGATATAAAGAATTCTTTATGTGTGAGGGGCGCTCTAACTTGTCGAGCGGCGCATGGCAACCACCGCGAAAGCGAGCAGCAAGGCAGCGAAGCCGAGCGGCAGCAAATTGCCCATCCTCGCAAAGAGGGGTGGCGCGTATGCGGCCGGAATGGTCCCGTCGATCCGCGCGGCGATATGGCGCGGCACATGCTGGCGCACGATGCCGTCCGGATCGATCACCGCGCTGATGCCGGTCGTCGTGGCGCGAAGCACCGGCAGCCCTTCCTCGATGGCTCTGAGGCGCGCCTGGGCGAGATGCTGCGGTGGGCCCCAGCTGCCGAACCACCCGTCGTTCGAGGGATTGAAAATGTAGTCTGGCCGGTTGCGCGGATCGACGACCTGACCGGAAAAGATGATCTCGTAGCAGATCTGCATGCCTGCCTTGCCCCACGGACCGAAATCATAGGTGCGCGGTCCGGGACCGGGCCAGAAATCGAGCGACCCGGCCACGAGCCTCGACGCGCCGAGCGGTTCCAGCAGCGGCCGCAAGGCAAGATATTCGCCGTAAGGCACGAGATGCGCCTTCGCATAGCCCGCGAGGATATGGCCATGCGAATCGATGGCGGTGATCGAATTGCGCGCCGCTACCGAATCGCCGTCGCGGATCACGACATCGACCGCACCGGTGAGCAGCAGGCTTCCCGGTCCGATGACCCGGCCGATCCGCTTGCGTGCAAGCTGTGGATCGGCCTCGTAGGTCAGTTGCCTGTAGAGGTGGTGCGGATAACCGTCGCGCAGATAGTCCGGGATGCCCGATTCCGGCCACAGCACGAGCCGTTCCCGCCCGGGCACGCGCGGCAAAGTCAGCCGGGCAGTCTTCAGGAAGTGAGTCTCGAACAGTGTGGGGTCATCCAGCACTTCCTGCCGGATGTCGGGCTGGACCAGGGTGAAGCGAAATCCGGTGCTTTCCGCCGGACGCTGGATCGGGACATAGACCAGCGCGACAAGCAGGACGGCCGTTGCGCCGAACCGTATCGCTTCGCCGGTGCCAACTGCTCCGGAACTCGCGCGGGCGGCGAAGCGATGGAGCGCCCATGCGAGCAATACCGCGACGCCCGACAGGCCATAGGTCCCGATCCATCTGGCAAGGAAGCCAAGCCCCGGCGAATCGAACGGGCCCAGCAGGGCAACGCCGAGCGGGTTCCACGCGAAGCCGGTGAACACCCAGCTCCTGAGCCATTCGCTGATGATCCAGCATCCCGCCAGCGCCAGCCCGACCCAGTGCCGCCTTGGCGCGGACTGCGGTTTTCCCGCCGGGCCGGAAGAGCGGGACAGAAGCCACGCTCCCAGCGTGGCCAGCGCGGGATATACCGCGAGATAGAACGAGAGCAGCACTACGGCGATACTGCCCAGCCAGTGCGGCATGTTCGCCTGATAGGTGAATGCCGTCGCGATCCAGTAGTTGCCGACGGTGAAATGAGCGAGGCCGAACGCCCAGCCGACAAGCGCAGCCCGTTTCCAGCTTTGCGCCCGGAAGGTCAGTTCGATCAGGACGGCAAGCGCCAGCAGCGTCAGCGGCCAGAGAGTGAGAGGCTGGAAGCCGCAGGCGCCAGCCGCTCCCGCCGCAAGCGCGCAGGCAACAGGTCTTGCGAAAAGCAATGCGGTCAGGCGTCGGGCGGCATCCATCCGCGCCGCTTTTGGCCGCTGCCCGGACATGACGCAAGCAGGTCCTAAGGCCTATCCGCGCTGGCGCGGGAACAGGATTGTCAGTTCGCGACCTGAAGCGGTTCGCCGGGATCGTCGGCGGGGGGCTTGGAACGCTTGGTCGTACGCCGCCGGGGCTTGGGCGCGCTCGCCTCTTCCCCATCTTCCTGCGTCGCTTCACGCTCTCCGGAAATGGAAGGCGGCAGCGATGCCGGGTCGAGGCCGGCCGCGTTGTTTTCCTCGTCGTCGCGCGACCGCGAACCTTCGTCGGCTTCGGCTTCGCCGTCATCCGACTGGCGCGAATCGCGACGTGACCGGCGCGGTTTCACGCCACGGGTGCTGCGGCCGTCGCGGGTGAAGGGGTTCTCGGCAGGCTCGTAGATGTTGCCCTGCGAATCGTCGTCGCTGCCATCGTCGCCGGAACTGTCAGAATCCCGATCGGAGCGGCGTGCTTCATTGCGCTCGCGGCGGCCGGAAGCATCGCCGGAGGACGAAGCCCGGTCGGTGGATTCGTCCGCACCGGAACTGCCCTCTTCGCGGTCGGAATCGTTGCCGTCCGAGCTGCGTTCGTCACGGCGCTGCTGGCGCGCCTCTTCCTGCCGCTGTTTCTGGTCGGCGATGACGCGAAAATAGTGGTCGGCGAACTGGAGGTAGTATTCCTCGGTCACCCGCTCACCATTGAGATGGGCGTCATGCGCCAGCTTGCGATACTTCTCGAGCAGCTGCGGCGCGTTCCCGCGCGCCCGGCTGTCGATCCGGTTCAGCGGTTGGCCGCCTTGCTGGCGATTGTTGCCCCGGCCACGCCGGCGGCTGCTTCCACGATTACTGTTCAAGGATAACGTTCCTTAAATAACTCCTGACCGCCGCCGCACCGTACCGGCCGGCACGTCGCATGTCGCTTCACCACGGGTCGCATCGAGAGCCGTGGTCCCGACATCTGCGCTTGGCGCATGGCACTGCGTGCCACGGCCGAATGCAAATGCTGGAGTTGAAGCCGCCATGGGAAACATGCGTCCATCGGCTGGCTTCGCGCACCGCTTAAGCGCTGCGGCGCAAAAAGCCAAGCAAAAACTCATTGCTTTCACGTTAATTCGAGCACGCGCGGCCGCTCGCCCAGATCGCGATGCAACCGGACCGCAAACCCCGATTCGCGGGCGATCCGGCTCACCTCCTCTTCCTGGTGCATGCCGATCTCGATAAGCGCATGCCCGCCCGGCGCGAGCAAACCTGGCAGCTGCGGTACGAGCGCCTGATAGGCGTCAAGGCCGCCAGGGCCCGCGAAAAGCGCGCTTGAGGGCTCGTATGCGCTGACCGAAGGACCCAGTTCGGCGTCGTTTTCGACATAGGGCGGGTTGGCGAGAACGAGGTCGAAGGGCGCCCCGGGCAGGTCGCTCCATCCCGGCTCGTTCCAGTCGGCGCAAACCATCCGGGCCCTGTCGTCGAGCCCCAGAGCCACGGCGTTCGCCCGGGCGATTTCGAGCGCATCCGGCGAAATGTCGATGCCGGTTCCCTGCGCGGCGGGCAGATTCGCCAGCACGGCAAGCAGCAGCGCGCCCGATCCGGTGCCGCAATCGAGCACGGATCTGGCATCGGGCCGGGCGGCGAGGGCGGCCTCGACCAGCGTTTCGCTGTCCGGGCGCGGGATCAGTACCGCCGGGCTTACACGGAAGTCGAGCCCGTAGAATTCCCTGTGCCCGACGATATAGGCAATGGGCTCGTGGCCAAGGCGCCTTGCGACCAGTGCATCAAGACTGGCGGGCGGGGCATCGTCCATATGGCGCAGCAACAGGTCCGATCGCGAGACGCCCAGTGCATGGGCCATCAGCAGTTCGGCATCGAGCCGGGCGGTATCGCTGACCGGCGCGAGGGTCTGCGCCGCCTCGCGCAGCGAGTCCGCGATTCTCACGCTTCGCCGCTCATTGGTCGAGAGCTGCCAGCCGCTTGGCCTCGTCCTCCGCGATAAGCGCGTCGATCAGTTCGCCGAGCCCCGGCCCTTCGAGGATTTCGGGCAGGCGGTGCAGCGTCAGGTTGATGCGGTGGTCGGTAACGCGGCCCTGCGGGAAATTGTAAGTGCGGATGCGTTCCGAACGGTCACCCGAGCCAACCATCGCCTTGCGCGCTTCGGCCTCGGCGCCGTGGGCTTCCTCGCGTTCCTTCTCGTAAAGCCGTGCGCGCAGCACCTGCATGGCCTTGGCGCGGTTCTTGTGCTGGCTGCGCTCGTCCTGCTGGGTGACGACGATGCCGGACGGCAGGTGGGTGATGCGCACTGCGGAATCGGTGGTGTTGACGTGCTGCCCGCCGGCGCCGCTGGCGCGATAGATGTCGATCTTGAGGTCCTTCTCGTCGATCTGGACATCGACTTCGCTCGGCTCGGGGAGCACCGCCACGGTCGCGGCGGACGTGTGGATGCGCCCGCCGCTTTCGGTGACGGGTACGCGCTGGACACGGTGGACGCCGCTTTCGAATTTCAGCTTCGCGAACACGCCCTGGCCGGAAACGTTGGCGACGATTTCCTTGAAGCCGCCGATGTCCGATGCGTTGGCGCTGATCACCTCGACCCGCCAGCCCTGCTCGGCGGCGTAGCGCTCGTACATGCGGAACAGGTCGGCCGCGAACAGCGCCGCCTCATCGCCGCCGGTGCCGGCGCGGATTTCCAGCATGGCCGGCCGGGCATCGGCGGCATCTCGCGGCAGCATGGCGACGGCGAGCCGCTGCTCGACGTCCGGCAGTTCGGACTTGAGGCGCTCGATCTCCTCCTGGGCAAGAGCGCGCATCTCGGGATCGGCATCGTCCAGTGCGGCGAGGCTTTCCAGCTCGGCGCGCATTTCGCGCAGCAGCTCGGCTGTTTTCGCGACCGGCTCCAGCTCGGCATAGTCGCGCGATGTGGCGACGAACTCCTCGCCTTCCAGCGTGCCCGACGCCAGTCGCGCTTCCAGCTCGGCGAAACGATGCGCGATTTGGTCGAGACGTTCGTCGGAGAGCGTCACGGCGTGATCGCTTGCAGCACGCTCTCGATGGCGAGGAATTCGGGCGTGCGTTCAGCCGAGCGCAGATTGGCGACGGGAGTGCCATCGCGATGGGTGATCGCCACGAGCACCTTGGCGTTGACCTTCGCCGCCTTGTCGAAGCGTTTGCGGGGAGACCCGGTCGCGATCATGTCGGCCGAAATTCCCTCGCGGCGCAACGCCGCGACGAATTTCAGCGCAAAGGGAAGAGCAGAGTCGTCTTCGACCGCGATGATTGCGGAAAGCGTGTCGTCTGGTGTGGCGCCGGTTTCCTCGACAAGCATCGCCAGCCGCTCGATCCCTGCCGCCCAGCCGACCGCTGGGGTGTGTGGGCCGCCAAGGCTTTCCATCAAGCCATCATAACGTCCACCAGCAAGCACAGTGCCTTGTGCTCCGAGCCGGTCGGTCATGAACTCGAACGCCGTGTGGCGGTAATAGTCGAGCCCGCGGACCAGTTCGGACATGCGCGTCCAGGCAACGCCAGCTGCATCCAGTCCTTCGGTCACCGCTGCGAAAAACTCCCTCGCCTCCGAGGTCAGGTGATCGTCGATCTTCGGAGCATCGGCGACAAAGACCTTGTCGCGCGGGTCCTGAATCGAGAATCCGCAGCGGATTGCGCGAAAGCCGTTCCTGGCTGTCTTCGGAAAGCTCGCGAGCGTGGTCGCGTGAAATAAGCCACGAGCGCATTACGCGCCAGGCCTCGCGGCTGCTGACATCGCCGAGCGTGTTGAGTTGCAGCGTCACCCCATCGGCAATGCCAAGCTCTTTGAGGAGCTGGTCGGCCATGACCAAAAGCTCAACATCGGCCTGCGCGTCCGCCGCGCCGATGATTTCGGCGTCGATCTGGTGGAACTGGCGGTAGCGGCCCTTCTGTGGGCGCTCGTAACGGAAGATCGGGCCATCGGCTGCGAGTTTGAGCGGCGCGTACTGTTGCCAGCCGTTGGTAAGATAGGCGCGGGCGATGCCGGCGGTGAATTCCGGGCGCAGTGTCAGCGATTCGCCGCCGCGGTCCTCGAAGCTGTACATCTCCTTGGAGACGACATCGGTGGTCTCGCCCAGAGAACGGGAGAAGACGGCGGTCTTTTCGAACACCGGCATTTCCGCGCGGCGGAAGCGGTAAAGCTTGCGCACGCGTTCGAAGGTTTCCACGACATGCGCGAAAGCCTCGGCATCGGCGCCGAAGATGTCCTGTGTGCCCCTGATCGCTTCCGGGGTTTTGGGCGGAGTGCTCATGGCCAGCGCGCTTAGCGGCATTGCCCGCGTTCGAAAAGGCCGCGCGGGCATGGGGCTTCGGCTACTACGGTTGCAGAGACCGAGGCTTGCCGCCATGAATGGTCCGATGAGGAGCCTGACATTCGCCGCCGCGCTGTTCGCCGCCCTTGCCTTGCCGGCCTCAGCGCAGGACGCCGCGCCGTCCGGTCCGACTGCCCTTGCCATCGCCAGCACCGTGCCGGATGCGGTGGACACGCCCTATCCCGGCGGGACCATGGAACTCGATGTAGACGCGAGCGATACGCTGCGCGGCGTCTACCGCATTTCGCAGACCATTCCCGTGGCTCCGGGCACGGAGCGCATCACCCTGCTCTACCCGCAGTGGCTGCCGGGCCATCACGCGCCGCGCGGCCCGCTGGCGGAGCTGGTCGACCTCAAGTTTTACGCCGACGGCCGGCAGGTGCCGTGGACGCGCGACTCGGTCGAAGTCTTTTCCTTCCATGTCGACTTGCCGGCGGGAACGCGCGAGCTGGCGGCGCGCTTCATCCACACATCGCCGCTGCAGCCGTCCGAAGGCCGGGTGACGATGACGCCGGAAATGTTCAACCTGCAATGGGAGAAGGTCAGCCTTTATCCGGCCGGGCACTATGTGCGCCGGATCAGGGTCAAGCCTTCGCTGACTCTGCCGCGCGGCTGGACCGCCGCCGTGGCGCTCGACGGCCAGCGCGCATCCGCCACCCGGGTGAGCTGGGACGAGACCGACTATGAGACGCTGGTCGATTCCCCCATCTTTGCCGGCGCCCATTTCCGCCGGTGGGAACTGGGCAGCAGGGTCGGGCTGAATGTCGTGGCCGACGATCCGGGCTATCTCAATCTCACGTCGCAGCGCCTTGGCAATCTCGGCGCGCTCGTCACGGAAGCGCAGGCGGTCTTCGGCCGGGCGCCCTACGACCGCTACGAATTCCTGGTAGCGTTGAGCGACCGGCTGGGCCGGATCGGGCTCGAGCATCTGCGCTCCAGCGAGAACCGGCTGAAACCGGCAAGCTTCGTCGAATGGGAAAAGCTCGACTGGGGGCGCAACGTGCTGGCCCATGAGCTGGTGCATGCCTGGAACGGCAAGTTCCGCCGCCCCGAAGGGCTGTGGACGCCCGACTACCGCCAGCCGATGCAGGACGGCCTGCTCTGGGTCTATGAAGGCCAGACGCAGTTCTGGGGCTGGGTGCTGGCGGCGCGTTCCGGCCTGCAGACGAAGGAAACCGTGCTCGGCATGATCGCCACGAGCGCCGGCTACCTGGCCGAGCAGCCGGGCAGGGACTGGCGCTCGGTTGCCGATACCACGCTCGACCCGATCGTCGCGGCGCGCAAGCCCAAGCCCTATGATTCGATCGCCCGGCGCGAGGACTACTACAACGAAGGCGCGCTGATCTGGCTGGAAGCGGACCAGGTCATCCGCGCCGGAACCGGCGGTCGCAAAGGGCTGGACGATTTCGCCCGCGCCTTCTTCGCCTATCCGGGCGGAGGCGTTCGCCATTCGACCTACGGTTTCGGCGATATCGTCGCGACGCTCAATTCGGTGCACCGGTACGACTGGGATCGGTTCCTGCGCAGCCGACTGGATGACCCGGGCCGTCCCGCGCCGCTCGCCGGGATCGAGCGCGCCGGATACCGTCTGGTCTGGAAGCAGCAGCCCAACAGCTACGACCAGGCGCGGATGGACGACGACCACTCGCTGGACCTGCATCATTCGCTCGGCATTACGCTGGATCGAGACGGCACCGTGGTCGACACGCGCTGGGGCGGGCCGGCGTTCGAGGCCGGCATCGTCACCGGCGCCAGGATCATAGCGGTCGATACGCTGGCTTTCAGCCACGACATCCTTAAGCGGGCGATCATGCGCGCGGGCGAGGGCGGCGGCCCGATCGAGCTGCTGGTCCGGCGCGCCGACCGCTACGAGACGGTGCCGGTGCGTTACGCCGGCGGGTTGCGCTGGCCATGGCTGGAACGCGAGGGCCGCAGGGAGCCGGTGCCGCTCGACCAGCTGCTGGCGCCCAGGCGGAACGGTTCGTCGTAACGGCGAGGGTTTTTGTTGCGGTGCAGCATGTGCCTGTCTATGGGCCGCGACCATGCATATCGACAAGATTCCCGTAGGCGACAATCCGCCCGAAAGCCTCAACGTCATCATCGAAGTGCCGGTTGGCGGCGAGCCGGTGAAATACGAGTTCGACAAGGCGTCGGGCGCCCTGTTCGTAGACCGCATCCTGCACACGCCGATGCGCTATCCGGCCAACTACGGCTTCGTGCCGCACACGCTCTCGCCGGACGGCGATCCGCTCGATGCGCTGGTGGTCGCGCGCTCGCCTTTCATTCCCGGCTGCGTGGTGCGGGCCCGGCCGATCGGCGTGCTCAAGCTCGAGGACGAGCATGGCGGAGACGAGAAGCTGGTCTGCGTGCCCGTGGACACGACCTTTCCCTATTACGCTGATGTCGGCGAACGGCAGGACCTGCCTTCGATCGTGCTTCAGCAGATCGAGCACTTCTTCAAGCACTACAAGGATCTGGAAGAGGAGAAATGGGTCCGGATCGGCGAATGGGGCGATGCCAGGGAAGCGCGACAGATCGTGGTAGAAGCGATCGAGCGGGCGCAGGCGAACAAGGGCTGAGGCGTCAGTCCCAGTTCGCGACCTTGTCGTCGAAGCCGAGATAGACAACGGACCAGCCGCCCGGAAGCCGGGCGAAGTCGATCTGCCAGCGCGTGACCATCTTCTCATGCTGGGCGATGTATCTTCGCCTTATGACCATGGCCCCCTGGCGTTCTTCCGCTACCTGTTCGACGCGACTGACCGCCCCGTAGATCTGGATGGCGGAATTCAATTGCTCCACCAGCGATTGCTTGTCGGTTTCCCGGCCTTTCATCAGCGGAGACGACCCTAACGTGACGTCATATGCTTCCGAGGCCTTCCCCGCTTTCAGCAGATCGAAGAACTCGTCGGCGATTTTGCCGACCTGGGTTTCATCCGAATAGATGCGCTGGGCTGTTGGTGATTCCGCTTCGGCCGCGCCCAACGGGACGAGCGCGAGGCACAAGGCGGCATGCAAGATCCGCTTCATCGCACATTCTCCTCCGTAAGGAGTCGCTGAAGAAGTTGCACCAAGCCCGATTGTGCACTGCCGGGCAAGCTCAATCTGTCAATCCCCGGCGACAGTCATCCCGTCGATGCGGATCGTCGGCACGTTGATCGCGCGATGCCATTCCAGGTCGCTGCCGGGCGTCAGCGCTGCGAACATCTTGAGCAGGTTTCCGGCGACGGTGAATTCGGCCACCGGTCCGGCCCGCTCGCCGTTGACGATGCGAAAGCCGCTGGCGCCGCGGCTGTAGTCTCCCGTCACGCCGTTGACGCCCATGCCGAAAAGTTCGGTGACATAGACGCCGCCCTTGATGTCGGCCATCAGCTCTTCCGGCGTCGCGCTGCCGGCGGCGAGATGGACGTTCCCGACCGAAACGCCGGGCGCACCCGCGCCCGCGCGCGAAGCATGGCCGGTGGGTTGCATGTCGAGCTGGCGCGCCGAGGCGCTTTCCATCAGCCAGCCGGTAACCGCTCCGCCCTCGACGAGATTGCGCGCGGCGGTCGCCAGTCCCTCGCCGTCGAACGGGCGGGACCGAAGGCCGCGCTTGCGGTGCGGATCCTCGGCGATGACGATGGCCGGGTCGAACAGCTGCTCGCCGAGCCGGTCGAGCAGGAAGCTCGCGCGCCGGGCGATCGCGGAACCCGACATGGCGTTGATGAGATGGCCGATCAGGGTCCCGCCGACACGCGGGTCGAAGACGACCGGGGTAGGCCCGCTCTTGAGCCGGCCGGGCGTGAGCTTGGCGACTGTGCGCTCGCCCGCCAGCTGGCCGATCTCGCGTGGCGCCGGAAGATCGGCGGCATGGTGGGCCTGCCGCCAGGCATAGTCCCGCTGCATTCCCGAGCCTTCGCCCGCGACGACGGTGGCGCTGATACTGTGGCTGGTCCTGGCGTAGGCGCCGGAAAAGCCGTGGCTGGTGGCGAGGGCGAAAATACCCTCGCCCGCGCCGGCTGCTGCGCCTTCCGAATTGGTGACGCCGGAAACGGCGCGCGCTGCGTCCTCGGCCTCTTCGGCCATGGCGCGCAGCGCCTGCGGGCTTGGCTCGTCCGGATCGACAAGGTCGAAGTCGGGGAAAGGACCTCGGCTCAGCATATCGTCCGGCGCAAGCCCGGCGTAGCGGTCTTCCGGTGCGGCGCGCGCCATGTCGACGGCGCGGCCGGCCAGTTCGTCGAGCGCGCCTTCGCTCAGGTCCGAGGTGCCGATGCTGGCCGAGCGACGGCCGACGAAGACGCGCAGGCCGATATGCTCGCTTTCCGAACGCTCCACGTCTTCGAGCTTGCCCAGCCGGACCTGGATGCTTTCCGAGGAATCCGCATGATAGACGGCATCGGCGGCATCCGCTCCCGCCTTGCGTGCGCGTTCGATCAGGGCGCAGGCGCGGTCCTGTGCGGCTTGTGGGCTCAACATGGGGGTGGGCTTGCTCCTTGTTCCCGCGCACGGACGCGCACGGTGAAAGCCGCATCTAGTGATCGCGTGCTTTCAGGGCAATGTCGGGCAGTCTCAGGTGAAGAGCAGGGCGAGGCCCTTGAACACCGCGGTCAGCGCGAAGGGCAGGCCGATCGCCAGCAGCCAGAGCGCAAGCCGGTCGCGGCGATAATAGGAGGCGAGGGCCGGATCGGAGGCCTGCCGGTCGTTAAGGCGGTTCCAGCGCCGCTCGAAACGGCGGCAGGCGGGAATGATCGCCGCGACGAGGATAACGAGAGCGAGGTAGGGGAGCAGCGACATGCCTTCCGACTTGAGCGCGCCCATGGTGACGAAAATCTGAAGCGCTGTGTAGACCAGCAGCGCGTAGGCGATGTTGTCGCTCATCTTGCGGCGCCAGTCGACCGGGCGGGCACTTTCCTGCTCCGCGAACAGACGGCGCTGTGAGACTTTCACCATCAGGGAATCCTCTTTTCCTCTCCGGAAGCCAGTTAATCACCGAATCGCGATGCGATCAAGAGCGGTTAACCATCCCGCGTGCCGACCGGCAGCAGGCGGGCATGCATAAAACCTGCCAATTGCGTCGATCAGGAGGAATTGCTGGCTTGCCCAACACCGGCGCGCACCCTAAATCGCGCTACGAATGACGGACACACAGCCAATCCCCGATGCCGAGACGCCCGAACGGGTGGAGAACGCTTCGCCTGAGCTCCCTCAGGGAGGGCTGGAAGTCGTCTCAATCGCCAAGAGCTACGACAAGCGCGCCGTCCTCACCGACATTTCGCTGTCGGTGGCCAAGGGCGAGGTGCTCGGGCTGCTGGGGCCGAACGGTGCCGGCAAGACTACCTGCTTCTATTCGATCATGGGCCTGGTTCGTCCCGATTCCGGCCGCATCCTGCTCGACGGCGTCGATATCACCAACCTGCCGATGTACCGCCGGGCCATCCTTGGCCTGGGCTACCTGCCGCAGGAAACCTCGATCTTCCGGGGCATGACCGTCGAGCAGAACATCAGCTGCGTGCTCGAGATGGTCGAACCCGATCCGGAGACCCGCGCGGCCGAACTGGACCGGCTGCTGGAGGAATTCCACATCACGAGCCTGCGTGAAAGCCCGGCCATGGCGCTGTCGGGTGGTGAGAGGCGGCGCTGCGAAATCGCCCGCGCGCTTGCCGCCAAGCCGTCCATCATGCTGCTCGACGAACCCTTCGCGGGTATCGATCCGCTGTCAATCGCCGACATCCGCGATCTGGTGAAGGACTTGCGCACACGCGGCATCGGCGTGCTGATTACCGACCACAATGTGCGCGAGACGCTCGATATCGTCGATCGCGCCTGCATCATATATGGCGGACAGGTGCTTTTTGCGGGAGGTCCGGCCGAACTGGTCGCCGACGAGAACGTGCGCCGGCTCTACCTCGGCGAAGGGTTCACCCTGTGATGCCGCGGGTGGTCGCATTGCGGGAGGATGCGCGGAAGGGCCGATGCCGCGCCTGGCCTGGCGCTACCTGACCGGATGGTGCTCTGATGGCCCTCGGTCCCAGACTAGACCTTCGCCAAACCCAGTCGCTGGTAATGACGCCGCAGCTCCAGCAGGCGATCAAGCTGCTGGCGCTTTCCAATCTCGAGATCGAGGCGTTCGTCGGCGATGCGCTTGAAGCGAACCCCTTGCTCGAAATCGGCGGGTCCGCTCCGGCAGCCGAGGGCGAGGGGGGCGATGCCGCCGAAGACCAGCGGCGCACCACCATGGAGAAATCGCCGGTCGACCAGCTTATCGGCGAAGGCCGCGCGGAAGACGATCGCCCGCTGGACATAGATGCCTCGGCGCTAGACCGCGACCGCGATACCGGGGACGGCGCGGCCGGCGGCGAATGGGGCGGGGACGTGCGGATCGCGCCGTCCGGCGATCTGCCCTCGATCGAGGAGCGCGGGCAGGCAGCACAATCGCTTGCCGAGCATCTCGGCGCGCAGGTCGGGGCGGCGACGGATGACCCGAGACTTGCCGCGATCGTCGGCTTCCTGATCGCCCAGCTCGACGAAGCGGGTTACCTGACCGTTTCGTTGCGCGAAGTCGCGACGGAACTGGGTGTCGCACAGTCGGAGGCGGAAGCGGCGCTGGCGCTGCTCCAGACTTTCGATCCCACCGGCGTGGGCGCACGCTCGCTTTCCGAATGCATCGCGCTGCAGGCCGTCGAAGCGGACCGCTACGATCCCGCAATGGCGCGGCTGATCGACAATCTCGAACTCGTCGCCAAGGGCGAAGTCCAGCGGCTCAAGCGCATCTGCGGCGTGGACGACGAGGATTTCGCGGACATGCTCGCCGAACTCAGGGGTTACGATCCCAAGCCCGGCCTGGCGCTGGGTGGCGGGAGCAACGCCCCGGTTACGCCCGACATCCTGTTGACCGCGCGCGACGATGGCGGCTGGGACATTGCGCTCAACCAGGAGACGCTGCCGCGGCTGGTCGTCAATCGTGACTACTACGTCGAGCTCAAGGGCGCCTGCGACGACAAGGATTCGAGAGCCTGGCTTTCGCAGAAGCTCACCGATGCGAACTGGCTGATCAAGGCGCTGGACCAGCGCCAGAAGACGATCCTCAAGGTCGCGACCGAAATCGTCAGGCAGCAGGACGGATTCTTCCGCCACGGCGTGACCCAGCTCAAGCCGCTGACGCTGCGCGCCGTTGCCGAAGCGATCGGCATGCACGAATCCACCGTCAGCCGCGTCACATCGAACAAGTATCTGCATTGCGAGCGCGGTACGTTCGAGCTGAAATACTTCTTCACCTCCGGCGTCGCCGCGACCGGCGGCGATGGTGCGGTTTCGGCGGAAGCGGTGAAGGCGTCGATCCGCCAACTGATTGACGCCGAAGATCCCAAGGCGATCCTGTCGGACGATGCGCTGGTCGACCTGCTCAGGCAGAAAGGGTTTGACGTCGCGCGTCGCACCGTCGCCAAATATCGCGAGGCGATCGGGCTAGGCAGCTCCGTCCAGCGGCGGCGGCAGAAGGCGATCGCAGCGGTGCGCTAAAGCGGTTCGCGACAAGTATACTGCTAAGGACTATTAGCTAAATGATTGCAATCCTTAGTTAAAAAATGTTTTCAAATGAAAGTATCTTGGTAGGATGTCGGCCTTGGAAGCTGGCCGCCCTCCCGGTTGACGCCCCGGCGGCGGCAGCAAGGAGAGAATTGCCATGGCCTATCTCGACCAGAAAACCCAAACGAACAGGCGCGCGCTCACCGCGCTTGCGGTGGCGCTCCTCCAGGGCGGTGCGATCGTCGCAGTGATCCACGGCCTTTCGGTCACGATCATGCCGCGCGAGCCAGAACCTCGCCTGGCGGCCGAACAATGGAAGCTCGATCCGCCGCCTCCGCCGCAAACTGATCCGAAGATCGAGCCCAAACGCGATCCGAAGCCCAACGAGACGAGGGTCGATACGCCGGAGCGTCGCATCCCATTGCCGAGCGTGGACGACAGTTTCATCGAAATTCCGTTGCCGCCGCTGCCGAAGGCGCCGGAGTGGACCGAGCTGCCCGTGCCTCCGCCGGCACCGCCCCCGGCCACGCCGGAGCTGGCGCAGCCGCGCAACAGCCCGGGCGGCTGGATCACCACCAACGATTATCCCTCGCGCGACCTGCGCGAAGGGAACCAGGGGCTTGCCCGCTTCGTGTTGACGATCGGTACCGACGGCAGGGTCGAGGCTTGCACCATCACGCAATCCACCGGATTTCGCGGCCTAGACGAGGCGACCTGCAAATATGTTTCGAGCCGTGCCCGCTTCAGGCCGGCGAGCGACGGCAGCGGCCGGAAAGTCACCGGCAGCTATTCCGGCAGCGTCCGCTGGGTGATCCCGCAATAGTACCGGACGGGCCATGCCGACGCCGAATGCGGCTCGACTAGCTATCGGCCACCGGGGCGGTGCGTGCCGGGAAGATGGCAGCCTCGTCCATGCTCCGCCCCAGCGCCGAGAGCGATGCGATCAGGTCGCCGATATGGTCCTCTTCGACCAGCAATGCCACGGTGTCCCGTACAAACTCGGGTCGGCTGTCGCGCAGCGAGCAGACCAGGCTGATAATGATAGCCTCATGCTCCGACACATGGTTGCACTGCAGGCGGCAGAACCCGAATGTTTCGAGACCGTGGCGGTTGAACAGCGCCATGACGTGCAGGAACGGCTGCAGCCCTGAGATCATCTTCCATTTCGCGAAAGCCGCACCGAGAGCGTGGCCGGGGCATTGGCGGTCCTCCATGGCCTTCACCCAACTGCGCATTGCCCAGATCAGGAACCGCCCGCCGTGGTCGAGCGTGGTGACGGGGCGATCGAGGAAATCATACATGGCGCCGTTCTCCTGCTATGCGCAAATCAGGTGTTCGTCCGGATGAGGCGGCGCGCTTCGGAGATCGCGGAGCCCTCCTTCATCGTGCCTTCGGCGATGGCAGTGCCCATTTCGAGCAGGCGTGCCGAAATCACCGTGCCGGTATCGGCCTGTTCCTTGATGTGGATGCCGCCCTTTTCCTCTGCGACCCGGTCCCATTCGGCACGCACAGCGGCCCAGTAGGACTTGGTTGTGCGCCAGTAGTCGTCGGCAGCCTTGACCGGGTATCCGCTGAAACGCGAATAGGTGTTGAGGACATATTCCTGCACCACCGGCTTCAGGCCTGCGTCGGCGGGTTCCATCTTGATGTTGTCCTGCCAGTG
This sequence comes from Novosphingobium sp., assembly GCA_024236175.1. Lineage (GTDB taxonomy): Bacteria > Pseudomonadota > Alphaproteobacteria > Sphingomonadales > Sphingomonadaceae > Novosphingobium. The sequence continues at coordinate 976,155 of JACKKY010000001.1, read as the reverse complement.
GATCCAGCCGTCCGGCGTCGGCTGGTGGCGGTTGATGGCGTAGTAGCGGTCGTAGACGGGATTGCGCACCGCATCGCGGCGGGCGAGCGGACGCCAGGTCCAGTTGGAACGCCAGCGGCGCACGCCGCCCTGCGTTTCCCATTCGCCCCAGCCGGAATAGCGCGGGCTGTCATCCACTTGCCAGACGGTCTGCGACCAGCGGCCGTGGCGCATCTTCTCGGGCACGTCCTGCCATTGCCAGGTGTCGGGCCCGGCATAGACGAGGATCCTGGCCGGCTCGTAATCCCAGTCCTGTCGCCAGTGCTTGATGACGTGGGTCTTGCCTTCGTGCTCGACCACCAGCAGGTGCTGCAGCACGATCCGCTCTCCGGTGTCCTCGATGACGCGCACGGATTCGTATCCGCCCGAGATCTTGCGTTCGAGCGGCGCATAGCCGGCCGCCCAGGGCGTCGATTCCTGCATGTCGAAACGCACCTTGTAGTTGCCAGCCATCGCCAGGATGTCGGCGCGGTCGGCGTTGAAGGCGGCCTGTTCCTCGGCTGTCGGCCGTTCGCCGATCGGCGGATGGGCCAATGCCGGCGATGCCGCGCACGCGAGGGCCAGTACGGCGGCGGGAAGTATGGATCGGTAATTTCTCAACGGGGGTCTCCCTCCTTGTCAGAAGCGGTAGCTGAGCGATGCGCTCGCGTTGCGGCCGGGCCGCGTGTAGGCGTCGGTGACGGTGGAACCGGCGGAGAGACCGCGCACGTCGCTCCAGTAGGAATAGGTTTCGTCGGTGATGTTGAAGATGCCGGCGCGCAGCGTCAGCGCATCACCGAGCCGCCAGAAGGCAGTCGCGTCGAGAATCGTGAAATCGTCAGGCCGGTAGCATTCGTCGGAGCAGGTGCCGGTCGTGCGGCTCAGCTCCTTGCGGGCGTGATGCGTCATGATCAGCTCGCCGCCGAAGCGTCCCTTCGGGTCGCGATAGCCGAGGCCCAGCACGAGGTTGAGGGGGTCGATCGAGGCGAGCGGCACGTTGCCGCCACCCGGCAGCTTCTCGTCGCCCTTGGCGTAGGCGATGGCGAAGCGGCCTGTGAAGCCGTTCTCTGCGCGGAAATCGGCTTTCGCCTCGGCGCCCTTCACCTTGACCCGGGCGACATTGACGAACTGGTAGACCGCCGGATCGCTCGGCGTGAAGGAACCGGCGACGACCTGCTGGTCGATGAAGTCCCGGTAATCGGCATGGAAGGCGGTGATGCTGAGCCCCGCATGGCGGCCGGTGATGCGTACGCCGCCTTCCCAGCTCTCGCTGCGCTCGGGGCCGAGATCGGGATTGGGCGCGGAAGTGTAGCCGAAGGCAAGGTTCTCGAAGAAGTTGTTGACCTGGCTCGGTGTCGGTGCGCGGAAGCCCTGGGCGTAGTTGGCAAACAGCCGCAGGTTGCCGGTGACCTTGGCGACCGCCCCGATCTTCGGCGAAACGCGCGAATCCTTCTGGCCCGCGCCGGTGAATGTCGGCAACAAGGGGTCGTCCTTCGGATCGAGTTCGTAGAAATCGAAACGCAGCGCGGGGTAGAGCAGCAGGCCGCCGTCCAGCAGGCTGATCTCGTCGCCCAGGAAAAGCCCGCCGAGCGTGAAGTCCGTCGCGGGAAAGGCGCGGGTGGGGAAGCTTTCCCCGGTTGGCGGTTCGACACCGTCGCGCAGGCCCTCCTGCCGCGTCCAGCTGATGTCGCCGCCGTAGGACAGGCGATGACCGATGGCTCCGGTGGCGAAATCGCTGCGCGCCTCGGCGGCAAGCCCCCAGACGCGGTTTTCGAAGGTGTTCAGCCGCTCGCGGTCGGGCCGCGGCGTCGCGCTCACCGGCGAGCGATCCTCGTCGGTGAACTGGACGTCCTTGCCGTCCTGCCAGTAGGCGGCGGCATGGGCGTAGTTCACCGCGCCGTCGCCTTCCCAGGTCCAGTCCAGCGAAAGGCGGGTGCGCTTGGTCCTGTCGCGCGCCGTAAGGTCGTCGACGATCCAGCTTGGAGAAGGGCCGAACAGGAATGCCGGCCCCTGGCCCGATAGGACATCGGTGAAAAGCTTGGTCCGCAAGTATTCGCCGGTGAGGCGGACGCGATGGCCACCGGCCGTCCACACGATCTTGCCGAGCAAGGCGTCGGACTGGCCGTCCTGCGGATTGGGCCGTGTGCGGTCCTCGCCGAGCCTGCCGACAGTCCCCTGGTTGTCGAGCTCCTTGAAATCGCGCCGCGTGTAGGCGAGCATCGCCGACCACGCGCCGAAGTTTCCGGCCAGTGCCGCCGTCTCGGCGAATTCCTCGTCGTCGGAGCTGTATTGCGCGCGCACGAAACCGCCGACCGATTCGCCGGGCCGGATAAGGTCTGCTGGATCGGACGTGATGAAGCTGACCACTCCGGACAAGCCATCGCTGCCGTACAGCGCCGAGCCGGGGCCGCGCAGGATCTCCACCGACTTGACCAGCCCGACGTCGGTGTATCCGCCGCGCCCGGCGTCCTGCGCACCGAAGGAGAAGCCCTGCGGCGAGCGGATGCCGTCAACCTGGATCAGCACGCGGTTGCCGCCGATGCCGCGAATGTTGAAGTCCTCGTTGCCGGCGCGACCGGTGACGCCCAGCGCCGCGCCGAACCGGGCCGGCGCGCGCCGGACGCTGACGCCCGGCTCGAAGCGGACGAGGTCCTTGATGTCGGTGACGAACTGGTCGGCGATGTCCTGCTCGGTGATGACCGTCACGGTGGCAGGCGCGTCGACGATCTCGATCGGCGTGCGCGTGGCGCTGACGGTGATCGAATTGAGCCGTTCCAGCCAGTAGAGCCCTTCATTGCCCTGTGCATGGGCGGCCTGGGCCGCCAGCGAGAAGGCGATTGCAAGGCCCGCGCAGGCCGGCCTTGCCTGCCGTGCTGCGAACCTTTGGCACCGACCGATGGTTTTCTTGCGATTGCCTGCCCTGACCCTGGCCGTTCTGATCAATTTTCCAACCCCCTTAATGAGAACTTGATAATGAAAGTGATTCGCATTAGTAGTTTATGTGCAGGGTGCCTTGGTTCCTGTCAAGCCTCTGCTGCCCGGCTTCCGGGCATTCTCTCTCCCCAACTCAGCCGGGGCCGTGTCATGGCGGTCCCGGCACTTTTCGGGAGCCTTTCGGGGGTACCGAGGTGGTTTCGGCCTGAGCAGACCGCTTGGAAGAGCCCGGGCCCGACCTCTCCGTCACGGGCAATATTAATACTGCGAATCGATTGCGATAAAGACTTTGCACGGTTCGACAGCAGCAGTGGGCGCCTTGGCCCACGCGGCGCGCTCAACTGGGCTGCCGCATTTCAAGAAACTGAAACATAACTGTCTCTTGAGCGTCATCGACGGTCTCTACAGCACCGCCCGATTCAGGGACGGAGACCAAAATGAAATTCTCGCGGCTGCTCGCCTCGACCTCTGCGCCGGTTCTGGCGCTGGCCGTTTGCACCCCCGCGTTTGCCGGTGATGTTACAGGCACGGTGATCGACGCTTCGGAAACCATCGCATTGCAATCGGCCGAGGTGCGCATCGTCGAGCTCGATCGTGCGGCTGTGACGGAACGCGACGGCAGTTTCTTTTTCGCGGACATTCCCGAAGGCAACTACACCCTCGAGTTCCGTTATGTCGGCGCACGGACGGAGCGGCGGACCGTCGCCGTTCCCGCCAGCGGCGCGATCCGCGTCGATGTCGCGCTCGGCGGTGTGACCGGCCTGGCCGCCAGCGACATCCTGGTGATCGGCCAGGCCGCCAACCAGGCCAGCGCGCTCTCGCGCAAGCGCGCAGCGGACACCGTCAGCGACACGCTTACTCGCGATGCCATCGGCCAGTTCCCCGACCAGAACGTTGCCGAATCGCTGCGCCGCCTTCCCGGCATCAATATCCTCAATGACCAGGGCGAGGGCCGCTTCGTGTCGGTCCGCGGACTGGATCCCGAACTCAATTCCACCTCGCTCAACGGCGTGCGCCTGCCCGCCCCCGAAAGCGACGTGCGTTCGGTGGCGCTCGATGTCGTCTCCAGCGACATCATCGAATCGATCGAGGTGAAGAAGTCGCTGACCCCCGACATGGATGCCGACACGATCGGCGCCTCGATCGAAATCGAGACGACCAGGGCCTTCGACCGGAAGAAGGACATCCTGACGCTCAAGGCCGAAGGCAGCTACAATGATTTCTCCGGTGACGTGACACCAAAGGGAAGCGTCGATTTCACGCGCCGGATCAGCGACAACGTCGGCCTGTCGGGCGGCATTTCCTACTACAAGCGCAAGTTCGAAACCGACAATATCGAAGCCGACGACTGGAGCGAGGACGGCGGGCTGGTCTACGCCGAAGAGCTGCAGTACCGTGACTATGACGTGGAGCGCGAAAGGATCAGCGCCACGCTCGGCTTCGATTTCAGGATGAGCGACACGACCGAGCTCTACCTGCGCGGTCTCTACAGCCAGTTCGACGACCAGGAATTCCGCCGCCGGACGACTTTCAAGTTCGATGAGGCTCCGAGTTCGGGAAGCGGCACGACGGTGGTGTTCGACGACGCCGACGGCGAGATCGAGCTGGAACGCGACATCAAGGACCGCTTCGAATCGCAGAAGATCCGTTCGCTGACGTTCGGCGGCGAAACTGATACCGGAGAATGGAAAGCCGGCTATTCGGTGAGCTGGGCCAAGTCGAGCGAACGGGAAAGCGGCTCGCTCGATCCGACCACCTTCGATCACAAGTTCGAAGGCGACGGCCTTGTCGTCACCGTCGACCAGAGCAATGCGCGCACGCCGCTCTATTCGGTGTCCGGCAATACGGCAGACTTCTTCGATCCCGGCGCCTACGAACTGGACGATATCGAATACACCGCACTGTCGAACTCGGTCGACGAGGAATATGCGGCGAAGCTCGATCTTGGCCGCGAGTTCTTCACCGACAACGGCAGCATCACCGTGCAGGCGGGCTTCAAGGGCCGCTGGCGCGACAAGAGCTACAACAAGCAGGTCGAATTCTACGAGCACGACGACCTCACGCTTGCCGACGTGCTGGGCGAACAGACCTACCGCATCACGGACATCGGGCCTGTCGCGAGCTACAAAGGCTCCACCGACTTCTTCCTCGCCAACCGGGGATCGTTCGAACTCAACGAAGTCGATTCGCAATTCGATTCCGCCGTGGAAGACTACAGCGTCTCCGAAGACATCATGGCCGGCTACCTGCTGGCCCGCTATGACAGCGCAGACCTGCGCGTGATCGGCGGTGTGCGTTACGAACACACTTCCAACGACATCGCCGGCAATCTCGTGACGCTGGTCGAGGAAGACGGCACGCTTCCCGACGGCTCAACCGCTACGGACGATACGGTTCTGGTGGCGCCGGTGACCTTCGAGAAGGACTACGATCACTGGCTGCCCAGCCTCAACATCCGCTGGGAAGCGCAGCCGGACCTCATTGTGCGCGCCGCCGGGTACCGCTCGCTGGTCCGTCCCAAACTGTCCAAGCTGGCGCCGCGCTTCGCGGTCGAGCAGAACGACGACGACGAGCGCGAGGGCGAGTTCGGCAATCCCGATCTCAAGCCCTACGAGGCATGGAACGCCGACCTTTCGCTGGAATATTACCTGTCGGGCAACGGCGCGATCAGCGCGGCCTTCTTCTACAAGGACATCAAGAACTTCATCGTCGACACCAATGTCGACGGTCCGGGCACCTACAACGGCATCGCCTATGACGAGGCGACGATCCCGATCAACGGTGAAAGCGCCGAGGTGTGGGGCGTGGAGCTGAGCTTCGCACAGGCATTCACCATGCTGCCTTCGCCCTTCGACGGACTTATCGTCCAGGCGAACTACACCTACACCGACGCGACCGGTATGGTGCCGAACGACGGCGATCCCAACGACCTTAGGAAGATCACGCTGCCGTCGACTTCCAAGCACACCGCCAACATCACGCTGGGCTACGAGAAGGGCCCGATCAGCCTGCGGCTTGCCGGAACCTATCGCGACAAGTATCTGGACGAGCTTGGTGACGAGGCCGACTTTGACCGCTATGTCGACGATCACTTCCAGCTGGACCTCAGCGCGAAGTACCGGATCAACAAGCAGGTGCAGCTGTTCTACGAATGGGTGAACATCAACGACGCCAAGTATTTTGCTTACAACAATTTCGGCGGACGGCAGAACATCTACCAGTACGAGCGTTACAACTGGACGATGAAGTTCGGCGCCCGGGTCAGCTTCTGATGCAGCGTTTCCTGATCGCATTGGGCCTTGCCGGGCTGTCGGCGGGTTGCGCTACAACTCCACCGGTCGCTTCGCTGCCGGCGGTCGAGGTTACGGCTTCGGCGGAGACCGAACCGGTGGGCACAGCGGCGGCCGACGCCGCCGACGACCCGGCGATCTGGCGCAACCCGGCCGATCCGGCCGCGAGCCTGATCGTCGCGACCGACAAGAAGGCGGGGCTCCACGTCTACGGGCTCGACGGCAAGTCGCGCTTCTTCGATCCCGCGGGCCGCCTCAACAATGTGGACCTCGTCGATCTGGGCGAGGCGGGCGTGATGGTCGTTGCCAGCGACCGCAACGACGAAGCGGCCGCGAAACTGCGGCTTTACCGGCTTGATACCGCTGCTGCGCGGCTCGTGCCGCTGGGAGCGGTCGATGGCGGTGCAGGCGAAGCCTACGGCGTGTGCCTGTGGGCGGACGGTGCTGCGCTGCATGCCTATTCGGTTCTCAAGGACGGAACCGTCGAGGAATACCGGCTGGAGCTGGACGGGGCTGCCCGGTCCGTACCGCTGCTGACGCGCAAGCTCGCCACCCAGGCCGAAGGCTGCGTCGTCGATCCGCGCGACGGTACACTTTTCGTCGGTGAGGAAGACGTCGGCATCTGGAAATTCGCCGCCGGTTCGGCAGACGGAACGCTGGTCGCCAAGACTGACGGCCTGCACCTCGTCGCCGATGTCGAAGGACTCGCAATCGTGCCGGACGGCGAGACCGGCGGCTGGCTGATCGCTTCCAGTCAGGGCGACAACGCTTTTGCGCTCTACCGCCTGCCGGACCTGGCTCCCGCCGGGCGCTTCCGGATCGGCGCGGGGGCCTTCGGTGCGACCGAGGAGACTGATGGCATCGCCGTCGCCGCCGGCAGTTTCGGTGCGGACTATCCTGCCGGGCTGTTCGTCGCGCAGGACGGCGTCAACGCTCCGCATGCGCAGAACTTCAAGCTGGTGTCGTGGGCGGCGATCCTGAAGGCGCTGGCGAAACCGTAGTCGCGCTCAATCCAGCCAGAAATCGGCGACCGGATTGTCCTTCCACAACCAGCGCACCACCCAGATGAGGCTCGGTTCTTCGGCCGTCATCACCGGAAGCTCGTCGCCGGGCGCCGAAAACACGGCGACCCGTTCCTTGACCGGGCTGTCGCCCAGCGTGACCTTGCCGGCCAGCACCGCCAGGACGCGGTGATCGCGCAGGAGCTTGGCCGGCACGCTGGCCCCGGCCTCCATGCGGATCAGCGAGGTGATCGGACCTTGCGCGTTGAAAGCTGCGATGGGCTTGATCGATACGCCCTTGTGCCGGGGATGGGGATACCAGGGAAAGGCATTGACGTTGAGCTTGATCAGCTCGTCGGAAATAGGCGGTTCCTTGAAAGCGATCCGCTTCTGCTGCCAGGCTTCCCAAGTGGCCGCCTGAGCCGGGTTCTCGTCGACGACACGCTCACCGTCATATCCGATGTACCAGTCCGGCCCCCATGGATCGTTCCGCTCGTGCATCAGCTTCGACATGTGTTCCTTCATCGACGAGATCGTCTGGAGCGGCTGGTAGGCGGAACCTTCGGTATGCAGGTGGCAATGGACGATGACTCGGTCTTCCGGCCCGACGCGCTTGCGGTACACATCGAACGGCCCGTACCAGGCTCCCTCCGGATGGTATCGCACATATCCGCCGATCGGCTCGATCGGATCCATTCCCGAATCGGGCAGCGGGAGTTCGATGTCGATAAGGATCTTTTCCCAGAAGTGCCGGTGCCGTCCTTCGCGCGCCTGCTCGGTCGCACGCTTGCTGCGGTCCTGCTCGGAATTGGCAACGCCGCCGCCGCGGCGTTTGTTGCGCTCGTGGATATCGCCCGGATAGAGCCGGTAGAAACTCCTGACCCGGACAGTGCGTCCCTTCGGATCGATGAAGTGCTGGTCAACGAACTGTACATCCGCCAGCCCGAAGTCGCTGGCTTCGACTTCGGTGAAGTCCTGAGTCAGGATTTCCTCTTCGTGAACCAGGTCGGCCATATCGTCGCATCCTCTTCCGTTTTCTTTCCACTGTATGCCGGTTGCGGGAAAATTTGAACATCGGCCGGATCAGCCCCTCTGCCGGCAAAGTCGGAGCATGCGCCGGCTCGGGTGGGCTTGACATGGCATGGCCGGCGCGCCTGTAGGGGGCGGGGCGCGTTGGTGGCAGCAGGTTCAGGTGGGCAAGGTGAAGCGGCTGACGATATTCGCCAAGGGCAATCTCGACATTCGCGACTCCCTGCATTCGCTGTGGATCGGCGGGGAACTGCGGTGGAACGGGATCAACGAGCTGCTGCGGGAACAGGGCGGCGAACTTTCCGTCCGCATCCGGCACGAGACCTTCTCGCGGTCCGACGCCCTGCTTGCCGCCGACGGAGCGATACCGGCGCAGCTGGAAGAGCGGGACCTGCAACTGGGCGCCCACACACTCGCGACCCAGTTCAGCGACAAGCTGTTTGCGGCCAACGCCGATGCCTATGTGTTGTCCGTCCAGCCCGATCTCCAGATCCGGCTGGCGGTGCACCGGTCCGGCGCCTTCAGCTTCTACCCCGACCATCTGCGCGAATGGGCTCCCGGTCAGCGCGACTGGCTGAGGTCCGAATTCGCCCAGGACGACTATCTCGATGTCGATGCATCGATGGCGAATTTCTCAACGATCATCGGCCGGATCCGCGCAGGCAGCGACGCGCCGATCCTCTTCTACAATGTCTCGAGCGTTGTGCCCGGCGAAACGGTGCATTGCCACGAGGGCATGGATGAGACCCTCTCGACGCGTATCCGCCGCTTCAATCTCGCGCTTGTCGAACTCTCGCGTGAGACCGGCGTGTCGATCGTCGATGTCGACCGGATCGTCGCGGAAGCCGGCGCGCAGTCGCTCGCTGTCGATGCGACGCATCTCACCCCGGCCGGCTGCCGCGCCGTTGCCGGTGAGGTACTGCGCATCCTGCGCGACTACGGCCTGATCGAAGAGCCGGACCAGTTCGGTGCCGGAATGGGCGGCGCGGGTGGATAGGGTATTCGCCCTCAGGTCCATGATGCTGATCCGGGCTTTCGAGACCCGGCTGATGGCGCGTCCCGATCACGGCTTCCAGCTCTATTCCTCGGGCGAGGAAGCGGTGGCGGTCGGCGTCGCTTCGGCGATGCGGACCGGCGACCGGCTGCTCAGCGGCGGGCGGTCCATCGGCGCGGCCCTGGCCTGCGGGCTCGATAGCGGGCAGGTGATGGCCGAGCTGCTGGGCAGGATTGCCGGGCCGAACCGCGGGAGGGCCGGGCGCGGCCATCTTTCGCAGCCCGAAAGCGGCTTCTTCGGTGCCCATGCGGTGGTCGCCGGAAACCTCACGATCGCCGCCGGAGCGGCCCTGGCTTGCCAGCGAGCGGGCGAGGGTGGCGTCGTGTTCGCCATCTTCGGCGATGGCGCGTGTGGTGCCGGCGCGTTGCACGAGACGCTCAATGTGGCCTCGCTCTGGAAGCTGCCGCTGGTCCTGGTCTGCAGCAACAATGGCCTGTCGATCTCCACTCCGGTGTCTTCCGGGGTCGCGGCTGATCCGCTGTCCTCGCTGGCCGGGCCCTTCGGCATAGCCCACGCCACCGTCGACGGAATGGACGTGGAGGCCGTGGCGGCGGCCGCCAGCGGATTCGCTGCCGATGCCCGCAGCGGCGGGGGGCCGGCGCTGCTGGAATGCCGAGCGGAGCGCTTCACCAGCCATTCCTCCTCCACGCGCGAGACAAGGCCGGCCGAACAGGTCACCGCGATCAGGGAGCGTTGCCCGATCGCGCACCTGTCGGCCGAGTTGCTGCGCGGCGCGGTTCTCGATGAAACCGCGCTGGCGGCACTCGAAGCCGAGACGGAAGCCGAAATCGACCGGGCGATCGCCTTCGCCGAGGCTTCGCCCATGCCGCCCGCAGAGGAGGCATTGCACGATGTCGTCTGAAAGCGGCGCAGGCCATGTCCGGCTTTTCTTCCGGGAGGCGATCGCGCGAGCCCTTGCAGAGGAGATGGAACGCGACCAGCGGCTGCTGGTGCTTGGCCAGGACGTGGGTTCGTTCGGTGGCGCGTACAAGGAATTCGCTGGACTTCATGACCGCTTCGGCCCTGAGCGGATGCGCGACACGCCGGTAGCCGAAGCGGCGATGGTCGGACTCGGCGTGGGCGCGGCCGCCATGGGCCACCGGACGCTGGTCGGCATCACCTACATGGATTTCATGACGCTGGGTCTCGATCCGCTGGTGAATTACGCGGCGAAGGCGCGGTTCAAGACCGCCGGAAGGATCACCGTGCCGCTCGTCGTCAAGACAACCGCTGGTGCGAAGGGGCAGGGCGTGGCCCATTCGCAATGCCTCGAATCCTGGCTGATGGGCGTGCCGGGGCTGAAAGTCGTCGCACCGTCCGATCCGGCCAGCGCCTACGGCCTGCTCAAGTCCGCACTGCGCGAGGATGGTCCCGTCGTTTTCATCGATCACAAGCGTCTGTTTCCGAAATCCGGCGAAGTGCCCTCGACCGAATGTTTCGCACCGATCGGCAAGGCGCAGCTCCTGCGCGAAGGCAGCGACGTGACTATCGTCACCCATGGCTACATGGTCCACGTCGCGATGGAGGCGGCGCGCGAGCTGGAGAAGGCGGGCGTCGATGCCGAAGTTATCGATCTGCGTTCGCTCGCGCCGCTCGACATGGATACCGTCGCGGCGTCGGTCGGGAAGACCGGCGTGCTGGCGACGCTCGAAGAAGGGCAGGTCACCTGCGGGGTCGGCAGCGAGGTCGCCTTCCGGGTGATGGAACGCCTCGGCCCGGTCCCTGCCGTGCGGGTCGGCCCGCTGCCCGCTCCCGTTTCCTCCAATCCCGTGCTGGAAGCCGAATGCCTGCCCGATGCCGGCAGGCTGGTCGACGCTGTCCGGCGTATTCTCAGCCAAGCCAAACCGAAAGGCACCGCATGATCTACAAACTCCTTGTCCCCGGCCCCATCGAAGATGTCGAACAGGTCCGCGTGCTCGAATGGCATGGCGGGGAAGGGCAGGCCTTTGCCGAAGGCGAACTCGTCGTGGAGCTGGAAACGCACAAGGCGCTTGTCGAAGTGCGCGCCGGGCAGGCGGGCATCCTGCGTTCGGTGATCAGCCAGGAAGGCGACTGGGTGGATATCGGCAGCCCGCTGGCGTTGCTCAGCGATTCTGCGGACGAGCAGCTGCCGGATGGCCTGGACGAGCTGGCCGAAATGGCGCTCAGCTTCGAGGTCAGCTAGGCCCGGTCACCAGTCCAGCGGCGCAAGGATCGCCGCGACCGATACGCGGGCGGATCTGCTCTCGGCGCCGTCCAGCGGCTCGTCGGGCTCGGAACTTACCAACATGACCGCCGCTCCTTGTTCGACCATGTCGTCCGGCGCGGCGTCAATCCGGCGCACCCAGCCCCGTTCCCGCGACGTCACGCGGTAGGTGGTGACGGGCGGGCAATCATGCGTCTGGACGATGTCGGCGCCCAGCGTGAAGTCGACCAGCCGCGCACCGCTGCGCAGCTGCTGGCCGACTTCAACGTCGATCGAATCGATCCTGGCCAGACCCAGTGCCTGGTTGGTGACTGGCACACTCACCTTGATAAGCACGAACGCTTCCCCCTGACCGGGCGTTTCCGGTTGGAGCGCCCTACAGGTGGGAACGGCACGGTCAAGCCGGCGGTGCTCGAGGCGAACGCACCGGAGCGATGCTCACTGCACGGCGCCCAGTTCCGGCAGCCCGGGAATCCGCCGCCGTACCGCGTCGAAATCTATACCCGATTCTCCCTGCGCGAAGCGTTCCAGGTCCGGAAAGGTCGTGATCCGCGCTTCGGCAGGTATGTCGCCCACTCGCGACAGGCTTGCCCAGAAGACGGAAAGCAGCTTGACCGCCAGGCTGGGATGACGGCGGTAGAACACCGTCTCCCAGTTGGTTTCGGCCAGCGGGTCGCGCCAGCCGCTGCGATGGGTGAGGTGATAGGTTCGCGCGCCTTCGACCAGGCCGATGCGCGCTCCACCGTCGCACAGCCTGAGCGCCAGCTCGCGATGTTCGTTGATGTCGATCTCGCCGTCGAAACCGCCGGATGCGAGAAAGGCATCGCGCGCTACCGAGAAATTGGATCCCGACGCGGCAGCCCACAGCATGCTGCATTCGGGATGGTTTCTCAGCGCGTCGACCTCGAGCTCGTAAAGCGCGCGCGGGCCGATGCCGGGGTAGATGCCCGGCGTCGCCCGGCGCTCGATCCCGGCAAAGTCCTCCTCGATCTGGCGGCGCGTGATCCTGAGCTTCTCGCGCTCGGCCGGTGACATCGCCTCGAGCCGCGATTCCTCGCCGGCGCGGGGCGTGGCGCCTTCCGGGTCGAGCAGGAAGCGGGTCGAGCGGATGTGCCAGGTTTCGCCGCGGCCCAGCAGCGAGGGATCGGCTTCATGTGCGGCGAGATGGCGCTCCACGCATTGCGGATGCATCAGCGTGTCGCCATCGAGCACCACCAGCACATCGCCTGATGCCGCGCGCGCCCCGGCATTCGCCGCCGCGCTTCGCCCCTGCGGCGTGGAATGGCGGATCGGGGTCAGCCGCAACCGGTCCCTGAAGGATTCGACGACTTCCACGGTATGATCGCTCGATCCGTCATCGACCACCACCACTTCGGGCGCGCGCGTCTGGCACGCAAGTGATGTCAATGTCAGCCGAAGCCGGTCCGCTTCGTTGAGGGAACGAATGACGACGCTGCATTCCATAGGGTTCCTGCCCCAACCCGACTTGCCCTGGCGAGCTTTCGCTCATAGCGCATATTGCTACTGTGCATCATCGCTTGGCGCAGTGCATGGTGAGGCGTCAACCGGTGCGGAGCATTTCCTGAAGTGAGCGAGACAGCAGCGGAGCCGGTACAGTTCGCCGCACCCGAACGGGCTGACTTCTCGGCCTGGCTGGCCGTCGCCGCCGGGACGCTTGGCGCGTTCATGGCCCTGCTGGACATCTCGATCGTCAATTCGGCCTTGCCGGTCATCCAGGGCGAGATCGGCGCCACGCAGAGCGAGGGCACCTGGGTCGGGACGAGCTATCTGGTGGCGGAAATCGTCATCATGCCGCTGACGGCCTGGCTGGAACGGATGCTCGGACTGCGGCGGGTGCTGCTGATCGGCGCGACCATTTTCACGATATTCTCGGTGGTCTGTGGATTTGCCAGCGACCTGACGACCATGATCCTGGGGCGCATCGGGCAGGGCCTGGCCGGGGGGACGCTGATCCCGACGGGCATGACCATCATGGCGAAACGCCTGCCGCCACGCCAGCAGTCGATCGGCATGGCGATCTTTGCATCGGCTGCCCTGCTCGGCCCGATCCTGGGGCCGCTGCTCGGCGGCTGGATTACCGAGAACTACAGCTGGCACTATGCCTTCTTCATCAATGTGCCGATCTGCGCCGGGCTGGCCCTGCTGATCCTGGCGGGCCTGCCGAGCGAGCCGGGTAACCTGGACGAGCTCAATACTGCGGACTGGTTCGGCGTTGCCGGAATGGCCCTCAGCTTCGGTTCGATCACCGTCCTCCTCGAGGAAGGCCATCGCGAACAGTGGTTCGAATCGGCGCTTATCTGGCAGCTGGCCATCGGCACGGTGATCGGTGTCGTCCTCGTGGCTATCGGCCAGCTGAAGGCGCCGGTACCGATACTGAAGCTGGCCTTGCTGCGCGACCGCGCGCTTGCAGCCATCCTGCTGATGGTGATGGTCTGCGGCGCCTTGTTGTTCGGCACCTTGTTCACCGTGCCGCAGTTCCTGGCGGCAATCGCGGGCTACAACGCACTGCAGTCCGGGCAGGTTATCGTCATTGCCGGTGTCGTGGGAATCCTCGCGGCTGCGCTGTATCCCCTGCTCGTCGCCCGCTTGCCGATTCAGGTCATCGTTGCGGCGGCGATGCTTCTGGTTGCGCTGGGATCGTATTTTTCAAGCAATCTGACTGCAGAATCGGTCGCCGATTCATTCTGGCTTGGCCTCACCATCATGGGCATTGGCGTCACTCTCAGTGTGTTGCCGCTCCAGCAGGCAGCCATTTCCGCGGTCCCGATGGATGAGGCGGGGCAGGCCACCAGCATTTTCAACATCGCCCGAAATCTCGGCGCCTCGATCGGACTGGCCGCGCTTGCCAGCTTTTTCGAGCGGCGCATCGAATTCCATCACTGGCGGGTCCACTCCGTATTGGGCGCGAACGATCCGGAGCTGGCCCGTCGGCTCGAACAATCAGCGGCCGGACTCGGCAGCGGGACGGACGGGATCGACGCAGCATATCGCGCGCTGGACGCTCAGGTGATGACTGAGGCGGTAGTCATGTCCTTCAGCGATATCTTTCAGATGTTTGCGCTGCTTTCGGTTCTGTCGGTTCCCCTGGTGCTCCTGCTGCGTCCGATCGATCCGGAGCGCACCCAGGGAATGATGCACTAGCGACCTTGGCGTTTTCGCGAGGGTCCGGCATGCTCCACCCGGCCGATCCCGATACGGAATGGCCGCTGAGAATCCTTGTTGCGGCGCAGCATCAGTTGGAGCACAGTGTGCCGAATGATCAAGGCGGCACTCCACCACCTCACGCGGTACAGCTACAACAAGCCGGTTTCGCTCGGACCGCAGGTGATCCGCTTGCGCCCTGCGCCGCACAGCCGGACGGCGGTGCCCAACTATTCGCTGAAGATCAGCCCGCCTGAGCATTTCCTCAACTGGCAGCAGGATCCGCATGGCAACTGGCAGGCGCGGATCGTCTTTCCCGAGCCGATCGACCATTTTGCCATTGAGGTCGACCTGCTCGCCGAACTGGCGATGATCAATCCGTTCGACTTCTTTGTCGAGGAATACGCCGAGGAATATCCGTTCGTCTATGACGAGGCGCTGGCGCTGGATCTTGCCGCCTATTTCGAGATCGAACCGCAGGGGCAACTGTTCGAGGCACTCTACGAGCGGTTCCAGGCGCACGAAGGCCGCACCATCGATTTTCTGGTGGAGATCAACCAGGCGGTGAACCAGACGGTCGGCTACGTCATCCGCATGGAGCCCGGCGTCCAGTCGCCCGAGGAAACGCTGCAGGTGGGCACCGGGTCCTGCCGGGATTCCGCCTGGCTGCTCGTGCAGCTTATGCGCCGGCTGGGCTTCGCCGCCCGCTTTGTGTCGGGCTATTCGATCCAGCTGACGCCGGACGTGGTCGCGGTCGACGGACCGGCGGGCGTGGCCGAGGACGTTTGCGACCTTCATGCCTGGGCCGAGGTCTACGTTCCCGGCGCGGGCTGGATCGGGCTCGACGCCACCTGGGGCCTCTTCGCGGGCGAAGGCCATATCCCGCTCTGCGCCACGCCGCACTACCGCTCCGCCGCGCCGATCGAGGGCGTGGTGATGGAGCCCGTCCACTCGGACTTCCAGTTCGCCATGGACGTGTCCCGCATCGCCGAGGCGGTGCGTATCACCAGGCCCTTCACCGAGAGTCGCTGGCAGGCGCTGCTTGAGCTCGGCGACAAGGTCGATGCCGATCTTGAAGCCGGCGACGTGCGCATGACCATCGGCGGCGAGCCGACCTTCATCGCCGACGGAGATTTCGAGGCGCCCGAATGGAACGGAGAAGCGGTCGGCCCGACCAAGGCCGTCTATGCAGACCGGTTGATCCGCATGCTGCGCGAGAAGTTCGCGCCCGGTTCGCTGCTGCACCACGGCCAGGGCAAGTGGTATCCCGGCGAGAGCCTGCCGCGCTGGGGCTATTCTCTCTACTGGCGCAAGGACGGTGTGCCGGTCTGGCGCGATACGTCGCTGATTGCCGGCGAAAAACCCGCAACCGAAGAGGAGAAGCCGGAGGCACAGGAACAGGAACAGGAACAGGAACCGAAAGTGGATGCTGCCACGGCCGAGCGGTTCCTTTCGGACACGGCGTCCAGCCTTGGGCTGGAGAACGAGTTCATCCAGCCGGTTTTCGAAGACGCGGTCGAATGGATCGTCAAGGAAGCCGAACTTCCGGCCAACACCAGCCCGACCGATCCGGAACTCGAAGATCCCGAGGCCCGTGCGCGCTTCCGCCGGACTTTCCAGCGCGGCCTGACGAAACCCGTCGGTTATGTCCTCCCGGTGCAACGCTGGAACGCTGCGCCGGCCGGGAAGGGGCGCTGGAAAAGCGAGAAATGGCAGGTGCGGCGCGGGGCGCTTTACGCGGTGCCGGGCGACAGCGCGCTGGGTTACCGGCTGCCCCTGGGTTCGCTGCCCTATGTGCCACCGTCGGACTATCCCTACATCCACCCGCGCGACACCGCCGAACCGCGCGAGCCGCTTGCCGATTTCCGCGCGCAGGCGGTGGAGCGCGGCCACGAGGTGCGCGATGCGCAGGCGTCCCGGGACGAGGAGCGCCAGCAGCCATCGATCGCGGTCGCGGCGCCGTCGGTCGCGGCGCAGGATCGGGTCGAGCAACGGATCATCGAAGGCGCGGTGCGCACCGCGATTTCGGTCGAGCCGCGCGGCGACTATCTCTCGGTCTTCATTCCGCCGGTGGAAACGCTCGAAGACTACCTCGAACTGATCGCAGCGGTGGAAGCCGTGGCCGAGGAGAGCGGGACGCCGGTCCGCATCGAAGGCTATCCGCCTCCGCCCGATCCCCGGCTCATGGTGCTCAAGGTCACGCCCGATCCCGGCGTGATCGAAGTCAACATCCAGCCGGCCGGAAGCTGGCGCGAGTCCGTCGAGATCACCGAAACGCTTTATGATTGCGCGCGCGAATGCGGGCTGACGGCCGACAAGTTCATGGTCGACGGCCGTTCGATCGGAACCGGCGGCGGCAACCATATCGTGCTCGGCGGGCCGAGCCTGCTCGATTCGCCGTTCATCCGCCGCCCGGACCTGCTCAAGAGCTTCGTCATCTACTGGCAGCGCCATCCCTCGCTCAGCTACCTGTTCTCCGGCCTGTTCATCGGCCCGACCAGCCAGGCGCCGCGTATCGACGAGGCGCGGCACGACAGTATCTACGAGCTTGAGGTGGCGCTGTCCCAGGTGCCGCCGCCCGGCGAGGAACAGCCGGCGCCGTGGGTGGTCGACCGCCTGTTCCGCAACCTGCTGGTGGATGTGACCGGGAACACCCACCGCACCGAAATCTGCATCGACAAGCTGTTCTCGCCAGACGGGCCGACCGGCCGGCTCGGGCTGGTCGAGTTCCGCGGCTTCGAGATGCCGCCCGAGGCGAAGATGTCGCTTGCCCAGCAGCTCGTGCTGCGCGCGCTGACGGCGTGGTTCTGGAAGCAACCGCTCGACGGCCCGCTGGTGCGCTGGGGCACCGCGCTGCACGACCGCTTCATGCTCCCGCATTTCGTCTGGGCCGATTTCCTCGACGTGCTCAATGACTTGCGCGGGGCCGGCTACGATTTCGACCCGGTCTGGTTCGAAGCGCAGCGGCAGTTCCGATTCCCGGTTCACGGCACGGTGGAAGGCGGCGGCGTGTCGCTGGAAATCAGCCATGCGCTCGAACCGTGGAACGTGCTGGGCGAGACCGGGGCGATCGGCGGCACCGTGCGCTACGTCGATTCCTCCACGGAGCGGCTGCAGGTTCGGGCCAGCGGGCTCGTTCCCGGCCGCCATGTCATCGCCTGCAACGGCAGGCGCGTGCCGCTCAGCCCGACCGGCAAGCAGGGCGAGGCGGTCGGCGGGGTGCGCTACAAGGCCTGGGCGGCGGCCAATTGCCTGCATCCGATGATGCCGGCCCATGCGCCGCTGACATTCGACATCCTCGATTCGTGGAACGGGCGTTCGTTGGGGGGCTGCGTCTACCATGTGGCGCATCCGGGCGGACGCTCCTATGATGACGTCCCGGTGAACGGCTATGAGGCAGAAGCGCGCCGCAAGGCCCGTTTCCAGGATCACGGCCATTCGCCGGGGCCGCAGGCGATGCCGCCTGAGGAACCAGCAGGGGAGTTTGCCATGTCGCTCGATCTTCGCCGCCCCGCCGGCCTGGGCCCGCGCAGCTGAGCAACGTGGCCTCACATGCGATCCCGGCCATGAACAGGCTGCAGGACTATCCTGTCGAGGTGGATGCCGGCGACCTGTTTCGCCATGCCGCGGGCGATGTCGCGGCGAAGTGGATCGCCGTCTCCAACGCGCTGTGCGACCTCTCGGAAGAGGGCAGCGCCTCGATCCAGGATCAGGTCGCGCGCCAGATCCAGGATCTGGGCATGAGCTTCCGCATCACCGGGGACGCCGACGAGCGCAGCTGGCCTCTCAGCCCGATGCCGCTGATCGTCGGGGCGGAGGAATGGCGCGGGATCGAACGGGGCCTGGTCCAGAGGGCGAACCTGCTCGAGCAGGTGGTCGCGGACATCTACGGATCGCAGCGACTGGTCGAAGAGGGCGCGTTGCCCGCCGCGGTGGTGACCGGCAGCCGCTTCTTCGCGCGCAACATGATCGGTCTCCAGCCGAGGGGAAACCACTACCTCCACGTCTATGCCGTCGATCTGGCGAGAGGGCCGCTCGGGCAGTGGCGCGTCCTTGCCGACCGGCTGCGCCTCGCCAACGGCATCGGCTATGCGCTGGAGAACCGGCTAGCCTTTTCGCGCAGCACCGGCACTCTGCTTTCCGATATCAACGCACGGCGGCTTGCCGGCTTTTTCGGCGAGCTTCGCGGGGGCATCACCCGGGATTGCCAGCGGGAGAACCCGCGTATCGCGCTGCTGACCCCGGGCCGGTTCAACCAGAGCTACCCGGAGCAGGCGCACCTGGCCCGCTACCTGGGATTCCCGCTGGTGGAGGGCCGCGACCTGACTGTCAGCGACGACCGGCTGTATGTGCGCACGATTGCCGGCCCCAAGCGGATCGATGCGGTCTGGCGCTGGATCGACACTAATGCGCTTGACCCGCTGACGTTCGATTCACGCTCCGCCATCGGCGTGCCCGACCTGTTCGACGCCTGGGCGCGCGGGGGGCTGGAAATGGCCAATTGGCCCGGCGCTGAAGTGCTCGAATCGCCTGCATTCTCCGCCTTCCTGCCGCGGCTGTGCAGAAGATTGCTGGATGAGGAGCCGCTGCTGCCCAACGTCGCGACCTGGTGGTGCGGCCAGCGCAAGGAAGCCGAGATCGTCAGCGAGCGAATGGACGAGCTGGTGATCGCCGCAGCCTTCGGCCAGCAGGTCGAGGCGCTGAAAGGCGTCAGCCCGGTTCCCGCCGCGTCGCTGGGCGCGAAGGACAAGGCTGCCCTGATTGAGGCGATGCAGCGGCGGCCGATGGACTATTGCGGGCAGGAGATCGTTCATCTGTCGACTACCCCGGCTCTGATCGGCGACGACTTCGTCCCGCGTGCGTTCACCCTGCGCGCTTTCGTCGCCCGCGGATCGGACGGTGAATGGACGGTGATGCCCGGCGGTTTCGCCAGGCTTTCCTCGTCGGGCGAAATGCTGACGACGCTGATGGGCGAAGGCGACCTGTCCGCCGATGTCTGCGTGGTGGACGATGCACCGGCCGCCTACCAGGCGGCGACGGCTCTCGGCGGCGTTCCCGCGATCCGGCGCGGTGGCGGCATTCTCGCCAGCCAGGCCGCCGACAATCTTTACTGGTTCGGCCGCTATTGCGAACGCGTGGAGATGACCGCGCGTATCGTGCGCAGCATTCTCGGGGGATCGATAGACGTCGACGGCAGCGGCGGGCGCGATCCCGAAGTCCGCCGGTTGCTGGTCAACATCCTCTACCTGTGGGGCGCGATTTCCGCGAGGACGGCAAAGCTGCCGCCGCAGCAGGTCTGCCGCACGGTTCTGGCCGAAGCCGAACTGGCGGGCGGGGTGTCGAAACTGCTCGAAAACATTCGCAGCGTCGGCCTCAGCCTGCGAGACCGCTTCGCTCCCGATTTCTGGCGGCTGTCCAGCCGGCGCCTGCCGCCGCTCGAAGCCTATCGGCCCGATGCCGTGCTCAGGCAGGTGCATGAGCTGATCGAGCGCTTCAGCGCCATGTCTGGCCTGATCGCGGAAGACATGGTTCGCAGTCCGGCCCTGCGCTTTCTCGATATGGGCCGTCGCATCGAGCGGGCATTTTCGGTCTGCCGGGTCTCGCGTCAGCTGTGCCGGAGCGAAGCCCAGAGCGATGCGCTGAGCGTCCTGCTGGACCTGTGCGACAGCCAGATAACCTATCGTTCGCGCTACCTTGCAGGGGCCTTGCGTGATCCGGTCCTCGACCTCGTACTGCTCGATCCCGACAATCCGCGCTCGCTCGTCTTCCAGCTCGAGACGCTGGACCGGCATGTCGCCGCCTTGCCGACGCTTTCCGAGGATCAGCTTCCCGAACAGCCGTTGCGCGAAGTTCGGGCCGTTCTCGCGCCTTTCCTGAGCCTGACGATCGACGCCGTGGACGACGCACTGCTCCAGGATACGGAGGCGCGCCTCCTGTCGCTGTCCGAAGCGATCTCGGCGCGCTACTTCCTGCAGTACGAGAAATCGGAGTCCCCGGAGCGGGACAACCTGCTGGCATGATCTACGACGTGCGGCACCTCACGACGGTGCAATATGCCGGCCTCGTTCGCCTTGCGCGCTTCAACCTTCGGCTTAAGCCTGCTCCCTGGCCTAGCCAGACGTTGCAGACCTATTCGCTCACGGTCGATCCGCTGCCCTGGACCGTTCAGGAGGATTCCGGGCCCTATCTGGTCAACCGAAGCCGGCTGACGTTGCGCGATCCGATTTCCCGGCTCAGCATCGAAAGCCGCTTCCGCGTCGAGGTTTTGCCCCCGGCGCTGATGATCGAACCGGATGTGGGGCCCTCGGTCGAGGACGTCAGGGTGAAGGCGCTCGAACGGCGGGACCTCTCGCCGGCGTGCCCCGCATCCTATCTCTACGCGTCTCCTCTCGCCGACAGCGAGCCGGAAATCGCACAGTGGTCGCGCGGCTTTTTCGAGAGCGGGCGGCCGGTCGTTGCCGCTGGACAGGCGCTGATGTCCGCCATCCATTCCGAGTTCAGCTACGACAGCAAGGCGACCGCGACGCATACGCCGCCGGTAGAGGCTTTTCGCAAGCGACGCGGCGTGTGCCAGGACTTCGCCCACATCATGATCGTCGCGGCGCGCGCTCACGCGATGCCCGCGGCCTATGTCAGCGGATACCTCCGCACGATGCCGCCCCCCGGCAAGCCCCGCCTGGTCGGCGCCGATGCCACCCACGCCTGGGTCAACCTGTGGTGCGGGGAGGAACTGGGGTGGATCGGTTTCGATCCCACCAACAATTTGATCGTCGGATCCGACCACATCTTCACCGCGATGGGTCGCGACTACGGCGATGTCGCGCCGGTCGATGGCGTCTTCCATGGCGGGGCTGGGCAGACGATGAAAGTATCGGTCGACGTGGCGCCGGTGGGTTAGTCGGCCAGCAGAAATAGGGCTGAGTAGCCTTGCATCCGCGCCGGCTCTGCCTCGTTGACCTGCATCAGCACCGTGCGGCCTTCCGCATTTCCCGGGGTTTCGACCGGGTCCGGGCCCAGGTTGAAGCGACAGGCGATGCGCTCGCCGCCGGCGATGCGCATGAAGCTGAGCAGCGCCCCCTCGGTCCGGCAATTCTCCAGCGCGCCAAGCCGCAACGCCGGGTGGGAGTTTCGCAGGCTCAGCAGCGAGCGGGTGAGGTTGAGTAGCGAAGCCGCATCGTCTTCCTGTTCCGCGACGGCGCGGGCAAGGTTCGCCGGCGAAAGTGGTAGCCAGGGATCCCCGGTCGTGAATTCCCCCAGCGGCTGGTTGCGCCACGGCATCGGCGTGCGTGCGCCGTCGCGCGAGAGTGTCAGCGGCCAGTTTGCGATCGCTTCGGGGTCCTTGAGAAGCTCGAAGGGGATGTCGTCCTGCTCGAGCCCCAGCTCCTCGCCCTGGTAGACGATGATGTTGCCGCGCAGCGCAGCCAGCAGCGCCATCTTCATCCTCGCGAAGCGGGCCATGTCTGTGCGCGCGCACCATCGCGAGACCGCGCGCGGCGCGTCGTGGTTCTCGAACGCCCAGCTCGGCCAGCCGTGGCCTTCCTCCCACCGGGCGATGACGTCCACCACGAATTCGGGTGTCAGTTCCGGCGCATAGAGGAAGTCGAAACCGTAGGAGCTGTCGAGCCGTCCCTCCCCCTCCGTGTAGGCCTTTCGTTCGGCCTCGGCGTCGTCGCCGCCGACTTCGGCGACAGTGTGGATCGCGCCGAACTCGTCGCACAAGGCGCGCAGCCGCTCGATGAACCCGACCATGTCCGGGTGCGACTGGCTGTAGCGCTTGATCTGGAAATCGAAGGGCCGGGTCCGGACCTTGCCGGTGTCGGGCGCCGGCGGATTGTCGCGCAGCAGCGGGTCGTGCATGGCGTGGTTCAGCGCATCCAGCCGGAAGCCGTCGACACCGCGCTGCAGCCAGAAGCGCGCCACGCCCAGCACCGCGTCCTGCACTGCGCGGTTGTGCAGGTTGAGCTGCGGCTGTTCCTTGAGGAAGGTGTGCATGTAATACTGGCGCCGCCGCCCGTCCCAGGTCCATGCCGGCCCGCCGAAGACGGACTGCCAGTTGGTCGGCGGCGTGCCGTCCGCCTTCGGGTCCGCCCAGACGTACCAGTCCTGCTTCGGATTGCTGCGCGATGATCGGCTTTCGGCGAACCAGGGATGGAGGTCGGACGTGTGCGCGTAGATCTGGTCAAGAATGACCTTGAGGCCGAGCTCGTGGGCCCGCGCGACCAGCGCGTCGAAATCCGCCAGCGTCCCGAAGATCGGATCGATGCCGCAATAGTCCGAAACATCGTAGCCGAAGTCGCGCATCGGCGATGTGAAGAAGGGCGAGATCCAGATCGCGTCGACACCCAGCGAGGCGACATGGTCCAGCCGGCGGGTTATCCCTGCCAGGTCGCCGACCCCGTCCCCGTTCGTGTCCTGGAAGCTGCGCGGATAGATCTGGTAGATCGCGGCGCCGCGCCACCAGGGCTGGCCGGGAAGCTCGGGCTGTTCGGTCATGCGATCGATCCGGCAATGCTGTCGTCCGGCATTTCTAGCACAGGCGGCGATGGCCCGTCGCCACCGCATTTGCGAAAAAATTGCGGCACTGCACAATCTTTCTTGTGGAAATCGCAGTCTGTGCCATAGCCTTGATTCTGGAGACACCGGGGAGACTCGCAGCCGCGATTTCCCCGGGGGGAGGCCGACAACCCGAGCCGCAAGTGGGACGCTGTGTCCGGTTTGCCGGTGACTTGAACTGGAGGTCGCCTTTGACAGTGAAGCCTACCGGTCAGATTGCCCAGGTCGACGCTCACATCCTGGATGTCCTGCGTCATCGTGTCGGCAAGGACGAGCGCGCTGCCAAGATCCATGACTGGTTCACTGCCACTGTGCTGGCGCTGCGCGACAGCATCATCGACCGCTGGATGGAATCGACCCGCAAGACCTACGCGGAGAGCGGCAAGCGGGTCTATTATCTGAGCCTCGAATTCCTGATCGGCCGGCTGCTGCGCGATGCGCTGAGCAATATGGAGATGACGCGCGAGATGGAGCAGGCCCTGCGCAAGCATGGCCTCGATCTCGCCGAAATCGAGGAACTGGAGCCCGATGCGGCGCTGGGAAATGGCGGCCTCGGCCGGCTCGCGGCCTGCTTTATGGAAAGCCTCGCCTCGCTCGACATTCCCGCATACGGCTACGGCATCCGCTATGTGAACGGCATGTTCCGCCAGCGCATCGACGACGGCTGGCAGATGGAACTGCCCGAAACCTGGCTGGCGCACGGCAACCCCTGGGAATTCGAACGCCGCGAGAGTTCCTACCGTATCGGCTTCGGGGGAGAGATCATCGCCGAAGGCGACGGCGTGATCTGGCATCCGGCCGAAGAGGTGGAAGCGACCGCGGTCGATACTCCCGTGGTCGGCTGGCGCGGCAAGCGGGTGAACACCTTGCGGCTGTGGACGGCGAGCGCGCTCGATCCGATCCGGCTCGACGCCTTTAACGCGGGCGACCACGCCGGGGCCCTGGAAGGGCAGGTGCGAGCCGATTCACTCGTACGCGTGCTCTATCCCGCCGATTCCAGTCCCGCCGGACAGGAGCTGCGGCTGCGGCAGGAGTATTTCTTCACTGCCGCCTCGATCCAGGACATCGTGCGCCGCCACGTCCAGTACCAGACCGATGTGCGCACCCTGCCCGATCAGGCGGCGATCCAGCTCAACGACACCCACCCCGCCGTTGCCGTGGCGGAACTCATGCGTCTGCTGGTCGACATTCACGGGCTGGAATTCGACGAGGCGTGGGACGTCACCCGGCGCACGATCGGCTACACCAACCACACGCTGCTGCCGGAGGCGCTGGAGAGCTGGCCATTGCCGCTGTTCGAACGGCTGCTGCCGCGCCACATGCAGATCATCTATGCGATCAACAGCCGCGTGCTGCGCGAGGCGCGCAAGGCGGGGCTGGACGACCACGCCATTGCCGCCATTTCCCTCATCGACGAGGGGGGCGAAAGGCGCGTGCGCATGGCCAATCTCGCCTTTACCGGCGCGCACAGCGTCAACGGCGTGGCCGCGCTCCACACCGAGCTGATGAAGAGCACGGTCTTCTCGGACCTCCACAGCCTCTATCCCGACCGGATCAACAACAAGACCAACGGGGTCACGCCGCGGCGGTGGCTGCAGCAATGCAACCCCGGGCTGACGTCCGTGATCCGGGACGTTATCGGCGATGCCTTTCTCGACGATGCGGCGCAGCTTTCCGCTCTCAACCGGTTCGCGGACGATGCGAGCCTGGGTGAGCGGATCGCGGAAGTGAAGCGCAGCAACAAGGTGGCGCTCGCCGCCCATATCAAGGAACTGACCGGCATCCGCCTCAATCCCGATGCGCTGTTCGATGTGCAGATCAAGCGCATTCACGAATACAAGCGGCAGCTTCTGAACCTGATCGAGACGGTTGCGCTCTACGACCAGATCCGCAGCCATCCAGAGCGCGACTGGGTTCCGCGCGTCAAGATATTCGGGGGCAAGGCGGCGCCGAGCTACCACAACGCCAAGCTCATCATCAAACTGGCGAACGACATCGCCCGGCGCGTCAATGTCGATCCTTCGGTCGGCGGGCTGCTGAAGATCGTTTTCGTGCCCAATTACAACGTCAGCCTGGCGGAGCGGATCATTCCCGCCGCCGACCTGTCCGAGCAGATTTCGACGGCCGGGATGGAAGCCTCGGGCACCGGCAACATGAAGTTCGCGCTCAACGGCGCGCTCACCATCGGCACGCTCGACGGCGCCAATATCGAGATCAAGGACCACGTCGGGCCCGAGAACATCGTCATCTTCGGGCTGACCGCCGACGAGGTCGCGCAGCGGCGCGTCGAAGGCTATAATCCCCGTGAGATCATCGAGGGATCGCGAGAATTGCTGCAGGCCGTGGATGCCATAGCCACCGGCGTGTTTTCGCCGGACGATCCGGACCGCTACAAGGACCTGATGGGCGGGCTGTACGACAGCGACTGGTTCATGCTCGCCGCCGATTTCGACAGCTATGCCGCCGCCCAGCGCGAAGTGGACCGCCGCTGGGAGGACGAAGCCGGCTGGCGCGCCTCGGCGATCCGCAACATCGCCAATGTCGGCTGGTTCTCGTCCGACCGCACCATCGCCGAGTACGCGCGTGAAATCTGGGGAGTGCTGTGAAGCCACCAGAGGCTGCTATCGAGGCTTTGCTGGAGGGTAAGCACACCGATCCGTTTTCCCTACTGGGAAGCCATGCCGGCCCGGAAGGAACCTTTGCCCGGGCGATCCTGCCGGGCGCGGAAACGGCTGAGGCTTTCAGCATGCGCGGCGGCCGGCTCGGCCGGATGAAGCGCACGGATCCGCGCGGGCTGTTCGAAGGCAAGCTGCGCGGCAAGCCCAAACCGGTCAGCTATCGCTGCACGGGACACGGCGGCGAATGGTGGGTGACGGACCCTTACAGTTTCGGCCCGGTGCTCGGCCCGCTCGACGACCTGCTGATCGCGCAGGGCACGCATTTCCGCCTGTTCGACAAGCTGGGCGCGCATTGCATCTCCCACGAAGGCGCGGACGGCGTCCATTTCGCGGTATGGGCGCCCAATGCGACGCAGGTCAGCCTGGTCGGTGATTTCAACGACTGGGACGGCCGCCGCCATCCGATGCGCAATCGCAAGGACATCGGCGTCTGGGAAATCTTCATTCCCGACATCGGGCCGGGGCGCGCCTACAAGTACCGCATCGTCGGGCCGGACGGAACGGTGCAGCCGCTCAAGGCCGATCCGTTCGCCTTCGCATCGGAAGTCAGGCCGGACACTGCTTCGATCACGGCACATCCGGTCAAGCCGGACTGGGGCGATGAGGCGCACTGCAATCACTGGGCCTCGGTCGATCCGCGGCGCGAGCCGATATCGATCTACGAAGTCCATGCCGGGTCATGGCAGCGCAACGAGCATGGCTGGTTCCTCAACTGGGAGGAGATGGCGGAGCAGCTCATCCCCTATGTCGTCGACATGGGTTTCACCCATATCGAGTTCCTGCCCGTGTCCGAACATCCCTTCGATCCGAGCTGGGGCTACCAGACGACCGGGCTTTATGCGCCCAGCTCGCGCTTCGGTCCGCCGGAAGGCTTCGCGCGTTTCGTCGACGGCGCGCATCGCGCCGGGATCGGCGTGCTGGTCGACTGGGTCCCGGCCCATTTCCCGACCGACGAACACGGCCTCGCCCATTTCGACGGCACTGCGCTCTATGAGCACGAGGATCCCAGGCTCGGCTTCCATCCCGACTGGAACACGGCGATCTACAATTTCGGCAGGCGCGAGGTTTCGGCCTTCCTCGTCAACAACGCCCTGTTCTGGGCCGAGCGCTATCATGTCGACGGCCTGCGCGTCGATGCCGTCGCCTCGATGCTCTACCGCGACTATTCGCGCAAGGCGGGCGAGTGGATCCCGAACCGGGAAGGCGGCCGGGAGAACTGGGAAGCGGTCGATTTCCTGCGTGCCATGAACCGGGCGCTCTACGGCTCGCGTCCAGGCGTCATCACCGTTGCGGAGGAATCCACGGCATGGCCGGGCGTGACGCTGCCCGCCCATCAGGACGGTTCCCGAACGAACCTGGGTTTCGGCTTCAAGTGGAACATGGGCTTCATGCATGACACGCTGAGCTACATGGCGCGCGATCCGGTTCACCGCCGCTTTCACCACGACGATATCACCTTCGGGCTGATGTACGCCTTTTCCGAGAATTTCGTGCTGCCCCTCAGTCACGACGAGGTGGTCCATGGGAAAGGCTCGCTGCTCGGCAAGATGAGCGGGGACGACTGGCAGCAGTTCGCCAACCTGCGCGCCTATTATGCGCTGATGTGGGGTTATCCCGGCAAGAAGCTGCTGTTCATGGGCCAGGAGTTTGCCCAGCGCCGTGAATGGAGCGAGGAACGCGCGCTCGACTGGGAATTGCGCGATGCCCCTGCCCACGAAGGGGTGCGCCGGCTCGTTCGCGATCTCAACCGCATCTATCGCGAAAAGCCGGCGCTCCATGCCCGCGACTGCGAAGGCGAGGGTTTCGAGTGGCTGGTCGTCGACGATGCCGAGAATTCCGTTTTCGCCTGGCTCAGGAAATCGCCCGGCGAGCGGCCCGTCGCAGTGCTGTGCAACATGACGCCGGCTTTTCGCGCGGGATATCGCGTGCCGTTGCCGCACGAGGGCAAGTGGCGCGAAGTGCTGAACAGCGACGCCGCCGAGTACGGCGGCAGCGGCAAGGGCAACCTCGGCACGGTCGAGGCGAAAGGCGGCGTGGCCGACGCGGTCCTGCCGCCGCTCGCCACGGTCATGCTGGAATGGGAAGGCTGAAGAAGGAGAAACCGGGATGAGGGATTCCCTTGGACAACCGCTCGCACGCGACACCATGGCCTATGTGCTGGCCGGTGGGCGCGGCAGCCGCCTCATGGAACTGACGGACAACCGCGCCAAGCCGGCCGTCTATTTCGGCGGGATGTCGCGGATTATCGACTTCGCACTGTCCAACGCCATCAATTCGGGAATCCGCCGCATCGGCGTCGCGACGCAGTACAAGGCCCATTCGCTGATCCGGCACATGCAGCGCGCCTGGAATTTCATGCGACCGGAACGCAACGAGAGCTTCGACATCCTGCCTGCCTCGCAGCGGATCGACGAGCACCACTGGTACGAAGGCACGGCCGATGCCGTCTTCCAGAACCTCGATATCATAGAGGCCCACGCGCCGCGCTACATGGTCATCCTCGCGGGCGATCACATCTACAAGATGGACTACGAACTGATGCTGCAGCAGCACGTCAATTCGGGTGCGGACGTGACGGTCGGGTGCCTTGTGGTCCCGCGCATGGATGCGACCGGCTTTGGCGTGATGCATGTCGACGAGCAGGACAACATCACGGCCTTTGTCGAAAAGCCCAAGAATCCGCCCGGCATTCCGGGCGATCCGGACAACGCCCTGGCATCGATGGGAATCTATGTCTTCGAAACGCAATTCCTGTTCGAACAGCTTCGCCGCGATGCCGCCGATCCCAAGTCCAAGCGGGACTTCGGCGGCGATCTCATTCCCTATATCGTCAAGCACGGCAAGGCGGTCGCCCACCGTTTCACAGACAGCTGCATTCGCGCGGCCGAGGAGATCGAGGAATACTGGCGCGATGTCGGAACGCTCGATGCCTATTTCGATGCCAATCTCGATCTCACCGATGTCGTCCCCAAGCTCAACATGTACGACCGGGAATGGCCGATCTGGACCGATGCGCTGGTTTCGGCTCCCGCCAAGTTCGTCCACGACGAGGACGGAAGGCGTGGGCATGCCATTTCCTCGCTGATCTCCAACGACTGCATCGTCTCCGGCGCGACCGCCTATCGCAGCCTGCTTTTCACCGGGGTCAAGATGGGCAGCTTTTCCGGCGTGGAGGAGGCGGTGATCCTGCCCTATTGCAACATCGGCCGGGGCGCGCGGCTGAAGCGGGTCATCGTCGACAGCGGCGTGCGCATCCCCGAGGGGCTGGTCGTCGGCGAGGATCCGGAGCTCGATGCAAGGCGCTTCCGGCGCACCGAGAAGGGCGTGTGCCTGATCAACAACGCCATGATAGAAGCGCTCAAGAGCGAGAAATGACCATCGACGTCCTTTCTGTTTCTTCGGAAGCGGTTCCCCTGATCAAGACGGGTGGGCTGGCCGATGTCGCGGGAGCCTTGCCCGGCGCGCTCGCGCCGCACGGCGTCAAGATGACGCTGATGCTGCCCGGCTATCCTGCTGCGATGCAGGCGGTCCGCAAGGGCAAGGTGGTTCACGAATGGGACTCCCTGCTCGGCGAGGCGGCCCGGCTGGTTTCCGGCAAGATCAACGGCTTTCCGCTCCTCGTGCTGGACGTGCCGGCCTATTTCTCGCGCGAGGGAAGCCCTTACACCGACCATTCCGGCCACGACTGGAACGACAACTGGCGCCGCTTCGCCGCATTCGGGCGGGCTGCGGCCGATCTTGCCGCCGGAGCGGTCAAGCGAAGGCGGTTCGACGTGCTGCATGCGCATGACTGGCAGGCGGCGATGGCGCTGGCCTATCTGCGTTTCTCGCCTCCCGAAGGCGGCAGGCGCATCCCCTCGGTGATGACGATCCACAACATGGCCTTCCAGGGCTATTTCGGGCCGGAGATATTTCCCCGCCTCGGCCTGCCGAAATCAGCCTGGACACTGGACGGCGTCGAATATCACGGCGGGGTCAGCTATCTCAAAGCCGGCATGGAAGCGGCGAGCGCGATCACCACCGTCAGTCCGACCTATGCGGCGGAAATCCGGATGAGCGAATTCGGCATGGGGCTGGAAGGGATCGTCGCCAGCCGCAGCGAGCGCGTCTTCGGTATCGTCAACGGGATCGACACCGGCCTGTGGAATCCCGAGACCGATCCCGAACTTGCGCAGCCGTACACCGCGGCGAAGCTGGCTCGCCGCAAGCGTAACAAGCGCGGGCTTGAAGTCGAATTTGGCCTGGACCCTGACGAGGGGCCGCTCTTCATCGTCATCAGCCGGCTCACCTGGCAGAAGGGCATGGACGTGCTGGTCGAAACGCTCGACCATCTCGTCGGTACCGGTGCGCGGCTTGCGCTGCTGGGCTCCGGCGATGCGGAGCTGGAAGCGTCCCTGCACGCTGCGGCGGCCCGGCATCCCGGGCGCATCGGCCTGCGTATCGGTTACGACGAAGCGCTTGCCCACCGTATGCAGGGCGGCGGCGATGCCATGCTCGTGCCAAGCCGCTTCGAGCCATGCGGCCTCACCCAGCTCTATGCGCTGGCCTACGGTTGCGTGCCGGTGGTCGCCCGCACCGGTGGTCTTGCCGATACCGTGATCGATGCCAATCTCGCGGGGCTTGCGGCAGGCGTTGCGACCGGCGTCCAATTCGCCGGCGTGCACTACCATTCGCTGGCAACCGCGATCGATCGCACCGTCGAACTCTACGGTCATCCGAAAGTCTGGCGAACGATCCAGCGCAACGGCATGAAATGCGATTTCTCGTGGAGCACCAGCGGCAGAGCCTATGCCGAACTCTATTCCCAACTCATGGCGGAAGGACAATGATCAGCACGGTTCCCACCAGGCCCTACGAAGGCCAGAAGCCCGGCACCTCGGGACTGCGCAAGAAAGTGCGGGTGTTCCAGCAGCCCAACTATGCGGAGAACTTCATCCAGTCGGTGTTCGATGTGGTGCAGCCCGGGCCCGGCGCGACGCTGGTGATCGGCGGGGACGGGCGGTTCCACAACCGAACGGTGATCCAGCAGGCTATCCGCATGGCGGCGGCGAACGGCTATGGCAAGGTGATGGTCGGCAAGGGAGGCATCCTTTCGACTCCGGCGGCAAGCCATGTGATCCGCAAGTATGAGGCATCGGGCGGCCTGGTCCTGTCCGCCAGCCACAATCCGGGCGGGCCGGAGGAGGATTTCGGCATCAAGTACAACATCGCCAACGGCGGTCCGGCGCCCGAGGGCGTGACCGATGCGATCTATGCGCGCACGCAGGAGATAGACCGCTGGCTCACGGTCGATACTCCCGACGTCGACCTCGATGCGATCGGCCGGATCGAAGTGGCGGGAATGGCCGTCGAGGTGATTGACCCGGTCGCGGACTATGCCGACCTCATGGAAAGCCTGTTCGATTTTTCCGCGATCCGCGACGCCGTGGCGGACGGTTTCACCATGGCGTTCGATGCGATGAGCGCGGTGACCGGTCCCTATGCGAGTGAGATACTCGAGGACCGGCTCGGATTTCCGGCAGGTACAGTGCGCAACGGCATTCCGCTGGAGGATTTCGGCGGGCACCATCCCGATCCCAACCTTGTCCATGCCCGGGCGCTGTTCGATCTGATGATGGGGCCCGACGCACCCGATTTCGGCGCGGCTTCGGATGGCGACGGCGACCGCAACCTGATCGTGGGCAAGGGGCGGTTCGTCACCCCGTCGGACTCGCTCGCGATGCTGGCTGCCAACGCCCATCTCGCACCGGGCTATGCCGGGGGCCTGAAGGGCATCGCCCGTTCGATGCCGACCAGCGCCGCTGCAGACATGGTGGCAAGCGAACTCGGCATTGCCTGCTACGAAACGCCTACCGGCTGGAAGTTTTTCGGCAACCTGCTCGACGCCGGCATGGCGACGATTTGCGGCGAGGAAAGCGCCGGAACCGGCTCCGACCATGTCCGCGAGAAGGACGGTCTCTGGGCAGTGCTGCTGTGGCTCAACATCCTCGCGGTGCGCGGCGTCGGCGTCGACCGGCTCGCCCGCGAGCACTGGGCCCGGTTCGGCCGCAATTACTACGCGCGCCATGATTACGAGGCGCTGGAGACGGCATCCGCCGATGCGCTGATGGATGAGCTGAAGGCATCGCTCGCGGCCTTGCCGGGGCGGACCTTTGGTTCGCTGACGGTCAGGGCGGCGGACAGCTTTTCCTACACCGATCCGGTCGACGGTTCGGTGAGCAGCAATCAGGGCATCAGGGTGATGTTCGAATGCGGCGCGCGCATCGTCTTCCGGCTTTCCGGCACCGGCACGCAGGGCGCGACGCTGCGCGTCTATCTCGAACGCTACGAGCCCGCCGGCGGATCGCTGGACGAGGAGACGCCCGACATGATGGCCGGTCTGATCGCCGCCGCCGATGAGATCGCAGGCATCGCCCGCCATACGGGCCGCACCGGTCCCGATGTGGTGACGTGACGGGTTCGTTTGGTGCCACTTGCGCGCACGGTTCGACCCGCTTCGCCGTGGGTGCGCCCGAGGCGAGCGCGCTCTGGCTGTGCATTTTCGAGGGAACAGACGAACAGCGCCTCGCGATGCGGCGCGAGGATGAAAGCTGGACACTTGAGATTCCCCGCAATCTGGCCGGTTCCCGCTATGGCTATCGCGCCGACGGCGAATGGGCGCCGGAGCGCGGGTTGTGGTTCGATCCGGCCAAGCTGTTGGTCGATCCCTATGCCCTCGAGCTCGATCGCCGCTTCGTGCAGGACCCGCGGCTTTCCGAGTTCGGCGCGGATACTGCCGAACTTGTGCCCAGGGCCGTGGTTCCGGACGACTTCCCTGAATGTCCCCGCGAGCCTCCCCGCTTTGCGCCGGGCGGCCTGATCTACGAGCTCAACGTCCGCGCTTTCACGAAGCTCCATCCCGAAGTGCCCGAAGCGTTGCGGGGAACGGTCGCCGCGCTCGCGCATCCCGCAGTGATCGCACACTTGAAGAAGCTTCACGTCGGTGCTGTCGAGCTGATGCCGGTAACCGCATGGATCGACGAGCGGCACCTGCCGCCGCTCGGTCTCGCAAATGCCTGGGGATACAATCCGGTCGTGCCGATGGCGCTCGATCCCGGGCTGTGTCCGGGTGGCGTCGCGGAATTGCGCGAGGCAGTTGCGGCGCTGCACCGCGAAGGCATCGGCGTCATCCTCGACATCGTGCTCAACCATACCGGAGAGAGCGACGCGCTGGGCGGGGTCCTGTCGCTACGCGGCCTCGACAATAGCGCCTATGCGCATGAGCCCGACGGCAGACTGATCAACGACACAGGATGCGGCAATACGCTCGATTTCGCCAATCCCGCCGTCAGGCGGCTGGCGCTCCACACGTTGCGCCATTTCGTCCGGCATTGCGGCGTCGACGGCTTCCGCTTCGATCTCGCGCCGGTGCTGGGCCGCGGGCCGGGATTCTCCCGCGACGCGCCGATCTTCACGGAGCTTTCCGAAGACCCACTGCTGGCCGACCGCATCATGATCGCAGAGCCCTGGGACGTCGGGCCGGGCGGTTACCAGCTCGGCAGCTTTCCCGGGACCTGGCTCGAATGGAACGACCGCTTCCGTGACGATGTCCGCCGTTTCTGGCGGGGCGATGAGGGCGTGGGCGTGCTGGCGACCCGGATGGCCGGATCTTCGGACATTTTCGCAAAGCACTGCCGCAGCGTGAATTTCCTTGCGGCGCACGACGGCTTCACGCTTGCCGACACGGTCTCCTATGCGGAACGCCACAATTGGGCGAACGGTGAAGAGAATCGTGACGGTCACGGCGAGAATTTCTCCTGGAATAACGGCACCGAGGGGCCGAGCGACGATCCGCAGGTCCGGGCCTTGCGCGCTGCCGACATCCGCGCGCTGCTCGGCACGCTGTTCGCCTCGACCGGCACGGTCATGCTCACCGCGGGCGATGAGTTCGGCCGCAGCCAGCGCGGCAATAACAACGCATATGCGCAGGACAATCCGGTAACCTGGATTGACTGGGACGAACGGGACAGGGCGCTTGAAGACCACGTCGCCGCGCTTGCCGCATGGCGGGCCGACCGCACCGGATGGTTTGCGCAATTCCCGGAGCAGGGCGTGTGGGAAAATCTCGACGGCGAGGAGATGTCGGTGTCGGATTGGGAGCAGCTATCCACGAGAGGCTTCGTCTTCCGCTCCGTTGATCCGCGACGATCATTCACGCTGAGGGTCGACCGGCCCGCCCGCAACGTGGAAATGTCAGGACCGGGCTGAGAGTGGCCGGTTGAGCGCAGGCCGGCACCTAGCCGGCCTTATCGCCGAGCGCTTCTATTCCCGCGAGCACGATGGCCGTCCTCGCTCTCAGCGTGCGGGGCAGGTCCATGTCCTCGACGATGCTCCACTTGGAAATGCAGCCCATCACGATCGAGGAGATGACCTCGGCGATCTCGATCGCGCCCGGAGCCCGGGGCAATTCGCCGGCTTCCTGGGCATGGGCGACGACCACGGAGAAGGCGCGCGTCATTCCGCCCGCGGCCGAATCTCGGGCGATGCTTTCCGGCGCCTGATCGCGGATCTGCAGCATCCGCCGCACCGCTGCCTTCGGCGAACGGGCGATCATTTCGCCCAGTTGCTGCATGATCTCGTCGATCACCTGATCGACCGGGCGGCCGCTCATCAGCGAGCGCAGCGCCAGTTCGTGAATCTGCTCGGCGGTTACCCAGGCCAGCTCCCGCAGAATGTCTTCCTTCTTCGGGAAGTAGTAGTAGACGGTCGCTCGCGAGATGCCGGCCTGGCCGGCGATTTCGTCCACGGTGGTGTCCTCGAAACCCTTTTCGAAACCCCTCTCGTTCCAGAGCCGCAAGGCGGCTCCGACGATCCTTTTCGCCGTGGCGCGGGAACGCTCCTGGGCCAGCTTGGCGCGGGTCGCGCCGGCGGTGGGCTGGGTGGGGCGGGTTTCTGGCATATCCGGCTCCCTAGGGCAGATGATGTCCCACTGCGAGAGCCAGCGTGTGCAACTGCTCGACGTCGTAGGCGTCGACCGGACCGCCGGGCTCGCTCTGGTTGAAGGAATACTTGCTGTGCCGCGTCACGGCCGTCGGTCGCGAGGCGATGATCTTCGCGACGCGGTCGACCTCCGCGTCCAGGTCTTCGTCGGGCACGACCCGGATTCCGGCGCCGAGCGCCACCAGCTCCGATACGGGCACAAGGTCGGCCGTCCATGTCAGGTAGCGCATTGCCTGCTCGGACATCATCCGGCGCAGGATCCCGGCGCCGCCGACCGCGCCGACCTTGATCTCGAATTGTCCGAAGCTCGCTTTCTCCGACGCGATGGCGAAGTCGGCAAGGCACGCATAGAGGAAGCCCGCACCCACGGCGATGCCGCGCACCTTGGCAATCACCGGGACCTTGCATTCATGCATCACCCGGAAGACCTCGCGGCCGAGCTGCATGCCGTAGTGCGGTATGGCGGGAGGCAGATCGGCGGAGCTCGGCCGCTCTTCCTTCACGTCCATTCCGGCGCTGAAGAAGCGTTCGCTGGTGCTGTCGAGCACGACGACCTTGGTTTCCCAGTCCTCGCTGGCTTCGACGAACGCGGCTTTGACGGCATGCATCATGTCGTAATTGATTGCGTTGGCAGGCGGGCGGTTCAGCGAGATCGTGCGTATCCCGTCGGCATCGCGCTTCGATTCTACAATCATCTGGCTGGCTTCTCCCCTTACTCGGTGATTTCGCTTCTTCCGCTGCGGAAGACGATAGCTTCGCGCTCCGCCGCCTCGCATTCGAAGGATATGACGGCGCCGTCCTTCCAGCTTCGCGTCACCAGCGTTTCGCCGGGAAAGAAGGGGGCGGCGAAGCGGACGTCGAAGCTTCTGATCCGCGCCGGGTCGTTCTCGCACCAGTCGGCCATGATCGCGCGGGCGGCAAAGCCGTAGGTGCACAGGCCGTGGAGCAGCGGCTTCTCGAAACCCACGGCCTGTGCGGTGGCGGGATCGATGTGCAGCGGATTGGTGTCGGCGATCGCGTATCGATAGAGCGCCGCCTGGTTGGCGGGCACGCGCTGGCGATGCTCCCTGTCGGGCGCGCGCTCGGGAATGCGATGCACGGGGAAGGGATCCTCGTTCGGTCCGCCGAACCCGCCGTCGCCCCGGCAGAACAGCGTCAGCACGACGGTCGCGTAGTCGACACCGCTTCCGGCGTCGGCAATCGCATGTTCGACATAGACGACCGCGCCCTTGTCCGCGCCCTTGTCCGATACGCCCAGCACCCTGCTGCTGCAGCTTATCGTGCCGGAGGGAGGGAGCGGGTTCCGGACGACCAGCCTCTGCTCGCTGTGCACGACCTTGCGGAAGTCAATCTCGGCTCGCCCGAACAGGTCGCTCGACGCATCGAGCAGGGTGGTCGCGAAGGTCGGCAGGACGGCCAGATCCTTCTCGTAGACCAGCCGCAGCTCGTCCGGCCCGAGCTGCTCAAGGCCCGCGCCCACGCCCAGCGCATAGATGATCGCATCGCGTTCGTCGTA
Organism: Novosphingobium sp.; assembly: GCA_024236175.1. GTDB lineage: Bacteria > Pseudomonadota > Alphaproteobacteria > Sphingomonadales > Sphingomonadaceae > Novosphingobium. The sequence goes on along the minus strand of JACKKY010000001.1, from coordinate 939,756 downwards.
GGCGATCTGCGTCGGGCCCGACGTCAGCGAGAGGATTTCTGGATATTTCATCGCCGGTCTCCAGGCTTCGCGCGCATCAGTTCCAGATGCCGATCACCCGGGCGAGGTTTTCGCCCATCACGCCGCGAGTGGCCTCCCGGCCCAGCACCGGCTCGATCTTTTCGGCATAGCTTGCCGGGTGCGCGAGGCCTTCGGGGTGCGGATAGTCGGACCCGAGGATGATGTTCCGCGTCGGCAGGACCTCGGCCAGCTTGGTGACGTCCTCCTCGGGGAACGGCGTCACGTAGAGGTGCTGTTTCAGGATTTCGCTGGGCAGGTCGTGCAGCCTGGGGGCAAGCTTGCTCCCGCGGCCCGACTGATAGCCCTTGTCCATCTGCCGGAGCAGGTCCGCCACCCAGAAGGAGCCGCCTTCGACCGCGAGCACGTTGATGTTGGGGAAGCGCGTGAACAGCCCGTGCAGGGTAAGCGCCGCCATCGTGTCCATCATCGGCCGTGCGCCGGTGCCGAGATAGGACTGGAACGGCGTGATCTGGCTGTAGGTCGGATCGCCTTCCTCGCCCCACTGGACCGACCAGAGCTGGTGGTACTGGCTGAAGGAGGAATGGAAGGCGACCGGCACGCGCGCCTCGTTCAGCCGCGACCAGAACGGGTCGAAATGCTCCGAAGCGGGCGAGCGTCCGAACACGGGACCCGTCCGCAGGTGCACCGCGCGCGCGCCCAGCTTCAGCACCCTGTCCAGTTCCTGCACCGCCAGATCGACATCGAGCAGTGACAGCAGCGGCACGGAAAAAAGGCGGCCTTCGGTCGCATAGCCCCAGTCTTCCTCCAGCCAGCGATTGAAGGCGTGGAGATTGGCGAAGGATGCGCCGACGTTGCCGGAAAGCTGCTGTTCGACCATCACCGCCAGGCTGGGATAGAGCATGGCCGCGTCGATGCCTTCGCGGTCCATGAAGGCGAGCCGTTCGCCGACGTCGATCGAATCCGGAAGCTCCTCGGCCCGCATGCGGTTCTTCGCGTTGAATTCCGCCATGCCGATATCGGCGTTGGGATCGCGGAACATCTCGAGGATGGATTCGGGGCGGCCGATGAAATCCTGCGGATGCGCCGGGTTGGAGCGCAGCCGCTCGTTGCCGACCATCACGTAATTGCGGCCGTTCTCCGCGCGCTGCACGTTGATCGCGAAATCGGCGTAGGCCGGATCCATGTAGCGCGTGAAGCTGTCGTAGGTCTCATAGTAGTGGTTGTCGCCGTCGAACACCCGGTAGCGGGTCTCGGCGACTGCTTCTGCCTGCTGTGTCATTGTCCGAAATCCTTCATGCTGTCGTTTGGGGAGCGGCGGCGAGATCGGTCCGGCGGACTTTCCCGGCGTCGTTGCGGATGGGCGCGTCCGAGAATTCGACGCGGCGCGGGATCTTGTAGCGAGTGATCCGCGTGGCGAGATATTCGAGCAGCTCGGCCTCGGTCACTCCGCCATTCTCGGCGTAGACGCGCGCGCAGACGATTTCGCCGAGATCGTCGTCGCGCTGGCCGAACACGACGGCGTCGCCGACCGCCGGATGGCTCTGGATCGCGTCCTCGACCTCGGCGGGGAAGACGTTCTGCCCGCCGGTGTTGATCATGTCCACGCGGCGGTCGGCCAGATAGAGATAGCCGTCCTCGTCGAGCCAGCCGAGGTCGCCGAAACTTTCCCAGTCCTGCCGGAGGCGCTGCTTCACCTCGCTGATGACAACGAAGCGCCGCGCGTCGACCCTGTTGCGCATGTAGATCTCGCCGACTTCGCCGGGCGGCAGCCGATTTCCGTCGGAATCGAGGATCGCGATCTCGCCGTTGCCGGCGGCACGGCCGACCGAGCCGGGGCGGTCGAGCGCTTCGCGGCCGGAAATGATGGTGGTCGAGACCCCTTCGCTTCCGCCGAATATCTCCCAGATGGCGTCCGGTCCGACGATGTCGATCCATTCCTGCTTGAGCCAGGCGGGGCAATAGGCCGCAGATGTCCACACCCGCTTCAGGCTGGCAAGCCTCGCCCTCATGTCGCCGCCGACCTTGAGGATGCGGTTCATCATCGTCGGTACGAACAGCGCCCAGTGGGCCCGGTGCCGGGCGATCAGCGAGGTCGCCTCATTCGCATCGAACTTGCGCATCATCACCACATGCACGCCCCGGGTGAGCCCGCCGATGAGGTGATTCATCGGGCCGGAATGGAAAGTCGGCCCCGGCACGAACAGCGCCGGCCCTTCGCTCCAGCCCCAGTGATCCTCTTCCGGGTCGACGGTGTTGGGCTCGGTGTCGACGATGACCTTGGGCGTGCCGGTGCTGCCGCCGCTCGCCTGGGCGCGGCAGCGCGTGGCGATCAGGTTGGGACGGTCCCAGAGCGGTTCGTTCGCGAGCTGCTGCCCCTCGCGCAGAACCAGGCCAGCTCCGGCGGCCGCCATGATATGCCGCAACTCGGCATCGGGGACATCTTTGGAGAGCGGCAAGGGAGTAGCGCCCAGCCGCCACGCGCCAAGGAACAGGGCCACCTGCTCATGCGAGTTGGCCGAAGGCAGCACGACGACTTCGTCCTGCTTCAGGCCCAGCGCGTCGAGCCTGCTCGCGGCGCGCCGGGATTCTTCGGAAAGTCGTGCAAAGGACCAGGTGTCGTCCCCGATCGTCAGCGCCGGATCGCCGCCGCGCGACCGGTCCAGATCGTCCACGATGTCGACGATGTGCCGTCTCTCGCCCATTCTCCCGCTTTCTCTCCCGAGCCCTTATCAATTCATACAGCGTATAGGTTTTTGCGGGGGCTGCGCAATCCCCTGAATGTGGCGGGTTGCCCGATACCGAAGCACATAGACACAGGGCGTGAGCTGCGGCTGACGAATTTGACCTTGAAACTCCTCGCCTGAAAATTAGAAGGTGTATGAAATCAATGAGAATCGGCATACGGGCGGGAAGCTACACATGGAGAGAGGTGCATCGGCTCCGCCGGAGGAGCGCCGGCAGGCGCGCGAACCGATACTGGAGCCCGATCTCCCGATCGTCGACGCGCACCATCACCTCTGGTTCCAGCCTCAGGAAAAGCTCGACGCCATGGACAGGCAGGACCCGGAACTCGGCCCGCTGACCCGGAACTTCAGTTTCCATCCGCGCTACCTGTTCGACGAACTGATGGCCGATGCCTCCTGCGGCCACAATGTGCGAGCCACCGTCTATGTCGAGGTCCATTCGATGTACCGGCAAGGCGGACCGGCGCATCTGCGCTCGGTCGGCGAGATCGAATTCGCCAACGGCATGGCGGCAATGGCCGAAAGCGGAACGTTCGGCGACGCCCGCCTGTGCGCGGCAATCGTCGGCGGAGCCGACTTGCGGGCGGGCGCGGCGGTTCGCGAAACGCTGGAAGCGCATATCGCCGCAGGCGGCGGGCGCTATCGCGGAGTTCGCGCTGCGGGGGTGGCTTTCGACCAGCGGCTTCCCAAGCTTTCGGCTGCGATCGGCAGCAAGCCCGGAACGCTGGCGGACCCGGCATTTCGCGAAGGCTTCGCCCAGCTCGCACCGCTGGGTCTTTCCTGCGATATCTTCCTGTTCGAACCGCAGATCGGAGAGCTCGCGGATCTCGCGCGGGCCTTTCCCGACACCCAGATCGTTCTCAATCACGTCGGCATGCCCACCGGGCTGGGCGGCTTCAGCGGCACGCTGGCCGAGCGTTTTCCGATCTGGCGCGACGCAATCGAGGAGGTGGCGCAGCATCCCAATATCGCCGTCAAGCTCGGCGGCCTGGGCAATGCGATGTGCGGCTTCGACAATGCCGGCCGTCCCGAAAGCATGGGTTCGGAAGAACTGGCGGATGCGTGGCGGCCCTACATCGAATGCTGCATCGAGGCTTTCGGCGCGGACCGGGGAATGTTCGAAAGCAATTTCCCGGTGGATGGGGTCACTGCCGACTATCCGGTGATCTGGAACGCCTTCAAGCGCATCGTCGCCGGCGGGTCGGCTGCGGAGAGGGCGGCGTTGTTCGCCGGCACTGCCGCCAGGACCTATCGGATCGAACTCTAGGGAGACGCGGATCGTGCCGGAACTCGGAAAAGTCGGGGCCTGGTTGCTGGCCGACGTGCTGAAAGCGCGGGACCTTGCGGCCATGGCCTCGCGGATCGAGGGCTATGGCTACCGCACCTTGTGGATACCGGAGGCGTTCGGCTGCAACCCGCTGGTCAATGCCGCGTGGATCCTGAGCCATACCAGGACGCTGACGGTCGCCACCGGAATCGCCAATATCTACGCGCGCGACAGCCTTGCCACGCTCACTGCGCAATACGGCCTCGCCGAGATGTCCGGCGGGCGTTTCCTCCTCGGCCTCGGCGTGTCGCATGCGCCGCTGGTCGAAGGCATGCGCGGGCAGGCCTACAAGCGGCCGCTGGCGGCGATGCGCGACTATCTCGAGAGGATGCGCGCCACCGAATATGCGGGGCCGCCGCCTGCCGACAAGCCGAAGACCGTGCTTGGCGCGCTGGGCCCGAAGATGCTGGCGCTCTCGGCATCGCATGCGGACGGCGCCCATCCCTACAACGTCACGCCCGAACACACGGCGATGGCACGCGAAATCCTGGGGCCGGGCAAACTGCTGCTGCCGGAGCAGGTGCTGCTGCGCGCCGGCGATCCCGCGACGGCGCGGGCGACCGGGCGGGCATATGTTTCCGGCTATCTGAAATTTCCCAACTACTGCAACAATTTCCTGCGGCTGGGTTTCAGCGAGGACGATCTCGCCAATGGCGGCTCCGACCGGTTGATAGACAGCATCGTGTGCTGGGGCGGCGAGGCGCAGTTCCGCGCCCGCATCCAGGAACATCTCGATGCCGGCGCGGACCAGGTCGCCATCCAGATACTTCCGGGCGAGGGGCGCATGCTCTCGCCGCAGGACGAAGAGATTTTCGAGATGCTCGCCCCCAGAACATGGAGCTGAAGACATGGGAGACCGGACATTGGAAGCCACGCTCGACTACGTGAAAAGCCGGATGGATATCCTCGATTGCGTCAATCGCTACACAAGGGGGATGGACCGGCTGGACCGGGAATCGGCGCTTTCCGCCTTTCACGAGGATGCGCAGCTCGAATACGGCGTGTTCGTGGGGTCACCGTCCGAATTCTTCGACTACTTCAGCGACCTGCATCGCCATCACCACAAGTCCACCAATCACATGATCTGCAATCACGTCTGTGAACTCGACGGGGATACGGCGCATGCCGAGACCTATTTTGCAGTGGCCAACAACAACGTCGGCGATCCGCCGTTCTCGCTTGCCGGCGGCCGCTATGTCGACCGGTTCGAGCGGCGGGACGGCCGGTGGGCCATCGCGACGCGGGTCTGCGTCGGCGAGTGGGACGCAACCCCGGGCAATGATCTGGCCGAAACCCTGATCGCGAAGTTCAGGGAAGTCATCCACATCAGCCGCGATCGCGAAGACGTGTCCTATCAGCGGCCGCTGCAAGTCGCGCCGGAGCGTCTCGGCACCAACGTCGCGGTCTGAACCTCCGGGCGGTCGCGGCCGTCAGCCAGGCCGGGGCATCAGAACCACAGCCTCAGCCCCGCGACGAAGACCGTTCTATCGGGATCGCCGCCTGCCATCTGCGTGTAGCGGGCGGTGTCTCCCAGTTCGCGCTTCCATTCCACGCCGACATAGGGCGCGAATTCCCGCACCACTTCGTATCGCAGCCGAATGCCGGCCTGAAGCGAGGTGACTCCGGAACCCAGCTCAAGCTCGGGCACGTCCTGCGCCGACAGGTTCAGCTCTACGCGCGGCTGGGCGATCAGGCGCTGGGTGATCCTCTGGTCGTATTCGGCTTCGATCCGTGCGGTCAGGTCGCCCTTTTCGGACAGGAAGGCCGCTGCATCCAGTTCGAAGAAATAGGGCGCCAGCCCTTGCACGCCGAGAGCCAGATGCGCCCGTCCGGGCCGGGGCCGGATGTCGTAGCGGATGCCCGCCTGGACATCGAACCACGGACCGATCGCGTGGCTCCACAAGGCCTGGATTTCGGCTTCCTCGACCGGGCCTGACCATTCGGCCTCGCCTTCGGCCTTGATCCACAGCTTGTCGAAGTCTCCGCCCACCCAGGCGTTTGCATCCCACAGCACGGCGTCGCTGCCGGTCCCTGACTGCGTTTCCAGCCGGTCGATCATGACGAGGTGCGTCGACGTCCCGCCCATTTCGCGCCGCATCGCATTGCGTGAGTGCGCCATTTCCTCCCGGGAAAAGACTGTATCGGCGGCGTGCTCCGGTCCCGTCGTCGCCTCGGGAGGCGGCGGAGCGGCGGGGATATCCGGCTCGGCGTCCATCTGCATGCGGTGATGCGCATGCGGATCGGCTGCGGGCATATCCTGCGGCACCTCTTCGCGATCCGCCTGCATATCATGGCCTTCATGGCCCATATGCTGCGCCAGCGCGGGCGTGGCCGACAGCAGCAGCGCGATTGCGGCCAGCGCCCTCATGACGGTTCTCCATCGAGCGGCCGGACGGTGACCACGTTGAACATGCCGGCGTGCATGTGCATCAGCAGGTGGCAGTGGAAGGCCCAGTCGCCGGGCGCATCGGCCGTCAGGTCGAAACGCACGAAACCGCCGGGCAGGACGTTGACGGTATGCTTGCGCGGCTGGCGCCCGGCCTTGCCGTTGACCACTTCGAAGAAATGCCCGTGCAGGTGGATGGGGTGCGTCATCATCGTGTCGTTGACCAGCTTGACACGCACCCGCTCGTTGCGGGCGAGGCGGATCGGCTCGGTCTGTTCGGAAAAGCGCGTGCCGTCGAACGACCACATGTAGCGTTCCATGTTGCCGGTCAGATGGATCTCGATCTGGCGCGACGGTGGCCTCGGGTCGGGATTGGGTTCGAGCGCTTCGAGATCGGTGTAGAGGAGCACGCGGTGATCGACGCCGTCCAGCCCGATGCCCCGATCTCCGGTGCGATCGACCGGCATCGGCGCGATCATGTCCACCCCGGGCGTCAGGGCGACGCCGGGCGCGCCGCTGGCGTCGCGCATCGAATGCTCCATCGCGCCGTGGTCCATGCCCGCCATCGGCGCCATCGCCATGTCGCGCATGGTGAGCCTTGGCGGGTCGCCCAGCGGCGGCACTTCGGCCGCCATGCCCGGCTGCGGCGCCAGCGTGCCGCGCGCATGGCCGGAGCGGTCGATGCTTTCGGCAAGCAGCGTGTAGGCCCGCGCTTCGGGCGTCACGACCACGTCGTATGTTTCGGCCACGCCGATTTGGATTTCGTCGGTCTCGACCGGCACGACGTTCTCGCCATCGGCATTGACCACCGTCATCGGCAAGCCGGGAATGCGCAGGTTGAAGATCGTCATGGCCGAGGCGTTGATGATGCGCAGCCTCACCCGCTCTCCCTGCGCGAACAGGCCCGTCCAGTTGTCGTCCGGCCCCTGGCCGTTGACCAGATAGGTGTAGGTCGCGCCGGTCACGTCGGCGATGTCCGACGGCATCATCCGCATCGCGGCCCAGCGCATGCGCTCGGCCGCGCTCATGCCCTTGCCGGCAAGCAGGCCAGCCAGCGTCTGCTGCTCGTAGTTGAAGTAGTCGGGCTGCTGCTTGAGTTTTCGCACGATCGTGTGCGGATGCATGAAGCTCCAGTCCGACAGCACGACGACATGCTCGCGGTCATGGTGCACCGGATCGTGATGGGCCGCATCTATGATCAGCGGTCCGTAGAGGCCGATCGCTTCCTGCAGGCCGGAATGGCTGTGATACCAGTAGGTGCCGGACTGGCGGACCGGGAACTCGTAGACGAAGGTTTCGTGCGGGCGGATGCCAGGAAAGCTGATGCCCGGAACTCCGTCCATCTGGAACGGCAGCAGGATGCCGTGCCAGTGGATCGAGCTGTCCTCGTCGAGGTGGTTGGTCACGGCGATGCGGACATCCTGTCCTTTGCGCAACCGGATGAGCGGCGCGGGCAGGGAGCCGTTGACGGTCACCGCATGGCCGGTGCGCTTGCCGAGCGTGAAGCGTGTACGGGCGATGTCGAGGGCTATGTCGTTGCCGGAAAGGACGCCTCGGCCGGTCGCGGCAGTGTGGTCGTGGTGCATCGGCTGGGATTGCGCCCAGCCGGGCAGGAGCATGGTAGCGGCGGCTCCGCCGCCAAGGACAAGCGCGCCGTCGAGCAGGCAGCGCCGGTCAAGATATTTCTGGAGCATGGTTCATCCGCCCGGCGCTGCCGGGCCTTTCTGCAGTAAGTTCAACCAACCGGGCTGCGGACACGGTCCGACTCCCGGAGCGGTGCGGTTGTTCTCTTCAGGACAGGCGCGGAGGGGGCGGGTCCAAGCCGAACGGGAGGTCGGCAAGGGCATGAGCCGGACCGGATTCGGCAATCGCGGCGGGCTCGTGCAGCACGGCGTCGTGGCTCGGCATTTCCGGTAGCAAGGCACCGTGAGCGGAAAGGCAGGCGGCAACGCATCCCGGGTCATGGCCGCCCTTCGACCGGTCGTCATGGCCTTCCATAGCATCGCAGGGGATTTCGGACGGCGTCGCGATTTCCGCCATCCCCATGGCTTGCGTCCTCGATTGCGGACCGGCCGCGAGGACAGGTGCGCTTGCCAGGGCGAAACCGACGAGCAGCATCACGAAAGCCGCGGAAAGAGCCCCGGCACGGCGCACGCGGCGGCCGCCGTTCATCAGCGGCCCACCTTGCTGATCAGTCCGACCAGCTCGGTGAACTTCTCGCGCTGTTCATCGATGTCGCCGCCTCGCAGGGCCTCTTCGACGCAGTGGCCGGCATGGATGTCGAGCACTTTGGACTTTGCCGCCCGGATCGCGGCTTCCATCGCAGCCATCTGCTGGAGGATGTCGATGCAGTAGCGTTCGTCCTGCATCATTTTCTGGATGCCGCGGGCCTGCCCCTCGATGCGCTTCATGCGCGCGATTTCCTTGTCGAACTTGCCGTCCACCGCTGGTCGATCCCGTCGTTCGGTATTCGTCTCGATACCCCCGGGGAGTATCACAGAAAGCAATCTCGCGGCAAGTTCGGATGCGATGAAAGACCGCTTGCTTCCGGTCGCCGCTTCAGAACCTGCGATTTGTCGAGGTGGAAACCGCGGCGATCGGTTTGAAAACCAGGTCGACGATCAGGTTCGCCACGAATTCCACGCTGTATTCCTTCTCTTGTCGCAGCCACCAGGCCAGTATCTCGACGATAGTGCTGTTGGCGATCGTGCGGGACAGTTCAGGTGGCAGGTGGTCGTCGGGCATCGAGCGTTCCCGCGATACGTTCCGCGCAAGATACATGAATTCCTCGCGCACGATCGATTGCGCGCCGCCGTTGAGCAATGCCGACCAGAGGTTGCGATTCTCGTCGATGCAACGGCAGTCGGACAATGCAGCGGCCTTTGCCCCCTCAGCGTCCAGCGCGCGCATTCCGCGTTCGAAGAACTGCCTTATCGCATCGCGTGCCACATCGGCGAGCAAGGCCTCTTTCGAGGGATAGTGCAGATAGAAGCTGGCGCGCGCGACGCCTGCGCGTGCCGCGATCTGCTGAGGTCGAATCTCATCGAAGGTTGTCTGCAAGAGCAGTGCGACGAGTGCGTCCTGCAATGCCTTGCGCGTACGGATGGCGCGAGGGTCTGTGGACTTGCCGAGGCGCAAATCCTCTTCGTTCTGGTGCACGGACAATGGGCTGACTGTCGTCATTCCTGAACTCTGCAAGGTCCATCGCTGCCTTTGTTACTAGACTCTGTGTCTAATACAGGACATTAAGTCCAGTAACAAGTGATTCGAGGGAGTGCGGGCCATGTCCAGAAACGTTGCCAAACCGCTGATGCTTGCCGCTGCCGGATCCGCCCTGGCCTTCACCGCGGCGAATGCGGAAGCCCCGTCGGCGCCTGTTCGTCCTGCCCCGGTCGGCTTCACGGCCGATCAGGTTTCAGCCGGCCGGTCACTCTACGCGACCGCCTGCGCGGCCTGCCACGGACCGGCGTTGCAGGGGGGCGCGGCACCGTCCCTGAAAGGACGTACCTTCATGGGGCGCTGGGGGACCAGCTCGATCGGAGCCATGTTCCGCTATATCCGGGACACGATGCCCCCCGGGAACGCCGGGTCTCTCTCTTCGGGGGAAGTCACCAGCCTGGTCACCTTCATCCTGAGCGCGAACGGCATCAAATCGGGGGACGCGGCCATGCCCGCCGACTATCGCGCATTGCAGGGCATGCATCTGCCGTTCACGGGAGATACCAGCGGCGGCCTTGCAAGAGGCGTCGAGTTGCCCCCTTGGCCGGAATCCCCCAATCCGGCCGAGAGCATGTCGCCCGTCACCGACGCCCTGCTGCAATCGCCGCCGGAAGGCGACTGGCTGAGCTGGCGGCGGACTCTCGATGGGCAGGGATTCAGTCCGCTAAGCCAGATCGACAAGGCCAATGTCGGCCGCTTGCGACTTGCCTGGTCCTACAATCTCGCAGCCGGTCCCAACGCCTCGACGCCGCTGGTCCACGATGGTGTCATCTTCGTCTACAGCAATGGCGACAACGTGGACGCGCTCAACGCCGCCACCGGCGAGGTCATCTGGAACTACAAGCGTGATTTGCCGCAAACGAATTCGCTGCTGCCCAAGCGGGTCAAGCGCAATATGGCGCTCTACGGCGATCGGCTTTACTTCGGGTCGAGCGACAACCGGCTCGTCGCGCTGAACGCCCGTAGCGGAGAGGAGGTCTGGGCGACGCCGACCGGGCCGACATCTGGTGGGCCGCTTGCGGTCAGGGGCATGGTTATCGAGGGCTTGTTCCGGGGCGAGCGAATGCCGCCGCACCCAGGCGATCCCCTCGCCGCAGAAGCTGCGTCGGCGCAGGAATCGCGGACGAAATGCGTAACCTGCGGGGGCTTCGGACGCATCGTCGGGGTCGACCCGGCCGGTGGCAAGCAGCGGTGGAACTTCAATGTGGTGCCACAACCCGGCGAGCCGGGAACCGAGAGCTGGAACGATATCCCATTCGATGACCGCAGCGGCGGCTCCGTGTGGACCAGCGGCTATTACGACCCGGCACTCGACCTTGTGTTCATCGGCACGGGCAACACCTACAATACCGCACCCCTGACAAGACCGGTCGGCAAGCCCGGCGTCACCAACGACGCGCTATACATGGACAGCACGCTGGCCCTGGAGCCCGGGACCGGCGAACTGGCATGGTACTACCAGCATCATGCCAGGGACCTGTGGGACCTCGACTGGGTGTTCGAACGGATGATCATCGACCTTCCCATTGATGGCAAGCAGACCAGGTCAGTCGTCACCGTGGGCAAGATCGGGGTCCTTGACGCGCTGGCGGCAGGCGACGGGAAATACCTGTTCTCGCTCGATGCCGGCCTGCAGAACGTGATCACGCATATCGATCCGGAGACCGGCCGCAAGACGGCGGACGACACGCTCATCCCGGGGGACGAGACAGTAGTCATCTGTCCGCCGTCCCAAGGGGCGAAGAACTGGATACCCGGCTCCTACGATCCGTCGTCCATGCTCATTTATCAGCCGGTCACCATGGCCTGCCTCCAGATCACCCCGGCCGATCCCGGAGAGCGCTCGCCCCTGTCCAGCGGTATCCGCTGGAGCGTCATGCCGCGGCCCGGCAGCGACGGCCGCTATGGACGCATCCAGATCTATGATCTCAAGAACCGATCGACGCGATGGATCGCCGCTCAGCGCGCGCCGATGACAAGCGGCGTGCTGGCGACGGCGGGAGGGCTGGTGTTCGCCGGGGGACTCAACCGGCAGTTCTCGGCGTTCGACAGCGCCAATGGAGACCTGTTGTGGTCCACCCGCCTCGGCAACGTTCCGAGCGGCGCGCCAATCAGCTTCGCCGTCGATGGCAAGCAGTACATCGCGGTCGTTACGGGGTATGGCACCATGCTTTCGGGAAGCTACCTGTCTCTGGTTCCGGAGATCCCGGTGCCGGCACACTCCAGCTCGTCGATCTACGTATTCGAGCTGGCCGAATGACAGCGAAATGCATGGTGAGCCGCGTGTCGATCAAATGGACAGTGTTGGGACTTTTCGCCCTGCTGGGAGCCGCAAGCGCCGGGTCCGCTCTGGCTGCGGGCCTGCCGGAGGCCGACAAGCTGATCGTGCTAGTCCGCGCCGAAGATTGCGACCGCCCCGCACTTGAGCGCGCCTTGCCGCGCATCGCCGACAAGCTTGCCCGAGACCACCGGACCAGCCGGGTTGCAATCGACTGGCCGGCCGATGCGGCTCGCAACCTCGATCTCATGGGCAATCCCTCGCCCTTCGCAGCCGCGCTTGAGGTTTCCGCGAAGCAATCTGCGCTGGCGCGAATTGGCAGTCGCGTCAGGCGCCGACTCGCCGATGCATGCCCCGCCGATGTCTATCTGGTTCACGAGCGGCGGCTGATGACGACACCGCGAACCTGGCCGCTCGGCACCCCATCGCCCGACACCAAGGTGCTCGTAACGCTTTTTCGCAAGGACGGGCTGACGCGCGAGGAGTTCGATTCAGAATGGTCGGGACCGCACGCGGGTCTCGCCCTTGGCTGGCGCCGGCCGCGGGGTGGCAACGGGCACTACGTGCAGAACCTGGTGGTGGGCACGGCAGGCAGCGTTGCGACCCGTTACGATGGCATCGGCGAAGCGGAGGGAAATGAAAGCGGGCCTGCAAGCGAGGAGATTCGCCTGCGCCGGATCGACACCGCCGCCCACGCCCGCATCTTCCACACCACGGGCCCCATGTTCGTTGTGCGCGAAACGATCGTGAAGGACTAACCGCTCGACCGGGTTTGGACACGGGATGCCGGTACGGTAGTCGGAACGCCGCCGCTGCTGCCGATGCGATGAACGGCATCCTGCAGCAGGTGATACAGCCAGTTCGGACGTGACCGCGAACGACGAGGGTTGGGGCTGAAGCCGGCTCTTCCGGTCCGGATCAACGAGCGGCTTCCGTTAGGCCAGCCGGCTGTCTCGAATGTCCAGGATCAAGCCGCAATCTTCCGCTCTGCAACCGGCGAGTGTCGGCCATTTCCCGCGGTCAATCGTGAAGGTGCTCGAGTTTGTGGAGAAGGGCGCGAACGAGGTCTTCCACTTGCTGTATTTCCACCGGGCACAGGCCGAAGGTTTCCGCACGGGCCCTGGCCGCCGCAACATCGTTCCGGTTTCCCGATTTCATCGCGCAGGCAAGGCTCACAGCCGCACTCTCTCTTGCGCTGAAACTGCTGCCAGCCAGTGCCTGATCTATCTCTGCGCCAGTGAGCCCGGCAAGCCGGGCATCGTTGTCGGCGGCGGCCATCGTCTCATCGCATCCGCAGCCGCTGAATATCGCCAGGGTAACCTGCATCCTCAGGCGGGAACTAAGATCGCTACTCATTGCTCGAGGGTATTCCCAAACCGATTTTCGAGCCTCGACATCTCCAGATCAGGACGGAGAGGGACAGGGTGGCTCGCAATGCCGCAAGCATAAGCGAACCACCTGACATGGTCACCATAAAATCCGTCTGGAGGTTCAGGCGTGCTTCCGGCGGCAATTGCCGGAAGAGGCCGATACTGCTGATCATGACTTGTCTCGAACGCCCGGGAGATCGGCCGGGGCCTGCCTCCCGGGCGGGAATTTTCAGAAGTTGTAGGAAACGCCGATCAGCGTCTGGTGGCGATCGAAATTGCCGCCGCTGCGGCCGAAGTCGGAGTAACGGTATTCGGCGCGAGCCGAAATGTGCGGCGTGATTGCGTATTCGACCCCGCCGCCGACGGTCCAGCCATCGAGATTGTCGGAAGAACGGGCGGTTCCGGAGGCGGTCTCGAGCGTGTTGCGGATCCGCTGATTGGCATAGCCGCCGCGTGCGTAGATCAGCGTCTTCGAATTCACGAGGTAACCGGCCCGGGCGGACAGGTCGAAGCTGTAACGCGGATCTACCGTCAGGGCTTGTCCCGATGATTGCGCCCGCACATTGTCGTCGATGGCGGCGGCAAGGCCGGCTTCGACGCCAAGCACGATGCTGTCGGTCACCTTGTGATTGTATCCGCCGTAGATTCCGATGACTGCGGAATCACGTGCCGCTTCCGCGTCGATGGTCGCGGCATCGAGCGTGCGATCCGCCACTTCGGCCCGGTTCCAGCCGGCCGTCACGCCGACGTAGGGCCCATCGAAGGTCTCGGCCGCCGCGGGGGTTGCGAACGATACGGCGCCGGCGAGCGCGGTGGCCAGGATGGGGAGGGACTTGTTCATTTTGCATCTCCAAGAGGCTGTTCACTTGCTGTGACGGAGATGCAGTTACGGGTTGCGATTGGTGGTGATAATCTCACATTTGTGCAATGAATTGTTCCATTAACTGGAACGCAGATTCAGTTGATCAGCCTGTTTGCCCGGAGCCGCTCCGCTGCGAAATCCACGAAGCTCCTGACTTTCGCGGAAGCCTTGCGGCCCTCCGGATGTACCACGTGGACAGGGTAGGGCTCTTCCTCGAAATCCTCAAGGACGGTCAGCAACTTGCCGTCCAGGAGGTCGGGGCCGATCTGGTAGGACAATACGCGCGCCAGCCCCCAGCCTTGCCGGGCCGCCGAGATGACGCCTTCATAACTGCTGCAGAAGAGCGCGGGCTTGACTTGAACGCTGCTCTTGTCGGTCTGGCCGAAACGCCAGTCCAGAGACGTGTAGGCACTTGTGGAGGAGATAATCCGGTGACCCGCCAGCTCTGATGGCTCTCGAGGCACACCGACGGTCTCGAAGTAGTCGGGCGATCCGCACATGACTCGCCTGACCGTCCCGACCTTGATAGCCGAATAGCTGGAATCGGGGAGATGGCCGATGCGGATCGCCACATCGATGCCTTCATCGATAAGGTTGGTGACGCGATCGACAAACAGCAGCCGAGCGGTCACCTCGGGGAAGTCATCCAGAAAGTCGGTCACGATCGGCAAGACGTAAATCTGTCCGAACATGACCGACGCGGTGACTGTCAGGGTTCCGGTGGGCTTCGCAAAGACGCCCGCAGCCGACGCGTCCGCTTCGTCGATGTCGGTCAGAATGCGCTTGCTGTCTTCGAAATAGCGCTGGCCCGCTTCGGTAAGCTGGACCGACCTCGTCGTGCGCGTCAGCAGCCTTGCGCCGATGAAGTCCTCTAACGCGGAAACTGCGCGTGTGACCGCTGGCGGGCTCATGTTCATCTGGCGCGCCGCCTCGGCAAATCCGCCGACTTCCGCGACGCGAACGAAGACTTTCATCGCGTGAAGCCGGTCCATGAATGCCTCTGTTCAAACCATCCGCCACGGGCTGACGACTAGCATCGGCCACGGGGGGCGGCAATCTGATTATTCCGCCATTCGTAACAGTAGCGTTCCGCTCGAGGAGCTTTGGCAGCATGTGCGCAACGGCGTGGTCAGGGTGGCGCCATCCCAAACTTGAGGAAACCGGCACCCTCGTGCTGAACCTTTCCAACCAACGTCGCTCCCAGCCGCTTCAGCGCTCCCAGGTTCCGGCAGGACGACGGCAGGAGAAAAGTGACGAAAGGCATTTGGTCGTCCGCGGCCGCGAACGCCAGCGCCATGCGGGGGATGCGCGGGCCGAGGCCGAAGCGGTCGGGCCTCGGGACCAGACCGCATTGTTGCGTTCAGCGGAACAAACCGTTGCGGAAGATTGCCATTCTGCAATGCGCACCCCCGGCATAGTCTGAGATCACAGCAGCGGGCTCCCGTCCAACGCTGCTGGCTTGAACGGCGACACGCAATCCCCCCGATGCGGCGTCGCGCTGCGCCCGGACCGGACATTCCTCTCCCCCGCCCGACCGGTCCGGGCGCACCTTTCACACCGAACAGGAGTTCAGGATCGATGTCCCGTCCACCGTTGCCGCCATTCACCGAACAGACCGCCCGCGAAAAGGTCCGCCTTGCCGAAGACGGCTGGAACAGCCGGGACCCGGCGAAGGTCGCACTCGCCTACACCGAGGATACCGTCTGGCGTAACCGGGTCGAGTTTCCACGCGGCCGTTTGCAGGCTGAGGAATTCCTCACACGCAAGTGGTCGAGCGAGCATCAATACCGGCTGATCAAGGAACTCTGGGCGTTCACCGGCAATCGGATAGCGGTACGGTACGCCTACGAATACAATGACGACAGCGGCAACTGGTTTCGTGCCTATGGCAACGAGAACTGGGAGTTCGACGGCGAAGGCCTGATGCGCAGCCGCCACGCGAGCATCAACGAAATGCCGATCGGCGAAGAGGATCGCAAATTTCGCTGGCCGCTGGGGCGCCGTCCCGACGACCATCCGGGGCTTTCCGCACTCGGTCTTTAGCGATGCAGCGCCGGTATCGTTCCCTTTTCCGGAATAATGTCTTGCGACCCAAGTGGATTATCGAATTTCCCAAGAAGAAATAGGCCCGTTCACGCGTCGGGATCGAAGCCCGCCGCGATCCAAGCCCCCTAAATGGAGTTGAAAATGTCCCGTATCGAAATCCCCACCCGTGAAGCCGCTCCGGCGGCGTCTCAGCCTCTTCTCGACGCGGTCGAGAAGTCGCTTGGCAGCATACCGAACCTGTTCCGGTTGATTGCATTGAGCCCTGCTGCGCTCGAAGGCTATCTCGGCCAGCATGGCGCGCTGTCCAAGGCGCTCGACGTCAAGACCCGCGAGCGAATTGCCCTGGCGGTCGCCCAGATCAACGGCTGCGACTATTGCCTTTCGGCGCATAGCTATCTCGGCCTCAACCTCGCGAAAATCGATGCCGATGAGATTGCACTCAATCGCAACGGCCAATCGGGCGATCCGAAGGCCAATGCCGCGGTCGCCTTCGCCGCCAAGGTTGCGCGGGAGCGTGGACGGGTCAGCAACGTCGACATCGCCGAACTGCGCGGTGCCGGCTTCGACGATGGTCAGATCGTCGAGATCGTGGCGCTGGTTGCCGAGAACGTCTTCACCAACTTCCTGAACAATGTGGCCGAGACCGAGATCGATTTCCCGGTCGTCACCGCCGCTGAACTCCGGATCGCCGCCTGACCGGATGCCGGCGACGCTCCCGGTTCTTTTCGTTCAGGGAGCGTTGCCGGCAATTCGCACTCGCATGGCTCGATCGCCGGTAGCGATCGACTGTCAAGGAAACACGCCATGAAGCTCTACTGCATGCCCGGCACCTGCTCGCTGGCCGTCCGTATCGCGCTCAACGAAATCGGTACGTCGTTCGCGCTGGAACCCGTGGACGGCAAGACCAAGAAGACGGGCACGGGCAAGGACCATCTCGCCATCGAGAAGCCGACGACCACCTTCGTCGTGATCGACGAATTCAGAAAGGCCCGCCCATGATCGAGCTGTACACCTGGAGCACGCCCAACGGACGCAAGATTTCGATCGCTCTGGAGGAGATGGAACTGGACTATCGCGTGCATCCCATCGACATTGGTGCAGGCCAGCAGTCCGGATCCGACTTCATCGCGCGGTTCCCCAACGCCAAGATCCCGGCAATCGTCGACAGCGAAACCGGCGTCTCGCTTTTCGAATCCGGTGCTATCCTGATTTACTTCGCCGAAAGGGCCGGGCGCTTCCTGCCTCCGGCCGGGTCGGAGCGCTGGGCCGTGCTGCAATGGCTGATGTGGCAGATGGGTGGTTTCGGGCCCATGCTCGGCCAGGCTGCCCATTTCCTGCATTACCAGCCGGGCAAGTCGGACTACGCGGCTGAACGCTACGGCAATGAGGCACGCCGGCTTTATGCCGTGCTCGACGGCACCCTAGAGCGGAACGAATTCGTGGCAGGCGACTATTCGATCGCCGACATGGCGATTTGGCCGTGGGCTACGCGTTTCGACCAGCAGGGGGTCGATCTCGCAGTCTTTCCAAACGTGCGGAGATGGTTTGAAACGATTGCCGGGCGTCCGGCGGTCCAGCGCGGATTTGCAGTTCCCGACGCAACGGCAGAGCCCCCGGCCTTGGCTGCATGAAGGAATTCGACTGGCTGTGCCTTCCGTCAGGTGCGAAGACGCGCTTCGTCACCGCAGCCAGGGGCTGCCGCGTCTGGGTGAAGGAAGGCCATCTGGCGTTGCAGTCGCCTGAACTGGCCTCGTTGGTCCTATGTGGGCATTTTTCGGGCGAGAAAGACTCCCAGCGCTATCAGGACGATGCCCGCCATGCGGGCCGACGTGATCTGCGAACGCACCGTGCCGAACAGGCCGAAATGATCGATTGCCGCAGCTGTCGCGATCTGGCCGAGCAGGACGAAGAACACCGCATTGCCAAGCCCGAAACGAGGAGCAATGAAAGTGATCGACAGCACATAAAACGCGATCAGGATTCCACCGAGGTAAGCTGGTGGCGGTGCCGAAACCCAGGCCTTTGCAGTGGGTGCTCCGGTCAGCGTTGTCGCCAGAATGCTGATCGCAAGAGCCACGGCGAAGAGGACCACGGCAGCGGCCGGGGCGCTGGCGAGACGATAGCCCAGCGAGGCATTGAGCGCAGCCATGACCGGGATGCCGATACCCGTCATCAGCATGAGTGAAGCATAGACCGGGGCACCGGTGTTGAACATTGATCTCTCCCGGTTCAGACGCAGGGCGTGGCGAATTCGATGCGAGCGCCGCCGGGCCTGGCGCGCAAGGTTTCGCGCGCTTCTTCCAGGTCGCGCACGGCAAGGCCGATGTGGCGCGCGCCTTGCGCCGGACATAGCGTTGGCTTGTCCGTCACACTCCGTCCTTTCTCATTTGCTCGAATTCCTCGGCAGTCCATCGCTGTGTGATGTGCTGCGGACAGTTCCAGTCGAACGCCACGACATCGATCAGGACTGCGGCTTCAGGTGTCGCGGCATAGCCGTCGGGAGTAAGTTGCAGCACCGTGTCCGGATCGTCGGCCAGCGCAATCCGCCGGCTCCGCCCGATCATTTTCATTCGCCGCTGTGCGGGATAGTCGACCAGGATCAGCGCTACCCGTCCATGGTTGACGATGTTGCCTGCCGACATGTACTGGCGGTTGCCGCGGAAATCGGCGAAGCCGACGCGGCCTGGCCCAAGCAGCCGCAGGAACCCTTTGGGGCCTCCGCGATGCTGGACATAGGGCCAGCCGTCCTGCGTCACGCTGGCCATGTAGAAGCTGTCGCGCGCCGCGATGAATGCGGCCTCGCGCGGGCCAAGCACGTCGGGCCGGCCATCGGCCTGCGCTTCCATGGCGGCATACGATGCTCGCGATCCCGCCTGGGCCTGCATGGCCCTTGCCGTGTCGCCAAGTATCGAATGGAGAAAGTTCGCGGTCATGACCGCGTCTATGGCCTATGTACGAGATTGCGATAATAAGCTAATTTCGCCATTCACTATTTCGGATCATGAAAAAATAGATGGATCGCTTTGAAGCGCTGGGCGTCTTCGTAGCCGTGGCCGATCATCGCAGCTTCTCGGGCGCTGCGCGGGCGCTTGGGCAGTCGCCGGCCAAAGTGACTCGGGCGATAGCGGCGCTGGAGGCGCATCTCGGGGTCACCCTGTTTCATCGCTCGACCCGCAGCGTCGTGCTCTCAAATGAGGGCGCAGCGCTGCTGGAACGTGCGCGCGGGCTGCTGTCGGACCTGCGCGAGGCCGAGCATCTGGTGATGGGGCGGGCGTCCGCACCGCAGGGCGAGCTGTACATCACGGCTCCAGTGATGTTCGGGCGCCTTCACGTGCTACCGGTTGTGGCAGGGCTGCTTACCGACCATGGTGGGCTTTCGGCCCGGATGATGCTGATCGATCGCAATGTCCGCATCGTGGAGGAAGGGATCGATGTCGCCGTACGGATCGGTTCCTTGGCCGATAGCAGTCTGATGACGATCAGGCTCGGCTCAGTCCGCCAAATGCTGGTTGCAAACCCGGAGTATCTTGCGCGGCGGGGGATGCCGAAGCTGGTCGGCGATCTGGCGGATCACGATTGCATCGGCGGTTCGGGCATCCGCTTCGACAATGTCTGGCGTTTCGGACGCGACGGGAAGGTTCGCATGGAAATCGCGCCCCGGCTGACAATCAACGATGTTGCGGCCTCGATCGCTGCGGCCAAGGCAGGTGCGGGCATTGCCAACGTGCTGAGCTACCAGGTGGCCGATGAACTGAGGTGCGGACAGTTGGTCAGTCTGTTGGAAGATCAGGTTCCGCCGGCGCTTCCGGTCCAACTCCTGTATCACGCCAGCCGTGCCTCCATGCCGGGCGTGCGCGCCTTCATCGAAGCAATGCGACGCAGGTCTGCTCAAGAGGAGTGGCGTGAAGAGCTGGGCTGAACGAATGGCAGGACTTGGAAGCCACCGAAGTTGCGTGAACGGCACCATTTGGGACAGTCCTGAAAGGCAGCTATTGGAACTCGGCGCGGAAAAGCTGCCGTAAGTATGACTACCCGGCTATGTCCGCTTGCGATCGATGAACGTTTTCCGGTCGGCAACGGGATGCCGCCGTCGGTGACAGCGGCGCGCCCTTCGTCTTTCAGGCCGGGCTTGGTTTCCCTGATCCGGTATCACTTGCGTAGGACTGGCTCATCACTCCCGCGAAGCCGAGATTGGTCGCCGATGCGATATGGGGATCGACGATCACGTTGACGACGGCCGGTTTGCCCGAGGCTATCGCGCGGCGCAGGGCCGGCTCGATATCTTCCGCCTTGTCCACGCGCTCGCCGTATCCGCCAAAGGCCTGCGCCACCATCTGATAGTCGGGCGTTCCAAGGTCCTGGCCCGGCATCATCGCGGCGGGATCCTCCGGGCGCGCGGTTATGCCGGCATTGTTGACGATGACGCAGACGATCGGCAGGTCGTGACGGCAGGCGGTGTCGAATTCGATACCGTTCCAGCCGAACGCGCTGTCGCCGGAGACGACCACGACCTGCTTGGCGGGCCTGGCCGCTTTCGCCCCGATGGCGAAAGGCACGCCCATGCCGACATTGCCCATCGTGCCCGGATTGATGCGGTGGCCCGGCACATGAGTCTTGAGCGAGTGCCGGCAGAAGCCGAGCGTGTCGTGGCCGTCCTCGATCAGCACGGCATCGTGTTCGAGCACCTTGCCGATTTCGCACATCAGCCGCATCGGATGGATCGGGCGGGCGTCCTCGGCTTCCATCTCGGCGAGCCTGGCGCAGGAGGCGAGGTGCTTTTCCCGCAACCGCGCGATCCATGGTGCGAAGCGCGCCTGGCCGGGCGGGCGGGCGCGCAGCCGGTCGTTGAGCGCTTCGAGCGACAGCCGGGCATCATAGGGCAAGGCGATCGCCGGGCCGGTCTTGAGGATCTCTTCGTGGTCGGGATTGATCATCGCCACCGTGAGGTCGTCCGACCAGCGCGGCGGCTTCAGGTAGCCGATAATGAAATTGCCCCGCGTACCGGTGGCGAGCACGAAATCGGCTTCGCGGAAGGCCATGGTCCGTGCCCCCAGCAGGGCCAGCGGGTGATCCTCGGAAACGACGCCGCGGCCTTGCGGAGTGGTGAAGAAGGGCACGCCTGACAGATCGACGAACTCGGCCAGCGCCGCGCCGGCGCCCGACCAGATCACGCCGCTGCCACTGACGATGACGGGGCGTTGCGCGCGGTCGAGCGCGTCGAGCACGGCATCGGCCTGGTCCCCGCTCGGCGCGGGCGGCGTGGTGTCCGCCGCAGCGGCAGGGATCTCGAGCGAAGGGACTTCCATGCCCAGAACGTCGCCCGGCAAGTCGAGATAGACCGCACCTTGCGTTGGCGTGGCGGCGATCGCCATCGCCTTGTCAAACAGGCGGCCGATGTCGGCGGGATCGCACACTTGCAACGCCTTCTTGACGCAGGGCTCGAACAGCGCGATCTGGTCGAGCTCCTGGAAGCCGCCGGTACCGCGCGCCGCCAGCGGCGAAGAGCCGCCGATCAGCAGCACCGGGGTCTGCTCGGCCATGGCGTGCACTGCGCCGGGGATCATGTTGACGGCGCCGGGCCCGGCGGGCGCGAGGCACACCGCCGGCTTTCCCGTCACCCGGGCATGTCCGAACGCCATTCCCGCCGCCGCCGCCTCATGGCGAACGCCGACGAGCGCGATGCCGAGCTTTTCGCACTCGCGCGTGAGCTGGATATTGGGCGCGCCGGTGATGTGGTAGATCGTGTCGATCCCGCGCGCCTTCATCGTGCGGGCAAGCAGTTCGTTGGCTGTCGGCAAGTCGGGTCCTCCTGGATCGCGCGCCTAGATGGCACCCTTTTCGCGCAGATCGACGATTTCGTCCCAGGTCAGTCCGAATTCGAGCAGGACTTCCTCGGTATTCTGGCCCAGTTCCGGCGCGGCGCGGCACGGGGGCGGGGTGTTCCCGCCGAACCGCATCGGCATGCCGATCTCGCCGATCGTGCCCAGATGCGGATGCTCGACCTCGACGATGTAGCCGTTGGCCCGGACCTGCGGGTCGCGGGCGACGTCTTCGTAGCTGTTGACCGGAGCACAGGGGATGCCCGCTTCGGTGAAGCTTGCGAGCAGGTCGGCGCACGCGAAGCCCGCGAACGCCTCGTCGAGCCGCGCGACGATATCGCGAGAGGCCGCGGTGCGCGCCGCCATCGTCGCGAAGTCGGGATCCTGCCCCAGCGCCTCCAGCCCGAGGCAGGCGCAGAAATCGGGCCAGTAGCGGTCGCCCTGCAGCCCGCCGACCGCGATCCACTCCCCGCCGGCGCAGCGGTAGGTGTTGAAAACGGGGTTCTTCGGCTCGCCGCGCTCGGCCATCGCCGGATCGTATCCGTTGATGAGGTGGCGGGTGAGGCCCATCTGTTGCAGCACGAGCATCGCGCCGAGCTGAGAGACCTCCACCTCCTGTCCCGTGCCGGTGCGTTCGCGCGCGTAGAGCGCGGTCACGATCGCCTGCGCGAGCAGGATGCCGCCGGTCTGGTCGGCAAGTCCGAAGGCGTTGTTGTATTCGATCGGATCGCCCGGCTTGCGCAGCGCGTGCATCACTCCCGAGCGCGCCTGGCCGAGGATGTCGAACACGCCCACTCCGGCGTCCGGCCCCTCGCGCCCGAACCCGGTGGCGCTGGCATAGACCAGGCGCGGGTTGAGCGGCTCGAGATCGGCATAGCCGATGCCGAGCTTCTCCGCGACGCCGAGGCGGAAGTTCTGGACGACGACATCGGCCTTGCCCGCCAGGCGATGGAACAGCGCCTTTCCGTCCGGCGACTTGAGGTCGAGCGTGACCGACCGCTTGTTACGGTTCATCGCCTCGAAGTAGCCCGAAACGCCGCTGTCGGAGCCGGCGTCCATGAAGCCGCGTCCGGGATCGCCGGTCTCGCGGTCCTCCACCTTGATCACGTCGGCGCCAAGGTCGGACAGCATCACGGTCGCGAATGGGCCGTTCTGCCAGATCGTGCAATCCAGCACGGTGATCCCCGCCAGCGGGCCGGCATCGCGCGCTTCAGACATCGAAGACCGGCAGCTTGTCCCGGTTGCCGTCGAGTGCCCGGCCGAGGGCATAGTCGCCGGAAATGTTGGTGCGTTCCATCACGCGCGTCTCGCCGGCGGGGACGCCCGCGGCGCAGTGGAGGACGCGCCAATTGTCCCACAGCACCATGTCGCCTTCCTGCCAGTCGTGGAAATAGGCGGCGTCCGGATCGATGCAGTATGCGATGACTTCGGCGAGCAGCGCTTCGCCGGCCGGCCCGCCCATCTCGTATATCCCGTCGGCGAACCCGGGCGAGACGTTGAGCACTTTCCGTCCGGTTTCCGCCTGGGTGTAGACCATCGGATGGATCACGCGCGGATACTGGTACTGGCGCTGCATGATCTTCATGAAGCTTTCCGCCCCGCGCACGAAGCGGATGCTGTCGGGCCGGGCGAACTTGCCGTTCGCGTAGTTGAGATCCGCGGTGTAGACCACGTGCAGCCCTTCGATCCGCTCTCTCAGCGCCTCCGGCAGGCGCTCGTATGCCGCGATCTGGTCGAGATAGCCGGTCTGCCCCCCTGATTTGGGAAGCCGGACCGGGCGCAGGATGCCGCCGCGATTGATCCTGTCGAAATAGATCATGTCGGTGTGCCACGGGATCCAGCCGCCGATCAGCGTGCCGTTCACCTCGTAGCAGCTGCCGTCGTCGGGGAAGTACTTGATCTTCACCAGCCGCGGATCGTCTTCCGAGCGCGATTCCCTGAACGGGAATTCGGTCAGCTCGCCGAACACGGCGCTCAGGGCCACCTGCATCTCTCGCGAGGTCTCGCCTCCCCGGAACAGTAGCACGCCCTTGTCGATCCACAGCTCGCGAAGCGCCTGCGTCACGCCCGGGTCGGAAAGATGGGAGAGTTCGAGACCGCGCACCGTCGCCCCGAAAGGCAGGTCGTTTCCCAGCGGCGCGACGGAATGGGCGGTCTGCAACTCGGCCATGGTGTCCTCCCGGTCTTTCCCCGTTCTAGAACTCGATCGTCAGGTCAATGCCATAGCTGCGGGCCGGAATGAAGTTGGCTGAACCGAAGATCTGGTTGAGATTCAACGCGAAGCCGATCGCCTTTTCGTCGGTCAGGTTCTTGGCCCAGAGCGCGAATTCGGTCTTGGCGCCGCCGATTTCCAGATCGCGAAGCGCGATCCGTCCGTTGACCAGCCAATAGGACGGCTGCTCGATCAGCGCGGGAACAAGCAGGGGCAGAGGCGCGTTCGCATTCTGCGCCAGTCCCATGTCTGACTGCCAGATTCCGTCGGCGCGGAACGTGACAAATGCGTCGCCGACCAGCGGCTGCGTGTCATACTGCGCCCACAGGCCGCCGTTCCACTTGGGGCGATAGGAAGCCGTGCCGTACGAACCGGCATTGGCCGCGACGATCACCGGGTTCAGATTGTTGAAGCTGGTGTCGGTGTAGGAAAGGCTCCCGCCCAGCGACAAGCCCTGGGCCGGTGCGGCGGCGATGTCGAATTCGAAGCCCTTTGCCTTCACCCCGCCAAGCGGCACCACGAAAGTTCCGATCGAGCCTGCACGCGTCGGGTCTCCCGTGATCTCGGTGATCTGGTCGACGAAGTTGGCCGACGACTGCGCCGTCTGGTAGTTCTTGTATTCCGCATGATAGAGCGCGAGGTTCGCACGCACCTTGCGGTCGAACATTTCCGCCTTGACGCCGGCCTCCCAGGATTTCGCCGTTTCCGGAGCGAAGGGGATGCCCGCGACGGAGCCGCCGGACACGAAGGCTGTCGAATATTTGGCGTAGAGCAGGATATCCTCGGTCGGCTTGTAGTTCAGGCCGATGAGGTAGTTCGGCTTCGTCTTCCTGTAGGTAAAGGACAGGGTCTGCAGGCTGTTCAGAGTCGGGCCGAAGATGAAATCGCCCGACTTCTTGTCTCTGGTGATGCGCCCGCCGAGAACGAGGTCCAGCTGCGGCGTGAGGTGGAATTCCAGCTGCGCATAGGCCGCGATCGAAGTGGCCTTGTTGAAAGTCGATCCGCTGCGCGTGTTGCCAATGACGCCGCCGGGAATCGGCGCGAACGAGATCGTGTTCTGGAAATAGGTTTCGCCGGTCCAGTCCTTCGACTGGAACCACACCGCGCCGACCGTCGCGGTCAGGAAATCGGAATCGTAGTTGACCTGCAATTCGTCGCTGATCTGCTCGCTGCGGTTGGACGGCTGCGTGGCGATGCCGATGAACGGTCCGCCAAGCGTCGGGGCGAGGCCCTGCGCGACAGCACCGATCGTTGCCTGGATCACGGGCAGCGGCTCGGTACCGGTAAGCAGGCCGGTCGAGAAGGCGACAAAGGTCGCATAGTCGCCAAGCGATTGCGGGGTGAAAGTCAGCGCACTGAGACCATCGATCGAGGATGCGGTAAACAGCTTGTTCTTGCGGAAGGCAAAGACGTTCTTGACCGAAAGGTCGTCGCTCACCTGGAAAGTGCTGGTCAGGCTGTGCCCCTGAGTTTCCTGCGTGGTCGGGATGGCCCAGCTATTGAGCACCGACTTGGGCCGCTTGCCGTTGGCAGCGAACGGGACCGGGATCGGCTGCGAATCGATCAGGCTCGTCAGGAAGGTGCCAAGTAGCGGAATGTTCGGATTGTAGCCGAGGATCGCGGTGCCGTCCGGCGTGCCGTCGTTCTTGTTCCAGTCGAACTTGTAGACGGTTGTGAAGTCGCCGCTTGTGAACTTGACCGCCGCGAACACCGATTCTGAGTTCTTGCTGCCGAGCCATTCGGGCGACGTCTTGACCGATCGAGCCGGACCCCAGAGCGAAGCGGTGCGATCCCAGGTCTGACCGGCTCCAAGGTTGCGGATGTCGCCGCGCTTCTCGTCATGCATGTAGCTGACATAGCCGCTGAACGGACCGATCTGCGGCAGGTCCAGGCTGAAGGTCGTGCGCAGGCGGTCGCGGTTGCCGACGCTCACCCGGCCTTTGAAACCCATTTCGCCGGATGGGTCGCGCGTGCTGATGCTGACCGCGCCGGCGGTCGCGTTGCGGCCGAACAGCGTGCCTTGCGGGCCGCGCAGCACTTCGATCCTTTGGACGTCGGGAAGATCGAAGATGCCGCCGCGCGGGCTCGAGATGTAGACGCCGTCGAGATACATCGAGACTTGCTTGTCGGACCCCGGAACGACGCCATAGCTGATCGCGCCGCGGATCGAGAACGACGGCAATTGTGAGCCGCCGGCCGATACGCGTACCGTCACGCCCGGAGCGAGTCCGGAGAGATCCGTGACGTCGGTCACGCGATTCACTTCGAGGCTTTCACCGCTGATGGCGGTTACCGCGATTGGGACGTCCTGCACGCTCTGCTCGCGCTTCTGCGCGGTGACGACGATCACACCGAGCCCGCTGTCCTCCTCGTTCGCCTGCGCCAGCGCCGGCACGGACGACAGCGCGAGCGCGGTCAATGCCGTGCAAGCTAGAACCTGAATACGAATGCTATCCTTGCGAACCATGTTGATCCTCCCGTTCCTGACCGGGAAATCCACTCCCGGAGTATCTAATGCAGTAGGTGCATTTCATTAATCACACAATCCCGGACGCGTCTTTCAGCCGGCGATGGTCATTCCCCCGTCCACCACCAGGCAGTGGCCGTTGACATATTCCGATGCCCGGCTGGCGAGGAACAGCACCGCGCCTGCGATGTCGTCCGGCACGCCGACCCGCCGGCTCGGCGCGCGCGCTTCGATCATCTCGAACAGCTGCGGCGGACTGCCCGACGTCCCCTCCGTCCTGACAACACCGGGTAGAATCGCGTTCACCCGGATGCCCCTTTCGGCCAGGTCGACGGCGGACGCCCGGGTGATCGCGTTGAGCGCCGCCTTGGTCGCGCTGTAGTGAGACAGGCCCGGACCGCTCGGCCGTAGCGATTCCATCGAGGACATGTTGATGATCCGCCCGCCCGGGTCCATGCGCCACGCCGCCTCGGCAGTGCAGCGCAGCGGCCCGAACACGTTCACTTCGTATGTCCGTGAATGAACCTGCATGTCGATGTCCGGAAGCTGCCCGCCCGGAGGATAGATCCCGGCATTGTTGACGAGGATGTCGAGGCGGCCGAACTTGTCGGTCGCGGCCTGCACCGCACCTGCCGGCCCCGCATCGCTGCCCATGTCCGCGGAAAAGGCGATTGCCGTGCCGCCCGCTTCGGCGATGGCCCTTGCCGTTTCCCCGGCGGAGGCCTCGTCAAGGTCCACCGCGACCACGCGGGCCCCGGCGCAAGCCAGCATCAGGGCGGCCGTCTTGCCGATACCGGCGCCGGCGCCGGTGACCATCGCGACATCGCCGTCCAGCCGGAACAGCGAGGCGACTTGTGCAGAATCCATGACCATCCCGCTTTTCCCGCTTGCGCCCTGGCCCGCTCAGCCCTCGGCCGGCAGCAGGAGCGCGGGCGGTTCGCGGTCCATGTAGGCGGCAAGGTTGCGCTGGAAGTTGATGACCCCCGCTTCCTGGACGGGATTCGGGGTCAGTCCGTCGAGCGAGACCGAATGCATGCCGGCCTGCTGCTCGGCGAGGTTGCGGAAATCCTGCTTGATCAGCAGCGGCCAGCTATCGCCGGTCTGGTCGGGCTTGTGCTCCCATTCGGTCTTGGGCTCCTGGCCTTCAGGATACCGTTCCAGCGCGAAGACTTCCATGATCGAGCTGTCGGGATTGAAGCCGTCGGGCCGCATCCGGAAGCCCAGGCAGAAGGTTACGTTGGGCAGTAGTACCGTGTTGGGGAAGAGGTGCCAGTTGATGCCGACCAGCGCCATGTGCTGCGGATCGACCTTCGGCCACTCCACGCCGCGCTCGGCATCGAGTTGGCAGGCGACTTCCATCAGCTTCATGCTGACTTCGATCGAACTCACGTCCTCGGGAAGCAATTCGGGAAGGAGGCGGGCCGCTTCGACGAAAGTGTCGCTGGTATTGCTCCACACCGTTTCCTGCGCCTGCTTCAGACCGAGATAGGGGATCTCGCGGATGTCGATCTCGTCCTTGGCGTTCACCCCCGTACCGATCCCGCCACCGGCAGCGCCCATCTGGAATAGCCGGCCGTGCAGCCCTTCGGAACTGCTGCCGACCTTGCTGCTGCCGTAGCGGCTGATCTGCGGGTGGGTCGTCGTCGCGTGATAGCCTTCGATGAACGCTTCGACCGCGACTTTCCAGTTGCAGTCCATCCGCAGCCACTGCCGCCACTTGTACCGCATCTTGTCGGTCTCGAAGGCACCGAGCCAGTAGGGCACTTCCTGCAGGAATTCCTCGAGCCGAACGCAGTCCGGATCGAAATTGACGAACACGAAGCCGCCCCAGCGCCCGGTCTTTACCTGGCGCAAGCGCAGCCTCGCCTCGTCGAGCGCGCCGCTCCAGTCTTCGCGGTCGAGCACATGCGTATTCTCGCCGGATAGGCTCCACTGCCAGCCGTGGTAGGGGCAATGAAAATGGGTCGCATGGCCGCACCCTTTGGTCAGCCTGCGCCCGCGATGGCGGCAGGCGTTGTGATAGGCGGTGAACTCGTCCTCCGCCGTCCGCGTAACGATCACCGACTGGTCGAGGATCTCGTATGTGTAGTAATCGCCGACTTTCGGGATTTCCTCTTCCCGGCACGCGACCTGCCAAACTTTCAGCCACAGCCGCTCCTTCTCCTCGCGCGCATAGTCGGGCGAGATGTAGGGGGCGGTACCCATGGCCACGGGCGCTTCGATCGCCCCTGAAAGATGCGGATTCGGCGTGTTCATGTCGCGCTCTCTCCCAATCGTACAGGACTCCGGCCGGGTCCGTTGCAAATGGAACCTACACGGATGTAGGTCGGCTTGTAAATACACATCGGCCGATTCATTTCGCCGCCGGGCCGGGGGCAGAACTGGCTGCCCGCGCTCAACTGCGCTAAGGCTTTCGATCATCGGCAATCCGGCGGCGGCCGGAACGCCGCGGTCAGTCAGGAAAGGGCGCAGCAATCTCAACCGCAGGCAAATCGCTGGAGAAGCCTCGCCCGGCCCGCGCCGAGCCGATGCCGCGCCGCGAACGCTACCGGCATCTGCTGGAAGCGGCGCGGCGCCTTGTCGAGGGCGGCGGCGCGGCTTCGCTGACCATTTCCGCGCTGACAAAGGAAGCAGGCGTATCCCGCCCGGTCGTTTACGAGCATTTCGAGAACAGCGAGGCGATCGCGGTTGCCCTGATCGAGGACTATTTCGAAAACATCGTCGACCTGGTCGACCGCAGGACCAGGGGCGCGCAGACGCTCGATGAATACCTGGCCCGGGCGATTGCGGCCGAGTTCGAATACCACGGCAGCGACAACCTGCTGGTCCGCAACCTGACCAACGGCCATGCCACCGGGAAACGGCTGAACGAGGCGTTCCTGCAGCTGC
Source organism: Novosphingobium sp. (assembly GCA_024236175.1). Lineage (GTDB taxonomy): Bacteria > Pseudomonadota > Alphaproteobacteria > Sphingomonadales > Sphingomonadaceae > Novosphingobium. The sequence goes on along the minus strand of JACKKY010000001.1, from coordinate 910,116 downwards.
GCCAGCGTTCGGTCGAAACCTTCAGCGAGTTGCTGCGCCAGCAGGGCGTCGCAGAGGGTGTCGCGCAGGTCGGCGGATATGTCCTGGCCGAACTCGTGCCCAACGCCGTCCATGAGTTCGCGACGCAATCCAACCGCGACCTCGCGCAGGAAACGCTGGTGGCCATGGTGACGGGAGCGGTGCACGCCATCATGCCCAGCGCCACCGCCCAGCCGACGACTCCGGAGCAGGTGCTGCAGGCCTCGCGCGAGATGCGCCAGGCGCGCGAGCGGCTGCACAGCCGGCCTTCCCGCTTCGGCGGGAAGGGTTCCGATGGACAGCTGAACGAATAGCTGCATTCCGGCGTTCGATATTCCTGCTCGAACGTCCGAGATGTCGACGGGAGCTGCCGTTCACGTGAGCATGCTGCTCCAACCACTCGTGAGAGCAGAGACCGGGTCCAGGTCAATTCCGTCGATGCAGAACTCGCAACCGAGGCTCTGCACAATAGTGGTCGATATCGGAGCAAGTCTGCGTCTCGGCAACGACGGTTCCCGGACGTCGGAACTCGCCGAATGGCCCGGAATTGCGCGAGTTCCGCCAGGTCTTCGGGGTGGCCCGTTTGCACCGGAGTGTGGTTGGCGGCAAAAACAGGAAACGAAGCGTCATTATTGGAATTGGAGTGCCCTAACAAGCACTTGAGGGACACTGCGCGATGGAGTCCGACAACAATCTGATCCAATTGCGCAATCTTCTTCAGGTTGTGGTCCGCCGCCGGATCGCAGCTTGCGATCCACCTGCAATCATTCGCGACCGAAGGGCAATCTTGCGCCTTTCAGCCACCGGGGCCTGAAGGCAAGCAACAGCACGACCAGCAACGCCGAGCCTCCCATCGACAGTAGCCAAAAGAGCACGGCAAATCCGGGACGATCTCCCAGCAGGGCAGGTATCAGGGCGGCGCCAAGCAGCGTCCAGCCCACAACCGCCGTGGCGTTACCGAGCGGGGGCAGGGCACCCCTTCCGAAGACGGTGGCGATATGCTTCTGCTGGCTGAGCCCGAGCAGGGTGCAGCCAGCGAACGAGAGCAGCGTGGCAATGCCGAGGAGGAGGGGTGATGCCATCGGTGCTAGTCCGATGCGGCTTGGGTGGCGACGAGGGGCGGAGCTTCGGCTGCGCCGCGCGAGAGCGGTAGGTCTCCTTTGTCGGTCCCATCGCGCAGGTTGCGGGCGAGGCGCCGTGCCGCGAGCAGGGCGATCAGCGCCGTGGCGATCAACGTTGCGTCCACGCCGGCGACCGGGTCCATTCCCTTGCCGATCGCGGCAAGCGGGTGATCGCCTGTCGTTAGCCAGTTAAGGGCGGCGGCCGACACGGACAGCACCATGATCGCCCAGCACTGCTCAATCCAAGCGCGCTGCTTGCGCAAGGCGGCATGCGCGAAGGTCGCCAGCCAGATATAAAAGAAGCACCGGACTTCCAGCCCGGCGCGGTCGATGCCGAAGGCCGCGGCGTGAACGGGCAGGAGTCGGTTGGCGACGAGGAAGGCGCCGGTCGCCACGACGAGGCCGGTTGTCAAACCGACGGCCATCGTATCGACCAGCCTGACCTTGAAGGGCTGAGCAGCATCCTTGCGCTTCCGGGACGCGGTCCAGAAAAGGAAGCCCGTGCCGATCAGGATGCAGCCGGACAGCCCGGCGATGAAATAGAGCCAGCGTATGGGCCAGTGATCAAATCGGACCTGATGGAAACCTTCGAGTTAGGTGCGGCCTGTCGCAGTCGATCGGATTGCGTTCGACATCCACGACAACGAGCGCCTTGCCGCCATGAAACTCGCGCGCTGCGCACAGCGCATCGTACAGTTATCCCTTCGACAAGCTTCTCGACCGCACCAGGTCTACGCATCGGCTTGTCGATTGAGCAAACCGGAAGGATCCTGCTGGTTGCTTCCAGCTTCAGAAGCTCAACCGTGCACTGATGCGCACGTCCCGTCCCGCGAGCGGCACAAAATCCTTCGTGAAGCTAGCATGACGCCGCGCATCGACATCGAAGATGTTGTTGGCCGACAGCACGATGACCGTTTCGTCTTCCGCCCCGAGAGGGTGCCAGCGCAGCGAGGCATTGACCAGCGTGAAGCTGTCCGTCGCGGTTTCGAATGACGCGACATCGTCCTGCTTGAAGACATGCTCGACTTCGACGCCTCCCCCGACGGCGCCGGCATCAGCCGAGAGGCCGCCGCGAAGGCGTAGCGGCGGGATGCGCGGGACATTGCCGCCGCCTCCCGTGATCTTCGCATCCACATAGTCGGCAACGAGTTTGCCGGTAAGCCCCAGCGCCTCGGTATCAAGAAGCCGTGCTTCGACCTCGCCTTCCAGACCGAAGTAGCGGGCATCGGCCTGGAGGAACTGGTAGACGGGAAGCTCGTCTTCCTCCGCTCCGGTCGCAACTTCATAGATGTAATCGTCGAACCACTGGGCATAGCCGCTCAGACTGAAGCGCAGGGGGCCGGCTTCTCCGCGAATGTAACCTTCCAGCCCCCAGCTCTTTTCAGCTTTGAAGTCGGGATTGCCGACCTCGTAGGCCTGTGTCGCGATGTGCGGGCCATTGGAGAACAGTTCCTCGGCGGAGGGAGCCCGCGCCGCGCGCGATCCGGTCACGCCGATCCGGACGTAGGGCGCAACATCGTAGGACAGGCCGATCGCGCCGGAAAACGCGTCGAACGAGCGGTCGACGGCAACCGTTGGCGCGTCATGCTCGATCTCGGCCTTGACCGCGTTGGAACTCACATCGGTGTGTTCATAGCGTGCGGCAAGTTCGAGGCCGAGCATTCCAAGCTCGAATTCCTGCAACGTGAAGACACCAGTCTGCGATGTCTTGTTCGGCGGCACGAAGGCCTCGGCGCCGATGGCCTCGAAGTCACGCACGAAGGCCTGAACTCCGGTTACGCCGCGCCATCCGTCGCGATCGGCCTGGACCAGCTCCAGCCGGCCTTCAAGAGCATCGGAGCGGAACACGGTGCCAACCTCGTCGCCCTCGAACTCGGTGTGCTTGTAGTCGGCATAGCCCAGCCGCATGCGAACAGAATCGAGAAAGCCGCCGCTGGTGTTGATCTGGGCGCGAACATCGGCGCGCCACTGCCTCATGCCGATGGAGACAGGCACGTCGCCGTGATCATGCCCTTCCTCTTCGTGCTCGTCTTCGTGATCCTCGTCGTGATCTTCCCCCTCCTCGTCGTGGTGATGTTCCGCACCCGGACGGGAAGGCACGCCGTAGTCGCTGTCATAGTAACCGAAGGAGAAACCGAGGCTGCCGCCATCATTGATCAGGGCAAGGCCGCCGCCGAGGGTATAGGTTTCGACGCCGCTGTTCGGCACGCGGCCGTGAAGCTCGGCGAGTTCCTGCGCCTCTTCGGCTTCCTCGATATGGCCTTCCTCGAATTCCTCCTCAGCGATTTCCAGCTGTTCGGCGCGCAGCGCCGGAGAAAGCACGTAGCCGCCGACTCTCAGGTCCTTCGAATGTCGATAACTGCCGTCGATATGCGCAACGATACTCGGTGCGAGCGTGAAGTCGGCTGCCGCGCCGAAACTGGCGTCATCGGCCGCGGTGCCGTAGCCGGCCTGTGCATCGATATGGAAGCCGTTCTCGGGCACATTGCGGGGAATGCGGCGGTCGATCACGTTGACCGCACCGCCGATCGCCTGACTGCCGAACAGCAGCACTGCCGGTCCGCGCAGCACTTCTATCCGTTCGGCTGTCAGCGGGTCGATCGTCACGCCGTGGTCGGTCGAAGTATTGGAGACGTCGAGCGAACCCAGACCATCGGTCAACACGCGAATCCGCTCGCCCTGGAAGCCGCGCAGGACCGGGCGCGACGCGCCCGGCGTAAACGAAGTTGCGGAAACACCGGGCTGGTTGGTCAGCGTATCACCGATCTGGCCGCGCAGGTCGCGCACAAGATCGTCGCCGGTTACCACCGACTGTCCGCCGATCACATCTAGCCGATCAACATAGTCGGCGGTCACGATGATGTCGCGTCCAGTCAGGACATGGACCGCCGAGGATTCGTGCTCGTGACGGGCGGTTCCGTCCTGAGCCATGGCCGGGGCCGACAACATGCTGCCGGCCAGAATGAGATACCTGAACCGAGTCACCTGGTTTCCTTCCTTGAGCTCGCCAGTCCCTTATAGAGTATGTTATAACATATCAATACCGTGCAGGGAGGGGGGCGGGACGGGGGTTGCCGCAGGATGAAACCTTCTGGCCGTACCCTCCATCGCTCCCCTCCGCTCGGCGCCTCCGGAGAACGACGACTCGTGCTTGTTATCGACCCGGTTCCGGCGGATGATGTGCTTTCCGCGCGTTTGGGAGGTAACGTTACATGATCCGCCTGGCCGTCAGAACTGGCGTTGCTCCGCACTGCGCGGTTGCGGCTCTTCTCTTGTATGCGATGCCGGCAGCAGCCGAAGAGGGCATGTGGATGCCGGGCCAGAGCGACGAGATCGGTGCGGCGATGCGCGAGGACGGGCTCGAACTCGATCCGGCAGGGCTTTCGCGCCTCGATGCCGCTCCACTCAACGCGATCGTTTCACTGGGCGGCTGCTCTGCATCCTTCGTGAGCCCCGTAGGACTGGTTGTGACCAACCACCACTGCGTTGTCGGGTCGCTGCAATACAACAGCGAAGCGAAGCGCGATTACCTCACAGACGGATTTCTGGCGGAAGGACGAGGCGATGAATTGCCCGCCGCGCCGGGCACTCGCGTCTATGTCATCGAGGATCTGCGCGATGTGACGGCAGCAATGCTGAAAGGCGTGACGTCGAAGCTCGGCGGCCTTGATCGCTACGAACGGCTCGATGCCAACCGCAAGGCGCTGATCACGAGATGCGAGAAGCAGCCCAACCGGCGCTGCGACGTGCGCCCCTATTATGGCGGCGCTTCCTATTTTCTCCAGCAGCAGCTCGAAGTGCTCGACGTCCGCCTCGTATATGCGCCCGCGCTTGGTATCGGCAGTTTTGGTGGCGATACTGACAACTGGATGTGGCCGCGCCACACCGGCGATTTCGGATTCTACCGTGCTTATGTCGCGCCGGACGGCTCGTCCCGGACCTACGCGAAGGACAATGTACCCTACCGCCCGAAGAGCTGGCTGAGAATCGCCGGCAAGGGCGTGAAGGAAGGCGATTTCGTGATGGTCGCCGGCTTTCCCGGAACCACGAGGCGCCTGCGCACGGCCGCCGAAGTCCGGTTCAACTTCGCGCAGTACGAACCGCTCTGGCAGCGGCTGCTCACCGACTATGCCGCACAGCTCAAACGGGCCACGGCGGGTGATCGCGAAGCGCAGATCCGCTACGCCTCTATCCTTCAGGGTGCGGAGAATTACGAGAAGAAGCTGGCGGGCGATCTCGCGGGTGCGGATGCGATTGGGCTCGACGCGCGCAAACAGGCGGAGGAGGAAGCCTATCGTGACTGGGTAGGGGCCGATCCCGCAAGGCAGGAGCGGTATAGCGCGGCAATCGACGCGTTGGACGCGGTCGCCGCCGAATACAACGCTGCGTCGCTCAAAGGCCTGCGTCAGTCGCTCTTGAACCGGGCCCAGCTGCTGGGTTCGGCGCGCCTTCTCTACCGCTGGGCAAAGGAGCAGGACAAACCCGACGCCAGGCGCGAAAGCGGTTATCAGAAACGCGACCGCAAACTGATTGCCGACCGCCTGGCTCAGGTCGAGCGGCGTTTTCTGTCCCATGTCGATCGTGAACTCTTCGAAGCGGCGCTCGACGAATATCGCCAGCTTCCGGCAGAGGACAGGGACGCGGCATTCGAAGCGCTGCTGGCGGCGATTGGCCTCGACCGGCTCTACGCCGACACGAAGCTGGGCGATACCGCCACCCGGCTTCGCTGGCTGGACGAGCCCGCCGCTGCATTCGAGGCGTCCGACGATCCGTTCATCAAGCTCGCGGTTGCACTCTATCCCGGCGACATCGCTGCTGAACTGGAAGAAAAGGAACGAGCAGGGCGCACGCATGCGGCTCGCTCAACCTATATGAAGGGATTGCACGCCTACCGGAAGTCAAAGGGCGAGCCAGTCTATCCCGACGCCAACGGGTCGCTGCGCCTCACCTGGGGCAAGGTTGCGGGCCGCAGCCGCGACGGCGAAATATGGACGCCGTTCACGACGGCCGAAGGGCTGCTCGCCAAACACACCGGCAAGGGCGAGTTCGACGCGCCCGATGAAGCCGTCGCCGCTATCCGCGCGAAAGACTATGGCCCTCACGCATCGCCCGATCTTGGCACCTTGCCTGTCGATTTCCTTTCCACCGTGGATATCACCAACGGCAATTCCGGTTCGGCAACGCTCAATGCGCGCGGTGAGCTCGTGGGCCTTGCTTTCGACGGTACGCTCGACGGGGTGATTTCCGACTGGGCCTTTGTTCCGGAGCGCAATCGGACGATCCATGTCGACAGCCGTTTCATGCTGTGGACCATGGACAAGGTCGATGGCGCGCAGCGGCTCCTGCGCGAAATGGGCGTTGGAGACGCTCGCCCCGTGTCTGATGGGCATTAGCCAGATGAGGTTCGCACGTTTCACTTCCGAGATGACCTTGTGGCTTCGTTTGCGCGGGTTCATAGTGCATCATGGCCGACGCTGATCACACTCACGTTGCGCTTGATGACGCGGCGCTTGTCGAGGCCGCTCGTATGGTGCTGATCGCGGATGGCGAGCAGTGGACCGACATGCGGGAGAAGGTCTTCAAGGTTCTCGCCGCCTCAGGCCAGCCGCTTAGCGCCTATGATGTGGCAGAGCGGATGAGCGGTGTTATGGGCCGCCGCATTGCCCCCAATAGCGTCTACCGGATTCTGGACCTGTTCGTTGCGCGCAATCTCGCGCTCAGAGTGGAAAGCCGGAATGCCTTTCTGGCCAATATCCATCCCGGCTGCATCCACGACTGCATGTTCCTGATTTGCAGGGATTGCGGCAGGACGCAGCATATGGACGATGACAAGACCGCCCGGACGGTTCGCCAGGCAGCCACGAAGAATGGTTTTGTACCGAGCCGCCCTATCATTGAAGTGCTGGGCCTCTGCGGCGATTGTAGCGTTCAGGGCGGTTAGGTTTCGGCGGCGTGATCGCGTACTTGATCGGGCAGGGCATGCCTTCCTCGAAGTCGAACCGGTATTTTCGGCGCCAAACGTCAGTGTAAGGCCCGGCATCGGCCGATAGTTTCCAGTGCTGTCCACACCCTGAATGGTGACCGGCCTTTCAGAACCTGTGAACAAGGTGGTTGGATCGCCAGTAGCCGGGTCGGTCGCACCGGAATCCGACAGGGCCATAACGGTGATGCGAGCGTAGTTGGAGGAAACCGTATTCTTGCACGGCTGGTGGAATGAACCGGCTGGCAGTCGGATTCAGCTACGACACAAGCCGCACGGACTTCGCCAGGTCCACACAACTCGGCGTCCTGACCGAGGATCGCAGCGTCGAGGGACTGGGCACGCAAATCCTCCAGGCAGATAGTTCATTTGCGCCGGCGGGACTGAAAGCGACACGGACTGGCGAGCTGTCCATCCGTGGCTCGGATGCGCAGCAGATGATTGTGGCGACTGACACGAAATAGACGCACTAAAGACCTTAGAGCGAAATAAATTTGAAACCCAACTGTCCTCGAACGGCCACTTCATTGAAATGCTAGAGTTGCACTGTTCCCCGTCTGCGCGGTCGGGATTCGGTTTTTCCGGCCTGCGCCTTTGTTAGGGGGACTCATTCAATGGCCGTTATTGTTCGGATCGTCTCAGCCGATGGCAGCAAGGTAATCACCAAGGTTCTGCCTGCCGTCCCATCCAAATTGGAGATTCCGGCAGGCGCGGTGGTTGAAGTGATCGACAAGGACAGCGGCAGGAAGCTCCCCCTTTCCGATGGCGAGCAGCATCCGGCCGAGCTCGACCGCGGCGTGGACGAGGACAGCGAGGACCTCATGGCGGCCGAAACGGCCGAAACCTGGGCCGACGCCGAAGCGATGCTTGCCGGCCTGACGAATCCGGGCGAATTCGCCGGACTGGTCGAAGCGCTGGGCAATTATTCGGGATACGGCGAAGCGGCAGTCACCTACGGCTATCTGGCGCAGGGCGGCGACGACAGCTATGGCGGCAACTTCTTCGGCGGCTCGGACCTCCTGTTGTGGGGCACGCTCGGCGTCGCTGCGGTTGTCGGGACGGTCATTCTGATCAGCGATGACGACGACAATAACGAAGATGGCGATGGTGGCGATACGACCGCGCCGGATGCGCCGACCGGCCTTGATCTGGCGGCGGATGACGACACCGGCGCATCCAATAGCGACAATCTCACCAGCAGCACCTCGGGCCTGACTATCAGAGGTTCCGCCGAAGCCGATGCGACCGTCGAACTCTTCGATGGCGAGACCAGCCTGGGCACCGCCACTGCCGGAAGCGATGGCGCATTTTCTCTGGATGTCAGCCTTTCCAGCGGCGTCCATTCGATCACGGCAACCGCGACCGACGCGGCGGGAAATACCGGGGACGCTTCGGCCGCGCTGGAAATCACCGTCGACGATAGCGCGCCTGCGGCTCCCTCCGGGCTCGACCTCGCCGCAGCCGACGACACCGGCCCCGCCAACGATGACAACGTCACAGCAGTTACCTCCGGCCTGACCATCAGCGGCTCTGCCGAAGCCGACAGCACGGTCGAACTGTTCGATGGATCAGCCAGCCTCGGCACGGCGATGGCCGGCAGCGACGGCAGCTTCAGCGTCGACGTCTCGCTGGCGCAAGGGATGCACACGATCACGGCGGTCGCGACGGACGCCGCCGGCAATTCGAGCGCGGCATCGTCCGGGCTCGACATCGAGGTCGTCGAAGGGCCGCAACTGGTCAACACGTCCATCGACGGTTTGGGCGACATCGTGACGCTTTATTTCGACCGGCCGCTGGATGTCCCCGAAGTCGCGCCGGCGGTCGTCAACTTCACAGTCGATCAGGGTGGCGATCAGCCGCTCAGCGAAGTGGAAGTCGTCGGCAACCGTGTCGTCCTTCACCTCGACGCGCCGCTGGCCGAAGATGGCGCGGTCACCGTTTCCTTCCTTGGCACCGGATTGCAGGGCGCCGATGGTTATGCCGCCGGGGCATTTTCCGGCGTCTCGGTCGACAACCGGCTGGATCTGGAACAGAGCGCGGCGATCAATTTCGGCCAGTCCTCGACGATCGCTCTCGATGGTGCGGAAATCAGCGCGTTCGATAGCGAAAGCGGCCGCATCTTCATTACCGGCTCGGGTGGCATCCAGGTTGTCGAAATTGGTGACGACCTGTCCATGACGCTGCTGGGGACCATCGAAGTCGGCACCAACAACATCACCAGCGTTGCTGTCGCCAACGGTATTGTCGCGGTCGCCGTCGTCGCTGACGACAAGACCATGCCCGGCAAGGTCTATTTCCTCGATGCCGACGGCACGGTCGACGCCAATTCGATCCTCGGCGATGTCGATGTCGGCTCGCTTCCCGACATGGTGACGTTCACTCCGGACGGCAGCAAGGTGCTTGTCGCCAATGAAGCCGAACTGGCCGAGGATGGAACCGATCCTGTCGGTTCGGTAAGCATCATCGACCTTTCGGGCGGCATCGGCGGTGCGACCGTCCAGACCGCCGGCTTCGACGCGTTCAACAATCAGATCGACGCACTGAAGACAGAGGGCGTGCGCCTGTTCGCCGGGGAGGAAGGCTTCGAGAGTACCACTGTCGCCCAGGATCTGGAACCGGAATACATCGCCATCTCCCCGGACGGCACGACAGCGATCGTCACCCTGCAGGAAAACAATGCGGTCGCCATGATCGATATAGCCACCGCAACGGTCACCGATGTGAAGGCGCTTGGCCTCAAGAGCTTCGACGGCCTGCCGGCGGACTTTTCCGATGAAGACGAGGCGATCGGCCTTGGTACCGACAATCCGGTGTTCGGCCAGTTCATGCCCGACTCCATCGCCTCCTTCACCGGCGCGGATGGCCAGACCTATTATGTCATCGCCAACGAAGGCGACGACCGCGACGACTTCCTGCCCGGCTTCCTCGACGGCTTCGAGGAGGCGACCCGCGTGGCAGACCTTACGCTCGACCCGACTGCCTTCCCCGATGCGGCGGCCCTGCAGGACGACTTCGCGCTCGGCCGGCTCAACGTCTCGCAGGCGCCGGGAAATGACGGCGACAGTGACGGTGACGGCGATGTCGACCAGTTGCTGGCCTATGGCGCACGCTCCTTCTCGATCCTGAGCTCGGACGGCACCATCGTCTTCGACAGCGGCTCGCATATCGAGCAGTTCGTCGCGCTGGGCGGCCTGTACGACGAAGACACCAATACCGGTCTGTTCGACGACGGCCGCTCCGACAACAAGGGGCCCGAACCGGAAGGCATCACCACCGGCGTGTTCGGCGATTCGGTGCTTGCGTTCGTTGCGCTGGAACGCGGCGGCGGCGGGGTGATGGTCTATGACGTCACCGATCCCACGGACGTCACCTTCGTCCAGTACGTCCGCAGCCTCGAAGATGTTAGCCCCGAAGGCCTCGTTTACGTGAACGAAGCGGACAGCCCGTCCGGCGAAGCCTTGCTGCTCGTTGCCAACGAGGAATCGGAAACGCTGACCGCTTTCGAAATCACCGACGGCGAGACCTTCACGCTGCAGCTTCTGCACCTGGCGGATGGCGAGGCCAAGAGCCTGGCGGTCGAGACCGCACCCAATCTGGCCGCGCTCGTCGACGCGTTCGAAGACGACTATGTCAATTCGATCACGCTGGCCGGCGGCGACAACTACATTCCGGGGCTGTTCTTTACCGCACAGAACGGTGACAGCATCGAAGCGGCGCTGGGCTTCGACGGGGGCCCGAAGGTCGACATCGCCATCCACAATGCGATCGGCGTGCAGGCCTCGACCATCGGCAACCACGAGTTCGACAAGGGAAGCGGCGTATTCGCCAGCGCCATTGCCGCTTCTGACGAGTATGCAGGAACGCTGTTCCCCTATCTGTCGGCCAACCTCGATTTCTCGAACGACACGTCGCTCAACCCGCTGTTCCAGGAAACGATCGGCGATGCCGATCTCGAAAATGCCGCCGACCTTGCCAACACGATCGTGCCTTCGGCGGTGATCGAGGAGAACGGCGAACTGATCGGTCTCGTCGGCGCAACCACCCAGGTGCTGGCGACGATCACTTCGCTTGGCGCCACCGACGTCAAGGGCACCGACGCGAACGACATGGAGCTGCTCGCCAGCCAGCTGCAGCCCTATATCGACGATCTCATCGCGCAGGGAGTCAACAAGATCATCGTGATGAGCCACCTGCAGCAGATCGAGCTCGAACAGGAGCTTGCGCCCTTGCTCGAAGGTGTCGACATCATCCTGGCCGCCGGCTCGAACACGCGGCTGGCAGACGATGATGACGATCTCGTAGCATTCGCCGGCCACCAGGCGGTAAGCGAAGGCGACTACCCGATCGTCACGCAGGGCGCCGACGGCGGGACCACGCTGATCGTCAATACCGATAACGAGTACACCTATCTCGGCCGTCTCGTTGTCAAATTCGATGCCGATGGGAACATCATCCTCGAAAGCCTCGATCCGTCGATCAACGGTGCCTATGCGTCGACGGCGGAGAACGTTGCCGAGGCATGGAACTCGTCGGTCGAGAATCTGGCCGATACGGCCTTTGCCGACGGAACCCGCGGCGATGCCGTCCAGGACCTGATCGAAGCCGTGAACCAGGTTCTGGAGGACCAGGGCAGCAACGTTTACGGCTACAGCGACGTCTACCTGCAAGGCGAGCGGGCGTTCGTCCGCAGCGAAGAGACTAATCTGGGCAACCTTACCGCGGACGCCAACGCCTATGCGGCGCGCCAGGCGCTCGGCTTCGATGACGACGCTGTGGTCGTATCGTTCAAGAACGGCGGCGGTATCCGGGCGGAGATCGGTTCGGTCACTGGCACCGGCAGCAACGTCGTCTTCGGCCCGAACGAAGGCGGCGTCGTGACCGAACTGGATGTCGGTGCCACGTTGGCGTTCAACAACGGACTGGTGGTTTTCGATACGACGCCGGAGGGTCTGCTCAACATCCTCAACAGCCCGAACGTGTTTCAGGCCGGCAATGGCGGCTTCGGCCAGATCAGCGGGCTGGATGTGAGCTATGATCCCGACTTGCCGCAGGGCAGCCGGGTGGTCGACGTGGCCCTGGTTGACGGCAACGGCAACAAGACAGCGCTGGTCGATGATGGCGCGGTTGTGGGTGGAGCACCAGCGACCATCACCATGGTGACGCTGGACTTCATTGCCGGCAACGACGGCGACGGCACGCAGATCGCCGAAAACGGCAGCAACTTCCGCTACATCCAGGCGGACGGCACATTGTCGGAGGCAATCGGCACTGTGGACTCTCCGACAACGGAGGACCCGGGCAATATCGTCGTAGATCTGGACCAGTTCACCGGTGACGCGCTGGGAGAGCAGCAGGCGCTGGCCGACTATCTCGGTGCGGAATTCGGCACGCCGGAGCTGGCCTTCGATATGCCGGAAACCTCGCAGGAATTCGACGAGCGCATCCAGAACGTCAATGCGCGTGAAGACACGGTGCTCGACGGGATCATCCCTGCAATGTCGGCCACATTCGGAGAAGGCGATCCGGGCGCGGCGTTCACCTTCGCCTGATGCGGCGGACAGCGGCCAGGAGAAGGAGGTTTCCGGGCAAATCGCTTCGTCGGAGTTGCCCGGGTAGGGATTTGTGCATGGCGGCCGGAAGCTTGCGAAGGCTCTGAACAATGCTGCGTGCAGGATAGCGCTCCTGTTAGAATCCGCCGTTCCCTCGGATGTTCCGGGCACGGCTGATCACCGCAGGTCATCGTGGTCAGTTCACCCCCCTGATCGGTGGGAAGACACCGCGAGGCGACGCAACGTTCGAAGACTCCGACGTCCGCTTTTCAGCAATTCGCTCCTTGGAGCGGACCTTCCGCTAACGGCCCAATCGCGGACGTTTCGACGCTCCAGCCGCCAGCATTGCCTCTACGTGCAAATCGAGGGACCAACTAACCGACGAGAGGGACATCCCCAATCGTTATAACTCTAGCTCCAGACAGATTGGTCATTGCCGTCTCGGAATCACAATGTCGGGGCACTGAAAGTAAGCCATCACTTCAGCCCTCAGCCTCTGCAATACTATCGAAGGATACCCCTCCCAGCGCTTGCCAGAGAAGTATACGGGCACGCCGCGCCTGGCCGGCGGCAATCGCCGCGCGTTCTCCTGATGCATCGGCGGCGCGCCGTGCTTCAAGGACGGTGAGGAAATCAGACAAGCCGGCGCGAAAGCGCACCTCGGAAAGACGGGCTGCCCGTGCCGCCTGTTCTGCCTCACGGGTCGCAGCAACAGCTTGCCGGTCGGCAGCTTCCACGCTCAGGTATGCGGCTTCAGTCTCACCGAGCGCCGAAAACACCGCTCCGCGATAGGAGGCGAACGCCCCCACGGTATCTGCTTCTGCCTCGTCGATCTCTGCAGCGATACGCCCGAAATCGAGCAAGGGGCCAGTCAGGCTGCCGCCGATGCTGTCGACCCGGGAGTCCCTGTCGAACAGATCATCGAGATCGAATGCGAGAAGCCCAAGCGTGCCTGACAGTGTTAGGCGCGGAAACCGCTGCGCCGCCGTCGCGGCAAGCTGCGCATCGGCGGCGCGCAAGCGTGCCGCAGCGGCCTGTACATCGGGGCGGTTCGCCAAGAGGAGCGAAGGCAGAGCCGCCGGCGCAGAGCTAAGTGTCGGAGCCATGTCCGCAGGCGTTTCCAGCACAGCCACAACTTCGCTTGCTGGCCGCGCCGTCAAAGTCACGAGTCTTCCAATCAGGTTGGCACGCTCGCTTTCGAGCAGCGCCAGCCTGCTGCGTGAGGCAGAAGCTGCTGCATCTGCGCGGACACGATCGAAGCCTGGAGCGATCCCGGCCTCTTCGCGAACGCTCGCCAGGCGGGAGATTGCTTCGGCGGCCTTGACGTCTCCTTCCAGACTTGTCCGGCGCGCGGCAAGCGTCCGCCAGTCGATGACAGCCGCTGCGATTTCGGAAACGAGCGCAAGCCTCACCGCCGCTGCATCGCCGCCGGTCGCATCGAGCCGGGCTTTCGCGGCCAGTTCGCTTGCTCGCAGCCGGCCAAACAGATCTGCGTCCCAACTCGCAGTGACATTCGCGCCATACGATGTGCGACTGGTATCGATAAGGGTTCCGGCGTTGCCGAATTGCCGGGGATTGGTTTCAGCGTATTCTACCGTTGCTCCTGCGTTGATGGACGGCAGTCGCTCGCTCCCGGCACGTCGTGCCGAAGCGCGTGCCGCTTCGACGCGCGCAAGTGCTTCGGTCAGCACCGGTGCATCTTTGACCGCCCTGTTCGATAGGGATTGAAACGCTGGATCGCTGTTGGGAAGCAGATTGGCAATCTGCGCCTGCGCGTTCTCTTCGGGCGCAAACGTGAATGCAGACGGCAGCGTGACATCGGAAGCCGTGGGCATCTCCGCTGGCCCGCCGGCGCATCCGGCCAGCAGCACCACGGCCGCCAAGGAAACGTTGCCAACGCGCATCAGCTGGTGCTCCGCGGTTTCGCTCGTGCCGGAATGAAGGCATCGACTTGCTGCCCGATCCAGAACAATCCATCGGTTTCGGGGAGCTCGTAGATCAGCTGCAGCACCCGCACGTCGACGCGCTCGGCTGCTGTGTTGGTGAGCGAGCGCTTCGGAACAACCAACGGTTCGGCGCGCACGAACTTGGCCTTGACTTGCCGGCTTGCCGCGCCGCGTGGACTGACCAGCGCCTGAGCACCCAGCTTCACGTGCCCTGCGTCATCCTCGTCTATATCGATGCGGATATGCAGCGGTTTCGTCTCTCCCATGCGGATATAGGGATCCGAGCTCGCGCCCGACGGGCCGATATTCTGAACTGTTTCGCCCGGCCTGATGTCGACCCTCAGGATTTCGCCGGTTATCGGGGCCCTGACAATCGAACGCTGCAATTCCACGCTAGCACTGTTTCGCGACGCTCTTGCCGCCTGCAATTGTGCCTCGGCAAGCTGCCTGCGGCTACGGGCGGCTGCGGCTTGGCCTTCGGCCGCGATGACTTCCGCTCGAGAGACGGCCGCCGGATCGGAAACGCTTCGGTAAAGCGCGAGCTGGCTGGCGGCGGTCGCTTCTGCGCTGCGAGCTTCTGCAATCCCGGCGCGCGCCTGGGCGATCGCCGCTTCCGCCTCGGTGACACGCGCACGGATAGACCGGGAATCGACACTGAAAAGCCGGTGTCCCTTCGAAACGTAATCGCCGGGCTTGACCGCGACATCCGTGACGATGCCGGAAATGGCCGTGCCGATCTCGATGATCTCGCTCGACGGTTCAACTAGCCCGGAGCCGGCGACACGCGGCGCATCGGCAAGGTTGCCTGATGCCTGCGGCGGGGTCTCGGCCGGTTCTTCCAGCTCCCTTTCGGGCGCGCCGGACAAGACGAGGTATGCGCCGATAATCAGTCCCACCACCGCAAGGATAGGCAGGACGGTGCGCGAAAAGCTGGGACGGTTTTCGAATAGTGCCATGGTCTGCCCTAGCTCTGGTGGTCCGGCATCTCTGTGCCGTCGTGAGTGATGCGTCCGTCCTCCATCACGAGGATACGGTCGGCGAGGTCGAACACGCGGTTGTCGTGGGTAACGATGATGACAGAGCGATCCTCGGCAACGCCGACATCGCGCAACAGGTCCATCACCCTCCGGCCAGACCGCGCGTCGAGCGCGGCGGTCGGCTCGTCGCACACGACAAGTCTCGGCTCGTGAACAAGCGCGCGGGCAATCGCCACGCGCTGCTGCTGGCCGCCTGAGAGCTGGCTGGGCAGTTTGCGCGCGTGATCCGCCATGTTCAGCCGGTCGAGCAACTCGGTGGCCCGCTCGGTCGCTTCCAGTCGGTCAACGCCTTGCGCGATCAGTGGCACGGCGGCGTTCGACGCGGCGTCAATCGTCGGGATGAGGTTGTACTGCTGGAAGATGAAGCCGATTGTGTTGAGCCGGAATTCGACCAGACTGCGATCGTTCAAGCCGTAAATGTCCGTCCCGAAAACGTTGACCTCCCCTTCGGTGGGATAGAGTATCCCGGCGATAATCGAGATCAGCGTCGTCTTGCCCGATCCCGACTCTCCGACGAGGTAAGTGAGTTCCCCCGCCTGGACATCGAGATCGATGTTGTGAAGCACCCTGATCGGCTGGCCACCGGTGATGAAATCGCGGGAGATGTCCGAGATCGCGATAGCGGGGGCGTCGGTAGCAAGGGGTATTACGCCGTTCATCTGAACACTGCCGCCGGTTCGGTCTTGAGGACAGTGCGCAACGCAAGCCAGCCGGTTATGGCAATGATAACAGCGATTGCGATCAGGGTGATCACCGGGATCTGCCAGGGTGTGTAGAATCCCTTGAAATCCGCGCTGTTGGCTGCACCCGAGGCGATGAACGCCGTCGCCATCAGGGTGCCGAGGCCGTAGCCGATCAAACCCACCAGCCCCGCCTGAACCGCGACCATTGCGCGAATCTTGCCGTTGTGGACACCGATCGCCTTTAGGGCGCCAAACTGCTTTATGTTGTCGCGAATGAACAGGCTGAAAGTCAGGCCTACGATCGCGATGCCGACGATGAACCCGAGGGCGACCGTGATACCGAAATTGATCGGTATCCCCGTGTTCTCGATGATGAAATCGATACCGTCCTGTGCGAACTCGTCGCGCGTGCGCGCTTTCAAGCCCGTGCGTTTCTCGATCCGCTCCGCCAGTTCGTTGGGAGTGAGGCCGTTGTCGGAACGAGCCAGCACGAAGCTCATGCGGTTGCGCGTTCCCGGCACGTAGTTGAGCGCATTCGAATAGCGTGTGTACAGTACGACCTGGCTAGTGAAGCTTGGATCGACATCGACGATGCCGCGCACGACCGCGCGCTGGTCGTTGAGTTCAAGCCTGCTGCCGATCGGGTCCTTGCCGGGCGGGAACAGGCGCTGACTGCCTACGCCGTCGACAAAAACACTATCGGGGCGCGAAAGCGCTGAGACGTCGCCTTCGATCATCTTGCGCGGAAGGCCGATGAGCGTGGAATCGTCAACGCCGACCACGGTTACACCTTCCAGATCGCCTTCTTCCGTGCGGACAGCCGCGCCCGCCCTGAAATGCGGTACTGCCCAGGAGACACCCGGAACGGACCGGACCTGGTCGAGCGCGGTGGACGGCATCGGATAGACGACGTCCTGCGAACGCGTGACCGGGTCCATCACCCAGACGTCTGCAGTCGATATGCCGTAAACGGCTGTCGCGCCGCGCTCGAGCAGGTTGATGAAGATCGTCAGCTGTTGTGTGATGAGAAGCGTGGAAAAGGCGATGCCAAAGACCAGCCCATAGAATTTCTGCCGGTCTCCGGTGAGCATCCTGATGGCTATCCAGATCATGCTCTCGGGGCTCCGGAACTCGGCTGCGGTTGCAAGGGTGGATGTTTGCGCACATATTACTGAACGCGAGCGTTTAAATGAACGGAGTCGTTCACTTTGTCAAGACACTGTCCGCGGCGCAGCGGAAGACCCTGTGATGCCAAGAAGCGCGAGGCAATCTTGAGCGCTGCAATCCGCGCCTTCTTCGAGCATGGCTACACTGGTGCTACAATTGAAGCGATTGCAGCCGACGCCAGCGTATCGAAGGTTACGGTTTACAAGCATTTCCACGACAAGGATGGTCTTTTCGCCGCTGCGGTCGAAGCAGAGTGCGAAAAGATCCGCACGCCTTTGCTGGACGGTGACGGCAAAGGGCCGCTGGCTGAAAGGCTGGTCCGGTTCGGGATGGCAATGAATGCCTTCCTCTCGCGCCCGGAGCTGGTCAAGTTCGAAAGGCGGCTGGCGGCTGAAATCGAGCATTTACCGCATCTCGGCGAGTGTTTTCTCGAGGCAGGACCAAGGCGCTGTCATCGAACTCTTTCGGACCTCCTGCGCAACGCCAGCGTCAGAGGCGAACTCGACATTGACGACCCGATTCTGGCGGCCGACCAGCTTTCCAGCATGTTCAAGGGAATGGGAGATCTTGAGCGGCGCTTCGCTACCCAGCAAGATCCGGCGTCGGTCGAGAAGCGAATCCACGCTGCAGTGGACATGTTCATGCGAAGTTACGGTGCGCGAGAATGCGCACGCTGACAGGGCACTGATTGGCGGCGTTTACCACCTGGTGGGTCGGATGTCTTCGCCACGGCAATGGGCAACGGGTTGAGTGCCTCTCTCCTGTTTCAAAGGATTTACCCGCTGACGCCGAAAATGGCCGTTCGCGCGGACTTCCAGTCAAGATCCGACCTCCCGCCTCGAGATAAGAGGCCGCTTGCGCGCGTCGTGGCAGAGATAAGACACTGGCGATGGTGATGCGTTATGTTCATCTCTCGGGAGATCACATCGGCAAGGCCATCTCGGCAATTGAAATGCCATTGCCGACCGTCACAACACCAAAATTGCACGGCATCACGGATTACGACGAGAGTGCTGAAGCGCTGCCCTTGTCTAACCATATCTTGTCATTGGCAAAATAGTTGGAGGCCCGAGCCGGAATCGAACCGGCGTATACGGATTTGCAGTCCGCTGCGTCACCACTCCGCCATCGGGCCATCCGGGGCAGGTGCCTAGGGAAGGGGCCCCTATCAATCGAAATGCGCTCGCGCAATCGGATTCAGGTGTGGGACCGTTTCAGCTTCGCGCGATCGCGATCCGGCAGAGATTACCCCTTGCCTTCAACGGCTGCCGCCGGGCTATAGCAAGGGCAGCAGTAACCGGAAGGATTCGCCCGATGAAGACCCGCGCCGCCGTTGCCTTCGAAGCAAAGAAGCCGCTTGAGATCGTGGAAGTCGATCTGGAGGGGCCGAAGGAGGGCGAGGTGCTGGTCGAGATCAAGGCCACCGGCATTTGCCACACCGATGCCTACACCCTGGACGGATTCGATTCGGAGGGCATCTTCCCCTCGATCCTGGGCCACGAAGGCGCCGGCATTGTTCGCGAAGTCGGCCCCGGGGTGACTTCGGTGAAGCCCGATGACCACGTCATCCCGCTCTACACGCCGGAGTGCAGGCAGTGTAAATCGTGCCTGTCGGGCAAGACCAACCTGTGCACCGCGATCCGCGCTACGCAGGGTCAGGGGGTGATGCCGGACGGCACCAGCCGTTTCTCCTACAAGGGGGAGACGATCTACCACTACATGGGCTGTTCCACCTTTTCGAACTTCACGGTGCTGCCCGAGATCGCCGTCGCCAAGATCCGCGAGGACGCACCGTTCCAGACGAGCTGCTATGTCGGCTGCGGCGTGACCACCGGCGTGGGCGCGGTGGTGAACACGGCGCAAGTCAGGCCCGGCGACAATGTCGTGGTGTTCGGGCTGGGCGGAATCGGCCTCAACGTCATCCAGGGCGCGAAGCTTGCCGGCGCGGGCCGCATCGTCGGTGTCGACATCAATCCGGGCAAGGAGGAATGGGGCCGCAAGTTCGGCATGACCGACTTCGTCAATCCCAGGGATGTCGGGAACGTCGTCGAGACCCTGATCAACATGCTCGACGGCGGGGCCGATTACAGCTTCGACTGCACCGGCAATACGGATGTCATGAGGCAGGCGCTTGAGTGCTGTCATCGCGGCTGGGGCACGAGCGTCATCATCGGCGTTGCCGAAGCCGGAAAGGAGATCAGCACTCGTCCTTTCCAGCTGGTGACCGGCCGCGTTTGGAAAGGCACGGCGTTCGGCGGGGCAAAGGGGCGGACCGACGTGCCCAAGATCGTCGACTGGTACATGGACGGGAAGATCGAGATCGACCCGATGATCACCCACATCCTCAAGCTGGATGAGATCAACAAGGCTTTCGAGCTCATGCATGCCGGCGAGAGCATCAGAAGCGTCGTCGTCTATTGATGGAAACCGTCTCCGAAAACCGCAGCCATGGCGGCGTGCAGGGGGTCTACACCCATGCATCGGCCGAGACGGGAACGGACATGACATTCTCGGTCTTCGTGCCCGCGCACGAGGCTGGCGCCAGGCTGCCGGTGCTGTGGTATCTGTCCGGACTGACCTGCACCCATGCCAATGTCACCGAGAAGGGCGAATATCGCGCTGCCTGTGCTGAACATGGCATTGTCTTCGTTGCGCCCGACACGAGCCCGCGCGGCGACGGCGTGCCCGACGACGAAGGCTGGGATTTCGGCAAGGGGGCGGGCTTCTATGTCGATGCCACCGAAGCGCCGTGGTCCACGCATTACCGGATGCGCAGCTATGTCGAAGAAGAATTGCCCCGGCTGATCGCGTCCCGGTTTCCCGCCGATATGGAGCGGCAGGGCATCACCGGCCACTCCATGGGCGGGCACGGCGCGCTCACCATCGCCCTGCGCAATCCCGGGCGGTTCCGCTCGACCAGCGCTTTTGCGCCGATAGTGAGTCCGCTCAACTGCCCCTGGGGCAAAAAGGCGCTGACGGGCTATATCGGTGCTGACAGGACGGCATGGCGCGACTACGATGCCTGCGCGATGATGGAGGACGGCGCCCGCCTGCCGGATCTGCTGGTCGATCAGGGAACGGCGGACGGCTTTCTCGAGGAGCAGCTCAAGACGCATCTGCTGGAACAGGCGTGCGAGAAGGCCGGCCAGACCGCCACGATCCGGATGCAGGAAGGCTATGACCATTCCTATTACTTCATCTCCACCTTCATGCCGGGGCATGTCGCCTGGCACGCGGAGCGGTTGAAACGGTGAGCAAGGCTGAGCGCATTGGCGAGATCGTCGCGCATCATGCTTCGCGCGAGGGTCCGTTGCTGCCGATCCTTCGCGACGTCCAGGCGCAATTCGGCTGCATCGACGAAGAAGCCGAGGCCGCGGTCGCCAGGGCGCTCAACCTGACACGCGCCGAAGTGCACGGCGTCGCCAGCTTCTACCACGATTTCACCGATGCGCCCGATCCGCGCCCCGAAGTGCAGCTTTGCCGCGCCGAGGCTTGCCAGGCGCGCGGGGTGGAAGCGATCGCCGACGCTGCCAGGCAGGCTGCCGGAGATCGCGTGCGCCTCAAGACCGTCTACTGCCTCGGCCTATGCAGCGCCGGGCCCGCCGCGCGCGTGGGCGACCGGGTGCATGCGCGGCTCGACGAGGCGGCGCTGGTAAGGCTGATCGAGACCGCATGACGAAGGTCAGGATCTCCGACGATGCCCTCGCGCTGGCTTGCGGCGCGGACGAAGTGGCCGAGGCCTTTGCTCAGGCCGGCTGCGACGTGGAACGCGTATCGAGCTGGGGCATGCACTGGCTCGAGCCGCTGGTGGAGATCGAGGGCAAGGGGTTCGGTCCGGTCGGCCCGGACGACGTGTCGGCCGTTCTCGACGGCAGCAGCGACAAGGCCGTCGGCCCGCCCGGCGAGCATCCCTTTATCGCCCTGCAGCAGCGCCTGACTTTCGCAAGGGCCGGCAAGACCCGTCCGCTCAGCCTGGATGACTACGAAGCGACCGGTGGCTGGCAGGGCCTGAAGCGGGCTCGTTCGCTGGCTCCCGAACAGGTGGTATCGGAAGTCGTGCGATCGGGCCTGCGGGGGCGCGGCGGCGCAGGGTTCCCGGCGGGCATCAAGTGGCGGACCGTCGCGGCGGCGACCGGCGCGCGCAAGTATATCGTCTGCAATGCCGACGAAGGCGACAGCGGCACCTTCGCCGACCGCATGTTGATGGAAGGCGATCCGTTCCAGCTGATCGAAGGCATGGCGATTGCCGCTCACGCCGTGGGTGCAGGGCAGGGCTACATCTACCTGCGCAGCGAATATCCGCATGCGATCGCCAAGCTCGAGTCGGCTTTAGCTTTGGCACAAGACATTGTTTCGCCTTTTAAAATCGAGCTTCGCGTGGGGGCAGGCGCCTATGTCTGCGGCGAAGAGACGTCCCTGCTGAACAGCCTGGAAGGCAGGCGCGGGGAAGTGCGGGCGAAGCCGCCGCTGCCCGCCATATCGGGTCTGTTCGGCTGCCCGACGGTGGTCAACAACGTCCTCACGCTGGCGGCCGTGTCGCATATCCTCGCCGAGGGCGGCGCCGCGCATTACGAAAGCCTGGGAACGGGCCGTTCGAGAGGCACAATGCCGATCCAGCTGGCGGGCAACATCCGGCACGGGGGTTTGTTCGAAGTGCCGTTCGGCATTTCGCTGCGTGAACTGATCGAGGACATCGGCGGCGGCACCCAGTCCGGCCGGCCGGTCAAGTCCGTGCAGGTGGGCGGACCGCTCGGCGCATACATCCATCCTGACAAGTTCGACCTGCCGTTCGACTACGAAGCCTATGCCGCCGCCGATGCACTGATCGGCCACGGCGGCGTCGTGGTGTTCGACGATACGGTGGACATGGGCAGGCAGGCCCGCTTCGCCATGCAGTTCTGCGCCGAGGAAAGCTGCGGCAAGTGCACGCCGTGCCGGCTCGGTTCGACGCGCGGGGCGGAAATCGTCGACCGGATCCGGGCGGGCGGCAGGCAGGCCGACCGGGTGGAAACGCTCGCGCAGATGCACAACGCGCCCAAGTCCGGGCGCAGCCGCGAGGACGACGTCGCGCTGCTGGAAGACCTGTGCGAGACCATGCGCGACGGTTCTCTGTGCGCGCTCGGCGGCTTTACGCCGTTTCCCGTGCTGAGCGCGCTGAGGCAATGGCCGGAGGACTTCGGGAAGTGAGCCCCTGGTGATTCTGGGTGCGGTCCTTGCGGGCGGTCAGTCGTCACGGTTCGGCAGCGACAAGGCGCTGGCCGAGCTGGGCGGGCGCACCTTGCTGGCCCGCGCGGTCGATGCCCTGTCCGGCTGGTGCGAGCACGTCGTGGTCGTGGGCCGCGAGACCGCGCCCGCGCCGACCCTGCCGGACTGGCCGCGGCCCGGGATGGGGCCGCTGGCGGGGATCGCGGCGGCGCTGCATCACGCGCGCGACGAGGACTACGAGGCGGTGCTCACCTGCGGCGTGGATTCCGCCGACCTTCCGGACGGCCTGCCGGACCTGCTACTGCCGGCACCTGCGTATCTTGCCGACCAGCCGGTCGTCGGCTTGTGGCCGGCGAGCGCAGCGGAACAGATCGAGGCGATCCTGACCAGTGAAGGCAGGCATTCCATGCAACAATTCGCAGAGGCCATCGGCGCGAGGGCGGTGAAACTCGGCGCCAAATCTGCTAACATCAATACGCAAGCCGATCTCGCTGCGTTGGAGAAACGCCATGGGCTATGAGCGCCAGGCCGACTTCGGCACGCCCGAAGTCCAGTCCGGAACGTCCGTCACGCTGACGATCGACGGGCGCGAAATCACCGTGCCCGCCGGCACTTCGGTGATGCGCGCGGCGTCGCAATCCGGAGGGTCGATCCCGAAACTGTGCGCAACCGACAGCTTGCAGGGCTTCGGGTCGTGCCGGCTGTGCCTTGTCGAGATCGAAGGCAGGAAGGGGACGCCGTCGAGCTGCACCACCCTGGCCGAGGACGGCATGGTCGTCCATACGCAGACCGAGCGCCTTGCGAAGCTGCGCCGGGGGGTGATGGAGCTCTATATCTCCGACCACCCGCTCGACTGCCTGACCTGCAGCGCCAACAACGATTGCGAGCTGCAGGACATGGCCGCGGCGGTGGGCCTGCGCGACGTGCGTTACGGCTATGAAGGGGAAAACCACCTCGGCACGAAGCCGGACCTGTCGAACCCCTATTTCCTGTTCGCGCCCGACAAGTGCATCGTCTGCTCGCGCTGCGTGCGCGCCTGCGACGAGGTGCAGGGCACGCTGGCACTGACCGTCGACGGCCGCGGCTTTGCCTCGAAAATCAGCGCCGGGCAGCCATCGGACAACTTCCTCTCCTCCGAATGCGTCTCCTGCGGGGCCTGCGTCCAGGCCTGCCCGACTTCGGCGCTGATGGAAAAATCGGTCAAGCAGATGGGCAAGCCAGAACGGTCGGTGGTCACCACCTGCGCCTATTGCGGCGTCGGCTGCGCCTTTCGAGCCGAACTGAAAGGCGAGCAGCTGGTCCGCATGGTGCCCTGGAAGGACGGCAAGGCCAATCACGGCCACAGCTGCGTGAAAGGCCGGTTTGCCTGGGGTTATGCCAATCACCAGGACCGCATCACGACCCCGATGATCCGCCAGAGCGTCACCGAACCGTGGCGCGAGGTGAGCTGGGAGGAGGCCCTGGCCTTCACCGCCGGGCGGCTGAACGCGATCAGGGAGAAGCACGGCCCCCGCGCGCTTGGCGGGATCACCTCCAGCCGCTGTACCAATGAAGAGACGTTCCTGGTCCAGAAGCTGGTGCGTGCCGGTTTCGGTTCCAACAACATCGACAATTGCGCGCGCGTTTGCCATTCGCCCACCGGCTACGGTCTGAAAACGACGTTCGGCACCAGCGCCGGCACCCAGAATTTCGACAGCGTGGACCAGGCGGACGTGATCATGGTGATCGGCGCCAACCCGCCCGACGCGCATCCTGTCTTCGCCAGCCGCATCAAGCAGCGTGTCCGGCAAGGGGCGAAGCTGATCGTCGTCGATCCGCGCCGCACCGATCTCGTTCATTCGCCCCATGTCGAGGCGGCGCACCATCTGGCGCTGCGGCCCGGCACCAATGTCGCCGTGTTGACCGCGCTCGCCCATGTCACCGTCACCGAAGGCCTCGCGCATGAGGACTTCATCCGGGAGCGCTGCGACTGGGACGAATATCAGGACTGGGTGCGTTTCGTGTCGGAAGAGCGGCACAGCCCGGAATTCCTGGAGCCGGTCACCGGCGTGCCGGCCAGCGAGATCAGGGCCGCGGCGCGGCTTTATGCTACCGGCGGCAATGGTGCGATCTACTACGGGCTTGGCGTGACCGAGCACAGCCAGGGATCTTCCGCGGTGATGGCGATCGCCAACCTGGCAATGGCGACCGGCAATATCGGGCGGCCCGGCGTTGGCGTGAATCCGTTGCGCGGCCAGAACAATGTGCAGGGCGCCTGCGACATGGGCGCGTTCCCGCACGAATTGCCGGGCTATCGCCATATCTCCGATGTTTCGGTGCGCTCGGCCTTCGAGCAGGATTGGGGCGTCACCCTAGATTCCGAGCCGGGGCTTCGCATCAACAACATGATCGACGCCGCGCTCGATGGCAGTTTCCTGGGCGTCTACATTCAGGGCGAGGACATCCTCCAGTCCGATCCGAATACGAAGCACGTCGCCGAGGGACTGGCGGCGATGGAATGCGTGATCGTCCACGACCTGTTCCTGAACGAGACCGCCAACTACGCCCACGTCTTCCTGCCCGGATCCACCTTCCTGGAAAAGAACGGGACCTTCACCAATGCCGAGCGGCGTATCCAGCCGGTGCGCAAGGTGATGGAGCCGGCGAACGGACTTGAAGACTGGGAAGTCACCCAGGCGCTGGCCCGGGCGATGGGCATCGACTGGAACTACACCCACGCTTCGCAGATCCTGGACGAGATCGCGCGGCTCACGCCGACCTTCAAGGGGGTGAGCTTCGCCCGGCTGGAACAGGAAGGCTCGCTGCAATGGCCGGTCAACGATGCGTTCCCCGACGGCTCTCCGGTGATGCATGTCGACGGCTTCGTGCGCGGGAAGGGCAAGTTCGTGGTGACCGACTATGTGCCCACCGACGAGAAGACCGGGCCGCGCTATCCGCTGCTGCTCACCACCGGGCGTATCCTGACGCAATACAATGTCGGGGCGCAGACGCGCCGCACCGCCCAGACCGTGTGGCACCCGGAGGACCTGCTCGAAATCCACCCGACCGATGCCGAGAATCGCGGCGTATGCGATGGCGACTGGGTGCGGCTGGCATCGCGCACCGGGGAAACCACCCTGCGCGCCAGGGTTACCGACCGGGTTGCGCCGGGGGTCGTCTACACGACTTTCCACCACCCCGAGACGCAGGCCAATGTCGTGACCACCGAATATTCCGACTGGGCGACCAATTGCCCGGAATACAAGGTGACGGCAGTGCAGGTCACGCCGTCCAACGGGCCGAGCGACTGGCAGGAGGATTACGCCGAACTGAGCGCGCAGTCCCGCCGCATCGCCGATGCCGAACCGGCGGAATAGCGATGGATATCGAACGCCTGCGCTACATGGCGGACCAGATCGCCCGCAACTTCGCCGCGCTGGGGGAGGAGCAGGCGATCGCGGCAACGGCCGACCATCTCGTCAAGTTCTGGGACCCGCGCATGCGCGAGCAGATCAAGGCTGACGACCCCGCCGCGCTGTCGCCGGTGGTAGCGGCGGCGGTGGCGCGTTTGTGACGTCGTCCGTGGCCGGCGCGCCGGGTGCCGCAAGCTGCAGGAAGGGAGCAAGGGATGTCTGACGTAATCGACAAGGCGGAGCCGAAGCGGGCGACGCGCGCGGTGCGGGGCACGCACCACAAGTTCCTTCCGCTTCCGGTCATGCCCCATCATGCCCGGTGGTTCGAAGCCGGGCCGGTGACCATTGCCGTCGAATTGCGGGCGCTGGACGATGGCGAGGGCCGCCCCGGCGAACGCAGCATCAGCATCCACGTCTTCACCGCCGACCGGTCGCGCGAGTGCGTCAGGTTCGATTGTTTCGACGCCTTTCCCCACTACCACTACATATTGAACGATACGCAGCACAACATCGTGTGGGGCTACGATCCGGATGCGAACGGGCCGATGGTCGAATGGTCCATTGCCGCCGTCCGCGAGCGGTTGCCCGCATTCCTGCGCCGCGCCGGCGAAGCCGGGCTCGCCGACCGGGTCGAGCAGGAAGGCCTCGATACCGCCGTCCTCGACAGGATCCAGCACATGATCGACACGTGGGAGCCCAGCCTACCCTCGGAAGAACTGATGGCGGAAACCAAGGCGTGGTACGCGCGGTGGAAGGAGATCCATCCGCAGTTCAATACGGCGGCCGGGGAAGTGCAGCTCTAGGCCTGTCCGTCGCGGGCGGTTCAGCTCATCAGCGCCGCCGCCAGCCCGCCGTCCACCAGCAGGTCGGTCCCGCTGATGAAGGAGGCACGCGGGGAGGCGAGGAACTCGACGGCGTCGGCGATTTCCAGCATGGTGCATTCGCGCTTCAGCGGTGTTTTTTCATACATCTGGCGCTTGGCGGGGCTTTTTTCGAATTCGAGCGCGCCCATCGGCGTTGCGATCAGCCCCGGCGAGATGGAAACGATCCTCGCCCCCATTTCGCCCCAGGCTGCCGCCTGCATCCGGCAATAGAGGTTCATGCCCCATTTGGAGACCGGGTAGGCGAGTTGCGGCGTCGCGCTTTCGCCCATGACGGCTGCCAGCCGATCCGGCAGGTCGGGGGAGGTGGGCTCGCGCAGGAGCGATGCCGCTTCCGGCGACGGCTGGAAACTGTGCGCGGCCAGCGAGGAGACGAGCACCGCGGCGCTGCCTTGCCGGGCGAGCGGCCGCAAGGCTTCGGCAACCAGCGCGGCTCCCGCAAGGTTGACGCGGATGATCGAGCGGAAACCGGCAGCCGAAGGCGAGAGGCCCGCGACATGCGCAAGCACGCCCAGACCGCCCCGATTCGCCACTTGCCCGGCGAGCGCGGCGACGTCGGCTGAGGACGTTATGTCGCAGGCGGTCGCCGAGGCATCGCATCCTTCGTCGCGCATGCGGGCGGCGCATTCTTCCGCCCTTTCCCCGTCGACATCCGCCAGCAGCACGCGGTTCGCCAGCGCCAGCCGCCGGGCGACCGCCATTCCCAGCGCCCCCGCGCCGACTACCACTGCCAACGGCAAATCGGGCCGTTCGCTCGTGCCGATGCGATGCATTGCCCATCCTCTCCCTGTTCTTGCCCGGACCCCAAACAGCTTGCCCGATTATCGCGCCTTGTGCGAGCATGGACTAGTCATGGCCCATCCCCGCCTTTCCGTCAGCGCCCTGAGCTCATTCGGCTGGAGCTTCGAGCAGGATTTCGCCCTGTGGCGTGAGCTGGGCGTCGGCTGGGCCGGACTGATCGGCGCCAAGCTGGGCGAGGATATCGACGGCAATCTGGCGCGCCTCGCCGATGCCGGCATTCGGGTGTCGACGGTCATCGCCGCCGGTTTCGATCTCGGCGCCCCGGAAAGCTGGGACGATACGCGAATGGAGCTGCAGCGCTGGATCGACGCCGTCGCCAAGCATGACGGCTGGTCGATCTACATCACGCCGGGCCGGACCACTTTCGCTCCCTGGAACGAGGTGCTGGACATTTTCGCGCGGGCCGTCGGCCCGGCGGGCAGCTATGCCCGGGACAAGGGCGTGCAGCTCGCTTTCGAACCTTCGATGCGCACCGACGTGTCGTTCGTGAACACCATTCGCGACGCTATCGATGTTGCCGAGCGCACCGCCCTCGGCATCGTCGTCGATTTCGGCAATTGCTGGATGGAGCGCGATTTCCGTGAAACGCTGCTTCGTGCGGCGCCGCATATCGCGCTGGTTCAGGTCGGCGATGTGCCGGTCGGTAGCGTGCGCGGGCCCGGTCAGCCACCGCCCGGCGGTCGCGTGCCCTTCGGCGAGGGCGACCTGCCGCTCGCGCGCATGCTGGCGGACGTCAGGGACACAGGTTACGCCGGCCCCCTGGAACTCGAGCTTCCCGGTCCGCTCGGCGAGAGCGAGGGGTATGAAAGCGTCATCCGCCGGGGAGTCGAAAAGGCTTCCATGCTGTTCGATGAAGTGGGACTATAGAAGGAAGGCGCAATCCGAAGCGCCGTGGAGAGAGCCATGAACATTCAGCAGAGCTTCAAGATGCTGCCGACCGAGGAAGCGGCGAAGCTGCGCGGGCGCGGTCCGGTGTCCGCCAGGCCCTATTTCGATCCGGAATGGTGGGAGCTGGAACGCAAGGCGATCTTCATGCGCAGCTGGATCAACATCGGCCATGTCTGCGAGGTTCCCGAACCGGGCAGCTTCATCCGCCGCGAGGTCGAATTCGCCAATGCCTCGTTGCTGATCGTGCGCGGCAAGGACGGCGAAGTGCGCACATTCCACAACGTCTGCACCCATCGCGGCACCCAGCTGACCGACGAGCGGTGCGGAAAGCAGGCCAAGTTCAGCTGCCGTTATCACATGTGGACTTTCGGCACCGACGGCAGCCTGCTCTCGGCCCCGGATTTCGAGCGCTTCTACGTCGCCAAGGAGGACGTCGGCCTCAAGCAGGTGGCGACCGAAGTCGTCGGCGGCATGATCTTCATCAACTTCGATCCGGAACCAGAGCAGTCGGCCCGCGAGTTCTTCGGGCCCATCGCCGACGAAATGGATCAGCTGCCTGCGGCCAGCGCGATCGATTTCACCGAATGGACCTACGAGATCCCCGCCAACTGGAAGACCAATTTCGACAACTTCCAGGAAAACTACCACCTGCGTTTCATCCACCCGCGCACGGGCCAGCAGACGATCGGTGAGGAAAACCCCTTCGGCTATCCCACCCATTACGGATTCGTCGGGCCGCACCGTAGCCAGACCCTTTGGAGCAATCCCAATCCGCCGCCGATTCCACCGACCTTGCTGTTCGGATATCAGCGCGGCGCCGAACTGGCGCACAAGGACGGTATGAATTTCCCCAAGACCGATTTCAAGCTGTTCCCCTGCCTGCATATCGTCGGGCTGCCGCCTGCCCAGCAATTCAGCCACACGCATTTCCCGCTCGGTCCGGACCGCACCCGCGGTGTCATTCGCATGTACTGGACGAAGGAAGCGGACAGCGCCTCGCGGCTGTTCACGCGGGAATTCGCGGCCATGTCGATCCGCGACGTGCTTTCCGAAGACCGCTACGCCGTCGAATCCGGGCAGCGCGGCCTCAACAGCGGGGCGATCGACAAGATCCATCTCCAGGACCACGAGATGCTGCTGCGCCATCTTTACGAGACGGTGCAGGAAAAGGTGGCCGACTATCTCGCGGAGCAGGAAGCCGGCTGAGCGTTCACGGGTCCGCGAATTTCGGGTCCCTGCTTTCGAACTGACTGGCGACGGCCTCGATCTGGTTCTTCGTGCCGAACAGCTTTTGCTGGGCGATGCTCTCTTCCACCAGGATATTGTCGACCGACAGGTCGAGATAGCGGTTGAACAGCGATTTGACCTCGCGGACCGCGGACGGACTGCGCGTGGCGATCTCGCGCGCGATCTCGGTCGCCCTGCCGACCGGATCCGGATCGCAGAAGGTCGAGAAGCCGAGCGCGGTCGCCTCCTCTCCCGAGAATTCCCGGCTCGTGAAGGTCAGTTCGCGTAAGACGTCGTCACGCACCTTGCCGCGCCACAGGGCGAAGCCGCCCATGTCGGGCACGATGCCCCATTTCAGCTCCATGATCGAAAGGCGCGCGTCCGGCGCGGTGACGCGGATGTCCGCGCCGCCGGCGACCTGCAGCCCGCCGCCGAAGCAGGCGCCGTGCACCGCCGCGATCACCGGGACCGGAAGCTTGTACCACTGCATCGCGGTCTGCTGGAAACGGTTGGCGTTGCCGTGGGTGCGGTCGGTCAGCATCACGTGATCCTCGTCGGGTGCGGTGCTGAAACCGGACAGGTCGATCCCGGCGCAGAAACTGGGGCCGTCGCCGGCAAGGACGACGCAGCGCAGTTCGCGCATGTCGAACAGCACCCTGCCTGCTTCGATCAGGGCGTCGATCATCGCGGAATCCAGCGCATTGTGCTTGTCGGGCCGGGTGAGGCGGACATGGGCGATGCCGTCCTCGTCGAGGACAAGGCTGACGCGGTCGTTGGCGGCAAACTGGCGCTTCATTGCAGTTGTCCTCTGGTCAGTCCGGAATTTCCGAATGCGATCTTGCCGTTCATTGGTGAATCCCGGGTTAGCGGTGCTGGTGCGCAGGGCGCGGGGCTTCGCGGCGGAAGATCGAGCACATAGCCCCCGGAAGGGGTGGTGCGCACCAGTTCGGGCAGTCCCGCGCCGCGCATCTTGTCCCGCAGCCGCGAGACGTGGACCGCAAGGCTGTTGGTTTCGGGAACGTGGCGCAGGCCCCATACTTCTTTGAGCAGCGTTTCCTTGTCGACCGGAACCTCCGGCGTGTCGGCCAGCCGCCAGACTAGGGCGAATTCGCGCGGATGCAGGCCGAGCGGCCGGCCGCTGGCGTATCCGTCGCGAGTGAAGAGGTCGAGCCGCAGCGCCCCGAAGTCGCGATGGCGCGGCAGCATGTCCGCATGTTCGGCGAGGCGCGAGGCGCGCGCTTCCAGCTCGTTAAGTTTCGGCGCGTCGCCAAGCACTTCCCCGAAGCCGAGCCGCAGCAGCTGCGCCCGCATGTCCCCGTCGCCGATGCCGAAAACCAGGATCCGCTTGCGGGTTTCCGGCCGGTGCACGATCAGGAACCTGACCCAGCCCAGCGTGTCCAGGCTGGAACAGCGCACGATCGCGACGCTTTCACTGGCGCCGCGCCCGCGCGAGACCAGCCGCCAGCCGCACTTGCGCAGGTCGCAGGCCGGCGGGATGGTGTCGAAAGACAGCCAGCGGAAATCGCGCACGCCAAGCTCCGGTCCGGCATGAGACGGGATTACGTCCCCCAAACGCCACGGCCTGCCGAATCGCCAACCCCGGCGGGCGAAGAACACAGCAAGTCGAGATAGTTAACAAGCCCCCGGAAAGTCAGGCGGCGGAACTATTTATGCCCATGCTGGAGAGATACCGCTTGATATTGCGCGCCGCCTGCCTGAGCCGCTGCTCGTTTTCGACCATGGCGATACGCACGAAACCTTCGCCGTCCTCGCCGTAACCGACGCCCGGAGCGACCGCGACTTCGGCATGGGTCAGAAGCTGCTTGGAGAATTCCAGGCTGCCCATCTCCATAAGCGACGGCGGCAGCGGCGCCCAGGCGAACATCGAGGCCTTGGGCGAGGGGATGTCCCACCCCGCACGGCCGAAGGCCTCGACCATCACGTCGCGCCGCTTGCGGTAGAGCTCGCGGTTCTTCTCGACGATGTCCTGCGGCCCGTTGAGCGCGGCGCAGGCCGCCGCCTGGATCGGCGTGAAAGCGCCATAGTCGAGATAGCTCTTCACCCTGGTCAGCGCCGAGATCAGCTTGCGGTTGCCGACTGCGAAACCCATCCGCCAACCGGCCATCGAATAGGTCTTGCTCATCGACGTGAATTCGACCGCAATGTCCTTGGCGCCCGGAACCTGCAGGATCGAGGGCGTGGGATTGTCGTCATAATAGAGTTCGGAATAGGCGAGATCCGAGAGCACCCAGACCTTGTGCTCTTTCGCCCAGGCCACCAGCCGTTCGTAGAAAGCGAGGTCCACCGTCTCCGCCGTCGGGTTCGACGGATAGTTGACGATCAGCACCGAGGGGCGCGGCACGGTGAAGGCCATCGCCCGGTCGAGCGAATGCCAGTAGTCGTCGTCGGGAGTCGTCGGCACCGAACGGATCGTCGCGCCGGCGATAATGAAGCCGAACGTATGGATCGGGTAGCTCGGGTTCGGCGCGAGCACGACGTCGCCCGGCGCGGTGATCGCCGTCGCCAGGCTGGCGAGCCCTTCCTTCGATCCCATGGTGACCACCACCTCGCTTTCGGGATCGAGATCCACCCCGAAGCGGCGCGCATAGTAATTGGCCTGCGCGCGGCGCAGCCCGGGTATGCCCTTCGACTGCGAATAGCCGTGCGCATTGGGCTTGAGCGCAACCTCGCACAGCTTGTCGATGACGTGCTGGGGCGGAGGCAGGTCGGGATTGCCCATGCCGAGGTCGATGATGTCACGTCCCGCCTGGCGTGCCGCGTGGCGCATCGCGTTGACTTCGGCGATGACATAGGGCGGCAGGCGCTTGATGCGGTAAAACTCGTCTTCCATGACCTCTTGTGTTCCGTTCACGAGCGGCAATAGCGCCGCCTTCCCCATTTAAGGGATAAAAAGCCTCTGGCAAATAAGCCATCTGCACGTCTATTCCTAACAAGTTGTGGGAGAGGACTCGCAATTTATCCCGGATGGGGCACCGGCTGCCCTACGCAAAGGAGTCCCGCATCATGGAAGACCAGACGCGACCGGGCGATAGTCCCGTCGACCTCCTTGCGCAGATTTTCCGCGCGCAGACCGACATGATGACGGGCTTGTTCGGCAGCCTCCAGCCCGCGAACGCTGCCGGCGGCGCTGGCGGACAATGGGATGACGTCGCAGAGCGCCTGCGCAGCATGTGGTGCGATTTCCAGGCGGAGCAGGCCGGTAACGGGGCCGCCGCCCAGGCGCATTACACCGATCCCGGCAAGTGGCTGGCGCTGGCGGACAGCCTGTACCGTCAGATGCCACTCGCCGATCCGGACACGCAGAAACGCCTGTGGGAAGACGGCCTCGCCCTCTGGGAAAACGTCCTGGGACAATACGGGATCGGCCCGAAGGCGGGCGAAGCGAAACCGGGCGAGCCGCAACTGCCCCGGTCGGACCGGCGCTTCGCAGATGCAAAATGGCGGGAGCAGCCGCTGTTCGCCGTGATCCACCAGACCTATCTGATGCTGGCCGACCAGATCCTGGCGATGGCGGACAGCATCGACAATCCTGACCCGGCGAAACGGGAGCAGCTCAAGTTCGCGACGCGCGTGCTTGTCGATGCGCTGAGCCCCACCAATTTCCCGCTGACCAATCCGCTGGTCATGGAACGCGCGCTGGAAACCAAGGGCGAAAGCCTGGTCAAGGGAATGGAGCACCTGATTGCCGACCTCAGGCGCGGCCAGCTCACCCATACCGATCCGGATTCCTTCAGGCTGGGCGAGAACATCGCGGTCACGCCGGGCAAGGTCGTCCACGAAACGCCGCTGTTCCAGCTTATCCAGTATTCGCCCACGACCGAGAAGGTGCTTGAGACGCCCCTCGTCATCTTCCCGCCCTGGATCAACCGCTTCTACATCCTCGATCTCAATCCCAAGAAGAGCTTCGTGCGCTGGGCCGTCGAGCAGGGCGTCACCGTGTTCATCGCCTCCTGGAAGTCGGCCGACGACACCATGGGCGATGTCGTCTGGGACGATTACATCGCCGCCGAGATTGAGGCGATCGATACCATCCGCGAGAGGCTGAAGGTGCCCGCGGTGCATGCCATAGGCTATTGTGTGGCGGGCACCACGCTGGCCGCGACGCTGGCGGTGCTGGCGCGCCGCGGCGAGGCGGACAAGGTCAAGAGCGCGACCTTCTTCACCGCGCAGGTCGACTTCGAACAGGCCGGGGATCTCAAGCATTTCGTCGACGACTACCAGATCGACACGATCGGCAAGCTGTCCCCCCACGGCTATCTCGACGGGCGCTACATGGCGGCGACGTTCAACCTGCTGCGCGACAACGACCTCATCTGGGACTACGTCGTGAAGAACTACCTGCTGGGCGAGGACTATCCGGCTTTCGACCTGCTGCACTGGAACGGCGACGTCACCAACCTGCCGGCCAAGTGGCATCAGGCCTATCTGCGCGATCTCTATCGCGACAACCGGCTGGTCGTTCCGGACGCGATGTCCGCGGGAGGGACGCCGATCGACATCAGGCGGATCGAAACTCCCTGCTACATCCAGGCCGGCCGGGAGGATCACATCGCGCCGCCGGACAGCGTCTGGAAGATAACCCGCTATCTCAAGTCGCCGTGGAAGTTCGTGCTCGCCGGTTCCGGGCACATCGCAGGCGTGGTCAATCCGCCCGCGTCGAACAAGTACCAGTACTGGACCAACGACGGTCCGGCGGAGACGCTGGAGGAATTCCTCGCCGGCGCCACCGAGCATCCCGGCAGCTGGTGGTCGGACTGGGTCGAATGGCTGAAGGCCCGCGATCCGTCAGAGGTTCCCGCGCGCGGCAAGCGCAAGCCCGGCGGCAGGGGCGACAGGGTGATCGAGGACGCCCCGGGCCGCTATGTGAAGACGCGCTAGCCGCGTCCTACCGGCCCGCGACGCTGCTGCAACAATTTTGCTGCACTGCACAAAAATCCGTTGACTTCCGTGCAGCAATCGCTATTGTGCACTGCAACAAAGATGCCCGGTGCTTTGTCCGGGTGCGTGGTTCGAGACATTCGAGACAAGGGAAGTTTACCTCATGGCCGACAAAGACGAGTCCACGGCTGAATCCTCGGCTGAGAAAGCCTATGCCGCAGCCGCCGAGGCCGTTTCGACCAAGCCAGTGCCGGTGCCGACATCCGATCCGGCGCCTCTCGAATTCCCTCCGGCGGAAAAGCGCGTGACAGAATCCGCTCCCGCAAGCACTGCGCCCGCCAAGCCGGTGAAAGCCAAGGCCGCCCCGAAGAAGGCCCCGGCCGGAAAGCGCAAGTCGGTTGCCCGCACGACTGCGAAAAGCAAACCCGCCACTCCGGCCAAGTCGGCGGCGGCCAAGAAGAAATCCCCGGCACCCAGGGCTGCCAAGCCGAAAGCCCCGGTTGCCAAGATACCTCCGATACATACCCAGCTCAAGGAAAAGACGATGACCAAGACTGCCAAAGCTTCCGACGGTTTGAAGAAAGCCGTCTCCGAGACCCAGGAGAAGGCCAAGAAGGCTTTCGCCAAGACCTCCGCCGCGTTCGGCGAATATGGCGACTTTGCGAAGGGCAACGTCGAAGCCTTCGTCGAATCGGGCAAGATCCTCGCCACCGGCCTCAAGGACATGGGCACCGAATTCGTCACCGACAGCCGCACCGCCGTCGAGACCATGACTTCGGACGTCAAGGAACTGGCCGCGGTCAAGTCGCCTTCCGACTTCGTCAAGGTCCAGACCGACATCATGCGTCGCAACCTCGACAACGCTGTCACCTACAGCTCGAAGAACAGCGAAGCGATGCTGAAGCTCGCCAACGAAGCCTTCGCTCCGATCTCGGGCCGCTTCAGCCTTGCCATGGCAAAGCTCCGCAAGGCCGCTTGATGGCATGATCCGGCCGGCGCTTTCCGGGCGTCGGCAATGCAATGTTTCGGACCGGGCGACCCGCATGGCGCCCGGTCCGTTTGCATTTGCACAACGCGGTGACTTGTCGATTGCCCCCGGCTTGCGATATCTTTGACCCATGCATTTCAGGATCAGCCTTGCCGATTCCCGTCTGGCGTTCCCGGCGCATGCCGGGGATGACGAGGATTCGAACAACGACAGCGACGGCCAGGACCAGGTCGGCATCGCGACGCGCACCCGCGCCAAGCCCAAGAAGCCGAGCCAGTTCAAGGTGCTGATGCTTAACGACGATTACACCCCGATGGAATTCGTGGTGATGGTGTTGAAGCGGTTCTTCCACATGGACCTCGAGCAGGCGACGCGAGTGATGCTCCACGTTCACCAGAAGGGCGTCGGCGTGTGCGGGATCTTCCCCTACGAAATCGCCGAGACCAAGGTGAACCAAGTGATGGATTTCGCGCGCCAGAACCAGCATCCCCTGCAATGCACGCTGGAAAAGGCCTGATCCTTCCGGCCGTCGCCGGCGGTTCCCGCCTGCCGCCTCGGCTTGCCGGGCATCCAAGAAGCTCCTAGGGAACGATGCAGGCCATAACCTGCCGCAGCATTGCAGACGCGCTCACGTGAAATTCCTCACCGCCATCGATCGCTATATCTTCCGGCTCGTCGTCATGCCGATGCTTGCGGTGTTCCTGATCGCCGCATCGCTGCTGCTGCTGGAAAAGATGCTGCGCCTGTTCGATTTCGTGGCGACCGAAGGCGGGCCGATCAGCGTCGTCTTCAAGATGCTGGCCAACCTCATTCCCGAATATGCCAGCCTCGCCATCCCCCTGGGCCTGATGGTCGGCATCCTGTGGGCCTTCCGCAAGCTCGCCACCACCAGCGAGATCGATGTCATGCGCGCGGTGGGCCTCAGCTACACGCGCCTGCTGCGCGTGCCCTTCATGATCACGATCGTGCTGGCCGCCCTCAATTTCGCGATCGTCGGCTACCTCCAGCCGCTCGCCCGCTACTATTACGAACAGCTGCAGTACGAGCTGCGTTCCGGCGCGCTCGGCGCCTCGATCAAGGTCGGTGAGTTCACCACGCTGAAGGACCGGATGGCTCTCAGGATCGAGGAAAGCCGCGACGACGGGCAGCGCCTGATGGGCATCTTCGCGCGGGTGGCGGATTCCAAAGGCCAGGTGCTGTCGATCTCCGCGCAGGAGGGCCGCTTCCTCGCCTTGCGCGACAGTCCCGACACCATCATCCTGCGGCTGATCAACGGGCAGATCGTGCAGGACACCCGCAGCGGCACACCCCGGGTGCTGAGCTTTTCGCGCCATGATCTGCCGATCGACCTTCCCGCTATCGAGAAGTTCCGGCAACGCGGCGACAAGGAACGCGAATACATCCTGCCGGAGCTGCTCCGCATCGGCTGGAGCGACAACCTGTCCGAGGAGAACCGCGTCCCGAGCCAGGCGAGCTTCAACTATCGCATGGTCGAGGTGATCATGATGCTGCTGTTGCCGCTGCTCGCCGTGGCCCTTGCCATTCCGCCCAAGAGATCGACGTCGATGCTCGGCCTGTTCGTTTCGATCGTGCTGCTTGTCGCCTATCACAAGGTCAACCAGTACGGGCAATCGGTCGCCGCGCTGGGCCTCGTCGATCCGATCCTGGCCTTGTGGGGGCCTTTCGCCATTTTCTCGGCGATGATCCTGTGGATGTATTACCGGGTCGCCCACGTGCCGGGCGGCCAGGCGATCGGCTGGCTCGAACGGCTTGCCGGCGGCGTCGCCAAGCGGCTGCGCAAGCTGCTCGAGCGGCGCGGCAGGCCGGGATCGCTGATCGCGGCCGGAGCCTGACATGCAGATGGAATTCTTTCCCTCCCGCACGCTGACGGTCTACCTTTCCCGCCTGTTCATCACGCGGATCCTGGCCGTGCTGGTGATGCTGGTGCTGGTGCTGCAGATGCTCGACCTGCTGGGCGAGAGCGGCAAGATCCTGAGCTATCCCGGCAATGGCGAATCCGAACTGCTGACCTATGTCAGCCTGCGCGTACCGCAGCTCGTGGCGCGCTTCCTGCCGTACTCGGTGCTGCTTGCCACGCTCTTCACGCTGGTGACGCTGAACCAGAACAGCGAGGTGATCGCGATGAAGGCCGCGGGGCTTTCCGCGCACCAGGTTCTGGCGCCGCTGTTCCTGTCGGCGCTGGTCGTGTCCGCGGTCAGCTTCGCTTTCAACGAGCGGATCGTGACCCGCGCGACCGCTACGCTGAAGGCCTGGGAAAACGCGGAATATGGCCCGATCCCGAAGGATTCGGGTGTGAAGAGCAACGTCTATCTGCGCGACGGCAACAACATCCTCCTGGCCTCTTCGCTGGCCGGCCGGGGAAGCGAAATGGTGATGAGCGGAGTCACCTGGTACCGGCGCGACGACAGCGGCATGATCGTCGAGCAGTTGCGCAGCCCCAAGGCGACCTATGCCAACCCGGGATGGCGTCTGGAGTCGCCGGAGCGGTTCGAGGTGAAGTCGACAAAGGCGCAGGACCTGGGTCCGATGATCGTCGCCAAGGGGCTGACGCCTTCGCAGATTACGATCAGTTCAGTCGATCCGGACGCCCAGAGCATCATCGAGCTGACCGGATCGATCAACGCCCTCAAGGCTGCCGGAAGGCGCACCAGCGAACTCGAAGGCGCGTGGTGGCACAAGATTTCCGGGCCGCTTTCGGCCGTGCTGATGCCGCTTCTCGGCGCGATCGCGGGCTTCGGCCTTGCGCGGTCCGGCCAGCTGCTCATTCGCGGCATCATCGGCATGGCGCTGGGCTTCGCCTATTTCGTCATCGACAACGCCGCTCTCGCGATGGGCAATTTCGGCGGCTATCCGCCCATCGTCGCCGCCTGGGCGCCGTTCCTGCTGTTTGCGCTCGTGGGCGAAACGGTCCTGGTGCGCACCGAGGAGTAAGGGAGGCCGCGGGGCTAGGGTCAGGCCTCGGAGACTGTCAGCGTGGCGGGTGCCTGCCCATCGATCCGGCGCTGATGCACGGTTTCGAACGCGGTCTCGAGATGGCGCGTATAGCTGGTGGTATCGAACAGTGGCCGTGTCAGCCGGTTTTCAGCGAGCGTCGCCCTTATCGCGGACAGCTTGCCCGGATCGGTGGCGAGATCGAGGATCAGCGCTTCGTAATCCTCCTCGGTCTCGACGATCAGCTCGGGCAGCCCAACGGCATTGATCAGGCTGGCTGAGACGCGGGCGGCGAACTGGCGCCCGATCTTGGTCACCACCGGCAATCCAGCCCACAAGGCGTCGCTCGCCGTAGTGTGGGCGTTGACGTTGAACGAATCGACAAACAGATCGGCGTGCTTGAGACGGGCGAGATGCTCTGCATGCGGCACCTTGTCGGCGAATATCAGCCGGCCGGGAGAGACACCGCGCTTCGCCGCCTCCCGGCGCAGATTGGTTTCCGCCCAGGCGTTCGAACGCAGCAGCCAAAGCACGCTGCCGTCGACCCTGTCGAGCAGCCGCATCCAGATGTCGAATTCGCGCGGACCGATCTTGTAGGTCTGGTTGAAGGAGCAGAACACGAAGCCATCCTCGGGCAAGCCGAAATCGGCACGGCTGGTTGCCGTCTGCGCTATCTCCCGCCGGTTGTCGTTCGGCTGGTAGCTTCCCGGCAGGTAGATGATCTTTTCTGAATAGTGGTGCTGTTCGCCTTCGGGAATGATCACCGGATCGGCGACGATATAGTCGATGAAGTCGGCACCCATGCTGCCCGGATAAGCCAGGTAGTTGATCTGGATCGGCGCCAGTCTGTGAGCGAACAGCTGCGGGCGCGCATTCTGCGTATAGCCCTTGCGGTCGATGGCGATGTCGATCCCGTGGCCGCGGGCGAGTTCAACGACGTCCTTGTCGGGCATGTCCCTGATCTCGAATACGTGATCGATGTAGGGCAGCACCTTCTCGCGCATTTCGCTGACCGGCTTCGGCCCGTAGCTGTAGACGAAGATTTCGAACTTGCTCCTGTCGTGTTCGCGGAACAGCCCAGCCATCAGATAGAGCATCGGGTGATCGTGGAAATCCGCCGTGAAATAGCCGATGCGGATCCGGCCGTCCGGTGCCGGTGCGGGTTGCGGCATGGACCCGGACAGGTGCGAGAAGGTCGTGCTGGCCCAGGCTTGCGAGCGCCGCAGCTGCGCGGCCGGATCGTCCTCGAACGTAAGCGCGGCCCAGGGCTGGATCGCATCGTCCGCCATCGTGCCGAACGCTGCCCAGCCTTCCCTGTCCGACCAGTCGCAAACATGGGCCTGATAGAACAGGCGGTGCGCATGAGCGGACTGATTGCCCGGCTCGATTTCCAGAGCCTTGCCGAAAGCGGTGATAGCTTCCTCGAGCCGGCCATTGAGCGCCAGCGCCTTGGCTTCTTCGATCCAGGCATCGGCGTAGCGGGGCCGGGCGACCTTGGCACGCTCGTAGGCGCTTGTCGCTTCGGCAATCCGGTCCTGACGCTTGTAGGCGTTGCCCAGATTGAGATGTGCCTCCGGATAGTCGGGATCGAAGCGCAGTGCCGCCTCGTAGAACGCTATCGCACTGTTCAGGTCACCCTGCCCGGCGAGGAGATTGCCAAGGTTGCAGCAGGCCGGAGCATGATCGGGCTTGAGCTCAAGCACCTTGCGATAGCAGGCCTGCGCCTCTTCGACGCGACCGAGGCCTTCCAGCGCAAGCGCCATGTTGTTCCAGGCGTCGGCGTAATCGGGTCTGATCTCGATCGCCTGCAGGTAGCAGGCGAGAGCCTCGGCGAAGCTTTGATTTTCCTTGAGGACATTGCCCAGGTTGTTGTGAGCGATGGCATGGCCCGGGTCGATCGCGATCGCCTCGCGATAGGCGGCTTCGGCTTCGGGCATCCGGCCGAGCCGGGACAGCGCCATCCCGTGGTTGTTGCAGATCGGCGCATGGCGGATGCCTTTCGCCCGTGCCCGGGACAGCGCCGATTCGGCCTGGGGGTGCCGGCCAAGCGCAAGATGGGCCGCGCCGAGCAGGTTGTATGCCATGACGGCGCGCGGATAGCTTTCCAGCAGCTTTTCCGCCTGCGTCACGACCTGCGCCATCTGGCCTTGCCGGTAAGTTTCGGCGAGCTGCTCCATCAGTGGCTCGGGCGGTGCGTCTGCTTTCAGCTGCTCCAGGGCTCGCCGCTTGAAGACCTGGTCGAGGCCCCGGCGCGCTCGCGCGTTGCGCGGAAACTTCTCGAGCACCGTGCCGTAGATCCGCTCGGCCTCGGCAAAGTCGCCGCGATTTTCGGCCTTGCGCGCCTTGACTATCGAGCTTTCGAGACCGCTCATGCCATCATCCCATCATTGGATTTCGTCAGCGTCGTCGCGTGATTTTCCCCTCCTGCGCAGCGCGCAACTCCGGAGGTAATGCACACGCTTCGATCCTCGAACGGAGCTAAGCGAACATGGTAAACCAAACCTTAACGATGGCGCCGCTCCGAGGCCGAGGCAGACAGCTGAACCGGAACGGAATGCCCAGGCTTTGGAGGGTGCTCCCGCTCGGACAGCCTCGCTCCCAAAGTCAGCGCATCTTGATGCCTGCCCACGATTGGTCGGCTCCGTCGGGCATAACGGGACGGACGGCGGGATTCCGCCGTGCGCGAGCCGGGCCGGGGCGATTGCCGCGCTTGTCACGCCGATGCCCCAATCCCGCCGCAATGTTGCGCTTATGGCGCGGCGCGCCCACTTTGTGATATGGACGCCGACCAATCCGAGGATTTTCAAGCGTGTCGCAGACTTCTGCCAATCAGAGCCAGCTGCCTTTCTGGAAACGGTCGCATTATCTCGACCGGATGACGCTGGGCGAGCTGGTTTCGGCCTATTTCCAGCACTATACGATCATCGTCTATCTCTCGATCGCTGCCCTTTGCGTCGTCGGTTTCGCCTTCTTTCCGGCGGGCCTGTGGGAAACCCTCGGCGCGATTGCCGCTGCGGTGGTGATCTATCCGCTGGTCTGGCACCTGCTCCACCAGTACGTCCTGCATGGCCAGTGGATGTACAGGATCAAGTGGCTCGCCTCGACCTGGAAGCGCATCCATTACGACCACCACCAGGACCCCAATCACCTGGAAGTGCTGTTCGGCGCGCTGCATACGACGCTGCCCACGATCGCCATCGCGACGGCGCCGATCGGCTGGCTGATCGGTGGGCCGGGTGGTGCCTTCGCGGCGTTCGCGGCCGGCATTCTCACCACCTGCTATTATGAGTTCATGCATTGCATCCAGCACCTTTCGTTCAAGCCGAAATGGAAATGGGTGCAGTTCCAGAAGCAGCGCCACAACGAGCACCACTATTTCGACGAAGACGGCAATTTCGGCATCACCAACTATGTGTGGGACCGCCTGCTCGGCACCTATTACGAGAAGAAGGACCGGCCCGACCGCAGTCCGACCGTTTTCAACCTCGGCTATACCGAAGAGGTCGCGGTGCATTACCCCTGGGTGAAGGAACTCTCGGGCGGGATTGCCAGCGGCCACCCGCGCCGTCGGGCGATGGTCAGGGACGAGTCCGCCTGATCCGGGCGGCGTGGCAGGGGCAAGCAGTATGAGTGACGTTGCTGTCACCCCGGTGACGACCCGGCGCGAGCGCGCGGAATTCATCGACCTTGCCTACAGGCTCAACGCTTCCGATCCGAACTGGGTGCCGCCGCTGCGCGCCGATATCGCCGAACTGCTCGATCCGAAGAAGAATCCGTTCTTCGAGCACGCCGAGGCCCAGCTTTTCCTGGCCCGGCGAGGTGGGCGGGTAACGGGGCGGATTTCGGCGCATATCGACTTCCTCCAGCACACGCTGCCGCCGGAGCAGGGCATGGGGCCCGGGACCGGGAACTGGGGCATGTTCGAAGCCGAGGACGAGCAGACCGCCGAGGCCCTGATTACAGCCGCCGAAGCCTGGCTGCGCGAGAAGGGCATGACCCGGGTGCTGGCGCCGCTCAGCCTTTCGATCTGGGACGAGCCAGGCCTTCTGGTGAAGGGCCACGACCATGCGCCGGTCATCATGATGGGCCACCATTCGCCGCAATACCGCGCGTGGATAGAAGGCCGTGGCTATGAGCGCGCGAAGACGCTGCTGACCTACGATCTCAACGTCGTTGACGGCTTCCCGCCACTGATAAACCGGATCGTCGCATCGGGCGAGAAGAACCCGCGAATCCGCATTCGCGAAGCCGATACAAGCCGGGTCCAGCAGGAGGCCGAAACCCTCTTCGCCATTCTCAACGATGCCTGGTCGAACAACTGGGGTTTCGTCCCGATCACCGAAAACGAGATCCGCTACATCACCAAGAAGATGCGCCCGCTGGTGAAGCCCGACCTGTTGCGTTTCGCAGAGCTTGAGGGTGAGCCCGTGGCCTTCATGCTGACGTTCCCCGACCTCAACGCCGTGATCAGGCCGTTCAACGGCAAGCTGCTTCCGTTCAACTGGCTGAAGTTGCTGATGTGGGTGCGGCGTCCGCGCAGCCCGCGCGCGCGCGTGCCGCTGATGGGCGTGGTCAAGCGGCTGCAATCCTCGCGCATGGCGAGCCAGCTCGCTTTCATGATGATCGAATATATCCGCCGTGCAGGCGTGGCCAATTACGGCTTCGAAACCGCCGAGATCGGCTGGATCCTGGATGACAACCAGGGGATGGTCGCGATCGCCGATGCCATCGACAGCAAGGTCAACCGCGAATACGCGATCTATCAAAGGCCGCTTTAGCCCTAATTTGTCTTAGTCTTAACCGAATACCGATTTTTCACCATCGCCCGTCACGATTTTGCCGGTCTGTGAATTCGGACGCCGGCTTGCCCGCCGGTGCCTGCACACAGGCGCGACCAAGGATCGGCCCTGCCAGTTCCGTCGGGACGGGTAGGGGCGGCAAGCAACGGGTGAAGCGGCAATGAATCATCGTTCCTGGCTGTTCGTTCCGGGCAACAGCGAGAAAAAGCTCAGCAAGTCTGTGCAGACCGGCGCCGACGTGGTCGTCGTCGACCTCGAGGATTCGGTGCCGGCCGATGCCAAGCCGGGCGCACGGCACCAGGCGGCTCTGTGGCTCAGCGCCCATCGCCGCATGATCGTCGAGCATCGCCATACCGGGCGCTGGGTGCGGATCAACGCGCTGGAAACCGGCATGTGGCGCGACGACCTTGCCGCCGTGATGCCGTCCGCGCCCGATGGTATCATGCTGCCCAAGGCTTCCGGCCCGGAAGCCGTGCGCCAGCTTGCTGCCGAAATCTACGAATTCGAGCAGCGCCACGAGGTCCCGTCGGGCTCGACCAAGATCCTGCCGCTCGTCAGCGAAACGCCGCACGCCGTGATGACCATCGGCAGCTATGTCGATGCGCCGCACCAGCGGCTGTTCGGACTGTCCTGGGAAGCGGAGCAGCTGGCCGGCGCGCTGGGCGCGTCGCGCAAGCAGGACGTCAGCGGCAGCTGGACGGGTGCCTTCCAGTTCGCCCGGGCCCAGACATTGCTGACCGCCCACGCCTGCGGCGTCGTGGCGATCGACAGCTTCTCTTCGGATATCGTCGACGAAGCGGGCCTGCTTGCCGCGGCGACGGCAGCCCGCGCGGACGGGTTTTCCGGGATGCTCGCCATCCACCCCGAGCAGGTGCGGCTGATCAACCAGGCCTTCACCCCGAGCGAGGAAGAGATCGGCGAGGCCCACAGGGTGGTCGCCGCATTCGAGGCTCA
This sequence comes from Novosphingobium sp., assembly GCA_024236175.1. Classification (GTDB taxonomy): domain Bacteria; phylum Pseudomonadota; class Alphaproteobacteria; order Sphingomonadales; family Sphingomonadaceae; genus Novosphingobium. The sequence continues at coordinate 865,629 of JACKKY010000001.1, read as the reverse complement.
CCCCGGCGAAGGGGTCGTGCAGCTCGACGGCAGGATGATCGACCAGCCGCAGCTGAAACTGGCGTATCAGGTGCTCGGTGTGGCCGAGGGACTGCAGAAGAACCGGCGGCGCGAGCCTATTCTCCGCTCTGCGTAGCTCCTGCCTCTCCGGCGGCTACCGCTTCGCCGATCGGATCCGGCGGGGCGCTTTCGCTCGCCTCGTCTTCCTGCGCGGCATCGTCGGCGGAATCCGCGCCGCCGGTTCCGCTCGCTTTCGGCTTGGGGGCAAGCGGCGGCTGCGAGCGCAACGTGTCGTAGGGGATCATGTCGTCGCCGACCGAGCGGGCAAGGATCTCGCCGCCCGCCGTGTCCTGCCGCTCGGTCTGCTGCTTTTCGCCGCAGCCGGCCAGGACAAGGACTGCCGCGCCCAGCGAGGCAAGGGTCAGGGTGGTTCTCATCCGGCAGCCTCCGAAGGACAGGGTATGTCGAGCTTGGCGAGAAAATCGCCGACATGCGAGAGCAATGCCCGATCCCATGCGTCGCGATCAACCTCCATCCCCAGCCGTTGCAGGCTGGTGACGCCATATTCCTCGATGCCGCAGGGGACGATTCCGCCGAAATGGGCAAGGTCTGGCGAGAGGTTCACGGCAAAGCCGTGCATCGTCACCCAGCGCCGGATACGCACGCCGATGGCGCCGATCTTCGCTTCCCGGCCGTCGATGTCAGTGGTCCAGATGCCGATCCGTCCATCGCGCCGGAAGCCTTCGACACCGAAATCGGCGAGCGTCTCGATCACCCAGCCTTCCAGCGCATGGACGAAGCCGCGCGCATCGCGTGCCCGGCTGCCGAGATTGAGCAGCACATAGCCGATACGCTGGCCGGGTCCGTGATAGGTGTAGCGCCCGCCCCGCCCCGCCTTGACCACTTCGAAGCGCGGATCGAGCAGTTCGGCTTCGGCCGCGCTGGTTCCGGCGGTGTAGACCGGCGGATGTTCGAGCAGCCAGACAAGCTCGCGCGCCTCGCCGGCGGCGATCGCGGCGTTGCGCTCGGTCATCTCGTCCAGCGCCGCACGATAGGGTACGGGCTGGCGATCGCGGCGCAATTCGATATGGTCCGGCAATTCTGGCGTCATCTCGCGTTGCGTGGCGGCATTCGCTGCGGTTATCAAGGGGCGCAATGCGGGAGGCGGCGATGAAATTCGACAGTAACCGGGCCTGGAAGGAGGCGACGTCGGCGATCGCGGCGAACCGCGACGTCCTCCTGGCCCTGGCCGGGGTGTTCTTTCTCGTGCCGTCGCTGGCATTCAACCTCCTGTTTCCACAGCAGCAGGCCGAGATGCCCGTGCCAGAGCGTTCGGGCGCCCCGTCCGGCGAAGCGATGGCCGAAGTGCTGCAGCAGATGCAGCAGATGCAGACCGAGGCGTTGCCCTGGGTGATTCCCATGGCGATCTTCCAGGCCGTCGGCACGCTGGCGATCCTGACGCTGTTTACCGACCACAGCCGGCCCACGGTCGGCGAAGCGATCCGTCGCGGCCTGGGGGGCGTGCTCACCTATTTCGGCTCGCAGATCCTGCTTGCCTTCGGTCTTGCGATCGTCGGCGGCGTCCTGATCGGCGTGGCTGCCGCCACCGGATCGGCGATGCTGATGGTCCTTGCGGTGGGGATCGTCATCGTCGGCGCGCTCTATGCAGCGGTGAAAACCTCGCTGGTGGCGCCGGTCATCGCCGTCGAGGGGCAGCGCAATCCGGTCGCGGTGCTGCAGCGCTCCTGGCGCCTGACGAAAGGCAACAGCGTGCGGATCGCGCTGTTCTACCTCCTGCTGCTGGTCGCGTTCCTGGTGATCATGATGATTGTCAGCGCCATCCTCGGCATCGTGCTGGCCCTGCTTGCGGGACAGGAGGGCGCGCAGATCGGCGCTGCCGTCATTTCCTCGGTGCTGGGAGCCGCGATGACGCTCTATTTCGTCGCGATCATCGCCTCGATCCACCGGCAGCTCGCCGGACCCTCGGCAGGCGCGATCAGCGAAACGTTCGAATAGCGGGCGCTGTCAGGCGTCGTCCGACTCGTTTTTCCAGCCCCAGAAGAGGCGGCAGGGCAGGACGTTCAGCAGTTCGAATCCGGCGTCGATCCGGTTGAAGTGCCGCGCCATGAAATCGCGCGCCTTGGACGAGAACTGATAGACGAGAAACGCCCCGCCGGGCCTGAGCACGCGCCAGGTGGCTTCGGCGATCCGGGGGCCGAGGCCATCGGGAAGCGTGGAAAACGGCAGGCCGGACAGGACGTAGTCGGCGTGATCGTGGCCATGGGCGCGGATGATGTCCTCGACATCGGCCGCCGAGCCCAGCACCGCGGTGAAGCGGCTGTCGGAGATCGTCGCCCGCAGATAGTCGATATACAGCGGGTTGGTGTCGATCACGATCAGTGCGGCATCGCGCCGCAGCCGCTCGAGCACCGGGCGGCAGAATGTGCCCACGCCCGGCCCGTATTCGACGAACAGCTCGCACTCATCCCATTTTACCGGGCCGAGCATCTTGGCGATGGTGAAGCGCGAGGACGGGATGATCGAGCCGACCATCACCGGGTGTCTCAAAAACCCTTCGAAAAACACTCCCCAGGGGCCGAGCATGCGCTTGATCCGGCGCTTGATCCTGTTGGGCAGCGCCTCGCGAGCTAGCTCAGTGCTGGTCATGCTGGAAATGGGTCCTGCGTGATTTCGGCATTATGTGCGTGGTTGCGGCGTTCGCAAATTTGCCCGGTCATTGCAACCCACGGGGCATCTCTCGTCCCGCGAAAGCACATGGTGCGAACGCCGGTTCAACCTGTTGGAAGCGCTACAGGATTTCCTGCACCTTCTCCATCGGACGGCACAGGCGCGCACCCTTGTCGGTTTCCACGAGCGGCCGCTCGATCAGGATCGGCTCCGACGCCATGGCTGCCAGCACGGTCGCATCGTCCGCCTCAGGCAAGCCGCGGTCGGTCGCGTCGGTACCCTTGATACGCAGACCCTGCTGCGGGGTTATCCCGGCATCGCGATAGAGCTGACCAAGCTTCTGCGCGCTCGGCGGATCCTTGAGATATTCGACCACGGTGACGTCGACTCCGGGGGTCTCCTCAAGGAGGGCGAGCGTCTTGCGGGAAGTGCCGCATTTCGGATTGTGCCAGATTGTTGCCTTCATGCCTTTCGGTTCCTCCGGGAATGCCTCGGTTTCACCGATCCCATAACGGCGCGGGAATCGTTCCGCAATTTGATCCTTGTCAATGATAACGATTCGCATTACCGGCACCCGCTATTTGCAAACAGCTCGCATTAGGGGGAGAGCTTGTACAATCTGAATTCCTGCAGGTTTGGTCTCGCTGCGGCCGCCTCGGCAACGGCGCTGGCCGCCGCCTCGCCGGCTCTGGCCGAAGAACAGCCTGACCGCGACTACGCGCCATCCGACATCATCGTCTCCGCCAAATGGGCCGGATATGCCGCCGATGACGGGTCGACTTCGACCAAGACGCCGACGCCGCTGATCGATACGCCGCAGGCGGTCTCGGTGCTTACCCGTGACCAGCTTGACGACCAGAACGTGCGCCAGCTCGGCGATGCGCTGCGGTATGTCGCCGGCATCTCGATGGAATCGGGAGAGGGCCACCGCGACGAGGTGTTCATCCGCGGCCAGGAAACGACTGCCGACTTCTTCCTCAACGGCCTGCGCGACGACGCGCAATACTATCGCCCGCTCTACAATGTCGAACGGATCGAGGTTCTGAAAGGCGCCAACGCGCTCACCTTCGGCCGCGGCGGCGGTGGCGGCGTCATCAACCGCGTGAGCAAGACGGCCAATCCCCTTGCTGCGTTCGCCAATGGCGACGCTTCGCTCGACACGTTCGGCGCCTTTGCGCTGACCGCCGACGTCAACCAGCCCTTTTCCGGCAATGCCGGCGCGCGACTGAGCGCAACCTACGAGGAATTCGACAACCATCGCGACTTCTATGACGGCCGCTTCTTCGGAATCAGCCCGACGGTGACCGCCAATCTGGGCGAGAACACGAGACTGATCCTGGGCTATTCCTACGACGACGACCGGCGCGTGACCGATCGCGGCGTGCCCTCCCTGGACGGGCGGCCGCTCGCAGGCTTCGACCGGGCCTTCTTCGGCGATCCCGATTTCAATGAGGCTCGTTCCCAGGTCCACATCGGCCGGTTCCGGCTCGATCACGATTTCTCGGAAGCGCTCAGTGTCAATCTGACCGGCCAGTATGCCGACTACGACAAGGTCTACGCCAATATCGTGCCGGCGAGCACCGACGGAACCTCGATCGACCTGAACGGGTATCGGGACACGACCAAGCGCGAGAACTGGATCCTGCAGGGCAATCTCGTCTGGCAGGGCAGCACCGGTGCGATCGGCCACACGCTGCTCGCCGGGTTCGAGGCAATGCGCCAGGATACCCGCAATGCACGCAACAACGCCGAGTTCGATACTGCGGGCGGACCGGTCGGGCGGGTGAGCGTCCCGCTTGCGCGCCGGTTGGCGCTGCCTCCCGTGTCGCTCACGCCGCTGGTCCGCGATCGCGATTCCGAACTGACGGCGTTCTCGGCCTACCTCCAGGACCAGATCGCGATCGGCGACATGCTGCAACTGATAGCGGGCGTGCGCTTCGAAAGCTTCGACCTGGAGACCACCGACCTGCTGTCGGCGACGCCGGCCGCGCGCAAGGATACCAAATGGAGCCCGCGCTTCGGCGTGGTGGTGAAGCCGCAGGAGAATCTCTCCGTCTACGCCAGCTACACGCAAAGCTTCCTGCCGCAGGCAGGCGACCAGTTCCTGATCCTCAGCCCCACAGCGGCCACGCTTGCGCCGGAGAAATTCGAGAACATCGAAGCGGGCGTGAAATGGGCGCTGCGCAAGGACCTGCTGTTCACGGCCGCTGTCTTCCAGCTCGAGCGATCGAACAGCCAGGCGACCGACCCGCTCAATCCCGGCTTCGTGGTCCTGACCGGGAAAAGCCGCACGCGAGGCGTGGAGCTACAGCTCGCGGGCGATCTCGCGAGCAACTGGCATGCCAATATCGGATATACCTATCTCGACGGCGAGATTCGCTCGGATACGTCGAGCGCGCCAGCCGGCACCGTGCTCGAACAGGTGCCCAAGCATCACATCGCCGCCTGGACACGGTACGATTTCAGCGAAAGGTTCGGGCTGGGCGCGGGCGTCATCCACAGCTCGAAGCAGTTCGCATCGCTGAGCAACAGCGTCGAGCTTCCGGCGTATACCCGCATCGACATGGCCGCCTATTTCGAGGCGAGCGACAGGCTTTCATTCCAGCTGAATGTCGAGAACCTGTTCGACGAGCAATATTATCCCAGCGCCCACGGCAACAACAACATCCAGCCGGCCAAGCCGTTGAATGCCAGCCTGAGTGCGAGGTTCAGTTTCTGAGCTTGGCGTGAGACCGTCTAGTCTGCGTGCGGCGTGTCGACTGCCTTCATGGCCGGCACCGACTGCGCCGCATCTTCGGCGGTGATGCCGGGAGCAGGCGCGGCGCTGATCGTTTCGAGCCGGCGGGTGACCCGTCCCGCGCGCTGGATCGCCCGCACCAGCCGCGGATAGACCCCGCAGCGGCACAGGTTGGGCACCGCCGCCTTGATTTCCGCTTCGCTCGGGTCGGCGTTGCGGGACAGCAGCGATGCCGCGGCGATGACGATGCCCGGCGTGCAGAAGCCGCACTGGATCGCCTGCTCGGCGACCAGCGCCTGCTGCACCGGGTGGGAGCGGTCCCGGGAAAGTCCCTCTACCGTGGTGACGAAGCGCCCTTCGGCCTCGGCCAGCGTGATCAGGCACGACCGCAGCGCTTCGCCGTCCACCAGAACCATGCAGGCGCCGCAATCGCCGATGCCGCAGCCGTACTTCGTGCCGGTGAGGTTGGCCGCATCGCGCAGCGCCCACAGCAGCGGCGTCTGCGGGTCCATGCGGAATTCGACCGGCCGGTCGTTGACGGTGAGGCGCGGCATGGTTCGCCTGATACCCCTTCAGGCCCGCCGAAGTCGAGCGATCACGGCAGCCTGACCTTTATTCCGGCCCAGACGGAGCGCGGCACGCCAAGGTCCATCGACCCGCCCTGGTTGCGGGTGACGATGGTTTCGTCCGTCAGGTTCTCTCCGCGCAGCACCAGGCTGAACATTTCGCCGACCGGCAGTTCGGCATAGGCGTCGAGCGTGGTCGCGGCCGGCAGGACGTCGGTCTGCAGGTCGTCCTCGTATTGCGCGCCGACATGGCGCAGCGTCGCCGAAAGGTACCAGCCTTCTCGCGGGCGCCATGCCAGCGTGCCGCTCGCGGCGACCTTCGGCGTTTGCGCCGGGCGCATGCCGTCCAGCGCGGCCGATGCGCCGCTGCCTTCCACCTCGGCGTCGGTCAGCGCCAGCGAACCGTCGAAGGACACGGTGCCGAAGCGCAGGCCGGCACCGAACTCCAGCCCGCGCGAATGGACCGCATCGACATTCTGTCGCTGCCGCTCGGTCGGCGTCAGCGTGACGTTGGCGACCGCGTTCTTCACCTTGTTGTCGAAAGCCGTCACCGAAAGCCGGACATTTTCCGACGGTGCGAAGTCGAGCCCCGCCTCGACGCCGCGCAGCTTCTCGTTCCTCAGCGCCGCGTTGGCGTTGGTCGTGACCGGGAACACCACGAAAGGCCGGTAGAGCTCGTTGAGCGTCGGCAGGCGCACGCCGCTGTATGCCGCCGCCCTCAGCGACAGGCCGCCGCCGGCATTGAGGACCGCGCCGCCGCGGAACGATGCGTCCCAGCCCGACCGGTCCGGATAGCGTTCGTGCCTGATCACGACGCCGCTGGCGTCGACCGCGCGGTAGAAGCCTTCCTTCACCGTCCAGCGGTCGGCGCGCGCACCGGCGGTCAGCACCACGGGGCCGATCGTCCAGTCGTCTTCGAGGAAGAAGCCGATATCGCTGTTGCGCCCGCCGGCGCGGCGCCGCTCGGTCAACAGGCCGCTGAACGCGCTGTAGGGTTCCTCCTGCAGCTCGCCGTCGGTGATGCGCAGGTCCGCGCCGAAGCGCATGACGTGATCCTCGCCCAGCGGCGGGCGCAGCTCCAGCTTGCCGCCAAGCCCGGTCGAAGGCGTGCGGCGCTGGTCGAGCACGCGCACGAAACGCGTCGAGCTGATGACGATGTTCGAGAAGTCGCGCGCCTGGACATAGGCCAGCGCGTCGAACTGCCAGTCGCCCCGGCCGACGAGACGGACGCTCGCGTCCTGCCCGCTCGACGATGAATCGGCGCCATCGAAGCGCAAGGTCCGCCGGTCGTCGAACACGAGCCCGCTTGCCTGCAGCTCGATGCTGTCCGTCAGCGGCGCGACGGCTCGCAGCGAGGCCGACCAGCTGTCGTAGCGTGCCCGCGCGCTGGCCGGGACACGGTCGGTTGCCGGCGTCGTCCAGAAGCCCTTGCCGCGATCCCAGCGGGCGCTGGCGATCACGAAGCCCTGCCCCAGCTCCGGCGCGATCGTTGCGGAAAGCTCGCTTTCCGCCCTGTCGTTGACGAGCGCCGAGCCATGGAACAGGCCGAGCGCCCTGGCATCCGCGCTGGTCAGCTCGATCGTTCCGGCGACCGCTCCCGAGCCGAAGGCTCCGGTGCCGCCGCCGCGCGTCACCCGCACCGACCTCAGGCGCTCGGGTGCGATGGCGCTGAGTGGCATGTAGCCGAAGAAGGGATTGGCCATGGGCACGCCGTCGAGCAGTACCAGCGCCCGGCTGGTGGCGTTGCCGCCCAGCGCGCGAAGCGTCACCCCTTGCGCGGAGGGGTTGGACGATCGGCTGTCGGAACGGCGGAATTGCTGAAAGCCGGCAATGGACGACAACACGTCCTCGATCCGGCCCGAGGCGGAAGAGGTGATCTGTTCCTCATCGATCTCCTGGACGCCGTAGGCCGGAGTCGCCGGGGTCTGGGCCAGGCCTTCGCCGGTCACGATGATCGTGTGCCGGGATGCTGCGTCCTCGGCGGCGGCGGCGGTCGGTATGGCGGCAGCTGCGAAGGCGGTGCCGACGAGCAGGCAGGATCGAAATCGGTGGAAGGGGGAAATCATGCGGCGCGCCATAGTAGGATTTTCTCAAACTTGAAATCGTCCGGTCGTTGCCATCCCGCCAGGCGCATGGCTCTCGCCGAACGAGCTTGACAGGGCCGGTGGCCGGGGAAATGATTTAGGGTAGCTCATAGCCGGATACCAGTACCATGACAGATTCTGCCACCGCCTGCCCGGTGCAACCGCGGAGCGACGACCGCAAATCGGCGGCACTTGCCGATTCCGCCGCGAGGCCGCAGCCCGGCTTCGCCCCGGTCACCAGCTTCGCATTTGCGCGGGACATCATGCGCAGCCCCGCCGTACGGCAGGGGATGGAAGCGGATTATTTCGCCGACAAGGACCCCGGCCGGACTCCGGTCATTTTCCTCGACGGGGAGCTGCACAAGAAGCGCCGCGCCCAGCTTGCGCGCTATTTCACGCCCAAGGCGATCAAGGATCGCCACCAGCTGGTGATGGAACGCACGACCGCGGAGCTGATGGCGCAGCTGCGCCGCAACGGCCGCGGCCGGCTCGACGTGCTCAGCCTGCGCCTTGCCTGCGACGTTGCCGCCGAGATCGTCGGCCTGACCAACACCGATGCCTCCGCGATGTCGTCGCGGCTGCGCAAGAAGTTCCGCGCCAGCAGCAGGGGCAAGCGCTCGGGCCTGCTCGGCAAGCTTGGCAGGCTGGAGGATGTGGCGCGCACCCTGTGGTTCTTTCGGCGCGACGTGCTTCCGGCGATCAGGCACCGCCAGACGCAGGACATGGACGATGTCATCTCCTTCCTGGTCCGCGAGGGCTACTCGGACCAGGAGATCCTCGTCGAGTGCATGACCTATGCGACCGCCGGAATGATCACCACGCGGGAGTTCATCGTCATGGTCGCCTGGCAACTGCTCGAGAAGGAGGATCTGCGCCGGCAGTTTCTCGAAGGCGGCGAGGAGGTCCAGTTCGCCATCCTCGACGAGATCCTGCGTATCGATCCGGTGGCCGCCTATCTCTATCGCCGCGCCGATCAGGACATGACGAGTTCGGACGGACGGCAGGTGAAGGCCGGCGAGCGGTTCCTGGTCGATATCCGCAACATCAACCTTGACGAGGCGGCTGCAGGTGAATGCCCCCTGGCCATCGATCCGGAACGGTCGAAGCGCGAGAAGATGCCCAGCAACTGGATGAGCTTCGGCGACGGCCCGCATCGGTGCCCGGGCGCGCAGGTCGCGCTGCACGAGACGCGCGTGTTCATCGATGCGCTGCTGCGCCTGCCCGGTATCCGCCTTGCCGTTCCGCCGACGCTCGGCTGGCTGGAAGAGATCAACGGCTATGAGCTTCACGGCGCGATAGTCGAGTGCGATCGGGCCTAGCGCACCCGGCCGCATCGCCGTTTCGTGAACGTGCCCGTTGAGTTGTCCCTGCCCATCGCCTAGTCCTCTGGCCGAACGCAACCGGGAGAGGGAGTGGGCATGGCGGAAGGCCCTGAGGTGACTGATGAAATCGCGCTGGTTCGGGGCATTCCGCTCGAGGAGGAACCGGGCATCGGTGCGCTGACGCTGCCCGGCTTCCTGGACGACGTGCGGAACCGCTACTCAACGAACGAAGCTCTGGTTATGTACCGTTCGGGCTCTCCCTCCGAACGCTGGACCTATGACGACCTGTGGGACCGGTCGATGGAAGTGGCGCGCGCGCTTGCCGCCTGCGACGCAGGCAAGCACAGCCGGGTCGGCATATTGATGACCAATCGCCTCGAATGGGTGTCGAGCTGCTTCGGCGTCGGACTGGCGGGGGGCACGGTGGTCGGGCTGTCGACCTTTTCGACGCCAGCGGAGCTAGAGCATCTCATCCGCCATTCGGGCATTTCCATCCTGCTGTTCGAGCGCAAGGTCGTTTCCAAGGATTTCGCCGAGATACTGCACGGTCTCGAGCCGCTGATCGCCTCGGCGGAACCGGGAAAGCTGCGGTCGGAGAAATTCCCGTTCCTTCGCCGCCTCGTCATGATCGACGAGGGACCGGTGGGCGGCGCGGTCGAGAGCTGGCAGGAATTCCTGGCGAACGGGGAGCGGATCGCGCCGGATCTGGTCGAGGCACGGGCGCAGGACGTCAAGCCCTCCGATCCGGCGATCCTGTTCTATTCCTCGGGTTCGACCGGCAAGCCGAAAGGCATTCTCAACGCGCATCGCGGGGTCAATCTCCAGAGCTGGCGCTGGCCGCGCGTCTACGCGGTCGAGCCCGACCGCCCGGTGAGGATCTGGTCCGCCAATGGCCTGTTCTGGTCCGGCAACTGGAGCCTTGCGCTCGGCGGCACCCTGGCCGCTGGGGGAGCGATGATCCTGCAGGCCACGTTCGACCCGGCCGAGGCGATCGAGCTGTTCGAAGCGGAGAAAGTCACCCTGCCGTATTGCTGGCCGCACCAGTGGGCCCAGCTGGAAGCGCAGCCCGAATGGGACGACGCCGACCTTTCGAGCTTCTACTACCTCGACGCCGAATGCATGCTGCGCAAGCAGCAGAAGACCATCACCGGCTCGCGGCTGGATCCGCGCGCGTCCTACGGTTCGACCGAGACGTTCACGATCTCCAGCGTGTTTCCGGTCGGCACGCCGCGGGAAGTCTGGGAAGGGAGCAGCGGCGAGGCGCTGCCCGGCAACACGATCAAGATCGTCGATCCCGAAACCGGCGAGACGCTCAAGCGCGGCGAGACCGGGGAGATCGCGGTGAAGGGGCCGACGTTGATGCTCGGCTATGAGGGCATTCCCAACGACGATTCTCTCGATGCCGAAGGCTTCTATCACAGCGGCGACGGTGGCCACATCGACGAGCGCGGGCGGCTGTTCTTTGCCGGCCGCATCAACGATATCGTCAAGACCGGCGGCGCCAACGTCTCGCCGGTGGAGATCGACTGGATCCTGTGCTCGTGCCCGGGGGTAAAGGTCTGCAAGACGACCGGCGTGCCGCACGATACGCTTGGCGAGATGGTGGTGTCGCTGGTGGTGCGCGAGGCGGGCCATGACTTGAGCGAAGCGGACGTGACCGCTTATCTCAAGGAGCGGCTGGCCAGCTACAAGGTACCGCGCCGGGTCCTGTTCGTGTCCGCCGAAGACCTCGATCTCACCGCGACGGCCAAGATCAAGCCCGCAGAGGCGCGCGAACTTGCCGCGCGGCTGTTCGAGCGCGAGAAAACGGCTTCGCTCTGAGTCGCAAGCGGCGCAGTCTTTCGGGCAACCGAGCACATTGGCTGGCGTGGTCGGACGTGCAGACTGACGATAGCGACATGTGCTAGGGGCACGACGTCATGCCCAGCGATCACGACGACCGCCGCCACGCCCCGGCGACCCAGCGCAACCGGGAGCCCATTCTCAAGGTACTGCGGACCATTCTGCCAGACAGCGGGCTGGTGCTCGAAGTGGCAAGCGGCACCGGAGAGCACTCGATCCATTTCGCCGGAGCCTTTCCGGGCCTGATCTGGCAGCCGAGCGACCCGGACGCGGATGCGCGCCGGTCGATTTCGGCCTGGAAGGCATCGGAAGCGCTCGACAACGTCCGCGAACCCCTCGAGCTCGATGCGGCAAGCGAAAGCTGGCCGATCGACCGGGCCTCGGCGATTCTGTGCATCAACATGGTGCATATCAGTCCCTGGGAAGCCACCGAAGGGCTGATGCGCGGCGCGGGGCGGCTGCTCGCGAGCGGGGCTCCGCTCTATCTCTACGGTCCGTACCGGCGTGCCGACCGCCCGCTCGAGCCCAGCAACGAGGCCTTCGATAGTGATCTTCGCAGGCGCGATCCGCGCTGGGGGCTGCGCGATGTGGCACAGGTCGTCGAATGCGCCGCAGGTCACGGCCTGAGCCTTTCCGGGACCGTGGAGATGCCGGCGAACAACCTGTCGCTCATCTTCCGGAAGGATTGATTCGGGCGGCTGGCCGCACGGCTCGTTTCGCCCGGGGCGTGCCGAATGCGCGACACGCCGAAATTGTGATTTTGCGCGGGACATGCTACCTTTCCAACACATGGCGAGAAAGGATCAGGCCATGACGAAGACGGATGTCCCGCTCTGTTTCCGGCGTGCCCGTCAGGAGATGCTTATGGCGCTCGGAGCGTCGAGCGCCGAAGATGCGGACGAGCACCGGAAACTGGCCGACGAATACATCACTGAAGCTGTCCACGACCTCCAGTGCGAGCCGGAGCGCGAGCACGACTGGTCCCGCCTGGCGCAGAGCGACCCCGAACCGGCTTAGCAGCCGCCTGTGTCGGACTTTGTTTGACCCGATGCGGTTGCACTGCGGGCCTGCGCCGCGCGCGCTACCAATCACATTGTTCGAATATCGCTGCAGGTGCCGAGTGATCGCGGCTGGTTGTCATGGATCATTCCGCGCCCGCCACGCCTCTGGCAGATTAATATCTGAAAACATATATTTCGATGAGACTTGGCCATGTGCCGGGGCTATGTATGGTTGTGACCGAAAGGAGATGACACGTGAAAAAGGGTTTTGCTGACGACATCGAAAAGCTGACCGAGGACAACACCGATTTTCGCAGGGTGATCTACACCAGCCACAATCTCCAGCTCGTGCTGATGTCCATCGAGCCGGGCGACGAGATCGGCGAGGAAGTGCATGACGATATCGACCAGTTCTTCCGGATCGAGGCCGGCGAAGGCGAAATCACGATCGACGGCATCGCTCACAAGGTGAAGGCCGACGATGCGGTGATCGTGCCCCAGGGCGCGCGACACAACGTGGTCAGCACCGGCAAGGAACCGCTCAAGCTCTACACGATCTACGGCCCGCCCGAACACCGGGACGGAACGATCCACGAGACCTGCGCCCAGGCGAACGCCAGCCACGAACATTTCGACGGCAAGACGACGGAATAGGCGGCGATCGGCAATCTGTGCTAGCGGTGCCTTCGATATCCACCGGGTAGAGAGGGGCCGTTGGCCACGCGCGAGAATCCGTTTCGAAATCTGCCGCAGGTGCAGAAGCTGCTGGAATTGCCGGCAGCCCGGTCGCTGAGCGAGCGTTTCGGCCATCGCGCCGTCACGCACGCCTTGCGCTCCACGCTGGCGGAATTGCGCGAGCAGATCGGTTCGGGCCTGCTGGCTGCGGCGCCCGACGTCGACACCGTGCTGGCCCGCTCGGGCGAGCGGCTGGCGGATGAGGTGCGGCCGGGTTTGCGCCGGACGATCAATGCCACCGGCATCGTGCTTCACACCAATCTTGGCCGTGCGCCGCTGGCCCGCGAAGCGATCGACGCGGTGGCGGATGCGTCGTCTGCCTATTGCAACCTCGAATTCGATCTCGAAACCGGCAGGCGCGGTTCCAGGACGCAGGCGCTCGAACCGCTGCTGGAACAGGTGACCGGGGCCGAGGCGGCGCTCGCCGTCAACAACGGCGCGGCCGCCGTGCTGCTGGCGCTCAGCGCGCTCAGCCGGGGCGGGGAAGTGATCGTCTCGCGTGGCGAACTCGTGGAGATCGGGGGCGGTTTTCGGGTGCCCGACGTGATCCGGCAAGGCGGGGCCCGGCTGGTCGAGGTCGGCTCGACCAACAAGACCCGGCTGGACGATTACCGCGCGGCCATCACGCCGGAAACGCGCGTGCTGCTCAAGGTCCACCAGAGCAATTTCCGCACGATCGGTTTCACCGCCGAGACCGGCATGGCGGAACTGGCCGGGCTTGCCCGCGAGCACGATCTGCTGGTCGTCGCCGACCTCGGCAGCGGCCTGCTTCACAGAACCCCGGGAACGACGGAGCCCACGGTCGGCGAGGCGCTGGCTGCCGGCGCCGATCTCGTGACCTGTAGCGGCGACAAGCTGCTGGGCGGCCCGCAGGCGGGCCTGATCCTGGGCAGCAGCGAGGCGGTCGATCCCTTGCGGCGGCATCCGCTGCTGCGCGCGGTGCGGCTCGACAAGATGTCGCTGGCCGCGCTCGAAGCGACGCTCAGGCTGCACCGCGACCGGCCGGAGCGCATTCCGGTGCTGCGCATGCTCGGCCAGTCCGAAGAAGAATTGCAGGCGCGCGCCGAACGGCTGATGGCCATGGTCGGAAGCGGCGAGGTGGAACCCAGCGATGCCTTCGCCGGCGGCGGTTCGCTGCCCGAGGAACGCATCGCCAGCCGGGCGCTTGCGCTGGCTCCGCCGATGGGCCCCGACGAGGCGGCCGCCCTGCTGCGCTCGGGCGAACCGGCGGTCGTCGGCCGCATCCGGCAGGACCGACTGCTTTTCGACATGCTGACGGTCGCCGACGAGGATCTGGCCGAACTGGCGGAGGCGCTGAAAGCGGTGGCGGCGTGAGCCGGATCGTCTGCGGCGTGATCGGCCATGTCGATCACGGCAAGACGGCTCTCGTCCGCGCCCTGACCGGCGAAGATACCGACCGGCTGGCCGAAGAGAAGGAGCGCGGCATCTCCATCGCGCTGGGCTTCGCCCATTTGCCGGTCGGGCCGGATACGCTGGTCGACCTGATCGACATGCCGGGCCACGAGCGCTTCGTGCGCACGATGATCTCAGGCGCCACCGGCATCGACGCGGTGCTGCTCGTCGTGGCCGCCAACGAAGGCGTCAAGCCGCAGACCGTCGAGCATCTCGATATCGCCGCGTTGCTTGGCCTGAGGCGCGCGGTCGTCGCCGTTACCAAATGCGACCTTGTCGACTTTGACGAAGCGGAGCGGGTCGCGCAGGAGGCGATGGATCTGTTGGCGGCGCTGGGCATGGAAGCGGGTATGCCGGTGAGGACTTCGGCGCAGGACGGCGCCGGGATCGAGGGATTGCGGACCGCGTTGGAGGAGCTTGCCGGGGGCGAGGGCAAGCGCAGCGAAGACGGAATCGCCTATCTGCCGATCGACCGTGCCTTTTCCATGGCAGGGCACGGTCCGGTGGTGACCGGCACCTTGCGCGGCGCACCCGTGTCGGCCGGGCAGAAGCTCGAACTGCTGCCGGCGGCCGACACAGTGCGCGTGCGCGCGCTGCAGGTCCATGGCGAGCGGGTCGACGCCGCAAAGCCGGGGCAGCGCACCGCCGTCAATCTGCGCGATGTCGAAACGGGCGACCTCAAGCGGGGCATGGCGCTGGCCGAGCCCGGCTCGCTCGAACCGTCGGAATGGCTCACCATCTCTATCCGGGCAGTGGCAGGGGCGCCGCCGCTCCGGAACGGGATGCGCCTGCGCGCGCTGTTCGGCACATCGGAGGTGGACGCGCGGCTGCGTCTTCTCGACCGGGACGTGCTGGAGCCCGGGGAAAGCGGCTTCGCCCAGCTTCACCTTGTCGAGCCGGCGGCGGTTCCGGCCCGCGAGCATGCGGTCCTGCGTATCGCCTCGCCGGCGCAGACCGTGGCCGGCGGCCGGATTCTCGAGCCCGTCGTCCGGCGCAGGCGTCGCAATGCGCCGGATGTGCTGCAGCGCCTGCGCGACCTGCGCGATCTGTCTGTGCCGGAGCTGGTCGCCGCGGAAGCGCTTCGCGAAACGGTCGGCGCGACGAGCATCGCCCAGCTTTCGCAGCTGACTGCGCTGGCACGGGTCCGGATTGAAGAGCTGCTCCGGGCGCTGCCAGTGGTGGTCACGCGCAAGGGCCTGATCTTCCGCAAGTCCGAGCTCGAGGCGTTGCTGGCACAGCTTCCGGCGCTGCTTGCCCCGCACGCGACGGGCATGTCGCGCAACCAGCTGCTGTCCGCCTTGCCCGGGACGCGGGCGGCGCTGCTTGACGAGGCGCTGTCCGATCTGGCCGCCGCTGGCGCGATAGCGAGGCGCGGCAGCCAGTACCTCGTCCCGCGCCCCGAGGACGAACGGGTGCAGGCGCAAAGCGAAACCGAACTGGCCGAACGGATTGCCGAAACCCTGCGGCTCGGTAGTCTCGCGCCGCCCAATCCCAGCGCTATCCTTGTCGATGCAGCCGCACGGCGCGCGGTCGACCGGCTGTTGCGTGGCGGCACCGTCATCCGCGCCGTCGATCGCGCCAAGGGGCGCGAGATGCTGTTTCATCGCGACGCCGTGGACGAGGCGAAACGCCGCCTCGGACCCTTGTTGCGGCAGGGGCCGGGCCTGCTGGTGACGGAAATCGGCGCGGCGCTCGGCATCTCGCGCAAATTCACGATGCCTCTGATCGACCATCTCGACACGATCCGCTTCACCCGCCGGGAGGGAGACCGGCGCTATCCCGCTATTCCGAATACGGAACAACAAACCTGATTCGGGACATTGACTTTCCGCGATGGCTGTTCGAGTGAGGCCTTTCGGAAGAGACGTCCGGGCCGCTGAACAGTTTGCGAGGATAGTTCGACCTTGACGAGGCCGCTCAAGAACCTGTGTGAGATTGCCGTCATCGGCGGGGGGCTGGCCGGCCTTGCCGCCGCGCGCCACGCCGCGCGCCTCGGCCGGCTGGTGACCCTGTTCGAGGGCAGCGGCATGTATGGCGGGCAAGTCGCCACGGTGGACGAGGTCGACGGCCTTGCCGCTCCGGGCCATTTCTCCGGACAGGACGTGGCGATCCACCTGCTGGAAGAGGCACAGAAGGCCGGTGTCCACGTCGTCGATGTGCCGGTCGCCAGGCTGACGGCCGGCGACAAGCTGACGATCACCGACGAGGAAGGCCGGGCCTATCATCCCGAAGCCGTCGTCATCGCTTCCGGCGCCAGTCTCAGGAAGCTGGGCGTTCGCGGCGAGGAAGAGCTGGCGGGGCGCGGCGTCTCGCGCTGCGCGACCTGCGACGGCGGCTTTTTCCGCGAGCAGGATGTCGCCGTGATCGGCGGCGGCGATGCTGCCGTGACCGAAGCGCTGGTGCTCGCCAGGCACTGCCGCGAGGTGGTGATGGTGTGCCGCAGCGCGCTGAAGGCCAAGCGGGCCTATGTCGACAGGCTGGACGCGCGCGAGAACGTGCGTTTCGTGTGGGACAGCGAAGTCGCCGAAATCGCCGGCGAGGACGAAGTCACCGGCCTGCGCCTGAAGGATATCCGGAACGGGACGGTTTCCGAGCTTGCCTGTTCCGGCGTGTTCCCGTTCATCGGCGTCGAGCCGAATACCGGCTTCATGCCGGCCGCGTTGCTTGCGAAGAGCGGGCACATCAAGGCGGATGACGGCGGCAACACGTCCGACCGTCGCATATTCGCTGCGGGCGCGGTGCGCGCCGGTTATGGCGGCAATGTGGTGCAGGCCATGTCGGAAGGCGTGAGTGCTGCCGAAGCGGCTGTCAGGCTGCTGGCGAAATGATCGAAGGTTTGTTGTGAAAGGTAAGCCTATGGCGAAGAAATCGACCGGAGACGGGCTGTACGAAGTCGTATGGCCGTCCGGCGAGCGCAAGCAGAAGATGCGGCCGCTGGCGAAGCGGCTGGATACGCTCAACGGCAAGACGGTGGCCCAGCTGTGGGATTACCTGTTCGCCGGCGACGAGGTCTTCGCCGCGCTCGAGGAGAAGCTGGCCGAGCAGTATCCGGACGTCAAATGGGTGAGCTGGCGCGAGTTCGGCACCACCCATGGCGTGAACGAGAAGGAACTGCTCGCCTCGCTGCCGCAGCGTTTCAGGGAATTGGGAGTAGACGCCGCCATATCCTGCATGGCGTGCTGAGGTTCTTGCACGCCCGCCGTGTTGCGGGCCAGTGAAGCGTGCGAGAAAGCCGGGTTTCCCACTTCCTCTCTGGTTTGCGAAGGTTTCCTGGGGCAGGCGGCCGCCACCTCGGTCGGCCTTGGCATGCCCAATCTGCCCGTGGCCAAGATCGTCGGCCATCCGGGTGCGCAGACCAATGAGGAAATCCGCGAGTTTGCCAGAGCGGTGACGGCCGAGCAGGTTATCGACAACCTGCTGACCCAGCCGGACGAAATCGTGCTGCCCGACGAACCGGGCCCGCGCGACATCGTCTTTGCCGGCAGCTTCGAGGAGGTGAGTGCCTTCTTCTACGAGAAGCAATGGAGCGACGGCCTGCCGATCGTGCCGCCGACCATCGACAAGGTCGAGGAGTTCCTGGGCTTCACCGATCGCGATCCGGACGAAATACTGGGCATCGCCCTGCCAGAGAGTAGGGCTGTCACCGTATGGGCGACGGCGGTGAACGGCGTGATGGCCGGGTGCCGGCCGGAATACATGCCCGTGCTGCTGGCGCTTGCCGAGGCGATGGTCGACCCAATCTACGGCGTCGAGCACAGCGGCAATACGCCCGGCGCCGAGACGCTGATCGTGCTCAACGGGCCGATCATCAAGGAGCTCGACTTCAACTACGAGCAGGGCGTGCTGCGCGACGGCTTCCTGCCCAACACCTCGGTCGGTCGGTTCTGGCGCCTTGCGCTGAGGAACATGGCGGGCTTCCTGCCGCACAAGACCGACAAGGGCTCGTTCGGCAACACCTTCCGGGTGGTCCTGGCGGAGAACGAGGACGCGCTGGCCGGCATCGACTGGCCGTCGAATGCCGCCGACATGGGCTTCGCGACCGGCGACAACACGGTCACGATCACCCGCATGACCGGAGGCGGCGTGTTCCCGTCGGTGACGGGCAGCAGACCCGAGCAGATGATGCCCTACATCGCCGATGCGGTTGCCGCGCAGACCGGCTGGGAGATCGTCTTCACCGTGGGAGGTCTTTCCTACGGCACGCTGCGCCCGGTGCTGATCCTGACGCCGATCCTGGCCGAGACCATCGCCAAGGCCGGCTGGAGCAAGCGCGACGTCAAGCAGTACCTGTTCGACCATGCGCGGATGAAGGCCGGCCGGGTCGAGACCATGTGCGACGAATGGACCGATTTCCCGATCGGTTCGCTCAAGCACCAAGTCAACCTCGGCCGCCTGCCGAAGGACTTTGCCGAATCGGACGATCCGGAACGGATGGTGCCGATCGTGGTGGATCCGGAGGACTTCATGGTCCTGATCTCGGGCGACCCCCTGCGGACCAACGCCTATACCTTCGCGCACAACGGCTACCTCGGTTTCCCGGTTGCCAAGAAGATCGAATTGCCGAAGGATTGGGCGAAGCGGATCGGGAAAAAGGCTTAGGCCGTTCGAGGATGCCCGGGGCCGGAACGCCCCGAACTTGCGAAGACCTGTTGGGGCCGGGGAAATCCGGACCCGACGGCGCATGCGCATCGTCGTCAAACGGCGCATTTGTCCGAATCGGTCAAGTCCGGCAGGCCGTGCCGGGATAGACCGCCGCATGTGGCGGCCACGCGATTCCCGTGAGCCGGACAGGATTGGGAGATGGTGCCATGGAACAGGATCTTCAGGATCTGCTCGACCGCGCGAAAATCCGGGAATGCGTCGAACGCCTTGCGCGCGGCGAAGACCGGCGCGATGCCGATCTGATCAGCGCCAGCTGGTGGCCGGATGCGACCTACGACTACGGGGTGCAGAGCGGCGATTTCGCTTCCTATCTCGCCTGGGTGGTGCCCGGTGCGGACGCGATCAAGAACACCCAGCACGTGCTCGGGCAGACCCATACCGAACTGGACGGCGGCAAGGCGCGGTCCGAAACCCATGTCGTCTCCTATCACCGGGTCGACATGGGAGCGGGCGATCAGGACACCTGCATCGGGGGGCGTTATCTTGACCTCATGGAGAAACGCGACGGTGAATGGCGCATCGCCAGCCGCGTCATGCTCTACGACTGGTACACGGAATGGGGCGATGCGATCGACTGGTCGCAAGGCGTCATGGGCATCCCCCTGACCGCCGAGCATTTCTCGGGCCGGGCAAACGGCGATTACAGCGAAAAATTCTTCGGCAAGCGCTGAGACAGGAAGGAACAGGATCATGGGCCAGCTTGAAGGCAAGGTCGCCGTCGTCACCGGTGCAAGCCGCGGCATCGGCAAGGGTATCGCGCTCGTGCTCGCCGAGCAGGGGATGACAGTCTACGTCACCGGCCGCACCGTGACGCCCGGCGAGTATTACCTGCCCGGCACGGTCGGCGAGACTGCGGCGGAATGCACCGAGCGCGGCAAGGCGAGCGGCGGCAAGGGTGTCGCGGTGGCCTGCGATCACGGCAATGACGAGCAGGTCGCGGCGCTTTTCGAGCAGGTGAAAAAGGAGCAGGGACGGCTCGACATCCTGGTGAACAACGCGTTCCAGCTTTCCGACGATCTGATCGAACCCAAGCCCTTCTGGGAAAAGCCGCTTTCCAATCTGGAAATGTGGGAAGTCGGCGTGCGCTCGAACTTCGTCGCGGCATGGCACGCCGCGCAGATCATGGCCCCGCAAAAGTCGGGCCTGATCGTCGCCATCTCCGGCTTTGTGGGGGTGACCTACACCTTCGGTGCGGTCTTCGGCACGGCCAAATCGGCGGTCGACCGCATGGCGCGCGACATGGCGATCGAGCTCGAGCCCTACAACGTTGCCTCGATCTCGCTCTGGCAGGGCCTGACCCTGACGGAGAAGGCCTATCACAATCTCGAGAAGTCGAAGGAGAACATGACTGCTTCGATCACCAACATGACCGGCAGCTCAGTGGAACACCCGGGGCGGGTCATTGCCGCGCTGGCTGCGGACCCCGACATCATGAACCGCTCGGGCGCAACCTACATCACGACTGAGCTCGCGCAGGAGTACGGGATTACGGACGTCGACGGTCGCGTCATTCCCTCGGCTCGCGAGCAGCGCGGCTCGCCGCTGTGGAAACCGATCCGGGAGGTCGACTACCGTGGCAAGTGATCGCGAAGACAGGGTGCAGCGCCTGCTCGACCGGCAGGACATCGTCGATTGCCTCTCGCGCATGGCGCGCGCTGCCGATCGGCTGGACCGGGACCTGTTCCTTTCCGGCATGCACGACGACTGCATCAACTCGGCCGGCCCTTTCGTCGGCGGCCCGGTGGATCTCTGGGAGTGGTCGCTCGAACTGCAGCGAACGGCATACACGAGCACGTTGCACAAGCTGCTCAACCACAGCTTCGACTTCGACGGCGATACCGCCCATGTCGAAACCTACTATTTCTTCGTCGGCTGCACCGGCGACACCAATATCCTGGCCGGCGGCCGCTACATCGACCGCTTCGAAAAGCGCGACGGCGTCTGGGGCATGGTGATGCGCAGCAATTTCGTGGAATGGACCAGCGCGGTGCCGGCGATGGAAAGCCCGCTCGGCGAAATTCCCGACCTCGCGGTCAACGGTCTGCCCTCGCGCGACCGCGACGACCCTTCCTACCAGCGCCCGCTCGTCAACCGGCGTGCCCTGAACATACCCTGACGGGAGCTGCCGGTGGCTGAAACGACGGCGCTATCAGGTTCGAGGATCCTCGTGGCCGGGGGCGGATCGGGTATCGGTTTCGCCGTGGCCCAGGCGGCCAGGGGCGAAGGCGCAGATCTCACGATCGCCTCGACCAATCCGGAGAAGCTATCGGCAGCGGCCGACCGGCTCGGCGGCGCCGGGACGGCCAGGCTCGACATCACCGACGAAAGCGCGGTGCGGGACTTCTTCGACGGCGCGGGCGACTTCGATCACATCGTCACCACCGCGGGGGACTGGGGCAAGGGCCGCCGGGGCCCCTTCGCCGAAATTGACATGGCCGATGCTGACGCCTTGTTCCGCGTGCGTTTCTGGGGAGCGGCGATCCTTGCCAAGCATGGCGCTGCGCATGTCCGGCCCGGCGGCTCGATCACCCTCACCAGCGGCATGAGCGCCTTCCGACCCCAGAAGGGCTCGGTGATGGCGACCGCCATGGCGGGATCGATCGAGCATCTCACCTATGGGCTGGCAGTGGAACTGGCCCCGATCCGGGTCAACGCCGTCTTCCCCGGCGGGGTCGCGACCGAG
Source organism: Novosphingobium sp. (assembly GCA_024236175.1). Classification (GTDB taxonomy): domain Bacteria; phylum Pseudomonadota; class Alphaproteobacteria; order Sphingomonadales; family Sphingomonadaceae; genus Novosphingobium. The sequence goes on along the minus strand of JACKKY010000001.1, from coordinate 843,896 downwards.
ATTTTCGCAGGGTTGCCGGAAGAAATGCGCAAGGCGGAGGAAGCGCGCTTCGCCTCGCAACCCTTGCCGCGCATCGCCGAGCCGGCGGAGGTAGCGCAGGCCTATCTCTACGCCATGAAGGCCGGGTACACGACCGGCCAGATCATCAAGGTCGACGGCGGCGCGCAGCTTGCGGGGTAGGGCGCGGCAACCCGCCCCCTCAGGCGGTGGGAATCAATACGGCTTCTCACCAGCCAGCGTGATGCGGCGCATCACCCGGCGGAAGCCGTGATAGTCGTTGATCGGGTTGTGCTGCGTCGCCCGGTTGTCCCAGAACGCCAGCGAGCCCGGACGCCAGTTGAACCGGCAGGTGAATTCCGGCCGCACCTGATGCTGGAACAGGTAGTCCAGGATCGGGGCGCTTTCCTCTTCGGTCATGCCCTTGAAGTGGGACGAATGGGCAATGTTGACATAGAGCGCCTTGCGCCCGGTCTCCGGATGGGTGCGCACGGCGGGGTGCTCGGCCAGATGGTCGAGCACGGGCGCACCGCCACCGGAATTGCGGATCACGTCTTCACGGGTCTTGGATACGTCTGCCTTAGCCGAGGAATTGACGACCGTCAGGCCGTCGAGGATTTCGCGGAACCGTTCGGACAGCGTCTCGTAGGCGAGATACTGGTTGGCGAAGAGCGTGTCGCCGCCATGGGACGGCACCTGCAAGGCATGGAGCATGGTGCCCATCGGCGGCACTTCGAGATAGGTCGTGTCCGCGTGCCAGACTCCGCCGAAATTCACGCGTTCGTTCTCGAGCTTCGTGATCTCCGTGATTTCCGGATAGCCTTCGATCCCCTTCACGAGCGGATATTCGGCGGGCGTGCCGAACGCCCTGGCGAAGGTCATGTAGGCGTCGGGTGCGAGGTCCTGCTCGCGGAAGAAGATCACGAGGTGGTCGAGCAACGCCTGGCGGATCGCGCTCACGGTCCCGGTATCGAGTGGCCGGCTGAGATCGACGCCGCCGATTTCCGCTCCCAGTGCGCCGGCGATCGGCGTTACGGTGATGGACTTGGTGATTGTTTCCTGATCAGACATGGCCCGCGAGGTCCCGTTCCAGCAGCGATTGCTGCGCATCCTTCAAGCAGCACCGGACCTGTTCGAACCGGTCGTCGATGCGGTGGCTGGGCCCGGCGACGGCCAGGCCGTAAAGCTCGTTGTTCACGCTGATCGGCACGGCCAGCGCCGTCACGTCGGCGACGTTCTCGCCCCGCGTGGTGAAGACGCCCTCACGCCTGCCCTCCTCGAGATTCGAGAGCAGGGCGGCGCTGTCGGTGATCGTCCCGCCGGTCACCGGATAGGGCGGATGCTCGCTTAGCCAGGCGCCGAGATCGTTCGCCGGCATGGCGGCCAGCATGCATTTGCCGATGCAGGTCGAATGCAGGGGCTTGGTATCGCCGGGTCTGGCGCTGTAACGGATGACTTCCGGGCTCTCGAGCACTTCGAGATAGACGATGTCCTCCTTGCGGCGCTTGCCGAGGATCACCGTTTCGCGCGTGGCGTCGCGCAATTCCTCCATGGCCGGCAGCAGGCGCAGCAGCACTTCGTCGTGTGCCAGGATCGTGGCGCCCATGTCGTACAGCCGGCGGGTGGGATAAAGCTCCTTCCGGCGTCCGGTCTGGTAGAGGTAGGCGCGCCGCACCAGCGTATGCACCAGCGAATGGCACGTGCTCGCCGGTATCCGGCAGAATTCCGACAACTCCTTGAGGGAGAGCGCGCGCTTCTCGCGCTCGAACGTCTCGAGAATTGCGAAGGCGCGTTCGACGCTGGTGGTGTCTGACATTGCCTCGCCGGCTCCGGTTGAAATCTGGCCTTGCCGGTGCGGAATGTCAGAATCCGGAGCGGCTGACAACATAATTCTCAAATATGAATCAAAACTTCCATATATGAATTATCTTGACACGGGTGAGCGGAGACGAAATGTCTTGCCCGCAGTTGTTCTTGCTGGCGCAGGCGGGGCGCATCGCCTTGCGCGCATCAGCCGTCAGGGGAGAGAGCCGTGCCGCAATTCATCGGCCGACATACGATTTTCCATGGCTTCGGTAGAAGCGCGAGCGAAACGCCGCCCGGCGTGGACGGGTTCACCTGGTGGGGATCTGAACGCTTCCGCCTGCCGGAAGGCACCAAGCAGACCAATGTCCGCCTGCAGGCCGAGGACGGCGCGCATTCCAGCGGCATCCTCTACACCCGGGGCGGCGAGAAGACGGTGGTCGTCTTCAATCATCCGCGGGCCGATTTCTCCAGCCATTACCTGACGCCGTTCCTCGTCGAGGGCGGCTTCGCGGTCTACGGCGGGCAGACGCGCTATCTGGGCAACGACGTCAATTGCGAGCATGAATGCCTGTGCGCCGATCTTGCTGCGCAAGTGCGCTACCTGCGCGCCGAGGGTTTCGAGAAGGTGCTGTTCTGCGGCAACAGCGGCGGCGGGCCGCTGTCCGCATTCTACATGGCGCAGGCCAACACGCCGGTCGGCGACAGACTGACGACCACCGCGGCGGGCAATCCCTACGACCTAAACGAGCTCGACCTGCCGAAGGTCGACGGCTTCATCAACCTGGCCGGTGCGCTGAGCGAAGGCGCGCTGGAACTGGCCAATCTCGATCCCTCGGTGATCGACGAGGAGGATCCGCTTTCCTGCGACCCCGAGCTCGACATGTTCAGTCCCGACAACGGCTATCGCAAGCCGCCGGAAGTGAGCAAATATTCGGAGGAATTCCTTGCCCGCTACCGCGCGGCACAGGTCGCCCGTTGCCGGCGCATCGACGCGAAGGCGCAGCAAGAAGTGGAGCGCAAGCGCAAATACCGGGCGATGATGGAAGAGCCCGGTTTTTCGGATCTGCCGCTGGACGAACAGAACTACATCACCCGTATGGCGGTCGCCTGCAACACGCTGGTGACCTACCGGACGATGGCCGACCCGGCGCTGACGGACCTTTCGATCCATCCCAACAAGCGTTCGATTATCGGCCTGATGCAGCCCGATCCGCAGGTCGCCAACTGGAGCATTCCCGGCTTCGTCCAGATGATGACGGCCGAAGGCTGGCTGTCCACGTGGTCCGGCCTTTCGACCCGGGTCGACATGCATGAAGACGTGAAGAAGATCACCGAGCCGGTGCTGTCGATCAGCTTCGAGCGCGATGTCACGATCCTGCCGTTCGTGGCGCAGGGCGTTTACGACAATGCCGCGAGCGACGACAAAACGCTGGTCTTCATCGATGCCGACCATTTCGCCTTCCGCGACGAAGGCGTGCGCGATGGCGGGATACCCGAGACGGGCGAGGCGATCGTGAACTGGTTGAAGGAGCGCTTTCCCGCCGCCTCGTGAAAGTGGCCGGGCGGCTCCCAGAAAAATCAGAACCGTTTCAGTACGGCCAGCGAAACGGCGAGCGGGTCCTGCGGCGTGTACTGGCGCGCAGCGGAAAAACGCATCGGATTGCCGAAAGCGAAGCTGTCCGCCTTGCGGTCGAGGAGATTGCTCACGGCCAGCGACGCTTCGAAGCCGGAAATCGCCAGGGTTCCTTCGATGCGGCTTTCCAGCAGCTTGCCCATCGGCCGGTCGAGCGCCGGATCGAAACTCAGGCGCGAAGGGGCGAGGTAGCGAAGCTGCAGGCGCAGCGATGCGTCCGCGCGGCCGACGGGAAAGGCGTAGGCCAGCGCACCGCGCAGGACATATTCCGGGACAACGGGCAAATGCCGGTCGCCCAGCTCGAAGCCCAGCGTGTTGTGCACCAGCTTGGCCATTGTGTAGCTCGCGCCCGCCCGCAGCTTCCAGCCCGGCGCAAGCGGCTGATCGAGCGACACTTCCGCTCCGGTGATGCGCGCGTCGCCGACATTCTCGGTCTCGATCAGGCCGTTGGATAGCAGTAGGTCGGACTGCATGTTCTCCCACCAGCCATGATAGATCCCGAGTTCCAGCTGCCCGCCGTCGCCGAGCGTCTCACGCCAGCCCGCCTCGATAATCGCCAGCTCGTCGCTCTTGAGCGTTACCAGCTCGCCGTGAGCGCCGATGTCGGAGCCGCCCTGCCGGAACGCCGAACCGTAGCGCAGATAAACCAGCCGTCCCGCCTGCGGGCGCCAGGCCAGCGCCAGGGACGGCGTCATGCCGGTCCTGCTGTGCCGGTCGGTCTCGAGACCGGACGGAAGCAGGCGGGTTTCCGTGACCGAGCTGTGGAACAGGCGCGCTCCGAGGTTGAGCCGGAATTCGCCGCCAAGCGGGATGGTAAGGTCGCCGAAGGCAGCGCTGTCGGCGGTCCTGCGGCGATCGTCGTCGATGACGAGTTCGGACGCTGGCGAGGACAGCACCCACCGGAAGTTCTGGCGAGCCCGGACGTGCGACAGTCCGAACAGCCAGTCCCACGAGCCGGCCTTTCCGCTCAGCCGCAATTCGCTGTCCCATACCCGGTATTGCCGCTCGTCTTCGAGCAGTTGCGGGTCGGCAAGCCCGAAACTTTCGGCGCCGAGCGTCGCATCGTAGGTGCTGCCCACTTCGTGCCAGGTCATTCCGCTGCTCAGGACGATATCGATGTCCCCGCCCTGCCGCGCCAGCCGGCCAGAGATGTGGCGCATGTCGTTGTCGTGGGGTTCCGCGAGCTGCTCCGGGCGGGAGTGGGCTCCGGGCGCATAGACATACTGGCTGTCGCGCGAATCGAGCAGCTGGATGAACCCGGTGAGGTCGAGCCGCCAGTGCTCGCCGGCATTGATGCCGATCGTCCCGCGCGCGCCCAGCAATCGGGCCGAGTTCGCATCGCGCCTTTCGCCGGTGTCGATCCAGCCGGGCTCGCGTGCCGCATACCCGACCAGCCTCAGGCCGGCTTGTCCGGGGGCAAGGGGGAGGTTGGCCACGGCCGATGCCGAATAGCCGGCATCGCCGCTTGCCGAAATCTCGGTGCCCGCGGACGCGGTGAACTCGGTAGCGTCCGGGTCCGCGCGACGGGTGACGATATGGTAGGTGCCGCCGAGGGCGCCTGTGCCGTAGAGCGACCCCTGCGGTCCCTTTACCACTTCGACGCGGTCGACATCGACGAGGCGGATATCGGGATCCGGCGCGGAATAGGTGACGCGCGCATCGTCGAGCACCACGGCGACGGTCGACTGGCTTTCGCCGTTGAACGGGCTGTCGGCAACGCCGCGCAGGAACATGCGATTGCGGCCCGGCCCCAGCGCGGTGAGCGAGAGCCCTTCGATCTCGCCGGCGATGCTTGCGGTGTCGCTGCCCGGGTTGAACCGGTGAAGATCCGAAAGCCGCACGACCGACAGCGCCATGGCCACGTCGTCGAGCCGCCGGTCGCGCTTGCTGGCGCTGACCACGATGGGCTGCGCCGCTTCGGCCGGGGGAGGGCTCGCGGGAGTCCGGCCCTCCGGCGTTCGCGAGGACTTCGCGGCCGGGGCGCGCTCGATCCGCCAGGCGGTGCGGCTCACTTGCCGCGCCGTGTAGCCCGATCCCGCAAGCAGCCTCGCCAGCGCTTCGCGGATGGTCATGCGTCCCTTCACGGTGCGGGTGCGGGTCCGCGGCAAGCTGCCTTCGGTGCCGATCGAGACACTTGCCTCTTGCGAAAGTTCCGCGATCGCGTCGGGCAATGTCGCGGCAGCGATATCGATCCGGCGGCGTTCGGTGTCCTGTGCGTCAGCGGCTGTGGTCGTCGAGGCGATAGCCGCCAGTGCCAGGGACAAGGTCAATGCCCATGAGCCGGGAGAGATCGCGCAACGCCGCTTCGCCATTATCGATGACCAGGGTTCCCGAAAATTGCCGGTTGCGCAGATCGTCTGCGACTGTGACCTTGATCCCGGCATAGCGGGACAGGTCTTCCGCGACCAGTGCCAAAGGCGCGGAGTCGTAGGTCAGTCGGCCGGTGCGCCATTCGCCGATCGCGTCCGGCCGGACTGTCGATACCAGCGCGGTTCCGACCTTCGCGTCGTAGGAAAGCCCGCGGCCCTGGGTCAGCCTGATCGGTTGCGCCAGCGCTTCGGAAGAGACTTTCACCTCGCCCTGCGCCACTTCGACGCGGACCTGTTCGCCTGCGGCCTGCACATCGAACCGGGTGCCGATATCGCTGATCTCGACCCCTCCTGCGCGGATTGCCAGCGGGCGGGACGGATCGTGGCGGATGTCGAACCAGGCGCCGCCGTTCAGGGCCATCCGTTCCTGCCGCTCGCCCTTCACTTCGAGCCGGCTGTGCGGCGCCAGCATCACGCTGGAGCCATCCTCCAGCGCGACCATGCGGCTCGCCGATGTCGTCTCGTAGATGACCGGAGACGGGGGGAGGAATTGCGGCAGTGCCAGGATAGCCGCCAGCGTAGCGGCGATCGCCGCGCCGGCCCAGCGGGTCCAGGCCGGAATGCGGCGCGTCGCCACCGGCGCATCCATATGCGGATCATCGTTCGCGGCAGGGGATTCGGGCACGAGCGCATCGCGATGTTCGCCAACCAGGGCATCGGCAAGCGCAACCTCGTCATAGGCCGCGCGATGCCGGGGATCGGCTTCGAGCCAGGCGGTGAAGCCGTCCCAGTCCATCTCGTCATGCATGCTGGCGGCGTGCCAGGCGGCCGCCTCGCCGATGATCCTGTCTTCTACCCCGTTCATGGTTCTTTGTCCGTTGGCGGAATGGTTCCGCGTGCTTGCCCCTGTTGCCAGGACGCCGCTGCGCCGAACAATCCACAGTCTGCGAGCGCATTTCTCAGATGTTTCATGGCGACAGCGATGTGTTTTTCCACGCCGCTGCGGCTGATGCCCATGATCTCGGCGACCTGCGCCTGCCCATGGCCTTCCAGGCGATGCAGCCTCAGCGCGCGCTGAGCGCCGGGAGGCAGCTCGGAGATCGCCTTTTCTAGGATATGCGCCTCCTGCTCGCGCGCGATCGCTTCGTCGGCGGGGATGGCTGGATCGGGCCGGTCTTCGGGGGCGACGGCGCCGGTGCTTTCGTTTTCCAGCCAGTTGCGGTCGCGCGCCATCGCGCGGTGGCGGGCGCGGCGCTGGTCGGAAACGAGGTTGTTGGCCATGCGAAACAGATAGGCGCGGCCGTTGGCGATCGACCCGGACGCCTGCGACGAGGCCTTGATCCACAGTTCCTGCAGCAGGTCTTCGGCTTCCCCGGCGTCGCCGCAGCGTGCCCGAAGGAAGCGCAGAAGGTCGGCCCGGTGCTGTTCGACGAGACCGACGAGTCCGGTGTTGCCGGACGCCAAGGTTCCGCCTGGTTCCATGCCTCGTCCCGGTTCTAGCGGCTTCATCGTTCGGCGCAGGCTATCAATCCCCTGACCGAGCGCGTGATGCTTGTCTCTTGCACGCAAATCCGGTCGCGCGCAAACCCGCCTGCGGCAAGTGCATCGATCAGGCGATCCCGGTCGAACAGGCGGTGGAGGCCCTCTTGCGCAAACGGCCAGTCGAGCATGGTGTCGCGATGGGTGACATAGGCGACGAGGCGGCCTCCGGGCCTGAGGACGCGCCGCAGATTGGCGGTCATGCGGCCGTCCTCGTCGCAGAAATAGAGCACGTTCAGCAGCAGCGCGGCGTCGAACGTCCCGTCGGGGAAGGAAAGCGCCTCCAGACCGGCCCGAACGAGGTGGGCCGAAGGGCCGAGGCGGCGGCGCGCCGAGGCGAGCATGGTGTCCGAAGGATCGATGCCGGTGACGGCGCAGTCCGCGCGCCGGAGAACTTCGGCCAGCCCGGCCCCGGTGCCGCAGCCGGCATCGAGAATGTGCTCGCCGTCCTGTGGTGCGAGCATGTCCACGGCAAGCTGCGTCGGCTTGCGGTTGGCGATGTCCATGGCGCTGCCGAGCAGCCGTCCGCCCACGCCTTGCGGACGGGCGAGCTGCTCGGCGAAACGGCGGGCAAGCCCCATTCCGGCGGCCGACCTAGCCGGCCTTGGCAAGCAGCGAGCGGACCTCGCGGCGGCGGCCTGCGTCCCAGACCGGCCGGGCCGGATCGTGCGGCGCCTTCAGGGCCTTGAGCAGATAGCTTCTGGCGCCCGCCTTGTCGCCCTGGTCGAGCAGGAAGTCGCCGTAGAAATAGTTATTGTCGAGCCCGTCGGGGTCGAGCGCCAGCGCTTCCTTGAGCAGGCGGCGCGCCTTGTCCTTGTCGCCGAAGCCGATCGGCGAACCGGGCACCTTGTAATAGAGCACGGCAAGGCTCATCGCCGCGCCGCCGTTGGCCGCGTGCGGATCGATCGCATAGGCCCTGGCCAGGATGTTGCGCGCCCGTTTGGCCAGGCCCAGCTTGTGAAAGACGTTGGCGCGGTTGGCCTGTTCGCTGACGACGATGCCTTGCCAGAGCAGCGGTTCGGCCTTGTTGGGATAACGCGCGACGAGGGCGGCCGCCTGCTTTTCCAGCTTGTCGAGCGCGACGGTCTGGTGGCTGGAGCCCTTGACCTCATAGGCTATGTGGGCCCAGCTGTCGTTCACTGCCTTTACTTCGTCGGATATCGAAGCCGAGGCCATGCTGGGCGTTGCCACCGCCAGTACCACGGCCATGGCTGCCGCCAGCGAAAAGCGCTGTTTCATCGTGTTGTCCTCCTTGTGAGTTCAGGAAAATTCGGCGCGGGCGCGCCGGATCTGGGAAGCGAGACCGTTGTCGATCAACTTCGGGGCGATGGCGTTGAGCGCGGCGTAGATACGCTCCGTCGCCCCGATGTTCACGGTTTCGCGTCGTTCGATGATTGCCCTGGCAATCCGGCCGGCGACCCAGTCGGGCTCGTCCGCCTTCATACCGGTGATCTCGAGAAAGCGGTTGACCTGCGCGTTGTTGAACGGGGTGCGCGCCGCACGCGGGTTGATGTGGGTGACCACCACGCCGGTGCTCAGCAGCTCGCGCCGCAATCCCTGGCTCAGCGCCGCGAGGCCCGCCTTGCTGCTCGAATAGGCGGCGAACCAGGGATAGGGGATCGATCCGAGGACCGAACCGATGTTGACGATCTGGCCCGATCCCCGCTCCCGCATCGGCGCGGCGACCGCGCGGGCGAGGACGGCCGGGACCAGCAGGTTGACCCGGTAGCACAGCGCCAGCGCTTCGACCGGCTGGCTCTCGTGCAGGCCGAAGCGCATGACGCCGGCGATGTTGACGAGGATGTCTGGCGTCTCGCGGCCCAGACGGTCGGCGAGTTCGGAAAGCGCGGTATCGTCGGAAAGGTCCGTGACGATGCTGGTGTCGCATGCGCCGCATTCCACCCGGTCTATGCCGATGGTCCGCGCGCCGGCCCGTGCCAGCAGGCGCGCGACCGGCGCACCGATGCCGCCGGCGGCCCCGGTGATGGCGATGGTCATCCCGTCAAGCTGCGACATGGGCATCCTCCAGGTCGATGGAGGCGAAGACGCCGCCGTACAGCCGGAACATGTCCTTCGCCATTTGCGTGATCGCCGCGCGGTCTGCGGCGTCGGCAAGCCCGTTCACGAGGCCCGCGAAAAAGCGCATGTGGTTCTGGTCGAGCGCGCCGTGCGACGTGAGGTAGGTGAAGGCTTCCGGCGGCAGGCCCAGCTTGTCGGCAACGGCGGCGGCGCCGCGCTGGGCGAGGGCCACGCTCACGCTTTCCAGCACGTAGACCATGCCGAAGAAGGACACGGGATTGCCGTTGGCGATCTGCTCGTATGCATGATCGACCATCGCCTGCGTGGCCGCTTCCGGCATGCTGGCGCGGACGGCATCGGTTTTCCCGCCCGCCGCCGCGATGTCGGCAAGGATCCACTCGTCGTGACCGGTTTCCTCGGCGATATATTCGTCCAGCGCTGCCGCGAGGTCCGGGCGGTGCGCCAGCCTTGCGCGCGCCGCTTGCAGCAGCGGCACGGTATGGCGCACGTGATGCCACGCCTGCGCAAGGTAGGCGAGATAGGCCTCCCGGCCGATCGTGCCGCTCAGCCCCGCCCTAAGCTGCGGAATGGAAAGGAAACGAAGCCGTTCGCGCACGGTCTCGGCCTCGAGCAGGGTGAAATACGCCGGCTCGCCGTCGAGATAGGCCGATGCGATGGCCTTGCGGCGCAGGCGGCCGTTGCCGGTCAGATGTCCGTTCTGCGGGGTGAAATGGGCGGCCTCGCGCCAATCCGCCACTCTGGCGTAGGTGGGAAGGGCGGCATTGGCAGCCTCTACCGCCGCTGAGAGGTCGACATCCGCTCGGGCCGGAACCAGCAGGGCCTCGGGTGCGGACAGTCCGTCGCCATACACCATGGCCTGGGAGATTTCGGGCCTTGCCAGCAATGCCGCTTCGACCCATTCGGGAGAGATGTTGCGGCCGAAACTGGTGACGATCAGGTTCGACTTGCGGCCTTCGATCCACAACCTGCCGCTTTCGTCGATGCGGCCGATGTCGCCGGTGGCCAGTGGGCCCGGCTGCCGTGTTTCGCAGACGGTGCCGAGGCAGAACGGGCCGTCGAGGATGATCTCCCCGTCCTTGGCGATCCGGGCCCTCATGTGGCCCAGCGGGTGGCCGGCCGATCCCGGCGCGTTCCCGCTGGCGTCCTCAAGGGACACAACCGAGGCGCATTCGGTCAGGCCGTAGCCCTGCCGCACCGGCAGGCCGAGAGCGCGGGCGCGCTCGATCAGCGACGGCGGCGTGCGTGCTCCGCCCACCGCCACCAGCGTCAGCAGGGGCAGGCGCAGGCCGGTTTCTTCCAGGACCGAGACGATCCCGGCCAGATATTCGGGCACCAGTATCAGGGACGTGATCTGCGATTCGACGATTGCCCAGACCATCTTCGCGAAATCCGGGCGGAAGGGATCGGCAAGGCCGATATCCGGCTGCGCCGGGCAGACATAGGTTCCCCCGGCCAGCAGCGTGGTGAGAAACCCTGCGACGGTTTCCAGCAGCACGCCCGGAGGAAGTACCGCGAGGTGCCTTCCGGCGTGCTGGCTGCCCACGGCATCGACGACTGATTGCGCAACGCAGAGCATGTGCTGCGCCGAGAGGCAGACGCCTTTGGGCGTGCCGGTCGATCCCGAGGTGAAAGTGATCCGCGCCGTTCCGCTCGGAAGCGGAACCGGCGCGGCACGGCAGGCCTGGGCGCTGTGCAGGGGGGCGGAATCAACAAGCGCCACGGCACCGCATGCGTCAATCGCATGTCGGACCTGCTCTGCCGTAAAGAAACCGGGAAGGGATAGTGCCGGAAGGCCGGCTTCCAGCAGTGCCAGCTCGATCAGGGCCTCGTCGGCTCCGTGGTCCAGCTGCACCGCGAGCGGCCTGCCGGCGGGAAACTCGCGGCACAGACGGGCCGACAGTTCCTCGACCTGCCAGGCAAGCGAAGCATAGCTGACGGGGGCCCCGCTGACCGGGTCGACGGCGATGCGCCGGGGAAAGGCCTCGGCGCGCGCGCGCAGGATGTCGAGGATCGCGCTCATGCGGCTGCCTTCTCGCGGCGGCTCAGGAACCTGCCGATTGCCTGTTGCCCTTCGGTGATGACGCCGGCGCAGATCCGGGGGTCGAGCCGGTAGTAGCTGCCCCACTCGCCGCAGTTGTCGCCGAGCCGCTCGGGCCGCGCCGGCGCGATGTCCACGATCGGAAGCCCGATTCGCGCGAACATCCGGCGCAGCGGAGCGGTCAGCGTCGCGACGGCGACTTCGCTCGCGCCGCCCAGGTCGTTTGCAGCCGCTCCCCACAGCGCGATCATCGACAGGGCGTTGTCTGCCGCGAAATTGCCGATCTCGACGATCCGGTTGCGCGCAACCCGCCGTTGCAGCGCTGCCGAGACCGCCAGCTCGATCGGGTCATCGAGATAGGCTTCGAGGAACAGCGTCTCGGCGCCTGCACGGCGGTAGCCCAGCCCGGCGCCGCTCGTCCCCGTTCCGCCCTGGTGCATCCAGGTCGCAAAGGCCGGCGTCAGCGCCGCGCCAAACGCCTCGCGATATCTGCGTTGAATGAGGGGGACTTCCGAGTTTTCGACCATGCACCGCTCCTGGGTTTCGACCCCAGGACGCCGTCGCGCGAAATCATCCTCAGTCGCGGAGGCAAAAAAATCTCATCGAACGAGAATGAGCCCGCGATTCCGCGTGGTCAGTGGGAAAAAGGCTGGCGGAAGCGGATGGGAATCGAACCCACCGCCCGCTGTTCGCGGGCCAACGGTTTTGAAGACCGTGGAAGCCACCAGGCTCCAATCGCTTCCGCTTTCCCGGTTATCGCGCTTGTGCCGCGCAGTCCATGCGGCATGAGCGGTCCGGCGGCTAGGCGACCCTTATTTCGGGCCGCCCTGCCTCAAGGGCCCCGATCGCCGCTGCTCCCGCAAAGCCCGCGTCGCGGATCGCGGCGAGCACGTCGTCTCCGGCATCGGACGATACGGCCACCAGCAGGCCGCCGCTGGTCTGCGGGTCGCAGAGCAGGTCGCGCTGCCAGTCCGACACGCCGGCCGCGAGCGCCACTTCGGCACCGTAGCTGTCCCAGTTCCGCGTTGCTGCGCCGGTGCGGTACGGGACCTGCGCGAGATCGGCGATCCCGTCCAGCAGCGGCACGTCGTCGAAGCGAATATGGGCGGAAAGCCCCGAGCCGCGGCACATTTCCAGCCCATGGCCAAGCAGGCCGAAGCCGGTCACGTCGGTGATCGCATGCACGCTGTCGAGCCTTGCCAGTTGCTCGCCCACTGCATTGAGCCGCGTGGTGGAATCGACCAGTGCGGCGTAGTGGGCCTCCGCCACCGTCGGCTCGAGCGATCCGCTTTTCAGCGCCGCGCTGATCACGCCGATGCCGAGCGGCTTGGTCAGGATCAGTGTGTCGCCCGCCCGGGCGCCGCTGTTGCGTTGCAGGCGGCGCGGATCGACCAGGCCGATGGCCACCAGCCCGTAGATCGGCTCGGGGGAATCGATCGAATGACCGCCGGCGACGGGAATGCCCGCTTCCTCGCAGATCGATGCGCCGCCGGCCAGGATTGCGCTTACCGTTTCCGGCGCGATCTTTCCCAGCGGCATGCCCAGCACCGCCAGCGCCATCAGCGGCTTGCCGCCCATCGCATAGATGTCGGACAATGCGTTTGCCGCCGCGATCCGTCCGAAATCGCGCGGGTCGTCGACGATGGGCATGAAGAAATCGGTGGTAGCGACAACCGCCTGCTCGTCGTTGATGCGGTAGACGGCGGCATCGTCGCCCGTCTCGGTTCCGACCAGCAGGTCGGGAAAGGCGCTGGCCGCCGGCATTCCCGCGAGCAGCTCGCGCAGGACCGCCGGGGAAAGCTTGCAGCCGCAGCCGCCGCCATGGGCAAGGGCCGTCAGCCGCGTTTCGTGAGCAGTCATGTCGGTCTCCAGTTTTTCGGCTGCTGTCGGGGTTGTTACTGCAATTGCAGTTTCCACATGAGATGCAAGGCTTTGGCAAAGCCGTGGTAGAATGGCGCGAATCTGTCATGGAGCTGTAACATTTCTGCCCAATGCGAGAATTTCGGTAGTGCTTGATTTCAGAGACAAGATGAGCGCGGGCGCTGATCAGCAAGGCGGTGGTGAGCTGCCCGACGGGGAGAGCCGTTATTTCAATCGCGAGCTGAGCTGGCTCGCTTTCAATCAGCGCGTCCTCGCCGAAGCCGGAAACCTCGAGTATCCGCTGCTCGAACGGCTGCGTTTCCTCTCGATTTCCGGCAGCAATCTCGACGAGTTCGTGATGGTCCGCGTCGCCGGCCTTGCCGGGCAGGTGCGGCGGCAGATCGAGGAAATCTCGATCGACGGGCTGACGCCTTCGCAGCAGCTCGCGGCGATCCACCAGACCGTGCTCGAACTCGAGACCGCCCAGCAGGATTCGTGGCAGGAACTCAAGGGACTGCTCGCCCGCGAAGGCCTTACCATCATCGGCAACGAGCGCCTCGACGCGAGGCGCGAGCGGTGGATGAAGGACTACTTCCTCGAACATCTGATGCCGGTGATCACGCCCCAGGCGATCGATCCCGCCCATCCCTTCCCCTTCGTGGCCAACCAGGGGATGGGCATCCTGTTTTCGCTGACCCGCGTGGCCGACAACGCGCCGGTCATGGAAATGGTGCTGATACCGTCCGCCTTGCCCCGCTTCGTGCGCCTGCCGGGCGACGAGGCCGTCTACATCAGCGTCGAAGACCTGCTGTGTCGCCATGCCGAGCTGTTGTTTCCCGGCTTCCGCCTGCACGGGCACGGCGTGTTCCGGGTGCTGCGCGACAGCGACATCGAGATCGAGGAGGATGCCGAAGACCTCGTTCGCTATTACCGCTCGGCGATCCAGCGACGGCGGCGCGGCCAGGTCATCGTCCTCCAGCTGCAAGGCGAGATCGATCCCGCGGCGGAAGACCTGCTGCGCAACCAGCTGGGGCTGGACCGGGCGCTGGTGATCAAGACCGGCGGGCTGATCGGCATCAACGGCCTGTCCGCCATCGTCGATGAAGACCGGCCGGAGCTGAAGTTCGAACCTTACAGTCCGCGCTATCCGGAGCGTATCCTGGAGCACGACGGCGATTGCTTTGCCGCGATCCGGGAGAAGGACATCGTGATCCAGCACCCCTACGAGACTTTCGAGGTGGTGATCGATTTCCTGCGCCAGGCGGCGGCCGATCCCGACGTGGTGGCGATCAAGCAGACGCTCTACCGCGCCGGCAAGCAATCCGCCGTGATCTCGGCGCTGATCGCCGCGGCGGAGGCGGGCAAGTCGGTCACCGCGGTGGTCGAGCTCAAGGCCCGGTTCGACGAGGAACAGAACCTGCTCTGGGCCTCGCAGCTCGAGCGCGCGGGCGTGCAGGTGATCTACGGCTTCGTCGACTGGAAGACCCACGCCAAGGTCTCGCTGGTGGTGCGCCGCGAAGGCGAGGGCTATCGCACCTACTGCCATTTCGGCACCGGCAACTACCACCCGGTGACCGCGCGCATCTACACCGACCTCAGCTACTTCACCGCCGATCCGAAGATGGCCCACGATGCGAGCCGGCTGTTCAACTTCATCACCGGCTACGTCGAGCCGAAAAAGATGGAAATGCTGGCGATCTCGCCGATCGGGCTGCGCGAGAAGCTTTACGAATGCATCGATGCCGAAATCGCCAATGCCCGGCAGGGCAAACCGGCGATGATCTGGGCGAAGATGAATTCGCTGACCGATCCGGACCTGATCGACCGGCTCTACGCGGCGAGCCAGGCCGGCGTGCTGGTCACCCTGGTGGTGCGCGGCATCTGCTGCCTGCGGCCCGGCGTCGCTGGCCTGTCGGAGAACATCACCGTCAAGTCCATCATCGGCCGGTTCCTGGAGCACAGCCGGATCTGGGCCTTCGCTTCAGGGCTGGAACTGCCGAACCGCCGGGCGCGCGTGTTCATCACCTCCGCCGACGGGATGAGCCGCAATCTTGACCGGCGGGTCGAGCTGCTGGTGCCGCTCCGCAACCGCACTGTCCATGACCAGGTGCTGGGGCAGGTGATGCTGGCCAACCTGCTCGACACCGAGCAAAGCTGGATTCTGGGGCCCGACGGCATTTACCGGCGCGTGGGGCCGAGCGACAATCCGTTCAATCTTCACAGATATTTCATGACCAACCCGTCACTGTCCGGTCGCGGAGCCTCGCTGGCGAGCGGACGCAAGGTGCCCAAGCTCTCGCTGCGCCGTGGAAACATCTGACCGCGCTTCTTCCCCCCACATCGCCACTGCAATACGAGAGCGTGATGAGCGAGCAGCGCGCCATTATCGATATCGGGTCGAACACCGTCCGCCTGGTCGTCTACAACGGTCCGCTGCGGGCGCCGGCGGTGCTGCTCAACGAAAAGGTTACCGCGAAGCTCGGCCGGGACGTCGTCAAGACCGGCCTGATCTCGGAAAAGGCGATGGGCCTCGCCCTTTCGTCGCTGGCCCGCTTTGCCGTGCTCCTGCAGCAGATGGGCGTCGAGGACGTCGACGCGGTGGCGACGGCGGCTGCCCGCGATGCCAAGAACGGCCCGGATTTCCTCGATGAAGTGCGCAGCCTCGGTTTCGCGCCCCGTCTGCTATCGGGAGAGGAGGAAGCGCGGACCAGCGCGCTTGGCGTGATCGCCGCCTTTCCGGGATCGCGCGGCGTTGCGGGGGACCTCGGCGGCGGCAGCCTCGAACTGACGGCGATCGACGACGACGGATGCGGGCGCGGCGTCACCCTGCCGTTCGGCACCTTGCGCCTTCCGGACCTGCGGGCCGACGGCGATCCCGGATTCGAAGCCCAGGTTCGCAAGGCCCTGCGCTCGGCCAAGTGGGAAGCGGGGCGGGGAGACACTTTCTTCTTGGTCGGCGGTTCGTGGCGGGCGCTGTCGCGATACGCGATGTATCAGCTCGGCTGGCCGCTCGATGATCCCCACGGTTTCGAAATCGCGCCGGACGAGGCGATCAAGCTCTGCCGCAAGGCGGCGCAGGGCAAGCTGGACACCAACATGCCGAGGATCTCGTCCTCGCGGCTGGCGACCCTGCCCGATGCGGCGGCCCTGCTTGGCCAGCTCGTGCAGCTGATCGAACCCTCGCGGCTGGTGTTTTCCTCATGGGGACTGCGCGAAGGGCTGCTTTACAGCAAGCTCGACAAGGGCACGAAGGCGCAGGATCCGATGCTGGCGGGCGTCGCCGCCTTTGCCGAAGGGCTCGGCGTTTCGGCCTCGACCGCGACGATGGTGACGGGATGGACCGCGCAGGCCGACGACGAGGGCGCGACCGGCGACGGCAAGCTGCGTCTCGCCGCCACCATGCTTTCCCTCGCGGCGATGCGCAGCGAGCCCAATCTCCGGGCGGAACAGGCGATGAGCTGGGCGCTGCGCAAGCGCTGGATCGGTCTCGACGCAAGGGGGCGCGCCCGCATGGCGATGGCGGTCCTGGCCAATGCCGGACGCATCGCCGTTCCCGACGAATTCACCTCGCTGGCGTCCGAAGCGGAACTCAAGCGGGCGATCTCCTGGGGGCTCGCCGTCCGGTTGTGCCGGAAACTGACGGGGTGCGCGCCACAGGCCATGTCCGGCACTTCGCTGAGCCGCGACGACGGCCGGCTGCTGCTTGTCCTGCATGAGCCGTTCCACGCGCTGTTCACCGATACGGTCGGCAAGGACCTGCGCTGGCTGGCCGAATGGCAGGGCCTTGACGCCACTGTGGAATTCTCTCGGGAAACCGCCCGGGTGTAACCAAACTGCCTTGGTTCCGTCATTTTCGCGAAATGCAATGTTGCTACGCAGCATTCATGCAAATGGCGAAGGTGACTGGCGATGCTGTTTGACGACAGCGGCCTCATGGCCAGGAAAGACGTCCGCCCCGGGGATTTGGCAAAAATCCCCGAATGGCTCAAGCTTCCCGACCCCAAACCGTTCCGTCCGAAGCGAAAGTTCCGAACGGTCTGGATTTCCGACGTCCATCTCGGCACGCGGGGCTGCAACGCCGACCTGCTTGTAGATTTCCTGCGCTCGGTCGAATGCCAGACGCTCTATCTGGTGGGTGACATCGTCGACGGCTGGCGGCTCAGGAAGGGCTGGTACTGGCCGGATGCGCATAACGAAGTGGTCCGCCGCGTGCTCAAGATGGCGCATCGCGGGACGCGCGTGGTGTTCATTGCCGGCAATCACGACGAAATCCTGCGGGACTATGCCGGCCTGACGTTCGGCGGCGTCGAGCTCGCGCTTGAAGCTGTCCACGTCACGGCCGACGGGCGCCGGCTGCTCGTCACCCACGGCGACAGCTTTGACGGCGTCGTGCTCTACGCCCGCTGGCTCGCCTTCCTGGGCGACAAGGCATACGAATGGCTGCTGCGCGCGAACATCCTGTTCAACGAGGTCCGGCGGCGGCTGAAGATGCCGTACTGGTCGCTTTCCTCCTATCTCAAGCGGCGGGTCAAGAACGCCGTGCAATATGTGTCCAGCTACGAGGAGGCGGTTGCGCATGAAGCGCTGAGCCGGGGGCTCGACGGCATCGTGTGCGGCCATATCCATTGTGCCGAGATCCGCGATTTCGGCGGCATCACCTATTACAACGACGGCGACTGGGTGGAGAGCTGCACCGCGCTGGTCGAAGACGCCCAGGGCAAGATGACGATCGTCGACTGGACCAGGGAAACCTCCGGTGCCGGCCAGCCCGAACGCGCGCTGGAGAGAACTGCATGAGACTGGCGATCGCCACCGATGCCTGGTTCCCGCAGGTCAACGGCGTCGTGCGCACGCTTGCCGCGACCGTCGCCGAACTGGACCTGCGCGGCTACGAGACCGAACTGATCACGCCGCAGCGTTTCCTCACCGTGCCGATGCCGGGATATTCGTCGATCCGCTTGGCCATGGCGCCGCGTTTCGGATTGCGGCGGATGCTGGACGACTACGAACCCGATATCGTCCACATCTCCACCGAAGGACCGATCGGCTGGAGCGCGCGCGGCTGGTGCCTTTCGCGTGGCGTGCCCTTCACCACCGCTTTCCACACCCGCTTTCCGGAATACGCATCGGTCAGGACCGGGATCAGCGCCGAGCGGTTCTGGCCGATCATGCGGCGTTTCCATGCTCCCAGCCGCGCCGTGCTGGTCGCCACCGAGAGCCTCGCGCGCGAGCTTGCAGGACGCGGGATCGCGAACAGCTGCCGCTGGAGCCGGGGCATCGACCATTGGATGTTCCGCGCCGAGGGCGAACTGCACCCGGAGCTGGAGAAGCTGCCGCGTCCGATCCTGCTCAATGTCGGTCGCGTGGCTCCAGAAAAGAATCTCGAGGCCTTCCTCGATGCCGATGTCGCGGGGACCAAGGTGGTCGTCGGCGACGGCCCGTCGCTTGACGACCTGCGCCAGCGCTATCCGCAGGCGTTCTTCCCCGGCGCGCTGTCGGGCGAAATGCTCGCCGCCGCCTATCGCACCGCCGACTGCTTCGTCTTTCCGAGCCTGACCGATACCTTCGGCCTCGTCATCATCGAAGCGCTGGCCAGCGGAGTCCCGGTCGCGGCCTATCCCGTCACCGGCCCGATCGACATCCTCGGAGCGGACGGCTGCGGGATCGACGGGGATCTGGTCGCGCCGGCCGGTGTGCTCGACGACGACCTGACCGGTGCCATCGAAGGCGCTCTCCGGCTCGACCGGGAGGCCGCGAAGGCGCTGGGCGCGCGTTTCACCTGGGAAGCGGCGACCGACCAGTTCCTGTCCGCTGTCGAGGGTGCGGTTCGCCTGGGCGAGCCGGAACGCGGCCTGGAGCCTGCCTGACGATCCTGCGCCGCTGTCCCGCGAGGTTCCCCTCATTGCCGCTTTGCCGCGATTGAGTTGACGCTCGCCTGTTCCCCGGCCAACCTCCGGCCGGGAGGGATGACGATGGCAAGCTTCGAGGATACCGACTTCTTCATGGATCTGTCGCTGGTCGACGATCCCTATCCCTATTTCGACTACCTGCGCTCGCGCGGGCCGGTAACGCGGCTGCCGGAGCACAATGTCGTTGCCGTCACTGGCTTCGAGGAGGCGCTGGCCGTACACCTCGACACCGAGCATTTTTCGGCGGTCAATTCGGTCACGGGGCCGCTTCCGCCCATCCCGTTCGTGCCCGAAGGCGACGACATCACCGCCCAGATCGAGGCGCACCGTCCGCAGATGCCGTTCGGCGAAGAGGTCCTCACGCTCGATCCACCGCGTCACACCCCGCTGCGGTCGCTGATGATGAAGCTGTTCACGCCGAGCCGGCTGAAGGAGATGGAATCCTATCTCACCCTGCTGGCCGACCAGCTGATCGACGAGTTCGAAGCGCGCGGCGCGTGCGAGCTGGTGCGCGACTATTCCCGGCCCTACGCCACGCTGGCGATCGCCGACCTGCTGGGCGTGCCGGAAGAGGACCGGAACGCGTTCCGCGTCAATGCGGGCGGCGCGCCCTCGCAGGTCGGGGCAGGGGCGGCCGAAGTCGTCAATCCGATGGAATTTCGCCACCAGAAGTTCCTTCATTATGTCGAGGATCGCAGGGCTTCGCCACGCGGCGATATCCTCAGCACGCTGGCGAATGCCACCTTCCCCGACGGCTCGATGCCCGATGCGATGGATGTCGTGCGGGTTGCCACGCTGCTGTTCGGAGCGGGACAGGACACCACCGCGACACTGCTGGGCAACTGCCTCAAGATCATTGCCGAGAAGCCCGACCTGCAGGCGCAACTGAGGGCCGAGCCCGCTGGGATCTCCGCGTTCATCGAGGAGGTGCTGCGCTTCAACGGACCGGTCAAATCGACGTTCCGGCTGGCGCGCAAGCCGACCTCGCTGGGCGGCGAGGACATCCCGGTCGGCACCACGGTGATGATCACCACCGGCGCCGTGAACCGCGATCCGCGCAAGTTCGACGAGCCCGCGCAGTTCCGGATCGGCAGGCCCGGCGCGAAGGACCACCTCGCCTTCGGGCGGGGCACGCATACCTGCCCGGGCGCACCGCTGGCGCGAACCGAGACCCGCATCAGCATAGAGCGGATGCTCGCGCGGCTGGGGGAGATCGCGATCGATCCCGAACGGCACGGGCCGGAAGGCGACCGTCGTTTCAGCTACCTTCCGACCTACGTCTTCCGGTCGCTCGCGGAGCTGCATCTGCGCTTCACCGGCTAGAGACTTCTGCTATCGAGAGCGAAAGCCAAAAAGGATGAACAAGAGGATGCCTTCACGGAACGGTGGAATTGCCCGTAGCCTATGCCTTGCGATCGCCGGGCTGGTCCTCGCCGTCGCACTGCCTCTCCTGAAGCCGGGCCCGGTCGATGCCGCCGCTCCGGTCGATACCAGCGAGGAACCGGCGACCGACTGGACGGGCCGCACGCTGGATCCGGCGAAGAGTCCGTTTGCCGCCGGCGCCGCGATCTACAAGCGCCGTTGCGCGGCATGTCACGATTCCGGTGGCGGGCGCACGCCGCAGGTGATGCTCCTGCGCGACATGACGCCCCGGGCCATCTATCGTGCGCTTACCGAAGGCGCGATGCGGGGGCAGGGTGCCGGCCTTTCGAACGACCAGAAAGTCTCGGTCTCCGAATTCCTCGCGGGCCGCAAGCTGGTTGCCGAGGAAAATGCGCCCGCCATGAAGATGTGCTCCGGAAAGCATGCGCGGTTCGATTTCGACCGGCCTCCCGCCTTCGCGCATTGGGGCGTCGACAAGGCCGGTACCCATTTCATCGACGGGAAGACCGCCGGGCTGAACCGTGACAACGTCGGCAAGCTCAAGCTGAAATGGGCTTTCGGCGTGCCCGATTCCCAGCGGATGCGCTCCCAGCCGGCTCTTGCCGGAGGGGCGATCATCCTCGGCAATCATACCGGCGCGGTCTATGCGCTCGACGAGGAAAGCGGCTGCGTGCGCTGGAGCTTCGACGCGGAAGCCGAAGTCCGGACCGGCGTGGTCGTCGGCCCGTGGGAGGCCGGTGACCGGCAGGCCCGGCCGCTGGCCTATTTCGGCGACGTGCGCGGCAATGTCTATGCGGTGCGCGCGGATACCGGCGAGCTTGCCTGGAAGGTTGCGGCCGACAGCCACCCCGCCGCCGTGATTACCGCGGCCCCGTCGCTGCACGACGGCACGCTCTATGTCCCGGTATCCTCGATCGAGGAGGCCGCCGCGGCATCGCCGGGCTATGCCTGCTGCACGTTCCGCGGTTCCGTCCTGGCGCTTGATGCCGAAACCGGCGCGCAGTCGTGGAGGACCTACCTTGTCGGCGAGGCGAAGGCCCCGGGCGACGGCGAGGACATGTGGGGACCTTCCGGCGTCGCGGTGTGGAACAGTCCGGTGATCGATCCCGGCCGCGGACAGCTCTATTTCGCGACCGGCGACAACTATTCCACTCCCGCCACGGAACTGAGCGATTCGATCGTCGCGCTCGATCTCGAGACCGGCGAGATCAAATGGCATTACCAGGCGCTTGAAGGCGATGCCTGGAACGTCGCGTGCTACGTCGGCACCGGCAATTGCCCCGAAGACGCGGGGCCCGATTTCGATTTCGGCGCGGGCACGGTGCTCGCCACGGGCAAGGACGGCCGCGAGCTGGTGATGGCCGGGCAGAAGTCGGGGATCGCCTATGCCGTCGATCCCGATACCGGAGAGCTGGTCTGGAAGACCCGGGTCGGCCGGGGCAGCGAGGGCGGCGGCATCCTGTTCGGGCTGGCGGCTGCCGAGGGCAGGCTGTTCGTGCCGGTAACCGATCCGGTGATGCCCGGCGACGACGGTTTTCCGTCGAGCCCGGGCCTCTACGCGCTGGACATCGCCAGCGGCGAATTCGTCTGGAAGGCGCCCTCTGCCGACACCTGCGAAGGCAAGAAGGGCTGCAGTCCGGGTTATTCGGGATCGGTCACCGCCACGCCGGAGCTGGTTCTGGCCGGCAGCAACGACGGCTGGATACGCATCTACGACGCCGCCACCGGCGAGGTGCTGTGGGAGATGGATGCCGATCGCGAATTCGAGACGGTGAACCGCCTGCCGGCCCGCGGAGGCTCGGTCGGCGGCGGCGTCGCGCCGATTGCCTACAAGGGAAAGCTCATCGTTCCGTCCGGCTATGGCTTCGCGAGCAAGATGCCGGGCAACGTCCTGCTGGTGTTCTCGGCGGACTAGGCGATGGATCTCGATTTCGACCTGCGGCTGGATCAGGGGCTGCCCCAATCGGCTTTCGACCGGCTGCGCGAAGCGGGGCCGGTGGTCTGGAGCGAGCCGCTCGGCGGCTGGATGGTCTCTTCCTACCAAGCGGTCAGGTCCGTCCTGGGCGACGTGAACCGCTTCACCATGGCTGGCACCCCGGTGGCCGAATCCCTCGGCAAGGAAGGGATGCTGGTCGACGATACCCCGTTCCACCACACCGTCCGGGCGATCTGGGCGCCGCATGTGTCCCGCGAGGCGATGATGGCCCGGCTCGACGAGCTCAAGGGCTACGCTGCGCAGGTGCTGGAGGAGGTCCGCCCGCGGCTGGAAGCCGGGGAAACGGTCAATCTCACGCCCGTCTTCCGCAATTTCGTGATGCAGTTCATCGCCAGCAGCTTCGATGTGCCGCGCGAGAAGCTCACCGTGTTCGAGCGCTGGAGCGAGCTTTCCGCCGACACGCCGGCGCTCGCGCTGGAGGAAGGCAGCGATGCGCAGCAACGCCATCAGGCGGCGCAGAAGGACGTGGTCGAACTCGTCCGGCAGCAGATCGAGGACCGCAAGCAGCGCTTCGCCAGCGGCGAGGATCCGCAGGACCTGATCAGCCTGATGGTCGCCGCCGAAAGCCGGGACGGCTTCAGCCGCTCGGTCGTCACCGACAATCTCTTCAACTTCATCCTCGGCGCCATGGACACGACCGAGAAATGGCTGGGCAACATTGTCGTCAAGCTTGCCGGGAGCCCCGACCTGGCTGACGAGCTTCGCGCCGACGAAAGCCTGATCGAGGCTTTCAACGAAGAGGTGATGCGCGTCCATTCCGTCGCCCAGACCGTGCAGCGGCGGGTCCGGGAAGGCGGGGCCGAGCTCGGCGGCCGGCAACTGAATGGCGGCGATCCGGTGTTCCTCCTGCTCGGCGCCGCCAATCGCGACGGGTCGGAGTTCGACGATCCGGACCGTTTCGACATGCACCGCGCGAACAAGGCGCATCTCGGCTTCGGTTTCGGCTTCCATCACTGTCTCGGCGTCAACATCGCGAGGCAGGAAGCGCGCGCTTTCGTCAGCGTGTTGCTCGACAGGTTCCCGTGGCTGCAGGTCGCCGGGGCCGACTATGGCGAGAGCTGGGCGCTGTGGGGGCCGCGTGCGCTTCACGTCGCCCTGCCGGACCGCGGCTGACGCTTCACGTATGGCGACCGTTCCCGATCTTCTCGATTTCGTGCGTGGCGACGACAGCGGCCTTTCGATCCCGGCGCATCCCGACGCGCTGCTCCGGGCCGGACCGGAATTCCTGACGCGGGCCTTCCGCTCCTACGGGTCGCTGCCGCAGGACAATGCGGTGACCCGCATCGTCCGGGCGGAACCCTGGCTGGCCGGCAATTCGGGCGAGAAGCTGGCGCTTTCGGTCGAGTACGAGCGCAGCGATCCGCAGCTCGATACCGAGCTGTTCGTCAAGTTCTCGCGCTATTTCCCCGACGCCTTCCGCGACCGGCGCCGCTACGAGCTGGAGCCCGAAGTGCGCCTTGCCGCGCTGTCGCGCCTGCCGGAATTCCCGGTGACGGTCGCCAGGCCCTATTTCGCGGATTTCAATCACGAGACCGGCACCGGCCTGCTCGTCACCCAGCAGATCGACTTCGGAGCAGAGGGCGTAGAGCCGATCCACCGCAAATGCATGGATCACGAACTCGAAGAGCCGGTGCGCTATTACCGCGCGACCGTGGCCGCGCTGGCGCGGCTGGCCGCCGCCCACATGGCCGGCAGGCTGTCGCCGCAGGTGAAGGAGCTGTTTCCCTTCGATCTGGACGCGGCAATGGCGGAGATGCCGATCCCGTGGGACGAAGCCCAGATAGTGGAAAAGGCGCGGCGCATCGGCGAATTCGCGGCGAACTGCCCCGGCCTGCTGCCCGCCAATGTCGCCAGCGCGCAGTTCATCGCCCGGCTGGAGCGCGACGCGCCGCGTTTCGTTCGCCACGAGCGCGCGGTGAAGCATTTCCTTCTGGCCAATCCCGATTTCGTGGCGCTGACGCACTGGAACACCAACATCGACAACGCTTGGTTCTGGCGGGACGGCAGCGGGGAGATGCACTGCGGGCTGCTCGACTGGGGCATGGTGCGGCAGATGAACGTTGCCTACGGCCTGTGGGGCGGGCTTTCGGCATCCGACAGCGCGATGCTCGAGCAGCATCTTGACGATCTGCTCGCCCTTTTCGCCGAAGAGCTGGCCGCCAATGACGGGCCGCGCCTCGACGTCGACGAGCTGGGGCTGCATTTCGACCTTTCGGTGGCGATGCTCGGGCTGGCGCTCATGGCGGATACGCCGGCGCTGATCCTCTCGCGGCTTCCGGATGCCGCAAAGGCCGCGGGGCCGCACGATCCGATCATGCTCGGCGACCAGGTCGCGCACGGCTTCCTGCATGTCTTCTCGAACTTCCTCGACACCTGGGAAAGGCGCGATTTCGGCGCGAGCCTCGACCGCCTGCTGGAAAGGTGAGGCGGCCCGGGCAAATGATCTAGACGCCGGCGCGACCGGCAAAGGAGGGACCATGAACGGCGCAGAATCCGGCAACATCGCACCCGAACGGCTGGCGCGGCTCGGCGAACTGCTCGACCGGCAGGACATCTTCGATTGCATCAAGCGCGTGAGCCGCGGCATCGACCGCTTCGATCGCGAACTGTTCCTGTCCGCCTATCACGACGATGCCCTGATCGACGCCGGAACATTCGTGGAGAGCGCCCAAAAGGTCTGCGACGGCGGCATGGCCCTTCACGACCAGGGGCAGACCGCGACGATCCACCACCTGACCAACCACACCTGCGATCTCGACGGCGATACCGCGCATACCGAGACCTATTTCCTCTACGTGGGGAACAACCGCGACGGCACTGTCTGGGCGGCCGGAGGGCGTTACGCCGACCGGCTGGAGCGGCGCGAGGGGGAGTGGAAGATCGCTTTCCGCTACACGATCATCGAATGGTCGGGGAAAGTCGATCCGGTGGAAGTCCCGCTTGCGCAGAACGTTCCCGACATCCACGGCAACGGCGTTCCCTCGCGCAGCCGCGAAGACCCGACCTATCGCCGGCCACTCACCAATCTGCGCGAGCTGCATTTTCCGGACAATCCGGGCGAGCTCGGCACGCTCGCGGACTGACCGGGCTGCGCAGGCCTATCCGCCGCCGCCGCCGGGCTCGCCGGCAGCGGGCAGCCCCCAGCGGTTGGAAGCCATGTCCTCGGTGTTGGCGTCGAGCGGCGGCATCGCCGGCGGCGGGCCGTAGTCGGTCCGATCGAAGAAGGTGCCGGTCATGTCCGGGTCGCCCCGGTAATGCATTTCGAACAGCCGCCACTTGAACAGCAATTCGCCGTCTTCCTCCACGAAATGCTCGTAATAGGTCCCGACCGAGATGTTGGTGTTGCCATTCTTCCAGGCGCAGCGCTCGTCGATATAGGTCCGGGCCGTCACCATGCCGTCCTTCACGCTCACGATCGGCGCGCGGAAGCTGATCAGCACCCGGATGAACTTGTCGAGGATGATCGAGATGCCGTCCCTGATTTCCTGCCGTCCGCGAAACACGCGCCCGGAAATGCGCCACTCGCCGTCCTTGGCGAAGCAGCCTGCGAAGGCGTCGTAGTCCTTGCGCCAGACCGCGTCGGTATAGCGCGACTGCACCTGGCGTATTCCAAACTCGGCGGCCATCGGATCGATCATAGGTTCCCTCCTCGAAGTTCTTGACTGGCGAATGGCTTTACTGCGACGTCAGACCCCACCGGACGCCCGATATCCCAGGTTGCGGGAAATCGCGGCCGCTTCCTCGCGCACAAGTTCGGCTAGTTCGGCGAGGCGGTGCCCGGACCGCGAGCTCGGCGCGGCGATGATCAGCACCCCGGTGACGGCGCCGGTGGCATCGCGGATCACCGCCGCGGTTCCCGTCACGCCTTCGTCGGTCTGGTCCACGGTTTGCGCCACGCCGGTCTCGCGCGCGGCGGCGATCGCTTCGGCGAGCTTGCCCTTGTCGGTCTCTGTCCGCTTCGTCAGGCGCTCCGGCTCCAGTCCGGCAAGATAGCGACGCACCTCGTCTTCCGGGCCCGCCGCCAGCAGGGCCCTGCCGCCGGCAGTCGCGTAGAGCGGACGGCGGTCGCCCGCAGAAACGGCAAAGCGCACGGCGTTGCGGCTCTCGATCACGTCGACATAGGTCATCGACTGGCCGTCGTGGTCGCGCACCGCGAGCAGGACGGTCTCCTCGCATTTGTCGGCGAGCCGGCGCATCGCGTCGCGCACGAGGTCGGAGGACTGGAAGCGCCGCCGTGCCTCGATCAGTGCGCTGCCAAGGCCGAAAGCGCCGGGCCCCAGCCGCCACGCGCCTTCGGAGGTCACCACGAACTGCTCTTCGGCCAGCCCCCGCAGCAAGGCGGCGAGGCTGCTTTTCGGCGTGTCGAGGGCGCGGCTGAGATCGGCGAGGCTCAGCGGCTCGCGGCTGGCGCACAGCGCTTCCAGCAGCCGGATCACCCGCGTGACCGATTGCGGCGATTGCGCGCGGCGATCTTCCCCTTCACCTGCCAATGGGTTGAATCTCCGTGTTCAGCGAAAGGCCGGAACGACTTTGCCGGCGAACAGCTCCGCATATTCGACGAACATCTTGGCGGGCATTCCGGCAGGCATCATCATCATGAAACTCTTCAGGGGCACCGCCTCCTGCATCGCCTTAAGTTTCTCGATCGCTTCGGCCGGAGTCCAGATCTGCAGGACGCCGCTCTGCTTGAAGGCGTCGAGGTCCATCGGCTGCATGCCCTCGTCGAGGCCCAGCGCCCTGTCCTCGTTGAACCACTGCCCGTAGCTGTTGTTGACGTGATGGTAGTAGGGCGCGATCTCGTCCATCGCCTTTTCGGGATCTTCGGCGACCGCGTTGAACAGGGCGGTGATCGCAACCCCGGGGGGATTGCCGCCGGAGCCGTTGCCCTCCAGCTTGTCGGACCATTGGCTGAAGACCTCCGGATTGCCGATGTAGCCGTCGCCATAGCGGGCGACGCGCGCCATCGCCTTTTCGTTGAAGCCGCCGACGTAGATCGGAATCCGGCCGCGCGGCGCGGGCGGCATGACCTTCGCGCCGGTGAGGTTGTAGAACTGGCCGGCGAAATCCACCGTCTCGCCCGCCCAGAGCCGCGTGACGATCTCCAGCCACTCGTCGAACATGCGACCGCGCTTGGTGAAATCGACGCCGAAGGCGGCGGTCTCGCGCCGCCGGTAGCCGATCGCCAGGCCGATCTCGAGCCTTCCGCCGGCGATGATATCGGCCACGGCGGCGTCCTCGGCAAAGCGCATCGGGTTGTACAGCGGGGCCAGCGCGATCCCGGAGCCGAGCGTGATCCGGCTGGTGCGCGCCGCCATCGCGGTGAGCGCGACCAGCGGGGACGGCATGTAGCCGTCGTCGGCGAGGTGATGTTCGGGAACCCAGGCGCCGTCGAAGCCGGCTTCCTCCGTCCAGGCGACGAGATCCAGCATTTCGGCATAGAGTTCGGCCCACGGCCGGTGCCACTGGGGCGGATTCCGGAAGTCGTAAAGATAGCCGAACGACACTTTGCTGGACACGAAGCTCTCCCTGATGAGCGCCGGGCACGTGCCGGCGGCGCGCTCTCGACGCGCGGCATCACCGTAGCCGGTGCGCAAGCCGTCGCAAGCGGGAAAGCTGTCTCAGCGCCGGAATGCCGGTGCGGCGTGGCGGATCAGGATACGTCCATCGCATAGCCGGCCGCGCGCACGGTGCGGATCGGGTCGCGCTCGCCGGGCCGGTTAATGGCCTTGCGCAGCCTGCGGATATGAACGTCCACGGTGCGCTCGTCGATGTCGGAATCCATGCCCCATACGCCGTCCAGGATCTGCTGGCGCGAGAGCACGCGGTTCGGCCTCTCCATGAAATAGCGCAGCAGCTTGAACTCGGTGGGGCCGAGGTGCAGCGATTCTCCCCCGCGCCGCACCCGGTGCGAGGCCGGGTCGAGCTCGATATCGGCGAAATTGAGATTGTCGCCCGTCAGCGACGGACGGCTGCGGCGCAGCAGGGCTTCGACGCGGGCCATCAGCTCGCGCGGGCTGAACGGCTTGGTCACGTAATCGTCGGCACCGGTCTTGAGGCCGCGGATACGGTCTTCCTCCTCGCCGCGCGCGGTCAGCATCAGGATCGGGATGCGCGCGGTTTCCTTGTCCTTGCGCAGCCGGCGGCAGACCTCGATGCCGGGGACCTGCTCGATCAGCCAGTCGAGGATGATCGCGTCGGGCGCCTGTTCGCGCACCATCAGCAGGGCTTCTTCACCGTCGCCGGTGCTGCGCACGCCATAGCCTTCGGCGCTCAGGTTCCAGGTCAGCAAGTCGCAAAGGGCGGTATCGTCCTCGACGACGAGGATGTCGGGATTCATTCTTTCATCTCCTCATCGAGCTCCGGCCGGTCGCGCTCCGTGCAGTATTCGCCGGTCGCCGCGAAATAGACCATCTCCGCGACATTGGTCGCGTGGTCGCCGATACGCTCGAGATTGCGCGCGACGAACAGCAGCTGGGCCGCGCTCGAAATCGTAGCCGGGTTCTCCATCATGTGGGCAACCAGGTTACGGAAAATGCTGTTGTAGAAATTGTCGACCTTCTCGTCGCGCCGGATGACTTCGACGGCGAGCAGGGCGTCGCGCGCGCCATAGGCGTTGAGCACGTCGCGCACCATGCCTTCGGCCAGGTCGGCCATCGCCGGGATCAGCGTGAGCGGCTCGATCTTGACCCGGCCTTCGACGCGGCCGACGCGCTTGGCGATGTTCTTCGCATAGTCGCCGATCCGCTCGATCACGCCGGAGATCTTCAGCGCGGCGACCACTTCGCGCAGGTCGTCGGCCATCGGCGCGCGCAGCGCGATGATCCGCACGGCGAGCCGGTCCACTTCGGCTTCCAGCGCGTCGATCTGCGGGTCGTTGGCGACGACTTGCCGCGCCTTCTCCTCGTCGTAGGAGGACAGGGCATCGACGGCATCGCGGATCGCCACTTCGGCAAGCCCGCCCATTTCCGCGATCAGGCCGCGCAACTGGCTGATATCGTTGTCGAAAGACTTGACGGTATGCTCGACCATGGCAAATCCCCTCAGCCGTAGCGGCCGGTGATGTAGTCCTTAGTGCGCTCTTCTTGCGGGTTCGTGAAGACGTCGGACGTCTCGCCCTCCTCCACCATCGCGCCGAGGTGGAAGAAGGCCGTGCGCTGGGAAACGCGCGCCGCCTGCTGCATGGAATGGGTGACGATGACGATCGCGTAGCGGCTCTTGAGCTCGTCGATCAGTTCCTCAATGCGCGCGGTGGCGATCGGATCGAGCGCCGAGCAGGGCTCGTCCATCAGGATCACTTCCGGGCTGACGGCGATGGCGCGGGCGATACACAGGCGCTGCTGCTGGCCGCCGGACAGCGCGGTGCCGGCATCTGTCAGCCGGTCCTTGACCTCGTCCCACAGCCCGGCGCGGCTGAGCGAGGTCTCGACGATCTCGTCCATTTCGGTGCGGTTGCCGGTAAGCCCGTGGATGCGGGGCCCGTAGGCGACGTTCTCGTAGATCGTTTTCGGGAACGGGTTGGGCTTCTGGAACACCATGCCGACCCGGGCGCGTAGTTGCACCGGGTCCATGCTGTTGGCGTAGATGTCCTGCCCGTCCAGCTTGATCTCGCCTTCTACGCGGCATCCGGGGATGGTGTCGTTCATCCGGTTGAGCGCGCGCAGGAAGGTGGACTTGCCGCAGCCCGAAGGGCCGATGAATGCGGTCACCTTGCCGGTGTCGATGTCTATGGAGACGTCGTCGATCGCCTGCTTGTCTCCGTAGAAGACATTCACTTTTCGTGCGGAAATCTTGGGCGTTGCGGTCATCGTCCTACCAGCGGGTTTCGAACTTGTTGCGAAGATAGATAGCCAGCCCGTTCATCGCCAGCAGGAAGATCAGCAGTACGATGATCGCGGCCGACGTGTTCTGCACGAAGCCCTTGTCGATCTCGTCAGACCACAGGAAGATCTGCATCGGCAGCACGCTGGCCGGATCGGTGAAGCCGGAAGGCGGCGTGGCGACGAAGGCGCGCATGCCGATCATCAGCAGCGGCGCGGTCTCGCCGAGCGCTCGCGCCATGCCGATGATGGTGCCGGTCAGGATGCCCGGCAGGGCGAGCGGCAGGACATGGTGGAACACAGTCTGGACCGGGCTCGCGCCGACTGCCAGCGCCGCGTCGCGGATCGAGGGCGGCACCGCCTTGATCGCGTTGCGCCCGGAAATCACGATCACCGGCATGGTCATCAGCGCCAGCGTCATGCCGCCGACCAGCGAGGACGAGCGGGGCAGGTGCAGCGTGTTGATGAATACGGCCAGGCCCAGAAGCCCGAAGATGATCGAAGGCACCGCGGCAAGATTGTTGATCGAGACCTCGACCCAGTCGATCCACCAGGTGCGCGGCGCGAATTCCTCAAGATAGACCGCCGCCAGCACGCCCATCGGGAAGGACAGCGCGAGCGTCACGCCCATGGTCAGCAGCGATCCCTTCACCGCGCCCCAGACGCCGGCGAGCGACGCGTCGGTGGAATCCGACCCGGTCAGGAAGGCCCAGTCGATGCCGCCGAGCCCGTTGTTGACCATGATCACGAGGAGCAGGGCGAGGAACAGCAGCGACAGGCCGATGGCGGCCTGGCCGATCATGCGGAAGCGCTTTTCCGCGGCGTTGCGCTTGGCCACGCGCCTCGTCATCTCGGGCGATTGCCAGGGGCTATTCATAGGCTTCCCGGAAACGTTTGACGACGCGCAGGGCGACGAGGTTGAGAATCAGCGTGACGATGAACAGCACCAGGCCGAGCGCGAAGGCGGACAGCGTCTTGGGGCTGTCGAACTCCTGGTCGCCGGTCAGCAGCTGGACGATCTGGTAAGTGACCGTCGTCATCGAATCGAAGGGGTCGAGCGACAGGTTGGCAGCGGCGCCGGCGGCCATGACCACGATCATGGTTTCGCCGATCGCCCGGCTGATCGCCAGCATCACGCCGGCGACGATGCCGGGCAGGGCGGCCGGAACCAGCACCCGCTTGATCGTCTCCGACTGGGTCGCGCCCATCGCCAGCGATCCGTCTCCCATCGCCTTGGGAACCGCGGCAATGCTGTCGTCGGCCATCGAGGAAACGAACGGGATGATCATCACGCCCATCACCAGGCCGGCGGCCAGCGCGCTTTCGGTCGAGGGGTTCTCCTTGCCCATGGCGGCCGCGAAATCGCGGATCAGCGGCGCGACGGTGAGCGCCGCGAAATAGCCGTAGACCACAGTCGGCACGCCGGCGAGGATCTCCAGGATCGGCTTGAGCCAGCGGCGCATCGTCGCGCTGGCATATTGCGTCAGGTAGATGGCGCTCATCAGCCCCAGGGGTATCGCCACGATCATGGCGATGATCGCACCGATATAGATGGTGCCCCAGAACAGCGGGATCGCGCCGAAATTGTCGCCGATGTCGGTGCCCACGGCCGTGCCCGGGCTCCAGTGCAAACCGGTCAGGAAATCGATCGGAGAGACGTGGCTGAAGAACACGCCGGTCTCGAACACCAGCGAGGCGATGATGCCGAACGTCGTCAGGATGGCGATCAGCGAGGCGAGCAGCAGCAGCAGCATGACCGCGCGTTCGACACGGGTGCGCGCGGGAAAGCCGGCGCGGATCCGGGTGAAGCCGTAGGCGCCGCCGGCAAAGGCGACGATACACACGAGCGCCAGGCCGATCAGGCCGAATCGCATCTTGGCCTCGCGCACCGGCTCAGCAAGCTGGGCGGCCAGCGGATGGAAGGACGCCGCGTCGGGATTGTCGGCCAGCGCCCAGGCTTCCGCCAGGATCGCATGCCGCTCGATCTCGAGCTCAGGCAGCTGGGACGCGATCGGCAGGCCCGTCACGGCGGACTGCACGAGATAGGGCGAGGCCAGCGCCCACAAGGCCCAGACGGCGATCGCCGGCACGATGACCCACAGCGCCATGTGCCAGCCGTGGTAGCCGGGCGTCGCCGCGAGCGAGCCGCGGCCGGTGTAGAGAAGCTGGGCGCGCGCGCGCGCCGTGAACCAGCCGGCAAGGCCCAGGCCCAGGATGGCCAGAAGGACGATGAAAGAGATCATCAGAAGCCCGCTTCGCCCCTCACCGGAGCGGCAACGGAACCGCCGGCAGCGGGTCCCGTACCGATGTGTTCACGATCATTCCGGTGATGCCCGCGGGAAATCCGTTCGTCGAATCGCGGCGGCACGAATTGCCGCCCGGCACGGACATGGCCGGGGCTGCGAAGCGAAGATTTCTGCAGAAAAGCATGGCCGCCCGCTACTGTCGACGAATCCCCGAAGGCGCTCCTAGAGGTGATTTGTGACAGTTCTGTGACATTCCGGCTAGCTCCCTAGGACCGTGCTATCGGCAGCATCATCGAGGCGGTCGTGCCGACTCCCTGCCTGCTCGTGATGTCGAAGCGCCCACGGTGGCGCTCGACGATATGCTTGACGATCGAAAGGCCGAGCCCGGTGCCGCCCGCGGCGCGGCTGCGGCTGGTATCGGCGCGGTAGAAGCGTTCGGTCAGGCGCGGCAGATGCTCGGGAGCGATGCCTTCGCCTTCGTCCCTCACCGCGATCAGCAGCCAGCCCGTATCGGTCGCTTCCAGGGTGATGGCGATCTCGCCGTCGGGCTTGCCGTATTTCAGCGCATTGTCGATCAGGTTGCGGAACACCTGGCCGATCTGGGCCCGGTCGCCGCTGACGATCGCCGATTCGCGGTTGCTGGTGACGGTGATATTGGCCCCGTCGCGGAACTCGCCCACGGTTTCGTTGACGAGTGCGACCACGTCGACCGAATCGGTCGGCACCTGGTGCTTCGTCGCCTCGATCCGCGAGAGCGACATCAGATCGCCCACCAGCGATTTCATCCGCAGCGCCTCGTGCCGGATCGTCTTGAGGAACTTCTCGCGGGTTTCCTGGTCGCCGCCGGCCTTGGGATTGAGCAGCGTCTCGACGTAGCCGAGGATCGTCGCGAGTGGCGTGCGCAGCTCGTGGCTGGCGTTGGCAACGAAATCGGCGTGCGAGCGCGCAACGCTGACCTGGACCGACAGGTCGTAGAGACTGACGAGCCGTTCGCCCGGGCCGATGACGTGGCAGTCCAGCTCCCACACGCTGCCGCCGACCGAAAGCCCGTCGATCTTGGTGGTGCCGCCGCTCTCGTCGAGAATCACCGAAATGGCATCCGGATTGCGCAGGGCGATGCGCACGTCCTGTCCGACGATGTGCCCGCCCAGCAGCGTTTTTGCGGCGTTGTTGGCGAAACTGACCTGCCCGTCAGTGACGATCAGGGCAGGAGTTTGCAGGTGCTCTAGCAAGTTGACGCCGCTGACTGACATGCACGCCTCTTAGTGCCGAGGACGGAAGAGGGAAAGCCCGTCGCGGTTTCGTAAACCGTCCGTCACACAGCGTGCAAGCGGGCAGTAGCGCGCACGCGGTCGCAGGAGCGCGCGCGGCCCGGCCGGGGCCGACTTCCCGGCCGAAATTTCATCCGGCGCTTGCCCGGTTTCGCGCTGGCGCTCGCCCGGAGCTACTGTTATGCTGCACTTGCGAGATAGCTAGCCATCGCCGTTGGGGAGAAGCATTTATGCGCGGCAACCGCCACGGATTCGCATGACCGGTTTTTCGGCCGACCGCCTCCTGCTGTTCGGCGCTACGGGCGATCTCGCCAAGCGCATGCTGCTTCCCTCGCTCTGCGCGCTCGATGCCGACGAGCTGCTCGATCCCAGGCTGGAAATCGTCGGCACCGCGCGATCCGATCTCGACGATCAGGGATTCCGCAATTTCGCGCGCGAGGCGCTGGAAAAGTTCCTTCCCGCGGACCGGCGCAGCGGGGTGGCGACATTCCTCAACCGGCTGAGTTACCAGCCGCTCGACGCCTCTTCGCTGGAAGGTTTCGACAAGCTTGCCGAAAAGGTCGGCACGCCGGAACAGGGCCTTGCCATCTTCCTGTCGACCGCGCCCAGCCTGTTCGAACCGACGATCCGGGGGCTGCAGCACGGCGGCCTGTCGGGCGAGCTGGTGCGAATCGGCCTGGAAAAGCCGCTGGGGGTCGATCTCGCCTCCAGCCATGTGATCAACGACGCGGTGGCGACGGCTTTCCCGGAAGACCGGATCTTCCGGATCGATCACTACCTCGGCAAGGAGACGGTGCAGAACCTGCTGGCGCTGCGCTTCGCCAACATGATGTTCGAGCCGCTGTGGAACGCCACCCATATCGACCATGTGCAGATCACCGTCGCCGAAACGGTGGGCCTGGAAGGCCGGGTCAGCTTCTACGACGATGCCGGGGCGCTGCGCGACATGGTGCAGAACCACATGCTCCAGCTCCTGTCGCTGGTCGCGATGGAGCCGCCCGTCAACTACGACGCGACCGCGGTCCGCGACGAGAAGGTGAAGGTGCTGCGCTCCCTGCGCCCGGTCGAGGCCGCGGAGACCGTGACCGGCCAGTATCGCGCCGGCGCGATCGGCGGGCAGGCGGTGCCAGGCTACGACGACGAACTCGGCAAGGAATCGGACACGGAGACCTTCGTCGCGATCAAGGCGCATATCGACAACTGGCGCTGGAAGAACGTGCCGTTCTACCTGCGCACCGGCAAGCGCCTGCCCGAGCGCACGACCGAAATCATCGTCGAATTCCGGCGCGTGCCGCATTCGATTTTTCCCGGCAAGGCAGCGCGTGGCGAGCCCAACAAGCTGGTCATCGGCATCCAGCCCGAAGAGAACATCACCCTGTCGCTGATGGCGAAAGTCCCCGGCCTCGACCGCGACGGCATTCGCCTGCGCGGGGTGCCGCTCGACATCGCCATGGCCGATGCCTTCGCAGGTCCGCAGCGCCGCATCGCCTATGAACGCCTGCTGCTGGACCTGATCGAGGGGGACCAGACCCTGTTCGTGCGGCGCGACGAAGTGGAGGCGCAATGGGAATGGGTCGACGCGATCCGGGCCGAATGGGAAGAGCACGCGCTCACTCCCAAGTCCTACACCGCCGGAAGCTGGGGGCCCTCTGCCGCGATCGCGCTCGCCGAACGCGACGGGGTGACCTGGCATGAGTGAGAAAGTGAACAGGTCCACCCCCGGCCCCTCCCGCAGGCGGGAGGGGAGTTTGAGTAACACTCGGGGCTGCATGGTCCCCCTCCCGCAAGCGGGAGGGGTTAGGGGTGGGCAAACGACATGACTCTCAACCCTGCCATCGCCCGCGTTACCGAACGCATCGTTGAACGCTCGCGCGGCAGCCGGGGGCGCTACCTCGACCTGATGGAGCGCGAGGGCGAACGCTTCGCCGACCGCAACGGCTTCATGTCCTGTTCCAACCTTGCCCACGGGTTTGCCGCGGCTGAGGGTGACAAGGCGAGCATCGCCACCGCTCGCGGAGCCAATCTCGCCATCGTCACCGCCTACAACGACATGCTTTCCGCGCATCAGCCCTACGGCCGCTATCCCGAAGCGATGAAGCTGTTCGCCCGCGAAGCGGGCGCGACGGCGCAGGTGGCGGGCGGCGTTCCGGCGATGTGCGACGGGGTGACGCAGGGCCTCGACGGCATGGAGCTCTCGCTGTTCAGCCGCGACACCATTGCCCTGTCTACCGCCATCGCCATGAGCCACGCGATGTTCGACGGCATGGCGCTGCTCGGCATCTGCGACAAGATCGTGCCGGGCCTGCTGATTGGCGCGCTGCGCTTCGGCCACCTGCCGGCGGTGTTCGTGCCGTCCGGGCCGATGCCGTCGGGCATCGCCAACAAGGAGAAGCAGAAGGTCCGCCAGCTCTATGCCGAAGGCAAGGTCGGCAGGGCGGAACTGCTCGAAAGCGAAAGCAAGTCCTACCATTCGCCCGGCACCTGCACCTTCTACGGCACCGCCAATTCCAACCAGATGATGATGGAGCTGATGGGACTCCACATCCCAGGCGCGGCTTTCGTACCGCCGAACACGCCGCTCAGGCAGGCGCTGACTCGCGCGGCGGTGCATCGTCTCGCCGCCATCGGCAGGAATTCGAACGATTTCCGCCCGCTGTCCCGCGCCGTCGACGAGAAGGCCATCGTCAATGCCTGTGTCGGGCTGCTGGCGACGGGCGGCTCGACCAATCACGCGATCCACCTGCCGGCGATGGCGCGCGCCGCCGGGATCGTCCTCGACTGGCAGGACCTCGACGAGATGTCGGCGGCGGTGCCGATGATCGCCCGGGTCTATCCCAACGGTTCGGGCGACGTGAACCATTTCCATGCCGCCGGCGGCATGGGTTACGTGATCCGCGAGCTGCTCGATGCCGGCCTCGCCCATCGCGACGTGCTTACCGTCGCGGCGGAAGGCATGGACGCCTACGCGTGCGAGCCATGGCTCGACGGCGACGAGCTGAAATGGCGTCCGTCGCCGGCCGAAAGCGGCGACGATTCGATGCTGGGCCCGGTGTCCGCCCCGTTCATGCCCGATGGCGGCATGCGGCTGGTCGCAGGCAATCTCGGGCGTGCGACTTTCAAGACGAGCGCGGTCGACGAAGAACGCTGGACGATCGAGGCCCCGGCCCGCGTGTTCGAAACCCAGGAAGCGGTGAACGAAGCCTTCAAGGCCGGCGAGCTCGACCGCGACGTGATTGTCGTCGTGCGCTTCCAGGGGCCGCGCGCCAACGGCATGCCCGAACTGCACAAGCTCACCCCGCCGCTCGGCGTGCTGCAGGATCGCGGCCACAAGGTCGCGCTGGTGACCGACGGGCGCATGTCCGGCGCTTCGGGCAAGGTGCCGGCGGCGATCCATGTGACGCCCGAGGCGCTGGGCGCCGGCAATGGAGAGCGGGGCCCGCTGTCGCTGCTGCGCGACGGAGACGTCATCCGCCTGTGTGCGAAGGACGGCGCACTGGACACCACTGCCGACCTTGCCGCCCGCGAACCGGCTCCGGCGCCCGGGGACGACATGGGCATGGGCCGCGAGCTGTTCGCGATGTTCCGCCACCACGCCTGCGGCGCCGAGCAGGGCGGTTCGGCCATGCTGGCGGAGGCGGGATTATAGGATGGATCTGGTTGCGGTCGACATCGGCGGCACCCATGCCCGCTTCGCCGTGGCATCGGTGGCAGGCGACGGCACGATCGCGCTGGCGGAGCCGATCACCCTGAAGACGGGCGACCACGTCAGCCTGCAGACGGCCTGGGAAGATTTCGCCCGGCGCCTGGGGCAGGCGGTTCCCAAAGCCGCGGCCATCGCCCTTGCCGGGCCGGTCAGCGGCGAGACGGTGCGCCTCACCAACAACAGCTGGACGATCCACCCCGGCCGCCTTGCCGGGCAACTGGGGCTCGACCGGGTGATGGTGCTCAACGATTTCGCCGCGGTCGCCCATGCGGCCGCCAATGTGTCCGATGATCAGTTCCAGCATCTGGCCGGGCCGGACGAACCGCTTCCGCAAAGCGGCACGATCAGCGTGATCGGCCCCGGGACGGGGCTCGGCGTTGCCCATTTTCATCGCTTCGCCGGGGGGTATCACGTCCAGGCGACCGAAGGCGGCCATGTCGATTTCGCCGCCGTGGATGCCATCGACGACGCCATCCTCCAGCGGCTGCGCAAGCGGCACCGCCGGGTTTCGGTGGAGCGCGTCGTGTCGGGACCCGGCGTCGTGGAAATCCATGCGGCGCTGGCCGTGCTTGAAAAGCGCGACGTGCCCGAGCTCGACGACAGGACGATCTGGGAACGCGGCATGAGCGGCGAGGATGCGTTGTGCGCCGCCGCGGTCGAGCGCTTCTGCCTGTCTCTGGGCAGCGTGGCGGGCGACTATGCGCTGGCTCACGGGGCCAGCGGCGTCGTCATCGCCGGCGGCCTCGGCTACCGCATTCGCGAGGTCTTGCGCAGCTCCGGTTTCGCCGAGCGGTTCCGTTTCAAGGGCCGCTACGAGCAGATGATGGCCGGCCTGCCCGTCAAGCTCATCACCCATCCGCAGCCGGGCCTGTTCGGCGCCGCTGCCGCCTTTGCCAGGGAGCAT
This sequence comes from Novosphingobium sp., assembly GCA_024236175.1. Classification (GTDB taxonomy): domain Bacteria; phylum Pseudomonadota; class Alphaproteobacteria; order Sphingomonadales; family Sphingomonadaceae; genus Novosphingobium. Next base: position 805,445 of record JACKKY010000001.1, on the reverse strand, counting down.
GCATCATGAGCGATATCGAAGGGATCATGCGGCTGGGGCCGGTCATCCCGGCGCTGGTGATAGAGGATGTCTCCCACGCGCTGCCGATCGCGCAGGCGCTGGTGGCGGGCGGGATCACGGCGCTCGAAGTCACCCTGCGCACCCCCTGCGCCATCGAGGCGATGCGAGAGATGAAGCAGGTGGATGGCGCCGTCGTCGGGGCAGGCACCGTCCTCAACCCGGCCGACCTCGACGCCTCGCTGGAAGCGGGCGCGGAATTCATCGTCTCCCCGGGGCTGACCGAGCCGCTCGGCAAGGCGGCGGTCGCTTCGGGCGTCCCGTTCCTGCCCGGCACCGCCAATGCCGGAGACATCATGCGCGGGCTCGATCTGGGGCTGAACCGCTTCAAGTTCTTCCCGGCGCAGGCTTCAGGCGGGATCTCCGCGCTCAAGGCGATAGCCGCGGCCTTCGGCGGCGTGCGCTTCTGCCCCACCGGCGGGATCAACCAGGATAGCGCCCCGGAATGGCTGGCGCTCGATCAGGTGATCTGCGTCGGCGGCAGCTGGCTGGTGCCCAAGGGGCCGCCCGACCCGGCCAGGATCGAGGAGGCCGCCCGCGCGGCGGCGGCGCTGGCGCAATGACCGCGGTCGCCGATCTCGTCGCGCGGCTGCAGGAGCTGCACGCGCGCACCGCCGAAACCCCGCTGTTCAACCCGGTCTTCCAGCTCGGGCTGGAAGTGTCGCGCCAGCTCGAGAACGGCGAGCTCTCGCTCGACGATGTCGAGGGGCTGGTCGCGGAGATGGAATGCGAGGGGCTGCGCGCCCGGGCGGTACGCCTGCGACGGATGCTCGACCCGCTCGAACCGGATGCCAACGAGGCGCGGTTGCGCGACGTGGCGGGCGAGGAGGATTTCGCCGCTTTCGCCGCCCATTGGCAGAAGCCGCTGGCGCATATCGTCTTCACCGCGCATCCCACTTTCCTGCTGACCAAGGCCCAGTCGGAAGCCGTCGCAGCTTCGGCTTCCAGCGGCGATCTCAGCGCCGAGACCGTCTGCGCCGCGCCGAACGGGCACGACACGATCACGCTCGACTACGAGCATGAGGCGGTGATGGCGGCGATGGGCCGGGCGCAGGACGCGCGCGACCGGATCAACACGCTGCTGTTCGATATCGCCCGCGACCGCTGGCCCAAGCGCTGGAAGAATTTCCGGCCGCTGCCGATGCGGCTGGCGAGCTGGGTCGGCTACGACATGGACGGGCGCACCGACATCGGCTGGTCCACCTCGATCCGCTATCGCATGGTGGAGAAGGCGCGGCGGCTGGCGGGCTATGCCGCGAGCCTGAAGGACATCGAGCCGGAAATCGCCGAACGGCTGGAACGGGCGGCGAAGCATACCGAAGAGATGGTGGAGCGTTTCGCCGGCGACCTGTCCGATCCCGCCGCGCTGTCCGATGCCGCCAACGCCCTGACCGCCGAGCATCCCGACAAGATCGTCAGCCTTTCGCCGATCATCGCCGAGCTGGAGAACGAGGCGAAGCATGGCGGGCCGGAAGCGGCGCGCAACCTGCTGGTGATCGCCGCCGCCATGCGCGCCGACGGGCTCGGCATGGGCTGGATCCATTTCCGGGTGAACAGCTCGCAGCTCCAGAACGCGATCCGACGCCGCATCGATCCGGAAGGCAAGCTCAGCCTCGCCAGCCAGGCGGCGCTGATGCGCATGCGCGAGCTGGTCGCCGAAGCGAAGCCGCTGCGCTCCAATTTCGCGGCGCTCGCGATCGAGAACAGCACCGCCGTGCGCCAGTTCCTCGCGATGGCGCAGATCCTCGGCCAAATCGATGCCGATGCGCCGATCCGCATGCTGGTCGCCGAATGCGAGCAGCCCACCACCGTTCTGGCGGCGCTCTATTTCGCCAAGCTGTTCGGGATCGACGACAAGGTGGACGTGTCGCCGCTGTTCGAGACCGAGAGCGCGCTTGAACACGGCGGGCGTTTCCTCGACGCGCTGCTGCAGGAAGAAGCCTATCGCGACTACGCCAGGAAGCGCGGGCGCGTCTCGATCCAGACCGGCTATTCCGATGCCGGGCGTTTCGTCGGCCAGATCCCGGCGGCGCTGGCGATCGAGCGGCTGCAGGGCAGGCTGGCCGAAGCGATGGTGTCGAACGGCCTCACCGATGTCGCGGCGCTGATCTTCAACACCCATGGCGAGAGCATGGGGCGCGGCAGCCACCCCAGCTCCTTCGCGGACCGGCTGGAATGGCCGATGTCGCCCTGGGCGCGCCGCCGCTTCGTGCGCGCGGGTATCAGGCTGGAGCCGGAAGTCAGCTTCCAGGGCGGCGACGGCTATCTCTATTTCGGCTCACCCGAGCTGGCGTTCGCCACGCTGTCCCGCTTCGCCGAGATGCCGCCGGCCGAAGCCGACGCGGACGCGCCGACCGACCTGTTCTATCGCCGCACCGACCTGAGCCTCGATTTCTACCGGGCGATCCGCGGCGTGCAGCAGGAGCATCTTGCCAGCGCCACCTATGCACGGGCCGTCACCGCGTTCGGCCTCGGCCTGCTCAACGACACCGGCTCACGCAAGTCGCGCCGCCAGTCCGACCTCGCGGCCGACCGGTCGATGAGCCTGCGCCAAATCCGCGCGATCCCGCACAACGCCGTCCTCCAGCAGCTCGGCTATCCGGTGAACGTAATCGCCGGGATCGGCACCGCGGCCGAAAGCAACCGCGAGGAACTGGCCGCGCTGATGCGCGACAGCTCGCGCGGGCGGCAGCTCATCCGGCTGGCGCGCGCGGCCAACGCGCTGGCCAGCATCAAGACCGTGGCGGCCTATGGCGAGCTGTTCAATTCGGCCTACTGGGCCAGCCGCCCCTATCGCGGCAACGAGCAGCACATCTCCGATGCCTGCCTGACGCTCGCCGAATACCTCACCAAGGACGACCGCACCGGCGTGTTCCGCCGGCTCGCCTCGCGGCTGAGAGTCGATTCGCTCAAGCTCCACCGGCTGCTGGCGCTGATCCCCGACGAGGCACCGGCACCCGACCGCGAGCATACGCGCCGTAGCCTGGGCGTGCTGCAGGCGCTGCGCCTGGCGCTGTTCAAGCACATCTTCCTGCGCGCGGTGATGGTGCCGCCGTTCAGCCGCGCCAACGACATCAGCCGCGACGACGTGATCGAGATGGTCTTCACCCTGCGGATCGACGAGGCGCTGGCGCAATTGCGCCGCGCTTTCCCGACCAGCTTTCCCTCGATCGGCGACTTTTCGGTGAGCGAACCCGCGGATTATCCCGACGACCGGGCGACCGGCTATTCGGCCATCCATCGCGATTTCATCGATCCGATAGACCGCGCCCGCTCGCTGGCGCTGCGGATAACCACGGCCATTGCCAACGAATTCGGGGCGCACGGCTAGCGTTAACTTTTTCGCGCCGGCGAGTCCCGTGCTGGAACGCGGTCAAGCCGGGGCTGGCGAAATCGGGGCTTTTGAGCGATTATGCCCTTGCGATTCTAGGTTAAGAGGCATGGCATGCGCAGTCTGGTAAACGGCAGGAAATTGCTGGCAGGGGCCTTTCTCGGCCTTGTCGGTCTGGCAGGCGCGATGGCGCTGTCGGAACCGCCGCAACGGCCGGAGCTTTCGGACAGTTCGGTTGCCGCCTCGCAGGCGAAAGCGCAACTGGCGAAAGCCGAGCCCGCCGCCGCTCCTGTCGCCGAGCCGAGCCCGGAAGCCAGCCCCGCGCCGGCGTCGGACGATCCCTTCGTCATCAAGCGCATCCTGCCGATCGAGGGGCCGATCCGCTACGGTGAATGGCACTGGGACGATGCGAACGTGCCCGAAGGCCCGATCGTCGTTACCGTCGATCTCGAGGCCCGGGTGATCTCGATCTTCCGCGGCGGCTACGAGATCGGCGCGGCGGCCGTGCTGCTGGGCACCGAGGAAAAGCCGACGCCGACCGGCGTGTTTCCGATCACCCAGAAACGGCGGCATCACGTCTCCAATCTCTATGATGCGGAGATGCCCTACATGCAGCGGCTGACGAACGACGGCATCACGCTTCACGCCACCGAAGTCGAGTGGGGCTACGCCAGCCACGGCTGCATCGGCATGCCTGAGCCCTTCGCCGCGAAAGTTTTTGCCACCACCAAGGTCGGCGACAAGGTCTACATCACCCGCGGCAAGATGGTCGGCATCGGCGACTCGCTGGCTGACTCCTGACGGGAGAACTACCGCTGTTCCTGTCCGGCGCTCAGCCGGCGTAGGAGATCGTTCTGTTCCTTCAGCAGGGCGAGGATTTCCTCATTCTGGGCCTCAAGGCGAGGCAGGATGGACTTGACGAGTCTGGGGGGCGAATCCTCCGGCATCGATGCCATCATCCGCTTCATCATCCTGTTGCGCATCGCCGCCAATCCCGGTTTCCGCAGTCCGGCGTGTGTCGAGAGCTTGTGGCCGACGAACCCTGCCGCGCCGGCGATCGCTACAAATATCGGAAATCGCCTCATCGATTGCCTGCCTTTCGGTTGTTGTCTCCTGTTCCGGCCTACGGGATGGGTGGCATGGCCGCGGCGATGTCGCAAGAGACGGGCATTCCTGCCGCAAGTCACCTCTTCGCGCGGCGCTTCGGCGCTTTCGTGAAACTCCAGCCTTCGGGCATCGGCCGGGCGACCAGGTCGCCGATCGACCCCGATTGCCGTGCTACCAGTGCGTCGAACAGGCGGGCCACGGCGCTGCCGCGCGGTTCGCTGCCTTCCATTTCAGCCACGATCCGGGCGATAACTTTCAGGGCGATCGCGCGCGGCGCCTTCGGGCGGTAGCACAGGCCCAGGCCTTCCCTGCTCACGCATTCGGCCCATTCGCGCCGCGCCGCCCAGTCGAGCGCGGCGTCGGCGTCGGCAAGGTGCGATGCGCTTTCGGCAATCGCGCCGACATCGAGCCAGTCTGCGCCGGCGAGCGCCTTGCGCAGCCGCGCGCGGTCGAAGCGGTCGTCGAGATTGCTCGGGTCCTGCGCCGCCTCGACGCCGGCGGCTGCCACGATTGCCGTCAGTTCCGCACGCCTCCAGCCGAGCAGGGGCCGCAGCAGGGGAATCTGCGTGCCCGGAACCGAACCGCGCGCGCGCGTGCCGGCAAGCCCGGCAACGCCGCTGGCCCGGTTGAGCCGCAGCAGCAGCGTCTCCGCCTGGTCGTCGGCGTGGTGCGCGGTGACAAGGGCGCTTAGCCCGCGCCGTTCGATCCAGCCGGCCAGCGCGGCGTAGCGCGCGCGGCGCGCCTCGGCCTGGATGTTGCCGGCGGCGACATCGACTTTCAGCACCTCGTGCGGAATCCCGATCCTTTCGCAAAGCCGGGCGACGTCCGTCGCCTCATCGGCGGCTTCCGGCCGCAGCCCGTGATCGACGGTCGCCGCTTCCACCTGGCCGGGAAAGGCTGAGGCCGCCAGCAGCAACAGCGCGGTGCTGTCCGGGCCGCCCGATACGGCAAGTGCCAGCAGGCCGGGCGCGCCCTGTGCGAACTGTGGCCACAGCGCGCGCAGGTCCGCCGCGAAACGCTGCGTCAGCTCCGGATCGGGAGCGGGCGGTCCGTCAGCCGCAGTCGAGCCCATTGCGCGTGGAATCGTAAAGGCTCTTGAGCCGTCCCGCCGCTTCGGCCGCATAGGTCTCACTGAATTCGGACAAGGCGATGCAGGCGCGCTTGGTGTCCTTCACCTGCTTCATCGAGGCGGCAAGATAGAGCAGGCTGTCGGGCGCGCGGGCGCCGGACTTGTCGCTCTGGTAGTTCTGCAGGAACCACTTGGCCGCCTCGCGCGCGTTGCCGTCGTCGAGATAGGCGCGGCCCAGCAGGTTGCGGCCGTAGCTGGTCCGCCAGTGCTTCGGATATTTGTCGACGAACAGCTTCAGCTGCTGCTGCGCTTCGGAATAGTACTTCTCGTCCCACAGACGGAAGCCGTAGCTGTATTCGTCGTCGCCCGGATCGTCGGTCTGCGGCTTGACGATCGCCTTCACGCCCTCGAGCCGTTCGGTGGTCGGAGCGGCGGCCGGCGGGTTGGCGTTCGACGCCCCGCCGCTCATCGCGTTGAGATTGGCTTGCGCCGCGGGTGTCGCGGCCGGGGTTGGAGTGGGTGTCGGCGTTGGCGTGGCAGCCGGGCTCGGCGTGGGCGTCGGCGTTGCTGCGGGCGTCGCCGAGGCGGGCGTGGCCACTCCCGCGCGGGCCTCGAGCTGGGCGATCCGGTTGCCGTTCTGCTCAACCTGCCCGGTCAGCCGCGCGAGCTGGGCCTCGAGCGCATCCAGCCGCGCGAGGATGTCGGTTATGGCGGAGGTGGCGGGCTGGCCTGCGGCGGTGCCGCCCGAATCCTCGCCCTGCTTGATTTCCGGTTCGAAGAACTTGCCTTCGGGGCCCGAAAAGACCTTGCGCTGCAGCGCGCGGATTTCCGCTTCCATCTTGCGCAGGCGGATCTCGGCGATCGTGTCCTGCGCCGCGGCCGGGATTGTCGGTCCGGCCAAGGCCATCACCATGGCAGCCGTCGCGGCCGCCCTCCATGGACGAATGGGCCGGATCAGTTTCGTCATCACCTCGCCTGCTCCCTGAATAGGCTTTTCCCCGTCGCTCCGCTGCAGACCGCCGGAGCGAACATGCCGTGATGATTGCCGGAACAAGTCGGCCCTGTCGAGGGTGGCCTATTCCGAAACGGTGGAAGGTTCTTCGGCGGCCGGCGTGCTGGTCGGGCTCGGCGCCGGTGCAGGCGTGGCCGTCGGCGCGGGGCGTGGCGAAGCCGATGCAGTGGGCCGCGGCGAAGAGGCCGGCGCGCTTGGCCTCGCGGTCGGCCTTGGTGTGGAGCGAGTGGTCGGTGTGGTGCGCGTGCTCGGTGCGGCGCGGGTGCTCGGTGCGCTTGTCTGCCTTGGCGTCGGCGTCGGCGCGACTTCAGCCGGAGCGGGCGCCGTCTGCGTCCGCGCCAGCAGCGCCTTGGCCGAAACCGGAACGTCGCTGACGACGATGGGCGTGTCCGAGAGTGGCGGCACTTTCTTCCCGCCGATGGTAATTTCGAACGCGTCCGGGCGTCCGGTCCGCACCTGCGGTCCCTCGGCATCGGCAGGCACGGTGTAGCGCTCGCCTTCGGCCATCTGCTTCTGCATCAGCTGCTCGCCCGAAGCATCGTAGAACTTGATCCAGACATTCGGCTCGAGCGCGGTGAACACCACCGGACCGGCGGCGGCAGCGGGTTTGGCCGGAGCGGCGGGCGCGGCCTTTCCTGCGCTCGCCGGCGCCGCCTGCTGCTGCGGCTCCTGCGTCAGGTCGGGCAGGGAAACGGCGGGAGACAGGAAGCTGCGCCAGAGGAAGTACACGGCCACGAGCACCGCGACCGCGGCCACCGCGGCGATCCACGCCACGCGGGACCCCGGAACGCGCGCCGGATCGCCGGGTTCGAAAGTCGCCGGCTGGTAGCGTTCCACCGGCTCCTCGCTCGCGGCGAGCAGGTCGCGCACGGCCTGGGCGATCTCGGCTTCGTCCAGCCCCACCGTTCGCGCATAGGCGCGCGAAAAGCCCACGGCGTAGGTCTTGCCGGGCAGATCGAGGAACCTGTCTTCCTCGATCGAGATAAGGTGGCGTTCGGCGATCTTGGTGCGCGTGGCGACTTCGCTGCGGCTCATTCCCCCGACGTTGCGCGCATTGCGCAGGCGCGTGCCGACCGATTCGATGGGCAGTTCCGTTTGCTGTACATCCTCTTCGGGCATTCAGCCCCCGCTCCACCCTTTAGAATTTGCCCGGATCACCCCGCCGGCCGCAGACAAGGGTGCCGTAGCCGCAAAGTCAATGACCAACCCCTCATTAACATAGCACATTTGCTACGGAATGTTGCACTATGTCGACAAACGCCCGTTTGCCTGCCGGTCGTGCGTTCATTCGAAGGTAATTCCGCGATCGCCCGCCCATTGCAGCAGAGCCGCGCGCAAGTCCGGCGGCGGAGACGCTAGCCACCCGCTCATGGCCTGGCTGATCTCGTTGACGTCGATCTTGCGCACCAGCTCCTTGATCGGGCCGACGGCGGCGGGAGTGATCGACAGGCGGCGCAGGCCGAGCCCGATCAGCGCCAGCGCTTCCAGCTGCCGGCCGCCCATTTCGCCGCAGACCGTCACGTCGAGGTCGCAGCCCTCGAGCGAACCGAGCACGCGCTTGAGGAAACGCAGGATCGACGGGCTCAGCCAGTCGTAGCGCTCGGCAAGCTTGGGGTTGGAGCGGTCGGCCGCGAACAGGAACTGGGTCAGGTCGTTGGTGCCGATCGAAAGGAAGGAAAGCCTGGGCGCAAGGATATCCAGCTGCTCCGCCAGCGACGGGACTTCCAGCATCACGCCGTAGCGGATCGCTTCGGGCAGGTGCTTCTTCTGCTTCTTCAGGAAGGCGAGCTGGGAATCGAACACCTCTTTCGCCGCATCGAATTCCCAGGGTTCGCTCACCATCGGGAACATCACGTTGAGCGTACGGCCCGCCGACGCCTCGATCAGCGCCCGTGCCTGCACCTTGAGCAGCCCGTCGCGTTCCAGCGCCAGTCGCAGGGCGCGCCAGCCCATTGCCGGGTTGTCCTCGCCGTCGCCGTCGTCGTGGCGCAGATAGGGAAGCACCTTGTCTCCGCCGATATCGACGGTTCGGAACACGACCGGCTTGTCGCCCGCCGCGTCGATCACGTCGCGGTACAGGCGGGTCTGCCGTTCGCGGGCCGGCAGGGTCGCGGCGACGAGGAACTGGAACTCGGTGCGGAACAGGCCGATGCCGTCGGCACCGGTGAGGCTCAGGTTGGGAATGTCGTCGCGCAGGCCCGCGTTGATCATCACGGTGATGCGGGTGCCGTCGCGGGTGAAGGGTTCGACGTCCCGCAGCGCCGCATAGGCCGCCTGGCGCTCGCGGCTCTTGGCGAAGCGGGCATCGTAGGCCTCGACCATCCCGGGCGCGGGCCGCACGATCGCGAAACCCTGTTCGCAATCGAGCAGCAGGTGGTCGCCCTCGCGAACCAGCAGGCGCAGGCCGCGCACCCGGCCGAGCACGGGTATGCCCATGGCGCGGGCGACGATCACGACATGCGAGGTCAGCGATCCTTCTTCCAGGATCACGCCTTTCAGTCGCCGCCGGTCGTATTCGAGCAGCTCGGCCGGGCCGAGGTTGCGGGCGATCAGGATCGCGTCGTTCCTCAGCCCCATGCTGGCGGCGGTGCCGAGCTGGCCGGAAACGATGCGCAGCAGCCGGTTGGACAGGTCTTCCAGGTCGTGCATGCGGTCCGCCAGCAGCGGGTCGTCGATTTCGCGCATGCGCATGCGGGTGCGCTGCTGCACCCGTTCGATGGCCGCTTCGGCGGTCAGCCCTGAATCGATCGCTTCGTTGATCCGCCGCGCCCAGCCTTCGTCATAGGCGAACATCTTGTAGGTCTGGAGCACTTCCTCGTGCTCGCCGCCGACGCCGAACTCGGCCTGGCTCGCCATGCGGTCGATCTGTTCGCGCATCTTGTCGAACGCGAGGTAGACGCGCTGGCGCTCGGCCTCGGTGTCCTCGGCCATCACGTGTTCGATGTTGACGCGCGGCTGGTGGAACACGGCATTGCCGCTGGCGAGGCCCTTGACCAGGGTCAGGCCGCGCAGCTGCTCGGGCCCGGTGAGCGCGGCAGGCAGGCCGAGCGAGTCCTCCTCGTCGACCAGCCCGGCATTGTCGATCAGCTCGGCCAGCACCATGGCGACGGTCTGCAGCGCCTCGATCTCGACCTCGTCGTAGCGGCGCGGATCGACATGCTGGACGCTGAGCACGCCGATCGCCCGTTCGCGCCGGACGATCGGTACGCCGGCGAAGCTGTGGAACTTGTCCTCTCCGGTTTCCGGCCGGTAGGAGAAGTCCGGATGCGCGGCCGCTTCGGCAAGGTTGAGCGTTTCCACATTCTCGGCGATCGTGCCGACCAGGCCTTCGCCCAGCGCCATGCGCGTGACGTGCACCGCGTCCTGGTCGAGGCCGCGGGTGGCGAAGAGTTCGAGCATCCCTTCGCGCAGGAGGTAGATCGAGCAGACTTCGCTATCGAGCCCTTCGCCGATGACCTCGACAACCGTGTTGAGCTTCGCTTGCGCATGACTGCGCGACGCCATCACATCGTGAAGGCTGGTCAGTATCTTGCGAGCAGAAGCAACAGCAGCAGTCGGCATGGCGTTACGCTAGCCGAAAAGCACCGCCTTGGGAACGTGCCAGGCGCTCCGGGCCCGATTGAAACGACGGATGCGGAAGCTAGAGCTCTGAGAGCTCCTCCTTGATTCGCAACTTCCGCTTCTTGAGGCTCTGGATCACGGCATTGTCAGGCATCGGGCGGCTCATTTCTTCCTCGATTCGCTTCTCGAGGCCGGCGTGCTTGAGCTGCAGGGAGCTGACATGCGAAGTGTCCATGGATGGTCCTCCTTTTCTGGGCCGGACCCGGTTTGCCGACTCGTCAAACCCGAGGCTCCGGCGCATTGCCATGAAAGCATATTAGGCATATCTTGCGAACCCTCTAAAGACCTAATCGGTGGATACTCTCGCCACTGCGGCGAAATGCGCAACCACGTCTGACAGCCGACAGGAAAGCAAGCGTAGGAATGAGGCGACGGCCGTGAACGAGGAGGAATTGCGCAAGCGTCTGGAAGCGCTGAGGATCGAGCATCGCGACCTTGATGCGGCGATCGACGCGCTTACCCTGGCGGGGTCCACGGACCAGCTCCAGATCGCCCGGCTGAAGAAGCGCAAGCTCAGGTTGCGCGATCAGATCATGCTGATCGAGGACAGTCTGATTCCCGACATCATCGCCTGACCGGCACGCAGCCTGCGGAAGGCAGGCGGGAATCGGCGGGTTGGTCCCGGCTAGGGGCTTTCCCATAACCGTGCCGCTTTCGGACAGTTGACAATTCAGGGGCCAAATTGCGGGTTCCCTCAGTTGCGGGTCGATGCGGTTCCGAAATATCCGGACCGGAATGTCTGAACCGGCAAGAATGAACAGCCACATCGTGGAGAAGCTGTATTGCGAGGCGCTCGTCCTGTCCGACGAGGTGCGCTCGGCCTTCGCGCTGTCCGGCAGGATGGAGGATGCGGGCACGCAGGAAGACCTCGCGCGGGTCGCGCTCTCCTGCGAAGCGCTGCGCACCACCACGCGGATGATGCATGCCACCGCCTGGCTGCTCAATCATCGCGCCTACTTCATGGGCGAACTCTCCGAATTCCAGCTGCGGCGCTACGGCCGCCTGGCTGTGGACCTGCCGGCTTCCGACCCGGGCCATTTCGAGCTTCTCGATCCGGAAGTGTGCGCACTGATCGAGGAGACCGAGCGTTTCTACGCTCGGCTGGTGCGGCTCGACACGACCTGGCGGCAGCCGGATCCCGGCCAGCCGAGCGCGATTGAGCGGCTCCGCACGAGGCTCGCCAACCAGCTTTCGCGATAGCCGCCTACACCGCGGCCAGGGCGTTTTTCCAGCTGTCGATTCGCGCTTGCCGCTCGGCCGTGTCCATTTGCGGCGCGAATGTCCGCGTCGCCCCGCGCATGGCACCCGCCGCGTCCTGCAGCGAACCGAACAGCCCGGCGCCGTAGCCTGCCAGCATCGCCGCGCCCAATGCCGTCGTCTCGACGAAGTCCGGCCGTTCCACCGGAAGGGCGAGGATGTCGGCCATGTCCTGCGCCATCCAGTCGTTGACGCTCATCCCGCCGTCGATCCTCAGCGAGGTCCACTGCGCGCCGTCGCCGGAAAAGGCGTCGGCAAGGTCCTGCGTCTGCAGCGCCATCGCTTCCAGCGCGGCGCGCGCGACATGGGCGCGCGTCGATGCGAAGCTGAGCCCGGAAATGCTCGCGCGCGCATCGGGCCGCCAATGCGGGGCGCCAAGGCCGGAGAGCGCGGGCACGATCACCACGCCGCCGCTGTCCGGGACCGAGCGGGCCAGCGTTTCGGTCTCGGCCGCATCGGTGACGATGCCGAGGCTGTCGCGCAGCCATTTGACGAGGCTGCCCGCCACGAAGACCGAGCCTTCCAGCGCATAGCTGCGCTCGCCGCCGATCTGGTAGAGTACGGTGCCGAGCAGCCGGTGCTGCGAGCGGGGCAGCTCGGCCCCGGTGCCGGTCAGCACGAAGGCGCCGGTGCCGTAGGTCGCCTTGGTGTCGCCCGGAGCGAGGCAGCCCTGGCCGATCGTCGCCGACTGCTGGTCTCCGGCAAGCCCGGTGATCGGGATCGCCGCGCCGAACAGGTCGGGCAGGCTGGCGCCGAGCTCGCCGGCGTTGTCGGCCACTTCGGGCAGGGCGGAAAGCGGCACGCCGAACAGGTCGCACAATCCTTCGTCCCACTGCCTGCCAGCCAGCGGCAGCAGGCTGGTGCGGCTGGCGTTGCTCGCATCGGTCAGCAGCGCGCCGCCGGTCAGCTTGAAGACCAGCCAGCTTTCCACCGTGCCGAGCGCCAGCCGTCCGGCCTGCGCGGCGCTTTGCACCTCGGGCGCGTTGGCAAGCAGCCAGTGCATCTTGGTCGCCGAGAAATAGGGATCGAGCAGCAGGCCGGTCGCTTCCTGCACCGCCGCTTCGTGCCCTTCCGCGCGCAGCTTGTCGCACAGCTCGGCGGTGCGCCGGTCCTGCCAGACGATGGCGCGGTGGAGCGGCTCGCCGCTGGCCCTGTCCCAGGCGACGACGGTTTCGCGCTGGTTGGTGATGCCGATGCAGGCGATCCGGTCCGCACCGCCGGCCCTGGCGATGGCCTCGGTCGCGCAGGCGAGGGTGGATTGCCAGATTTCCGCCGCGTCATGCTCGACCCAGCCGGGCCTCGGATAGTGTTGGGTAAGTTCGCGCTGCGACACCGCCTGCAGCCCGCCCGCGCAGTCGAACAGCATGGCGCGGGTCGAGGTCGTTCCCGCATCGAGCACGAGGATCAGGTCGCCTTGCCGAGTCATCGAAATCCCTCCTGCGGCAAGGGATAGCGCCAAGCACGCTCGACATCGACAGGCATGATGACCATATGACCGGCATGGAAGCTTCCGACTCCGAGCCGCCGTTCGGCGAAGCCGAGCAGCTCGAGCCGCTGGTGCGGCGCGTGCTGGCGCGCAATCCCTCGGCGTTCACCTACACCGGCACCCAGACCTACCTGGTCGGCGCCGGCGACGCGGTGGCGATCATCGATCCCGGTCCCGACGAGCCGGACCACGTCGCCGCGATCCTCAGGGCCGTGGGCAACGCGCGGATCGCCGCGATCTGCTGCACCCACACCCACAAGGACCATTCGCCGGCGGTCGCCACGCTGGTCGAGAAGACCGGCGCGCCGGTGATCGGCTGCGCCTTCCTGGCGCTGGACGACGACGGCCCCCGGTCCGACGCGCCGTTCGACCAGAGCTACCGGCCCGACCGCGTCCTGGCGGACGGCGAGGCGCTTTCCGGGCCCGACTGGACTCTCACCGCGGTGGCGACGCCGGGGCACACCTCCAACCACCTGTGCTTCGCGCTGGAGGAATCGCACGCGCTGTTCACCGGGGACCATGTCATGGGCTGGTCGACCACGGTCGTCTCGCCGCCCGACGGAGACATGACCGCCTATATGGCGAGCCTCTACAAGATCTACGAGCGCAAGGACCGCGTCTACTACCCGGCCCACGGCCCCGCGGTGGAAAAGCCCCAGCAGCTCGTGCGCGGCATGATCGGCCATCGCAAGCAGCGCGAGAACCAGATCCTGCGCCAGATCGAACAGGGCGTGCACGAGATCCCCGCCATGGTCCCGCAGATGTACAAGGGCGTCGACCAGCGGCTCTGGCCTGCGGCCGAACGTTCGGTACTGGCGCATCTGATCGACCTCGAAGGCCGCGGGCGGGTCCTGCGCGAGGGAGAGCACTGGGCGCTGGCCGCCTGATTTTCCGCTTCCCGGGAATCTCGGCCGGAAGTATTATCCCGCTGCCCTCGCGGGCGGGGAGAATCACTATGGCTAGTGTTCTTGAAGGTCGGCCGCCTGCACAGCGCGCCGAAGAGCGTTTTTTCCTTGTCATGGCCTGCATCATCTCGGCGATAATCGTCGTCGGGTTCGCCGTGCATCTGGCCTTGGGCCGGTCCACTTTCGCGGTGCCGGCGGTCTATCACCTCCATGCATTCGTGTTCTTCGGCTGGGTCGCGCTCTATCTCGCGCAGAACTGGTTGATCGCGGCCAACAACGTCCGGCTCCACCGGACGCTCGGCCTGCTGGCCTATGGCTGGGCGCCGGTGATGGTCGTGATGGGGTTCGCGATCATGATCGCATCGCTGCAGCGGAGCGGCGGGCCGTTCTTCTTCGACCAGAACGAATTCCTGTTCAGCAACACGCTGCTGCTGGTCCTGTTCGGCGCGATGGTGTTCACCGCGCTCAGGCGCCGTCGCCACACCGGCTGGCACCGCCGGCTGATGCTGGTCGCGATGTCGATCCTGACCGGGCCCGGGCTCGGGCGGCTGCTGCCGATGCCGCTGCTCATGCCCAATGCCTGGCGGATCATGATGGTGGTGACGCTGATTTTCCCCGTCGTCGGGATGATCGTGGACAAGCGCCGCCAAGGCCACGTCCATCCGGCCTATTTCTGGGGGGTGGGCGCAATCATCGCGGTGCAGGTCATTGCCGATCTCATCGCCTACAGCGCCTGGGGCGTGAGCGTGACGCAGTCGATCGTGGGCGGCACGCCGGGCGGCGAGCGGCCGATGGCCGCTTTCCTGCCGCCCGGCATTTAATCCTTGGGCATGCGGGTTTGCGTTCCTAGATAGGAAACAAACGCGAATTCCAGGGGAGATTGAATGACCGTTCTGACCGCCGACCTTACCGGCATCGACGTGCTTGCCGAGATCGAGCGGCTGCGCAAGGAGCGCAACGCCGTGATCCTGGCGCATTACTACCAGAAGCCGGAAATCCAGGACCTGGCGGACTTCGTCGGCGATTCGCTCGAACTGTCGCGCAAGGCGGCGGCGACCGATGCCGATGTGATCGCCTTTTGCGGCGTCAAGTTCATGGCCGATACCGCCAAGATCCTGAGCCCGGAGAAGATCGTGGTGCTCCCCGATCTCGACGCGGGCTGCAGCCTCGAGGATTCCTGCCCGCCGGAGAAGTTCAGGGCGTTCCGCGAAGCCCACCCCGATCATATCGCGCTGACCTACATTAACTGCTCGACCGAGGTGAAGGCGCTGTCCGACGTCATCGTCACGTCCTCCAGCGCCGAGACGATCCTGCAGCAGATCCCCAAGGACCAGAAGATCATCTTCGGGCCGGACCGGCATCTCGGCGGATACCTGTCGCGCAAGTTCAACCGCGAGATGCTGCTGTGGCCGGGCGTGTGCATCGTCCACGAGGCGTTCAGCGAGACCGAGCTGCTCAAGCTCAAGGCGAAGCATCCCGGCGCGCCGATTGCGGCGCACCCGGAGTGCCCGCCGACGATCCTCGACCACGCCGACCATGTCGGCTCGACCAGCTCGATCCTCAATTTTGCCAAGACTTTCGAGGGTGACACGCTGATCGTCGCGACCGAGCCGCACATCATCCACCAGATGGAAAAGGCGCTGCCGGACAAGACTTTCATCGGCGCGCCCGGTGCCGATGGCCAGTGCGCCTGCAACATCTGCCCCTACATGGCGCTCAACACGCTGGAGAAGCTCTACCTCGCCCTGCGCGACCTGCAGCCGCGCATCGAGATCGACGAGGACCTGCGCCTCGCCGCCAAGAAGAGCCTCGACAAGATGCTGGAAATGGCCGGCGGAACCGTCGGCAAGGGGGATCTGGGGGCGCGGTGAGTCGCCACCCCTGTTGCGTCCGGGTCGCAATGGTTGCGGATTGAATTGATCGCCTGAGATGCCAGCCTTCGCTGGCATGACGCGCTGTCAATGAAGTCATGCAAACCCCGTCACCCCGGCGCAGGCTGGGGTCTCGGGCGGCTGGGCACCAGAGCAATCCGACCGGAGTCCCATGGCGAACCGCCCGTGCCGGGTTCAGCCCTTGCAACCTTACTCCATCCCCGGCGTTATGTTCACGAGGCAACAAAAGGAACCGCCGGACCAGATCATGCTCGCCCGCCTTCGTTCGCTGCTTTTCGCGGTCAACGCGAGTTACTGGTTCTTTCCGGCGCTGTTCGCGCTGCTTGCCGGGCTTCTGGCCATCGGCCTCGTCCATCTCGACGCGACGGGGCGCACGGCATGGCTGGAGGACTTTCCGCTGATCGACCTCGCGCAGCCGGACAGTGCGAGCAACATGCTGACGGTCATCGCCGGTTCGATGATCGGCGTGGCCTCCACCGTGTTTTCGATCACCATTGCCGCCGTCGCCTATGCCAGCGGCACCTACGGGCCGCGCCTGCTGACCAATTTCATGGAGGACCGGGGCAACCAGCTCAGCCTCGCCACGTTCATCGGCACTTTCGTCTATGCGCTGATGGTCCTGCGCAGCGTGCGCTCGGCCCACGAAGTGCCGGGCGGCGGGCAGCAGGCGGGCGAACTGGCGGGCTTCGTGCCGCAGCTTTCCCTGCTGGTCGCGTTCGCCCTCATGCTCGTCTCGGTCGCGGTGCTGGTGTTCTTCCTCCACCACATCCCGTCGAGCATCCGTATCAACTCGGTGCTCGAGAATATCGGCGAGCGCCTGCTTGCGATGATCCGCGACTGCTTCCCGGGCGACAATCGTGGCGGGCAGGTGCGGGCGCAGGCGATCGAAGGCGCCGAGATCGCCGCATCCACGACCGGGTACATCCGCGTGATCGATTTCGACCGGCTGCGGGATCTTGCGGCGAAGCACGGCACCGACGTCGGACTGGTGGTTCGCGCGGGCGATTTCGTCCATCCCGGCAAGTCCCTCGCCCGGCTTGGGAGCACCGATGCCGGAAAGGACCTTGTCGCGGAAATCCGCGATTGCTTCGCGCTGGGCGGTTCGCGCACGCCCGAACAGGACCTCGAGTTCTCCATCGACGAGCTGGTCGAGATCGCGCTGCGGGCGCTTTCTCCCGGCATCAACGATCCCTTCACCGCGATCACCGCGGTTCACTGGCTGGGAGCGGCGACGGCGGAACTGGGCAATCGCGACCTTTCAGGCCACTCGCGCGACGGGGACGAGGATGCCTGCACCGTCATCCCGCTGGAAGATGACTTCGACCATTTCGTCGGCCGCGGTTTCGGCGCGGCGCGGACCGCGCTCGCGGCCAATCGCCTGGCTGCGCTGGTGACGTTCGACGCGATCCTCTCGGCGGCGCGGGTGATCGACGACGAGAGCCGCCGGGGCCTGCTCGAGCGCGAAGCCGGACTGCTGCTGGAACAGGCGGAGAAGGCGCTTTGCGGTCCCGACCTTGAGGAGGTGAGGGCGCGCCACGCCTCGTTCGGCAAGGCATTCGCCGAAATCTAGCTACCCCCGGACGGGGCGGTTCAGCGCCGCTCCGCCGCCCGCGCGAGGACCAGCGCGCCGGCGACCAGCGCCATCCCCAGCCCGTCCAGCCAGGTGAGCGTCTCGTCGAAGGCGAACCAGCCGACGAGCACCGCGATGCCCGGCTGGGTCAGCAGCGACAGGCCGATCACCAGCGGCGGGAAATGGCGCAGCGAATAGACCAGCAGGCCCTGGCCGAAGATCTGGCTGCTGAGCGCGAGAGTGACGACGGGCCACCACACGGTCGGCCAGACCGGCTCGCCCAGCGCGAGCGCGACGCCGAGCAGCACCGGCGATCCGACGAGGCTCGACCAGGCGAGCAGGGACCAGTTGCCCAGCTTCACCCGCGCCGATTGCGCGAGGATCAGGTAGAAGGCGTAGAAGAAGCCGGCCAGCAGGCAGAACAGGTCGCCGGCCAGCGTTTCCCTGCCGATCTCCAGCGAGCGGCCCAGCAGGATGGCCGCGCCCACCAGCGCCGCGCCCAGCGCGAGCAGCTCATTGCGGAACGGCAGGCGCCGAAGCGCGACGATGCCCCAGGCCATCAGGATCAGGCTGCCCGAATTGCCGAGCAGCGTGACGTTGCCCAGCCGCGTCAGGCCGATGCCGACGTGCCAGGAGGCGAGGTCCAGCGCGAAGAACAGTCCGGCTCCGGCGACGGCCGCCCAGAGCGCTGCGGGAAAGCCCCTGATCTTCTGGTGGTTTGCCGCGGCCAGCGCGAACAGCACCGGCACCGACAGGAACAGCCGCCAGAAACCCGCGGCCACCGGTCCCGAATCGGCCAGTCGCACCAGCATCGGGCCAATCGCGAGCGCCACATTGGCAGCCAGCAGCGCCAGAAGGTGCCGCCAGGCCCAGCCATGCGCCGTTCCGGCTTCCGGTTGCGCTCCCCGTTCCATCGCGCGCGACTAGCGCGGCGCAACGTGGAAGGCACGGCCTTTCCGTACACTCAAGTCACCCCAGCGAAGGCTGGGGTCTCGGGCAGTTGTGAACCATTTCAGCCGACAAGTGTGCCGTACAGATCCTCCCAGGCCGGGTTCATTTCCTCGATAGCCCTGATTTTCCACATGCGCTTCCATGCCTTGATCGCTTTCTCGCGGGCGATGGCCTCCTCGATCGAGGGATACTGTTCGTAATAGACGAGTATCCCCGTGCGGTACTTGGAAGTGAACCGGCTGCCCGTCCCTTCGCGATGCTGGGTGATGCGGGCTGCGAGATTGCTCGTTACGCCGGTGTAGAGAACGCCGTATCGTTTGTTGGTGACGATATAGACGAAGCCGGCCTTGCGCATCGTCGAAGCCTCGCACTTCGTTGCCCGAGATGCCAGCCTTCGCTGGCATGACGGTAAGGGGCGCCGACACATCAACATGTGTCGTCACCCCAGCGAAGGCTGGGGTCTCAGGCGCCCGGGTCGACCGCGTCGTTTCTCTTATCGGACCGGGGCGGGCTCTCCGCGCGTCTTCCACAGCGACCAGCCGATGCCCGCCGCGATCAGTCCGAATGTGACGCCGAGGCTGGCGGCGGGCGGGAACTTCGCCCCGCCGAGCGCGAAATCGGCGATCAGGATCTTCGCACCGATGAATATCAGCACGGCCGCGAGCGCATATTTCAGGTAGTGGAAACGCTGCACCATCGCCGCCAGCGCGAAATAGAGCGCGCGCAGGCCCAGGATCGCCATGATGTTGGAGGTGTAGACGATGAAGGTGTCGGTGGTGATGGCGAAGATCGCCGGCACCGAATCCACCGCGAACACGATGTCGGCGAGGTTGATGACGACCAGCGCCAGGAACAGCGGGGTCGCCGCGTTCGCCATGCCGCCGGTCTTCTCGTCGGGAACCCTCACGAAGAAGCGCTGGCCGTGATGCTCCTTGGTCACCCGCATGTGGGTGGAGATCCACCGGACGACGGGATTGCGCCCGATGTCCGGCGCATGGTCGGCGGCCCAGAACATCTTGATGCCTGTCGCGATCAGGAAGGCGGCGAAGATGTAGAGCACCCAATAGGCTTCGGCCACGAGCGCGGCGCCGCCCGCGATCATCAGCCCGCGCAGCACGATCACCGCGAGGATGCCCCACAGCAGCGCCCGGTACTGGTACTTGGCCGGCACCGCGAAGAAGGTGAAGATCATCGATATGACGAAGACGTTGTCGATCGACAGCGCCTTCTCGATGAAGAAGCCGGTGTAGTATTCGATGCCCGAGGCCGCGCCCTTCTCGGCCCAGACCCAGGCTCCGAAACAGAGCGCGACGGCGATGTAGAAGGCCGAGAGCCTGAGCGATTCTCGCACGCCCATCTCGCGGTTTTCGCGGTGCAGGAAGCCGAGGTCGAACAGCGTCAGCAGCAGTACGATGGCGGCGAAGGCCAGCCAGAACCACACCGGCGTTCCCAGCCAGTTGGCAGCCAGAATGTCCATGTCAGTCCGTCAGGATTTGCAAAAAAAGGTCGGGCGCCGGCGCGGCAGGGGGGATCGCTCCGGCGCCCTGTCGCGGCTCAGTAAGCCGGCGAACGCCTTCGCGCGAGACGCGCCAGGCGGTCCTTCATCGCCAGCTTCAGCTTCTTGAGCCGCGCAATTTCGAGCGGGTCTGCAAAACGCTTTGACTGGGCGCGACGCAGAAGCTCGTCGAGCCTCTGGTGGCGTTCCAGCAGGCGGAATGCTTTGTCGGACATTGGTCATGCTCCCTTTCGAACCGGGGTTGCGTTCGATCGGATGCGCCGACGCGGGCCTGCACCGGGGATTGGGGGGATCAGGATAGTGCCCGGACCCAATGCATCGGCGACATCCGATGCGGTCCGACATCACGCGAGGCATCACCTGTTTCGGCCAATGCATCGCGCCAGAGGGGCCCGGCCCGCAGAATTCCTAATAGGATGGATTCGGTCCGATTTCAAGAATTATCGGGCCTGCCAGGTGCGAATTTCCGGTCCGGCAAGGGCGTAAACAATTGCCTCGGGAAATGTCCCCGCAAAGGACAGCGCCAACAACGCGCACGCCGTCCGTACCGGCGAATGATATTCCGCGACACTCCGGAAACATCAACGGTCGAGCCACGATATGACCCGCATTCCCCGTTTCGCCATTCGTTCCGCCACCGCCAGCGCGGCGCTTGCCTTGGCGGCGATTTCCGCCCCGGCCCCCGCGCAGCAGGGCGCACCCTACACGGTGGTCGAAACCGGCAAGGGCTACGAGCGCCTGCAGGATGCCGTGAACGCGATCGGCGGCGGCACCGGCACGATCCGCTTCGCGCCCTACCGCTTCGTCGATTGCGCCGTGCAGGATGCGGGCAACGTCACCTATATCGCCGAGGTGCCCGGCCAGTCGGTGCTCGAAGGTGCGGCCTGCGAAGGCAAGGCGGCGCTGGTGCTGCGCGGCCGCAGCGCCCGGGTGGAAGGGCTGGTCTTCGCCAACATCCGCGTCCCCGACAAGAACGGTGCGGGCATCCGGCTGGAGCGCGGCGACCTGGTGGTCTCCCAGACCTGGTTCCGCGACAGCGAGCAAGGCATCCTTTCCGGCAACGATTCTTCGGGGACGATCGCCATCGACAAGTCGACGTTCACCCGCCTCGGCACCTGCGAGGGCGCGGGCGGCTGCGCGCATTCGATCTATATCGGCAATTACGGCGCGCTCACCGTCACCCGCAGCCGCTTCGAAGGCGGGCGAGGGGGGCACTACGTCAAGACGTGGTCGCGGCGCGTCGCCGTGCTCAATTCCAGCTTCGACGATTCGGGCGGCCGTTCGACGAACTACATGATCGACCTGTCCGGCGGCTCGACCGGCCGGATCGCCAACAACTGGTTCGTGCAGGGGCGCGACAAGGAGAACTACTCGGCCTTCATCGCCGTCGCCCCGGAAGCGCACGAGCACAGTTCGGACGGGCTGATCATCGAGAACAACGATGCGCGCTTCGCGCCCGGCGTGAGCCGCAACAGCACCTTCGTCGCCGACTGGTCGGGCGACCGGCTGGCGATCGGCCCGAATGCGCTGGGGCCGGGGCTGATCCGCAAGGACAGGCGCTGATCAGTAGAACGCCGAAGCGTAGCGCACCTCGCCTATCGGAGCGTCGCCCGAAAGCACCAGCGCGCGAAAATACTCGGCGTGCGGACCGGCGATGCCGAGCCCTTCGATGACTGTGAAGCCGAAGCGTTCATAATAGGCGGGATCGCCTTCCACGCCGATCCCGCGGACGCCGCGCCGGCGCATTTCGGCAATTCCCGCCTTTATCAGGGCGCTGCCGATTCCCGAGCGCTGCCTTGAGGGGACCACGGAAACCGGCGAGAGCTGCACCCAGCCGCAATCCTTCCCGTCGATGGATATCGGGTTGAAGCCGATGTGACCGATGATCGTATCGGTTTCGGCGACCAGCGAAAGCAGCAGCTCACCATTGCCGCGCAACCGGTCGACCAGGTCCGGCTCGGTGCCGTCGGCGAAGGGCATCCCGTCGAAAGCCTCGGCGACCACGGCGTGGATCCTGTCCTCGTCGCCGGGGCGCTCCGGCCGGATGGTCCAGTCAGTCATCCAGCAGGTGCCCGGTGCGGTCGCGCTTGGTCGCTAGGTAGCGTTCGTTGTGCGGATTGGGCGGAAGCTGGTGCGGTACCCGCTCGGAAACGGTCACGCCCTCGGCCTCGAGCGCCTCGACCTTGGCCGGATTGTTGGTCATCAGCTGGATCGCGTGGACGCCCAGCAGCGCCAGCATTCGCGCCGCCACCGGGAAGTCGCGCGCTTCGGTCGGCAGGCCCAGGCGGTTGTTGGCGTCGACGGTGTCGTATCCCTGGTCCTGCAGCCGATAGGCCCTCAGCTTGTTGATCAGGCCGATGCCGCGGCCTTCCTGGCGCAGGTAGAGCAGCACGCCCCAGCCGCCGGAGCGGGCCTGTTCGGCCATCGCCGCGAGCGCCGCGTCGAGCTGGGGCCCGCAATCGCATTTGAGGCTGCCGAGGATGTCGCCGGTAAGGCATTCGGAATGGAGCCTGACCAGCGGCGCGGCGGCGCCGTCCTGCCGGCCGATGATCAGGGCCACGTGCTCGCGCAGGTCGTCGGCCGAGCGAAAGGCGACGATCTCGGCGTCCTCGCAGGCCGCCACCGGCAGCCTTGCGCGAGAGGCGATGGCAAGCCGGCTCGTGTCCTTCCACTCGGCAAGGTCGGCCGGGGAGACGGCCTGCGCTTCTCCCGCCGGTTCGGGATCGACGAGGAAGGCGGGCAGCACGCCGGCCAGCCTCGCCAGTTCCATCGCCGCTTCGGCGGCCTCGCGGTCATCGAGATGTTCGGCGGCGAACGGGCCCTTCATCGGATAGAGCAGGTCCAGCGCCGGGTCGGCCACGGCGCGCGCCTGTTCAAGGTCGAACGGCTCGGCTGCCCGGATCAGCACCGGGGCCTGCGGTTCGGCCGCTTCGCGCTGGTTGGCGAGCTTGAGCGTGACGGCGCGGGCGGCGGAGATCAGCATGCGGGGCGCCGCCACCGCCTGCCCGAAGCCCGTCTCCGCCGGCAGCAGGGTGAAGCTGCCGCCGACGCTTACGGGCCATCCGTGGCGCAACGCATCAAGCGCGAGCGCAACACGCCGGGAAGGGGAAGGCCCTTCCTCGCTCAGAGGTCGAACTCCATGACCAGCGGCACGTGGTCGGAGCATTTCTCCCAGTCGCGCGTTTCCTCGATCACCTGGTGGTTCAGCGCCTGCGCCGCGAGCTGCGGCGAAGCCCACATATGGTCGAGCCGCCGCCCGCGATCGCCCTGGCGCCAGTCCTTCGCGCGGTAGCTCCACCAGCTGTAGTAGCGTTCCGGCGCCGGGATCAGCTCCCGGCCGAGGTCCACCCAGCCGTGGGCATTCCGGAAGCGGTCCAGCGCCTCGATCTCGATCGGCGTGTGGCTGACGACCTTGAGCAGCTGCTTGTGGTTCCACACGTCGCATTCGAGCGGGGCGATGTTGAAGTCGCCGACGATCAGCGTCGGCCGGTCGATCGCGTCCGCCCAGAACGCCATGCGCTCCAGGAAGTCCAGCTTCTGACCGAACTTGAGGTTCTGCTCGCGGTCCGGGGTGTCGCCGCCGGCGGGCACGTAGACGTTCTCCAGGATCATCCCCTGGCCGGGGCCGAGCAGCTCCACGCCGACATGGCGCGCCTCGCCGTTGTCCTGCCAGTCGTGCCGGCTGAATTCCCTGAGCGGGATGCGGCTGACGGTGGCGACGCCGTGATAGCCCTTCTGCCCGTGAACCGCGCGATGGGTGTAGCCGAGCTTCTCGAAGGCCTCGTGCGGGAAGAGTTCCTCCACCGTCTTGATTTCCTGCAAGCTCAGCACGTCGGGCGCGTGCTCGGTGAGGAAACGCTCGACTTGCGGCATGCGCAGGCGGACCGAATTGATGTTCCAGGTGGCGATTTTGACCATGGGAGGGCTTTAGGTGCGTTGACCCGTCTTTTCCAGCCTTGCCGGGGGTCGTGGTGGGGGAGTGGGCTGGTGCCGGGCGCAGGGTTTGCGCCAGCAAACCCGAACAGACGCCACGAAACTCTCCCACCAAAAGGAAAACCCTCGTCCCGGGGGCAATGGGACGAGGGTTCCTTGTCAGCGTTCGTCACGCTTGGTCAGAGCCGCCGGTCAGGAGGCGCGGGCAACAGGGGGGAAACCCGCCTCAGGCCGCTCCGACAAGTTCCAATTTAGGAAGTTTGAGCTTTCTGCCAAGTGAACGGAACCGACAGACTTGTCGCAGTTTGTCGCAATGCCGGCACAAACCTCGACAATGCGTTTCCTGCTATCGACGAACCCGCTGGCGCGGATCGTTGTACCTGAACGTGTTGTCCGAAACGGGGATGCCGTAGCGCTGGTTCGCGAGCCGAATCGTCGTGCGCTTGTTCTGCGAGTCGAGCGCGACCCAGCTGACGAGTTCGAGCCCGCCGGGCGCAGAGGGCTTGCGGACGAACACCAGCGTGATCAGCCCGTATTCGGGATGCTCCGTATCGCGCACTTCCACGCTGACGACATCCGGGTTGCCGGTGGGCTTCAGCGTGCCGTAGCGCGCCACGTCGCGATTGGGATCGAGCAGTGCTCCCAGCGGGCTGTTCCTGATCGGCCAGCGCTGCACCTGGTTCACTTCGTAGTCGATCATCGTCAGCGACTTGCCGTTGCCGACGATCAGCATCGGCACGCTGTCTTCGTACTGGAAGCGGATTCGCCCCGGCCGCTTGAGCGTCAGCACGCCGCCCACGGTCTGGCCGCTGCGGTCGGTCTGCGTGAAATCCGCGCGCATCGTCGAAATCGCGCGCAGCGCCGCCACGGCTTCGGCCAGGTCCGACGGCTTCGCCTGCGCGGCGGAGGCGGGAAGCGCGAGCGGCACAGTCGCGCCAAGCGCGGCCAAAGCGGCCGCGCCGGCAAGATTGCGGAAGGTTTTCGAAATGCGGTTCATGGCCTCTCCCACTAGGGTGTTAGCCTTGAACCTGCCGTGAACCCAAGACCTTACTTGATCTTGGCTTCCTTGAATTCGACATGCTTGCGCACGACGGGGTCGTACTTGCGGAAGCTCATCTTCTCGGTCTGGTTGCGCGGATTCTTCTTGGTCACATAGAAGAATCCGGTGTCGGCGGTGGAAACCAGCCGAATCTTGACGGTTGCGGGCTTCGCCATGGCGCTATCCTGAACTTTCGATCGCCGCGCTGTCGGGCGGCCTTGCAAACAAACAGAGCGGCGGAAATCCGCCGCCCGTCAAAGTGAGCGGCCCATTGCGCCAGAAGCGCGCCAAAGTCAAGCGACAGCACGCCGCAAAAGGCTAGGCGGGAAAGGACTGAATCGGCTTGAGCACGCCGAATTCCTCCTCGAAGGGTTCGTGGCCCAGCGGTTCGAATTCTACTTCGGCGGGTTCGACATCGGTATCGGGCAGGCGGTCGAGCAAATCGCGTATCAGCGTCAGCCGTCCCAGCTTCTGGTCGTTGAAGTCGACGATGGTCCAGGGTGCATGGGCGGTATGGGTTGCTTTCAGCATCTCCTCGCGGGCCAGCGTATAGGCCCGGTACTGGGTCCGGGCGACGAGGTCGATCGGCGAGAGTTTCCAGCGTTTCAGGGGGTCGTCGAGCCGTTCGGCAAGGCGTTCCTCCTGCTTTTCCTGGTCGCAGGAGAGCCAGTATTTGAACAGCAGGATGCCGTCGTCGATGAGCAGCTTCTCGAAGGTGGGGACCTCGTAGAGAAACCGTTCCACCTCTTCCGGATCGGCGAAACCCATCACCTTCTCGACACCGGCCCGGTTGTACCAGCTGCGGTCGAACAGGACGATTTCGCCCTTGCTCGGCAAGTGGGCGACATAGCGCTGGAAATACCACTGCCCCGCCTCATGCGCGTCGGGCTTGGTCAGCGCCACGGTCCTGCACTGGCGCGGGTTGATGCGGCTCGCGACGGCCTTGATCGCACCGCCCTTTCCGGCCGTGTCCCGCCCTTCGAAGATCACGACGATTCGCGCACCGGTCGCCGCGGCCCAGCGCGCCATGGCGACAAGCTCTTCCTCCATCGATTCAAGCAGGTTGCGGTATTGCTTGCCCTTGAGCTTGCCCATCGCAATCTTTCCTTCCGGCCCGTTGTGCAATCGGGCAACCTATCCCAAGGCCGCGACCGGGCAAGCCATTTGCACCGGCTCATCTCACGAAAACACAACGCAAAAGGCCGACGGCATCTGGTGCCGCCGGCCCCTCGCTGTCAACCGGATGGCGGTTGAACAACTGGCAAGCTCCGTATCGGGCGCTACATCTCGTCGGCTGCGTCTTCCATCGCGTCGGCCTTTTCCTCGCCGGCTTCGCGAACGGCTTCGGCCTGCTCTTCCATGGCTTCCTCGGCCGCGGGCGCCATGGCGTCGGCTTGCTCTTCCATGGCGTCGGCCTGCGCGTCGGCCGCGTCTTCGATAGCCTCGGCCTGGTCTTCCATGGCGTTTTCCGCCGGGCTGTCGCAGGCGGCGACGGCCAGGCCAAGGGACAGGGTGGAGGCCAGCACTAGGCTCTTCGGAAGTGATTTCATCGATAATCCCCTTCTGGTGTGTCGGGACAGGAACACGCCGGGTAGCGGTTGGTTCCCGAAAATCTCGAAAGGGAGGATGTCGTTCCGCCGCGCCCGGCTCAGGCCCGCGATAGCAGCAGGACTGCCAGGGCCCCGGCTGCGATCCGGTACCAGGCGAAAGGCGCGAAGCCGGAGCGGCTGACGAAAGCGACGAAGGCACGGATCACCACCAGCGCGACGATGAAGGAAACGCCGAAGCCGATCGCGATCTCGTTCCAGCCGACCGGGCCGAGCCCGGAAGCGAGCGCTTCGCGGTTGTCGAACAGCTCCAGCGCGGTCGCGCCGAGCATGGTCGGCACGGCAAGGAAGAAGCTGAATTCGGCCGCGGTCCGCCGCTCGATCCCCATGGCGAGCGCGCCCATGATCGTCGCGCCGGAGCGGCTGACGCCCGGGATCATGGCCAGGCATTGCAGGATGCCGACGCCCAGGCACTGGCTCGCGGGCAATTCGGCGACGCCGGACAGGGGCCCGGGCCTGGCGACGCGTTCGATGATCAGGATCGCGATGCCGCCGGCGATCAGCGCCCAGCCCACGATCATCGGGCTGCCCAGCATGATGTCGATATAGGGTTTGAAGGCGAGGCCGAGCACGGCGGACGGCAGGAAGGCGATCAGGATGTTGCGCACGAAGGCGATGCTCATCGGCTCAAGGCTCAGCAGGCCCTTGCCGACCGCCCAGAAGGTGCGCCAGTACTGCACCACCACCGCCAGGATCGCGCCGAGCTGGATGACGACGTTGAAGACTTTCCACTGGTCGGCGTCGTAGCCGAAGATCTCGGAAGCGAGGATCAGGTGCCCGGTCGAGGAGACGGGGATGAACTCGGTGAGACCCTCGACAATGCCGAGCAGGATCGCGGTGACGGTCAGGTCCATGGGGCTGCGGTGATGCCGGGCGGTGCCGTCAAGTCAAGCAGAACCGTGTCCCGGCAGGCGCTTATCACCAGATACGCACCCGCTGCTCGGGCGGGAGATAGAGATCGTCGCCCGGCTCGACACCGAACGCGCGGTACCATTCGTCGAAATTGCGCACGATGCCGTTGACCCGGTATTTGGGCGGGGAGTGCGGATCGGTGACGAGGTACTGCCGCGCGAGTTCCTCGCGGGCCATGGCGCGCCAGACTTGCGCCCAGGCCATGAAGAAGCGCTGGTCGCCGGTGGTTCCGTCGATCACGGGCGCTTCCTTGCCGTCGAGCGAAAGCCGGTAGGCGCGGTAGGCCAGGCTGAGGCCGCCGAGATCGCCGATATTCTCGCCCAGGGTAAGCTGGCCGTTCACGCAGGTCTTGCCTTCGTCGAACGGGCAGAAGCCGTCGAACTGCTCGACCAGCTTTTCCTGCAACGCCTCGAAATTGGCCTTGTCGTCGGCGGTCCACCAGTCGCGCAGGTTGCCCTCGCCGTCGGACTTCGCGCCCTGGTCGTCGAAACCGTGCCCCATCTCGTGGCCGATGACCGCGCCGATCGCGCCGTAGTTCACCGCCGGGTCGGCCGAGAGGTTGAAGAACGGCGGCTGCAGGATCGCCGCCGGGAAGACCACCTCGTTGAAGACCGGGTTGTAATAGGCGTTGACCGTCTGCGGCAGCATGTACCAATCGCCGCGGTCGACGTCCTTGCCCAGCCGTCCGAGCTGGAAATCGAGAGACCACTTCTCCGCCGCCACCTGGTTGGCGAGCGGCGTGTCGGCGGAGAGGGCCAGGCCGTCGTAGGTCTTGAACCGGTCCGGCGCGCCGATCTTGGGGGTGAAGGCGTC
Organism: Novosphingobium sp.; assembly: GCA_024236175.1. Lineage (GTDB taxonomy): Bacteria > Pseudomonadota > Alphaproteobacteria > Sphingomonadales > Sphingomonadaceae > Novosphingobium. The sequence goes on along the minus strand of JACKKY010000001.1, from coordinate 777,367 downwards.
CAGCTTGGCTTGGGCCTCCTTGCGCGTTTCCGGCCCCATCCATTCGAGATCGGAAAGATTGGCCGCCATCGCCTTGCGCAGATTGGCGACGAGGTCGTCCATCGCCGCCTTGTTCTCCGCGGGGAAATAGCGTTCGGCATAGATCCGCCCGAGCAGTTCGCCGATCTGGCCTTCGACCGCGGAAATGCCGCGCTTCCAGCGCTGGCGCTGCTGCGGCTGCCCGCGCAGCACGGTGCCGTAGAAGGCGAAATTGGCCTCGTCGATCTCGCGCGGCAGGAAGCCGGCGTGGTCGCTGAGGAAATGCGCTGCCAGCCAGGCCTGCCAGGTGGCGAGCGGAGCGCGGGCCACGAGCGCCATCGTCTCCGGAACCCCGCCGCCGAGCTTGGCGGCGGCTTCGGGCGAGAGCTTCGCGGTGTTGAGTTCTTCCTCGGTCGGCGGGATCTGGGCGACGATCGCCTCGCCCGCCGCGCCTGCTCCCAGCGTATCGAGGAAAGTGCGCATCAGGCCGTCCGGGCCGAGCGCGTCCAGTTCGCCGGCCGAAAGCTTGTTGTAGGTCAGGTCGCGATTGCGCTGGATCGTGCGGTCCCACATCGCGCCGGCCATCCGGGTTTCCAGCGCCAGCACGGCCGCCGCGGCGGTCTCGGGATCTTCGTAGCCCGCCTTGCCGAGCAGGAAGGCGAGGTAGTCGCGGTACTTCGCGCGAATGTCGCGGTAGCGTTCGGTATCGGAGAGGTAATAGTCACGGTCGGGCAGGCCGAGACCGCTCTGGCCCAGGTACAGCGCGTAGCGGTCGCTCTGTTTCTCGTCGGCGTCGACGAAGGCGCCGACAGGCGAGGCATAGCCCGGCGTGGCGAACAGGCGCACGAGGTCCTGCCGCGATCCTGCCGCGTAGATGCGCTCGAGAAACGGCCGCGCGGGGGCGAGCCCGGCAGCCTCGATCGCACCGGTGTCCATATAGGCGCCATAGGCGGCGGCGATCCGGGCCTGCGGCGACCCTGCCGGATTGTCGGAGGAGACCAGCTCTTCGAGGATTTCCTTCAGCCGGTCTTCGGACAGGTCGCGCAGCGTGATGAAGGCGCCGATCCGGGTCTTGTCCTCGGGCATCTCGACGCTGGCGTTCCACTTGCCGTTCACATAGCGGTCGAAATCGTCGCCGGGCCGTGCATCCCGCTCGATCCACTGGGTCTGGATGCCGTAGCTGCCCCACTCGCCATTTTCCGCGACGACGGCTTCCCCGGCGCTGGCGGCTGGCGCAAGCAGCAGGGCGAGAAGCGAAGCGGCGGCCGATGCAGCCAGCCGGGGAGAACGGGCCGGTCGGCGAGAACGGAAAAGCGGCATCGATACTCCTTTGCGAGGCGGGGAACGCCCCATGGCTCTAGCCGGCAAGGCTTGCCGGAAACTGAATCCGGGCCGGAAACCGAATCTAGGAAGCGATGGCGCGCCCGTGAAGCCTATTCCACCGAGACGGCCTGGCGGTCGTCGAATTGCAGTGATGCCAGCCGTGCGTAGAGGCCGCCTGCCGCGGCAAGCTCGTCGTGCCTGCCTTCCTCGACGATGCGGCCCTCGCTCATGACGACGATCCGGTCCGCTTCGCGCACGGTCGCCAGCCGGTGCGCGATCACCAGCGTGGTGCGGTTTTCCATCAGGTGTTCGAGCGCTTCCTGGACCAGCCGCTCGCTTTCGGCGTCGAGCGCGCTGGTCGCCTCGTCGAGCAGCAGGATCGGGGCATCGCGCAGGATGGCGCGGGCGATGGCGATGCGCTGGCGCTGCCCGCCGGAAAGCCGCGCCCCGTCCTCGCCGAGGAAGGTGTCCAGACCCTGCGGCAGGTCGCGCAGGAAGGTCTCCGCGTTGGCGGCGCGCGCCGCTTCCCAGATTTCCTCGTCGCTGGCGCCCCAGTTCCCGTAGCGCAGGTTGTCGCGCGCATCGGCGGCGAACAGCACACCTTCCTGCGGGACCAGGGCGATGCGGCGGCGAATGTCGGCGGGGTCGGCGGACGCCAGCGGCACGCCGTCGAGCTTTATCGCGCCCACCTGCGGGTCGTAGAATCGCTCGGCGAGCTGGAACAGGGTCGACTTGCCCGCACCGGAAGGGCCGACGATGGCCACGGTCTCGCCCGGGTCGACCTTGAGGCTGAAATCGGCAAGCGCCGCGACTTCCGGCCGCGACGGATAGCGGAACGTCACCTTCTCGAACGCGATCTGTCCGCGTGGCGGCTCGGGCAGGGCCTGCGGCCGGGCGGGCGGGGCGATCATCGGCTTTTCGTTGAGCAGCTCGTTGAGCCGGCTGGCCGCGCCTGCCGCCCGCACCAGATCGCCATAGACTTCGGTGAGCGATCCGAAGGAGCCGGCGACGAGGCCACCGGTGATGACGAAAGCGGCGATCGTCCCGCCGGTGATAGAGCCGTTCGCCACGCCCAGCGCGCCCTGCCACATCAGCATGGTGATCGAACCGAAGATCAGCACCATGATCGCCGCGGTCATGGTCGCGCGGATCGAAATGCGGCGCTTGGCGGTGGCGAAGGTCCGTTCCACCGCGGCCGAGAACCGCTGCCATTCGCGGCCCTCCTGGTTGAAGGCCTGCACCACCTTGAGCGCGCCCAGCACTTCGCTGACCGTCGCGCCGATATCGGCCACGCGGTCCTGGCTGGTGCGCGAGACGTTGCGCAGCCGCCTGCCGAACCAGACGATCGGCAGCACGATAAGCGGGATCGCGACAACCAGTATGGCGGTCAGCTTCGGCGCCAGGAAGAAGAGGTAGGTGATCCCGCCGACCCCGGTGATGAAGTTCCTCAGCGCGACCGAGACCGTGGTGCCGACGACCTGTTCGATGATCGCGGTGTCCGATGTCATCCGCGACGAGATTTCCTTGGGGCTGTTGTCCTCGAAGAAGCTCGGTGACAGCCGGAGCAGGTTTTCCTGAACCCGCAGCCGCAGGTCGGCGACGACCCGTTCCCCCAGCCACGACACGAAATAGAAGCGCACTGCCGTCGCCAGTCCCAGCACGACGACGATCATCAGCAGGTAGCGGAAGGATTCGTCGATCGTGGCGACGTCGGCATTGGCGCCGAACGCCTTGTCGATGATGACCTTGAAGCGCGCGGGGATCGCGATCGTCGCGGACGAGGTCGTCAGCAGGGCGATGAAGGCGATGACGATCTGCCTGGGATAGGCGCTTGCCGCCTTCCAGATCATCCGCAGGGGGCCGAGACTCTTTGCCGGCTTCGCCGCCGGTTCGACGGCTTCCTCGGCGATCTCGCCCGGATCTGTGCTGCTGACGGCGTCCATCGCGCGCCCTTACTACCTGTGCCGCCCGAGGGGAAGCGCCCAACCGCCCGGGAATGCCTCATCGGCGATCCGCCGACCCGCGATCGGAATTGCTGCATTGCACAATCGGCCGCGAAGGGCCATTATCCGCGGGCAGTCTTATCGCTTGTCTCGGCCGGGAACCGTCCAATGCTCTACAGCACCTATGAATTGCAGCGCGCCATGCTGGGGGGAGCCGCCGCCTGGGCGTCGATGGGGGCGGAATTGCTGGCAAGCCCGCTCATGCCCATGGGGCAGTTCGGTCTGGGGCCGGTAGTCGCATCCGCGCTCGACGTATTCGCCCATGCGGCGAGCCCGCGCGGCAAGCCCGAATTCGACATCGAGACGGTGGAGGTCGACGGCCGGGTCCATGCCGTGACCGAGGCGATCGTCCAGCACAATCCGTTCGGAAACCTGCTGCGCTTCACCCACGACGGCCTTCCGGCGAACGCGCCGCGCGTCCTGATCGTCGCGCCGATGAGCGGCCATTACGCTACGCTGCTGCGGGGCACTGTGGCCCGGATGCTGGAGCGCGCGCAGGTGTTCATCACCGACTGGGCGGACGCCAAGATGGTCCCGGTCGAGGCGGGGCACTTCGATCTCGACGATTATATCGACTACCTGATCGGCTATCTCGAACATATCGGTCCGGGCGCGCATGTGATCGCGGTGTGCCAGCCCTCGGTGCCCTCGCTGGCGGCGACGGCGGTCATGGCGCGGGACGGGCATGCCTGCCGCCCGGCGACGCTGACGATGATGGGCGGGCCGATCGATACGCGCGAAGCGCCGACCAATGTCAACGACGTGGCGATGCAGCGGCCGCTCGCCTGGTTCGAACACAGCGTGATCGCCACCGTGCCGCTGACCTATCCCGGCGCCGGGCGGCGGGTCTATCCCGGATTCCTGCAGCTTGCCGGCTTCATGTCGATGAATCTCGGCAGCCACCTCGAAAGCCACTACGCCATGTTCAAGCATCTCGTCGAAGGCGACGGCGAGAGCGCCAATGCGACCAAGGCGTTCTACGACGAATACCGCTCGGTCTGCGACATGACCGCCGAGTTCTACCTGCAGACGGTGGAGCACGTGTTCCAGCGCCATTCGCTGCCCAACGGCGAATTCGTCCACCGCGGGACGGTGATCGACCTCGGCGCTATCGGCGACACGGCGCTGCTCGCGGTCGAGGGCGAGCGCGACGATATATCCGGCATCGGCCAGACCAGGGCCGCGCTGCATCTTGCCACCGGTCTCGCCGGGGAGCGCAAGCAGTATTTCCTCGCGCCGGACGTGGGCCACTACGGCATTTTCAACGGCAGCAAGTGGCGCAAGGTAATCGCGCCGGTCGTGGAGGACTGGATCTTCCGCCACCATGACGTGAGGCCGCAGGTTCTCGCGCTGGCGTAGGCCCTCCCGCCGCGATTTGCGGCGCCCGCATGGTTAATTCGGTGCGATTTCGCCCCGCCATTTCGCTGTGGCGAACGCGCCGGCGATTTGTTATCCTTCCGGCGCTATGGCTTGGAGCATGAACCGCAGGGACATGTTGAGAGGCGGCATGGCGGCCGGCGCGGCGATCGCGCTGCCGTCGGTTCCCGCCGCGGCGAGCACTGTTTCGCCCTATGAGCAGCGCATCCTCGAGGCTGCGTCGCGGGAATCGGGCCGCACGCAGGCCCAGCTCTGGCGCACCGATATCGTCGGCATCGCCGATTTCGCGCAGCCGTCGTGGAAGCCGCGCCTGCATTTCGCCAATCTCGAAAACGGGACGGTCCGCTCCTTCCTGCTGGCGCATGGCAAGGGTTCGGACCCCGAGCACGACGGCTGGCTCAAGACCTTCTCCAACGTGCACGGCTCGGAGGCGACCTCGCGCGGCGCTTATCTGACCTGCGAGTGGTACAAGGGCAAATACGGCACCTCGATCCGGCTGGTCGGCCTCGATACCGACAATTCGCACGCGCTGGAGCGGGCGATCGTGATGCATCCGGCCTGGTATGTCGATGCGACGATGATCTCGAAATGGGGCAAGATCGGACGCAGTGAGGGCTGTTTCGCCATGGCCCCGGAAGATTTCAACGAGGCGCTCCTGCACCTGTCCGGCGGTCGCCTGCTGTTCGCCGACCGTATCGGCGAAGCGTAGCCTTTCGCTCGCCGCGCGCAAGTCGGCGAAGCCTTCGACAACAGGCATCCGCAAGCGGGCCATGAAGTGCCCGGCTCGGCCGCCTGCCCCGCTCCGGCGATGAAAAGGCAGCAGAATCGACAGGGGTGCGAGCCGGTGTTACGGCATCATCATGGAGTTGCTAGCCAACCGGCTCGGGAAGGACGGACCCAGCGATGCCCGCCAGATCCGTTCGCGCAATGCGCTGACAGGGGCGCTGCTGGCGCTGCTTGTCGAAAAGCCGTTCGACCAGCTGACAATCCGCGAGATCACCAGCCGCGCCGGAACCGGCTATGCGACCTTCTTTCGCCATTACGAGACCAAGGAATCGCTGCTGGCCGATGTCGCCTCGGAAGAAATCGCCGGGCTGCTCGCCATGACCGTGCCGATCCTGCACGACGCCAACAGCCACGCATCGACCCGCGCGCTGTGCACCCATGTCTACGAGCATCGCAAGCTGTGGAAGGCGCTGCTTACCGGCGGGGCGGCGGGGATCGTCCGCGACGAGTTCATTCGCCAGGCGCGCGAGCTGCCCCGCGAAATGGACCTTCCCGAAAGCTGGCTGCCCGAGGATCTCGGCGTGGTTTACGGAACCGGCGGCACCATCGACCTGCTGGCCTGGTGGCTGGGTCAGGACGAACATTATTCCCCCGGCGAAATCGCCGATATTCTCGATCGGCTGATCATTTCTCCGCTCGTCGGCAAACTCGGCATCGTGAAACTGCCCGCCAAGTGAATTGCTGTCGCCCGGTTAGCGACTATATGGTGCACGTTAAATCGTAACTGCCGGTTGCCAACCGCGCAAAGCACTCATCGGGCTGGTCATGAAACTGAACCTCGCTTTTCTCCTGCCTGCCCTCGTCGGGGCGGGCCTCGCGCAGGCGCTGATGGCGGCGCCGCCCGCGCCCGCCGCAGTGAAGGCGCAGCCGGACGGTTCGGCGCTCTACCGCCAGCGCTGCAACACCTGCCACTCGCTGACGCCGGGCCAGAACAATCCGGCAGGCCCCAATCTTGCCGGGATCGTCGGCCGCGACGCGGCTACGGGTACGTTCCGCTATTCGCCGGCGCTCAGGGGATCGAAACTCACCTGGACACCCGCGAAGCTCGATGAATTCCTCGCCGGTCCCTCGGCGCTGGTTCCCGGCACGCGCATGATGGTCGATATCCGCGACGCCGCCGAGCGCAAGGCGATCGTCGACTTCCTTGCAAGCGGCAAGAGCTGAAGGGCCCGCGTGTCGGATAGCGAAGACATCCTGATCGACGGGGCGGACTGGCCGGTCTTCGGCTGGAACGACGATATCCGTCCCGCTCTGGCCGAAGCGCGTGAAGCCGGCCGGGGCGCGGTGCTCGCCACGCTCTACAAGGTGGAAGGCAGCGCCCCGCGCGGAGCCGGCGCGCAGATGTTGTTCGCCGGCACCGAAGCGAGTGGGTATTTTTCGGGCGACTGCATAGAAGGCGACGTCGCCCGGCATGCCGCCGAGGTCCTGGCCGACGGCCAGCCGCAGCGCCTGCACTACGGGCTCGGCAGTCCGTGGATCGATATCCGCCTGCGCTGCGGCGGCGCGCTCTACATCCTCGCCGAACGGATCGCGCCCGACAGCGCCGCCGCCGCCCGGCTGCTGGAGTATGCGAAAGAGCGGCGGCAATGCAGCTGGTCCACCGACGGGATCATGCAGACCGTCGAGCCCGGCGAAGCCCCGCTCCTCACTTTCAGCGAAGCGCCGCTGCATGTGAAGCGCCGCTACGATCCTCCCCGGCGCCTCATCGTCTCGGGCGGCGACCCGGGCTCGCTGGCGCTTGCCAGGCTGGCGTCCGAAGCGCGCTTCGAGACGATCCTGGTGCGGCCGGGCGGCCCGCAGTCCCCGCCGCCGTTCCCGGTATCGCAATATCTGCGCGAGGAACCGGCCGATGCGCTGGCCCGGCTCGGGCTCGATCGCTGGACTGCCTTCGTCGGCGCGACCCACGAGGACCATCACGATCTCGCCGCCTGCCTCCACGGCTTGCGCAACGGCGCGGGCTATGTCGGCATGATCGGCGCCAAGTCGCGGGCGCCGGGCCGGATCGAGGCCCTCGAAGCGGCCGGGGCCACCCGGGAAGAGCTGTCCAGGCTGCACCTGTCGCCCGGCATCGCCGGGCTCGGCAAGGCGCCCTGGGAAGTGGCGACCGGGATCATGGCCGAAGTGATGCAGGCGCTGAACCCGGCCCGGGAACGCGCGTGAAGCTGGTCAGCGTCGTGCTGGCGGCGGGTTCGTCCACCCGCTTCGGCGGCGACAAGCTTTCCGCCCCGTTCGAAGGCGAGCCGCTGGTCCGCCATGCGATCCGCGCGGCGCGGGCGGCACCGGTCGACCGGGTGATCGTGGTATGCTCGCCCGCGCTAGAAATCGGAGAGTGGAGCGGGGTCCCGCCGGTGTCGGCGGTGCGCGTGGCCAGCGACGCGCTTTCGACATCGCTCAAGGCCGGCATCGCGGCGGCGGGCGACGCCGACGGCGCGTTCATCTTCCTGGGAGACATGCCGCTGGTCCCGCACGCGGCCGCCGCACGGCTCGCGGACCGGATCGGCAGCCATTTCGCCGCCTTGCCGCGCCACGGCGGCAAGCCCGGCCATCCCGTCCTGCTGTCGCGCCTCGCCTTCGCGGAGATCGACCATCTCCGGGGCGATGTCGGCGCGGGCCACTTGCTGCGCAGCCGCGACGATGTTCTATACCTCGACGAAAGCGACGGCAGCGTCGTCGAGGATATAGACCGGGCCGAAGACCTCGCCCGGCTGGAAGCGAGGGGGAGACGGAGCGATGCGCAGTGAATTCGGCGCGATCCTGGCGATGGGCCTGCTGATGGCCGCTCCGCACTCAGCCGAAGCCGCCGATCCGGCGCCGCCCCCGGCCGAGGCGCCCGCCGATTCCGCAAATCCCGCGGTCGATCCCCTGTTCGCGGCGCCTTACGTGGATGTCGACGAGTGGCGGGACACGCCGGTCCGCCACCGCTACGTCCATGGCGGCTTCAGGGGCACGGACACGCGCTTTTCGGTCTATCTGCCGCCCAGCGGGCAGTACGAAGGGCGCTTCTTCCAGTATATCACCCCGGTTCCCGACAGCGAGAATCTGGCGCAGGGCGATTTCGCGCCCGAGGAAGACAAGATCGCCTTCTCTATCGCCAGCGGCGCCTATTTCCTGGAAACCAACGGCGGCGGCAACGCCTATGTCGGCCACCGCGGCGCGACCGGCGATTCGAGCGTTTCCGGCTATCGCGCCCAGGCGGCGGCGGCCCGCTATTCGCGCGCGCTGGCGCAGCAGATGTACGGTCCGCACCGGACCTACGGCTACGCCTATGGCGGTTCGGGCGGCGCCTACCGGACGCTCGGCGCGGTCGAGAACACGCGGGGCGTGTGGGACGGTTCGGTGCCTTTCGTCATGGGCTCGGCCATGGCGATCCCCAACATGTTCACGGTCCGCATGCATGCCATGCGCATCCTGCGCGACAAGTTCGACCAGATCGTCGATGCCGTCGACGCCGGTGGGAGCGGCGATCCCTATGCCGGGCTGACCGGGGAAGAGGCCGCCGCGCTGCGCGAAGTGACGCGCATGGGCTTCGAACCGCGCAGCTGGTTCGGCCACCGGACGATGGGCGTGCATGCCTTCACCGTGCTCTATCCCGGCATGGTACTGGCCGATCCTTCCTACTTCGAGGACTTCTGGACCAGGCCCGGCTATCTCGGCCACGACAATCCGGAAAGTTTCGCGGGCGACCGGCTGCAGTTCCGCACCAGCATCGCCGGCGCGCTGGACGCCGATGCGGCGGAAGCGGCCGGCCTTGGCATCATGCGCATTCCGGGGACGGCGCGGGGCGAGGCCGACACCGCCTGGCAGGTGCTGGTCAACGACGGGTCGAACCGCCCGGTCGCCTATCGCCTTGCCGATACGCCGCCCGACGTAGGTTTCATCGGCGGCGATCTCATCGTCCTTTCGGGGGAAGCCAAGGGGCAGCGGATCGGCGTGCGCGAGATCAGGGGCGATGCCGTCATCCTCGGCCTTGCCGATGCGGCGGTGCTGGCGAAGCTGCAGCCCGGCGACGAGGTGCGGGTGGACAATTCCGGCTTCCTCGCCGCGCAGACCTATCACCGGCACCAGGTGCCCGGCCCCGAATACAAGGTGTGGGACCAGTTTCGCGACGCGGACGGCAAGCCGCTCTATCCGCAACGGCCGATGCTGCTGGGGCCGATCTTCACAGCCAATGCCTCGGGCTCGGTGCCGCAGGGCACGTTCGACGGCAAGATGATCGTGGTCGAGAGCCTGTGGGACCGCGAGGCGCTGCCGTGGCAGGCGGACTGGTATCGTGGGCTGGTGAAGCAGCACCTCGCAGACGAGGCCGACAATCGCTTCCGCCTGTGGTTCACCGACCACGCGCTGCACGGCTTCGATATCGCCCAGGAAGACGAGACCCGCACGACCACCTACCTGCCGGTGCTCCAGCAGGCGCTGCGCGACGTGTCGGCATGGGTGGAGCAGGGCGTCGCCCCGCCGGCCACGACCAGCTACCGCCTTGAGGAAGGGCAGATCGTCATGCCGCCCGACGCGGAAAGCCGGCTGGGCGTGCAGCCTGTCGTCACCGTTTCGGCCGGCGGCGCCGGTCGCATCGAAGTCGAGGCCGGGCAGAGCGTGGCGTTCACCGGAACGATCGCGGTGCCGCCCGGCGCGGGTTCGGTGATACGCGCGGAATGGGATTTCGAAGGCAAGGGCGATTTCCCGGTGCTGTCCGATGTCGAGCCGGCGCCGGAGGTGACCGTCCGCGCCAGCCACAGTTTCGCCGCTCCCGGCACATATTTCGCCACGCTGCGCGCCTATTCGCAGCGGGACGGGGATACGGACACGCCGTACGCGCGTATCCGCAATCTCGGCCGGGCGAGGGTCATCGTGAAGTAATTTCGGAGTATATGAATGACTGATTTCAGCGGGCTTTTCACGCCGTTCCAGCTCGGCAAGTTCACCTTGCCCAACCGCATCGTGTTCCCGCCGATGGGCCTGGAAGTCTGCGAGGGCGGGATCCCGAGCGAGGAAGCCGCGCAATATTACGCCCGGCGGGCAGAGGGCGGGGCGAGCCTGGTCATCACCGAGGGCGTGTACATCGACCACCATTCGTCCGGCGACAATCCGCTGCTGGGCCGCTTCCACGGCGAGGATGCCTTCGAGGGCTGGCGCAACGTCGCCACCCGGGTGCACGAAAAGGGCGGCATCACCGTGCCGGAGCTGTGGCATGTCGGCCTGATCTATCGCGGGCCGGACGTGCTCGTCGGCGGCGATCTCGCCTTCCGTCCCGAGCTGGGGCAGGTCGGCCCGTCGGGCTATATCGAGCCGGGCAAGCAGGTCACCGATCCGATGACCCAGCAGCAGATCGACGATGTGATCGAGGCTTATGCGCGCGGCGCCGCGAAGGCCGTGGAGCTCGGCTTCGACGGCATCGAGCTGCACGGCGCACACGGCTACATCATCGACCAGTTCCTGTGGAAGGAGCTCAATCACCGCACCGACCGCTACGGCGGCAGCCCGCGGGCGCGCGGCCAGTTCGCCGCCGAAGTGGTGAAAGCCTGCCGCGAGCAGCTCGAACCCGGCATGCCGATCATCCTGCGCATCTCGAACTGGAAAATGGTCGATTACAATGCGCGGCTGACCGACACGCCGCAGGAGCTGGGCGAACTGCTGGCGCCGGTGGTGGAAGCGGGCGTGGAGCTGATCGACTGTTCGCAGCGCCGCTTCTGGGAGCCGGCTTTCGACGACGGCAGCGACCTCAATCTCGCCGGCTGGGTCAAGAAGGTGACCGGGGTGCCGACCTGCACCATCGGGTCGGTGGGGCTCGACGCCGATTTCCTCGACAGCCTCAGCCAGGGCAAGACCGCGGAACTGAACATCGCCCGGCTGGACGAGCTGATGCGCATGTTCGACCGCGGCGATTTCGACCTGGTCGCGGTGGGCAGGGCGATGATCTCGGAGCCGGACTGGCCCAAGCTCGTCCAGCGCGGCGATTTCAACGCGCTCAAGCCCTTCTCGCCTTCGCTGATGGCCGATCCGCTGATGGCGCATGTGAAGGAATAGGACCAGATCGCCATTGCGAGAATCGTTGTCCCCGCTTGCGCGGGGATGACGAAGAATGTTCCCGACCGCGTAGGCCGCGTGGACAAATACGAGCTGTGAACAAACGTCCGGTATCAGACGGCTGACCGGTGAGGCGGGACGGCGCGAATGTCGTGGTTAGCTGCCGTTCGTGCGATTGGATCGTGCTCGCTTAATTCGCTTCAAATTGCGTTTCAAATCTTGGGCCATAATCCAGCGCGAAACGCACCCTGCTCCCAAAATGAAGCCGGTCAGCAGAACGAAACGATGTATCGGAGAAACGACGTCCTTCAGAAATTCGTTGACATATCCAACGTAAGCGCAGGCGGCCAAAAATACCGCGCCTGCTAGGACAATAGTCAATTGCGTTCTTGAAACCATCCACTTCGAAATGCCCGAAACGATCATTGTCTGCAATGTTGTCGGGTCCGGAAGGGCCTCAATGGCACGCAACACCGCATCCGCGAACCTTCCCCCACGCATTTGAACGTGTCCGCGTGTCCTAGTCCCCGGCGAGTTTGCGGGCCTGTTCCAGTCGGTCGCGGGCCTGCGCCAGCTGCTCGGTCGCTCCGGCCAGCAGGTCATGCAGCTCGGCGAGTTCCGGTTCGTCGGGAGCGGTGCGCTCCTCGCGCGGCAGCAGACCATGCAGGAACAGGTGCACGCAGTAGCGCGCGTGGCGGGCAAGCGCTTCCTCGTCGAGCACGACTCCCCATGCGGCGGTATTGGCCGGGCCGCCGATGACGAGATGGAGGAACGCCAGCGCGGCCTCGTCGGCATCGGCTTCCGGCGCGGTCTTCGGCAGCAGCCGCCGACGGAACAGGTCGGCCAGGTAGGCGAGCGTCGGCCCGGTGCCCATCTGCGTGTTGTTGGCGGCGATCTCGGGCATGGTTCCCGACACCGCATTGGTCAGCCGCAGCAGCCTGATCCCGGCCGGGCTGAGGATGTTGGCGAGCAGGATCTGCCCGATCCGCAGCAGGGTTTCCTCAAGGTTGTCCGTTTCCGACGCCCGCAACTGCGATACCGGCACGATCCATTCGTCGATGGCGCGGTTGATCGCGGCCTGGAACAGGGAAGTCTTGTCGCCGTAGCGGGCGTAGACCGTGCGCTTGGCCATCCCGGCGGCGGAGCAGATCGCCTCGATGCTGGTGCGTTCGAACCCGTTCTCGAGGAACAGGTCGAGCGCGGTGTCGAGCAGTTCCTCGTTGCTGAGCGTCGGCCGCCCCGGTCCGCGCCGGTTGCGCTTCGCGGTTTGTGCCGCGCCGTCGGCGGCGGGTTCCCGGGATGTTTCCATGACTGCCATCGCTCTTCCCGTCCGTTCCGGATTGTCGCGTCCGATCAATTTGAAACGATACAGGTAATATTTATGCACATCAACTGCAAAAACCGATTGTGAAAACCGCTTGAACCATGGGGATTGAAACGGTAAAGGTAACAATCATGCAGCGTCCGAGTCGCCGTTCAAGGCAGCCGCACGCGCGCAAATGGGAGCGATGCCGGAGATGACAGTCACAACCGCCCTCGAAACCGTGGACCTGACGCCGCGTATCGGATCGGAGCTCAAGATCGGCAAGGCCGACCTGCTGAGCGGCGAACATGCCGATGAAATCCGCAAGCTGCTCGTCGCACGCGGCGCCCTCGTCGTGCGCGGCGCCAATCTGGACGACGACGAACTGCGCACCGTGGCCCGCTCGCTCGGCGATCTTCGTCTCGGCGCTTCCAAGCGCGGCGCCGACGGCGCGACTCTGAGCGAAGGCGAAGGGGGGCTGCTCAAGGTCAGTCTCGACGAAAAGGTGAACCCCGATTACGCCCGGTTCCTGTTCGGCAACCACCTGTGGCACATGGACGGCACCTACGAGGAAATCCCCCCGTTCGCGACGCTGTTCATGCCCTACAAGCTTTCGCGGGAAGGCGGCGACACGATGTTCGCCAGCACCTATGCCGCTTACGAGGATCTTCCCGAAGAGGAGAAGGCGAAGCTCGACAAGCTGCGGGTCGTGCACACGATGCCGGCCGCGCTGTTCCCGGCCAAGCGCAATTGCACGCCCGAGGAATTCGCCGTCTGGACCAGCTATCCGGAGCGGTCCCACCCGCTCGTGTGGCATCACAAGTCGGGCCGCAAGTCGCTCGTGCTCAGCACGTCCGGCGCCTATGTCGAGGGCATGCATCCGGCCGAGAGCCATGACCTGCTCCAGCGCCTGATGGTGCATGCGACGCAGGACAAGTACACCTATCGCCACAAGTGGCAGCCGGGCGATCTCGCCATGTGGGACAACACCGGCTCGATGCACCGCGCGATGCCGTTCGAGAAGGGCAGCGTGCGCGAGTTCCATCGCTGCACTCTCAACGGCGAGGAACCGATTACAGCCGTGGCGGAAGCGGAGCTACAGGCCGGCTGACGCGGCAATCGATAAATACTTTACTGATTTCACAGGAGAAATGCGATGGAAGTTGGTGTACACATGGGCTATCAGAACCTGAGTGGTGAGAGCGACATGGAGTTCTTCCGCCGCGAGACGCAGCTGATGGTCGAAGCCGAAGCGATGGGCTTCGACTTTGCCGCATGCGTCGAACATCACTTCACCGATTATGCCGCCTGCCCCGATCCCGCCGTGGCGCTGAGTTACGTCGCCGCGCGGACCAGCAAGATCAAGCTGATGCCCGCCGCTTTCATCCTGCCGTGGAACGACCCGCTGCGCATCGTCGAGAAGATGTCGATGCTCGATTCGCTGAGCGAAGGCCGTGCGGTGCTCGGCATGGGGCGCGGTGCCGCCCGGCGCGAGTTCCGCTCGTTCGGCCGCGAGCTGGCCGACAGCCGCGAGATCTACGACGAGGCGGCGATCATCATCATGGAAGGCCTCAAAACCGGCATCGTCCAGGCCGATACGAAGTGGTTCCAGATCCCCGAGACGATCATTCGCCCGCGCCCCGAAAACTGGGACAATGACCGCATGGTAATGGTCGCGATGTCGGGCGGCTCGGTCAACGTGGCTGCCGAGTACGGACTCAAGACGCTGCGATTCAGCCAGGGCGACTGGGCCAAGGCCCTGCCCGAGATCGACGGCTACCGCGAGGATTTCCGCAAGGCGCACGGCAGGAAGGCCCCGCCGTTCATCATCAGCGATTTCATGCTGACGTTCGAGGACCCCAAGAAGGTCGTCGAATATACCGACAAGTATTTCGGTGCACAGTTCCAGCAGGTCGCCGAGCATTACGAATTCATGAGCCCGCACTTCAAGGAGCTGCCGTCCTATTCGACCTATGCCTATATGGGCGACGCGGCCAAGGCCGCCGGCGGTACGCACAATGCCTACAAGGACTACATCGGCGGCAACCTGATCGGTACGCCCGAAGAGCTCTATGAAAAGCACTTGCAGCGCAAGGAGATGGTCGGCGACTATGAGATCATCGCCAACTTCAGCTATGGCGGCATGCCCTACGAGGACATCTACGAGCAGATGAAGCTGTTCGCCGACAAGATCATGCCCAAGCTCAAGGCCGAGACCTTCGACGACGAGGAAGTTCCGGCCGAGTAAACACTGCGCGGGAACTCGCCTGCAGACAGGGACACCGGGAGAATAGAATATAATGACTGACATTGCAGGCAAGACAGCCGTCGTCACCGGCGGCGGCAGCGGCATCGGCATGGGCCTGGCCAAGGCGCTGGCCGCCGAGGGAGCCTCTGTCGCGGTGGCGGACATCATCCCGGCGAACGCGGAGAAGGTCGCGGCGGAAATCCGGGCGGCGGGCGGCACTGCCGTCGCCGTCGCCTGCGACGTCTGCGAGCGCGCCTCCATCGCCGAGATGAAGCGGCAGGTGAACGAGGCCCTCGGGCCGGTGACCCTGCTGTTCGCCAATGCCGGGGCGACGTCCTTCGATCCGCTGATGGAAATGTCCGACGACGACGTCGACTGGATCCTCCAGGTCAACCTGCACGGCGTGATGAACACCACCCGCGCGTTCCTGCCCGACATGATGAAGGCGAAGGAAGGCCATATCTGCGCGACCGCGTCGATGGCCGGCCTGCTGCCGGGCTGGATCCCGGTGCACGTGCCCTATTCGGCGGCCAAGGCGGGGATCATCGGCATGATGATGAACCTCGCGCTGGAGATGGAGGAATACAACGTCCACACCACCTCCTACTGCCCGGGCGGCGTGGCGACCGGCATGAAGGTCAACAACGCCAGCTATCGCCCGGCCCGTTTCGGCGGCCCCGGCGAGGGCGAGGTGCATGTCGGCGAGGAATCCACGGTCGCGACCAGCCACGACTTCTACAGGCCGGAAGACATCGCGCCGATGGTGCTGAACGCGGTGCGCAACAACCGTCCCTTCGTGTTCGATCACCCGGACCAGCGCGTCCATTTCCGCAACACCTACTCCGGCGTGGTGGAAGCCTGTTACGACGATGCGGACGCCTGGGAGCGCGAGCACGGCACGCCCGAAGCCAACCCCGACGGGGCCAGGCTGGTCACCTCCTGACCGGCGGGCCGCCGCGCGCGGCCCCGTCGCAGGTCAGGTGTAGGTGCGCAGCTTTTCGATGCGCTCGAAATCGTCCGGCGCGCCTTCCAGCTCCATGCCGAAGCTCCTGGTGAGCATCGCCATGGTGTTGTAGCAGCCGACGAGGAAGACGACTTCCATCAGCTGTTTCTCGGAATAGCGCTCGGCCAGCGCCTGCCATGTCGCATCGCTGACGACCTGCTCGCGCACGAGTTCCTCGGCGGCGCGCATCAGCGTCTGCTCCCACGGGGGCAGCGAATCGCTTCCGTCCACCGCTGCCGCGATGTCGGCCTCGCTCATGTCCGCGTTGCGGGCGATCATCTCGTGGTGGTGCGTCTCGTAGGTTTCGCCGGAAAGGCCGAGCGTGCGCAGCACCAGCACTTCGCGGTCGCGCGCCGGCAGGATCGAACCGGCGATCACCCGCTCGATATAGGGCACGAAGATGGCGTACAGCTCCGGGTGGCGCACGATCACCCGCGAGAAGACGAGATGCGTCCAGTCGCCCACCAGTTCGGCCTGCTCGCTGGTGAAGTCTTCCGGTGCCAGCGGCGGTATGCGCGGGGCCTTGTCATTCATAGAACATCCTTCCCGGTTCAGGCGCTGCCGGTCTCGTTCGAGAGCAGCGCCGGATCGATTCCCTCTGCCTTCCATGTCGCGGCCCAGCGGTCCGACGCGCGGGTGCCGAACAGGATGTCCCGGTGCCCTTCGGCCGCGTACCAGCCGTGGTGGCGCATTTCTCCCTCGAGCTGGCCCGGGCCCCAGCCGGCATAGCCCAGCGCGATCAGCCACTCGCTCGGCCCGTGTCCCTCGGCGATTGCCCGCAATATGTCGACCGAAGCGGACAGCGCGCACATCGGCTGCACCTCGATCGTGTCGGTGCCGCCCCAGTCGGTCGAATGCAGCACGAAGCCCCTGCCGGGCTCGACGGGGCCGCCGTGGTGGACCTCGCAATCGGGCGCGTCCCCGGGGTCGATGCCGACTTCCTCGAGCAGTTCGCGGAAGCGGACGTTGGCCAGGACGTGGCCGATCCCGATCCCGAGCGCGCCATGCTCGTCATGCACGCACATCACGTTGACGGAGCGCTCGAAGCGCGGATCGAACATGCCGGGCATCGCCAGGAGCAACCGGCCGGAGAGATATTGCGCCTCGCTCATCGCCGGGCAGCTTACGGCAAATCGGCAAGGCGGCAAAGCGTGTCGCGACGGCGAGCGGGATATCGCGGCCATGGTAAGCAGGCCCGCAAGCCGCTAGGCTTGTCGCGAGACGGAGGATGCCATGAACCAGACCGGGCCGGCCGGCGTTGCCGATGCGCCTTGCGAAATTCCCGCCCATGTCGATCCCGCGCTTGTCGTCGACTTCGACTACCGCCAGCCGGAGGGTATCGAGGAAGGCGACGTCTACCGCGCCTATGCGCGCCTCCACCGCGGCCCGGACATCGCCTGGACGCCGCGCCACGGCGGCCACTGGATCGCAATGCGGGCCGAAGACATCAAGTGGATCCAGGAAAGCTGGGAGCTGTTCTCCAACACCGAGAAGAGCGTGCCGAAAGGCCAGATGCCGCCGATGCCGCCGATCACTTTCGATCCCCCCGACCACTCGCGTTACCGGGCGGTGCTCAACCCCTATTTCGCCAAGCGCCGGATCGAGGAGGGATACCAGCCGAAATCGCGCGCCGTGATCGTCGAGCTGATCGAGGGGCTGAAGCCGAAGGGCGCCTGCGAATTCGTCAGCGAGTTTTCCTTCGTCGCGCCGCTGATGATCTTCTGGGATTTCGTCAACCTGCCCTACGACCGGCGCGAGCAGTTCCTCGGCTGGGGCCGGCAGGCGGCCGGCTACGGCACGGCGGAAGAACGCGTCGCCGCTTTCCGCGCGGTGCACGACTATCTCGCCGAGCTGCTCGACCAGCGGCTCGAGGATCCCGGCGACGACGTCTTCACCGGCATTTCGCAATGGCGTGAGAACCCGCGTTTCAGGCACAGGGACGAGATCGTCGGCATGGCCGAGCTCGTGTTCTTCGGCGGGCAGGACACCGTCGCATCGCAGATGGGCTTCGCGATGCAGCGCCTGGCCGAGCGCCCCGAGCTGCAACAGCGGCTCAAGGACGATCCGGACATCATCCCCGCCGCCACCGAGGAGCTGCTGCGCCGGCATGGCCTTTCCAACACCGGGCGGCTCGTGCGCCAGGATGTCGAACGCAAGGGCGCGGCGATGAAGGCGGGCGACATGGTGCTGGTGATGAACAGCCTGTCCGGGATCGACGAGCGCGCCTATCCCGACGCCTTCACCGTTGATTTCGACCGGGGGCCGGTGCCCCACAACAGCCTGGGCAACGGCCCGCACAAATGCGTGGGCCAGCATCTCGGGCGCATGGAGCTGCGCATCATGCTGGAGGAATGGTCACGGCGCATGCCGATCGTGCGGCTCGATCCCGGCAAACCGGCGCCGCGCTCGCACGCCGGGCCGGTGATCGGCATGAGCCACCTTCACCTTTGCTGGGATTGCTGACAGAGAAGTCCGGATGAGCAACCTGTTCCAATTGCCGCCGCGTCCGTCCGTCCCGCTGGAGGGCGAGGAGGCGCGCTTTCCCGTCGGGCGTATCTTCTGCGTCGCCCGCAACTACGAGGCGCATGCCCGCGAGATGGGATTCTCCGCCGACCGCGACGCGCCGTTCTATTTCACCAAGACGCCGTCGGCGATCTGCCACAGCGGCGAGACGATCCCCTATCCGCCGGGTACCGCGAATTGCCACTACGAGATGGAGCTGGTCGTCGCCATCGGCACGCCTGCCTTCGGCATCTCCGTGGCGCAGGCGATGTCGGTGGTGCTGGGCTACGCCTGCGGCTTCGACATGACCCGGCGCGACCTGCAGAACGCCGCGCGCGACCAGGGCCGGCCGTGGGACACCGGCAAGGATTTCGAGAACGCCGCGGTGATCGCGCCGCTGACCCGCGTGGAAGCCTTCGGCGCGGTCGGCGACCAGCGCATCACGCTCACCCAGAACGGCGAGCTGAAGCAGGACGCGCACCTGCGCGACCTGATCTGGTCGGTGCCCGAGCTGATTTCCGATCTTTCGCGCTATTACCACCTCGCGCCGGGCGACCTGCTCTACACCGGCACGCCCGCCGGCGTCGGCCCGATAGCGCCGGGCGACCGTCTGGTCGGCGCGATCGACGGCCTGACCCCGGTGGAGTTGCAGATCGGGCCGGCCGAATAGGACTGGTCGTATAGACTTGGCGGAAGCACAATCGACAGTGGCCGCCGCGCCTTGCGGCAGCGAGGCGCTTGAGCGGATCGAGCGCTGGTCGGCGGAGCGCGGGCTGGTTTTCCTCCACGACCGGGAAACCGGCTTCGGCGCGGTGTTCAGCCCGTGCGGAAGCTGGCGCTACCTGTTGTGGCGGATCGGACGTGCCAGCGCGAAGCTGTGCGGCATGGGCATGCTCAATCCCTCGACCGCCGATCATCGCCGGGACGATCCGACGATCCGGCAATGCCGGGCGCGGGCCCGGCAGGCGCGGCTGGGCGGTGTGCTGGTCTGGAACCTGTTCGCCTTCCGCGCCACGCTGCCCGCCGATCTCAAGCGCGCGGACGATCCGGTGGGGCCGGACAACGATGCGGCGATCCGGCTGGCGCTCGGCCTGTGCCGCCGCACGATCCTGGGCTGGGGCAACCACGGCGCGCATCTCGGCCGCGACCGGGCCGTGCTGGCGCTGTGCGAGAGGGCGGGCACGCGCTTCGACGTGCTGGGCATCACCGGGACCGGCCAGCCGCGCCATCCGCTCTACCTGCCTTCGGCCACCCGGCTGCGGCGCTGGGCGCCAGACCTTTCGTCATCCCCGCGCAAGCGGGGACCCAGTTCCTGACGGTGTATCAAGCTCGACGCGCCGGAGCCGGGTTCCCGCTTGCGCGGGAATGACGATCCGTTCGCAGATGACGGTCTTCTAAAGCCCCGGCTGCTCGTTCGCCCGGATGCCTTCGATGGTGAAGTCGGCAATCGCCTGGCGGATTTCCTCGTCGTTCGCGAGCCCGGGCGGGAACAGCCAGTCCTTGAACATGACACTGGCCAGCACCGCCGCGAAGGAGACCCTGACCATGAGGTCGTGCGCGACTTTCGGCTCGCCCGGCGTGCGGCTTTCCATCAGCGCCGCGCCCCGCTCGAAATAGGCGCGCAGCCCCTCGATGTCGGTGAGCCTGCCGGAAGTATCCTGCTCATAGGCCGAAGCGACGATCAGCGACATCAGCATGCGCGAATGCTCGCCCATGAAGTCCTGAAGCTCGTTGATGTAGCGGCGCGCCAGCTCGTTGGAGGTTTCGGCGTCGGTCGAATCGGCGAGATTGCGGGAATGGAATTCGGAGAAGTGCCGGTTCAGCGGGCGGAAGATCGCTTCGCGGAACAGTTCGGCTTTCGATGGGAAGAAGCGGAAAATCTGCGCTTCGGTCACATCGGCGCGGCGGGCGATGGCGGCGGTGGTCGCGCCCGAATAGCCGTTCTCGCCGAATTCGCGCGCGGCCGCTTCCAGGATCAGGCTGTTCAGTTCCTCCGGGCTGCGCCGCTTGCGCCGGACCGTCGGAGCGTCAGAGGTTGCGAGATCGCGCTTGGCCATTTTCTCTCCCTTGCTGAGCCGAAGATAGCGCTTTGCGCAGCACAAAGATAGTATATGCTATCTTCAGATTCGATTCCCGGGAACGGCCGGAAATGCGGGAGAGACTTTCCATGAACGACGCAACGGCGCCAGACCTGCTTGCCTGTCTGGGCGATCTCGAAGGCGCGGTCGCGAACCTCGCGCAGACGTGGCGGCCGGACGATCCGCATTATCGCGCGGACGTCTATCGCCAGACGATGACGAGCCTGTCGTTCTCCTATTTCATGTATTTCCATGCCGATGCCGAGCATCCCGACTGGGCGCCGCTGTGGAACCCGGTCTACACGCTGCAGCCCAATCCGGACGACATCTATGTCTTCAGCCCGATCCGTGGAGACCTGACCTACCGGGTTTCCGGCAATCGCGGCACCTGCAAGATACTGAGTTTCACGACGCAGGCGGTGATGTCGGGCACGGTCGACGAAATGCCGGCGAACAAGGCGCACAACGAATACGACGATGCCGATCTCGGGCTTGCTCTGGGCGAGGATTTCGAAGTGATCTTCAGCGCCGAGCGCCCCGCCGGCTATACCGGCAAATGGGCGAAGATCGATCCCGGCGCCGGGGCGATGATGCTGCGCTACCGCAGCTACGACTGGCTGAACGAGGTCGATCCGGTGCTGTCGATCGAATGCCTCGATCCGGTGCCGCCCAAGCCGCGGCTCAGCCCCGACGAGATCCTGCGGCGCATCGGCGAGATGGCCAAATTCCCCGCCCGCAAGACGAAGCTCTATTTCGCGATGCAGAACGGGGTGAGGGAGCGCGTCGGCATCAACGTGTTCGAACCGATCCGCATGCCGGGGGCGCTGCAGAAGCAGGTCTACTGGCCCGCCTGCTTCGAACTCGACGACGACGAGGCGCTGATCATCGAGACCGACCTGCCGGAAAATCGGCCGTACTGGAACATCCAGCTCAACGACCCCTATTTCAACGCGCTCGAATATGTCTACCGCCTGTCCAGCACCAACGGCCACTATGCGAAAGTCGCGTCGGACGGCCGGTTCTACGGTGTCATCGCACTCACCGACCCGGGCGTGCCCAACTGGCTCGATCCGGCGGGTTACAACGAAGGCGGCATCTACGGGCGCTGGTACGATTGCGACAGTGAGCCCGTGCCGGTGATCAAGCGGGTGAAGCTCGCCGAGCTGCGCGACCACCTGCCCGCCGACACGCCGGTGGTCACGCCGGAAGAGCGCGCGCAGGAACTGAGCGACCGCGTGCGCGCCTGCCAGCGCCGGAAGCGCTGGTGAAAACCGAAATGCGTCAGCGCCGGAAGCGCTGGTGAGAGACCGCAGGCCGCCACGCCGCAGGAGAGAGCAATGATTACCGAGCAACTGGATTTCACCGGCCGCGTGGCCATCGTCACCGGGGGCGCGACCGGCATCGGCTATGCCACGGCGATGCAGCTCGCCCGGCTGGGCGCCACAACGGTCATCTGCAGCCGCACCGTCGACGAGCTGGAAGCCGCCGCCGCGCGGATTGCGGAAGCGAGCGGCAAGCCCTGCCTGCCGGTGCCGACCGACGTGAAGGACGAGGAAGCGGTGATCCGCCTCGTCGAGAGGACGATCGAGGAGTTCGGCAGGATCGACGTGCTGGTCAACAATGCCGGCGGCACGCGGATGGGTCCGCTGGAATCGATCCCCACGCGCGGCTGGGATTCGATTTTCGACCTCAATGTCCGGTCCGCCTATTTCTGCACGCGCGAGGCGGGCAAGCACATGATCGCGCAGAAATCCGGCTCGATCATCAACATTTCCTCCGGCGCGGGCGAGAACGGCGTGAAAGGCGGCGCGCATTACTCGGCGGCGAAATCGGCGCTGCAGATGTTCACCAAGGTCACTGCGGCGGAATGGGGCCGGTTCGGCATCCGTGCCAATTGCGTCGCCGCCGGCGCGATCGCCAGCGAGCGGGTGCTCGATGCCTGGCAGGTCGCCGGCCTCGATCCCGACGAAATGGGCGCGGCGATCCCGCTCGGGCGGACGGGCACGCCGGACGAGATGGCCAACATGATCGTGTTCTTCGCCAGCGATGCGGCATCCTACGTCACCGGCCAGACGATCGGCGTGAACGGCGGCCCCGCGCTTGGCGGCATCAAGCTCGACTGAGGAAAGCCGATGGACCTGAGCTACGACCCACCCGAACAGTTCCGCACCGCCGTCAACCTGATCCACGAGATCGTCGCGGGCGAAGTCGGCAGCGACGATTTCGGGCCCGACGATTACCTCGCGGGCCTCAAGGCGCTGCTGCAGGCGATGGATTACGATCCGCATTTTTCCGAACAGGGCCGCCGCATCGCCTGGGCGCGCGTGATCGGCACGCTGCGCGGCCGCGCGCATGCGATCAAGTCGATGAAGGACAATCCCGGCTTCGACGCGCACGACGTGGTCAGCCCGGTGGTGATCGTCGGCGTGCCGCGCACCGGGACGACGGCGCTGCACCGGCTGATGGCGGTGGACCGGCGGTTCCAGGGCCTGCAGACCTGGCTGCTGGATTCCCCCATGCCGCGCCCGCCGATCGAGACCTGGAGCGAATATCCGCAATTCCGCAAGAGCGTGGAACTGCTCGATGCCCAGTATGCCGCGTCGCCCGAATCGCGCGCCGCGCATCACCGCGCGGCCGAGGAAGTCCACGAATGCTGCTTCCTGCTCAGCCAGAGCTTCCGCTGCAACATCCTGAGCTGCAGCCATTCGGCGGCGACCTACGACGCCTGGTGGTGCGGGCAGAGCGAATGGCCGGGCTACCAGTATTACAAGCGCTGCGTGCAGCTGATCGGCAGCAATGACCGCGACAAGCGCTGGCTGCTCAAGAATCCCGGGCACATCGAGAATCTCGACCTGCTGCTCGCCGTGTTTCCCGATGCGAAGGTGATCCAGACGCATCGCGACCCGGCCAAGGCGGTGCCCTCGCTCGTCGCGCTGCTGATGCAGATGCATCCAATCATGGAAGAGGGCCGGGCCGACCAGCGCGGGGAGATCATGCTGCGCCGGGAAGTCGCCAAGTGGTCGAACGCGGTGCGCAAGTGCGACCGGGTACGCGCCGAGCATCCCGGCAAGGTGCTCGACGTCATCCACGGCGATTTCCACCGCGAGCCGATGAAGGTGATCGAGCAGATCTACGATTTCATCGGCATGGACATACCCGACGACACGCGCGCCGATCTGGCCCTGCGGATCGACGAGAAGCCGGAGCTGCAGCACGGCGTGCATCGCTACAGCATCACCGATTACGGCATGACCGAGGAGGAGGCGCGCGAGCCGTTCGGCGACTACATCCAGCGCTTCGACCTCCTGAACAGCTAGGGGAACACCGATGAAGGCAGCGATCTATCCCGGCGAAGGCAAGCCGGTCACCATCCAGGACATTCCCGATCCCGAGCCCGGCCCGGACGACATCCTGATCAAGATCCACCGCTGCGGCATCTGCGGCACCGACCTGTCGATGTCGCGGGGCGGGATGTTCGATTTCGGCAAGGATTCGCAGTTCGGCCACGAATATTCGGGCGAAGTCGTGGCGGTCGGCAAGAACGCGCAGGGCTTTGCCGTGGGCGACAAGGTTTCGGCGCTTCCTTCCGGCGCCTGCGGCCACTGCCCGGGATGCGAGACCCACAACAACGTCATGTGCCACAACGGCGAGAGCCTGATGGTCGGCTTCGCTGAATATGCCCGGCTGCCGACCGACGTGGTGGTGAAGCTGCCAAGCACGCTGTCGTTCGCCGACGGCGCCCTCATCGAACCGCTCGCGGTCAGCCTCTACGGCGCCAACCATTCGGGAATGAAGGCGGGCGACAACGTGCTGGTGCTGGGCGGCGGGACCGTGGCGCTCTATTCGATCTACTGGGCGCGCCGGCTCGGCGCGCGGCGGATCGTGGCGATGTCGCGCTCCGACCGGCGCAAGGACCTGTGCCTGCAGATGGGCGCGGACGACTTCATCCAGTACGGCGAGAACGAAGTCGGCGAAGTGATGGAAGCCCTCGGCGGCGCTCCGGACGTCGTCTACGAATGCGTCGGCGCGGAAGGCATGCTCGGCAAGGCGGTCATGCATGCCGGGCTGTTCGGCAAGGTCGTCTCGCTCGGCTTCTGCACCAGCCCGGACCCGGTGATTCCCGGCATCGCCTCTTTCAAGCTGGTGAACATGCAGTTCCTCGTCGGCTACACGATGAAGGAATTCTTCTACATCGCCGAGCAGATGGACAAGGGCCACGTCGATCCCAAGACCATCATCACCAACGACATCCCGCTGGTCGACCTGCCGTCGATGATGGAGCACCTGCGCGGACCGAACGAAGAGACGAAGGTCCACGTCTGCATGCCGGGCTGACGGCACCGGCGAAACGGCAACACGCCTGCGGCAACGCGGAAGGCAAGGGGAGAGAGCCGGATGATAAACGGCGCGCACCATGTTGCGCTCGCAACCGCCGACATGGACCGGCTGCTGCATTTCTATCGCGACCTGCTGGGCCTGCCGCTGCTTTCCGACGGCCGGATCGAGCCGGGGGACAGTCCCGAGTTCGAAAAGGTGGTCGGGCTCGAGGCGACCCGCGTCAGGGTTGCGCAGCTTGGCGTCGGCAACCTTCGCATCGAGATGTTCGAGTACCTGGAACCGATACCCGATGGCCTGGCGCCTCCGCGGTCCTGCGACGTCGGGCTGCGCCATATCGCTTTCGACGTGACCGACATCGACGATGAATATGAGCGGTTGAAGGCCGAAGGCGTCACCTTCCTGTCCTCGCCGCAATCGATCGGAAACCACGGCGTGCGGTCGGTCTATCTGCGCGATCCCGATGGCAACATCGTCGAGTTCCAGGAAATATTCCCCGGCAGCCCGGTCGATCGTTCGCATGTGGTCGGCATGACGGCGGATTGACCGCGTGGCCCACACAGGAGACAGCTGAAATGAGTTCAACCCCAATCCCCGCGCTGGTCGTCGGCACCGGCTTCGGCTGCCGCATCCATGTGCCCGCGCTGCGCGCCGCCGGCTTCGAGATCGCGGGCCTTGTCGGCACCAATCCGGAACGGCTCGAACGCAGGGCCGCGCAGAACGAGGTTCCGGCCACCTTTACCGACCTCGACGAGGCGATTTCGAAGACCGGCGCGAAACTCGTCGCCGTCGCGACGCCGCCCGACACGCATGCCGAACTGACGCTGACCGCCATCGATCGCGGCTGCCACGTGCTGTGTGAAAAGCCCTTCGCCTTCGATGCGGGCGAGGCGCAGCAGATGCTCGATGCGGCGGAAAAGGCGGGCGTCGTCCACATGGTCGCGCATGAGTTCCGCTGGCTGCCCGACCGGGCGCTGTTCGGCCGGGCGATCGCCGAAGGCATGATCGGCGAGCCGCGCTTCCTGGTGCTCGACCAGTTCATCCCGTTCTGCGCCGATCCGGAAACGCCCCTGCCGAAATGGTGGTTCGACAAGGCCAGCGGTGGCGGCTGGCTCGGCGCGGGCGGCTCCCACCTGATGGACCAGATCCGCGCCTGGCTGGGCGAGTTCGATACGCTCAGCGCCAACCTGTTCCTGGTGTCCGACCGCGAGGCCGAAGTCGACGACAGCTATTCGATGCGCTTCCTGATGAAGAACGGCGTGGAAGGCTCGATGCAGCAGACCGCCGGCGCCTGGGGCCAGATGGCGACGCTGTGGCGCTGCGCCGGCACGAAAGGCTCGGTGTGGACCGAAGGCGGCAAGGTGTTCGTCGCCGACAAGCAGGGCACCCGCGAACTGCCGGTACCTGACGACCTGGCGCTGCCGCCGCCTCCGCCCGCCGCCGATCCCAATTCCAGCCGGCGCATGTCGCATTTCGAGATCGGCCCGTTCACCCGGCTGTGCGAAGCGCTGCGCGCGGCGATCGAAGGGCGGGAGATGGATTCCCCCGTGCCCCCGCCGACCTTCCGCGACGGGCTGGCCTCGATGCGCATTCTCGATGCGATGCGCGCCTCGGCTGCCGATGGCGGGGCCCTGAAGCAGGTTTGAGGGGAGGCTTGGTCATGAGTGAAGCGCGCGAGAAGGGTCTCGAGATTTTTCGCGAGATCTTCGGCGACGAAATGGCCCGGGGTGTCGAGGAACACGGCCGGTCCTCCACCGAGTTCGGCAAGGAACAGTCGAACTGGTCGCTCGAATGGGCGTTCGGTTCGGTCTGGGGCCGCGACGGGCTGCAACGCAAGCTGCGCAGCTGCGCCGTGCTCGGCATGCTGATCGGCCAGGGGCAGTCCGAGGAGATCAAGTACCATACGATCATGGGCATGGCGAACGGGCTGAGCCGGCAGGAGCTGGAAGAGATCTTCTACACGGCGATCCCCTATGCCGGTTTTCCCGCCGCCAACACCGCCAAGGCGGCGATGCTCGAAGCCTTCGGAGAGATGGAAAAGGCCTCTCGGGGATAGGCGCCCTGCTTCTCGGCGCAGTGCTCCGCGAGTCGACTTGGTCATGCCGGGCGCCGGGTCTATCCCCTTGCGCAAACGCAGTTTGTGAAACGGCCGCGTCACGCGAACGGCCGGGGAGAGGATCAGGATGGACAAGTTCAGCGTCGGCGATGCGCAAATTCACCGGATCGAGGAGCTGACGACGCATTTCCCGTTCGCCAGCTTCAACGCGAGCGAGGAGATCATCGAAAGCAACGCCCACTGGCTGCGCCCGCACTGGCTGGGCGACGACGACACGTGGGAAATGGTCGTGCAGAGCTGGATCGTACTTGTCGACGACCGGGTCGTGGTGGTCGATCCCTGCGTCGGCAACGGCCGCATCCTGCCCGAATTCGAGCTCTTCCACATGCTCGACACGCCGTTCATCGAGCGCTTCGGCGCGACCGGCATCAGGCCGGAAGACGTCGATGTGGTGTTCTGCACCCACCTGCACAGCGACCACTGCGGCTGGAACACGATGCTGCGCGACGGCAAGTATGTCCCGACCTTTCCCAACGCCAAGTACTACATGGGCAGGCGCGAGGTGGAACGCTGGGACTTCCGCCGGCCCGATTACCGGCATGTCCCGGCGAACGCCGGCATCTTCGAAAACAGCGTGCTGCCGATCCTGGAAGCGGGGCTGGCCGAAGTGATCGGCGCCAACCAGCGGATCACCCCGAGCCTGGAAGCCGGGCTCGCCAACGGCCACACCATGGGACACATGGCGCTGCACCTGTGCTCGGCCGGCAGCCACGTGTGGTTCACCGGCGATGCCTTCCACCACCCGATCGAGTTCCTCCACCCGGAGCTCGATGCCAACACCTGCGAGGATTTCGCGCTGACGCTCAAGACGCGCAACCGGCTGATCGAGAGCTTCGTGCGGCAGGGCGCGCTGGTGATCCCCGCGCATTTCGCCGCCCCGCATTGCGGCTTTGTGCGCGAGGAAGGCGGGGTGCGCAGCTTCGAGCCCTTGCAGGCCTAGGGGAGCGAAGGATTCCGGCTGCGAACGAACGTCTGGTCTGAGGCGATATGCCGGGAGGTCGGGGTGGCTAAGTTGGGGTGGCAAGCAGACGTTCCGAGCTACGGGGACATATGGCCCAAACCCGCGCCTCAAACACCGAACCTTGCCCAAAGGTAGGAAGTGCGACTCAGTCAGACAGCACCGGAAAAGAGTATCGCCGATGCCACCACAGACTGCACTAGTGAAATTCAAGGCTGCCCGATCACGCGATGCATCTATCGATCAATTTTGTGAGCGCCAAGATTGCTGGCAGTTTCCGCTTCCAGCATTTCTTCAGTAGCTAGTGCCTCAAGCATGGAGGCGTGTAGCTCGAACTCACTGGCTGATTCTTTAGGCGATAATTCAATTGGATACGGACTTTCCACAACGCCGGATCGTGTAAATATCACACCCGAACGCACGACTAGGAGTTGGTTTTGCGAAATCATTCGCAGTTCGCCAGAATCCCGCCATTTTCGACAGGCCGCCCGAGTATTGCAAGTCGAAAAACATTCATCCACACGCCCTTTCCCAGAAGACCAAATGAGTCCGTTATTTGTCCTCGACGAGATTTTGGCAGACGGATGTCGAATGGACATTACAAACTGACATCCAGTTGGGATGGTGTGGATTTCTCGTGTTGCAGCGGGTGCTGACGCCCCTGAAATGTCAGCGAGGATATCAATCGAAGATCGCAGTTCCTTTCGAATCCCTCCTGAAGTTGCCGATGAATTTCTGTACCAGAGACCAAGGATGGAACTGTGCGTATCGAATTTCTCCGGATCGCTAAAGTTCCTGCCATCCCAGCAATCATTTGGCGGTTTTCCAGTTGTAACGATTTGTAGATGAAGATGGATTCCTCGGCTTCTGCCTGGTGGAGCTGTCTCCCCTGTTTCGCCAATCACCGTCCAAGGAGTAACGATGCTTCCGACTTTCACTTTAATTTTGGAGCAGTGCAGATATTGGATACGAGAGGTCGGTTCATTGAAGGGTATGACTGTAATAGTCCCCCACTTGCCGTCCAAGGGTGCCACCACTTTTCCGAAAACACCGGCCTTGAATGGCTTTGGCTTTTTCGAACTGGTAAAGTCCGTTCCTTTGTGAGGGCAACTTCCTCGCATAGTGCCAAATTTTGAACTGACGCGTTCACCATCGAGACCGAGTAAACTAGCCGTAAATCCCATAAGCGCCCCCTCTCGATTCCCGTTCAATTGAAGCAGAACTTAATCTCGTTAGTGCGATTTTGGCAAATGCAACCTGTAGCGATTGGGCGCCAGCCGCTCCTATTTTTCTCGCGTCGAAGGAGGTGGCGCACCTGCTACCGGAAGTGAAACGCTGGTTGCTGTCGTAAACTGATAGTATTGGATGATTTACAGGGTAGGAATGGGAAGAAGCCTCTCCGTCCTAGCTGTTGCCTCGATCCATTTAGTTGAAGGCGATGGCGAGGAAGGGCATTTTCAGATTTAATGCACCGCCCGTTAAGGAGAGCAGGGTGGGGCGCTGACATGCCCGGTCCTAAGCAGCACGAGTCACTGGTTCCCTACCTCAAGACGCCGCCCGAGGTCGTCCGTCTGGCGTTGAGAAATGTCCGCAATGTTGTCGCGCCCGGACAGTCCGCTCTGGATGGGAAAAGCAAGACAGCGGACATGGCCTGCCCTTTCGAATTTGTCCAAGCCAGCTACGGAGCCCGCGCTTCCAGCAACACTTCGGTCACCTGTACGTCGGGCGGCAGGTTCACCAGCCAACGGACCTGGGCGCCGGCCGAGCGGAACGAGGCGATCGGCTGCTCGCGCTGGTTGATGCCGCGCTTGGCGTTTTCCTCGAAGAATTGCTGCGCCGTCTTCTCGTCGACGTCCCAGCTGTAGTCCTCGTCGAACATCTTGCAGGCGCGCAGCAGCGTGACGCGGATGCCTTCCGGGTCGAGTTCCTGCTGCAACGCCCTGGTGAAGCGCTCCAGGCCCTGCTTGCTGGCCTGGTAGAGCGAGAACATCGCCACCCGGCTGGCCACCGTCTCGCTGCCGACATTGATGATGATGCCGCCCTTGCGCAGCAGCGGGATCGCGGCGCGGGCGCAGTGGACCGCGCCCTTGAGGTTGGTGTCGACGATCGTGTCGATCTGCTGGTTCCGGGCATCCTTGACCAGGAACGGGCGGAACACCGCGGCATTGCTGATCAGCCCGTCGATCGTCTCGTGGCGCTTCGCGATTTCGGCGAAGGCGGCGTCGACCGAATCCGGGTCGGAAACGTCGCAGGCGAGCGCAAAGGAATCGTTGCCGATCTCCGCCGCGACGGCCTCGACCTTGTCCAGCCTGCGTCCCAGCAGGATCGCTGTGTCGCCGTCTTCGGCGAGAGTCCGGGCGATAGCGCGGCCCAGGCCCGTGCCTCCGCCGGTAATCACGAATGTCCTGCCCATCACTCCCCCGCTTCATGCTTGCATGATAGGAGACGCTATCTAGGATCACGACGAAATCAAGAAGGAGAGGATAATGGGCAATCTCGACGGGCTCGGATACCGGGACAAGACCGTTGTCGTCACCGGCGGCGCATCGGGCATGGGCGAAGCGACCGCGCGGCTGCTCGGCGAACTCGGCGCCAGGGTCCACATAGTCGATATCCAGCAGCCGAAAGTGGATTGCGAAAGCTTCCACCAGTGCGACCTGTCGGATTTCGCGCAGGTGCGAGCGACCGCCGAAGCGCTCAAGGCGATCGCACCGATCCACTTCCTGTTCCCCTGCGCGGGCCTTCCGCCGCACATCAAGGGGCCGCTCTACTGCATGCGGGTCAACTACATCGGCACTCGCCACTTCGTGGAGAACCTGCTGCCTTCGCTCGCTGACGGAGCGGGCATCGCGCTGATCTCCTCAGACGCGGCGCTCGGCTGGCAGAAGAACCTGGCGCAATGCATGGAGATGCTGGCGATCTCCGATCCGGACGAGGCCTATGCCTGGTGCGAGGCCGATCCCGATAGTCGCGTGCGCGACGGATACACCAGTTCCAAGGAAATGCTGGTCGTGTGGGTCCAGCATGCCGCGGTGGAACTGGGCAACACGCGCCGCATCCGCCTCAACGCGATCGGTCCGTGCCCGACCAAGACGGCGTTTGCCGACATGTCGTCGGAGATCATGACCGACGAGTTCATCGCCGCCTGGCCGTTCCCCTCGCTCGGCCGGATGGCCACCGCCGAGGAACAGGCGTGGCCGCTGATCCTGCTCAACAGTTCGCTGATGGGCGCGGTCAGCGGGTCGTTCCTCTATACCGACCAGGGTTTCGCCAGCGGAGTGTTCACCGGCGCCATCGACGCCGGCTTCATGGGAGGCTGACATGGCCGTGAACATCGACGTCGACAATTTCTGCCCGACGACGACCGACGATCCCTACTGGAACGAAAGCTGCTGGTTCTCCTTCTCGATCCCCGAGAAGGAAATCCACGGCATGATCTACTACTTCTTCCGCCCGAACATGAACCTGCTGATGGGCGGGCCGATCCTGTGGGACGGGTCCGGGGCGCACACCTGGGACTGCCTCTATTACGATTGGCACCATTTCCAGACGATCCCGGAAGGCGCGCGCAAGTTCGATTTCACCTCGCATACCTCGCTCAGCGTCGAGGTGGTCGAGCCGAGGAAACAATATCGCCTGGGCTACGACTGCAACGGCTTCAAGCTCGACCTGCTGTGGTCCGGGCTGGAAGAACCCCACCACTTCCTCGGCATGGAGATCGAGGCCACCGGCATGTCGGCCGAGAACCGCATGCATCTCGAACAGATGGGCCGGGCGACCGGAACGATCGAATACCAGGGCGAAGTGCTGCAGGTGGACAGTTACGCGCTGCGCGATTCCTCCTGGGGCGTGCGCCAGATGGATGGCGTCAGGCGCGGCAGCTATTTCTGGGCCATCGCGGATGAAAACACGGCGTTCCACGCGCAGGTGATGGGCGAGGGCGACGAGATGAGAGTGGTCGGCGGCTTCCTCAAGCTCGACGGCCAGACCTCCACGCTGGTGGGCGGCAGGCGCCTCGTGACGCAGATGGGCCAGTACACGCCGGACCGCTTCGACCTCACCCTCGAAGACGAGATGGGCCGCAGCGTCGACATGACGGCGCGGTCCTGCAGCCACCTGATGGTCAATTTCTATCCGCGGGTGCAGGTCGTCTGGTCTCTGCTCGAAGTCGATTTCGGAAACGGCAAGTCGGGCTGGGGCGATATCCAGGAATTCCAGCCGCTCGAACAGTTCCGCGCCATGGTCCGGGGCTCTTAGGGCGATGGCCGGCCAGATCGTCCTCGTCAACGGCACCTCGGGCGCCGGCAAGACGACGACGTGCCACGCCTTCGCGCGGCGCGCCGAAGAGCCCTACCTGATGTTCGGCATGGACCTGCTCGTGGGCACGCTGGTCCCGGCCAAATACACCATGTTCGGCGAGAAGAAGGAGGAGGGCTACCAGCCCACCTCCTACGGGCCGGTCTGCATGAAGGCGCTGGAGGCGATGCATGCGATGGTCGCGGCGGCCTCGCGCGCCGGGCAGAACATGGTGGTCGACCACCTGATGTTCCTCGATCCGCCGGTCCTGCAGGACTGCATCTGGCGCATGGAGGATGTGCCGGTGCTGTTCGTGAACCTGCGGCCGTCGCGCGAAGTGCTCGAAAAGCGGGTGAAGGAACGGCAGATCGACGTCATTCCGCTGCCGATCCAGGAAGCCATGGCCGCCGCCGGGCCGGACATCATTTCCGCCCTGGGCGAACAGCTTTCGCAGGCGGTGCCGTGGTTCTACGAGCATGCCTACGCCAACGACATCTACGACCTCGAACTCGATTCC
The DNA here is from genome assembly GCA_024236175.1 of Novosphingobium sp. GTDB lineage: Bacteria > Pseudomonadota > Alphaproteobacteria > Sphingomonadales > Sphingomonadaceae > Novosphingobium. Next base: position 744,480 of record JACKKY010000001.1, on the reverse strand, counting down.
AGTTCGATGAGCATCGAGGACGTCTGCGAGCGGATCGAGGCGCGGCTGGCGGAAGGGCCCGGCACGGCTTTCGCGCAATTGCGCAAGCGCCATCCCAGGCCGTTCTGAAAGGGCCGGCTCATTACAGATAGGATATGAGCCTTGACATATTTAACCATATAGGTTATATAGCCGCCGCCTCTTTCGCGAGGCAGAACCGGGAGCGGGCAGGGCCGGCCTGCATTGCTCCCTCCCGCTTCCGCCCTTCGGGATGGTAGCGGACGCGGCCGGCGCGTGGGCCTGTGCCAATGGGCGGTAGTCCAAGGCAAAGCCGACAAGCGCCAGACGCGGCAGTCCGGATGCATGCGGGTTCGCGCTCCGCCCCCATACCTCGCCGACATAGCTGGTGAGCTCTGAACGGGACCGGCGACCCGCCATTGGCGCGGCGCAATCAGCCGCGAGGGGAAAGGCGCGCGCCGCGAGTCCCGCGCACCTCTCTCCGGCCGGTCGCGGAAACGGGCCGAACCGGACAGCGTCGCGGTTGGGCGCCCCGGTCGTTCGCAACATCCTTCCGCCCGCCCCCGGCACGCGGCCCGTCCCTGACGCCGCGCCGGCCGCGCGATTCGTTTCCTTCCCCCGGCGCAAGTCCGCATTCGCCAGCGGAGGATGCAGCACGTCCGAATGCTGCCCGTCCCACTTGACGGCCTTGCGCGGCTGCCTCCACGCTGCGCGGACAACGAGAGGAATCGGGAGAGTTGGGCAATGGCGAGCGCGGCGGATACGGAGCTGGCGTGGACGCCGGCGTGGCGGCTTCGGGAAATGTTCGCCGCGCGGGACCTCTCGCCGCTGGAATTCGCGCAGTTCCTGCTCGACCGGGTGGCGCGCCATAGCGATCTCAGCGCGTTCATCACCGTCTTTCCCGAACTGCTGCTCGAACAGGCCGAAGCCGCGACGGACCGGATCATGCAGGGGGAGGATGGCCTGCCGCCGCTTCACGGCCTGCCGGTCAGCCTCAAGGATTCGATCGTCACCAGGGGCCAGCGCACCACGCTCGGCTCGCAGCTTTTCAGCGACAACATTCCCGAACAGGATTCGGCGGCCTCGGCGCGGCTGAAGGAAGCAGGTGGGATCATTTTCGCCAAGTCCAACCTGCCGGAATTCGAACTGAACCGGCGCAGCATCAACCTGCTGGTGCCGGAGACGCTCAACGCCTGGGACCGCACGCGCACCTCGGGTGGCTCGAGCGGCGGGGCCGGGGTCGCGACCTCGGCCGGGCTGGGGCCGCTGGCTCTGGGCACCGACGGCGGCGGCTCGATCCGCATCCCCTCGTCCTTCAGCGGCATTTTCGGCCTGTTGCCGAGCCGGGGCCGCGTGCCCGACTACTGCGGCGAGATCGGCCTGTTCATGAGCGGGGTCGGCCCGATGACCCGCGACGTGCGCGACGCGGCGATGCTGATGCAGGTCATCGCCAGGCCCGACGAGCGCGATCCCCGCACCCGGCACGACGATCCGCCCGACTATCTCGCGGAGCTGGACAAGGGCGTGGAAGGGCTGCGGATCGGCTGGTCGCCCGATCTCGGCCGCGTCGTCCCCGACGAGCCGGCGATCGTCGACATCTGCCAAGACGCGGCCCGGACTTTCGAGAAGCTCGGCGCGAAGTTCTCCGAGCCGTCGTTCCGCTTCGAGGATCCGCAGGACGAGCTCGAACTCGACGGCGATTACGCCAAGTGGAAGATGGCGAAGCTCGGGAAGGAAATCTATCCCGGCGCCATCGATCCGATCAGCTGGTCGATGAAGCTGCCGCGCGAGGAATACGCCAGGCTGACGATCTATATTCGCGACCGGTCAGACCGGCCGACGATGCTCGACTACGCGCTCGGCATCAGGCCGGAGGTCCGGCGCCGCCAGCGCACCCATATCGACGACCTTTTCAGGGAGATCGACCTGCTGGTCTGCCCGGTGATCGCGCGCACCGCCTTCGAGTGCGGCGTCAGCAACGTCACGCCGTTCCAGTACACCGCCTACACTTTCATCACCAACCTGGCAGGCTATTGCGGGGCGTCGGTTCCGGCGGGCTTCTTCCAGGGCATGCCGGTCGGCCTGCAGATCATGGGACGGCCGAACGAGGAGCACCTGGTGCTGCGCGCCGCCCGGGCCTTCGAGCGCGAGCGGCCCTGGGCGCAGCATCGCCCGCCCAATCTGGACTGAACCGGCGTCCGGGCGGAACTGGAGGAAACAGGATGAACCAGGCAGAAGTGCGCTTCGACGGAAGGGCGATTGTCGTCACCGGCGCGGGCCGGGGGCTGGGGCAGGCCGAGGCGATGCTGCTCGCATCGCGCGGTGCGAAAGTCGTCGTGGCCGACAACGGCTCGGCGATGGCCGGCGACAGGGCGAGCCAGGGGCCGGCGGAAACCGTGGCGGAAGAAATCGTTGCGGCAGGCGGCGAAGCCGTCGCCTGCACGGCCGACCTGTCGACCGGCGAAGGCGCAGCGGAGGCCGTCGAATCGTGCGTTGCCGCCTTCGGCCGGATCGACGGCATCGCCCATTTCGCGAGCACCTGCCCGGAGCTGATGCCGCCCGATGCCTTGCCGGACCGCGACGTAGAACTGGTGCTGCGCGTCAATTGCTTCGCCGCCATCTGGATGGCGCGTGCAGCCTGGCCGCACATGGAGAAGCAGGGCTACGGGCGGCTGCTGTTCACGCCGTCGGCCGCCGTGTTCGGCGCGCTCGGCAACACGCCCTACGCGACCGCCAAGGCGTCCTACCTCGGCCTCGTGCCGACGCTCGCGCTCGAAGGCGCGCGCCACGGCATCTGTGTCAACGGGGTGATGCCTTCGGCGCGCACGCGGATGACCGAGGGCTTCCCGCCCGGCGCCTATGCCGACTGGTTCTTCCGGACTATGACGCCGGAAAAGGTCGCGGCGGCCGCGGCGTTCCTGCTCAGCGAAGATTGCGAGGTAAGCGGCGAGATCTTCTCGCTCGGCGGCGGCCGCGTCGCCCGGGTGGCGCTGGCCGAAGCGGAAGGCGTGATCGGCGAGGGCGCCTCGATAGAGCAGGTCCGCGCCGCGATGCCGCAGGTGATGGCCGACACCAGCTTCTTCTTTCCGAAGGACCTCAGCGAGCGGTCGGCGAAAGTCTCGAGCCTGTTCGGGTTCGACGGCGGGCTGGACGCCAGCGATTCCTATGCCGTGAGGCCGCACGCCGACGACTAGCCGATTGCCGTCGCCCGGCATAGAAGAGGCCATGGACCGATCTTCCCCCGACCGGGCGACGCAGCAGGCCGAACTGCGCAGCGAACTCGCCCGGATCGTGTCGCTGTGCCGGAACGGGGAATTTCCCGCGGCCGCCGAGCGGGCGGCGCCGCTGCTGGATCGGTTTCCATCCTCGCTCCAGCTGTGGAACCTTTACGGCACCGCCAGCTACGCGCTCGGCCGCATGGACGATGCCGAACGCGCCTTCAGGCAGGCGCTGGCGCTCAAGCCCGGCGAGCCGGCGATATGCAACAACCTGGGCGGACTGCTCCTGGGGCGCGGCCGGCTCGACGAAGCGATCGCATGTTTCCGCCAGGCGGTGGAGTCGAGGCCGGACTATGCCCGGGCGCATTTCAATCTCGGCAAGGCGCTGAAGGACCGGGGCGGGCTGGACGAAGCCGTCGGCAGCTATCGCGAAGCGGTGAGGCTCCACCCGGGTTTCACCGACGCCTGGGTCAATCTCGGCGTCGCGCTGAAGGAGCAGGGCGCGTTCGCCGAGGCGGAAAAGAGCTATCGCCGCGCGCTCGAAACCGACCCGGATGCCGTCGACGCGCTCTACAATCTCGCCGCGCTGTCCGTGGAGCGCGACCGGATCGGCGATGCGATCTCGAGCTTCGAGGCGCTGCTCCGGATCAAGCCGGACCATTGGCCCGCGCTGGCGCAGAAGCTATTCCAGCAGGCACGCATCTGCGACTGGAGCTGCCTTGAGGAATTCGCGGCCGTCGCCGGCAGGCTGGGCATCGAAGGCGAGGCGGTCGCCCCGTTCGCGACGCTTGTTTTCGAGGACGATCCGGAACGGCAGATGCTCCGCTCGCAGCTCTATGCGCACCAGACCTTCAGACAGGAAATGCCGCCGCCGCTTGCCGCCCGGCCGAAATCCGGAAAGATCCGGCTGGGATATTTCTCCGCCGATTTCCACGATCACGCCACACTCTACCTGATGTCCGGCCTGTTGCGCGAGCATGACCGCGACCGCTTCGAGATCCACGCCTACAGCTACGGAACCGGCCGGAGCGGGGCCATGCGCGAGGCCGCTATCGCCGATGTCGATCGCTTCACCGACGTGCACGGCATGGCGGACCATGCCATCGCCGACCTTGCGCGCGGGCATGAGCTGGACATCGCCATCGACCTGAAGGGCTACACCCGCCAGTCGCGCCCCGGGCTGTTCGCCCTGCGGCTCGCGCCGGTCCAGATCGCCTATCTCGGCTATCCCGGCACGATGGGAGCCGACTTCATCGACTACCTCATCGCCGATCCGGTGGTGATCCCGGATGGCGAGAAGCGCTTCTACACCGAGAAGCTGCTGTTCCTGCCAAACAGCTACCAGCCCAACGACAACCGGCGCGAGATCGCGCAGGCCGGTTCGAGCCGTGCCGATTTCGGCTTGCCCGGCGACGGCTTCGTGTTCTGCTGCTTCAACCAGAACTACAAGATCACGCCGCGCGAGTTCGATATCTGGATGCGGCTGCTGGGTCGGGTGGACGGCAGCGTGCTGTGGCTGCTGCGCTCGAACGAATGGGCCGAGGCGAACCTGCGCCGCGAGGCACGGGCGAGGGGCATCGATCCGGACCGGCTCGTCTTCGCCGGCAAGCTGCCGCATGGCGAGCACCTTGCCCGGCATGCCCATGCCGACCTGTTCCTCGACACGTTCAACGTCAATGCCCACACCACTGCGAGCGACGCGCTGTGGGCGGGCCTGCCGATCGTCACCAGGGCGGGGCGGCAGTTCGCCGCCCGGGTCGCGGCGAGCCTGCTGGCGGCGGTCGGCCTGCCCGAGCTGATCGCCGGGACCGATGAAGCCTATGAGGCGCTGGCGCTGGACCTGGCGACCGATCCGGACAGGCTTGCGGCGATCCGCGCGAAACTGGCCGCGAACCGCCTCTCGCAGCCATTGTTCGATACGGTGGGCTACACCCGCGATTTCGAAGCCGCGCTCGAAACGGTGCTCGAGGGGCAGGACGGCTGACGCGCCGCAGGCTGCTCAGTCGCGGAAAGCGGGGATCACCTTCTTCGCGAACAGCTCGGCATGTTCCGCCATCTTGTCGAGCGGGAAGCCGCTGGGCACCTGCATGCAGAACGCCTCGATCGGCGCCTGCTCCTGGCGCGACTTGATGTAGGCGATGCATTCGTCCGGCGTCATCACCCGGATCGGCCCGGACTTCTTGAATTCATCGAGGCTCATCTCGCTCATCACCGCCCAGTCGGTTCCCTCCTGCCACTCGGCGTAGGTGTTGATCTGGTAATAGGCATGCGGCGCCATGTCGTTGACCGTCTTTTCCGGATCCTCGCTCACCATCATCCACATGTCGGAATAGCTCATGGAGACGATGCGCGCGTCCTTCTCGTCCTTGCCGGCCTTCTTCACTTCCTCGAGATATTGCGGCCAGTATTCCACCGGCCCGATGAAGCCGTCGCCATATTGCGCGGCGCGCCGGAAACCCGCCGGGGCGACGCCGCCGACGAACATGGGGATGCCGCCTTCCTGGCAGGGCAGCGGCGTGCAGCGCGCGCCCTTGAGCTGGTGGAACTCGCCGTCGAAATCGAGCGTCTCGCCCTGCCAAAGGCGCCGGACGATCTCGATGATCTCGTTCGAGAGCTTGCCGCGCTTGGTGAAGCCGTAAGCCTCGGCCTCGAACGGCAGGTAGCCGATGCCCATGGCGAATTCGGCGCGGCCGTTCGACAGGATGTCCATGACCGCCAGATCCTCGGCAAGCCGGACCGGGTGGTAATGCGGCAGCAGGCCGACCCCCTGGGAGATGCGCAGCTTCTTCGTGCGCGTCGCGACACCGGCGCCGAAAACGATGGGTGAGGGCATGTAGCCGTCGTCGATGCCGTGATGCTCGGCGAGCCAGATGTTCCCGAAGCCGAGCTGCTCGATATGCTCGATGAACTCCAGCGTTTCGGCGTAGAAATCCGGCCACGGCCTGAACCACTCGGGCGGATTGCGCATGTCGAACCCGTAACCGAAGCGCAGCTGTCCTGCCATTTGCCTGTCCCCTTCCCCAGGGCCCGCCCCGGCCTTGTGCCGGGCTGTCGATCGGGCAGGCCCCGTTTGTTGCACAGCGCCAGTGCAGGAGTCACGGCATCAATGAGGGCGGCTTTCCTCTCGGCGCAAGCCAGACATGCCTGACGCGGCCAGAGCCGGTGCAGCCCAGCCGGCGTAGCGCTTTCCGACGACAGGCGGTCCGTATGCCGGACCGGAGCGCGTCAGAGCGAACCTGACGGCCCGCCTTCCTTCGCCTGCTGCTTCGCTATAGCTGGATCGTAGGGCTCGCGCTTGCCCAGTGCCTCGCGCGCCCGGGCGCGCAGATAGGCGTGGAGCTGGCGGATCTGTTCGTCGCTCAGCCAGGCGTAGCTCGGCATGCCGTTCACCATCCGGCCTTCCTTCACCAGCTGGCTGAAGGTGTCGAGCCGCAGGGCGATTGCCGATTCCCTGAGGTCAGGACCCGGCGCGCCGGCGCCGCGGAACCCGGCACCGTGGCAGGACATGCAGATGACGGAAAGACCGCGCCCGACGGCAACGTCCGTCTCGTCCAGCACGAGCTCCTCGTCGTCGAGGGCATGCACCTTCATGTCGCGCGGCGGGCTTGCCGGCAGTTTCGCGTCGCCGTCCAGGGCGAAGGTCAGCAGGCGGCGCGGCTGCGCCCCGTATTTCCAGCCCACGTCTAGCACTTCGCTCATCGCCGCGCTGGTGCCGCCCCAGCCGACCAGGATCGACACATACTGCTTGCCGTTGACGCTGTAGCTCATCGGCGCGGCGATGATGCCGAGCCCGGCGTTGAAGCGCCACAGGCGCTCGCCGTTGCTGGCGCGATAGGCGTCGAAATACCCCTCGGCCGTACCCTGGAAGACGAGCCCGCCCGCCGTCGCCAGCGTGCCGCCGTTCCACACCTCGTCATGCGTGACTTTCCAGACTTCCTTCTGCTTCACCGGGTCCCAGGCGACGAGGTAGCCCTTGCCGTCGCCGGGCTGCTCGACGATCGGCTTGACGACGAGCCCCATGATGTTGACGGCATCGTCCGTGAGATCAGCCAGATCCCGCGAGAACAGCGCACCGACCTGGTGGATCGAGATATAGGCGAGGCCGAGCCTTGGATTGTAGCTCATCGCCTGCCAGTCGTGGCCGCCGATGGTGCCCGGCCAGATCTTGGTCTCGCCGGTCTCGTAGCGGATGTTCTCGTTCTCGATCGGCCGCCCGGTCTCCTTGTCGATGCCTTTCGCCCAGTTGATGAATGTCGTCTTGCCGGGCGTGTTGAGCAGCTTTCCGGTCTCGCGGTCGAGCACGTAGAAGAAGCCGTTGGTCGGCGCGTGCATCAGCACCTTGCGCGGCTGCCCGTCGATATTGAGCGTCGCCACGACCATGTTCGGCGCGGCCTTGTAGTCCCACGAATCGCGCGGGTTCTGCTGGTAGTGCCAGATGTACTCGCCGGTATCCGCGTCGAGCGCGACGATGCCTGAAGTATAGAGATTGTCCCCTCCTCCCGGGCTGCGCAGCTCGGGGTCGTAGGGGCCGGCGTTGCCCACGCCGATGTAGATCCGGTTCATTTCCGGATCGAACGTCATCCCGTTCCATACGGTGCCGCCGCCGCCGGTGGTCTTCCAGAAATCCTTCGACCAGGTCTTGGCGGCCGCTTCCATCGCCGGATCGCCGGCATTCTGCTCGGGGCTGCCCGGCACGGTGTAGAAACGCCACGCCATTTCGCCGGTCTTGGTATCGAATGCGGTGACGAAACCGCGTGCGCCCGCATCGGCGCCGCCGTTGCCGATGATGACCTTGCCGTTCATCACCCGCGGCGCGCCGGTGCTGTTGCTGAAGGGAAAATCGGCCGGGATCGAATCCGCCGACCACAGAAGTTCCCCGGTCTTGGCATCCAGCGCATCGACGCGGCCGTCCATCTCGGCGACGAAGATGCGCCCGTCCTCATAGGCGACGCCGCGATTGGCGCCGAAGGTGAACTTGTCCGGGCTGCGCTTCCACGTTTCGGGATCGAATTTCCAGAGCTGCTTTCCGGTCACCGCGTCGACCGCGTAGACCTCGGCATAACCGCCGGAGAAATAGAGCGTGCCGTCGATGGCCAGCGGCGTGGCTTCCAGCGTCACCTCGTCGGGCAGGTCGAGATACCAGGCGAGGCCCAGCTTGCCGGCATTGTCGGGCGTGATCTGTTCGAGCCGGCTGTAACCGGCCTCGTCGAAGCCGCCATGCGGGGCAATCCAGTTCGCGTCGGCGCCGACGCCTTCCTCGGGCTGCGGCGAGCCTCCCTTCGAACATCCGGCGACAAGCAAGGCCGCACCAGCGGCGGCAAGCAGGCCAAGCGAAATGCGGCGCATCGTTTCCTCTCCCATTGGGTTCGTTCCTGCCGACTAGCCCACGCCATATTTCTGAGCAACAGTGTTTCATAAGAGAGCGAGCCCAATTGCCCGGTGCGCAACTCCAGGTCTCGCGCCGAGGGTCGGGCCGGGGTAGGGAAGCGAAGCCTTTGCAGGCGGCGCACGCCCCCTTTGTCGACGCCCGCGTCCGCAAGGGTTGCAATTTCGCTTCGTTCGCGCTTGCTAACACAATGACGAATCAAGCCGGCTCGTTCCCGACCGGCCGATTGGAGAGGATCGACAATGCCAGACAAGCCACTCGTCGCCATCGTGACCGGAGCCAGCCGCGGAGCGGGGCGGGGGATCGCCATTGCCCTCGGCAGCCACGGCTGCACCGTTTACGTCACCGGGCGCTCGGTCAAGCCGGGGGACCACCACCTGTCCGGGACGGTGTCCGAAACGGCGAACGCGGTTACCGAGGCGGGCGGCAAGGGCATTGCCGTCGCCTGCGACAGCAGCGATGACGAGCAGGTCAAGGCGCTGTTCGAGCAGGTGAAGGCCGAGCAGGGGCGGATCGACATCCTCGTCAACAATGCCGCCGCGGTTTACGACGAGCTGACCCAGCCCGGCAATTTCTGGGAAAAGCCGCTGAAGATGGCGGACATGATCGATGTCGGCATCCGCAGCTCCTATGTCGCGTCGTGGTTCGCCGCGCCGATGATGATCGAGCAGGGCAGCGGGCTGATCATCTTCACTTCGGCTTCGGGCGCGGTTCACTATGCGCTCGGCCCGGCCTACGGAGCGCACAAGGCGAGCCTGGACAAGATGGCCTTCGACATGGGCCTGGAATTCGGCCTCGCTGAAACCGGGGTCGCGGCCACCTCGATCTGGATGGGCGCGGTGCTGACCGAACGGCTGAAACTGGTGATCGATTCCGACCGCGAGAAATTCGGGCCGCTCGAAGCCATATCGGAAACGCCGGAATTCACCGGCCACATCATCTGGGCGCTGTATCACGATCCGAAGCTGGCCGAGAAGAACGGCAAGACCTTCATCGGCGCGGAGCTGGCGCTGGAATACGGCATCAAGGACGAAGGCGGGCGCCAGCCGCCGTCCTATCGCGAGATGGATGGCACGGCGCCGTTCACCTATTACGACAAGATCATCCGCTGATCGCGCGATCGGGAGAGGAACGACAGCATGAGCACCGAAGACCGGCTGGCCGCGCTTGAGGCCAAGCTCCAGCATCTCACCGACCGCCAGGAGATCCTCGACTGCCTCACCCGCACGTCGCGGGGCAACGACCGCTTCGACAAGGAGCTGATCGTCGGCGCCTACCACGAGGACGGCTGGCACGAACTCGGCCAGCAGTTGATCCGGGGATCGGATTACGGCGAACATGCCAATCACGCCCACGCCGCGATCTGCGAGGCCAGCCTGCACAATCTGACGATGCACAGCTGCGAGATCGACGGCGATGTCGCGCATACCGAAAGCTACGTGATCGGCCTGTTCGCGGACAAGGGCGCGGAGACCTCGCGCATGCTGGGCGGGCGCTACATCGACCGGCTCGAGAAGCGCGACGGCAAGTGGGGGATCGTGCTGCGCCGGGCCACGGTGGAAGTGCTGATGGAAGGCAAGGCCGTCCTGCCCAACGGGCAGGGCGTGGTCGGCAGCGGTTACCTGCGCGGCAATCGCGACCGCAGCGACCCGTCCTACGAACGCCCGCTCACGGCGGAAGGCGGCGGCCGCTGGTAGGCTGCGGCGCCGCGCGGTGCGTCATGCCCGGTCGGGGTTTAGGTCCCGCCAGCGGGCGACCGCCGGCTGCAGGATGTCGCGGACCGGGTCCTTGTCGAAATACTCCCGGACGTGCCGGATCTGGTCCTGCTGGTTGAATTCCACCAGGAACAGGTAGGTATTCCCGTAATGCTGGCCGTCGTACAGCACGCCGTGCGACCGGGCCTGCACGGCGACGCGGCCCGGCTGGGCGGTGACGCTGTCGATCGTCACTTGCAGCGGCTCGGTCCAGACCTGCTTCACGGCGCTGAGCTTGGGGAGATACTCTTCGCGCGAGATCAGACCCATCAGCGGCGACCAGGCGGTGAGATCGTCGGCATAGCATGCTTCGTCGACGCCGCCGTTGGCGATGTTGGCGATGAAATCCACCGCGATTTGCGCCTGTTTCCCGACCGTATCCATCGACGCTCCCCCCTGCCGCTCAGATCAGTCCCCGGGCCATCCACAAATCGGCCGGCCGCAGGGCCTCCTCCTCGCGCTCTGCCTCGGCGATGATCGCATCGAACGCGGCATTTTGCGAGAGCCAGACTTTCCCGGTGAGCTCCTCCGGGAAACGGGACTTCTCCAGCGCGTCCATCACCGGTCCCTTCACTTCGGACAGGTGCAGCTTGACCGACGAATCCGCCAGCCGGTGATTGATCGCTTCCAGGCTTTCCAGTGCCGATGCGTCGATCGCGTTCACCGCCGAGCACATCAGGATCAGGTGCCTCAGTTCCGGATGGTCGGCCACTTCCTCCAGCACGAATTCCTCCAGCCACCGGGCGTTCAGATAGGTCAGGCTCTCGTCGATGCGGATGGTGAGGATGCGCGGGTCGGTGAACACCTTGTGCCGCTTCACGTTGCGGAAATGCTCGGTCTCGGGCACGCGGCCGACGATCGCGGCATGCGGGCGCGACGCGCGCCACAGGAACAATGCCAGGCTGAGCCCGACCCCGGCGATCACGCCTTTCTCGACGCCCGCCAGCAGGGTGACGAGGATCGTCGCCATCATCGCCGCGAAGTCGGCGCGCGAATAGCGCCAGGTCTCCAGCGGCTTCTTCAGGTCGACGAGGCTCAGCACCGCGACGATGATGGTTGCCGCCAGCGTCGCGATGGGAAGCGAGGTCAGCAGTGGGGTCAGGAGCAGCGCCGCGACCAGGATGCCGACCGCGGTGAAGGCCCCGGCCGCCGGCGTTTCCGCCCCCGCGTCGAAGTTGACGACCGAGCGCGCGAAGCCGCCGGTCACCGGATAGCCGCCCGAAAACGCCGCGGCGACATTGGCGGCGCCCAGTCCGACCAGTTCCTGGTCCGGCCGGATACGCTGGCGCTTCCGTGCGGCCAGCGTCTGGGCGACCGAAACGCTTTCGACGAAGCCGATGATCGAGATCAGCAGCGCCGGCACGGCGAGCCGCGACCACAGCTCCGCTTCGAACAACGGCACCGTGAAAGGCGGTAGGCTCTGGGGAATCTCTCCGATCACCCGTACGCCCTGATCCTCGAGGCCCAGCGCGACGACCGCCAGTGTCGAGGCGGCGACCGCGAATATCGGACCGGTCTTGGCGACGAGGTCGGCCGGGCGCGGCGCCAGGCCGGCTCCGACCAGCAGGGGTTTCAGGCCCTTGCGCACCCAGAACAGGAAGGCGATGGCCGCCGCGCCGATGATGAGCGTCGGCAGGTTCGTCTGGCCGAGATTGGCGGCGAGGCTGCGCAGCAGTTCGGGCAGGGCGTCGCCGCTGGCCGAGACGCCGAGGATCGACTTGAGCTGGCTGGTCGCGATGATGATGCCGCTGGCGGTGATGAAGCCGGAGACGACCGGATGCGACAGCAGGTTCGCCAGGAACCCGAGCCGGAGCACGCCCATCAGCAGCAGGAACAGGCCGGAAAGCAGCGCCAGCACGAGCGCGGCGGCGATGAATTCCTCGCTCCCCGGCGGGGCAACGGTACCCGCCGCCGAGAGCGTCATCAGCGAGACGACGGCGACCGGTCCTACCGCCAGTGCCCGGCTGGTGCCGAACAGCGCATAGGCGACGATCGGCAGGATCGAGGCATAGAGGCCCACTTCGGGCGGCAGCCCCGCCAGCATGGCATAGGCCAGGCTTTGCGGGATCAGCATGATGGTGACGATGACGGCGGCGACCAGATCGTTCACCAGCGCGGTGCGGCCATAGCCGCGACCCCAGTCGAAGACGGGAAATATGCGGGCGAGCGCGCTCATCTCATGAGCCGCCGAGAGCCGGCTTCATGGACGATTGCTCCCCGCTCCGGCCATGCCGGTTGCCCGCCCGCCGCTGCCGGACCGGCAAGGCGTGGGTCACAATGCGTCCACCGGGATCTTGAGGTAGCTGACGCCGTTGTCCTCGGCCGGAGGCACGTGCCCGGCGCGCATGTTCACCTGCACCGAAGGCAGGATCAGGCGGGGCATGTCCAGCGTCTTGTCCCGCGCTTCGCGCATGGCGACGAATTCGTCCTCGCTGATCCCGTCATGGGCGTGGATGTTGGCGGCGCGCTGCTCGCCGACTGTCGTTTCCCACACATAATGGTCGCGCCCTTCCGGCAGGTAGTCGTGGCACATGAACAGCCGGGTGTCCGGCGGCAGTTCCAGGATGCGGCGCAGCGAGCGATAGAGCGTGCGCGCGTCGCCACCGGGAAAATCGGCCCGCGCCGTGCCGTAGTCGGGCATGAACATCGTGTCGCCGACGAACACGGCGTCGCCGATCACATAGGCGATGCAGGCCGGGGTATGCCCGGGCACATGCATCACGGTCACCTTGAGGTTGCCGATCGCGAATTCGTCCCCATCTGCGAACAGGCGGTCGAAATCGGAGCCGTCGCGCCGGAACTCGCTGCCGGCATTGAACAGCTTGCCGAAAGTGTCCTGCACGGTCACGATATGCTCGCCGATCGCGATCTGCCCGCCGAGCTTGCTCTGCAGGTAGGGGGCTGCGGAAAGATGGTCGGCATGGGCATGCGTTTCGAGCAGCCATTCCACCGAAAGGCCGCGCTCGGCGACATAGGCGGCGATAGCATCTGCCGAGGCCTTTGCGGTGCGGCCCGAAGCGGGATCGTAATCGAGCACGCTGTCGATAATCGCGGCGCGCATGGTCTGCGGATCGTGGACGACGTAGGAAACGGTGAAGGTGTCCGGATCGAAGAACGCTTTGATTACGGGGACGCCCTCGACCGCCTCGGCGATCTGGGCGCTGGCCTTGGAAAGAACCGTGTCGCTCACGCGAAACTCCTAATAATTCTTATTTACATAAACTATGTAATTTTATAGGATGCTTGCGTCAAGGGGTCGGCTGCGGCAGCAGGCCCGGCCAAGGACGGAATATGGAATCAGAAAACTCCCAGCCTCATGCATATCCACGGCTCGGCGATATTGCGCCCGATTTCCGGGCCCGTTCGACCGCCGGGACCGTGCAGCTTTCGGAGCTTCGCGGGAAGTGGGTCATCCTGTTTTCGCATCCGGCAGATTTCACGCCGGTCTGCAGCACCGAATTTGCCGAGCTGGCCCGGCGGCAGGACGAGTTCGATGCGCTCGACTGCGTTCTGCTCGGCGTTTCCGTGGACAGCCTCTACGCCCATTTCGCCTGGCTGCGCGCGCTCAACGAGCTGTTCGACGTCGAGGTGCGCTTCCCGGTGATCGAGGATCCGAGCATGGCCATCGGTCGCGCCTATGGAATGATCGACGAACATTCGACCGACAGCACCAACATGCGTTCGGCATTCTACATCGATCCCGAAGGTATCGTCCGCGCGACGACCTGCTATCCGCACAATGTCGGCCGCTCGGTCGGGGAAATGCTGCGGCTGTTGAAGGCGCTGCAGAAGGTCTCGGGCGAATCCGTGCTGGCTCCGGAAGGCTGGGAGGAAGGCAAGCCGACCTTGCACCTGCCGGCCGACGGACCGGACGAGAAGGGCGCGGACTGGTTCTGCCGGTTCGCGAAATCGTCTTGAGCGCGCTTTACACGGACCGCGACGCGGCCGTCTCGGCTGCGGAGAAACTGAAGGTGTTCGCCCAGCCGCAGCGGCTGATGATCCTGTCCTGCCTGCTTGATGCCGAACACAACGTCGGCGAGATCGCGGAGCTTACCGGGATCGGGCAGCCGGCGCTGAGCCAGCAGCTTGCGGCGCTGCGCCGCGCCGGGCTCGTCAACACCCGCAAGGAAGCCAAGCTCGTCTGGTACGCGCTGGCCGACGACGGCGTGGCGCTGTGCGTGCGCAACGTGCAGGCGATCTTCGGCGGCCACGGCTCGCCCGTCGATCTTGCCGCTCCCGGCTCCGGATCCGGATCGAAAGGAACGCCGCCGGCCAAGGGCGCCGCCGGCTTCGCGCGTATCCTCTAGAGTGCGGCCCTGCTTCTCTGAAGCAATCTTCGTGAACCCCCGGCTGGCTTCCCCTAGTTCGCACCGATTGCGTGGCGGGCCGCGACATAGCCGAAGGCGATGCCGCCGCCGATGCTCGCGCCCGCGCCCGGATAGGTGTGCCCCACGACCGGTGCGGTGATGTTTCCGGCGGCATAGAGGCCGGGGATCGCCGAGCCGTCCTCGCGAAGCACGCGCGAATGTTCGTCGGTGACCAGCCCGCCCGAGGTGCCGACGTCCAGCGGCCAGATCTTTACGGCATAGAAGGGGCCCTTCTCGATCTTGCCCAGCGAGGGGTTCGGCTTGTGGCCGGGATCGCCCATCGCCTTGTTGTGATGGCTGGCCCCCCGCTGGAAGTCCTCGTCCACGCCCTTTTCGGCAAAGCTGTTGAACCGCGCGACCTCGGCCTTGAGGCCTTCCGCGTCGATCCCGCATTTCCGCGCCAGGTCCTCGATCGTGCCGGCTTCCACCAGATAGCCGTTCTCGATCCACGGCTTCCTGGGCTTGCCCGGCAGCAGCGGCCCCCAGCTGTAGTTCCTGAGCGCCCGGCTTTCGAGAATCGCCCATGAAGGCACCGCGCCCATTGCGTACATGCGCTGGCCGAATTCCATATAGGCGCCGGCCTCGTTGCCGACCCGCCTGCCGTCTGGGCCGACGATGATGACGTGCGGCTTGCCGCTTTCCCCGGGAACGTGGAAGCCGCCGTACTTGCCGTCGGGCAGCAGCGAGCCGGGAGTCCACCACGCCTCTTCCATGCAGTCGGTATCCGCGCCGAGCGCCATCGCCATCTGCATGACGTCGCCGGTGTCGCCGGGATTGACCATGGTCCACTCGCCCGTGTTGGGCTGCGGCTGGTATTTCCTGCGCATCTCCGGATTGCGCGAAAAGCCCCCCGCGTTGAGCAGCACGCCGCGGTTCGCGCCGATCGTGCGCTCGCCCTTGCCGTCGCGAACCCTGACGCCGGCGACCCTGCCGTCCTCCACCTCGAGCCCGACGATCTCGGTTTCCATGTAGAGCGGAATCTGTGCATCGAGCGCCGCCTTGAGGAACCGGCCCTGAACCGCATTGCCGGAACCGACCGTGCGCGAGCCGGTCAGCTTGTCCTTCGCCATCTTCAGCGCCAGTCGCATGCCCGCGATCTTGCCTTTCCAGGTGGTCTTGGCGAGCGTCAGGTCGACGAATTCCCAGGAGCCGACGGGGAGTCTCGGGAAGCCGTAGAAGAAGCCCACCCGGTCCTGCCAGTCGCCCAGTTCGCGCAGGTCGAACAGCGCGGCGGAGATCGTGCGGCCGTATTCGTGCCCGCCCGGCAGGCTGGAATAATAGTCCGGCCACGGCACGCGGATCAGCTTGACGCCCTGGTCGAGCAGGAACTGCACGGCCTTCGGGCCTTCCTTCAGGAAGGCTTCCCGCTTGGCGACCGGCGAGGCCTTGTCCGGCTCGCCGACGACCGCATCGAGATAGGCGCGGCTCGCCTCCTCGCTGTCGTCGTCGAGCAGCGGGTTGTTCGGCATCCACGCGATACCGCCCGAATAGGCCGTCGAGCCGCCGAACAGCGCCTGCTTCTCGATGATCACCACGCTGCCGCCGAGCGACTTCGCCGCGAGGGCCGCCGTCACCGACGCGCAGCCGCTGCCGACGATCACCAGATCGAATGTTTCGTCAAATGCCACTGCCTGTCCTCCCCCTGCGCCGGCGATCAGACCGTCTCGGCCGGCAATTCGACCAAGGGTTCGGGCGCCAGCGCGTCATCCGCATGCGGGTCCTCGATGAAGCGGCGCAACGTCCGGTGGAAGTGCGAGACCGCGCGTTCCTGTACCGGGCTGGGCCTGCCGGCCTTGAAGGCGCTGGACTTCATGCCGCGCTGGACCTTGGGGATGTTCTCGAAATCCTGGGCGAAGATCAGCGGATAGTCGCCGTCGCGCCAGTTCTCGTAGAATTCGCGCTCCACCTTGGGTTCGGTGCCCGGAGCGAAGCGCTCCAGCGACCACACGTCCATGATCGACTTGGTGTGGTCGTCGCCATAGGGGACGATCCGGTACCACAGCACCGCTTCGATCGCCGGATGGAGGAAGACGGTGTTGGGAAACACATGCCAGTCGAACCCGCTTGCCGCGACGTATTCGGGCGTCAGATTCTCGGGCCAGCCGGCGCCGGATTCGATGGCCGCTTCGTAGATGAACTGCGCCCACTTGCCGAGCACCTCTTCGGGCGCGGCGTCCGCGGAAACCTCGGTGCGCAGCCGCTGCGTCGCGTTGTAGGCGCGCTCGGTCTGCATCGCCTGGAGGTAATCCTTGAACTGCTCGGCATACTCGAAGAGGTATTCGCGGAAGTCTGACTGTTCCTTCGGGGGCAGGCGCGGGCTGCGTCCGACCGGCAGGCCCGAACTTCCGGTGTAGGAAATCCAGCCGTGCCGGCCCATCGCCCGGCTGATCGAGTAATCCTGCGTGTAGGTCAGCATCTGCGAATGCGTGGTCTGCACGTGGTAGAATTCGGTGAAGGCGCCCAGTGTCGTCTTCCAGTTGGCGTCGACCACCGCCGACTTGTACCAGGCCGGGCGCAGCTTCTCGAACTCGAAGAGGTCGCACATCGCCTTCATCGGCTCCAGGAACGCATCGAGCGGCTGGCAGCCCGGGTCCATGTTGATCCACACGAAGCCGCCCCACTCGCCGACCTGAACCGGCACCAGGTCGACGTCTTCCTGCTTGAGGCAATCGCCCCAGTCCTTGCGGTCGATCACCTTGATGTTGCGCCCGTCATTGCCGAAGCGCCAGCCGTGGAAAGGACAGACGAACTGCCTGGCGTTGCCCTTGCCCTGCACGAGCTGGGTGCCGCGATGGGTGCAGAAATTATGGAATGCGCGGATCTGCCCGTCGCTGCCGCGAGTCACGATCACCGAGTCGTCGCAGATGTCGTAGACGATGTAGTCGCCGGCTTCGGGAATATCCTCGGGCCGGCAGGCGGTCTGCCAGACCTTCGGCCAGAGATGCTTCTTCTCCAGCTCGTGGAACTCGCGGTCGAGATAATCGCCCTTGGGAAAATAGTCGTCGCGGATTTCGTCAGACGGATACGTCGCCATTCCAGGCTCCCATTTGCCGGCCTGCTGCATCGTCGGCCTTTGGTGTCGTGCATAACGGGAGAGGCCCCGCCCTGCCAAGCCCGGGGCAGGGCGGAAAATGAAAATTCACCTTTTCATTTGCAATAATTCGCGATCGGCAGGCTGGCGGCCATGCGCCGGGGCGGTCGCCCCTACTGCGAAGGTCCATGCCGAACCCCGCGCCGGCCCCGGGCGGAGCGCGTCCACGGCGTCGGCCCGTCAGGGCATCACGCGCATTTGATGCAGCGCGTGGCGGTGGGCAGCGCCTTGAGCCGTTCGGGATTGATGTCTGCGCCGCAGGAGACGCAGGTGCCGTATTCGTCGCGTTCGATGCGCAGCAGCGCTTCCCTGATCTCGTGGATTTCCTGGCGGATCACGTCGTCGATTCCGGCAAGCGCCTCGTCGTCGGCAAGGTCGATCGCCTGTTCGGACGAATCGGCGTCCAGCGGATGGCGCAGGTCCTCCTCGATCGCTTCGGCCCGGCCGGTCAATTCGGCCAGGCGCGACCTGAGAAGTTCTTCCACTTGCTTGGTATCGGTCATTTCAGTCGATCCTGCTTGAGCCTTGTAACCCGGGCAGAATAGACCGGCAGGCAGGTCCAGCGCAACGTCACGGCGCTTTTCCTTCGCTGCGGCAGGAGCTAGACGTGGCGCATGCCGTCCGGTGAACCCTTCCTCAAGATCAAGCTGCAACTCTACTGCGGCGGGGAGATCGCCATGGGTCCGGGCAAGGCGGACCTGCTCGAGGCGATAGACCGGGAAGGGTCCATCTCCGGCGCCGGCCGGGCATTGGGCATGAGCTACCGCCGCGCCTGGATGCTGGTTGACACGATGAACCGGTGCTGGAGCAAGCCGCTGGTCGAGACCGCTCCCGGCGGGTCGGCAAGGGGCGGGGCGCGTGTCACGCCGTTCGGCAGCGAGGTGTTGCAACGCTTCAGGGCCCTGCAGCTGCGGGCGGAAGCCGTCCGCGACAGCGAGGACTGGTCGGCACTGCAGGCTGCGGTCCGCTCGTTCCCGAAGGAGCATCAACGGGCCTGAAAACAGGCTGCGACGATAACGAAACACAACAGAGGATTGGTGATGAGGATACTTCAAGGCATCAAGATAGTGGATGTCACGGCATATGCATTCGTGCCGTCGGCGGGCGGGGTCCTGGCCCATTGGGGAGCCGATGTGATCAAGGTGGAAAGCCCCAATGCGCCCGATCCGATGCGCTTTATCAGCAGCCCGACCTTCCGGCATTACAGCCGGGGCAAGCGCTCCATCGCGGTCAACCTGGCGTCCGAGGAAGGGCGCGAGCTTGTCTACCAGATGGCGGCCGATGCCGACGTGTTCCTCACCAGCTATCTCGCGCCCACGCGCCGCAAGCTCGGCATCGATGTGGAGGACATCCGCAAGGTCAATCCCGGGATCGTCTATGCGCGGGGAAGCGGCCACGGGCCCAAGGGGCCGGATGCGGACCGCCCGGGCTACGACGCGCTGAGCTGGTGGTATCGCGGTTCGCTGGGGCAGACGGCGATGGACATGACCGGCGTGGAATGGCCGCCGACCATGGTAGGGCATGGCGACGGCATGTCTGGACTGGTCCTTGCCGGCGGCATCTGCGCCGCGCTTCTCCACCGTGAGCTGAGCGGCGAGTCGGTGGTTGTCGATTCCTCGCTGATGGGCACGGCGATCTGGTTCAACGGCCTTGCCATCATGGGCGCCCAGTTCACGCACGGCCGGCGCACGCCCGCGCCCGCCAAGCGCCCGCCGCCGCCCGAAGGCGTCGATCCCTCTATGATCTCCGCGCTGAGGTCGATCTACCAGACCAAGGACTATCGTTTCCTCAACCTCCTGTTCCTGACCGACGACGACCGCGACTTCGTCGATCTGTGCGAGCGGATCGACCGCCCGGAGCTGGCTTCCGATTCCCGGTTTGCCGGGACGAAGCAGCGCATGGCGCATTCGGAGGAGCTGCTGGCGATCATGGAGGAGGTCTTCGCGTCGCGGACGCTCGCCGAGTGGAAGGACGTCCTGGCGACCGCGCGCGGCGCCTGGGCGCCGATCCAGACGCCTCAGGAGATACCCGACGATCCGCAGACCATCGCCAACGGCTACATGGGCCATGTCGACTATCCCGATGGCGGGCTGGACGTGCCCGCGCCGGCGATCCAGTTCGACGAGGAAGCGGGCGCCCCGCCGCCTGCGCCGGAGTTCGCCCAGCATACCGACGAGATCCTGGCGGAACTCGGCTGCGATGCGGACAGGATCCGCAGCCTTCGCGAAGCAGGGACGGTCGCCTGATCGAAGCGCCCGGTCGCGGCGCCGCGCCTCGGCCGGTCACTTCTTGGCAGGAATGCCGGCAGGGCCCTTGGGGCGCGGTGCGAACCAGATGACCAGCGCGCACAGGAAGAAGATGGCGGCGGTCAGCAGGAAGACATAGTCGACCGCGATCGTCACCGATTCCTGGTCGACGAGGCGGTTGACCACCTGTGTGGCCTGCTCGGTCGAGAATCCGTTGCTGGTGAGAGTGTCCATCGTCTCTCCCGGCTGCAGGTTCGAAGCGATTTCGTTCTTGGCCGCCTGCTGGGTATTGCCCCAGATCGAAAGGGCGACGGCGGTGGAAATGCCGATTGCGAGCGTGCGCACGAAGTTCTGGATTCCGGTAGCCGAGGCCATGTCTTCCTGCGGCACCGAGCCGAGCGAGATCGCGGTGAGCGGCAGCATGAAGAACGACATGCCGAAACCCTGGATCAGCTGGGGCGCGGCCAGCGTCCAGAAATCGGCGTTGCTGGTCCAGTTCGCCCTGACGAGCGCCATGCAGCCCAGCCAGGCGACCGCGATGGAGACGAGCAGGCGCGGATCGACGCCCTTGCCAAGCACCTTGGAAGCGAGTTGCGAGGTGGTGAGAGCGGCAAGCGCGGTGCAGGACGTGATGAAGCCCGCCTCCATCGCCGGATAGCCCATGTAGGTCTGCAGCCATTGCGGGATGACGACGATGCTGGCGAAATAGGCGCCGAAGCATAGGGATAGCGCCATTACGCCGAAGGCGAAGCCGCCGTGCCGGAACACGCGCAGATCGACGATCGGGTGCTCTTCGGTCAGTTCCCAGATCAGGAACGCCACGAACCCCACGGCGGCGATGATCGCGAGGACGACGATTAGCGGATCGGAGAACCAGCCCCGGTCGCGCCCGATGTCCAGCATGAATTGCAGGCAGCCGATCCACACCACCATCATGCACAGGCCGACGATATCGATCGGCAGCTTGCGCGTCGGCGTCTCGCGCGGGCCAAGCAGGGCAAGGACCGAAAGCACGCAGATGATGACGAAGGGTATGTTGATGAAGAAGATCCAGTGCCAGCTCAGCGTGTCGCTGATCAGTCCGCCGACATTGGGCCCCAGCGCGGGGCCGAACAGCGTCGTCATCGCCGAAAGCAGGATGGCCTTGCCGCGCTCTTCGCCGGGAAAGATGCTGAACAGCAGGGTCTGCGCAAGCGGCATCAGCAGGCCCCCGCACAGGCCCTGGCCGATCCTGCAGATGACGATCATTTCCAGGGTCTGCGACATGCCGCACAGCAGCGAGAATATGCCGAACCCGATCATGCAGATGGTGTACAGGCGCACGGTCCCGAAGCGTCCCGCCAGCCACCCGGTGAGCGGCACCGTGAGCGCTTCCGCCACCGCGTAGGAGGTGACGACATAGGTGCCTTGGTGGAGCGATACGCCGAGGCTGCCGGCAATATGCGGCACCGACACATTGGCGACCGTCATGTCGAGCACGACGATGAAGTTGCTGAACGCGAGGATGAACGCCGCGAACCAGCGCGCGCGCTTGCTCAGTTCCGGAGGGCCTGCGGCCTGGGCAGTCGCCGCCATCGCTCAGTCGCCCGAAATGTCGATCTCGACTTCGGTCGAAAGGCCTACGCGCAGCGGATGTTCGGCGAGCTCCTTGGGGTCGAGCTCGATGCGGACCGGCAGGCGCTGGACAACCTTGATCCAGTTGCCGGTCGCGTTCTGCGCCGGGATCAGCGACATGGATGCGCCGGTGCCGCCGGACAGGCCGGCGACCTTGCCGTGATAGGTGACGCTCCCGCCGTAGATGTCGGCGGTTACCGTGGCCGGCATGCCCACTTTCACGCCGCGGAGCTGCCGTTCCTTGAAATTGGCGTCGACGAAGACGCTGTCGACCGGGACGATCATCATGACCGGTCTGCCCTGTTCCACCCGCTGGCCGACCTGCACCTGGCGGCGCGTGACGACGCCGTCGACGGGTGCACGTATAACCGTGTTCTTGAGTTCCAGCCTGGCTGCATCGAGCTTTGCCTTGGCGGCGAGTACGCCGGGGTCGGTGTCTTCGGTGGAGCCGCGGACCAGCGCTTCGTTCGCCGCCAGTTCGCCCTGCGCCGAACTGCGCGTCGATTGAGCCTGGACCACTCCGGCCCGCGCCGTCGCCAGTGCGGCCCTGGCCCGGGCGAATTCCTTGCTGGCATCGGTGAGTTCCTGCCCGGAGACGGCGCCGCTTTCGGCCAGCGCCTCGCGGCGGGCAAGATCGACGCGCGCCTTGTCGAAATCGGCCTGCGCGGCGCCCAGCTGGGCCTTCGCCTGGGCAATATCGGCCGTGCGCGCCTCGACCAGCGCCGAGAGCGCGCTGTTGGTCGCCACGGACTGGCGGAAACGGCGGCGGGCCGCGGCAAGTTCGGCCTGCGCCTCGGCGACGTGGATGAGCGGCGTGGACTGGTCGAGCCGGACAAGCACGTCGCCCCGCCTCACGGTTTGCGTGTCCTTCACCTTGACTTCGATGACCGGCGCCGAAATCAGCGGCGTGATCTGGGCCATCTCGGCATTCACATAGGCATTGTCTGTGGCAACGTAATTGCGGCCGATCAGCAGGTACCACAGCCCCCAGGCAACGGCGGCCACGCCGAGCGCGATGGCGAAGCGGGTGTACCATTTCCTGCGCACCTCGTTCCGCCGTGCGCGGATCGCCGCCTCGTCGGATAGCGCTTCCATGTCGGCCTCAGCCATTGGACCTGTCCTTGCCAAATTCATCGCCGCCGTATCCGCCGCCGAGCGCCCGGATCAGCTCGATCTCGAGCGCGCGGGCTTCGGCATCCAGGGAGGCGACCGCCAGCCGGGCCTGCAGCAAACGGTCTTCCACCGCAAGCACGTCGAGATAGCTTGAAAGGCCGCCTTCGTAGCGCAGCCGCGCGATCGAGTAGGCCTCTTCGGAGGCCTCGAGCGCGATGCGCGCGTCCACCAACCGCTGGCCGACCAGCGTCTGCCCGGTCACGATATCGGCGACTTCGCGATAGGCATCGAGCACTGCCCTCTCGTATTCCGCCACGGCTTCGTCATAGCTTCCGCGCGCATACCGATAGCGTCCGCGCAATTCCCCGCCACGGAAGATCGGCAGGCTCACGGCCGGTCCGGCGCTTCCGAATACGGAGTCGGACTTGAACAGCCGGTCCAGCCCCTGGGACTGCACGCCGATCAGGGCGCCCAGCCTGATGGCCGGGAAGAAATCCGCGTGGGCGACCTTGATCCGGCTTGCTGCGGCCTGGGCGCGGGCGCGGGCGGCGGCGATGTCCGGCCGGCGTCCGACGAGTTCGGTGGTCACGTCCCCTGGCAATCCGCGGGGAGGATCGTCGCGAAGCGCCGGGCGCTCTATCGAAAGGCCGCGATCCGGGCCCGCTCCGAGCATGGCGGCGATCTGGTTGCGGCGCAGGGCGACCGCCTGCTGCGCTGCCACGAGCGATGATCGCGCCGTTGCGACTTCCGCCTGCGCCTGGCGCAGGCTGCCGCGCGTCTCGAGCCCGTTTTTCATCCGGTCGCCGACCAGTTTCTCGGAGGCGGTGCGGATGTCGAGCGCGGCGCTCCGCACGTCCTGCTCATCGAACAGGCGGGCCAGCTCGAAATAGGAAAGGGCAATCGCCGTCGACAGGATCAGCCGGGCCTGCCGGGCCTCGATCTGCGCGGCTTCGGCTTCGGAGGTAGCGGCCGCGAGGGCGGCCCGGTTGCGACCCCATATGTCCAGCTCAAGCTCGAGGTTGCCGGTAACCTCTCCGGTCTCCCGCCAGCCGCGCGGCAGGAATTGCTTGATGCCTTCGCCGAAGCCGATGTTGAGGCTGCGCCGCTCGACGCCCGCGCTGCCGTCCACGTCCAGCGAGGGCAGCAGGTCGCCCCACGCTTCCAGCACCATGCCGCGGGCCATGCGATAGCGTGCTGCGGCGATGGCCACATCGGGCGATCCCTCCAGCCCTTCCTCGACCAGCGCGGTGAGCTGGGGGTCTCCCAGATCACGCCACCAGCCGTCTTCGGGCCAGAGCGCTTCGCTGTCCGCCGGCAGGCTCTGCCCGGCGGCAACGCTTTGCGCACTGCGCAATTCCGGCTTCGGCCCAGCGTCGGGAGCAGCCACGCAGCCTGCCAGCAGCAGGGCCAGCGATGCGCTGATGCAGAAGGGAGGAGAGATTCGGTTCCGGTCCATCGCAGGTTTGTCTTGCACGGCTGGGCTCAGGCATTCGACCCGGCCGCGATGCTTGTCAATCAAAAAACCGTACTATATGGTACGGTAATTATGGCAAGCCTCGCCGACTGCCCGAAAAGCCGAAGGGAAGCCCGCCGCGAAAGTCGGCGCGATGCCATTTTGCAGGTCGCCTCGGACAGTTTCCTCAAATGCGGCTATGCCGACACCACCATGTCGGAAATCGCGGCCACCCTTGGCGGATCCAAGGGTACGCTCTGGAACTATTTCCCTTCCAAGGAACTGCTTTTCAACGCGGTTCTCGACCGGCTGACCCGGGATTTCCGCGCCCAGCTTACCGTCATTCTCAATACCCGCGGCGACGTCGAGACCACGCTTCGGCGCTTCTGCGAGGAATTCCTGCGCAAGGTGACCGCGCCGGAGAGCATCGCGCTCTACAGGCTGGTGATCTCCGAAGCGAACCGCTTCCCCGAAGTCGGCCGGGTCTTCTACGATCGCGGCCCCCAGGCCACCAGGCAGCAGCTTGCCGATTACCTTTCCGTTGCCATGGAAGGGGGCATGTTGCGCAAGGCCGATTGCCTGCGCGCAGCCGGCCAGCTGATCGGCCTGTGCCTGGGTGGATCGCATCAGCGATTGCTGGTCGGCGCAATCGACAGGGTGGAGCGCGGGCAGCTCGACGAAGATATCGACCGGGCGATGGAAATCTTTATGCGCGGATACGCGCCCTAGCGCCAGGCGCCACGCATTGCCTCAGTCCGGGGAGACCTGCTTGCCGGCGAAGAAGTCCTTGAGCATGTCCGGATCGGCCGAGAAATCGTCGGCCAGTTTCACGCGCGCGACGTTGGTGGTGTAGGCGGTCACAACATAAAGCGTCACCGCCGCGATCAGCTGCATCAGGCCCCGGTAGCCGATCGCCTCGATCGCCTCCTCGCGCGTTTCGGGCGTCAGCCGGGCTGTGCGCAGCAGCTGGACATTGGCTTCGTAGACGATCCGTTCGGGATCGTCGGCAAAGGGCGGCGTCTCGCCGCTGCCGATCGCCTCGATAAGCTCATCAGACAGGCCTTCGTTCTGCGCGAAGGGGACGTGGAAATCGAATTCGACCCGTGCGCCGAGGATGGCAGACGTCGTCAGCACGATCAGTTCGCGGAGTTTCCCGGACAGCTCCGACGTCGCGCGAATCGCATCGCCGAGCCGGATCATCAGTTCGCCGAACTCCGGAAACTGCAGCCAGGCGTTGTAGAGGTCGGGCAGGCGCTCCGCTTCGGCCCCGCCGGTGTAGAAGCCGCGAGGGCCGAGCGTGAGCTCGTCCCAAAGCTTGCGCTGGTCGGCATCCAGCTCGTCCCTGCCAAGGACTGGAAATCTCTCCATGTGCACCTCTCTCGCCCGGTTCGCTGAGAAAAGCGTGTTTGAAACGCATTGCCGGGTCAACTAGCGTCGGGGCGAAACCGGGAGAACGATATGCAGCTGCGCAAGCTGGGAACCACCGATCTTGAAATCGCACCCATTGTGTTGGGCGGCAATGTGTTCGGCTGGACCGCCGACAGGGATACGAGTTTCGCGATCCTCGACGCTTTCCTTGAAGCCGGATTCAACGCCGTCGACACCGCCGATGTCTATAACCGCTACGCGCCCGGCCTTGTCGGCGGCGAGTCCGAAACGGTCATCGGCGAGTGGATGAAGGATCGGGGCGTGCGCGACCGCATCATCGTGATCACCAAGGGCGGGCTGCCGATGGGCGAAGGCATGGAAGGCCTCGGCCGCGACTACCTGCCCAGGGCCTGCGAAGCGTCTCTGCGGCGGCTGCAGACCGATCATATCGACGTCTACATGTCGCACCGCGCCGATCCCGGCACGCCGATCGAGGAGACGCTGGAGACCTTCCAGGGGCTTATCGACGCCGGGAAGATCCGGCACGCGGCCTGCTCGAACTACACCGCCGGGGAACTCGCGGGAGCGATGGCGGCGTCCGGAGGCGGGCGGGCGCGCTACGAAGTGGTCGAGCCCTGCTACAATCTCGTTGCCCGCGACCAGTACGAGGGCGCGCTGGAGGACGTCTGCGTACGCGAAGGGCTTGGCGTCGTCCCCTATTTCGCGCTGGCGGCCGGTTTCCTGACAGGCAAGTACCGGAGCATGGCAGACCTTGAAGGGCGTCCGCGCCAGGGTACCGCCGCGGGCTTCGTGACGGAGGAAAACCTCAAGCTGCTGGACCGGATCGAGGAAGTGGCGGGGCGTCACGGCGCGACCATGGCCCAGGTCGCGATTGCCTGGCTGATGGCACGTCCTTCGGTGAGTGCGCCGATAGCGAGCGCCACGCGCCTCGATCAGCTTGGCGACATCCTCAAGTCGGTCGAGCTGAAGCTGACCGCCGAGGATCTCGCCGTGCTGGAGGGTTAGCCTTTCACTTGGCCGCCGTCGGCGTGAAATCGAACACCACGTCGCTGATCTGCCCCGGGAAGGGGACATAGGGCTTCGCGCCGGCAAGCACCGGGCTGCCGTTGTCGACGCCGATTTCGAAATGCCCGTGAACGGTGAGCGCCGCCATCGTTTCCGCCGTCACCGTGCCCTGCGCAAGGACGCGTCCGCCCGAAGCGATCGTCACGCCGGCCTCTCCGGGGCCGCGTGGCCTGTCGAACGCCAGCTCGATGGTCGAGCGGCCCGACGGCAGCGCCTCGCCGGAGGCGATCTCGGTCGGCTTGCCTTGCAGGGTGTTGAGCGCGAAGACCGGCTTGCCCTCGCGCAGGTAGAGGGCGATCCCGCCGAGCTTGCCCCCCAGAGCGAAGACCGGTCCGGAAACGGCGCCGTCGGGCAGGTCCAGCGCGGCCCGCATTGTGAAGCCGAGCGCTCCGACCGGTGGGCTGGACCTGCCGGCGATCGCGCTGACGGGACCGGAATAGCGCCACTCTCCGCCGCGCCGCGCGAATTCCGCCCGCGCCTCGGCCGCGCTTACCCGCAGGCCGTCGCCGATGTTGCCGATCGGGTTGACGTGATAACGCTCGGCCTGTTCCTCGAACAGCCGGCTCAATTCGGCCACGCGCTGCGGGTGGCGGTCGGCAAGGTTGTCGATCTGGCCGGGATCCTTGTCGAGGTTGTAAAGCTCCCAGGGCTCGACGATCGGCCGGTCGGTGAACATGTCCCACGGCTCCAGACGGTGGCTGGTGACGATCGACCAGCCCTGTGACCACAGGCCCTTGTTGCCGTACATCTCCACATATTGCGCCTGCTTCGCGGTCGGCGCTTTGGCATCGTCGAAGCTGTAGGCGAAGCTGATGCCTTCCATCGGCGACTGCTTCACGTTGTTGACGTTCTCCGCGAGCGGCACGCCCGCGGCTTCGAGGATCGTCGGCGCGACGTCGCTGACATGGGTGAACTGCCCGCGCACTTCGCCGCGTGCGGAGATACCTTTCGGCCAGGCCACCACCAGCGGCACCCGAGTCCCGCCCTCGTGGGTCGCATGCTTGAAATAGCGGAAGGGCGTGTTGCCGGCGACGGCCCAGCCGTAGCTGTAATGCGGGAACGTTCCCGGCCCGCCCCATTCGTCGTAGAACGCCATGTTCTCCTCAAGCGTCGCCCGGCGTCCGGCGCCGAGCAGGCCTTCGGTGAACATCCCGTTCTGCGCTCCTTCGGCGCTGGCGCCGTTGTCGGAGAGGATGACGACGATGGTGTTCTCGAGCTCGCCGTCCCTTTCCAGCGCATCGAGTATCCTGCCGAACTGCGCGTCCGCATAGGAGAGCGAAGCGGCGAAGACTTCCATTTGCCTCGTGTAGAGCTTCTTCTGCTCCGCGCCGAGCGTGTTCCAGGCCGGCATGCCTTCGGGACGCGGTGCGAGCTTGGCGATTTCCGGCACCAGCCCCCTGGCTTTCTGTTGCTTGAGTATCGTTTCCCGGGCCTTGTCCCAGCCCATGTCGAACTGGCCCTTGTAGCGGTCGATCCACGCCTTGGGCGCGTGGTGGGGGGCATGGGCGGTGCTTGTCGCCCAATACATGAAGAACGGGCGCGGGTGCTCGGCGATCTTGCGGGTGTCGAGCAAGGCGATGGCCTCGTCGGCCAGATCGTCGTTCAGATGATAGTCGGGTTCGTCGGGCTTGGGCACCGGGGCCTGGTCGCGCACCAGCATCGGGTTCCAGTTGTCCGTGTCGGCCGCCAGGAATCCGTAGAACCTGTCGAAACCCTGATGCGTCGGCCACTGGGTGAAGGGGCCGGCGGGCGTTGCCTCCTCCATCAGCAGGTGATCCCACTTGCCCAGCGCGAAGGTGGCGTATCCGGCCTGATGCAGGTTGTCGGCGATGGTGCCGGCCGATGCGGGCAGATGCGCGTTGTAACCGGGGATCGGCCGCGCCGTGGCGGCGTGGTTGCCCAGGTTCACGCTGTGCGGCATCCGCCCGGTAAGGAAGGATGCGCGCGCCGCGGAGCACACCGGCGCGGTGTGGTAATTGGTATAGCGCAGGCCCGCCGCCGCGACCCGGTCGATATTGGGAGTCGCCACAAGGCCGCCGAAACAGGCGAGCTGGGCGAAGCCGACGTCGTCGAGCATCCAGACCAGCACATTGGGGCGCTGCTCTTGCCGGGCAGGGGTGGTCGAAGGCGCCTGCATTGCCGGCTCGGCGGGGGCGGCGTGCTGCCCCAGAGCGGGTGCGGCTGTCAGCATGCCTGCCGCAAGGGCAAGCGAAGAAATCGTGCGGTTCATTGTGTGTCTGGCTCCCTCTCCCGCCAGGAGAAAGCCTAGCCGCGCCGGAAGCCTCTAGTCAAAGCCTGAGAGGTCCACCCAGTGCCGGACCACTAGTCGGGATAGACGCCGCGCAGGACCGTCTCGAAATGTCCGCGCACCAGTTCGTTGCAGGAGCAGGCGTGCAGCAGGAGGCGGTCGTGATCGAGGACGTCGAGGCCGCCCCGTCTCGTCTTCACCAGCCCGTCATGCTTGAAGCGCTGGATCACGCGGCTGGCGTAGCTCCTGCCGATCCCCATCATCGATGCGAGCTGTTCCTGCGTCATCGCGATATCGCTGTCGCCCGTGCGTTCGACCGCGGCGCAAAGCCATTTGGCCGCCCGCTGCTCGATCGTGTGGATCGCATTGCAGGCGACCGACTGGAAAACCTGGGCCATCAGGCAATCGGCATATCTCGCGAAGAGATGGCGGATATTGATGGACTGGCTCTTCGCCTCCTCGAGGTCGACTGCGGAGATGCGGTAGAATTGGCCTTCGTGCATGACGCAGGACCGCGCGTATGCCGGCATCCGGCCCTGGCTGACAATGCCACCGAGCGCGCCCTCGCGGCCGACCATCACGGTTTCGACCGAAACGCCGCTCTCGAGCATCACGAAGAACGAGCCGACGGCGTGGCCGCAGGGCAGGTGGCAATAGTCCACCGTGTCCCCCGGTTCGTAGAGTATCTGACCCGCCTGGAACTCGCATGTTTCCAGATAAGGGTCGAGAACCGCACGGTCTTCTTCACGCAGGGCTGCAAGCAGGTTGCTACCTTCCGACATGGTCACCTCAAGGCATTTTGACAGGCCAATCGGATTGCAAACCTGCCGAAAGGTCAAAAGTTCCGAATGTGATCACAAGTGAACAGACAAATGCCGGATAAGTGCTATAGTTAACACTTGTCGCCGATTTCTTCAGACGTCGGCGCAGGTTTTTCCGATGACCACTATGCTTTGCGGTTCGCCTCGCCACGACGTCCGAAAATGATCACGATGGGAATGAGATGTGCGCTCAAGAGAAGGAAATCTGCCTGGGCTTGCATCGCGAGTCGCCGTTGCGGATGGCGAAATGGTGAGCGGCGATGCGCCGCTCGCCGGAGTTGAAGGCGATGCACTGATCGTCGAAGACAATGTTCTCATCGCGATGGATGCAGAAATCGTCCTGCAGGAACTTGGCGTAAAACAATGCCATATCGCCGTCTCCGTCAGCGAAGCGCTGACGATCATTGCGGCATTGCCGATCGGGTTCGCCTTGCTGGACATCTGCCTGCGCGACGAAACCTGTGAAGAGATCGCGGCGACGCTGGAAAGCCGGGGCATCCCGTTCATCTTTGCCAGCGGCTACGAAGACCTGTCCCTGCTTTCCCGCAATTTCGATGCCGTTCCCAGTGTCGCCAAGCCCTACACGATGCGGGAGGTAAGAACGGCCATCGCGAAGCTCGGCTTCGTCTAGGGGCTCTCGTCAGACATCTTCCCGGGCTGCGTCGTTTCGTATTCCAGAAGCGGAATGATGCGGAACTTCCGCGTCCATTTCTCGTTGTATCCGTATTGAAAGGAGACGACGAGAATGACCGACTCTCGAATCTACGAAGACCTCAAGCAGGATCACGAAAAGCATCGCAAGATGTTCGACCGTATCGCCCAGACGCAGGGCGACAGCGAGGAGCGGCGGACCGGGTTCGAGGAACTCCGCAAGGAACTCCAGGCCCACGCCGCAGCCGAGGAGGAATCGCTTTACGCGACCATGCTCGGCGACCCGGACCTTCGCGACGAAGCCCGCCATTCCGTCGCCGAACACAAGGAAATCGACGACCAGCTGGGCGAACTGCTCGACACGGACATGAGCTCGAGCGGCTGGCTGACCAGGTTCAAGGAACTGCGCCACCGCTACTTCCATCATATCGATGAGGAAGAGGAAGAGATGTTCCCGGCGGCGGACGAAGGCCTTTCGAAGAAGACCGAGGAAAAGCTCGCCGACAAGTTCGAGGAACGCAAGCCGCGCGAGCTCGAGATGGCGGCCAACGAAGATCCCGGGGACGAGCGCGAATGAATCGTCGCCTGTCCGGGCCTGGTTTCGGGTCCGGGCAGGCTCTTGCGCCGCGCATCGCAACGCGATGCGACAACCCCACAACCAAGACCGTCGATCCCGGCGGCAAGACAATGGAGAAGACCATGACCGACAGAAAAGGCGAAGGCAGCTACGACGGAGCCGAGCAGTACCAGAAGGACCAGCACAGCTTCGCGAAGTCCGGCCAGGTTGAGAAGAAGGCGCGCGAGGCGTCCGAAGCGCTCGACGGCAAGGAAGGCGCCGAGCTTGAGAAGGCTCGCCGCGAAACCGCCGACAAGCAGCCGGGCTGACTGTTCCCATAGCCTGGCGCGAAAAAAGCCCCTTCCGGAAGTTTCCGGAAGGGGCTTTTTCTTGTCATTCGGCGAAGATGATCGACCTGTTCATTGCCGCCCGCCGTCGCTCGAACCACCAGCAATCTAGGCTTGCCGCCCGAACGGTGTGGCCGTGCGTCGCTTGAATGGGAAAAGGCGAGTGGAGGCGGTGGTTAGTCAGGGCCGCGCTTCAGTTCGGCCGGATCGGCCGCAGTCCCGGCGGGGGCGACATCATTTCGGACTTGCCGTTCGTCGCGAAGTCGACGGCCGCGAGGACGGTTTGTTCGCAAAACGGCTTCTGGATCACGCCAACCGTCGTGGGTGCCGGTTCGCCGATGTCGCTGGAACTGGCCGTCACATAGACGATCTTGGTGCCGAACCCGTTCGCAAGCTGGCGCGCGATGACGGGCCCGGACGGCCCGTCCCGCAGGTTCACGTCGACCAGCGCCAATTCGGGCTGCTCGCATATGGAACGCAGAGAGGCCTGGTCTGCCACCATGCCGATAACCTTATAGCCTGCATCCGTCAGCAGCTCTTCGAGTTCGAGCGCTACGAGTGCTTCGTCTTCAACTATTAGAATCCTTGCAGACATCCTGTAATCTCTGGGTACCTCGAATGTGCCGGCTCAAGCCGCGAGCGCGATATCTCCGTTGCTGTTGGCGATCCGGGTAAGCTCCGCGAAAAACGCCTCGATCGCGCTGCCATCGAGAATGAACTTGCTGCGCGGCAAGGGCAGATGGCCCTCCTCGATGATTTCTTCGAGCATGGCCCGCGCGCGCGATACGCGGCTCTTCACCGTGCCCAGCGCGATCCCGCAGATTTCGGCGACGTCCTCGTAGGACATGCCGGCGCCGACGACGAGCATGAGCGCTTCCCGGTGGGTCTCGGGGATCGATTGCAGCGCGCGCAGCGCGTCGGCGAGGTCCAGCGCGTCTTCCTGAGACGCGGGCGCTTTCAGGATGCGTTCGGCGACCGCTTCGTCGTATTCGCCGTGAAACTGGCTGCGGCGCGCTTCGCTGTAAAAGAAATTGCGGAGGATGGTGAAAGTCCAGGCGCGGAAATTGGTTCCGGCGGCGAAGCGTTCCCTGGCGGCCCAAGCGCGCAGCATGGCTTCCTGGGCAAGGTCGTCTGCGCGGTCCGGGGAGCCGCACAGGCCCCGCGCGAAAGCACGCAGGTGAGGGGCTACGTCAACCAGCGCGCGCTTGAAGTCGCGGTCGCTCAGCGTCCGCTTCGTACTGTCCGCGTCTTCTTCGAGAACCATTGTTTCGTCCGCCATCTCTGACTCTCCGTTAGGTTGTGTCAAAAGGGCGAACGCAATCGCGCCGAAAAAAGTTCCCGGAATCTTCGTTGAATGTCCCCGGTGGGGGATTTCTATCGGGATTACAGTGGCTTCCCGCTGCAAGAGGCTCGCTTCTGAGGTGGCGAAAAAAAGGCCTCCGCATTCGATGGACGATGCGGAGGCCTTGGGATCGGACACCACCGGACGCGGGGGGTGGGATGGAGGGCCGGTGGTGATGGCAGGAAAACGCGCGGCCCATGATTGAGTTCCCGGAAAACCGAAATTTCTTTTCCGGCGCTTGGACAGGCCCGCATGAAAGGCTCCGGCCGAAGCCGGGTATTCCCCGGGAAGTGGCGATTCACCGCCTGCCGAGGCATTTCCGAGGTTGGCAAAGGTAGAGGATGCGCTAGAACACCGGAAAAGGAACATTTGAGGCACATATGTCCGTAGCCGATGAGATTGGCGCCAATCTTCCCTACCTTCGTCGTTATGCACGCGCGCTGACCGGATCGCAGTCGGCCGGCGACACTTATGTCCGGGCCACCCTGGAAGCGGCGCTGGCCGATCCAGACCTGCGCGACCGCATCGGCGGAGGGCGTATTCCCCTTTACGCGGCGTTTAACCGTATCTGGTCATCCGGCCATGTCGACGTATCCGATCCGGATCGCGAAGCGGGTGTGCGGGAGGAGGCGGTCCAGACGCGTCTCGCAAACATCACTCCGGCGCACCGGCAGGCCCTGCTCCTGACCACGCTCGAGGAATTCTCCAACGCGGAAGCCGCGACGATCCTGGAGCTTTCGGAGAACGAAATCGAAGCGCTGGTATCGCAGGCGATCGAGGAGATCGACAGCAGCGCGGCGACCGAGGTGCTGATCATCGAGGATGAGCCTCTGATCGCCATGCAGCTCGAGGAAATCGTGGCCGATCTGGGCCACACGGTTGTCGGCACTGCCGCTACCCACAGCCAGGCCGTGGAGATCTTCTCCCGCAGCCCGGCCGGTCTGGTGCTGGCCGACATTCAACTTGCCGACGGCAGTTCGGGGATCGAAGCCGTCGAGGAATTGCTCTCCTTCGGCGATGTCCCGGTGATCTTCATCAGTGCCTATCCCGAAAGGCTGCTTACCGGGGAAAGGCCGGAACCGACATATCTGGTGACCAAGCCCTTCCGGGAAGAAACCGTCCGGGCAGCGATCGGCCAGGCGCTCTTTTTCGGTACGAGCAAGCCGCTGGGTTAGGTCGCAAAGGGCACAACAGCCGGGACAGTCAGTCCGCCGGTTCCTTCCGGTCTCCCTTGCGCAGGGAGAAGGTGAGCGATTTCCTCACCGGCACCTTCAGCTTGCACTCCACTCCGGCGGGATTGAATTGCAGGTCGACCTGCGATCCAAGCTCATGCGCGACGATCTTCTCGATCAGGTCTCGTCCGAAGCCGCGGCGAGAGGGCGGGACTACCGGCGGGCCTCCGGATTCGCGCCAGTAGACCTCGACCAGGTCGGGTGAGAGCATCTGCCATTCGATGGCGATTCTTCCCGCGTCGTTCGACAAGGCGCCGTATTTGGCGGCGTTCGTCGCCAGCTCGTGGATGGCAAGGCCCAGAGACATTGCGTCGTTGGGTGCCAGCCGGACTTCGGGGCCGGATAGTTCGACGTGTTTTTCGGTGTCCTGCAGGTAGGGGGCAAGCTCGTTGCGGATGACTTCGCCCAGCAGGGCATCGGTCCAGTTGCTTTGCGAGAGCAGGTCGTGGGTGGCCGAAAGCGCGCGGATGCGACCGGTCAGGCTTTCCGCGAACTCGTCAATGTCCTTGGAGCGGCGACGCGTGAGTGACACGATGGACAGCACGTTGGCGAGGGTGTTCTTGACCCGGTGATTGAGCTCGCGCGTCAGTGAATCCCGGATGGCGGATTGGCGCGAAAGCCATTCGAGCACTTTGCGGTCTTCTGCTGCCCGGTTGATGATGAGCATGCCTACCACCATGAGAAGCAGGCCGAGGATGGCGCCGAAAAACAGGGTCGCCAGCGCGACCGGCGACAGGACGGTCTCCTTCTTGCTGCTGACCCGCAGGATCCAGTCGCGGTCCCCGACCGTGATTCTGCGAGCCATCGACAGGTTGTCGTGGCCCGACAGCTTGCGCCAGGCCAGCAAATGCTCGGGTTCTTCCTTGCCGTCGTAGATCGCGATCTCGACCGGGCGGTTGCGGAACAGCTCGGCCGCGGAATCCAGAAACTCTCCGGCACGGAACGGGCTGTATACGAAGCCCTTGATTAAGCGGCGGCCGCCGGCCTCCTTGAAAACCGGCATGTAGATCAGGAACCCGACCGCGCCGGGATCGTCGAGGTCCTGGACGAGATGAACCTTGCCCGATGCAACCGGTCGTCCGAGCTGTATGGCGCGGTCCATCGCCGCGCGGCGCACGCTTTCGGAATACATGTCGTAGCCGATGGCTTTCCGGTTGGGGGCGGAAAGCGGCTCCAGATACATGATCGGCACTGAAACGAACTGCCCCGGCTGCGGTAGCGGATGAACCACGAAATGTGCTTCTTCGGCTTCGCGGACTGCCGCTTCGAAATTCGGTACCGCATCCACGTCGAGCCATTCCGCCCAACCCAGGCCCAGGGATCCGCTCTGGTAATCCGCCTCGATGAGGTCCGACGCGAATTCGGTGAATTCCTCCTTGGTGACGGCATCGCTGGTCGCAAAAAGCGACGCGCCGGCCCGCAACACCGCGGTGTGCTCCGCCGCCCGCCTTTGCAGGCCCGAAGCGATCTCGGTGAAATTGCGGTCCAGCTCCAGCTGTTCGCGCTGGTCCTCGGCCCTTTCGATCGCCATCACGGCCAGTGCCGTGGCGACAAGGGTAATAACCAGCAGCATGAGCGGCCAGCCGCGCGGATATTTGTGAAACCACGCCTGTTTCTGGACGCGGGCCAAGAGTGCTTTGTCCATCATCAACCTGCATGCGCCCTGGCGATGCTCCGGGCCAGTTCGGCCTGCCCGGTTCCGTATGCGGCATCGACGGCATCTGTCCTGAGGAAACCAAGCGCATCCTGGGCTGTTGCACAAGTGCGGACACGCAATAGAGGCGCTTGACGGGACCCGATGTTCCCACGAGATTGCGCCTTAGCACACGGAGGTCGCGTTGGATCGACGCAAATCACAGGAGAAGGCTTCGGGTAAGCTCGGCAGCAAATCCCGGCCGAAAGGCAAGGATGAGCCGGACTGGGCCGAGGGTCTCCGGAAACTCTATAACTCCGTCGTCGACGAACCCTTGCCCGACAGCTTCGACGAACTCCTGAAGAAGCTGGACGACGATGGCGCAAAGTGACGGCGAGGCCTCCCTCGATTCCGCCGACAGTTTCAAGCATTCGCTGATCGAGGTCCTGCCCCAGCTTCGCGCTTTTGCCAGAGGCCTTTGCGGCCGCCGGGACTATGCCGACGACCTTGTGCAGGAGACAATGGTGAAGGCTTGGGCGTCCCGCGGGCGTTTCGAGCCCGGGACCAGCATACGTTCCTGGACGTTCACCATCCTGCGCAATCACTTCATCAGCGAGCTGCGCCGCAGCGGGAAGCAACAGGCGATGGATCCCGCTGCTGCCGAACGCCTGCTCGTCGCTCCGGCCGAGCAGGAGGCACGGGTGCATCTCTCCGACATGGATGCAGCGCTGCAGAAGCTCGCGCCGGAAAGGCGCGAGGCTGTCGTACTGGTAGGCGCCGGAGGTTTCACTTACGAGGAAGCGGCAGAGATCTGCGAATGCGCCATCGGCACGATAAGGAGCCGCGTTGCCAGAGGACGAGCCGAACTCGCGCAGCTCCTGGCGTCCGATCATGGCAAGGCGGAGGCTGGCGCAGTTTCGAACCGCGATCCTGGTCCATGACGTGTCGCCATTCCGGCCGGGTCGGCTCGAACGCCTCATCCCGTCTTGAAGGCGGTGGTTTCGCGCTTCTGCATAGGCGAAGGGCGACACGCTCGTCGCATGCCGCCCTTCGGCATCGGTTGTCTGCATAGGCCCCACCCCGTCAGGCTTCCCGGATTGTCGTCAGCGCACCGAACCGCGGCGCACAAGGTTGATGACCGCGAGCAGGATCACTGCGCCCAGGAACGACGTCAGGAGCGACATGAGATCGAAGGAACCGCTGGTGATCGGCGCTCCGCCGATCAGGGGGGTGATGAGCACACCGCCGATGAGTGCGCCGACAACGCCGACGACAATGTTCAGGAAGATGCCCTGCTGCGCATCGGTGTTCATGACCAGGCTTGCGAGCCAGCCGATGATTCCGCCGACGATCAGAACCAGAATGAGTGTCATTTCAGTTACCTCCGCATGTTGATGCTGATGAAACGGCAGCGCGGCGGGTTTGTTCCCGCGCCATCACGAGCATCAACGGTCCGAGGGATCCGGCAGCGTCCCCTGCTGTGCGGCTGGCTTCGCCACCCGCAAACTCGCGATGGTCCGTGAAGCCAGGTCTGAAAACCGCTTGCCCAGCTGGCTGAGAAACTGAGCGACACGCTTGCCTGAATCGGAAGGCTCTTCGGGATTGAGCAAGTCGCTGCGGGCGATGGCCTCTTCGCCGCCGTTCAACTCCTCGACCGGCAGCGGGTGCAATGTCGGGTTTGGAATGCGCGTCCTGATCGACTCGATCGCTCTCGAGAGGCTGTGATCATGCCTCTCGAGCTGGGTGGCGAACGCCTCGCGGCTCATCCCCAGATGCTCCGCGACAAGCGAATCGCGCAGCTCGACAATGGCCTGGGCCGTGGCGTCGTCTCCGGGGCCTGCCTCGATCGCGAGATCGCATTCGCTGTCCAGATTCATCGACCGGTTGGACATGTTGGACGAACCGACCCTGATCAACCGGTCGTCGACGACCAGCACCTTTGCGTGGACGTAGATGTCGTCGCCCGCGCCGTTCACCGGGTAATAGGCGGCAAGCCGCATACGGCTGTCCGCGTTGCGCAGTCTGGCGAGATTGTCGGCACGCGCGCTGTCCATCACCTCCTGCTCGAGCCAGCTCTCCGCCGAGCTGGGAAGCACGATCACGATTTCAGGACCGTCGGGTTGCTTCAGCCTGTTTATCAGCGCGTCGGTAATCGAGTTGGAGGCCAGATACTGGTTTTCGATGTAGATCGAGCGGCGCGCGGCAGCGATCGCCGCCAGCCAGAGATGCTCGATCTCGTGCGCCGGGTCCCTGTCGGCAAGAGCGGGCATTGTCCGGGCGATGCCGACATCGGTGTCCCGGCAGGAAACCTGCAGGTTCTTCGGCCACACCTCGCGGGCGGCATGGGGTTCGGGCAGCTCTTCGCCGGTGGCCCGTTGCCAGCGTTCCCGCGCGAGCCTGCCAAGCTCCCTGGCCGCGTCTCCGTCGACCGCCATGGTCATGTCGTGCCAGGGCGGCGTCTGGGTTCCGTCGGGCGCCCTGCGAAACTTGTCGCTGGCCCGGTGCTCGCGCGTGTCCCACCGTCCCCGGGTCATGTCTATCCCGCCGCAGAAGGCAATGGCATCGTCGACGACGAGGATCTTCTGGTGATGGCAGGCGCCGGCCGGATGCTTGCTGTCGAGCCGGAAGCGCAACTGGTCGCCGCGTCCGATCCGCAGCATCATGAACGGCACGACCTGGCGGACGATATTGGCGATCATCGCCCCGTCCCATTGCAGGATGTAGATCTTCAGGTCCGGGCGCCGGTCCACCGTATGGACCAGGAATCGGCGGAGTTCGTCAGGAAGCGAAGGCTCCGGGTTGTCGGGTTCCAGCCTAATGCGCAGATCGAAATCCCAGCCGATCAGATAGACCGCGGAGCGCGCGCTGGCGATGGCTTCCTTGGCGGCCGCAAAATAATCGGCGGCATCGACTATGAACGACAGCCTGTCGGCATGGGCCAGCTTCCAGCAGGTTTCGCCCTCTTTGAGGATCGCTGTGGAGCCGGCGTCCGCTTGCCCGGTCGTGTCGCAACCACGGGCACCGCGCGGCGCCGCGTGGTTCCGGGAAATCGGGTCGATGCCAACGGGGCTTTGCATGGCGAATGCACCGAACAGGCGTGGCCCGTTACCGGGTCACTTCGTCGGCCACGTCCTGGGCGGCATTGCCGACCTTCTGGGCGGCGTTTCCGACTTCGGAAGCGGCATCGGCAATGGCGTTGTCCTTGACCGCTTCCACCTGGGAAATCTGGGTCAGCAGGAAGAAGCCCGCCACGACGGCGATGAGCAGGGCAATGGCGATCAGCCAGCCGCTGCCGCTCTTTCCGCCGCCTTTCTCGGTGACGATTGTCGTGTGGCTGACCTGCCCTTCGGGCGTTTCAACGGTTGTGACGCGATCTTCGGACATCTGACACTCCTCCGCTTTCGGCGAGTTTGCAGATGTGACAATCGTTCCCGACGGAGAATGTTCCCAGGTGAACGGATCGAAAGCGTGACCACCCCGGTCGCGGACCGTTCCTCCCTCGATGCCCGCGATCGCGAGAGACCGGACAATTTGCCGTTCAAGCGAACGTCAGCGGCATGGGAGTTGTGTCGATGGTCTGGGTGCCGATGAGGATGGCGTCGGCCATGGGATCGTAGGCGAGGGTTGCGGTGGCGTTGGCGAAGGTGACGGCCATGCCGGCTTCTCCGACCGGGACCGACAGGTCGGTCGTCGCGCTGTCGAACAGCGCCCGCGAGCCCGAGCGCGCGGCGGTGAAGTCGCCGCCGGGCTGCTCGAGGAACAGCAGGTCGTTGCCGATGTTGAACGAGGGGCCGAGGCTGGCCTCGCCGAAAAGCACGGTAAGCTGCTCGGCACCGTTGGTCCCGAATATCTCGAGATCGCCGCCTATCCAGGCGTTGCCGCCTTCGGCCAGGAACAGCCGGGCCAGCGCATCGGGATTTTCGACCAGCGGCGTGTCGAAGCCCTGCGCCGGGGCGCCGACGGGCACCAGCGTGTCGGCGAAGAACTGGTCGCCGATCCGCATGCTTTCGGCCAGCTCGTCGTAGGCCAGCGTGCGGTTGCCGTCGTCGAACCCGACCAGCATGCCGGCATCGCCCACCGGGATCACGACGCAGGTATCGCCGTCGAACAGGATCGCGGTGGAGCCCGAGCGCACCACGCTCCAGTTCGCGGCATTGCCGACCAGGCAGATGAAATCCTCGCCGCCGTTGAACGAGGCATCGAAGCTGACCGTGCCCGGAAGGTCCAGCACCTTGACCGACTGGAAGGCGCCCGTGCCGATCACCGTGCCGGTGCCGCCGACCGTGCCCGCCCAGCCGTCGGCGGCGAACAGGCGCCAGTCGATGCCGTCGGGGATGTCCTTGACCGTTACCGTGACCGCCTGCTCGTCCATGCCGCCGTTGCCGTCGGACACCAGCATGGTGAACATGTCGGTGCCGGAAAAACCGGGGTCGGGCGTGTAGGTGAAGGTCCCGTCGCCATTGTCCACGACCATGCCGTTGGCCGGCGTGCCCGGCGCGATGGTGACCGGATCGTCGTCGGCGTCGCTCGCCGTCACCGCAAAGGCGACGGCAATGCCCTCGATGGTGGCCAGCGCCTGGCTGTCGGGCGCCACCACCGGCGGGTGGTTGCTGACGAACTCGGCGACGGTGACGGTGACATGGGCGGTGTCTGTCCCGCCATTGCCGTCAGAGATCGCGTAGTCGAAGCCGGCCACGCCGAAGAACCCGGGATCGGGCGTGAACGTCACGGTCGTGCCCATCAGGCTGACCGTGCCGTTCACCGCGCCCGACACGCCCGTCACCGTGAGCGCATCGCCGTCGATGTCGCTGTCGTTGGCGAGCAGGTCGGCCGCGGCGATGTCGACCGGCAGGTCCTGATCGGTGGCGGCGGCATCGTCACCCGCAACCGGATCGTCGTTCACCGGGTTGATGGTGACGGTCACGTCCTGGCGGAAATAGCCGAACTCGCCGTCGTCGACGAAGAAGCTGAAACTGTCCGCGCCGTTCACATCGGGGAAGGGGGTGTAGACGAAGCTGTCGCCGATGAAGGCGACCGTTCCGCTGGTGGGCAGCGACGAAGCGATCAGGCTGTAGGTAAAGCTGGTGCTCTCGACATCGGAGGGTTCGATCGGCACCGGGGCCGAAGGCGTGTCCTCGTCGGTCACCACCATGTTCGAGGCGAGGGCGGTCGGCGGATCGTTTACCGGCGTCACGGTGATCGAGACATGGGCCGTGTCCATCCCGCCCCTGCCGTCCGAGATCTCGTAGTCGAAGCCGTCCGGGCCGAAGTAGTTCGCATCCGGCGTGTAGGTGAAGGTGCCGTCGCCGTTGTCGACCAGCGTGCCGTTCGCCGGCAGCGTGTGCGAGACGACTTCCAGCGCCCCGCCGTCCACATCCGTGTCGTTCGCAAGCACATCGATCACCGCAGCAACATCTTCCGCCGTCACCACGGCGTCGTCGCCAGCAACCGGATCGTCGTTCACCGGCAGGATCGTGATGGTGACGACCTGCTCGATCGGCGGGGCAATGCCGTCGTCGATCAGGATGGTGAAGCCGTCGGCGCCGCTTATGTCGAGGTCGGGATCGTAGATGAAGTTCCCGTCCACGAAGCTCACGCTGCCCAGCGAAGGCTCGAAGCCCGGCTTGAGGCTGTAGGCCAGCATGTCGCCGTTCGCATCGCTGGCGCCGATGTCGACCGGCCCGGTGGAAACGTCCTCATTGATGACAATGCTGTTGGTCGCCGGCGCGGTGGGCGTGACGTTGACCTCCGTCTGGATCTCGAAAGCGCCGAGATCGGAGAAGTTCGCGCCGTTGTTGGCGATCCCCGGCAAGTCGAGCCGCGGCAGGCCGCGGGCATCCGTATCGGGATCGAGCGTGTCGTCGCCGGCATCGAGCGCCGGGTTGTCCTCATCGGCCAGCAGCGCAATCGTCTGCACCGGTCCGCCATTGTCGGCGAGTACGCCCGCGAACACGCCGGTCGCCATGCTGAAGGCATCGATCACCTCGGCGGTGGCGGCGAAGACATCGGACACCGTGTAAGGATCGACGCCGCCGATGATGTTCGGGCCGATCTGGTTGACGGTTCCGTCGATCTCGTCGCCCCCGAGCCCCGTATAATTGGTGACATTGCCCAGCACGATGCTGTTGGTCAGCATTATGGTGCCGTCGTCGCTGTGTATCCCGCCGCCAAGAGAACCGGCGCCGGCGGTGCTGTTGCCACTGACCGTGCTGTTGATTAGCGCAAGGTCACCCAGGATGCCGTATATTCCGCCCCCCGGGGAATCTGCTCCGGCGGTGCTGTTGTCGCTCACCGTGCTGTTGGTCAGCGCCGCATCGCCGGCGACGATGTATATCCCGCCGCCCGGGGAATCTGCTCCGGCGGTGCTGTTGCCGCTCACCGTGCTGTTGGTCAGCATCACACTGCCGAACAAGCTGGCAATCCCGCCGCCTTCGGCATAGATCCCGGCGGTGCTGTTTCCGCTCACCGTGCTGTTGGTCAGCGTTACAGCGCCGCTCAAGCTGTATATCCCGCCGCCGTCGGCACTGACCCCGGCCGTGCTGTTTCCGCTCACCGTGCTGTTGGTCAGCATAACATCGTTTGAGAGACTGAATATCCCTCCGCCGTCGGCATTGGGCCCCGTCGTGCTGTTTCCGCTGACCGTGCTGTTCGTCAGCGTCACACCGCCAAGGTAGCTGTAGATCCCGCCGCCTTTGGCGGAGCTGTTTCCGCTGACCATGCTGTCTTCGATGGTGAGGGCAGCGCTTCCCGTCGCGCGCACGCCGCCGCCTGACGATAAAGTATAGCCGCCGGTCAGGGTCAGGCCGCGCAGGGTGGTGTCGGCCGTGGTATTGAGGATGCGCGAGTTGCCGGCCGCATCCACGGTGACGTCCGGCGTGCCGTCACCGTCGACATCGCCGTCGATGGTCACGTTTTCCGTTACCTCGAGCTGGCCGTTGGTCAGGACGATCGTGCCGCTGCCCATCGCGACGAGATCGAAGGTGATGGTATCGTTGCTGCTGCCGTCGCCGTCCGCGTCGTCGACGGTGTTGGCGAACATGATCGCCTCGCGCAGCGACGTCTC
Organism: Novosphingobium sp.; assembly: GCA_024236175.1. Taxonomy (GTDB): domain Bacteria; phylum Pseudomonadota; class Alphaproteobacteria; order Sphingomonadales; family Sphingomonadaceae; genus Novosphingobium. The sequence goes on along the minus strand of JACKKY010000001.1, from coordinate 701,894 downwards.
GCCGTCGAAGGGATCGACATCATCGGCCGTCGTGGTGACGATCAGTGAATCCGCAACCTGCAGCTCGAACGCGCCGATGTCGCGGGCCGACGTCGCGACATCGACCTTGGGTGTATCGAAAATCGGCGCGCCTCGCGCATCCTCGGACGTTGCCGTAGCGTTGTCACTGGCATCGATTGCAGGGTTCAGCGTATCGGCAAGCAGGGCAATCGTCTGCACCGGCCCGCCGTTGTTGGCGAGCAGCCCGCCGCCGGTCATCGGATCGATCGCGGCGAAGATGTCCGCAGAGTCTTCAACGCCGACGATCGAAATCCCGTTAGTATTGACGAAGAAGGTGCCGCCGTTGTGGAAATCGGGGGCGGTGGGCGCATCGTTGCCCAGCAGGATGCTGTTGGTCAGCGTCGTGCTGCCATAATAGCCGTAGATACCGCCGCCGCGCGATGTCGCGGAATTGCCGCTGACGGTGCTGTTTTTCAGCGTTACGTCGGCATAATAGCCGTAGATACCGCCCCCGCCGCCGCTGGTGGCGGTATTTCCGCTGAGCGTGACGTTGGTCAGCATCGCGGTGGCGTCAGTGACGTAGATCCCGCCGCCTTCGCCCGCGTCGTTGCCGCTGACGGTGCTGTTGGTCAGCGTCAGACTGCCTTCGTTCTGGTTTATCCCGCCACCGTGATTGCCGGACATATTGCCGCTGACGGTGCTGTCGGTCAGCGCGGCCGTGCCCTGATTGTTGAACACGCCACCGCCATTCAATGCCGCGGTGTTGTCGCTGACGGTGCTGTTGGTCAGCGTCAGCGTGGTTCCCGATGTAAAGATCCCCCCGCCGTGATAGCTGGCGACGTTTCCGCTGACAGTGGTGTTCTCGAGCGTCAGCGTTCCGCCGAAGCCCGAATCGAGGCCGCCGCCGTATTTGGCGTGGTTGCCGGTGACGAGGCTGTTCCGAAACGTGACATTGGTGCCGGACCCCACAATGGCGCCGCCGCCCAAGGCCATCCCGGCTTCGCCGCCGGTGACCGTCAGGCCGTCGATCACGCTGATTCCCGCCGCGAATGCGAACACGCGGCTTGCGGCATCGTCCATGCCCATGGCCGAATTGGCGTCGACGGTGACGTCCGGCACGCCGTCATCGTCGAGGTCGCCTTCGATGGTGATGTCGCTGGTGACGACCAGTTCCATGAGCTGCGAAAGGTAGATCGTGCCGCCGTTCTCGAACGCTTCACCGACACCATGCGCGAAAGTGATCGTGTCGTTGGCGAAGCCGTCATTGTCGGCATCGCCGTCGTCCAGGTCGCCCGCAATCGTATCGTTGGCGAAAGCGATTGCCTCGCGCAGGGAGGTCAGCCCGTCGGTCGGATCGACGACGTCCATCTCGGTGGTAACGACCAGAGACTGCGCTTCCTGGGCCTCGAACGCGCCGAGGTCGGCGAAATTTGAGCCGTCGTTGCCGATCCCGGGCTGGTCGAAGCGGTCAACGCCGCGCGCATCCGTCGCCGGCGCGGTGCCGTCCGATGCATCGAGCGCCGGGTTGGACGGATCGACCTTGAGCGCCACGGTCTGCACCGGCCCGCCATTGTCGGCAAGCAGGCCACCGATCATGCTGCCGTTCACCATGTCGATTGCGGCGAAGACATCGCCGGGGGTGCCCATGGTGATGTTCGATCCGCCGTCCGTGTACCCGCCTTCGTACTCGGGGCCGCTGGAATCTGCATCGTTGCCCAGAACGATGCTCTTGGTCAGAGTAAGGGTGCCTCCCCGGCGGTAGAAGCCACCGCCTTCGACCATCGCGTAGTTTCCGCTGATCGTGGTATTGGTCAGCGCTGCCGTTCCGTTGTTGAGGATGCCGCCACCAAAGGCATCGGCGCTGTTTCCGCTGATCGTGGTATTGGTCAGCACCACCGTGCCGTAATTGCTGAGCCCGCCACCATCATCGCCGGCGCTGTTTCCGCTGACGGTGCTGTTGGTCAGCGTCGCGGAGCCGAAGTTGGCGATGCCTCCGCCAAAGCCAGTGGCGCTGTTTCCGCTGACAGTGCTGTTGGTGACATGCACCGTCGCGCCAGTGTCGATCAGGATTCCACCACCGGTGATCGCCGTGCCGCTGCTTACGCTGCTGTTGGACAGGTGGAGCGTCGCGCCGCCGTTGACGCGGATATTGGCGCCATCCTCAATCGAGCCGTCGGTGATCTCCATGCCATGGATCGTCGAAGTGCCGCCGCTGACAAGAAACACGCGTCTGCCGGTGTCGGCAATGACGGTAACGTCGGGAATGCCGTCATCGTCGATATCGCCGTCGATGGTGATGTCGCTGGAGATGACGAGCTGACCCGAATCCAGCGCGATCGTTCCGCCGAATTCGAAGGCTTCGCCCATGCCGCTGGCGAAAGTGATGGTGTCGGGGCCGTCGATGGCGTTGGCGAGCATGATCGCCTCGCGCAGCGAGGTCTCGCCGTCGAAGAGGTCGACGACATCGTCGGTGGTGGTGACGACGAGCGATTCTGCGATCTGCAGCTCGTAAGCGCCGGCATCGGAAATGTTGGCGCCGTTGTTCATCACGCCCGCGGCGTCATAATATGCCAGACCGCGCGCGTCGCTGCCCGGCCCGTCGCCGTCCTCGCCGAAGTCGAGCGCGGGGTTCGAAATATCGGCTTTCAGCGCGACGGTCGGAACCGGCCCGCCATTGTTCATCGCCACGCCGCCGTAATAGCCGGAATTTCCGAATTCGAACGTGTGGGCGAAGATCTGACTGGCATCGCCGGCGACGATCGAGTTGTTGTTTATGATGGAGTCGTCCGGGTTGTAGATTATGATGTTGTCAGTGACTGTATTGCCCCCGGCAAAGTTGCCCGAAACGATGCTGTTGTAGAGCGCCACATCGCTGTTGCTGAAAATTCCCCCGCCCTTGACGACCATTTGGCCGGCAGTGTTCCCGGTAACCGTGCTGTTGGTCAAAGCGATGTAGCCGTAGGTGTAGATACCCCCGCCGGTACGGCCCGCGCTGTTCCCGCTGACCGTGGAATTGACAAGCGCGATGTCGCCGGTTTCGGATCCGACTCCACCTCCTGAACCATCGGCGCTGTTGCCCGTCACCGTACTGCCGATGAGCATGATCGTTGCGCCGTTGGTCCAGACCCCGCCGCCGTCGCCGCTGTACATCGAGGCAGTGCTGTTCCCGCTGATCGTCGAACCTGTGATGGTGACGGCGCCGGTGGAGAAGATCCCGCCACCGTTACCGTATGTCGCGCTGTTCGAAACGACGCTGTCCTCGATTGTCAGCGTAGATTGGGAACGAACCGCGCCACCAGACGCGTATCCTGGGGACCGGCCGTTCGTCAGCACCAGGCCGCGCAGGGTGGTGTCGGCCGACGTCTCGAGGACGCGGGAATTCATCTGCGCGTCGATGGTCACGTCGGGCCTGCCGTCACCATCGACATCGCCGTCGATAGTCACTTCACCGGTCGCCCTGAGCTGGCCGTTGGTCAGGACGATCGCGCCGCCGCCCTCAAAGGCCTCGCCCATGCCGCTGGCGAAAGTGATCGTGTCGGCGCCCGGATTTGCGTTGGTGAGGATGATCGCCTCGCGCAGGCTGAGGCCCGACCCACCCGGCGAGGCGACGCTCGCCATTGCATCGATTTCGTCCGCGATCGTGGTTACGACATAGTTGGCCATCGCCGCCTCTGTGATGTTGTTCGCATGCTCGGCAGGCGGCCGGTCGACTGTTCGGATATTCGACTCTACACGAGAAGCAGCCACCCGCGCGGGACGTTGAAGGGTCGGCAGTGACTATGCAACCGGAAGCCCGGAAAATTTTGCAGTAATCGATTATACTGCTTGATCCCGGAGCAAAGGAATGATCCATGCAAATGGATCGCTGATGCATCATTGCAACAATTCTGTAGGATATGGCCTCGAAATTTCATTTCATTTCAGGACTGCCGCGTTCTGGTTCTACGCTGCTTGCCGCACTGCTGCGCCAGAACCCGCGGTTTCACGCCGGCATGTCCTCTCCGGTCGCAACCCTGTTCGAAGGCATGGTGTCTCAGGTCTCGGCCGGATCCGAGCTTTCGACGATGGTCAGCACGGAGCAGCGCCGCCGGCTGCTGAAGGGCCTGTTCGACAGCTATTACGGCAATCACGAAGAAGAGGTCATCTTCGATACCAACCGGGCCTGGACGGCCAAGCTGTCCGCCCTGCTGCAGGTCTTTCCCGATGCGAAAGTCATCTGCTGCGTGCGCGACATCGCCTGGATCATGGATTCGCTCGAGCGCCAGTTCCGCGCCGACGCTTTCGAGAACACCGCCCTGTTCAACAACCCGGCCGAGCGCGCCACCGTCTACACGCGGCTGGAGGCGCTGGCGCACGCCAACCGGCTGGTCGGTTTTCCCTATCACGCCCTGCGCGAGGCTTGCTGGAGCGATCATGCCGAGCATCTGCTGATCGTCGACTATGACCTGCTCGTGTCCGAACCGGCGGACGTGCTGAAGCTGCTCTACCAGTTCCTGGGCGAGGAATATTTCGAGCACGATTTCGACAATGTCGAATATGACGCGCCCGAGTTCGACACGCAGCTCGGCGTGCGCGGACTGCACCGGGTCCACCGCAAGGTCGAGCCGCGCAGGCGGGAGACGATCCTGCCGCCCGATCTGTGCCAGCGCTATCAGGGCATGGCCTTCTGGCGCGACCTGACCAACTGCAAGGCCTTCCGTCTCGTCCAGCAGCCGCCCGAACAGTCTTCCTGATCCATGCGGCACGGATGTGCCGCCCGATCATCGGTAAATGTCTGAAAAATGGTGGACGCACTAGGGCTCGAACCTAGGACCCGCTGATTAAGAGTCAGCTGCTCTACCAACTGAGCTATGCGTCCACACTGGCCTTGGAAGGCCTGCCGAATCGGCGGGAGGGCCTCCTATAGCGATTGCTCGCCCCGTTAAAAGGGGATTCGCGACAAATTTTTCAAGTGAGCCCGGTCGGACGCTGCCGCCAGCGGTCGACCGCCATGATCGCGCCGACGCAGATCATGACCGTCATCATCGACGAGCCGCCATGGCTCATGAAGGGTAGCGGAATGCCGACAACCGGGGCGAGGCCCATCACCATCATCAGGTTCACGGCGATGTAGAAGAAGATCGTCATCGTCATGCCGGCCGCGAGCAGGCGTGAAAACCGGTCGGTTCCGCCCCGCGCCACGCGGATGCCCCAGTTGAGGACGATCGCAAAGACGAACAGCACGAAAAGCCCGCCCAGCATGCCCCATTCCTCGGCCATCGTCGCGAAGACGAAATCGGTGTGCGCTTCGGGCAGATACTCGAGATGGCTTTGCGAGCCGTTGCCGAAGCCCTTGCCCATGATGCCGCCCGAGCCGATCGCGATCTTGGACTGGGTGATGTGATAGCCTGCTCCGAGCGGGTCGCTTTCGGGATCGAGGAAGGTGGTCACCCGCCTGCGCTGATAGTCGTGCAGCACCGCGAAGAACGCGAGGGGCGCAGCTACCGCGCCTGCCAGGCCCGCGCCGACGAACCAGCGCAGCGGCAGGCCCGCCAGGAACATCACGACGCCGCCGGCGAAGCAGATCGCCAGCGCCGTTCCCAGATCCGGCTGCAGCAGGACGAGGGCGGCGGGTAGGGCAACGAGGCCCGCAGCCGGAGCGAGACCGCGCCAGCTAGCCGTTACGCCTGCAGGCAGGCTGCCGTAGAAGCGAGCTAGGACCAGCACGATCGCCGGTTTCATCAATTCCGACGGCTGCAGCGTCATGAAGCCCAGATTGAGCCACCGCTGGCTGCCGCCGCCCATCGCGCCGAGCAGCTCGACCAGCACCAGCAGCACGATGATCGCCCCGTAGATCGGATAGGCGGCCATCTTGAAGAGGTCTCGCGGAATTCGCGCCATGATCAGGGCCATGGCCAGGAACACCGCGAAGCGCAGGAAATGAGTCAGCGCCCACGGCTGTAAATGCCCGCCCGAAGCGGAATAGAGGACGGCGGAGCCCAGCGCGACGAGCGCGACAAGCGGCAGGATGATCTGCCAGGGCTGGCGCGCGACCGGCTCGGGAACGATGGAGCGGTTCATTCGGCGGGCCTCGGGCTGGCGGTTGGCGTTGTGGCCGCCGACGGGGAGGGGGCCTGCTGCGGAGTCGGAGTTGCTCGTGGCCCGTCACTGTCGGGCACGAGCGTGCCGCTGTCCGGTTCGGGCCTCGGCGCCTGCGCCTCGCGAACGATCGGCTGGTCAGGTGCGGAGCCGGACTGCTCGTTTTCCGTCACCGCGCGTTCCGCGGCTGCTTCGCCCACTTTCGGCGCGCTTTCGCCAAATTCGGCGGCGTAGGCGCTGTACTTGGCATCCATCCGTTCCTGCGCGGTGCCGCCCCACCCTTCTTCGAGCCCGGTCAGGACTTCCATCGCCTTCTTCGGATCGAACAGATAGGTCATCACGTCGCGCGCGACCGGATAGGCGGCGCTGGAGCCGCCGCCATGCTCGATCACCACCGCGCAGGCGTAGCGCGGCTTGTCGAACGGCGCGAAGCAGACGAAATGCCCGTGGTCGCGGTATTTCCAGGGGCCGCTCTTGCCGCTGCTGACACTGAGGCTGACGACCTGCGCTGTGCCGGTCTTGCCGGCAAGCAGCAGGTCCTCGATCGGCAGCCTGGCCCTTCTTGCAGTACCGGGGCCGTTGACCACATCCGACATCGCCTTGTGGACGTAGTCGAGGTGTTCCTGGGGAATGCCGAGGGATTCCGCAGGGGGGGCGGTCTTGTCGAAGACCAGCCGGGGCATGATTTTTCTGCCGCTGGCGATGCGCGCTGTCATGACCGCCTGCTGCAGCGGGTTCACCAGCATATAGCCCTGACCGATCGTGGCGTTGACGGTATCGAACGTCTGCCACTCGCGCTCATACTTGCGCAGCTTCCATTCCGGATCGGGCACGGTGCCGTAGGACTGGCCCAGCACCGGCAGCGGAAACTCCTCTCCCAGGCCGAGATGCCGGGCCATCGCCGCAATCTTCTCCATCCCGATCTTCTGGGCGAAGTGATAGAAATAGACGTCGCAGCTCTGGTAGATGCCCTTGGCCATGTCGACCCGGCCGTGGCCCCGGCGGTTCCAGCAGTGGAAGACGCGGTTGCCGACGCGCAGGCCGCCGCCGCAAAAAGCGGTTTCCTCGGGGTCCAGCCCCGCTTCCAGAAACGCAAGGGCAACCATGGGCTTGACGGTCGATCCGGGCGGGTAGAGGCCGCGCAGCACCTTGTTGCGCAAGGGGACGTGATCGTCGTCGCGCAGCATCTTCCATTCGATCCGGCCGATCCCGTCCGAGAAGCTGTTCGGGTCGAAGCTGGGCATCGACGAGGCGCACAGCAGGTCGCCGTTGTGGCAATCCATGACCACCACGGCGCCCGATTCCGGGCCGAGCCTGCGCGCGGCATAGTCCTGCAAGGGCCCGTTGATCGTCAGGCGGACCGACTCGCCCTGCACGTCGTCGCGGGTATCGAGGTCGCGCACGATCCGTCCCGAAGCAGTCACTTCGACACGCCGCGCGCCGGCCTTGCCGCGCAGCGTCTTCTCGAATTGTTTCTCGAGGCCGTCCTTGCCGATCTTGAAGCCCGGCGTGACCAGCAGCGGATTGCGCTCCTGCTCGTAGTCTTCCGCCGAGGCGGTGCCGACGTAGCCGATCAGGTGGCCGACGGACGGGCCGGTCGGATAGTATCGCGAATAGCCGCGCTGGGTCACCACGCCCGGCAGGTCGGGAAGCCGCACGCTGACTGCCGCGAAACGATCCCAGTCGAGACCGGACGCGACTTCCACGGGGGCGAAACCGTGCGAATCCTCCAGCTTGTCCTTGAGGTCGCGGATTTCGATGGCGGTGAGCTGCAGCAATTCGCCGAGCTGGGCGACCGTGTCCGCGCTGTCGACCATCCGGTCGGGGATGACGTCGACGCGGAAATCAGCCCGGTTGGACGCAAGCGGCGCGCCGTTGCGATCGAGGATCCAGCCACGCCGCGGCGGTATCAGCGTGAGGTTGACGCGGTTGCTTTCGGCTTCGAGCTGGTACTTGCGGTTCTGAGCGACGGCGAGATAGCCCATCCGTCCCGCGAGCAGCACGCCGATCCCGCCTTGCAGCGCGCCCAGTGCGACCGTGCGTCGATCGAAGCTCAGGCGAAGCGTTGCCACGCTCACATGGGGCGTGCCCTTCGGCATCAGCCGATTTCCACGATCGGCGTCAGGCGGGTGCGGTCAAGAGCGGCGACAATGCGGCCGATGAGGGGGAAGAGAAGCACTGAAACGACGATCTGCGGCACGACTACCAGTATATGCGTTGACCCGCCTGCGATGTTGGCAATCGCGAGACTTAACAGAATATAGGCGGAAATCAGCCCGCTTGCCACCAGCCACTCGGTTGCGAAGTTGCGCCAGGGCAGCCGCTCTTCGACCGCGTCGAGAACGATGCAGGCGACGGACCACAGCAGGATTGCGCTGCCCATCGGCTGGCCGCTGTAGAGATCGTCGACCATGCCGAGCGGAAGCCCGGCCCAGATCGGCAACACGCCGGGCCGCAGCTGGCGCCAGGAAATCAGCATCAGCAGGCCGAACGGCGGCAGCACGGGGGCGGAGGCGATCAGGAACCAGCCGGGCGCGATGGAGGCAAGCATCACGCTGGCCCAGGGAATGCCGAGCGCAAGCGCGGGCGACGGCACCCGGTTGATCCGAGGGCGGCCTTTCGCGCCCTTGCGCTGGAACAGGCGCAGCCCGCTCACGGCGCCGGGGTTTCCTGCTCCGGACCGGCCGTTGGCGGAGGAGCCCAGGCTTCCTCGACCATGACATATTCTGCAGTTGCCGGATCGCTGAGCACCCGCGCGACCGCGCCGTCCTTCGTAACCCTCGTCACCACTGCAAGCGCGGTGCCCGGCCGATAAAGGCCGCCGGACCCCGAAGTCGCCAGCACGTCGCCCTTCTTCAACGGGTTGATGCCGAGATTGATCAGCCTGATCCGCAGGGTGCCGTCGCCCAGGCCCTGGGCATAGGCGGCAAGGCCGTCACGGGCCCGGCGGACCGGCACGACGCTTTCGGTATCGGTGACGAGCAACACGCGTGAGCTCCATCGGCCCACTTCGAGCACGCGGCCGACCAGCCCGGTTTCGGTTCGCACCGGCATGCCCACGGCCACGCCGTCCCCGGAGCCGGACGCAAGGTTGGCGTAACGCCGCGTGCTGGAAGCGCTGGAACTGGTGATCTGCGTGAAGACGACGGGTTTGGAATCCTTCTCGGCCAGCCCGAGCAGCGCCTTGAGGCGACGGTTCTCGCTGGCCACGGCCTGCGCTTCGACGAGACGGACCTTCGCTTCGCGCAGCTCGCGCTTCAGCCGTGCGTTCTGGCTGCCTGCCCGGAAATAGCCTTCGATCGAGGCGACAACGCCCCGGCCCGATTGCCTTGTGCCCGCAAGCACCTCGCCGCCGGGTTCGGCGGCAGCAGCGCCCATCGCCCGCGCCCCTGAAAACAGGCCGGGATTGAAGATCGAAACCAAAAGGAAAGCAGCGCCGATGACAGCGCCGAGCACGCCGGCGGAATAGGCAATGAAGGTGCTGTACTGCGCCCTACGGGAATGGCCGGAGCGCCGATTTGCGGACGGCGCCATGTAATGCTCTCTCCGTTCCTGGCGGCCGCCTGACCGTCAGGCTGGGCCGCGCTTACATCTGAAACTCAAGCGGTCATCAGCACGCCGCGATAGATCGGGTCTTCCATTGCCCGCCCGGTGCCGAGCGCCACGCAGGACAGCGGATCCTCGGCGATGCTGACCGGCAGGCCCGTCTCTTCGCGGAGATACTCGTCGAGGCCCCTGATGAGCGCACCGCCTCCTGTCAACACGATGCCCTGGTCGACGATGTCGGCCGCAAGTTCGGGAGCCGTGTTCTCCAGGGCGATGCGCACGCCTTCGATGATCGAACCGATGGGTTCGGACAGGGCTTCCGCGATATTCGCCTGGGTGATGGTGATTTCCTTGGGCACGCCGTTCACGAGGTCGCGGCCCTTGATGTGGATCGTCTCGCCGGTTCCGTCCGCGGGCACGGTGGCGACGCCGTAGTCCTTCTTGATGCGTTCGGCGGTGGCTTCCCCGATCAGCAGGTTGTGGTGGCGCCGCACATAGCTGACGATCGCCTCGTCCATCTTGTCGCCGCCGACCCGGACCGAGGTGGTATAGGCCAGCCCGCGCAGCGACAGCACCGCGACTTCCGTCGTACCGCCGCCGATGTCGACGACCATGGAGCCGACCGGTTCGGTCACCGGCATGTCGGCGCCGATCGCGGCGGCCATCGGCTCGACGATCAGGAACACCTGGCTGGCGCCGGCATTGGAAGCGGCATCGCGGATCGCGCGGCGCTCGACCGACGTGGAACCCGACGGCACGCAGATCACGATTTCCGGATAGCGGAACAGGCTGCGCTTGCCGTGCACCTTGCGGATGAAGTGCTTGATCATTTCCTCGGCGATCTCGATGTCGGCGATGACGCCGTCACGCAGCGGGCGGATCGCCTCGATATTGTCCGGCGTCTTTCCCATCATCATCTTTGCGTCGTCGCCGACGGCCTTGACCTTCTTGACGCCGTGGATGGTTTCGATCGCGACGACCGACGGTTCGTTGAGGACGACACCCCGGTCCTGGACATAGACCAGCGTGTTCGCCGTACCCAGGTCGATTGCCATATTCTGCGAACCGAATTTGAAGAATCGCGAAAATATCGAAGACATCGAAAAATCCGTAAACTTGCTGGGCACTTACTGCCTGATTGGCAGCAGGTGTTGACCGGCTGTTGCGCATGAAAGGCGGCTGCTTAACGCAAGCGTCGCAGAAACGCCAAAAATTTGTGTCGAATTCGGGTGAGTGTTGCGGTTTCCCGTCTCGAATTCGCGGCGGTTCGTCGCTAGCTTGTGGACCGTGCCTGAAATACGCCGCCTTCCCGAGGAACTCGTCAACCGCATCGCCGCCGGCGAAGTGGTGGAACGACCTGCCTCCGCGCTCAAGGAACTTGTCGAAAACGCGATAGATGCGGGAAGCACATCCATCTCGGTGCGATTGGCGTCCGGCGGGCTGGACATGATCGAGATCACCGATGACGGCTGCGGCATGGGGCCGGAGGAAATCGCGCTCGCGCTGGAGCGGCATGCCACCTCCAAGCTGCCCGATGAGCATATCGAGCTGGTTTCCACGCTCGGCTTTCGCGGCGAGGCCCTGCCGTCCATCGCCAGCGTGTCGCGGCTGACGGTGGAAAGCCGCGTGCGCGGCAGGGACGAAGGCTGGCGGCGGGTCGTCGATCACGGCGACCTCGCCGTCGACGAGCCTGCGGCGCTGCCGCCCGGAACCCGCATCCGCGTCGACCAGCTATTCGCGCGCGTGCCGGCGCGCCGCAAGTTCCTGCGCACGCCGCGCAGCGAATATGCCGCCTGCCTCGATACCGTGCGCCGCTTGGCAATGGCCCGGTCCGAGATCGGCTTTACTCTCGAACATGATGGCAGGCGGACTCTCGCGGTGCAGCCGGGCGAGACCCTGGCCGCGCGGGTTTCGCGCATTGTCGCCCGCGAACTGGCCGAAGATGGCGTACTGATCGACGCGGAGCGAGGCCCCGCGCGGCTGACGGGCGTCGCCGGCCTGCCGACGTTCAACCGGGGCGCCGCCGATCACCAGTATCTGTTCGTCAACGGGCGTCCGGTGAAGGACCGGCTGCTGATCGGCGCGGTGCGCGGCGCCTATGCCGATATGCTGGCCCGCGACAGGCACGCGGTGCTGGCGCTCTTCCTTGACCTGCCGCCGGAGGAAGTGGACGTGAACGTCCATCCCGCCAAGACCGAGGTTCGCTTCCGCGACCCGGCCTTTGTGCGCGGCTTCATCGTCGGGGCCCTGCGCCACGCGCTCGACACGTCGGGCCGGCGCAGCGCGCAGAGCCCCGCGGCGTCCGCCATGGACAACTGGCAGTCGGAGCCCATCGTCCCGTCGCCCGAGCCCGCATCGCTGCGCTCCCTGTTCGCCCGGGAGCACGGCCGGGAGCCTGCGCGGGTCGGCGAACCCGGGCAGGCGTTTTCCGGTTTTGGGCGCGGGTACGAGCAGGACCTGATGGCTCCGGCAGCGCGGGCGGAACCCGCGGAGGAGGCGGCGCAGGACGCAGAGCAATATCCGCTCGGCGTCGCGCGCGGTCAGGTCGCCGGAACCTACATCGTCGCCGAGGCCGAGGACGGGCTGGTCATTGTCGACCAGCATGCCGCGCATGAGCGGCTCGTGCTCGAACGGTTGCGCTCGGCTGGCGCCGGAGACGCCGTCGCCACGGCGCAGGCGCTGCTGCTGCCCGAAGTCGTGGAACTGGACGAACCGGCCTGCGATCGGATCGAGGAGAATTCCGACAAGCTCGCCGCGCTGGGCCTTGTCGTGGAGCGCTTCGGACCTGCCGCCATGCTCGTGCGATCCGTGCCGACGGTGCTCGGCACGAGTGACGTCCAGGCGCTCGTTCGCGACATCGCCGACGACCTGGCCCAGCACGGCGATACGCTGCTGCTCGGCGAAAAGCTCGACCATGTGCTCGCCACCATGGCCTGCCACGGCTCGGTCAGGGCCGGACGGGCGCTGTCGGTTGCCGAGATGAACGCCCTGCTGCGCGAGATGGAGCGGACCCCGCGTTCCGGCCAGTGCAACCACGGTCGGCCGACCTGGGTGAAGCTCGCCCACGGCGATATCGAGAAGCTGTTCGGAAGGAAGTGATGCGCCGGTTTGCCCTGACAGCCCTGTTCCTGCTCGCCGCCTGCGGGACGGCGGAAGACCGCGACGACCGGGCCGGGCAGGACGCCGCCGATGTCGCACAGATCGAACAGGCGCAGGAACGTCATCCGCCGGTCGTGGAGGTCACGCCCGAGCCGATCGCCTTCACCGATATCGAGCAGAGCCGGTTCTTCGGTGCTGGCTGCGCATTCATTCCGGAAGGGCGCGAAGGATACGATCCGGTCCTCTACACGATCGACCAGCGCGGTCTGGTCAAGCTGGAAGGCGAGCTGGTCACGCTGGCCGCAGATGCCGGCAGCGCCGAATTTCCCTACGGCACGCGCGAGACATACGCGGGCAGGGCGCATTCCTATCGCCTCACGAAGGGGGCGGGCGAAGGAGAAGTCGTCGGCGAGGAATCGGTGGGCTGGCCCGGTTCGCTGACGATCCGGGACCGCTGGGACCGGGTCGTCTACCGCTCGGCGGGAAAGCTGGAGTGCGGGGCGTGAAAGTCCGGCTGAGAGGCTTCACACATTGAACTTGAAGTGCAGCACGTCGCCGTCCTGCACCACGTAGTCCTTGCCCTCCTGGCGCAGCTTGCCGGCTTCCTTCGCGGCATTCTCCCCGCCAAGCGAGACGTAGTCGTCATAGGCGATGGTTTCCGCGCGGATAAACCCGCGTTCCATGTCGGAATGGATTTCGCCGGCGGCCTCGGGGGCCCTGGCACCCTTGTGTACGGTCCAGGCCCGCGCTTCCTTGGGGCCGACGGTGAAGAAGGTGATGAGGTCGAGCAGCTCGTAGCCGGCCCGGATCACCCGGGCTAGGCCGGTCTCTTCCAGGCCGATTTCCTTCAGGAACTCTAGCCGCTCCTCCATGTCCATGCCGATCAGTTCGGCCTCGATCGCGGCGGAAACGACTACCGCCTCGGCGCCTTCTGCTTTCGCCTTCTCGAAAACGCGGGCGGAATGGGCGTTGCCGCTCGCGGCGGATTCTTCCTCGACATTGCAGACGTAGAGCACCGGCTTGGCGGTCAGCAGCTGCGCCTGGCGGAAGATGCGGGCTTCCTCCTCGTCGTTCGGCTTCGTCAGCCGCGCGGGCTTGCCTTCCCGCAGCAGGTCGAGCGCCTGGCCGAGGATATTGGCGGTGATCTTCGCTTCCTTGTCGCCGCCGGTGGCGCGTTTCGCCGCTGCCGGCACGCGCTTTTCCAGGCTTTCGAGGTCCGCCAGCAGCAACTCCGTCTCGACGGTCTCGGCATCGAGGGTCGGGTCGACCCGGTTGTCGACGTGCTGGATGTCGTCGTCCTCGAAACAGCGCAGCACATGGATGATCGCATCGACTTCGCGGATATTGGCGAGGAACTGGTTGCCGAGCCCTTCGCCCTTGGAAGCGCCGCGCACCAGCCCGGCGATGTCGACGAAGCCGAGCTGGGTCTCGATGACCTTGGCCGAGCCGGCGATGCCGGCCAGCTTGTCGAGCCGGGGGTCGGGCACGCCGACCTGCCCGACATTGGGCTCGATCGTGCAGAACGGATAATTCGCCGCCTGCGCCGCCTGCGTCTCGGTCAGCGCGTTGAACAAGGTAGACTTGCCGACATTGGGCAGGCCGACAATCCCGCAACGAAAACCCATTTTGTGCTCCTGAACGCGGCGCGCTTGCCGCCTGAGCGCGCGCCTTTAGCGGCGGCGAGGCACTTTGGCCAGTTCCGGACCGCACTGTCGTCGTTGCAAGGGGCGAAGCCCCGCGGCAATCCAGAGCGGCGAGCGAGCTCCCGCATTGCTTCGCTCCGCTCGCAATGACGTCAGTTGTCGAGTGAAGGCGGCTGGCGGGCTCAGCGTTCGCGGTTGATCTGGCGTTGCAGCGCCTTGTCGGCATCGCAGCGGCGCATCGGCAGCGGGGAAGCCGAATGGACGCGCAGGATCCGCATGGACCTGCGGTCGCTCTCGACCGAAAGGCAGCCGCAGCGATAGCCGTAATAGCCGTTGGTGCGCACCCAGCCGTCCTCGAAGAAGGATTCGAGGATATTCTCGATCCCTTCGGCCTGGTAGCCGCCCTGCGCGCCGATGGTCCATTCGCCGTCGCGGTCGGTCAGCCACCAGTTGGCCGGCGTCGGGTTGGAAAGGATGCCGCAGCGTTTCTCGGCGGCCTGGGCCGGCGCCGCAAGCAGCAGCATGACAAGGGTGGCGAGGGCGGGCAGCCAGCACCGGGCCGCGCGGGTCGCCATCAGTCGTACACCGCTCTGACCCATTCGCTGTAGGGCTTGTTGCTCATCCACAGCAGTTGCGCCTCGCGGCAGATCCGGTTGATTTCGAGCTGCGGCTTCAGCCCCGGGTGAACCGGACGGCGCAGCGGGCGCGTTCCCGGGGGCATGGCCGCGATCTCGGCGATGGCGCGCGGCACATCCATCGGATCGGGCGCGTTTGGCCAGGAGCGCGGCGGGCCGTCGGACGGCTTCATCCCTGCGACGAGCCCGGGATAGCCCTGCTTGTGGCGCTCGTCGGCGCGCTCGTACAACTCGGCGCTGTAGCGGGCGCGGTTCTCGCCGATCTTGGTCGGAAAGCCGCCCGGTTCCACGATCAGCACGTCGATGGAGAAGGGCACGAGTTCGTAGGCAAGCTGCTCGCACATCGATTCGACCGCGAACTTGGTCGCCGAATAGATGCCGCTGCCCGGCATGATCATCCGGCCCTGCTGCGAGGACACATTGACGATCAGTCCGGAAAACTTGCTGCGCATGCCCGGCAGCACGGCCCGCGCCATGCGCAGGTAGCCGTAGACATTGGTGTCGAACGAGAGCTTCGTCGCTTCCATGTCCTGCACTTCGACGGGGCCGGAGATGTTGATGCCGGCATTGTTGACGAGCACGTCGAGCGGCCCGCCGTTGATCCCTTCGGCCACGGCGACCGATCGTGCGACCTGCTCGTCGGACAGCACGTCGATTTCGAGGATGTGGAGGTCGAGATTTTCCTTCTCGGCGATTTCCCGCAGTTCGGCTTCCTCCGGCCGGGGGAGGTTGCGCATCGTGGCGAACACTTTCGCGCCAAGCCGGGCGTAGTGCAGCGCGCCCAGCCTGCCGAAGCCGGACGATGTCCCGGTGATCAGGAAGCTCTTGCCCTTGAGAGATGGCGGCAGGACAGGTTTCGCGAGGGCGGGGGCAGTTGTCGCTGTGGTCGCGGCAACGGCCGCGGTTCCGGCAAGAAGGTGACGTCGGCTTAGATCGCTCATGGCTGGCTCCTCTCGTATCCCTCTCCCAAGGGAAGAATACGCGTTTCGCCTGCCCAGTCGAGGGGAATGGGAGAAGCCTAGTCCTGCAGGCGCAGCGCCACGTCGCTCATGAAGCGCGCGTCGTCTCCCCTGGCGAGCCATTCGGCCTCGGCGGCGATCGCGCCGAGCATGTCGGCAAGGTGGTCGAGTTCGTCCTTGGCGTAGTTGCCGAGGACGTGGCCGGTCACCCGGCCCTTGTGGCCGGGATGGCCGATGCCGATGCGCACGCGGCGGAAATCGGGGCCAAGGTGGCGATCGATCGATCGCAGCCCGTTGTGGCCGGCGGTGCCGCCGCCCTGCTTCACCTTGACCTTGAACGGGGCAAGGTCGAGCTCGTCGTGGAACACGGTGAGCGCATCGGTGCCGAGCTTGTAGAAGCGCAGCGCCTCGGCCACCGAACGTCCACTTTCGTTCATGAAGGTCGCCGGCTTGAGCAGCAGGATGCGCTCGCCGCCGATCCGGCCGTCCTGCAGCCAGCCCTGGAACTTCTTCTGGACCGGGCCGAAGTCGTGGACCTCGGCAATGATGTCCGCGGCCATGAAACCGGCGTTGTGCCGGTGCATGGCGTATTGCGGACCGGGATTGCCGAGGCCGACCCAGAGTTGCATTGCGTTCTCCCCTCCCGCTTGCGGCCGGGGATGCGCGAACGCCTGGGTTCCCGCTGGAAGGCCGCCTTCGGGCCCCTTCCGCAAGCGGAAAGGGCCGTGGAGGCTTTACTCTTCGCCTTCGCCCGCTTCGCCGGCTTCTTCCTCGCCAGCTTCGGCTTCGGCGCCTTCTTCACCCTCGGGCTTGGTCTCGTTGTCGCCTTCCTCGGCCTTGAGCGCGGACGGGGCAACGATGGTCGCGATGGTGAAGTCGCGGTCGGTGATCGCGCTTTCCGAACCCTCGGGCAGCGTGACGTGGCTGATATGGATCGAATCGCCGACTTCGAGGCCGGTAACGTCGATCTCGATCTCGGTCGGGATCTTGTCGGCGTCGCAGACCAGGTCCAGCTCGTGCCGGACCATGTTGAGAACGCCGCCCTTCTTGAGGCCCGGCGAGGCCTCTTCGTTGACGAACGACACCGGCACGGCGACCTCGACCTTGGCGCCCTTGGCCAGCCGCAGGAAGTCGACGTGGATCGGGCGGTCGGAAACGGGATGGAACGCCACATCCTTCGGCAGAGTGCGGACCTGAGAGCCGCCGACGTCGATCATCACGATCGAGTTCATGAAGTGCCCGGTGTTAAGCTGCCGGACCAGCTCCTTTTCCTCGACGTGGACGGTCAGGGGGTCTTCCTTGCCGCCGTAGACTACGGCGGGGACACGGCCTTCGCGACGCAATGCACGAGAGGCTCCCTTGCCTGCCCGTTCGCGTGCCTCGGCCGGCAGGGTAAGCGCATCGCTCATGATCTCTACCTTTCGAAAACTGTTGGTTTGTCCGGGATCGGCCGCAAGCCGGCAAATCCCACCCGACACGCCTCCAGGGATGACCATGCCGGGAAGCGCGCGCCCCTAGCGGCAATGCGGGGGAAAAGCAAGGCTACTGAATGCGTCTTACCGTATAGCCCTTCGCTTCCAGCAGCGCCGGCAGGCCCTCGGGCCCCGCCATATGCGCCGCGCCGACTGCGACGAAGGGCCGGGCGCCCTCTGCCATGAGGCCGATGATCCGCTCGGCCCAGTTGGCGTTCCTGAGCGTGAACAGCACGGCGCGCAATTCCGGATCGGCCAGCATTCCGCGGTAGGTTTCGCGCTCGATCAGCTGCATGTCGCCGGTCCGCCACGCTTCCGCCAGGCTGCCGCTTTCCGTGTCGAGGCTGGTGCTGTCGGCGATCACCGATTCCAGCAGGTCGCGCTGTTCCTGCTCGGGCAGGGTGTCGAACAGGGCGAGCTGGCTGCCCGCGCCTTCCAGTTCGATGACTTTCAGCTCCCGGTCGCGCGCATCGTCGATCACGGCGCGGTCGATGCCGTAGGCGCTGTTGAGTTCGCCGCTTCCGGCGCGTGCCAGCGTCAGCGCGGCGGCCCAGGTCTCGGTCGCCGCGAACTGGTCTTCCTTCATCCCGCCTTCGCGCATGAGCTTGGCAAGCTTTCCGCGAAGCCCGGGATCGACGCGCGCCGCCAGCGGCGGCTGGCCGGGGCTTTGCGAGAGCGAGGCGAAAGCCTGCGACATGGCTTCATCGTCATCGAGATCGGCGACTTCGACGACCACGAGGTCCGCCTGATCGAGCGCGCCGTCGATTACCGCGGAACGCCAGAGTGCCGGCCGGGCGAGCGAATGGATCGTGCCGAACAGCCAGGCCTTCCGCCCGGCGGGGCCTTCCACTTCCCAGAATGCCGGGTTGGCCGGTTCCGGTCGCGGGCCGCAGGCGGCCAGCGCCAGTGCCAGCAGCAACGTGGCGAGCCGCCACATGGGATTACTGGAGCCGCTCGGCGGCGATGCCGTTCGCGCTCAGCTGGTCCTGCACGCTGCCTTCGCCGGCGAGATGGCCCGCCCCTACCGCGAGGAACACGGTGCCCGGTTCTTCCAGGCGGTTGCCGATCCATTCGGCCCATTTGCGGTTGCGCCCGGTCAGCAGCGCCTCGACCAGCGCCGGGTCGTCTTCCTGCGCGTTCATCAGCCGCGCCAGTTCCTCGGCGTCGCCGTGTTTCCAGGCGTCGACCATTTTGCGCAAGTCATCCTTCATCGTCGGCAGGTCCTCCACCACCTGGGCGAGATAGCGCTTCTGCACGTCGAGGGGGAGGGTGTCGAACAGGTCGAGCTGGTATTCGGCGGTTTCCAGCGCGCCGTGCGACTGGCCGAGCGTCGCGGAGCGGGACTGGAGCGTGTCCTCAACCCCGTTCTCCGATGCGAAGCCGTCGCGCATCATCGGCACGGTGGACAGGGCCACGGCGGTGTACCACGGTTCGAACCGGTCGAAGGCCTGGGCCGGCAGGCCGTATGCCGCGAGCGCGGATTCGTACTCCGCCTTTTCCTCGGGCGAGAGCATGCCGCGCAGCGTCTCGCCCTGGGGAAGCATCGCCTTGCCGAACACGAGCATCTGCATCTGCGCAGGGTCTTCCCTGACGATCTCGGTGATCAACTCGCCCGATTCCTCGAAGGCGTCGGCGACCTTGCCCTGGAGCCAGTCGATACGGGAGGGAAGGGCGTGGATCGTGCCGAACAGGTAGATGGTGGTGTCCTCGTCGGCGATCTTCCACAGCGCGGGGCGCACGGGCTTCTGCGCGGGAACGGCCTTGGCCGCGGCGGCCGTCTCGCCCGGAGGAGCAATGTCTCCGTCGGCGGCGGGCTCTTCCCCGGCGGCAGCGTCCTCGTCCGGTGCTTCGTCTGGCTCGGTTGCAGCCTCTTCGGCAGGCGCCACCTCCTCTGCCGGCACTTCCGGGGCCTTCTCCCCGGCCAGGGCGGGCACCGCCAGGCTGGCCGTGAGATTGGCGGCAAGCGCCGCTGCAATGAGCGCGATCCAGCGCGAAATCCTGTCCATGGCGCGCTTATAGCCCCGCAATCTCGCCCGTCGATGAACGAAAATCGTTCTGTAGGGAAGCCGCCGCCGGTGCCGTTTCCGCCGGCAGGCGTATATGGAAGCCTTATTGACCCTTAACCTGCCATCCGCCAAAGGCCCGGGCCATGTCTGACACGGCAAACGCTCTCAGTTTCCAGGACATGATCCTGCGCCTCCACACCTTCTGGAGCGGCAAGGGGTGCCTGATCCTGCAGCCCTACGACATGCGCATGGGCGCGGGGACCTTCCATCCGGCGACGACGCTGCGCGCGCTGGGGCCGGAGCCGTGGAACGCCGCCTATGTCCAGCCTTCGCGCCGTCCCACCGACGGGCGCTATGGCGAGAACCCCAACCGGCTGCAGCACTACTACCAGTATCAGGTGATCCTGAAGCCCAACCCGCCGGACCTGCAGGAACTCTACCTCGAAAGCCTTGTCGCGATCGGCGTCGATCCGCTGGCGCACGATATCCGCTTCGTGGAGGACGACTGGGAATCGCCCACGCTGGGCGCCTGGGGGCTCGGCTGGGAAGTGTGGTGCGACGGCATGGAAGTCACCCAGTTCACCTATTTCCAGCAGGTCGGCGGTTTCGACTGCAAGCCGGTGGCGGGCGAACTGACTTACGGGTTGGAACGGCTCGCCATGTATATCCAGGGCAAGGACTGGGTGTACGACCTTGCCTTCAACGATCGCGGATCGACTTATGGCGACGTGTTCCTGGAGAACGAGCGCGAGCATTCGAAATACAACTTCGAAGTCGCCGACACCGAGCAGCTGTTCAAGGGCTTCCAGCATGCCGAGGCCGAGTGCAAGCGCTGCATCGAGGCGGAAATCCCGCTTGCCGCCTACGACCAGGCGATCGAGGCGAGCCACCTGTTCAACCTGCTGCAGGCGCGCGGCGTGATCTCCGTGCAGGAGCGCGCCAGCTACATCGGCCGCGTGCGCGATCTCGCCAAGGGCAGCTGCGAAGCGTGGATCAGGAAGAACGAGGCCGAATGGGCCGAGAAGTTCCCGGGGTGGACGGTATGACCGACTTCCTGCTCGAATTGCGCTCCGAAGAGATTCCCGCGCGGATGCAGGCCGGCGCTAGGGCCGATCTCGAAAAGCTGTTCCGCGCGCAGATGGACGATGCGGGCGTTGCCCCCGGCGAGATCACGGTGTGGTCCACGCCGCGCCGGCTGGCGCTGATCGCGCGCGACCTGCCCGAGGCCACCGAAGCGGTGCGCGAGGAGACCAAGGGCCCGGCCACTTCGGCGCCCGAACAGGCGCTGGAAGGCTTCCTGCGCAAGGTCGGGCTGGCGAAGGACCAGCTCGAAGTCCGCGACGTCAAGGGCAAGGACACCTATTTCGCGGTGGTCGAAAAGCCCGGCCGCGCGGTGAAGGACGTGCTGGCCCAAGCCATCCCCGCCATCGTCCGCGCCTTTCCCTGGCCCAAGTCGATGCGCTGGGGCGCCGCCTCGATCAGCACCGAAAGCCTGCGCTGGGTGCGCCCGCTTTCCGGCATCGTCGCGATCCTCGGCGAGGAGCTGGTGGAATGCGAGGTGGAGGGGATCCGCTCGGGCTATGCGACCAAGGGGCACCGCTTCCATCACCACGGCGCGACGCTGGGCGAAGTGGGCACCGGCTACCCGGTCAGCGAGACCACCGGCCACGGCCTCGATATCACCATCGGCGGCGCCGGCGACTACAAGGAAAAGCTGCGCGCCTGCCACGTGCTCGTCGATCACGAGGAGCGCGAGGAACTGATCCGCAACAAGGCGCGCCATGCCGCCCATGAAGCGGGGCTGGTGCTGGTCGACGACGAGGGGCTGGTGATCGAGAACGCCGGCCTGACCGAATGGCCGGTGCCGCTGCTCGGCCGCTTCGACGAGGAATTCCTCGAAGTCCCGCCGGAAGTGATCCAGCTCACCGCGCGGACCAACCAGAAATATTTCATATGCCGCGACAAGGCCGGCGAACTCGCCAACGCTTTCGTGTGCACCGCCAACATCGTCGCGCTGGACGGCGGCGCGGCGATCGTCGCGGGCAACCGCAAGGTGCTCGCCGCGCGGCTTTCCGACGCCCGGTTCTTCTGGGACGTGGACCGCAAGAAGACGCTGGAGGAGCACGCCAAGGGGCTGGAGCGGATCACCTTCCACGAAAAGCTCGGCACCGTCGCCGACAAGGTCGAGCGCGTGGCGAAGCTGGCGCGCTGGCTGGTGGAAGAGGGTATCGTGCCGAATTGTGATCCCAAGCTCGCGCGGCAAGCGGCGGAATTGTGCAAGGCCGATCTCGTCACCGAAATGGTCGGCGAATTCCCCGAGCTGCAGGGACTCATGGGCGGCTATTACGCCCGCGCCGAGGGCCTTCCCGACGAAGTCGCGGACGCCATCAGAGACCACTACAAGCCGGTCGGCCAGGGCGACGAGGTGCCGACCGCACCGGTGACCGTGGCGGTGTCGCTGGCGGATAAGCTTGATACCGTCGCCGGCTTTTTCATGAAGGGAATGAAGCCAACCGGATCCAAGGATCCTTTTGCGCTTCGTCGTGCAGCGCTTGGGATTCTGGCGCTGACATTGAACAATTCCCTGCGTGGAAGTGTCGCAGCTTGGCTTGCTGAAGGGCGACAGCAACTTCTTGCGAGTGGAGTAGAGGATGAGAGGCCAGACATTGAATCTGGTGACTCCATTAAGGACACTCTCGTTCAAGTGTTTGCACGTGTGTACATGCGCGATATTCGCGATTTCATCGCCGACCGCCTCAAGGTCCAGCAGCGCGAGGCCGGTGTCCGCCACGACCTGATCGATGCCGTCTTCGCGCTTGGCGGCGAGGACGATCTTGTCCGCCTACTCGCTCGCGTCCGGGCGCTGCAGGACTTCGTCGGCACCGAGGACGGCGCCAATCTCCTCGCAGGCTACAAGCGCGCGGCCAATATCCTCAAGAAGGAGGACTGGCGCGGCATCGAGGGCGAAATTTCGCGCACCGGCGAGGAAGACCCGCTCGCCAATGTCGACGATCCCGACCTGAAGGCGGTTGTCGCCGCCAAGATGGAAGAGCGCCACGCTCACGAGAAAACCCTGTCCTACACGCCCGACCCCGAGGAAAAGGCGCTGATCGACGCGCTCGATGCCGCCGGTCCCCGGGCCGCCGCCGCGGTCGAGGCGGAGGATTTCGGTGCGGCGATGGCGGCACTTGCTTCGCTGCGCGCGCCGATCGACGCGTTCTTTGACAATGTCACGGTCAACGATCCCGATGAAGACAAGCGCGCGGCCCGCCTCGCACTGCTTGATCGCTTCCGTGTTGCAGTGCACAATGTAGCGGATTTCTCCAGGATCGAGGGATAAGGGCGGGGCCGGTGTAACCCGTCGCCTTCGGCAAGAAACCGTTAATTGCAAGAGGGTTGGAGTAAAACCTCGGGGGTGACACCCTGTCAACTTTGTCACCCTGGAGTTCAGGAAAGCAGCGCTTGAGATGAACAGCCAAGTCTACACATTCGGCGGTGGCGTCACCCATGACGATCCGCGTTCCCGCGACAAGGTGATTGTCGGTGGCAAGGGCGCGAACCTTGCCGAAATGGCGGCGATCGGCCTGCCGGTGCCTCCCGGTTTCACCATCACCACCGAGGAATGCGTGAAATACCTCGCCGGCGGTTCCGACTTCTCGGCCGAGCTGCGCGCCGAAGTGGCCGGGGCGATCGCCCATATCGAACAGGCGGTCGGCAAGACTTTCGGCGACGTGGCCGATCCGCTGCTGGTTTCGGTGCGATCGGGCGCGCGGGTCTCGATGCCCGGCATGATGGACACGGTGCTCAACCTCGGCCTCAACGACGAGACGGTGAAAGGACTTGCCGCGACTTCCGGCGACGAGCGCTTTGCCTGGGACAGCTACCGCCGCTTCATCCAGATGTATTCCGACGTCGTGCTGGGGCTCGACCACCACCTGTTCGAGGATGCGCTGGAGATCGCCAAGGAGGACAACGGCTTCTTCAACGACGTCGAGATGGAAGCCGAACACTGGCAGGCGCTCGTCAGGGAATACGAAGGCATCGTCGAGAAGGAACTGGGCCGCCCGTTCCCGCAGGACGTGCACGAGCAGCTGTGGGGCGCGATCGCCGCGGTGTTCGACAGCTGGGACGCCGACCGGGCCAAGGTCTATCGCCGCCTGAACGACATTCCTTCGGACTGGGGCACGGCGGTCAACGTCCAGGCCATGGTCTTCGGCAACATGGGCGAGACCTCTGCCACGGGCGTCGCCTTCACCCGCGATCCCGCGACCGGCGAGAAGGCCTATTACGGCGAGTGGCTGGTCAACGCGCAGGGCGAGGACGTGGTGGCCGGGATCCGCACGCCGCAGTATCTCACCAGGCAGGCGCGCGAAGCGGCAGGCGCCAAGCCGCTGTCGATGGAAGAGGCAATGCCCGAGGCCTTTGCCGAGCTTGCCCATGTGTTCGAGCTGCTCGAGCGGCATTACAAGGACATGCAGGATATCGAGTTCACCGTCGAACGCGGCAAGCTGTGGATGCTGCAGACGCGCACCGGCAAGCGCACCGCCAAGGCGGCGCTGCGCATGGCGGTGGAAATGGTCGACGAAGGGCTGATCGACGAGAAGACCGCGATCCTGCGCATCGATCCGATGGCGCTGGACCAGTTGCTCCATCCCACGCTCGACCCGGATGCGCCGCGCGACATCCTCGGGCGCGGCCTGCCCGCGTCTCCCGGCGCGGCTTCGGGGGCGATCGTGCTCGACGCCGATACGGCCGAACGGCGCGCCGAGCTGGGCGAGGCGGTGATCCTGGTGCGGGTCGAAACCAGCCCGGAAGACATCCACGGCATGCATGCCGCCAAGGGCATCCTCACCGCGCGGGGAGGCATGACCAGCCACGCCGCCGTGGTTGCGCGCGGCATGGGGCGGCCCTGTGTGTCCGGCGCGTCCGGCCTTTCGATCGACATGAAGGCGCGGGTGCTGAGAATCGGCAAGCGCGAGTTCAGGGAAGGCGATACGATCACGCTGGACGGCGCCTCGGGCGACATCATGGCCGGCGAGGTTCCGACCCAGGACCCGGAACTGGCCGGCGACTTCGCGGTGCTGATGGGCTGGGCGGACACCCACCGCCGGATGGGCGTGCGCACCAATGCCGAGACACCGGCCGATTGCCGCATGGCGCGGCAGTTCGGCGCGGAAGGCATCGGCCTGTGCCGCACGGAGCACATGTTCTTCGATGCCGCGCGCATCTCGGCGGTGCGGCAGATGATCCTCGCCGAGGACGAGGCTGGCCGCCGCGCCGCGCTGGCCAAGCTGCTGCCCGAGCAGCGCTCCGACTTCCACGAGATATTCGAGGTGATGCGCGGGCTTCCCGTGACCATCCGCCTGCTCGATCCGCCGCTGCACGAGTTCCTGCCGCACACCGACGAGGAGTTCGCGGAACTGGCCGACACGGTCGGCATCGGTGTCGACACGTTGCGGCGCCGGGCGGGCGAACTGTCCGAGTTCAACCCGATGCTGGGCCACCGCGGCTGCCGGCTCGGCATCACCTTCCCGGAAATCTACGAGATGCAGGTGCGGGCGATCTTCGAGGCTGCCTGCGACGTCGCCGAAGCGCACGGAGAAGCGATCGTGCCGGAAGTGATGATCCCGCTGGTCGCGACGCAGCGCGAGCTGGAGATCATGCGCGCGCTGGTCGACCGGGAAGCCGGCAAGGTGTTCGCCGACAAGGGCCGCACGCTCGAATACAAGGTCGGCACCATGATCGAGCTGCCGCGCGCGGCGCTGATGGCCGGAGAGATCGCGCAGGAAGCCTGCTTCTTCTCCTTCGGCACCAACGACCTCACGCAGACGACGCTGGGCCTGTCGCGCGACGATGCCGGCCGCTTCCTCGGCGCCTATGTCGAGAAGGGCATCTTCCCGCGCGACCCGTTCGTCAGCCTGGATGTCGCAGGGGTCGGCCAGCTGGTCGAAATGGCGGCCGAACGGGGCAGGGCAGCGCGCCCCGACATCAAGCTCGGCATCTGCGGCGAACACGGCGGCGAACCGGCCAGCATCGCCTTCTGCGAGAAAGTCGGGCTCGACTACGTCAGCGCCTCGCCGTTTCGCGTTCCCATTGCCAGGCTGGCCGCCGCGCAAGCGGTGCTGGGCTGAGTCCGTCCTCGTTTCGTCATTCCCGCGGAAGCGGAAACCCAGCTTACTACGTCGGAACTGGGTCCCCGCTTTCGCGGGGATGACGAGTGAGTTTGCGACGCGCCTAGCGCCGCCAGCCGCTCAGCGTCAGGATCTCGAAGCGCTCGGTGGTGCGGCCGTCCTGCCCCGCAGCGGCGAAGGCGTCGCGGGCACGGGCCAGGCCCGCCTTGCCGATCGGCGGTCCGGGCCGGGCGAGGGTGTTGGACAGTCCCTGGGCGCGCAAATCGGCGACCAGCCGGCCCAGCGAGCCGAAGCTGACGTCGAGCGGTCGGCTGTCGATTACCGGATCGGCGAATCCGGTCCGCTGCAGCAACTGCCCTCCGGCGCGCACGTCGACTTGCGGATGGATGCGCGGCGCGGGCCGGTCGCCGTCGGCAGCCAGCATCGCCTCGCGCAATACCGGCAGGCTGCCCGCGCCCATGAAGCTGGCGATCGCCATGCCGCCCGGCGCGAGCGCTCCGCGGATATGGATGAGCGCGCCCGGCAAGTCGTTGACCGTATCGAGCGTGCCCAGGCTGGCGATGAAGTCGAAACCGGTTGAGGGAAACGGAAGCTCTTCGTCGAAACCGTCGGCGGGATCCGCGCAGGAGGCGACCACGCCCTGATCCGAGAGCGCCTCGGCAAGCGCTCCGGTGTAGTCGCCGATGACAAGGGCGTTCTTCGGCTCCAACCGCAGGAAGGAGAGACGGTCCAGCACGTCCTCGACCATGTCCGCCATCAGGTAGCGGGGCGCGTCGGGCAACGCCTGCAGCGCCAGCATGCGGCGGCGCAGGGCAATGCGTCGGCGCGGCGCGAAAATGACGGGCGGGGCTTTGTCTGCCATGGCTCCACCCGTCGTGGCCTGCGCGCTTGCCGTCAAGACGTATGGGGCTAGTTTGTCCGTCATGGCGCTTGCCCAGGCTCTTGCCCCGGTCGTCGACCTCGTCTTCCCGCCGCGCTGCCCCCTGTGCGGGGCAGGGCTCTCCGCGCAGACCGGGCTTTGCGCCTCGTGCTGGAACGACCTCGTCATTCCCGGCGAACCCGCCTGCGGCTCCTGCAACCGCCCGTTCGGCGACGGCGTGCCCGAAGGCGCGATCTGCGCGGCCTGCATGGCGAACCCGCCTCGCCATGACGGCATTGCCGCCGGCACACTCTACAACGATGCCTCGCGGCGTCTCGTGCTTGCTTTCAAACATGGCAACCGCATCGCGCTGGCGCCGATGATGGCCCGGCTGATGACTGCCAGGCTCGGCTTCGTGGACCAGGGCTGGCTGGTCGTGCCGGTCCCGCTCCACCGCTGGCGGTTGTGGCGGCGAGGCTTCAACCAGGCGGCGGTACTCGCCGGCGAGATTGCGAAGGCGCGGGGCGCGAGGCTGCTGGTCGACGCGCTGGAGCGGCGCAAGCCGACTCCCGTTCTGGGCGGACTCGGCCGGAAGGCGCGGGCGCGGGCGCTTGCCGGCGCGATTGCCGCGCGCAGCCGTCACCGGGCGGAGCTGAAGGGGGCGAGCGTGGTGCTGGTCGACGATGTGCTCACCAGCGGGGCAACCAGCGATGCCTGCGTCGCCGCACTGAAGCGGGCGGGCGCGGAACGCGTCGTCGTCGCCTGTTTTGCACGGGTGCTCGAAGAGGGTTTGCAACACGGCTGAAAGGCAGGAGGTCAAACAAAAACGCCCGAGGCGATGCCTCGGGCGTCCTCGTGACGAATACGTCAGGACACTGCTTGCGCAGCTGGGCGATCAAATCCCCCTTGATCGCTCCGTCCTGCCCCTCATCATTTGGCTATCCCGGAATTGCGCCGGTGAAGGCCTAACCCTGAACCATGGCACTTGCGTTGCGCCGTTGGCCGGCGTGCTGTTGTCTCTTGGCTCGGTGGCTTGTTCTCCCGAAACGGAAAAAATGGAAAGGGCGTTTGCCTGCCCTGATGGATTTTGGTCTTCATCTGTGGTTATCGTGCAACAATCGACGTGCTAACCCGTCCCAGGAAGGATCACTTACCGCATGCCTGACGCTTCGCCGGCCGACCGTGAGCAAGGTTCGGCTTTCCTACCCCGCTTTGATTCAAACGGATTGTTAACCGCGATCGCCGTTGATTCGGCGAGCAGGGACGTGTTGATGGTGGCCTTCATGGACGAGGAGGCCCTGGCCAAGACGCGCGAAACCGGGCTTGCCCATTTCCATTCGCGGTCCCGGGGCCGGTTGTGGCTCAAGGGCGAGACTTCGGGCCACTTCCTGCGGATCGAGGAGATACGGGTCGATTGCGACCAGGATGCGCTGGTCATGCTGGTCCGGCCGGAAGGCCCCGCCTGCCATACCGGCGCGCGCAGCTGCTTTTACCGAAAGCTGGAAGGCGACGTCCTCACCCGGCTGGAAGATTGAGGCCGGACGGAGCAAGTCCGGCACGAAAAGGATCGAGTGATGCCAAGCTATACAGCACCCGTGCGCGATGCCCGTTTCATTGTCACGGAAGTCCTGAA
Source organism: Novosphingobium sp. (assembly GCA_024236175.1). Classification (GTDB taxonomy): domain Bacteria; phylum Pseudomonadota; class Alphaproteobacteria; order Sphingomonadales; family Sphingomonadaceae; genus Novosphingobium. Next base: position 673,833 of record JACKKY010000001.1, on the reverse strand, counting down.
AATCGAGTCGCACGCCGACCTGCCCGGTTTCGAGAGCGCGTCCGCCGACATCGTCGATGCGGTGCTTGAGGAAGCGGGCAAGTTCGCTTCCGAGGTGCTGGCGCCGCTCAACGCCTCGGGCGACGCGCAGGGCTGCACGCGCAATGCCGACGGATCGGTGACGACGCCCGAAGGCTTCAGGGAAGCGCACGCCCAGTTCCGGGAAGCCGGCTGGGGCACGCTTTCGGCACCGGCCGAATTCGGCGGCCAGGGCATGCCGCATGTGCTGGGCTTCGCGGTAGAGGAATTCATGTCGTCGGCGAACCAGGCCTTCGCCATGTATCCGGGGCTCACCAACGGAGCGGTGGGAGCGCTGCTGGCCAAGGGTTCGCCCGAACTGCAGCAGAAGTACCTGCCGAAGATGGTCGCCAACGAATGGCTCGGCACGATGAACCTCACGGAGCCGCAATGCGGCACCGATCTCGGCCTGATCCGAACGCGGGCCGAACCGCAAGCCGACGGCAGCTATTCGATCACCGGCACCAAGATCTTCATTTCGGCGGGCGAGCACGACCTGACCGAGAACATCATCCACCTTGTGCTGGCGCGAACGCCGGACGCACCGGAAGGCACCAAGGGCATATCGCTGTTCGTGGTGCCGAAGCTGTTGGTGGCTGACGACGGCTCGCTCGGCGAACGCAATGCGGTTTCCTGCGGGGCGATCGAGCACAAGATGGGCATTCACGCCAACGCCACCTGCGTGATGAACTACGACGAAGCCAAGGGCTGGCTGGTCGGCGAGGAGAACAAGGGGCTGGCTGCGATGTTCATCATGATGAACGCGGCCCGGCTAGGCGTGGGCATGCAGGGCCTCAGCCAGGCCGAAGTCGCCTATCAGAACGCGGTCAGCTATGCGGCGGAGCGCCGCCAGGGCCGCGCCTTGACCGGCCCGGCCGATCCTGAGGAGAAAGCCGACCCGCTGTTCGTCCACCCTGACGTCCGCCGCATGCTGATGGACGCCAAGGCTTTCACCGAGGGTATGCGCGCTCTGGCCCTGTGGGGCGGGCTGCTGGTCGATCTGGCGGAAAAGGCACCGGCCGAGGAAGCGCGGCAGGAAGCGGATGACCTCGTCAGCCTGCTCACCCCGGTGATCAAGGGCTACGGCACCGACAAGGGCTATGACACCGCCACGAACATGCAGCAGGTATGGGGCGGGCACGGTTACATCGTCGAGAACGGCATGGAACAGTTCGTGCGCGATGCCCGCATCGCCATGATCTACGAAGGCGCCAACGGCATCCAGGCGATGGATCTGGTCGGGCGCAAGCTTCCCAAGGATGGCGGCAGGGCGGTCCAGGCGTTCTTTGCGCTGGTTGATGAGGAATGCGCCGCCGCAAGGGAAGTGGAGCAGCTTTCCGAACTCGCCGGTCGTGTCGAGAAGGCCAATGGCGAGCTGAAGGCGGCGACGATGTGGTTCGTGCAGAATGCCATGACCAATCCCGACAATGCCGGGGCCGGCGCGCATCATTACATGCATATTGCCGGTATCGTCGCGTTGGGCGTGATGTGGCTGCGGATGGGCAAGGCCGCCGCCGAAGCGCTCGCTGCCGGAGCCTCCGACAAGGCGTTCTACGAAGCCAAGATCGTGACCGCACGCTATTTCGGCGAGCGTTTTGCGCCCGATGCCGGGGCCCTGAGGCGCAAGATCGAGACGGGCGCGGAAGCGATGATGGCGCTGCCGCCCGACGCTTTCGCGAGGGCATAGCCGGGCGGCAAACAACCGAAGGCCCCGCAGCGATCAGGGGGGCGATGATCGAGCACTTGGCGGGGAGGACCGATTTTGAGCAAAATAGACCATGACCTTGCAGCGCTGGCGGACATTCCGCGGCTGACCGACTGGCTGGATGCGAACATTCCCCAACTGGGCAAGGGGCCGCTGACGACGGAGCTGCTGCACGGCGGCACGTCCAATGTCGTCCTTACCCTCAACCGGGGCGGGGAGACGATGGTGCTGAGGCGTCCTCCGGCTGTGCCGCCGCCGGGCGCCGAGCGGGGAGTCATGCGCGAAGCGCGCGTTCTCACCGCGCTGAACCAGACCGACGTGCCGCACCCGATCTGCTACGGAACCTGCGAGGATCCGGACGTGATCGGCATGCCTTTCTATGTGATGGAGAAGGTCGACGGCTGGGCGGGCAACCTGCGCGGCGAGAAGATCCACAACGAGCCGCCGTTCGATCGCATGCCTTACGAATACGGCCTCAACTACGCGATTGTCGGCGGACTCGTTCAGCTTGCCAACGTGGACTACAAGGCGATCGGCCTGGAAACCTTCGGCAAGCCGGACAACTTCCTCGAGCGTCAGGTCGACCGCTGGGCCAGCCAGCTCGCTTCCTATCCGGAGCGCTACGAAGGCTACGAGCGTCGCCATCTCGAAGGCTACGACGAGGTCGAGGCATGGCTTCGCGCAAACGCCCGGCCGACCACCCATGTCGGCATCATCCACGGCGACGTCGCAACCACCAACATGATGTTCCACCACGGTCCGCCGGCGCGGCTCGCCGCGATGATCGACTGGGAGCTTTCGACTATCGGCGATCCGATGCTCGACATGGGATGGCTGTGCGGCGGTCTGCGCGACGAGCGCTTTCCGGACATGGAAAGAGCCAACAGCCTGATCGACGTGAACAACTCCCCCACGAAGCAGGCGCTGGCTCAGTACTACTGCGCCGGGACCGGCCGTGACATCGCCGACTTCGACTATTTCTGCGTGCTGGCCGGTTTCAAGATCGGCTGCGTGATCGAATACAAGGTCGCGCAGGCGGCAGCGGGCATCCTGCCCAAGGAGACCGGTGAGTTCTTTCGCAAGAGCGTGGATGGCGGCTTCCGGCGCAACGCGGAGTTCGTGCGCCGGATTTCCTGACGGCCATCTCCGTCGGCTGGGAGCAGCCTAACCGAACACCTCGTCGAACAGGCTGAGCATCGCCGCCCAGCTCTGGCGATCGGCACTGGCGTCATAGGCGACCGCATCGAAATCGCGGTCGTCGCTGCCCGGATCGGTGAAGCCGTGCCTGACGCCGCTGTAGGAATGGAAATGCCAGTTGGCGCCGGCTGCGTCCATTTCCTCCCAGAACGCCGTGACCTGACTGCGCGGCACCATGGGATCGGCGTCGCCATGGCAGACAAGGATGCGCGCCTTGATGTCGCCGGGGTCTGCCGGTTGCTGCGTCTGGAGCAGCCCGTGGAAGCTGACCACGGCGGCCAGATCCGCCCCGTCGCGCGCTATCTCGAGCGCTGCCTGCCCGCCGAGGCAATAGCCGATTGCTGCCATCGCCAGGCCGCTTGCCTCGGGGTGGCCGCGTAGTGCCGCCACGGCCGCACGAAGCCTTGCCCGGTAGTGACCGGCGCTCTGGCGCAGTTTCTCGGCCAGCGGGCCGACGGTTTCGAAGCTCTCGACCGGCTCGCCGTATAGGTCGGCGATCATCGCCAGGCAGCCCGCATCGGCCAGCATACGCGCGCGCCGCTCGACCGGCGGATTGGCGTTGACGATTGTCGGATACACCACGACGGCGGCGCGGGGCGTGCCGTCGGGGCGCGCCAGCCAACCCGTCAGGGGCTGGTCGCCATCGGCGTAGTCGACGCGCTCCAGATCGCTCATTCGGGAAGGAAATCGGCAACCGAAAGATAGCGCTCGCCGGTATCGTAATTGAAGCCGAGCACCCGGCTGCCTGCCGGCAGGTCGGGCAGTTTCTGGGCGATGGCCGCCAGGGTGGCGCCCGAACTGATGCCAACCAGCATGCCTTCCTCTGTGGCGCAGCGCCGAGCCATTTCCTTGGCGTCCGCAGGGTCGACCTGGATCGCGCCGTCGATTGCCTGCGTGTGGAGGTTGCTCGGAATGAAACCCGCGCCGATGCCCTGGATGGGGTGGGGCGCCGGCTGCCCGCCTGAAATCACCGGGGAGAGCGACGGCTCGACCGCATAGGCCTTCATGTCGGACCATGTGCCCTTGAGCGTCTCGGCACAGGCAGTGAGATGCCCGCCGGTGCCGACGCCGGTGATCAGCACATCGATAGGGGCGTCAGAGAAATCGTCGAGGATCTCCTTGGCCGTGGTGCGGACATGGACGTCGATATTGGCCGGATTGTCGAACTGCTGCGGCATCCAGGCGCCCGGTGTCGAATCTACCAGTTCCTTTGCCCGCTCGATCGCTCCCTTCATGCCCTTTTCGCGGGGCGTGAGGTCGAAAGTCGCGCCATAGGCCAGCATCAGCCTGCGCCGCTCAAGCGACATGGACTCGGGCATCACCAGCACGAGCTTGTAGCCCTTGACCGCCGCGACCATGGCAAGGCCGATGCCGGTGTTGCCCGAAGTGGGCTCGATGATGGTGCCGCCGGGCTTGAGGCTGCCGTCAACTTCGGCAGCCTCGATCATGGCAAGGCCGATGCGGTCCTTGATCGAACCGCCGGGATTGGCCCGCTCGCACTTCACCCATACCTCATGGTCGGGGAACATGCGCGAAAGGCGGATGTGCGGCGTGTTGCCGATCGTGTCGAGTATGCTGTCGGCCTTCATCGTTCGGGCTCCCTCTGTCGGTATCGAGGCGCGAATGTGCGGGCTTCCCGGATCTCGGGAAAGATTCTCGCCCATAGCGCGGTTATGACTATCGCACCGGCCCCGCCAAAGACAACCGCTCCCGTCGCCCCCAGCAGCGCGGCGGCAATGCCTGATTGCAGTTCGCCCAGTTCGTTCGAGGCGGAAATGGCGAGGCCGGAAATCGCGGAGACGCGTCCGCGCACGTCGTCGGGCGTATTCAGCTGGACGAGGCTGCTGCGCACGAACACCGAGACCATGTCGGCCGCGCCCAGCAGGGCAAGCACGCCCAGCGAAAGTAAGAAGTTGCGGGACAATCCGAAAGCGAGCGTCGTCCCGCCGTAGATGGCGACGGCCCACAGCATCTTGACGCCGACATTGTGGGCGAGCGGCCGCCACGACAACCACAAGGCGACCACCGCTGCGCCGAGCGCCGGTGCGGCGCGCATCTGGCCGAGTCCTTCCGGGCCGACATGCAGGATGTCGCGGGCGAAGACGGGCATCAGTGCCGTCGCTCCGCCCAGCAGCACGGCGAACAGGTCGAGACTCACGCAGCCGAGCAGAAAGCGCTCGTTCCAGACGAAGCGAAAGCCTTCGACGATCTGGCGAACCGGGTGGAGGTCACGGTTGATTTCGACCGGGGGAAGCTTGCGGATGCTCAGAACGCACAGGGAGGAAAAGGCAAGCAGGCCGGTCGCGCACCAATAGGGCAGGGCGGCATCGCCGGCGAACAGGAAGCCTGCAGCCGCCGGTCCTGCCACCGATCCCGCCTGCCAGGCGATGGAATTGAATGCGATGGCGCGGGGGATGAGGGATGCCGGCACGATATTCGGGGCGATCGCACCAAGCGCCGGACTGACGAAAACCCGGGCAGTCCCGTGGAGCGCGGCGAGCATGAACAGCAACGGAAGGCTGCGCAGGCCTGAAGCCGAAGCATAGGCCAGCGACAGCGCGATCAGCAGGTCGAGCGCAATGGCCAGGCCGGCCACGAACCTGCGGTCGAAGCGGTCGGCAACCAGTCCCGCCACCGGCGTGAGCAGCATCAACGGAACGAATTGCGCGAATCCCAGCAGGCCGAGCTGGAATGCGGCTTGCGGAATGGACATGCCGTATTCGCTGCGGGCGATGTCGTAGAGCTGGTAGCCGATCACGACGACCATGCCGGTCGTCGCCACGACCGATGTGAATCGCGAGAGCCAGAAGCGGCGGAAATCGGGAATCTGCAGCGGCGAAGTGGGCTCGGTCACATCGCCCGAATGACACCGGCCCGGGTGTTTGCCAAGCAGGCAGTCTGCAGTGGGATCAGAAAACCAGCCTTGCCGTCACACGTATGTCCCTGCCGGGCAGGGGCACGAAATCGCGGCTGAAAGACGTTGCGGGACCGTTGCCCTGAAAGGCTTGCAGCGTCCTCCCACTTTCCCACCCGGCCCCCAGCGAGAGGGGATGCTGTGGAAGGCCGGGTGGGTTAGCGGGAGGACGCCGCCTCCACGTTTGTGGAACTGGTGTTATCGTCGCGGACGCAGCCTCGGATTGGGCTGGATCGCGTCGACAAGCTTGAGAAAATCGTCTGCGCGGATGATCCGTTCGAACTGGAAGCCCGAACGTTCGTCATGGGCCCAGATCAGATGCGCTTCGATGCGACCGACGACGGGCAGGCGGATGGTGACGCGTTCGCCGCGCCCCAGGCCGTGACCGCCCTTGGCCATGAAGCCATGCGCGGAAAGATTGATGACATGCAGGTGGACGTCGCCCAACTGACGATGTTCGCCGATCACCTTGTGATCGACGGGATGCCGCACTGCACGGCGCATGTCAGTTACGGTCAGCTGTGCTCCTGCAGACATTTCCGTTCATCGCTGTTGCCATTGGTCTGAACGGACTGAATGCACCAAATTGGCAAAGAATCGGTAAACCGGCAAAAAATTGCCGGCAGCCAATTGCCGCTTGTCTCACGCCCGGCGCAGCACGCCGTGTTTTTTCTTGCCGAGGCTGAGCTTGCGGGTTTCACCCTCCGCAACTTCGATCAGGAAACCGGCATCCGTGACGGGATCGTCGTCGAGTCGCACCGCACCCTCGCCGATCTTGCGCTTGGCTTCGCCGTTGGATGCAGTGAAGCCGATGGCGGTGCAGGCTGCGCCGAGTCGGATACCCTCTGCCGGCACTTCGAGAATCGGCAAGTCCTCGCCAAGTCCGCCGCCCGCGAACGTGGCCTGCGCTGTCGCCTCCGCGCTGCGAGCGGCTTCCTCGCCGCGACACAGCTTGGTCACCTCGTTGGCCAGCACGACCTTGGCATCGTTGATCTCTGCGCCTTCGAGCGCTTCCAGCCGCGCGACCTCGTCCAGCGGCAGGTCGGTGAACAGCCGCAGGAAGCGGCCGACGTCGCGGTCGTCGCTATTGCGCCAGTACTGCCAGAAATCCCATGCCGGAAGCTGTTCCTCGTTGAGCCAGACGGCGCCGGCGGCTGTCTTGCCCATCTTCGCTCCGTCGGCTGTTGTCAGCAGCGGTGTCGTTGCGCCGAAGAGCTCGATCCCGTCCATTCGCCGCGTCAGTTCGATACCATTGACGATGTTGCCCCATTGGTCGGAGCCGCCCATTTGCAGTCGGCAGCCGAAGTGCTTGGCCAGCTCGCGAAAGTCGTAGGCTTGCAGGATCATGTAGTTGAATTCGAGGAAGGTCAGCGGCTGCTCACGGTCCAGCCGCAACTTGACCGAATCGAATGTCAGCATCCGGTTGATCGTGAAATGCGGGCCGACGTCGCGCAGCAGCTCGATGTAGGAAAGCTGGTTCAGCCAATCGTCGTTGTTGACCATGATCGCGTCTGTCGGGCCGTCGCCGAAAGTCAGGAGCCGCTCGAACACCTTGCGGATCGATGCGATGTTGGCATCGATCGCCGCGCTGGTGAGTAGCTGCCTACTCTCGTCCTTGCCCGAGGGATCGCCGACTTTGGTGGTGCCGCCGCCCATCACGACGATAGGCTTGTGACCAGCCTGCTGCAGCCGCCGCAGCAGCATGATCTGCACCAGAGAGCCGACATGCAGCGATGGCGCGGTGGCATCGAAGCCGATATAGCCGGGAACGACCTGCTGGCTTGCCAGCGCGTCGAGCCCGCCGGCGTCAGTAAGCTGGTGAACGTAGCCGCGCTCTTCGAGCAGGCGAAGCAGGGTCGATTGGTAAGTCATGGCGGCGGGCGGTTAGCACGGAGAAACGCGCTTGGAAACGTATCCGCTGATCCCGCATCCGGACTTTCCGCCTTCCCTGCTTTCGGGAATCGAGGCTCGCATCGTCGGGCGCGACGACCGCTGGCTGAGGTTGCGCTGGCGTCTTTTCGATGCCCGGGCCGTCGTCTTCCCTCCGTTTGCCGGCAAGGGCCGCGCCACGGACCTGTGGAAGAACACCTGTTTCGAGCTGTTTCTGCGCCCCGAGGGGGGACAGGCCTATGTCGAGTTGAATCTCTCGCCCTCGGAGCGCTGGGCAGCCTATGATTTCGTGTCCTGGCGCGAAGGCATGGCCGACCGGCCCATGCCCCGCGAGCCGGAATGCACCGCGCGCGTCGGGCAGCGCATGGCGATCTTCGATGCGGCGGTGCCGGCTGCCGGCCTGCCTGTCGGCCCCGCCCACGTCGGACTGAGCGCCGTGATTGAGGAGGAGGGCGGTGTAATCAGCTACTGGTCGATTGCCCATCCGCGCGGCAAGCCCGATTTCCACGACGCAGCTTGCTTCGCGGCCGAGCTTCCGGCACCCGGGGCGCCATGAAATTCGGCATCGATCGACTGCTCTCGGACCCCGAACTGCGCAAGCCGCTCGCCGGCAAGCGCGTCGCGCTTGTCGCCCATCCTGCTTCGGTAACGGCAGACCTGGCCCATTCGCTCGATGCCCTGGCCGCTTGTCCCGACATGCGGCTGACGGCGGCTTTCGGTCCGCAGCACGGGCTGAAGGGCGACAAGCAGGACAACATGGTCGAGACCGCCGACGAGATCGATCCGCAGTACGGTATCCCGATCTTCAGCCTTTACGGCGAGGTGCGTCGGCCGAGCCCTGAAATGATGGATGCGGCCGATGTCTTCCTGTTCGACCTGCAGGACCTCGGGTGCCGGATCTACACCTTCGTGACGACATTGCTGTATCTGCTGGAAGCAGCGGCCGAGCGCGGCAAGGCGGTCTGGGTGCTCGATCGACCCAATCCGGCCGGCCGTCCTGTCGAAGGGACCCTCCTGTTGCCGGGCCAGGAAAGCTTCGTCGGTGCCGGCCCGATGCCGATGCGGCACGGGCTCACTCTGGGCGAGGTCGGCGGCTGGTTCGTCGAGCAGTTCGCGCTCGATGTCGAATACCGGGTGGTGGAAATGCACTACTGGCTGCCGGAGGCCGCGCCCGGGTTCGGCTGGCCGGACAGCCGCATCTGGATCAATCCCAGCCCCAATGCCGCCAATCTCAACATGGCGCGCGCCTACGCCGGCACGGTGATGCTGGAAGGCACGACGCTGTCGGAAGGCCGGGGCACGACGCGACCGCTCGAAGTGCTGTTCGGCGCGCCCGACCTTGATGCGAAAGCCGTGCTGGCCGAAATGGAGCGCCTTGCGCCCGATTGGCTCGCCGGCTGCGCGATCCGCGAATGCTGGTTCGAGCCGACCTTCCACAAACATGCCGCGACGCTCTGCAATGCGCTGATGATTCACGCCGAAGGCGGCTTCTATGGTCATGCCGCCTTTCGTCCCTGGCGGCTGCAGGCGCTTGCTTTCAAGGCAATCCGGCGGCTCTATCCCGACTATGCGCTGTGGCGCGAATTTCCCTACGAATACGAGTTCGAGCGGCTCGCCATAGACGTTATCAACGGCGGTCCGTCCCTTCGCGAATGGGTGGACGATGCCGGAGCGGAGCCGGGCGATCTCGATGCGCTGGCCTCGGCCGACGAAACGGCGTGGCGGGACCGTATCGGCGGCCTGCTGCTCTATTGAGGTCGAAGCCCTCGACGGTAGCGGCTAGGCTGCGATGTGCCTTTCGTAGCGCGCAAGCAGTTCCTTCAGGGCCGGCATCGATCGGCCCTGCGCTTCGCCGGATGCCAGGCTGCGGCGCAGTACTCCGATGTCCTGTTCGCGCACCTTGCCGCCGTGATGGAACTTGTTGAAGGCGGAATAGTCGACAGGCAGGCAGTCCTGCTCCATCTTCAGATTGTTCTTCGCGAGTTGGCGAGGCGAGACGAACAGGCTGCCGATCTTGCCGGCGATTCCGAACTCCGGAAGCCGCATGACTTCCTTCATCGCCGCGGCGCCGAGTGACATGAGCTCGCCATCCTTCGCCATCGTTTCGGCATCGGGCCAGCCGGCGAGGTCGAACATCGCCATGACCGCGAAGATGGAGGAGGCGAACATCGCGTACATCTTGCCGGGCACGAGGCTGCATTTCGATACGCCCGAGCGATTGTAGAGCTCGGCGAAGGCTTTTGCTGCCCTTGCAGGCTTGTTCACCACCATGAAACCGGGGTTCTTGCCCATGTGCTTGTAGGCCATGGAGGCCTTGGCCAGCTTGTCCGGGTCGGTAGGTGGATTGAGCGGGAGCATCACCCGATCGGTCTGGTAGCTCAGCAGACCCATCGTGCCTTCGATCACGCGGTCCTCCGGCAGCCTCATGGTCTCGCGGCAATAGTCGCGCACGCCGACACCGGCGATCAGCGCGACCGACTGGTCGTTCTGCATCGAATCGCCCAGTGCCTTCAGCAGCTCCGTCGCCTCCGCGCCCCGGCAGGTCGCACCGTCCATCGTCACGATCACGAAGTTGTAGCTGCCTTGCGCAGCCTCGCCGACCGATCCGAAGACCCGGAACTCGGAGAAGTGCTTCAGCTCGTGATCGTCGTAGCAGTACAGGACCTGGGGTTCCTGCAAGGCCGGAACCCGCCCGGGGCGAACGAGGAAGCTCACCTCGGCTCCTGCAAGGTGCAGGTGGTAACCGGTTGCGATTCCAAGCCCGCCGGCTCCGACTATCAATACCGATGATTTGGCCATCCGATCCTCCCGCGAGTCATTCTTGTCGCAAAAGGCCCCGGCGTCCAGACCCGAGCAGGCGTCAGTTCTTCTTTCGGGTCAGCTCGCGCATGGCATCGTCCAGCCCGTCGAGCGTCAGCGGGTACATCGAACCGTTCATCAGTTCGGAAATCATCTGGGTGGAGCTGGAATATTCCCATTGCCGCTCAGGCACAGGGTTGAGCCACACCGTTGCCGGATAGGTGTTGGTGATCCGCTGCATCCAGACCGAGCCGGCTTCCTCGTTGAAATGTTCGACCGAGCCACCCGGATGGCTGACTTCGTAAGGGCTCATCGCAGCATCGCCCACGAAGATCACCTTGTAGTCGTGGCCGTATTTGTGAAGGATGTCCCAGGTCGGCGTGCGCTGCGACCAGCGGCGCTTGTTGTCCTTCCATACGCCTTCGTAGAGGCAGTTGTGGAAGTAGAAGAATTCGAGATTCTTGAACTCGGTGGTGCAGGCGCTGAACAGCTCCTCGACCAGCTTGATGTGCGGGTCCATCGAACCGCCGACATCGAGGAACAGCAGCACCTTCACCGCATTGTGGCGCTCGGGCCGCATGTGGATGTCGAGCCAGCCCTGCTTTGCGGTTCCTTCAATGGTCGCATCGAGGTCGAGCTCCTCGGCCGCGCCTTCGCGGGCGAACCGGCGCAGGCGCCTGAGTGCCACCTTGATGTTGCGGGTGCCAAGCTCGACGGTGTTGTCGAGGTTCTTGAACTCGCGCTTTTCCCAGACCTTGATCGCGCGGCCGTGCTTGCCTTCGCCGCCTATGCGGATGCCTTCTGGATTGTAGCCGGAATGGCCAAACGGCGAGGTGCCGTTGGTGCCGATCCACTTGTTGCCGCCCGAATGGCGTTTTTCCTGTTCCTCGATCCGCTTCTTGAGCGTTTCCATGATCTCGTCCCACGAACCGAGGGACTTGATCTTTTCCATTTCCTCGTCGGTGAAATAGCGCTCGGCGAGGGCCTTGAGCCATTCTTCGGGAATCTCGACGGGCTGCTGGCCATAATCGGTGAGAACGCCCTTGAAGACCTTCTGGAACACCTGGTCGAACCGGTCGAGCAGGCCCTCGTCCTTCACGAAGGTCGAGCGCGCGAGATAATAGAACGCCTCCGGCGTCTGCTCGATCACGTCCTTGTCGAGCGCTTCGAGCAGCACGAGGTGCTCCTTGAAGCTGGCGGGGATGCCGGCGGCGCGCAATTCGTCGACAAAATTGAAAAACATGGCGTTCAGTCCGTCTTTGGCGGAGGCGGTTGCCGGTGGAAGGTTTCCAGTGAGGGATCGATCACGGCCCAGTCGGGAGCGTCTTCCAGCCAGATCGCGGTATCGGGCCGCAGGCCGTGCCCCTCGTCGAGGAAGCCGAGGCGGAAGGAACGCATGTGGAGGCGTGCAGAAGACTGGCCGTAAACCTGCGTGCCGCAATTCGGGCAGAAATACTGGTTCAGTGTGTTGCCGCTGGCAGCCGGGGTCTGGAACCGACCCAGCTCGCCGGACATTTCGACATCCTTGGTCAGGAACATCGCGTTGTTCGTCGGTCCGCCCGCCGCCGCCTGCTGGCACTGGCGGCACCAGCATTGCCGCACGCCGACCGGTTCGCCGGAGATCGTGGCGGTGACGGTTCCGCAGGCGCAGCGTCCGGTGTAGGTCATCCTGCGCCTCCGGCCGGCGGGGCCGGCGGCCCTTTCGGATGATGCGGGATGTCCGGATCGAGCATCGCCCAGCTCGGCGCGCTGGAGGCCCAGATGATCGATTGCGGCGCCATCAGCTCCGGATCGTCCAGCGTTCCGGCGCGCACCCGCATCGGCATGCCCTTGGGCTTGACCGTCTTGCTGTACAGCTGCGATCCGCATTTGGGGCAGAACCCGCGTTCGACCGTGTTGCCGCTGTCGGCCACCTTCTCGACAGTGGTGATGTCGCCCTGAAAGTGAACGGCTTCCTCGGGAAACAGCACGTTGACGGTGGCCGAACCGCTGGCGATGCGCTGGCAGTCACGGCACCAGCACATCCGCGAGCCGACCGGTTCTGCGTCGATCGTGAACCGGACCTGCCCGCAAAAGCATCCGCCGGTGTGCGTCATCCTATCCTCCCTGGCGCCGCGACATGAAAGCCAGCCGCTCGAACAGCATCACGTCCTGCTCGTTCTTGAGCAGCGCGCCGTGGAGCGGCGGGATCGCCTTGGTCGGGTCCTGGTTCTGCAGCACGTCGAGCGGCATGTCCTCGTTCATCAGCAGCTTCAGCCAGTCGAGCAGTTCGCTGGTCGAAGGCTTCTTCTTGAGGCCCGGCACGTCCCGGATCTCGTAGAAGATGTCCATCGCCTTGGCGACCAGCGTCTTCTGGATGTCCGGGAAGTGGACGTCGATGATCGCCTGCATCGTCTCGCGGTCGGGGAACTTGATGTAGTGGAAGAAGCAGCGGCGCAGGAACGCGTCAGGCAGTTCCTTCTCGTTGTTGGAAGTGATCACGACGATCGGGCGTTCCTTCGCCTCGATCCGTTCGCCGGTTTCGTAGACGTCGAAACTCATCCGGTCGAGTTCCTGCAGCAGGTCGTTCGGGAACTCGATGTCCGCCTTGTCGATCTCGTCGATCAGCAGCACCGGCAGCTTCTTCGAAGTGAAGGCGTCCCAAAGCTTGCCGCGCTTGATGTAATTCGAAATGTCGTGGACCCGCTCGTCGCCGAGCTGGCCGTCGCGCAGGCGGGCGACGGCGTCGTATTCGTAGAGTCCCTGGTGGGCCTTGGTGGTTGACTTGACGTTCCATTCGATCAGCGGCGCGCCCATTGCAGAAGCGACTTCCTGCGCCAGCACGGTCTTGCCGGTACCCGGCTCGCCTTTCACCAGCAGCGGCCGGCGAAGCGTCACTGCCGCATTGACCGCGACCTTGAGATCTTCGGTGGCGACGTAGCTGCTGGTGCCTTCGAAACGCTGCATTGTTCCATCCTGTTGCTTTTGGCTTCGCGGACTCGGTTAGGTTGTGCGCTGCAGCGAGGCAAGCGGCAATTGTGCCGAAGCGCGCTCGCTCTCGCTCAGGATTGACCTGCGCCGGTGAATGGCCCACTTCCGCCAACCGAAGGCCCTTCATGCTGCTTGAACCACCGAAATTCCTGCCGGGCTTCGGCTACGGCGAAAGGCTTCCCGCAGTCAGGCTGGCGCTCTCGTGCCCGGCCATGGCACCTTCGCGGCGCCAGGAGCTTTCCGACAGCTTTCTTGCCATGCTGGATGACGGTGAGGCGGGTCCCCCGGCGCCTTTCGACGCCGCGTGTTTTGCAGACACCGTCGAAGGCGGGACCCTATGGTTTCTCGGTCTGGTTTCCCATGTGCAGGCGATTGCCGGCCTGCCGGAATTGTCCGCGCCTCGGGTGATTTCGCACTCGGCGGACGCGGACCTCTGCATCGTACCGGCCCTGCATCATGCCTTACGGCCGCTTGCCGATCTGGCCGGCCTGCTTTCCGCGCATGTCGACTTGCCCGATGACGACCCCCGTCGCGCTGCGATGGCCCAGGCCGCCAAAGCCAGCCTTGCCGCGCTGCGGATCGGGCCCTATCGCGCGCATTTGCTCGAGGCTGCCTTTCGCGCCGGGATCGCCATCCAGCAGATTTCCAACCTCGTCTTCCAGTTCGGAATCGGGCGCCATTCCGTGCAGATGGACAGCACGATCACCGAGCACACGTCTTCGATCGGGGCACGACTGGCGCGAAGCAAGACGCTCACCGCGGCGGCGCTGCGCAGCATGGGGCTGCCGGTTCCCGAACAGCGTCTGGCTTCCAGCGAAGACGATGCCGTGAGGATCGCCGCCCGCCTCTCCTATCCGGTCGTGGTCAAGCCGGCCGATCTCGATGGCGGAGCGGGCGTCGCGCCCGACCTGCGCAGCGAAGCGGAAGTTCGCGAGGCGTTTGCAGCGGCCCGCAAACTGTCCTCTCGCATTCTCGTGGAGGAATTCGTTCCCGGGCACGATTACCGGCTGATGGTGTTCCGGGGGCGTCTGATCTGGGCATGCATCAAGGAGCCAGCCGGTGTGACGGGCGATGGGCGACTGTCCGTCGCGCAGCTCGTCGAGCAGGCCAATCTCGATCCGGAGCGGGGAGACGGTGTGAATACGCCGCTCAAGCTGCTGGCACTCGATGCCGAAGCGGACGCCCTGCTGGCCCGGGATGGCCTCATCGCCGACGCGATTCCCGAAGCAGGGCGTTTCGTGCGGCTGCGGCGGGCTTCGAACGTCGCCGTCGGGGGACGCGCTATCGACGTCACCGACAAGGTCCACCCGGACAATGCCCGGCTGGCGGCCGCGGCGGCGGATGTGCTCCGGCTCGATCTCGCCGGGGTGGATGTCCTGCTTCCCGACATCTCGTGCTCGTGGCTGGAAACCGGTGGCGCGATCTGCGAGGTCAACGCGCAGCCTCAGGTCGGTGGGCAGGACCCGCTGTCGGTCTATCGGTTGATCCTGGACGGGTTGCTTGGCGGCAGCGGCAAGGTCCCGGTCATCGCGACGTTGGGCGGGAATACAGCCGAGGCGACGGCCCGTTGGATCGAGGCGCATTTCAAGGACCAGGGGCTGACAGTCGGAAGGCACGGCCAAGACGGCACCTTCCTGAACGGCGAGAGGCTGCTCGCCGGCGGAGCGCCGCTGATGCGCGGAGCTCGCCTGCTTTCATCGAGGCGTGAGCTGGACGCACTGATCTTTGCTATCGGCGACGATTCCCCACTCGGCACCGGCCTGCCGCTACCGCATGTCGATACGCTGGTGCTCTCGGGCGACATCCCTGAGCTGACGGGGGGCAATACCCGAGATGAGCATGAAACCACTTTGGGTCGGCTGTTCACGATGATCGCGCCTGCCTGTGGACGTATCCTGTTGGCACGGCCGCCGGTAGAGTGCGCACCGGGTCTGTGTGCTGCGTTGGACGCCGCAGGTTGCCGCTATGAATTGGCCGATGAAGAGAAAATCACGGCCGTGCTCGAAAAGAGCGTTGCCGACAGGGAACCCGCCTAACCGACGGCGAGGCGCGGCTGGCCTCCGTCCTGTCCCGAGCGGCGGTCGGCGATGCGAACGCAGTTCTTACCGGCCTGCTTTGCGACATAGAGGGCAGCATCGGCCATGGGCAGGATGTCGCTCGGGCTGGTGGAAGTTTCCGGAATGCTGGCGACGCCGAGCGACGCGCTGATGGGAATGTTGTGCGCCTCGCTCAGTCCCTCGATCCGGGCCCTCAGCATTTCCGCCTTGAGCTGCGCGTCCTCAATGCCGCAATTGGGGAGGATCACCACCAGTTCCTCGCCGCCGTAGCGGCTGACCACATCCGACGGACGTAACGCGGCGACAAGCTGGGCCGCAACGTCGCACAGGACGGCATCGCCCTTGGCGTGGCCGTTCTCGTCGTTGAGCCGCTTGAAGTTGTCCAGGTCGATCATCACGACCGAGGTCGCGCCGCCGTTGCGTTCGGCAAGGCTGACGTAGCGGCTCAATGCGTCTTCCATGTAGCGCCGGTTGTAGAGGCCGGTTAGCGGGTCGCGCAGCGACTGGGTGCGCAGCTTTTCGCGCAGGGCGATGTTGGACAGGGCCAGTGAGATGGAATCGGCGATCGCGCGGGCCAGGCGGCGCACCATCTTAAGCCGCTTGAACGAGTCTTCGCTCTCGATGGCGAGCACCAGCAGGCCATGCACGGAGCCGCGCGCCATCATCGGAACTTCCAGCGTCGCCGCGTTGCCGGTTGCGTGCGCGCAGCAGAGCGTGTTTTCGCTCGGATCGTTGATATGCGGCTTGCCGCGCTTGAGCGCCCAGCAGCTTGACGGAAGCAGGGTCTCCGGCGGGTCGAACTCGCCATGTGCGCTCCAGGACGTGGCGAGATCCAGCCGGTCGCGGGAGTTGTTGAATACATACAGCGCGCCGCTGTAATCGGGCAGCAGCCTCTGACCCGTGGCCATCAGCACGGCCCCGGCGTCCTCGTGATCGTCGGCCGCCTGCAGCATGTCGGTCATCGCGAAGAGCTCTTCCATCTGGTGATGGGCCCGCAGGGACTCTTCGACCATGGCCTTCCGCGCATTCAGTTCCTTCACGGATCCGCGTTCCAGCAGGACTCCGAAAAATATCGAAAAGGCGAGGGAGGCGAGCGCAGTGATGATGGCGGGCTGCGGATGGTCGCTCATGAAGGTCAATGCCGACAGCAGGCTCAAGCCGGTGAGAATCGGCAGGGCAAAGATCACGCGATTCAGCGTGTTTGCGATCGGCTCGCTTCGATCAAGGAAACCGGCATCCCGCATGTTCTGTTGTCTGCATCCCGCGCTTCTTGGCCGCAAAGTCTACAGGACAATGATTTAGAAAATATAAACTCTGTCTGGCAGGAAAAGGGCACTGCTTTTCAGCCGCTGCCCTGCAGAAATCCCGTCATTTCAGTGATTTGCCGTTAAGGATTGGGGGCCGCTAAGCCTTCGTGCGCGGGCGCCCCAGATAGTCCATCTTGCCGATCGGCAGCCCCTGGTTGCGCAGGATGTCGTAGGCCGTCGTTGCGTGGAAAAAGAAGTTGGGAACGGAAAAGCTCAGCAGGAAGTCTTCGACGGCAAATTCCATCCTGACCTTGCCGCCGAATGCGAAGCGCATGTCGCGCCCGACCATGCCGTCAATTTCGGCAGGCTCGACGCCCTGCAGGAGCACGATCGCATCGGCCAGTTCCTTGCGCAGCGATGCGAAATCGAGCGGGACTTCGTGCAGTTCGGGCTCGAATACGCCGGCTCGCACGCCTTCGATCGCCCGGGAGGAATGATGGCCGCATTCGAAGACCTGCTTGGCGAAGGTCCACTGATCCTCCGCGAGCCGGGCGCCGGTCAACGCCTCGGCTTCCAGACCATTCGCCCGGCAATGCTCTTCGGCCTTGTCGACCAGACCCGAAACGGAAGGCAGGATCTGCAGAAATGTACCCACCGTGGCGGCGTGAAGCGAAACGGACATGAATGGACTCTCCCGATCTGAACAAGCGAAAGGCTAGGCCAGTGCGACGGGCAAAGTAAATGGATTCGATGGCAGTGTAACGACTTCGTCGCTGGCCTATTGCTCCTGCGGGTCGCCGGGCTGCAGCAACTCGAAGACGTTGCCGTCCGGGTCGCGGCAATAGGCCGCCCGCATCCCGCCTCCCACGAATGTCATGACCGGGCTGTGGATCCGCACACCTGCCGCAAGCAGCTTCTCGTAGGTGGCGTGGATATCGTCCACCTCGACGCCGAAATGCGAATAGCCGTGATCGCTCACCGGGTATTCCGGGTTCTTCCGTGTTGGTTCCGGATTGGTGAACTCAAACAGCTCGAGCTGGAGATTGTCCTTTCCGATCATGCACATGCGCCCTGCGACGTCGGGCAGGTCAAGGATTTCGGAAAATTGTTCCCCGCCAAACGGAAACACCTCGCAAAGCTGCTCCATCCCGAGCATTTCGCGATAGAATTCGATCGAGTGTTCGATGTTCGACACGGAGATGCCGACATGGTTGAACTTCAATGGCATGGTTGCCTCTCCACAATCCGCAAGGCGTTCTTGAGCCTGAGCCGTCGAGGCCAATCTGGCATCTTGTCGCCGCCCTTGTCGAGATCGCCCGAAGCGCCGGGGATCGGTCGCGGGACTTCGCCGAGAACAATACCGCGCTAGCTGAAACTACAAGTTGGTGTAACTTCGATGCCTGGGCAGCGTTGGCGGAGATGGTTAACGCAAACGGCCCGCTTGTTCACGATTGGCGCTAACCGCGCGGCAGTCGGCGTGCCGAAGTTCCGGTGCCAGGCTGCAGCCCCGGCTCCGCCTGCGGCCGTTCCCGAAAAGGCCGAAACACGCCGTGGCGTTGGGCGAAGGGCGACACCCATTGTCGCAATTGCGACAATTCGGATCCTGGAAAACCGCAGAACTCCGCCATTCGCTGAATTGGCATGGTTCGTGCTTTTCTCCTGCCGACGGGTCTTGCCGCAAGCAAGGGCCTGAAACCCGGTCCATGGCATGAACCAGGAGAGTATCATGGCCTACAAGATTATCGCCTCGCAGTGCACGGGCTGCAGCGCATGCGAATTCGAATGCCCCAATGCGGCGATTTCGATGAAGGGCGACACGTTCATCATCGATCCTGCGAAGTGCACTGAGTGCGAGGGACATTTCGATCACCCGCAGTGCGACACCGTTTGCCCCGTTCCCAAGACCTGCGTCCCGGCCTGAGCTGACCTGCGCCTTGCCAGCCGCCTTCCGAGCCATGACGGACGATGACCTTGCCGCCACACTCGACTGGAAAGGCAAGCCGATACGCTGTCGCGAATGCGACCATCAGGCGATCAACGCGATGGGGCTTTGCGCCAAGGGCAAGGCCTGCATCCGCGATCGTCGCGCCCGGCGCGTCGATCGTTTCCTCAAGGGGAATCCGGACCTTGCCGACCAGTATCTCGATCACCCCTACTTCGAAGTGCGGGCCGGCGCGGCGCGGTATGCCAACGTCTTTCGCCTGTCGCCGTTGCTTGCCGATCCTGAGCCCGAAGTCCGCGCCATGGCCACGCTGCGGCTTCCCGAAGAACGGATTCGCGACATGATCAGGGACGATGACGTCGATGTACGTATCGCCGCGGCTTCCCGCCTGAACGGGAAGGACCTGATGCCGGCAATCAGTGACGAAGCATATATGGTCCGGCTGACGGCGGTCCGGCGCATGCCGATCGAGTTGTTGCCGCTTGTCCAGCACGATCCCGATCCCGAGGTTCGGGTCTGGGTCGCGCGGCGGATCGATCATCGCGCCTTGCCCGACATGGCGTTCGACCCGGATCCGCTGGTACGGCGCGCAGTGGCCGAACGACTGCCCTTGGCACAGCTCGGCCTGCTGTTGAACGACAGCGATTTTCGCGTTCGCTACGCGGTCGCCGAAAGGATCGCCGAGGAGGAGCTCGTCGCGCTTCTCGACGACCCCGAAGACGCAATCCGGGAGCTTGCCCGCGAACGTATCGGCCACATTCCCGAACTTGCCCACCACATCGAACCGGGCGCGAGGATCCTGCGCCTGCACGATCCCGACCAATCCGACACGGAGCCCCAGCCATGAAAGTGATGATCCGCAGAGCCGAGGGCGCATTGTCCGCCTATGTGCCCAAGAAGGACCTGGAAGAACCGGTCGTCGAGACCGAGCTCGATACACTGTGGGGTGGGTGGGTCAGGCTTGCCAACGGCTGGATTCTCGACCTTCCGGAAATGGCGGCCGATACCAAGCTTCCGATTACCGTGAACGCCCGCAAGCGTAGCGAAGTGGAGTAGGCGCCATGGCCGAACTCCTGACCGAAAAGCCGCTCGCGCTGCTGGGCGATGTCGCGGATGGTCTTCGTGCGGGCGAGGTCGTGCCCTATCTCGGGCCGGGCATTTCCTCGCTCGCCGATCCTTCCGCGCCGATGACGCCGGAGGCGCTGGCAGATTTCTTCGCCAGCAAGACGACCCTGCCTGCCCGCGCCCGCGGCAATGCCTGGGCTGCGGCGCAATATATCGAAAGCTACAAGTTCCGGGACACGGTAACGGCCTGGATGAAGGAGGCATTTGCCGATCCGGTGGCGCCTTCGCCGTTCCATGGCTGGCTGGCAGGATTGCCGCTGCCGCTGATCGTCGACAGCTGGTACACCGGCGAGATGCGCAGCGCGCTTGCGGACAGGTCGGACTGGGTCGAGGTGCAGGGCATCACCCGCGCGGGCATCGGCGAGGATCGCTGGTTCCGGTTCTACGACGCTTGCGGTGTGCAGGTCGAAGCCGAAGGCGCCGTGGATGCCGCGACCTTGCTCTACACGCCGCATGGCGGCTCGGCGCCGGAAGGCAATTTCCTGATCTCGGATGCCGATTATGTCGAGGTGCTGACCGAAATCGATATCCAGACGCCGATCCCCGAGGAAGTGCGCCGTCGCCGGACGGGCAAGACGTTCCTTTTCGCCGGCTGCCATTTCCACGACCAGTTGCTGCGGACGTATGCCCGGCAGATCATGAAACGCTCGAGCGACCGGCACTTCGCGATCGTCGAGCTCGACAGCCTGACCCGAAACGAGCGGCGCTTCCTCGACGAGCAGGGGATCACTGTCGTCGACATGCCGCTCGGCCCGGCGCTCGCCCACCTCATATCCTGACCACCCGCGGTGGAAGCGCACCTTGCAGCGCCCCTTCCCCAAGGGGCGCTGCCTTTTTGCGTGTCACCTTCGCGACAATGACGCAAACCGCACATCGCTTTTGGAGCCGCTTGTCTCTGCGTTCTTCTATAAAAGCATTATATATCATGTAGATAAATCTTTGGCACGGCCTTTGCGAAGGTTCTTGCATCGTCACTGTCCCGATGTGACCGCAAGACTTTGTGAGGAGAAGACATGGCCGATGCATCGTTCCCGGGTGGGCAGACCACCGAAGCTTCCGATCCGGTCGTCGACATTGCCGACGTCATGCAGAAAATGGCCGAGCACAAGGGTTGCGGCACGGAAGGCGGCAGCGGCAAGGCCAGTTGCGGCTCATCCGACGGTCCGGAGGACATGCCTCCCGAGATCTGGGAAAAGGTGAAGAACCACCCCTGCTACAGCGAAGAGGCTCACCACCATTACGCGCGCATGCACGTCGCGGTGGCGCCCGCCTGCAACATCCAGTGCAACTACTGCAACCGCAAGTACGACTGCGCCAACGAGAGCCGGCCCGGCGTAGTTTCCGAACGGCTGACGCCCGAGCAGGCTTCGAAGAAGGTGCTCGCGGTAGCTTCCACGATTCCGCAGATGACGGTGCTTGGCATAGCCGGTCCCGGCGATCCGCTGGCCAATCCCGAGAAGACGTTCGAGACGTTCCGGCTGATCTCGGAAGTCGCGCCGGACATCAAGCTGTGCCTTTCCACCAATGGCCTGGCGCTGCCCGACTGGGTGGACGAGATCGCCAAGTACAAGGTCGATCACGTTACCATCACCATCAACATGGTCGATCCCGAGGTCGGCCAGCACATCTATCCTTGGATCTTCTGGGAGCATAAGCGGCTGCAGGGCTACGAGGCCGCCAAGGTGTTGACCGAGCGCCAGCTGCTCGGCCTCGAAATGCTCACCGAGCGCGGCATCCTCGCGAAGATCAACTCGGTGATGATCCCGGGCATCAACGACAAGCACCTCGTCGAGGTGAACAAGGCGGTGAAGGAACGCGGCGCCTTCCTGCACAACATCATGCCGCTCATCTCCGCGCCGGAACACGGTACCGTATTCGGCCTCAACGGCCAGCGCGGCCCGACCGCCCAGGAACTCAAGGCCCTTCAGGACGAGTGCGAAGGCGACATGAACATGATGCGTCATTGCCGCCAGTGCCGCGCCGATGCGGTGGGCCTGCTCGGCGAGGACCGTTCGGCCGAGTTCACCACGGACAAGATCATGGCGATGGACGTCCAGTACGACGCCGAGGGCCGCAAGGCCTATCAGCAGGCGGTGGAAAGCGAGCGCCAGGCCAAGGTCGCCGCCCGCGAAGACGCGCTGGAAGGCCTCGAAAAGGCTGGCGACGTCAAGCTGCTGGTCGCCGTCGCCACCAAGGGGCACGGCATCATCAACGAGCATTTCGGCCATGCCAAGGAGTTCCAGATCTACGAACTCTCGGCGACCGGCGCCAAGTTCGTCGGCCACCGCCGCGTCGATCTCTATTGCCAGGGCGGCTACGGCGAGGAGGACGCGCTCGATACGATCACGCGCGCGATCAACGATTGTCATGCGGTGTTCGTCGCCAAGATCGGCGGTTGCCCCAGAGCCGAGCTGGCCGAGGCCGGGATAGAGCCGGTCGACCAGTATGCTCACGACTATATCGAGAAGTCCGCCATCGCCTGGTTCAAGGATTACATTGCCAAGGTCGAGGCAGGTGAGATCGAGCACGTTTCTCGCGGCGACGCGGCGATCCGGCAGGGTGCGCTGCTCTCTTCGGCGGGGTGAAGCGATGCCATACAAGATCGTTGCCTCGCAATGCACTAACTGCACGGCTTGCGAAGCGCTGTGCCCGAACATGGCGATTTCGGAAGCGGGCAACACCTTCGTTATCGATCCGGAGAAATGCACCGAGTGCATCGGCCATTTCGACGAGCCGCAATGCGTCGCGATCTGCCCGGTCGAAAACACCTGCGTGATCGACGCGTCTGTGCCGAGATACACGCCGTGACGGAGCGCAAGACTATCGGCGAGCCCGTGTTCGAGGGCTTCGGCGGCGAATCCGACGCATTGGAGCGCACGATTCTCGCCAGCCCGTTGCTCGGCGGCGGGTTGCCGGCCGAAGCGCAGGCCCATCTCGACCGCGCGGCGCAGCGCTACCACCTGACCGACGTGGCGGAGACCCACCTGCATGAAGCCGCCGCGCTTGCGCCCGATCATGCGGCGGTGCTGATCGCCTTCTACCGTTTCTATTTCTACAAGGGTCGCCTGGCCCAGGCCCTGCAGATCGCGCAGGCCTGCCTGGAAAAGGCGATGCGCCTCAACGTGCTCGGCGAGGACTGGCGCAAGGTGCGGCCCGGGGAAGCCGAATTCGGAGAATGGCACGCACTCCTTCCGCGCTTCTTCCTGTTCTCGCTCAAGGGTTATGCCTACCTGAGCCTGCGGCTGGGCAAGCTCGCCGAAGGCAGGCAGGCCGCCGAGAAGCTGCTGGAACTTGATCCGCGCGACCGGATCGGCGCGCAGGTTCTGATCGACGTGCTCGACCGCCTGGAGAAAGCCGAGGAAGGAGGCGCCGATGAGTAACATCGTGCGTGACAGCGAGGTCGTCGAACTGAACGGCCCGCCGGTCTACCGCTATGGCGAGCGGGTCAGGGCCAAGCGCACAGTGCGCAACGACGGCACCTATGCCGGCAAAGAGATCGGCGACATCCTTGCGAAGAAGGGCGAGGAAGGGATCGTCGTCTCGATCGGCACCTTCCTGCAGCAGTTCTACATCTACGGCGTCGAGTTCATGGAAAGCGGCAACCGTGTCGGCATGAAGCGGCGCGAGCTGGATCCGATGGACTTCGGCGACGAGGAAGACGACGAACTGCCCAGCGCCTTGCCGCGCGCAGCCACGGCGGGAGGCGCAAGATGATCGATTTGCGCGAACCGATCTACCAATGGGGCCAGCGGGTCTGCGCTGCCGTGGATCTCGTCAACGACGGAAGCCATCCCGGCGTTCCCGCCGATGCCTTGCTGGCCGCGGCGGGGACCGAGGGCGAAATCGTCAATGTCGGCCACCACGCCGACAGCAATACACCGGTCTACCTTGTCGAATTCGCCGGCGAGACTGTCGTCGGCTGCTTCGAAGAGGAACTGGTCCCGGCGCAGGGAGGCTAGGACGCCATGTCGATCGCCTCCACGCTCATGCGCAAAAGCGAGCCTCCCGCCTGCTGTCGTCAGCCGAACGAACTCGACCAGATGCGCGTCACCCGCGTCATCGCGGAACGTGCGCGTTACCGCTACGTCGTCCCTTCGGTTGTGGCCGTCGACGAGGGCTCGCGGCGCTAGCTATGCCGACAATTCGCCGACCGGCTTGTTTGTCTCCATGCTCTTGCTGCCCCAGCGGTCGAGCGGAACACCCATCACTTGCTGTAGCGTCAGTCCGACGCGGCTGATCGGCGTCCCGGCGCCATCGATATACTGGCCGGTCTTAATCCTGCCGCCCGCGGAGCCCGCGGTCATCATCGGCAGGTTGTCGATCGTATGGAACTTGGCGAACTCGGTTTCGCTGTGGGCGAAGACCAGCGTGTTGTCGAGCAGCGTCCGGTCGCCTTCCTGCACGCCGTCCAGAGCGGAGGTGAAGTCGACCCAGGCCTCCATGATCTTGGTGAGGAAATAGGTCGCCTCGGGCTGATAGCCGAGCCGCGTGTCCAGCACCTCCTCATGGGTGAGCTGGTGGTGGGTGATCGTGCTGCCGATCCGGGTCAGCGACGAAGCGCCGTTGTTGAACATCATGTTGAAGACCCGTGTCTGGTCGCAGGCAAGCGCCATCACCAGCAGCCGGGTCATCAGCTTGTGGTTCTCCATGACCGTCTCGATCTCGGCGTTGACCGGGCGGTCGGCGACGGGCTTGGGCACGAGGCAGGCTTGCAGCGGCTCGGGCTTGGTAAGCTGCACCTCAAGCTGGTTCTCCAGCTGGCGCAGGGACGTGAAATACTGGTCGAGCTTCGCCCGGTCGGCAGAGCCGAGCGAGCGTTCCAGTGCCTGGCGCTGCTCCGTGACGCCCGAAAGCACGCTGCGGCGTGCGATAACCAGCGGGTCGGGCTTGAATTCCGCGCTGTTCGGATCCTGGAAGCCGGTGCCGAACAGCCGCGTGTAGAACGCTGCGGGAGAAACCTCCGAGGGGTTGAGATTGCCGCCGCCGCGCCCGCTCAGCGAATTCCGGGGATCTCCGCTCGATGAAATCTCGAGCGATCGGAACCGCGTGCCGCTTCCGATCTGGTCGCTGATGGCGACGTCGAAGGATTCGCCGGGCAGGCCCCGGTCCGCTGTCATCGCCCGGCCTGTACGCACGGCGACGCCGCCGCTGCGGTGGGGCAGGTTGGGGGCGCCGTCCAGCGGGACGTTGAAATTGCCCAACACGTTGATCTTGTGCCGCAACGGCGTGATCGGGGCGAGTTCGGGCTGCATCTCGTAGTCGGTGCCCGTGGTCGTGGGGTAAAAGCGAGACGGGTTGACGCCGAGGCCCCAGAACCAGGTGCCGAAGCGGATCGGCACCCGCGCTCCGGTGGCCGCCAGCGCCTGCCCGTTTCCATCCAGGAATACGTCGAGCAGGGGAATGCCGACTGCCACGGCGGCGCCGTTGACAAGGCCCTTGAGCGCTTTCCTGCGGGTGAGATCGAACGCCATCTTGCTCTCCGAAGTTAGTCCGCCAGGCTGATACTGGTCTTGCCGCCATCGAGCGGGTCGAGCTTGACCTGATAGGCCTCGGGCAGCGTGGCCACGTCGAGGAACAGGGACCGGATGCTGTAGTTCTGCGCCGCGAACTTCTGTTCAAGCGCGTCGACGAGGCGGTAATTGTCGTCCGACGGGTGT
The DNA here is from genome assembly GCA_024236175.1 of Novosphingobium sp. Classification (GTDB taxonomy): domain Bacteria; phylum Pseudomonadota; class Alphaproteobacteria; order Sphingomonadales; family Sphingomonadaceae; genus Novosphingobium. Next base: position 648,273 of record JACKKY010000001.1, on the reverse strand, counting down.
GCCGTGGCATACTCTAGGGCGCGTCCCGCCACGCACTGCGTCGTGGCCACGTTTTCGGCCATGGCCTTGCCAAGTCCGTTCGCGCCCATGAAATCGACCCCGTCGACCGAACCGCTGTAGTCGATCCTGGCGCCGTTCTCGGTGGTACGGAACGCGCCGATGCCGTCGAACCTCTCGAGTGACAGGCCGATCGGGTCGGTGATCATGTGGCAGCCCGCACAGACCGGATCGGTCCTGTGTGCGGTGAGCCGGATTCGCGCGGTCGGCATGGCCTTGTTGGAAGTGTCCTGGACTGCGGTGAAATTGACGTCGCCCGGCGGGTCGGGAACCGGCTGGCACATGAGCAGTTCGCGGATCGCCCGGCCGCGCAGGGTCGGCGAGCTGCGGCCCGAATGCGAATAGAGTGCGAGGAATCCCGCCTGCCCGAGAATTCCGGCCCGATCGTCGCCGGGCTGGAACTCATAGGTTTGCCAGCCTTCCGATTTCCTGACCGGGACCTGGTAGAGCGAAGCAAGCTGCCGGTCCATGAACGTCCGGTTCGTGGTGAACAGCTCCCGGTAGTCGCCGTCCCGCGTTAGCAGGTGGTCGACGATCGTGCGCAGCATCTGCTCGGGGAGCGACTTCGCCAACTCCTGGTTGAAATAGGGATAGACGACGGGATCCTTGGCCAGCTCGTCGAATTTCTCGAACAGCAGCATGTCGGCAAAGAAGGCGCGAACCCCCTCTTCGAACCGGCGGGACTCGACCATGTGCGAGGCAATGGCTTCCAGCCGTGCCGGATCGGTCAGCTGGCCGCGTTCGGCGGCCGACAGCAGCGTTTCGTTCGGCGTGGTGTTCCACAGCATGAAGCTGAGCCGGGCCGCGCGGGAATAGTTGTCGAGACGCAGCTGACCGGGACTGGCGGGATCGGGTTCCGCAGTTTCCACCTGGTAAAGGAAACTCGGCGAGACGAGCATGGCCGACAGCGCCAGCTCCAGCCCCTTGTAGAACGAGCCCGTGGGCCCGGCCGCGTCGCTGGCCTGCCTCACGTAGAAGGCCTGCTCCGCGGTGGTCATCGGCCTGCGGAAGATGTAGCGCCCGAGCGGGGTGAGCACCTTGCTGGCACAGGCGGCGTCGGCCTTCGCCGGATTTGCCGGCGCGCACGGCACGAACTGGCCGCGGTGGGTTTCGTCGAACACCTGCGCCGCGATGTTCCGCGCCATCGCGTCGAACTGTTCGAGGCCGGCGGGCGAGATACTGGAAGCTCGCGCGCCGCTGGCGATCATTTCGTGAACCGGCCTGACGATTGGCTCGAAACGCCCGGAGACCTTGATGTCGGGGCCGAAGATGTCGGCGATCGAGTTGAGGTATTGCGATCTCGTCAGGCGGCGCATTGCGACGACCTGCCCGGAAAGGCCCGAGACGGTCGTGGCCGGCGGTTCGCCGGTTGCGGCGGCGATGCTGCCGGTGTCGGTGGCGCAACCGGCCAGCACTGCGCCGGTTGCGGCAAGGGCCAGGGCGGCACGACGAATTCTGCTCATGGATGTCATCTCGAAGCGGTCTTGCGGTGTGGCGGCGCGTCGTTGACGAACGCGGGAACGGCGCTGATCCGGCTTGCGGACGAGATACCCTCGCACTTTCCGGTTTTCTCGTTGCGCAGCCCGTCGGCAAATTTGCGCAGGGTCTTGAGTTCGGCCGCGCAGTCGATCCCGGCGACCAGGGCGGAACCCGGCCCCCCCAACGAAGGGCTGATAATCAGGTCGAAAAGCGGGCGATAGCCTGCGAGCAGGCCCTTCAATGTGCCGTCGGGCTGGAATTCAAGGCGCAAGCGTCCCTCGTAATAATGCCAGATGGCGCGATTGCCGCGGATGTCGCGCGCGCCGCCCTGGCCCCACGTCTGGGTCAGCTTGATCTCGGTCGGTTCGGTTGTGAGCACACCATTCGTGATGCGGCCTTTCAGCACGTTGCGGTGACGGGGAGGCTCGGTGCTTATGGTGAACGTGCCGCCATGCAGGAACTGCCCCTGGGTATCGACGAAGGGGCGGTCCGGCGTGTTGCCGTAGATTACCTCGACCTCGTCATCGTTCTCGAGGCTGTCGACACCGCGCAGCAACAGGACTTGCGTCCATTCGCCGGAGACGTGGAACTGGCGCATGCCGACTGCCTGGTCGCTCGGCATGCCGTCGACACCGCGCCATTCGGGCTTGCAGCCCATCACGCGGTATTCCTGGTTGTCGATACCCCGTTTGCCGTGCGGAGATACGAAGTCCTGCTGGCCGCAGTCGTTTGCGCCGCCCTTGCCACCGTCGCCGTCAAGGTCGAGGCCCCAGGCGAGGTCGCTCTCGACCGTGCGGAGCAGCGGCCGGTCAAACATGTCCGGCTGCGAACAGATATTGGTGCCGTTTTCGCCGAAAGCCGTTTGCTGCCAGAGCCGGGTCAGTTCCTTTTCGTTTTCCTTGCGCGACAGCCGCGCTCTCTCGGCAGGATCGAGCCCGTGGAGATAGGCATCGCGCAGTTTGAGCGCCGGTCCGTCAGGGCAGGATTCGGTGCCCGGCACGATCGGCTGAACGAAATCGTCGACAACGAAACTCATAACGCCGTCCGCAGGCGGCTCCGGAAGGGCTCTGGTCGCCTCCTCCCCGATCGCGGGTGCGGCCAGGGGCGTGGGCACGCTGGCGATCGGACCGACAAGCGCAAGCCCGCACGCGATCGCCGCCAGGGAGCAGGTTCGCCACGGGAAGCGGGAACTGCGTTCGGCGACATCCGGCCGTTTGCCCTTCGTGCTGTCGCTTTCCTTCATCCCGTTCATCCTTCAGGCCGCAGTATCGTGGCGCCGGCCGGGATCGCCGGTTCGTCCGCATTCCCGGCGACGAAGACCGGTTTGCCGCGATAGGTCCATTGCGCCCTGTCGCCGATGCGGTTCACCTGCCACGATCCGATTCCCCGGCTCGCAAAGCCGCCCGCAAGAGGCTCCCAGGCTGAACAATCGTCGCCGCAAACGCCCGTGAACAGAATTCGCCCTTCCTGATCGGAGAAGGCGTAGGCGCCGCCGGCGAATTTGGTCGTGACCATCGGTGGAGCGTCGACCTGCGGAACCGGAGGGACGTATTTCAGAGAGTTCCAGGTGAACTCCTGCGCCCCGTCGAAGCCCGCCGATCCCGGCTTTTCGTCCCTGCGGGTAAAAACCATGTGCCAGCCCTTGTAGACCCATTGCGGTCCCTGCGGGCCGTCTATCACCGTCCAGTCGGGCGCTTTCTGAGGCTCGCCGAAATAGCCCTGCGCCTGCATCTTTTCCTTGTGTTGCTGGTTCGCACGGGAGCCGTAGCCCTCGGGGAACATGATGTTGGGTTCCGCTCCGTCCGGCGCGAGCAACGGTTGCCAGGTCTCCAGGCACTGGTCTGTGCAATATTGCGAAGGATCGGGGCCCCAGCGAAGCAGGGTCCGCATATCCATGCCGTAAAGGGTGTGTCCGCGGCTGTCGGTATAGACTGGCCCGTCGGGCAGTTCGGCAACGCTGACCCCGTCCGGGAATTCAGTCGTCGTCGCGGGCGCGACAGGCAGGTCTGCCGGTTGCGCGAGAGCCGTGCCCGAAATGGCGCTTGCCAGCAGGCAGCTCAAAAAGGGTCGATGCCATTTCATTCGGTCAATCACTCTCACCCGTCGACTGGCTTTGTCGCTGATTGCCCGTGCCGGGCATGCCCTGCGGGCTCGACGGCCGCGCTTTCCAGTTCGTTTCGTCGATTTTAGTTCAAATGTTGAAGCAGTCAAATCGTCTGCGTGTAGCAAATTGTATTCAGCGCGTTGTCACGGGCCGCGCTCGCCATGTGCGGCAGGAGCCTGTCACTCCTCTTCGCTCGGCTTGTAGAACTGACGATCGGCGCCGCCGAATTCACGTAGCATGTCGACGCACCGCATGACATCCTCGCGCGGATATCCGGACAGCCGGTCGTTCACGAACTTCGTGACGTCCACTCTGAGTTCGTCGCACGCGGCGTTGCCGCTCGCGGTGAGCGAAAGCACCAGCCGCCGCCGGTCCTCGTCGTGTTTGCGGGATTCGATCAGGCCGGCCCTGACGAGGCGGCCGAGTTCCGCCGTCAGGAGGCTGCGGCCGATGCGCAACTGGTCGCTGAGGTGCGAAGGCGAGGTCACGCCGACTTCGATCAGGCCGAGGATCCAGGCGCCGCGCGGGCCGAGGTCGTATCTCCGGGTGATCGTTTCGCGGGCCTTGACGAGTATTCTCGGCGCCGCACCGACGACGCTGCAGAAAATGGCGACATCCTCATTGCTGAGCGATGCCTGGATATCGGGGTTCTTGTTCATGCGGGATCCCTTGCTCGCAGGGATCGGTCTGTCAAATGCGGGGGCTCGTCCCATTGCAGTCGGGAAGAATGCAAGAAAGGCGCATTTCTGCGGGCCTGGAAGTGCTTTCCGGGAAACAGGAGGTGGCGGAGACGGAGGGAGATGATGCTGGTCATGTGAGCGACTCTAACTTGTTGAATTTATGTCAGCAATCATAGAATGTGCCACAGTGTGTGGACCAGTTTGTGGAATTATTGACCCGCTTCGGATGCATCAGGGGCTGCCCTTGCCTCAACTATTCGGAGCAGATGGCTAGCCAACATAACGATTTCGGCAGCTTCTGTCGGATCATCTAGGGGTACGTGACGATGTGAATGCGGGTTCTTGTAAGAACCAATTGCACCAGCAAAGAGCGCTGACAGCGCTTCTCGCTCAGCCTCTTCGGCGTTTTTATCCGTCAGCGGGCCAGCATCTTTGTGAAAGGCACGTCGGACCATGGCGACGCCATGCTCTCCTTTTGCATAACCTGCTCCTTCTCGCACTGCAATTTCAACCTCTCGCATCGCCTCAAAGACTGCAGTTGCGTAGGCTCCGCGCATGAATGGGAGCCATGCCGCGGTGCTGATCCTGGGGTGAAGCAGTGCGCGCGGCAGGAGGCGGGCAGAAGCATAATCCGCAAATTGCGCTTCATCCTCAAGAGCTCGAGCGCGTCGGCTAAGGACTCGCCAGCCGTTTTGGCCGTTTAATCCCTCCGCTGGCACGACAAGACCTTGTGCTTCAAGCCATGCAAATGCTTCGCGAATGGCTAGATCGACCTCTCCTTCTCGATTTCGGGGATACCCAACCTGATCGGGCAAGGCAGACCAAAGCTCGTTGCTAAGATTATACGCGTAGAACTTATCCTCGGAGCGTTCACGAAGGAGGAACAGCATCTTTGCAGCTAGCTCTTCGGGTTGGAGAGCTAGCAAGACATCTACGTCGGGAATGGCCTGCGGAAGCTCTCTCATCAGTCATTCCTCTCTGGTTCCCAAGTTCGAGCAAGGTCACTGAGACCTCCGAACGAAACGCAATTGTCCGCATCAGGGAATATCGAGCGGTACGGATCGGGATCGTCGACGGCGACTGCTCGAACAAACAGGTTGTCATGAAATGCGGCGAACAGTGCGATTATCGACTTGTCATCACAGTTGTAGCGGTAATTGAATTGGCGTCCTGACCCATGGCGTCCTTGCCGAAGCTCGCCGACGAGCGGCATGATGTTCCGAATGCGTTTAGCCTCTTCCCTCTGCAATCCAGCATTGAAGTAGTGTTGTGCAAACACTGCTCCGCCAAGCCGCATGGCTCTTCCAATATGTTCGCGAAAGAGCGCCATGCCTAATTTGGAAGTGAATGCTGTCATCAAGGCGTGAGTCACTGGACCATCCAGTGTCAATCGACGCATTTCGGTATAGATTGATCCCCGACCTTTGGCCCAAATGGGTGCAACTTTTTCAGCATTGAAAACCTCGTGCATCAAATCCGGAGCTAACTGAAGCAAAGTTCCTTGCAGCTTTCGAGCCTCCTCAAGCTCTAAAGTAGGTGGGCTATGCTCGGGAGAAATACGGGCAAAGAAAGATGCGGCGGCGTCCGCAGCCCGGGTGGCATGGTTGCATTTCTCGCAGGAAGCAAACTCTAGTCCACTCAAGCGGTGCCTAGCTCTGAACATCGCAACAGGGGGCATATGCTCCACCGTCGTTGGCGGTGCTCCGCAATAGACGCAAGACTTTTCAGCCCGAAGTATTTCTTGCCTGTGCCGGCTCTTCCGTCGACCTTCACCCATCGGCTAGGCATTCTTGGCGATGGATTTGATCCATTTGAGTGTCTCGTTTCCATTCTTCAATTCGAGTCTGTGCGGCAAGAATGGCCGAATATTGCTGTTCTCCTTCAATACTCCAGGCTCAAACTCAGACGTTGTTGTAATCAGCCCCTTGGATGCGTTTTGGTCCATGGATAGAACGCCCAGCATTTCGCGCACATCGGCATGAGTTACGAGATGTCCGGGCGAGTATGCCTTCGTTTGCTCCAAAAATCGAACCGACCCGTAGCCATGCTTTGTCGCTATGACATCGACACCACCATCACCTCGTTGTGGCGTGAGCACGACTTCGTCAAACCCTGCTCTTTCGTAACAGGCAGCGATGAATTCCTCGAACTTTCTGGGGTGTCGCACAAACTCGAACAGGAACTCCGGATTGTTGTCGAGTTCTTTGACAATTTCTAGCCATGGGATTGCCGCCGCCCTCACTAGCACACCCTCTGCGACCTTGTTTCCGCCATGCAGAAGCTCGGCCTGCAGTAGGATTTCCGGACTTCTGTCAGGAAACCGTTGCGGGATCGCGCCCAGTGGGGCTGAGCCTAACGGTCCAAAGCCTAGCATCTAGACTGCCTTCCCCCTCTGGTGGAGCTGGCAAATGCCGTTACTCTCCATTCGGGTCATGTATCTCACGAAAAAGGTCATCGAACGCGCGATCTGCACCCCAAGCTTGAGCGGATGTGAATGCCAACATTCGCAGTTGATCGCTAGTCAGACCACCCAGCTCAGGCTTATAACCGAGATCATGATTGGCTTCCGACCATGCATGTTGAAAGAGCGTTTTCACCTGAAGTTCAAAGAACTGCGGAATGTGCTCTTTCGGCCACTCTGGATGGACAAGCTCGCGCGGGAACAGGCATACGAAGTGCCGCCCAAAATAGCCGAACTCCCATTCAGAGGCTGGTACTAAATCCTTGTTCTCGGTTGTTCGGATATACCTGAGAAGCAAGTCTGATACTCGCGGGACGTCTGACTTGTAGAAGACCGTCACTCTCGCGCCAACTTGATCCTGGATTTGTTCCAATGGTTGCTCATACTTGTCGGAGCCATCTCTGAGCTTGGAGGCGGCTTTGGCCATAAATCGCTCTACGCTCTTCGGACGCGCAGAAACTCGATCAATGCGCGGTTCATCCTTAAGACAATCAGCTAACTGCTCAGCAACAGAGGCCGCGAGTGGTTGAAGCACGGTCTCGAAACGCTGCCTATATTCCGCCTCTAAGGTCATCGGGCCGTTTTCTCGATCTTCTCACTCACTATCGTTCCAGTGGCCGTGAAGGTGACCTCGCCATCGTGGCCTCGCTCTTCATGCTCAAACACTTCATCAAAATCTGCAACAGTTGCGGTGAGCATTGCTCCTGTGTTGAGTTCGACCGTCTTGAAGGGGAGCTGACGTGCAAATTCCTCAGCGCTGAAGCGGAACCGTTCGTTTGTGAGATCGTGATGGCGCATCTGTGAAGCGATGACTTCACGAGCCGCAGGTGAAAGGCCAAATCGTTCGAGAAACTGATTTGAGGACATTACCTGATCGTTCAGATTGGCTCCCAAGGTGGCCGCTGCAGTTATTTCCTTCTTGATATCTAGGTTATTGGCGGCCCGTGCAGCGTTTCTCATTGCGACGGCTAACACTTTGGTTCCTTGAGCGGAGGTAGTGCGAAAATCGGAGGCGAGAAAATCTGTGATCCAATACCGCGATACCTCAGTTTCGCGGCTATTGATTTGGCGATCTATGGCCCTACCCGTCCAAAATGATTGAGGTGTGATCACGTCCTGATAGACTACGGCTTTGTATGCCTTTGCGTTGCGCAGGAATACTCGCTCGATGAACTGAACGCTTAGCGCTCGTCGGTCTTCATCGGCAATGATGCCGCTATTCGCTGCGAAACGCGCCACTAGAAGTCTGCTTTGCCGGCCAGCGTTTCCACATGCCAAGAATAGGAGACCGAGGCCTGAGCGATTGGTAGTGTGTGCTCCAAGTCGAATTGCGAGCGGCAATCCGGCGTTAACTGACGGAGTTCTAAGGTAATCGAGAATTAGCGACCGGCAGTCATTTTGTGCGTTTCCGTCAGCAGCATGGTTGAACGAGATGTCAATGGTGCACTCTCGCTCTGACTTCGCGAAGACATCTTGTAGCAGATCAAATACCTGACCTTCGAGCGGAACGTTGGTGCCGCCGATTGGCTTTGGCCTTTCCAAGCCCTTGTTTGGGTAAACCAAATATGTGTGCAGATGCTCGATAGTCACAGCGACCCCCATGTGCATACCCTATGGCGATCTCCTACGTCTGGCTCTCAACCTCTAAAGTCAAGAGGACTAGGTGCAATCGAATTAAGAGCTTTGTTGGGAGTTTGGCTGTGTCCGGATGGTGAAAATAGGATGCTCAACAAATTGCCCCGTATGGCGTCTTTTAGAGGCATTTAGGCCTAAGTCCTTAGCTACAAAGTTTGTTGCTAACTTTCGTCGATTGTCGAGTCAGATCATAAGCTTATGGACCGACAGGTTCCACGAACCCCAGGGGCGGAAATTCAGAGCAATTTCGGTTGTAAAATTCCGTGATCTTGGGCCAGCGAAGCACGCAAAGGCTGCGCGAAATTCCGCTGATCGACACGCCGGAGTGTGGCGGTAATATCTTCCTCCCCGCTGTCGCGGAGAATGCTTCGAGTGATCACGCCAAATCGGACGAGCAAGCTTGCCCCCACGTCCCACGACCGATGACATTGGGCAGGATCACCCTCGGCGCAGAAGATCGCCACCCGCTCCCGAAAAGACGCCTCGATGATCCTTTCGAGGGCTTCTATGTAGGCGGGATCGTCCACGGGGATTTCAGACCTTCCCCCCAAAATTTCGCCCTCGTGCCGGTAGTGGATCGAAGCCTGCTCTGACCATTTCGAGATTTGCCCCCGACAGAACCAAGGGGACCGGGAATAAGGGCTTGAGCGCACGTCAACGATGTGCGTGATCCGACGCTTTGCCAACTCGCGAAGGAACTCGGGCAGGGATCGGTTCGACGTGCCAATGGTAAAAATCAACAGGGCCTCCACTGGATAGGATACCCTTCAAACTTATTCCAGATTAGCTACTATTGGCAGTGAAATGCGCAGAAATCTGGGAATCTCGGCCAGAAAGCATTATTCTGGTGCCTGCTCAAATCTGGACCCAACCCAGGCGCCCACATCTCCGTCATCGGGAGAGCTTAACGCGAAACTGTAGTGCCGCGATCCACGATAGGTCTCGTAAACGGCCTTCTTGAACCGCAGCTTCCGAAGGATCAGGTCCGCCTTCCTCTGCATGGCGGCGATATTGCCGTTCGTCACAAAGTGGAAGCTGGTCATTCGAATGGTGCGGTCGCCTGTCCCCTCAACCGCCACCTCGATATCCGCCTCCCAAATCTCTGCCCGAAGGAAATCGCGATATGCGTTCCGAAGCACAGGGAACAATGCGCGCTGCTTCTTGCTCAAGGCATCTTTAAGCTTGGCTCTCGCAGCGGAAGCATCTTCGCCGTCCAGATCGGCACCATCGTTTACCGCGTATGCCAACTCTTGCAATTCAGCGTGCCGTTTCCAGAGCGACCTCAGGTCGCCGGGCCTCTCCATTCCCAGATTTTCCAGCTTGGGCAGCCAGTGATTGTTGACGCGTTCGACATAAGCCTTCTCCATCTCGGGCTGCATGATCTGTTCGTCGGCAGCCATCACTCGCTCCAGAAGCTGCCGAAGTTCGGGGTCCGTCTGAAGCTCTTTCCCCCAATGTTCATGGATGAGCGCCATGGCTCTCGTGGTGTCCTCCGCCTTTCCTGATTTGATCAGCCGGTCGATGTAAACGATGAACCCCTTACGGTCTGATGGGACCGCCTCCGGCTTTGCCGTCTCGCCGTCGTCGGTTTGTGTCGCCTGTGTTTGGGTATCTTCTCGTGTGCCCGGTTCAGATGATGTCAGACGCGACAATGCCAACACGGCCAGAAGGTAGATGAGGAATACTCCCACGATCAGTAGCCCGAGGGACGAGCGCTTGATTGTTATCGGCTTCTTTCCCTGATTTTTGGATCGGTCGGATCGGTTCGCCATTCATTCCCCCCTCGATTGGTCAGGGGGAAATCCAAGCTGATATTGCAATTGCTTGCAAGTGCAAGGCGGAAATAATGATATCCGCCTTACACTTCACTGCTCGCACTGCCTTCCTCTGCCTACCGATGTCGGCGTCATGGAAGAGTTGCGCGCCCGTTTCGGACATCTCGTTGCTGCTAATCGGAAGCGATTGGGCATGACTCAGGACGAACTGGCGCAAGCCGCCGACATGAGCGTGGACATGATCAGCCGGATTGAGGCCGGGGCTACGGGCGTACGGTTTCCCAGCATCTCCAAGCTATCAAAGGCACTGAGCGTCGATCCCGCAGAATTGTTCACCTCTGAGCTTTCGACTTCGGGTATCCACAGAGCCGCCCTCGATGATGTCACGGCCAAGCTAGCGAAACTCTCCGAGAAAGACCTCAGATGGCTTGAGGGCATAATCGACGCTGCCCTGAAGCGCCGCTAGTCCGCGTGGACAACTTCCTCCTGTGAACGAACGTCCGGTTTCAGGAAGATGGCCAAGCCATCGCGAGGGCAACATTGTCGTGGAGAGCTGTCGTGTCGCATGGCGAGCCGAGACGTCGGCTGTTGGGCCGCAAGGCGACAGTCTGCTTCTGGGACCGAAGTGCCGGATAGCTGACGTTCAGTCTGCGAGGAATGCTTGGCAGCTTCCGACCCAATTCCGGACGTTCAAGGGTTTGTGAGCCTATCCCGAAAGCGGACAATCAGCGGCTTCTGTCGTTTGTTGTTTGGCTCCGAAAGTGAGTACGTTCCGGTCCAAGCGGTATGGTCCTCCAAAGACCGAAGTCGCAGGTCCGAATCCTGCCGGGTGCACCAGACTTCATATGTGATATGCCCTATGAGAAGCCTCGCGCAAACCTCGCGTGGCTGGAAACATTTGGCAATCCGGTGGTCAGCCCTACGCCGTTAGCTCACCGCCAAATCCATCGACATCGCTGTATTCGCCTGTTTCATGATGCTTGTGCCGCCCTTTGAGCAACAGGTGGCTGATCGCGGGCAGGACAAACAGCGTAAGGATGGTTGAAGTGATCAGTCCACCAATGACGACGATCGCAAGCGGTTTCTGCACCTCCGCGCCCTGTCCGGTCGCCAGCGCCATCGGAACAAAGCCCATGGCGGGGACGATCCCGGTCATCAGCACCGCGCGGAAGCGTTCGAGCGAGCCTTCGATCACGGCGCGATCCACCGCCAGCCCGTCCACTATGCGCTGTTTGATTGCTGTCATGACCACGAGGCCGTTCAGCACGCCGACCCCCGCTAGCACGATAAAGCCGACCGCCGCCGAGACCGAGAACGGAAGGCCAGAAAGCGCCAGCGCGAACACGCCGCCAGCTAGCCCCAACGGGATCGCAGAATAGACCGCTATGGCGGGTCGGAATCCGCGCAAGGCAACGAAAAGGATGCCGAAGATCGCGGCAAAGACGATAGGAATGACGAGCGAAAGGCGACGCGACGCGGCTTGCAGGTTCTCGAACTGGCCGCCCCATTCGACAAAGCTACCAGGCGGCAATTGCACCTGCTCGGCGACCTTTCTCTGCGCTTCGGCGATGAAACTGCCGAGATCGTTGCCGCGCACATTGGCCTGGACGACAACGCGGCGCTTGCCGTTGTCGCGGCTCACCTGATTGAGCCCTTCGGAAAATGCAAAGCTCGCCACTGCACTCAGCGGCACCGATGCGCCTTCTTCGGGCAACATCACCGGAAGCGAGCCGACAGCATCGAGGTCGTCGCGCCCGGCATTGGGCAGGCGCACGACGATATCGAAGCGACGATCGCCCTCGAAGACGATCCCCGCTTCGCGCCCACCAAGCGCCGCCGCCACCGTGTCGGTCACATCCTCAAGCGTCAGTCCATATCGGGCGATGGCATCGCGGTCGAACTGGACATCGAGCTGCGGAAAGCCCTCGGTTTGCTCGACCCTGACATCGGCGGCACCCGGAACGGTGTTGAGAACTGCGGCGACCTGGTTGCCGATATCTCCCATCACATCGAGATCGTCGCCATACAGCTTGATGGCAATATCACCGCGAACGCCCGCGATCAGTTCGTTGAAGCGCAGCTCGATAGGCTGGCTTATTTCGAAGGCGCTGCCGACCAGCGGGCGCAGCCTCTCTTCGAGACGTTCGACCACCTCGTCTTTGCTACCCACGCCATCGGGCCACTCGTCCTTGGGCTTGAGGATGACGAAAGAATCCGAAATGTTCGGCGGCATCGGGTCAGTGCCGACCTCTGCCGTCCCCGTCTTCGAGAACATGAACGCGACTTCGGGTAGCGAAACCGCAGCCTTCTCGATCTGGCGCTGCAAGGCGAGCGACTGATTGAGCGAGGTGGAGGGGATGCGGATTCCCTGAAGAGCGATGTCGCCTTCGTCGAGCTGCGGGATGAACTCACGGCCCAGCATCAGGAACACCAGCCCCGCGAGCACGAACGCTCCGACGCCTGCCCCGATCCACGGCCATGGCCGCGCTACCGCCTTGTCGAGCAAAGGCCTGTAACGCTCCTTGGTGAGTACCACGGCCTTGACCTCCTTCTCCGCAACCTCGCCGCGAATGAGCAAGGCGACCATCGCCGGAACGAAAGTGAGCGAGAGAATGAACGCACCTGCCAAGGCAAGCATGACAGTGATCGCCATTGGCGAAAACATCTTGCCTTCGACCCCCGTGAAAGTGAGCAGGGGCGCAAACACGAGAAAGATGATGGCTTGCCCGAAGATCGTCGGGCGCACCATTTCCCGCGATGCTTCGAAGACCTCGTAGAGCCGTTCGTTCAGGCTCAGCAGGCGAGCCTCTTTGTGCTGTCGTTCGGCCAATCTTCGCAGGCAGTTTTCGATAATGATGATCGAACCATCAACGATAAGGCCAAAGTCCAGCGCCCCCAGGCTCATCAGGTTGCCCGAGGTGCCGGTGGCGTTCATGCCTGCCGCCATCATCAGGAAAGACAGCGGGATGACGAGCGTTGCGATGATCGCCGCGCGGATGTTGCCGAGCAGCCAGAACAACACCGCAGCGACCAACAGCGCGCCTTCCAGCAGGTTTGTTTCTACCGTTCCGATCGTCGCATTCACCAGCTTCGAGCGATCCAGCACGGTCTTGACCCTGACCCCTGGCGGCATTGATTTGGCGACTTCGCCAAGTCTTTCGGCAACGGCGCTCGCAACAATCCGGCTGTTACCGCCCGCGATCATAAGCGCGGTACCGATGACGACCTCGTTTCCGTTCTCGGATGCTGCACCGGTGCGTAGCTCACCGCCGATCCGGACAGTGGCGATGTCGCGCACAGCCACTGCCACGCCGCCGCGCGTGGCGACGGTGGCGTGTCCTATCTCATCGAGAGTCCGGATGCGGCCATCGGCCTTGACAAGGTACGCCTCGCCGCCACGTTCGACGAAGTTCGCGCCGACCGAGATGTTCGCCTTATCGAGCGCATCAGCCAGTTCTGAAAATGAGATGTGATAGGTCGCGAGCTTGGCCGGATCGGGTTCGACTACGAACTGCTTTTCATAGCCGCCGATGCTGTCGATACCGGCGACGCCGGAGACTGTCTTGAGCTGGGGACTGATCACCCAGTCCTGCACCGTGCGCAAGTAAGCGAGCTTCGAAATTTCGTCGCTCAGCAGCTTGCCATCGATGGTCAGATAGCTGCCGTCTGGCTGGAAGCCGGGCCTGCCCGCAATTCTGGGATTGGCCTTCGTTCCGGCTGGTTCGTATTCGACGACATACATCAGCACCTCGCCGAGCCCGGTTGTCACTGGACCCATTTGTGGCTCGACGCCATCCGGAAGGCTTTCCTTGGCCTGGGTCAGCCGTTCGGCAACCTGCTGCCGTGCAAAATAGAGGTCGGTGCTTTCAGCGAAAACCACCGTCACCTGGCTGAACCCGTTACGCGAGATCGATCGCGTGCTTTCGAGGCCGGGTATTCCCGCCATAGCCGTCTCGACGGGAAAGGTGACGAGCCGTTCCATGTCGAGCGGCCCCAACGCGGGAGCGGCGGTGTTGATCTGCACCTGCTTGTTGGTGATGTCGGGCACGGCGTCGATTGGCAGCTTGAGAAGCTGGCTCGCGCCAAATGCAGCGACGATGAGCGTGACGACAACCACGCCCCAGCGAAAGCGGATCGCCGCATCGAGAATTTTCTCTATCATGCTAGTGCCCATGCCCCGCTTCGCCCTTGCCGAGTTCGGCCTTGAGCAGGAACGCGCCCTTGGTGGCGACGAGGGCACCGGCAGGGACGCCGCTGACGATCTCTATCCGTCCACCGCTGCTCTCACCGGTCACGACTTCGGTCGCCTGAAACCCCTTGGGCCTTCGCACGAAGACGACACTCTTGCCCTCGACAGTCTGGACCGATTCTTCGGGAATCGTCATTCGCCCGTCGCTGGATTGACCACCCGGACGCACCCGGACTCTTACGCCCTGACCTGCGGTAAGCTGTGTCGCACCTTGCGGGGTCAAAACAAGTGTCGCAGTCTTGCTTTGTGCATCGAGTGCTGGGGTGATCGAATGGACCGTCGCCATGCGAGTCTCGCCGCCGGCCAACTCGATGACTGCGGTATCGCCGACGCGGACGCGCCGCGCATCGGTTGGCAGAACGGAAGCATTGACCTGCAAACGATTGGGATCGGCGATGTGGAACAGGTCTGTTCCGGCCAGAACATAAGCCCCGAGCCGGGCATCGGCGCGGGTCAGGCGACCGGTGATCGGGCTGACGATTGCCAGCGTGCGACCGTCTCCTGAAACTTTTGTTGCGCCCGCTGCCGATTGCGCGCGGCGTAGTTCGGCTTCGGCTTCGGCCAGTGTCGTCTGCGCTGCTTCAAGGTCCTGACGGGCCGTAACACGCGCGTCGAACAGCCGCTTCTCCCTGGCATAGGCTGACCGCGCAGCCGTGACCCGCGCAGCCGCTGCGCTGCGGTTGGCCACTAGTGCGGCCGCCTCACGGCTTTCAAGGAGCGCGATGGTCTCGCCCGTCCGCACATTGTCCCCGAGATGCTTGGTGATCCGAATGATCGCGCCATCGGCCCGCGCGGTCAGCACGGCCTCACCCTCGGTCGCGGTAGCCACAAAACCCTGAGCGATAATTTCCGCTGCTAGCCCGCCGGGGCTCACGGCTTCAGTCACAATTCCTGCCGCCCGCGCCCGTGCGGCGTTCATTTCGACGAAGCCTTCGGGGCCGTGCGCGTCCTCTTCGCCATGCTCGCCTTCCTCAGTTGGCGCGGTCGCTGAAGAGGGCGCAAACACAGTGCGCCCCAGCATGATCCCGCCGCCTCCAAGCACCAGTGCTGCAATTGCGGCCCCGGCGATCAGCTTGTTTCGATTGAGTTCCGTATCCATTGGATGGTCCTTCACTGCGCGTTGGCGCGAATGAGCGCGGCGAGAGCGCGGGCGCGGTCGAGGCGGGCCTCGATCAGCGCTAGTTTTGCGGTGGTAAGCGCGGCTTGAGCGTCGAGCAGTTCCACCAGACTGAACTTGCCAGCGCCATATCCGATCTGTGCCAGGCGCACTGCTTCGTCGGCCTGTGCCAGCGCGGGTCCGGTCAATGCTTCGACCCGCGCGTCTGCGGCCCCAAGCAGCATCCTCGCGTCATGCTGAGCGCGGCGGGCATCGAGACGCACTTGTGCAAGCGCTGCTTCGCTGGCGAGGCCTTCGGCGTGTGCCGCTTCAATTGCCCCTCGATTGCGGTCCCAGAAAGGCAGAGGGATGGAAAAACCTGCAACGACGGCAGTCTCACGCCCGTCATTCATCCGCCGAACACCCCCACTTGCAGTGATATCGGGGACAGCATCGGAGCGCGCGACGCGGACGCGTGCAAGCGCGGCATCGCGCTCGGCGGTGGCAAGCTGCTCGTCAAGTGACGGCGTCTCTTGCTCCAAGACGGCGGGTGCGGTCTCGTCGGCCACGACAGTAGCCGACAATTCGGGATCGTTACTGCCCATCAGATCGGCCAGCATCCGGCGCGCTGCGAGCAAGTCACCAAAGCTGCGTGCTTCTTCGGCCTTTGCTTCTGCCAGCACGGCTTCGGCGCGAAGTTGGCGAAGCGGAGGGTCACGCCCTGCTTCGACCAGTTCTTTCGCGCTTCGCGCCAATTCTCTCGCCTGAGCGACATTAGCGCGCGCCAGGAGCGCCCGCTCTTCGGCTGCGCGCAGCTCTGCATGAGAGACGCGAATCTCGCGGGCGAGATCGGCCATGGCAGCCCGAAACGAAAGACTGGCGAAATCCCGTTCGGCGGAGGCGACCGCAACGCGTGCACCGCGCTTTCCACCCAATTCGAGGCGCTGGCTGAGCGCCAGCGTCGTCTCCATGCTGCGGAAGCCCTGAAACACGCCAGTCCCAGCGAAATTTTCCACTTCTACGCTTAGCTCGGGATTGGGCGAGGCACCCGCTTGCCGAGCTCGCGCCTGAGCGGCCTCGGCCTTCGCTTTCGCTTGCGCGACGCGCGGGGAATGTTCGGCCCCTTGGGTAAGGGCCTGCGCCAAGGTCACGGGCTCTGCAAGCGCGGCCTCGCTGCTGGCAATGAGCGCGCCCACCATCAAGGCGGCACGCAGAGATAATCTCATGGGAAACTCCTGAACGTAAATCACGTGCGCACGGGGACGCACCCCCGCGCGACGGCAGCGTTCAGGCTATTGGGGGATCGAGCAGTGGGGCTTGGCTGCGCGAGGCGAATCGAGTGGCTAACGCAGGGCGCAGCAGCGCATTCCTGGACAGACCGTTTACGCCAACACGCTGCGCTTCGAATTGCAGCGCAATGCTGCAATGGTGATGGCTGACCGCGTGACAGGGCATGTCCTTGTCTGCGCCCCGCGAATGGGAATGATCGGCATCGTCGACCTCATGGATGTCGAGTATCTCGCTGGGATGAAGCGGAATATGGCCGCCAGCATGGGAAATTGCAGGCATGACAACCACGCCAATGAACATCCCGATCAGAACCAGTATCGAGGTAAGACGGGTCCGCATGGGCTGCTACGTAGCAGCGCAGGCCGCATGCGGCAAAGATTTCCTCATACGTCGCAGCCCAACATCGGCATTGGCCGCGTCAATGCCGTCCTGTAGTCTAAGGGAATGACAGACTGCGGGTGCGAACCGACATCATTGGAAACAAGGGAGCAACGGCGTGATCTTTGGATCGCGCTGATCCTCAATGCCACGATGTTCTTCATTGAGGTTGGGGCTGGCCTGTTTGCAAATTCAGCAGGGTTGATTGCCGATGGCTTGGATATGCTGTCGGACGCGTCCGTCTACACGATCGCGCTGATCGCGATCGGGCGGACAGCCAGCTTCAAGGCCAATGCTGCTTGGTGGAGCGGAGCGATGCTCTTACTTCTTGGCGGAGGCCTGTTTCTGGAAGTGATTCGGCGATTTATCGAAGGCGGTGCCCCCGAAGGCGGGTGGATGATCGCTGTATCGGCTCTAGCGCTGGCCGTGAACGTCACCGTTCTACGTATCTTGTCACGTCATCAAGATGGCGAGGTGCATATCCGTGCCGCGTGGATATTCACGCGAGCAGACGTGATTGCCAATGCAGCAGTTCTATTGTCAGGCGTAGCTGTCCTGCTGACGAGCATCCGCTATTTCGACCTCATCGTCGGTGCAGCCATCAGCGTCTACGTGTTCAAGGAAGCCTTCGAGATATTGAAAGAGGCGCGTGAATCGAAGGCATCAATCGCCTGACCCGCCCAGTTGCGCCTACTTGTTCTCATGCGGCAAGTGAGCCTGAATATAAGCCGTGACAGCCCATATCTCGTTCTTGGTCAAGGCGCCTCTATACGCTGGCATTGCTGTTCCGAACTGGGAACCGCCTTCGGCGATAGTCCAGTACATAAATGGGTCCCAGCGGCCCATGGGCATGTCCGACAGCCAGGCGAGATTGCCGGGAGGCGTGGAGAGATTACGGCCCGCTTCGCCGTCGCCCAAGCCTTCCGTCCCATGGCAGGAGACGCAATTCGCCGTGAAGACAGCTTCCCCCTTCTTGAGTGTTGCCTTCGTCCGTGGCAACGGATTTGTCATCGAAGCATAAGGCTCGGGTATGTTGTCGAGTCCGGAAGGTCTGCTTCCGGTCGGAAGCTCGCGTTAGCGGTCGTTGTACCTATGCCGGATCAGACGACAGAAGACCAGATTGATCCACTCGGCCTTTGATGCCACGGTTTTCGATCCGACACAGAAGCTACGTTGAGTGAGGCCCTCGTTCCCTAGTTTGACCTGCTGCCGCCCATCGACGCGCACTCCGAATATGCTGCAGTGACGATGTGCCATCCGCCAACTCGAACTCGGGAAACGCCTCTAGAAAACTTCGAGCCGCATCAACTGTGCGGAAATAGAATGCCATGGCGTGGCAGTCGAAGCTGGGCTGGCCATGATGCGCATACTCGCCCGCGCCCAGATGCTCGCGCAACCAAACCTCCGCTTGTGCCATCGGCAGCCAATTGGGCCCACCGACTGGATTTCGAACTTTCACTCTGACCGGAAACGCCCGGTCATCTGTCTTGCTGCGCGGGGTAGAGCGTCGGACCATGGACGCCATGAACGCAGTTGGCACGAGTCGGGTCAAGCAATTTGTTCTGCGTATGTTCTTAGACGTGGCGTCAAGCCTTTGATCGACCCGCCACCCAAGGCTGATCGGTTCGCTCGATCTCCACATTACCCCCATATGGCCTGCACAGTTCCAGAGCATCAGGTGGTTCGCCCACTAGCCATTGCTCTTGCAGATCACGTTGAAGGATAACGGGCATCCGGTCATGCACTGGAGCCATGGCCTGAGATGCCTCTGTCATCACCATGGAATAAACCCGCCCCCACTCGTCACTATCGCGCCAGATGCCTGCACACGCGAATATGGGCTCGTCGGGGATCGATATCCACGTACGGGTCTTGCTGCCCTTTGGCCCCTCTGCCTCAGCGAATGCTGACACGGGTATGAGACAGCGCCGGCGCTCGAAGCTTGATCGCCAGAAGCCGCTCTCAAGCTTGTCGCTTCGCGTGTTATTTACGGGCTTTGGCTTGAGCGGTTGGCCGGACCTGCCCTTGAGCACCAGCGGAAAGCCCCATGCCATTGTCCGCATATGGTTCTGCCCCACAACCCAGCCAGGATAGCCGGGATAGACTTCCTCGCTGGCATTGCCGCCTCGATCAGGTTTGACATCAAAGAGATGCGCAACCTCATCAACGGTGCGGGTCATGCGGTACAGATTACACACTCGCCGAGGCTGCCGCTGGCCGGGCAGCAAAGTCAATTATCAATTCCGACCCCCCGAAAATCCCTCGCAACGCCTGCCTGCACTCGGAGGTGGGATTGCAATCAATTGCAAAAATCCGAAAGTTGCATTGCAATTACTTGCAAGCCATGCGCATCCTTTTCCTCAATGCACGAGTTAAGGGACAGGTTCGGCAGCCTCGTTGCCGCCCATCGGAGGCGGAAAGGCTGGTCGCAGGCCGAATTGTCGGAAAAGACAGATATCAGCGTAGCCATGCTCTCGCGGATCGAGACCGGACATACCGGGGCGCGGTTCCCGAACATCGAAAGGCTCGCACAAGCCTTCGGCATCGACCCCGCGGAATTGTTCTCGCCCCACATTCCGGGAAGCGCGCTAGTCCGTCCGAAGCTGACGGCAATGATGGCCCGTCTGTCGAGACTATCCGACAATGATCTCGAGTGGCTGGAGAACGTGCTCGATGCTGTGCTGAAACATCGCTAGTCTGAGCGACCAGAATTCTAACATTTCGACACATTGGAAAATCAAGCTTGCTGAGAAATATTGCCGATCTGCTTAGCGCATTCGCCAAGGAAGAAGCGAGGAAGCTCGACGCTCTGGGCATTAAGCATGCGCCAACGATTGGAGAAATGTACGAGAGGCTAACCGACAAAATACTCTCCCGCTCATTGCCGACGGGCCTAGACCTGCAAATCGCCAACGGCTTCATAACCAATCGCGACAACTTTGAACCGACGACTGGGCAGATAGACTGCATGCTGGTTCGAGGAGAAGGAAAACAGATCGGTGATCTTGACCGCCACATCTGGCACATCCGTGATGTGATCGCTGTGCTGGAGGTCAAAAAGAACCTCTACACTGCTGATCTTGAAGATGCCTTTGATCAATTGCGTGGTGTGGCCGACACATACGATCATTGGGTACAGTCAAGGCCTCAACATCTAAGGGACATTCAATCTGCATGTCACGCATTCGCTGACATCAGCGGAGAAATTGCTCCTGAGCGTGATCGACTGAGCGAACTTCCACCTCACTTGCAGATGCTGTTTCACTCGCTGGTCGTCGAGCAAGATGCACCCATCCGCATCGCTCTCGGTTATGACGGCTATTCATCTGAGTATGGCTTGCGCAGGGGCTATCTCAAATTTGTCGAGGGCAAAAAAAATGAAATTGGCTTCGGAGTGCGGAGCATCCCCAATCTCATCGTTGCCGGAGGCTCTTGCCTAGTAAAGCAGAACGGACAGCCCTATTGGGCTAAGATGCAAGAAGGCTGGTGGCCCGTGCTCGCGAGCGGCGCGGGCAACCCAATCCGCTTCTTGTTGGAACTAATCTGGACACGCCTTCTGCGCGAGGAACCCGACTTCAGCCATGCTTGGTTCGGAGATGATCTAACGGTCGAAATTTTGGTGCGGTTCATCGACGCCAAGCTTGCCCTTGACGCCTCAGGCGATCCTGTAGGTTGGCATTTCCGCCACACGGACCTCAAGGGAAAGGACCTGAAGGTGAGAGCCACGGAAGCTGCTTGGGAACCGGAAGTCCTGACAGAGGCGCAATACGCTGTTTACCTGCGCATCCTGCGAGAAAATGTAGATACAACCGCAAGAGATTTTGTGGCCTTTGCCAATGCTCATGGTGGTGCTGCAGAGATGGCCGCATCACTCGTCTCGACTGGACTTGTCGCTCGCGACAGAGAATGGCTTATTCCGACCACAGAACTCGCTCAGACAGCTTTCTTACCTGATGGGCGGATCGTGGCTGGCGAAAACTCGACGGGTAGGTTCGAGCGTTGGCTATCGCGCTATTTGGACCATTCCAAGCGCAGCGCACCGACATGAGCGTCGTCACATTGGACAACTCTTGGCCGTCCGAAAGATTTGACGCTAGGCGTTCGTCAGTCGGTCCAGCAATCGCTTTACGGTCATCGGATGCCATTTTCCGCCGTTCGATGTGGCGCAACCGTTAGCGGTCAAGAATTCGGCATATTCGGCGAGCGAGCAGCATCCAGCCGCTTGGGCCTGTACTACCCACGGGCGGAGCGTTTCGGCTCTCGCAAGGGCCTCTGAGCGGTTCTTGGCGGCAAGGACCTTGCCATAGGCCCCCAACTCTACGCCACGAGACTTAGCGGCTGCGAGGGCAGCTTTTGTCCGGTCTCGGATCATCTGGCGTTCGTGCTCTGAGAAGACCGCCAGCATCTGCAACAGAAGCCTATTGGCTTCCGGCATGTCTGCGCACTTGATTTCGACA
Source organism: Novosphingobium sp. (assembly GCA_024236175.1). Classification (GTDB taxonomy): domain Bacteria; phylum Pseudomonadota; class Alphaproteobacteria; order Sphingomonadales; family Sphingomonadaceae; genus Novosphingobium. Next base: position 626,612 of record JACKKY010000001.1, on the reverse strand, counting down.
TTGGCGTCGAGAAGCAAGGCTACGAACGATAAGGACCGAGACAGGCGGTCGAGCCGTGCGATCAGCAATGTTGCCTTCGACCGTTTGCATAGCGACAGTGCCTTGGCGAGTTGGGGGCGATTGGATTTCGCCCCCGACTCTGTTTCGACGAACTCAGCGAGAATGGTAGCGCCTACTTGATCGGCGTATCGGCACACCGCTTCCCGCTGAGCGTCAATGCCTAGTCCAGAAATCTCCTGTTTGCCGGTTGAAACTCGAAGATAGACAACAAATTCGGTCATTATTTGAACAGGTTGAGGGTGGTTTATGTGTTAAACTTCCAGATTTTTCGAGAAAGTCAAAGCAGATTAAGGAAAACCACTCTTCAAGAAATCTTCGTCAATCTCGTATCGTTTCGCTTCGTCGTCTTCGTATCTGATGTTGTCGTGGGCCATGTTGATCAAGACGTAGCCAAATCTGGACAGATGATACGAACTGACCTCGCCTCCCTGGGGAAAGTGTCCCGTCGCGCGTTTGACCGCGGATTGAAACGAATGGCGATCCAATCTCGCCCAGAGTGCCATTGCGCAAGGATCGAGGTCCCCACACCATGCCGAACGAGGGTCATTGAACAGCCTGAGGTATTTCGCCACTCTGTCGATAACAACACGATCCAAGGGCTCCAACCTCTTCTGACGCAGATCATAATCCGCATTTTCCAGTCCTCGCCAAAATCTCTCGGCAAGGCTTCTGATGTCCCTCGTTTCGTCCAAGCCCTCGACATAATCTTTGAACCAACCCCTTATCCTTTCCTCTCCGATCATACCTAAGCCTATATACTTGAGATGATTTTCTCTCTCCTTCCGCTGAAGAGTGAATGTTTCCTTGTCCGTTTGCTGATCTGGTTGACTGTATATGAAAGCGCCAGACTGTCGTGTTCGGTCTGGTCGCAACGACCGGGGCGATTGAGCCTCGATGTCTGAACCGGACTGGCCGTTTTTGCGTGTCCGACTGCGACTGGGTGTCATGGACTGAGCCGCCTTCTCGATTAGCTGCAACCCTGGCTTCTGAAGCCTGAATGCATTCACCCGACGCCCTTGATGCCTCGGGTCCCAAATGGTTTGGCTTTCAATCAGCACGTCGTCACGGAGGCTCTTGAGCGCTCGTGTCACCGTACGCTCGCTGTAGCCTGCGCCGCTGGCGATCTCACTTGAAGTTCGGTAGCGCCAGCGAACGCCAGCGATTTCGACGCCTCCGTCGATCTGCTCGAAATAGGCAAGATGGGCGAAAACTGCCGCAATAGGCCGCTTCCATCCGTCCGCGATCAACTGACGGAAGATGACTTGCTCGGGAACCTTACTCATGTAGCGTCCCCTTCGATCTTTTTGATCAGTTGAGGCAGCCTGACCGGCAGCTTCAGGCTGGCGACGATGTCGTAAGCGACCTCTAAGCTGACGCCCGCCCCGTATTCAGCCGCCGCAGAATGGTCCTGATGGCCGATAATCTGATCAATGAGGTATTTCGGGACCTGACTGCTCCGGAAATAATCCTCGGCAGTGTGTCGGAAAGAGTGGAAGCACAACGCCGGATCGGTCAGGCCGACTTTGTCGAGACAACGCCCGAACCATTTCGAAAATACCGTTGAGGGCTGGTCGTCAGCGCCAAATTTGACCCCGAAGAAGAGCCGCTTTCGCGTGCCGGCCTTCTTTCGCTGGCGCTTCACATAGTCTGGAAACCCGAGTTCGATCAGGTCGGGATGCAAGGGAATGATCCGGACCCCGGCTTCGGATTTTACATGCTTGTAGCTATCCTCGCCGGGTTTCGCGTCGCTGTTCTCATTGATCGAAATATGCGGCGTGGGGCCGTCCACAACGCAATCGTCGAAATGTAGCTGGACAAGCTCACCCAGTCTCGCGCCGGTATGATAGCCGAGTATCGGCAGCCAGAAGCGCGCGTCCTTGATTATATCGCTTCCCGGCTCGAAGCGACGAGACCGGGACTTACATCCGGTGAACACGGTCGAGCCGAACAGGTGTGCCAGTTCGGAAGCAGTGAACGGCCTGCGCGATCTCTTGCCCTTCTTCTGCTTTGGCGCATCGACCGAAACGATGGCAGCAGGGTTGGTTGGTATGTATGCCCGCTCGTGTGCCCAGCGAAACATGGCCTTGGTCCGCGCGAGAATGTTGGCTGCCGTCGCCGCAGTAATCCTACCCTCTTCGGAACTCGTCTGACGGGACTGAAAGGACCGGCCCACGCTGGTGTGGTAGTTTCTACGCAGCCGCAATAGGCCGTCTCGAAAAGCCCATAACTCCTGTGTCGTAACGGTCTCGGCGCGGCGTTCATTCCCCACAAAGTCGACTAGGAGCTTCAGTTTTGGCTCGTGAGTACGCAGCGTCTTTGCGGTCCACTCGCCTTTTTTGGCCCTGAGGTATTCCTCGACCAATTCGGTCATGATCAGGCCGACAGGCCTGTCTTCGCCCCGCATGCTGGATGCGAATAGGGGATCGGTTGGTGCATATTCGGTCAGGCTATCATCGAGCCGAACTTGGAAAAGCCGCTGCTGTTCGACAAGCGCACGGGCAACCCCTTCGCAAATCTCTCTGAGCCTATCAGGGCTGGCGGTCGAAATGTCGATGCCACGTTCAGCCGCCAGACGAGCCGTGGTGGCTCGGAGTTCGGGTCCAAACTCCTTGGCAGCGATTTGTCCTTCGGCGTTGCCGATGAACTCCTGCGACATCTCGCGCTGTTCGAACAATTCCTCCGCCAGCGTTGTAGTCTGGGGTTGGTAAGGTCGATCCGCCTCCTTCTCCAATCCGGTATAGCAGTCCCGGATCATTTGCCGGATTTCGCCTTTGGATAGGTCTTCTGCGTTGCGCAACATCATAAAGCACTCCCTCAGCCGCGTGCCGATCTGAACGGCGAGCAGGCGAGCCTGTTGGAAGTGCATTGGCCCCAAGGAGCGGCGAACTTCGACCAAGCCCACCCGCGCCTTGAGGTCATTTGGGACACGCACGCGAACGTAGTACTGTCCCGAACGACGCATGAGATAGGGAGAACGAGCACCGCTCACGGCGCTATCGCCCCATCTCGGACGAATGGTTTTGGGTGGTCTCTGCGTTTCTACAGTTCGCTACTTCGGAGCGGCCCGCTTCCCTGAGACTCCACGGTCGGTGGGTTGCGCGGCCTGCCGCTGGTCCCCTCGAAGAGGTTTTCCTTCGCACATTACAGGAGACCAAACCCCGAATGTGGACCGCCATGTGGCACAGTGTGCCACAATGGAGACAGGCAGAGTTCCCGTATGCAAAGGATTTCAGGGGCTTGTCAAGCGGCTGGCGGAGACGGAGGGATTCGAACCCTCGATACGGGGATTACCCGTATGGTCCCTTAGCAGGGGACTGGTTTCAGCCACTCACCCACGTCTCCGGACCGCAGCGGCAAGCGCCGGGCTATAGCGGCGGGCGGCGTGGGCGGCAAGGGGCCGAAACGGCCTCTTTCGAGAGCCCCGGCGGCGCGCAAATCCGCCGGATCGACTCGCTTGGCCGCAAATGGGACTCAACCCGTCGACCGTTCATTGCGAGGCAATGTGCGCTGGATTCTTTAGGGAGGGAGTCATTGCGCAAAATTGCGCCCAGCCGCGCCTGCCGTGCGAAAGGAAAAGCCAACATGGCCCCGAGCCGAACCAGACCGTTCCGGACGATCTTCCTGGCCGTCCTTTCCGCCCTTGCGCTGGGCGCGGCTCCGGCCGTCGCACAGATCCAGTCGGTTGATCCCGATGCCGCGATCGACGGCGACCTGATGGGCGAGACCTCGCCGCCGGCCGAAACGCCCGCGGCCCCGGCCGCCTCTGACACCGCGCCGCAGCCTAGCATCGGCAACGGCACGCCGGTCGACTCGTCCGGGCCCGTCGACCAGAGCACCACCTATCGCAAGGACGACCTGATCGGCGCCGCGGAAGGCGTCTTCGGCAAGGGCGCCGAAGGGCTGGCCGAGATGATCGAGGACCTGCTGAAGAAACAGGGCGAGCCCAACGCCTATATCGTCGGACGCGAAGGCGGCGGCGCGTTCATGGTCGGATTGCGCTACGGCTCGGGCACGCTCTACCACAAGATCGAGGGCAAGCAGCCGGCCTACTGGACCGGGCCTTCGCTGGGTCTCGACGTAGGGGCCAACGCCGGCAATGCCTTCATCCTCGTCTACAACCTGTTCGACACCGAAGACCTGTTCAGCCGTTACGGCGCGGGCGAGGGGCAGGCCTACCTGATCGGCGGCTTCCACGTCAGCTACCTGCGGCGCGGCGATGTCGTGCTGATCCCGGTGCGCATGGGCGCGGGCCTGCGGCTGGGCGCCAACATCGGCTACATGAAGTTCTCCCACAAGCAGAAGTGGCAGCCGTTCTAGAGCGCGAAGCGCGCCTTTCGGCGGCGCCGATCGACTCCGCATCGCAGGCAGATACCTCCTGATTCCGGTGCCTGGCGCCGCGCCTTTGCAGTGCCTCGATTTCTGCTATTGTAATGCAACAGGCGAATGGCATAACCGCCGCGGAAGCGGGGCGTCAGCCGACGGCACGGGAGAGGCAGATGGAATTCAACACGCTCATCACCAACGGCACCGTGGTCGATGGAACCGGGGCACCGGCCTATCGGGCCGACGTGCGGGTCAGCGGCGGACGCATTGCCGAGATCGCACCGAAGCTCTCCCCCAGGCCCGGCGAACGGGTGGTCGACGCGGATGGCTGCTACGTCACGCCGGGTTTCATCGAATGCCACAACCACTGGGATGCCGCCGTGTGGTGGTCGCCGAACATGGAGCCGTTTCCCGGTTACGGCGTGACCACGTCGATCAACGGCAATTGCGCCTTTTCGCTCGCGCCGATCCCCGCCGACGGGTCGGGGCGCGAGGACATCATCGACATCTTCAATTTCTTCGAAGACATCCCCGAATGGCCGATGCGCAACATGATGCCCTGGGACTGGAGCACGTGGAGCGAATACAAAGCCTCGCACGAACGCAATGTGAAGACGCCGGTCAATTTCGCGTCCTTCTGCGGCCATATCCCGATCCGGCTGTGCGTGATGGGACAGGACGCCTGGACCCGTGCCGCGACTCCCGACGAGATCGAACGGATGTGTGCGCTGCTCGACGATGCCCTCGCTGCCGGCGCGATGGGCCTGTCCTCCAACCAGCTCGACTATGACAAGCACGACCGACCGCTGCCCTCCCAGCTCGCGGATGACGACGAATACCTCGCGCTTCTCGGGGTGCTTGCCCGATACCCCGGCGCGACCTTCCAGCTGATCATCGACAACTGGATGCGGATGACCGCCCCGCAAGTGGTCGAGCGGCTGGGCAAGCTGTGCAGGCAGGCGGGCGTCACCTACCAGTGGGCGGGCCTGCCGACGCTCGACTTCCAGCAGGAGAACGCCGAGCTGCAATGGAAGCTGCATGAGCAGTACAAGGCCGAAGGGCTGCCGTTCTGGACCGGCTTCACCCATGTCCAGTACATGCTCTCGGTCGATTTCAAGCGCAGCCTGATTTTCGCCCAGCTCGGCCTGCAGCCCTGGCAGGACATCGTCGAAATCGGCGACGAGGCCGAGAAGCTGGCGGCGCTGGCCGATCCCCAATGGCGGGCCCGCGCGCGCGAGGCGTGGGATTCGGGCTTCGCCAACAACAGCTTCACCGCCCAGTCGCTGTTCCTGCGCGAGAGCGAGAACGGCGCCGGTCCGGTCGGCGTGCGCCTGGCCGAGTTCATGGAAGCGGAAGGCATCGACCATCCGTCGGACGCGCTGGCCGACTGGGTGATCCGAAACGGCACCGATTCGCTGGCTTTGCAGGACGGCTGGGCGAAAGTGCAGGATACCGTCGTCAGGCTGCTCAAGGATCCGCGTTCGATCGCGAATGTTTCCGACGCCGGCGCTCACGGCAAGATGTTCTGCGGCGCGGGCGACTGCGCCGCGCTGCTCACCGAATACGTCCGCGACGGCAAGCACCTTACCGTCGAGGAAGGCGTCCACGTGCTGACCGGCAAGCAGGCGGAATTCTTCGGGCTCCACGACCGCGGCACGATCGAGGTCGGCAAGGTGGCCGATATCACCGTGTTCAATCTCGACGAGATCGAACGGCGCGAAGAGGAGAAGCTGTGGGACGTGCCGGACGGGGAGGGCGGGCGCACTTACCGCTACATCCGCGCCGCCGCACCCATGCGCCTGACGATGGTCGCCGGAGAGCCCACTTTCGACAACGGCGCCTTCACCGGTCGCTTCCCCGGCCGCTTCGTGGGGCCGGAACCGGAGATCGAGGCGCAGGCGATGGCGGCGGAGTAGGCTTCCGAGCCGTTCAGCCGATCTCGTAGTGGATCGGCTTGAAGCTGCCGCCGTTGGAATCATAGGCCGAACAGGCGGTCAGCCCGACGACCAGGTCCATCAGCGCGCGAAGGCGGATGAAGTCGCCCGGCTTGCTGGTCGGCGGCAGCACCCGGACCTTGCCGGTTTCCGCCTCGACCGGCACGTTCATGAACAGGTTGAAGGCGGTCGGGATCATGTCCGGAGTGACGTCGTAGGGCGCCAGCGCTTCGGCAAGGTTGCCGAAACAGCCGCGATGCACCGGCTTGTCCGCGTAGAAATGGCGGAATGTCGCCTTGCTGCAGGGTGTCAGCAGGAAATCGTGACGGCCGACGCTGTCTTCGACGATTTCGAGCATCGGGTTGGAGCGGTTGGACCAGATCCGGTGGCCGGTCGTCAGCCTGATGGTTTCCTCATAGTCGAAAGTCCTGCCGTTCGAGAGCACTTCGCGCACGTCCCCGGCATTGAAGGCGAGCAGGTCGCTCACCTGCATGCCGCGCGGATCGATCACGCGCAGGGTCTGGCCTTCCTCAAGCCGGAACGCGGTGCCGCTGCGCGGGGGAATTTCGACGGTCATTGCGCGCGCGGGTCGCGGAACGGGCAGCGCCAGTCTTCGTCTACCGGCCGGCCGCTGTATTGCCGGGCCTCGCTGGAATCGCCGTGGCGCGCGAGCATGGGGTTGATCGAGCCGGCCAGTTCGCGATCACGCTCGAGGATGGCTTCGCGCATGCGTTCGTAGCGCCCTTCCTCGCGCAGCCTCTCGAACTGGTCGTGCAGGTTGAAGATCAGCGCGGGGTGGGCGAAGCGGCGTGCCGGCCGCGACGCGCGGGGATGCAGCCCGACGACGAAGAACGCTTCCCGGCCGAAACTGAGCGAGAAATGGGGATCGTCCGGGTCAGGACTGACGCGATCGTCGTAGGGCTGGCCGAGCCAGTGATCCTTGTCCGCGAACGACTGGATGCGTTCCCACATGGCTGTTTCGAAGGCGGCTTCATCAAGGTCGTCGGGGCCTTCGAACACCACGGCGAAGCTGCGCAGGCCGGTGGGATCCTTGCGGTATTCGGCGGCCCAGGCCATCAGCTCCCGGTGGATGCGGATGTCGTCCCAGGCGCTGATGAGGGAATGGCAGGCAAGCACTTTCAGCATGCCTCGCGCCAATGCGGATTTCGCGCCGACGCAGGGGAAGCCGGCGTCGCCGATCTTCTCGCAAAGCTCTTGCTCGAGCCGGTCGGGATTGCTGACGAGCAGGTTCAAGACTCCACCTCCTTGGTCGGGCGTCGCGCCCTCGTTGCCGATCATGCCGAATTCTAACGTCCGGCAAGCGTGCTGGTTCCCCATTCCCCTTGCTCCCCGCCCGCCACGGGGGTAAGGGCGCGCGCGCCATGCTAGACAATCTCGAACAGCAGCCCGCCGACGCGCTTCTTGCGCTGATCAAGCTCCACAACGCGGACCCGCGCGCCGACAAGATCGACCTCGGCGTCGGCGTCTACCGCACCGGCCAGGGCGAGACCCCGGTGTTCGGTGCGATCAAGGCTGCCGAGAAAAAGCTGGTCGAGACGCAGGATTCGAAGGCCTATCTCGGCCCGGAAGGCGACATGGGCTTCGTCGAGGCGCTGATGCCCTATATCTTCGGCAAGGATTCGCCGACCATGGGCGGCCGGATCGAAGGCATGCAGACCCCGGGCGGAACCGGCTCTCTGCGGCTGGCTTTCGCCATGGCGAAGCGCGCCGGCATCAGGCGCATGTGGATGGGCAATCCCACCTGGCCGAACCACCCGCAGATCTGCAAGGATCTCGGCATCGAGATGAAGACCTTCAATCACGCGTCTCCGGAAGGCGTCGCCGACATGGAAGGAATTCGCAGCGCCATCGCCGAGGCCGAGCCGGGCGACGCGATCCTCCTGCACGGTTGCTGCCACAACCCGACCGGGATCGACTATTCCCACGCCCAGTGGGACGAAATCGCGCTACTGCTTTCCGATGCGAAGCTGCTGCCGATCATCGACCTTGCCTATCAGGGGCTGGGCCACGGCATGGAGGAGGACGCCTACGGCGTGCGCCGGGTCGCCGTGACCGTGCCGGAACTGCTGGTGACGCAAAGCTGTGACAAGAACTTCGGCCTCTATCGCGACCGCGTCGGCGCGCTTTACGCGATGATGGCCGAACCGGGCCAGCTTCCGGCGGTGATGTCGAATGCGCATGCGCTGGCGCGGGCCAACTGGTCCCAGCCGCCCGATCACGGCGCTGCCGCGGTGCGGCTGGTGCTGGAGGACGAGAAGCTGACCGCGCAGTGGCTCGACGAACTCGACCAGATGCGTGAGCGGATGCGCCAGGTGCGTGCGCAGCTTGCCGCCGCCGGCAAGACGGGCGGCGTCGATCTCACGCCGCTGGGTGCGCAGAACGGCCTGTTCTCGATCATCCCCTTCACCTCGGAGCAGGTGCAGGCGATGCGCGAGCAGCATGGCGTCTATTTCGCCGGCTCGGGCCGCATCAACGTCGCCGGGCTTACGGCAGGCAACATCGACAAGTTCATCGCCGCCGTCGCGGACGTGACTGGGTGACATGGACAGGCAGCCGACACTCGAAGGCGAGTGCCTGCTGCTGCGCCCCCTGGGTAAGGAGGATTGGCAGGCGCTATATGCCGTGGCTGCCGATCCGCTCGTCTGGAGCCAGCATCCCCAGCACGATCGCTGGCAAGAGGATGTGTTCCGCGCTTTCTTCGACGATGCGCTCTCAAAGGGCGGCGCGATCGCCGTGATCGACAGGGCCACGGGTGCGGTGGTCGGGTCTTCCCGCTGGGAAAGGCTGGACACCTCGGGCGGCGGCTCTGTCGAGATCGGCTGGACTTTCCTTGCCCGCAGCCACTGGGGCGGCAGCTGCAACCGTGAGCTCAAGCGGCTGATGCTGGAGCATGCCTTCCGCTTCGTGGAACAGGCCAGGTTCCGTGTGGGCGAAGACAATCATCGCTCCCGGCGCGCGATGGAAAAGATCGGCGGCCGACTGACCGAAGATTCGACGATCGAGCAGACCGCAAGCGGGCCGGTCCGCCATGTCCTCTACGCCATTTCGCGCGACGAGTTCGCGAGAGGTCCGTTGCAGCAGCAGTCGCGATAGTCCGCTTGCGGCGGCGATGAAGCGCGAGCGGACCAGGAGGGCTTCCAGACCCGGCGGTCAGCGCTCTATTCACTGGCCCTTAATCGCTCCGGTCCCTATATCGCGCGCATGAACCCGTTGAAGCGTTTCGCGCGCCTGTTTGCCTGCGTGGCCGCGCTGGCCGTTGTCGCCGCCCCGATCCTGTCCGTCCCCGTCGCCGCCAAGGACGTTCCCTGGCTCTACGAGAACAGCGACGTGCCGCAGGATAAGGAATGGAGATTCGGCGAGCTGCCCAACGGACTGCGCTATGCGGTGCGCAAGAACCGGGTGCCGCCGGAGCAGGTTTCCATCCGCATCCGCGTGGATGCCGGCTCGCTTTACGAGCGCGATGGCGAGGAGGGCTATGCCCACCTCATCGAGCACCTGCTGTTCCGCCAGTCGAAATACCTCGGCGACGGCGAGGCTATCCCCACCTGGCAGCGGCTTGGTGCGTCCTTCGGAAACGATACCAATGCCGAGACGACCACGACGCAGACGGTCTACAAGCTCGACTTGCCCAATGCGACGCCGGAAGCGCTGGACGAGTCCTTCAAGCTGCTGTCCGGCATGGTCACCGCGCCGACGCTGAGCGAACAGAACATCCGCACCGACGTGCCGATCGTGCTGGCCGAAATGCGCGAACGCGGCGGTGCGGCGCAGCGAGTCCACGAGGCGACGCGGCGCGTCTTCTACAAGGGGCAGCCGCTCGCCGAGCGCTCGCCGATCGGCTCGGTGGAATCGCTTGAGGGCGCCACCCAGGAATCGGTACGGGCCTTCTACAGGCGCTGGTACCGCCCGGAAAACACCGTGGTGATCGTTGCCGGCGACGCCTCGCAGGATGATCAGGAAGCCCTGATTCGCAAGTGGTTTGCCGACTGGAAAGTGCCCGGCAAGCCCACGCCTGCGCCGAGCTTCGGTGATCCGGTCGCCCCGGCCGGAGCCGATCCGGCCAATCCGGTCGGCGAAGCCCGGGTGATGGTCGAGCCGGACCTGCCGCGTTCGGTTTCCTACGCGATCCTTCGCCCGTGGCGGCAGGTCGAAGACACGATCGTCTACAACCAGGGTCTGATGATCGATGCGCTGGCCCAGGCGCTGATCAACCGCCGGCTGGAATCGAAGGCGCGGGCAGGAGGCAGCTTCCTGGTCGCGCAGGTCAGCCAGGACGATGTCAGCCGCTCGGTCGATGCGACATTCGTGTCGGTCACGCCGCTGACGAACGACTGGCGCGCGGCCCTGCGCGACGTTCGCGCGGTGATTGCCGATGCGCTCGCCAATCCGCCGACCGAGGAAGAGATCGCGCGTGAGACCGCGGAGATCGAGGTTGCGTTCCAGGTGCCGGTCGAACAGCGCCGGTTGCTGCCCGGATCGAAGCTCGCCGACGATCTGGTGACCGCCCTCGACATCCGCGAGACCGTCGCCGCGCCCGACGACGTGCTTCAGATCTATCGCGATTCCATTCCGCTGTTCACGCCTGAGCGCGTGCTGGAGCACACTAGGGCGCTGTTCCGGGGCAATGTGACCCGGGCGATTTTCCTCACGCCCAAGGAAGGGGAAGGCGACAGCGAGGCGGTGCGGCAGGCGCTGCTCGCCCCGGTCAAGCCCGACGGCAGCGTGCGGCTGGCCGACAACAGCCCGATCCGCTTCGACGACATGCCGCCGGTCGGCAAGCCGGGCGAAATCTCCTCGATAGCTTCGACGGGGTTGCTCGGCATCGAGCAGATAGACTTCGCCAACGGCGTGAAAGTGCTGATGTGGCCGGTGCAGGAAGAACCCGGACGGGTCGCGGTGAAAGTGCGGTTCGGCGGCGGCTATCGGTCGTTCGGTCCTGAAGACGCGCCTTATATCGGGCTGGGCGAGATGGCCCTGGTCGGTGCCGGCGTCGGCGATCTCGGCCAGGAGGAACTCGACCGCATCGCGACCGGCCGGAAGATGGGCTTCGAATTCGAGATCGACGATGCCTCGTTCGAATTCTCCGCCGATACCCGTCCGTCCGACCTTGCCGACCAGCTTTACCTGTTTGCGGCGAAGTTCGCGATGCCGCGCTGGGACGAGAATCCGCTGCTGCGCGCCAAGGCGGCGGCAGAGCTGCAGTACGAGGCCTATTCCACCTCGCCGCAAGGCGTGCTCAGCCGTGACCTCAGATATCTCCAGCGCGACCGCGATCCGCGCTTCGAGACGCCCACGCCCGCCGAGATTGCCGAGGCGACGCCGGAAGGTTTCCGCCGGGTGTGGCAGCGCGCGCTGGATTACGGGCCGATCGAGGTTCAGGTCTACGGGGATTTCGACCGCGAGGAAGCGATCGCGGCGCTGCAGCGCACGTTCGGCGCCCTGCCGTCGCGCAAGCCGCTGCCGGCTGGCACCGCACCGGCGCGGGTGGGTTTTCCCGATCCGAGCGACAAGCCGGTGGTGCTCACCCATCGAGGCGATGCGAACCAGGCCGCTGCGGTGATCTCATGGCCGACCGGGGGCGGTTCCCCCGGCATCAGCGCGTCGCGCCAGCTCGAGATACTCACCCAGCTTTTCACCAACCGGCTGATGCTGGCCATGCGCGAGAAGATGGGGGCGAGCTATGCGCCGCAGGTCTACTCCAGCTGGCCGGTGGATCTCGACAGCGGCGGAGCCATCACGGCGATGGCGCAGCTTGCGCCGTCCGCGGTTCCGACCTTCTTCGCGACGGCCGACGAGATCGCCAACGACCTCATTACCAATCCGCCCGACGCGGACGAACTGGCCCGGGTGACCGAGCCCCTGCGCCAGCAGATCACCCGCGCGGCGACGAGTTCGGCGTTCTTCATGTATGAGCTGAGAGGCGCCACCTGGGATCCTTCGCGGATCGACTCGATCAGGACGATCCTGCCCGATTACACGCAGACCACGCCGGAGAGGATGCAGGCGCTGGCGCGCCAGTATCTCGGAGCGGATCGCAGCTGGCGTCTGGCGGTCCTGCCCGAAAGCCAGACGGAAAAAGTGGCCGCCGCGGCGCGCTGAGCCGCCCCGGCGATTATTGCCAGCGGAAATCCAGCTTTTGCAATTAACGCAATGCGGGTCTATGGGGCGCCCCTTGCGTCGGGCCCGTTTGAATGGCCCGGACCCTGAGGAGCAATGGAAGTGGCGAGTAATTGGACACCCGATGGCTGGAAGGCGCATGAGGCGCGCCACCTGCCGACCTATGACAATGCCGGCGAGCTCGGCGACGTCGAGCAGACGCTGGCCAAGTTTCCGCCCCTGGTTTTCGCCGGCGAAGCACGTGCGCTGAAGGCTGACCTCGCGGAAGTGGCCGCGGGCCGCGGTTTTCTGCTCCAGGGTGGCGATTGCGCCGAGAGTTTTGCCGAATTCCACCCGGACAACATCCGCGACACCTTCCGCGTGCTGCTGCAGATGGCCGTGGTGCTGACCTTCGCCAGCAAGCAGCCGGTTGTGAAAGTCGGCCGGATCGCCGGCCAGTTCGCCAAGCCGAGGAGTTCGCCGACCGAAAAGCAGGGCGACAAGGAATTGCCCAGCTACTTCGGCGACATCATCAACGGGATCGAATTCGGCGACGAAACGCGCCGCAACAACCCGCAGCGCATGGTGCAGGCCTATGGCCAGGCGGCAGCGACGCTCAACCTGCTGCGTGCCTTTGCAGGCGGTGGCTACGCCAATCTGCGCCAGGTCCACAAATGGACGCTGGACCATATCGGCAGCAGTCCGTGGGGCCAGAAATTTGCCGAGACCGCTGATCGCATCAGCGAGGCGCTGGACTTCATGTCCGCCTGCGGGATCGATCCCGGAACCGTTCCGCAGCTTCAGGGCACGAGCTTCTACACAAGCCACGAAGCCCTGCTGCTGCCTTACGAGGAGGCGCTGACGCGCCGGGATTCGCTGACTGGCGACTGGTACGACTGTTCGGCCCACATGCTGTGGATCGGCGACCGCACCCGCTTCGAGGGTTCGGCCCATGTCGAATTCCTGCGCGGCGTGGGCAATCCGATCGGCATGAAGTGCGGTCCGAGCCTTGAGCCCGACGCGCTGCTGCGCATGCTCGACACGCTCAACCCCGCTCGCGAGGCCGGCCGGATGACGCTGATCAGCCGCTTCGGGCACGAAAAGGTCGAGGACGGACTGCCCAAGCTGGTCCGCGCGGTGAAGCGCGAAGGCCATCCCGTCGTGTGGTCGTGCGATCCGATGCACGGCAACGTCATCAAGGCGGAAAGCGGCTTCAAGACCCGGCCGTTCGACCGGATCCTGTCGGAAGTGCGCGGCTTCTTCGCGGTTCACCGGGCGGAAGGCACGCATGCCGGCGGCATCCATATCGAGATGACCGGGCAGGACGTGACCGAATGCACCGGCGGTGCGGTGGCTATTACTGACGAAGCGCTGGCCGATCGCTACCACACCCATTGCGATCCGCGCCTCAATGCGGCCCAGTCGATCGAGCTTGCCTTCCTGATGGCGGACATGCTCAACTTGGAAGCAGTGGAGCGGGCGAAGCAGGCCGCCTGATTCGGCACGGCCATCCTTCTCCGCGATTCAGTGGAGACGGATATGGACTTGCAGAAATACGGCCCCTGGGCGCTCGTCATCGGCGGCTCGGAAGGAGTCGGCGCGGCGTTCGCCCGCATCCTCGCGGCTGACGGTTTCAAGCTCGTGCTGGTGGCCCGCAAGCCGGGCCCGCTCGAGGAACTCAAGGCAGAGCTGGAAGCCGGTGGTGCCGAAGTCCGCATCGTCTCGGCCGACCTCAGCAAGCCGGACGTGCTCGATCAGGTCCGTGCGGTGACGGACGACGTCGAAGTCGGACTGCTGGTCTACAACGCCGGTGCGAACAACACCCGCGGGCTGATCATCGATCTGCCGCGCGAAGTGCCCGACTCGGTCATTGCGATCAATGTGCATGGCCAGGTCGATTTCTCGCGCCACTACGGCAAGCTGATGGCCGAACGCGGCCATGGCGGCATCATCCTCACCGGCTCGCTGGGCGGTTACCTCGGCTCGCCGACGCTTGCGGCCTATTGCGCCTCCAAGGCGTTCAGCAGGGTCTACACGGAAGCGCTGTGGGGCGAGATGGAGCCGCTGGGCGTCGACGTCCTGCATCTCAACATCGGCTTCACCGCCACACCGGCGATGGAGCGCCTCGGCATGCCGATCGAATATGCGGAAGCGCCCGAGGTCGTCGCGCAAGAGGGGCTCGACAACATCGCCAACGGACCGCTTCACATTGTCAGCACGCCCGGAAATGTTGAGCAGGTGCGCAAGGTCGGCGGCGTGCTCGATGACCGCGGCAGGCTCGTGAAGGAAAACGCGATCCCGCCGCGCGAGGAAACCGGCAAGGCTGCACAACAGCAACTCAGCGAAGCCGGCCAGTCCGGTTGAGGCGGAGTCTCGCCGTCAGTCCATCACACCCAGGAAAGGGAGAGACGCAATGAGCGCGAGCGAAGCAATTGCCGAAGCGGGGCCGGCCATACCGTTTGTCGATCCGGAAAGCCTCGATCCCGAGACCCGGGCGCTGCACGACAGGATCGGTGCGGCCATCGGCTACGTGCCGAACAGCATGCTCACCTATCTGCACCGGCCCGCCATCGCCGCTGCTTTCCTGGGGCTGTCATCGGCCATTTATGGGGCCGACGACGATAGCCTGCCGATGGCGGTACAGTCCAAGCTCGGCGTGATCTGCAGTTCGATCAACGGCTGCGCCTATTGCACCAGTCACCAGTGCAACGCCCTGCAGAATCCGCCATCCGCTGCGGCTGCCGCAGGCCTGTCCGATAGCGAAGTGGCCGAGTTGATATCCGGCGAGGCCGAGGGCGGCGATCCCGTCGAGCAAGCCTGCTTCGCCTACGCCCGTGCCGCGTCGTTCGATCCCAACTCGGTTTCGTCGGAAATGCTGGCTGACCTCAGGAAGCACCTTTCTCCGGGTCAGATCGTCCAGCTCGCCGCCATCGTGGGCATGTGGAAGCTGTTCAACACGATCCACGACAGCCTGCACTTGCCGATCGAGGAGCAAAAAGTGCCGTATCGCCGGTTCTTCGATGCCGCCTCGCTTCGCTAGGACCCGACGCTGCCGCGATCAGTGGATGTGACGGAACGCCGTTCGATAGCGGTGATTGCCGGCGGCGGCTCCGGGATAGGGCAGGGGTGCGCCCTGCGGCTGGCCGGCGAGGGCTGGAAAGTGGTGCTCGTCGGCCGGGACAGCGCCAAGCTGGAAGCCACCGCATCGCGGATCGCGGAAGCCGGCGGCCGGGCAGAGGCCTTCGCCGGCGACGTGCGCGACTGGGACCGGATGGGCGAACTCGGCGCATCGCTGGAACAGGAAGGCATCGACCTGCTGGTCAATTCGGCCGGGGGGCAATTTCCCAAACTGGCGGCGGAGCTTTCGCGAAACGGCTGGAAGGCGGTTGTCGAGACGAACCTCGACGGCGCCTTCTTTCTGGCGCGTCAGCTCTATCCGGCACTGCGAAGACGCGGCGGCGCCATCGTCAATGTCGTGGCCAATCTGTGGCAGAAGGGCGCTGCGACGATGGCGCATTCGGCGGCTTCGCGCGCCGGTGTCGTCAACCTGACCCGCAGCCTGGCGATTGAATGGGCAGGGGACGGGATCCGGGTCAACGCGGTTTCTCCCGGGCTTACCGACACGCCTGCCCTGCGGGAGGAGTTTCGGGGCCTGAAAGATACCGTTCCGCTCGGTCGCATGGGCACGGTCGAGGAAGTCGTCGATGCCATCCTGTTCATGGCCGGTGCCGGCTATGTCACAGGCGAGGTCCTGACGATCGATGGCGGTTTGCAGCTCGTCTGAAACGCCGGCTGGCTAGTCCGGTTTACTCACCCAGCTAAGTATTTTCGGTTGCACTCTCTCGCGCGCCTTGCTTTGGGCTGGTGACGGAGAAGTACAAATGAAGACGGGGGGCGGCGCAGGAGCCGCGATTTTGCTGGCTGCATCGCTTTGCCAGCCCGGTGCAGCGTTTGCCCAGCGTGCCACGGAAGACGCGATTGCGGACGCGGACGATGCGTTCGGCACTACCGTTGGTGTCGAAAGTACCGGCATCTATACACAGAGCGACACGCGCGGGTTCAGTCCCAAGAAGGCGGGCAACGCCCGGATCGACGGTATCTATTTCGATCAGGTCGCATCGCTGTCGGGCCGGTTGCGGCAGAGCACCGCGATCCGCGTTGGTTTCTCCGCCGAGGATTATCCCTTTCCGGCGCCAACCGGCATAGTCGATGACAGGTTCCACCCCATGCCCGACGAGCCCGGCGCCAGTCTCGGGCTCCATCGCTTCGGCTATTGGGCGCCGCTGGCCGAACTGGATATCCGCCTGCCGCTGGTGGAGGACCACATCGCGTTGACCGGCGGCGCAAGCTATCGCGAACACCGGATGACCGACGGCTCCTACAGCAACGAGTGGCGCGCCGCGGTCCGGCCGATCTTTCGGTTCGCCCATACCCTGTTCGCGCCGTTCGTGTCCGTGGGCGGCTTTCCCGAAAACCGTCCGCCAACGCTGGTCGTCGTGAGCGATGACTACCTACCCAAGCAGCCCCGGACCCGTGTTTTCCTGGGGCAGCGCTGGGCCAAGCCGGAATTCCACAACATCAACACCGGCGGGACGCTCAAGTCGCGCATTTCGGAGCATGTCGTGCTGCGCGGGGGAGCCTTCTATTCCGGCGGCAGGCGCGACCGGAATTTTGCCGAGATCTATTCGCTGAAGGATCCTTCCGGCCTTGCCGATCACCTGCTCATCGCCGATCCGGAACAGGACGTGTATTCGACCAGCGGCGAGGCCCAGGCGGTGTATCTCATCGACGGGGCCCGCTGGAAGCACAGGATATACGTCGGCTACCGCGCCCGTAACCGCATGACCGAGTCGGGCGGTTCGGATTATCTGGATTTCGGCGAGGCCATCTATGGCATACCCGACCCTCAGCCGGAGGTGACTCCGGATTTTTCTCCGGTCAACAGGAACCGGATCAGGCAATCCGCGTGGATGGTCGGCTATATCGCCAAGGCCGATGGTCTGGGCACGCTCAATCTCGGCCTCCAGAAAGCGCGCTACCGTGCCCGCGTAACCGAGGGCGTTTCAGGGGACGTCACCCGCTCGAAAGACGACCCCTGGCTGTACAACGCGACCCTGGGCATCGATGCGAGCCGGACGTTGCAATTCTACATCGGCACCCAGCGCGGCCTCGAGGACAGCGGCACCGCGCCCGAAACGGCCGCGAACAGCAGGGAACAGCTTCCCGCCACGCGAACAACGCAATACGAGGGCGGGGTGCGCTGGCTGTTCCATGGCGGCCAACTCGTGGTCAATGCGTTCCAGATCGCAAAACCCTATTTCTCCTTCGACGCGGATGCGGTTTTCACCCGCATAGGCAAGGTCCGGCATCGCGGGGTCGAAGCCTCGCTCTCGGGCCATTTCGGCAAGAGGCTGAACCTTCTTGCCGGTGCGGTGCTCATGCGTCCGCGCGTTTCCGGCGTTGCGGTCGACGAGGGGCTTTCCGGCAAGCGGCCTGCGGGAACGCCGTCGGTTTTCGTGCGCGTGGACGGCAATTACCGGACCGATATCTTCGGCGGGCTGACCCCCACCGCCACCCTGACCTATACCGGCAAGCGAGCGGTCGGCGCCCGTCCGCTGGACCCTGAGGGCCACCAGCTTTCGGTGCCGGACTATGTCACGCTCGACCTCGGGCTTCGCCAGCATTTCACGCTCGGCAGTCTGCCCACCAGTATCCGGGCGGTTGTGCACAATGTGTTCGATGAGGCAACGTGGGACGTGGTTGCGGCCAATACGCTCAAGGTCAAGGACCGGCGGTATTTCAGCCTCTCGTTGACGACTGATTTCTAGGGGTTGGGGTTTTTGCCGATGTCGGGACTAGTCCGCAGATGCATGGTGGTCTCGGCCCTGTGCACGCTCGCGATACCGGGTGCGGTTCATGCGCAGCGCGCTGCCGAAAATGCTGTGACGGATGCGGACGATGCGTTCGGGATCAGCGTCGGTCTGGAATCGGCCGGCATCTATACCGACCGCGATACGCGCGGCTTCAGCCCTCTGGATGCGGGCAATGCCCGGATCGACGGCATCTACTACGATCCGGTCGGCGCGCTTTCCGGCCGGCTCAGGCAAAGCACGACGATCCGGGTCGGCTTTGCCGCCGAAGGCTTTCCCTTCACGGCTCCGACCGGCATCGTCGATTACAAGTTTCGCACCATGCCGGACGAGTTCGGCAATAGCCTGAGCCTCTATCGCGGGGCGTTCGGCGGGCACATTGTGGAGTGGGACCTGCGCCTGCCGCTCGTGGACAGGCATGTAAGCCTGACCGGCGGCATTGCCGAGGCGGACCTGCAGAACAGCGACGGTTCGAACAGCCTGAGCTGGGGCTGGACAGTCCGGCCGATCATCAGGGTCGCAACCGTGGAGTTCGCCCCCTTCATCGTCCGGTCGGCGTTTCACGACGATTATGGTCATCCGTTTGTCGTCGTCCGCGGCGCGACGTTGCCGGACGTGCCGAAGAAGCGAGTGTATCTGGGTCAGGACTGGGCCGGGCGCCGCTATCGCAACGATCACTACGGCGCCACGCTGAAAGCGAAGATCACCGACCAGCTTTCCTTCAGGGGAGGCATCTTCCATTCCGTCGGCGACCGGAACGAATACTACACCGAGATATTCTCCATCATCGATCCTCCCCAGGGCGGCGCTGGCCCCATCAGGGCCAACCATTCATTCATTGCCGATCCGCCGCACGAAGTTCATTCGACCAGCGGCGAGGCGCTGGCCGTGCTGCGCTTGGGTGGCGGCGGCTGGAATCATCGTATCTTCGCCGGTTACCGCGCCCGCAACCGGGTGACGGAGACAGGCGGTTCGGACCCGCGGAGCTTCGGCCAGGTCGTTTTCGGAGAGCTGGACCCCGAACCTGAACCGGACTTCACCTTTTCGGCGGTCAACTCGGGGCGCGTGCGCCAGTCTTCACTCATGCTGGGGTACATCGGCAGGCTGGACGGTGTCGGACAGCTCAATCTCGGCATCCAGAAAGCACGCTACCGGGCGCGGTTCCGCGATGGCGCCACGGGAGATAGGGGCAGCTCTCGCGCCGATCCCTGGCTATACAACGCCACCGCGTTCTTCGATCTCACGCCGTCGCTGTCTCTTTATGGCGGCACGGAGCGCGGGCTCGAGGACAGCGGCGTCGCGCCGGAGAACGCCGCGAACCGCAGCGAGCAGCTCCCGGCCACTCGCACGACGCAATACGAAGGCGGCGTGCGCTGGAAGTTTTCCGGGGGGCAGTTCGTGGTCAACGCCTTCCAGATCACGAAGCCCTATTTCAGTTTCGATGCCCAGAACCGCTTTGTCAGGTCCGGCAAGGAACGTCATCGCGGTGTCGAAGCTTCGCTGTCCGGCCATTTCGGTGACCGGCTCAGCGTGGTGGCCGGCGCACTGGTCATGCAGCCGCGCGTCACCGGCCCGGGAGTCGAGGCGGGTCTGGTCGGCAGGCGGCCGGCGGGCAAGCCTTCGTTGTACGCGAGGTTCGATGCCAACTACCGGACCGACATCTTCGACGGCCTCACGCCGACCGTGTCGCTGGTCCACACCGGCAAGCGTGCCGCGGGTTCGGCTCCGCAGGAGGAGCTGGATGGCCGGCAGCTGATGGTTCCGGCATACACCACCGTCGATCTCGGGCTGCGCCAGCGCTTCAAGATCGGCGCGATCGACGCCAGCGTGCGTGCGCAGGTCCAGAACGTTTTCGACGAGGCGACCTGGAAGATCGTGGCCGCCAATGTGATCTACCCCGAGGAACGGCGGCGCTTCACAGTTTCGCTCGCGGCCGACTTCTAGATCGAGGCTGCAAGACGGCAGAAGGCGGCCCGTCCGAAGACGGCCGCCCTCCTGTCATCACCCTTCGATTACAGATCGATATTGTAGACGCGTGCCGCGTTGCCGGAGAGGATCAGGTTCTTCTCACCCTCCGTCAGGCCCTCCAGCGCCGTGTCCATGTTGTCGACCGGATAGAGGCAGATCGGATGCGGATAGTCCGTCTCGAACAGGCAGTTCTCGACGCCGAGCTGACGGATATCGTGCACCAGGTTCCTGCGCTCGAACCAGAAGCAGGCGTAGAAGTTGGTCTTGAAATACTCGCTGGGCTTCTTCTGCAGCTTGTAGGCGTTCGCGCCGGTTTCGCTCATCTGGTAGTCGATCGCTTCGAGCAGGAACGGGATCCAGCCCAAGCCGCTTTCGACCGAGACGAATTTCAGCTTCGTGAAACGGTCCAGCAGGCCGGACAGGATCAGGTTGCCCATGGTCTTGCCGTTGTTGATGAACAGCATCGCTCCGCCAAGGCCGGAGCGCATGTCCTGATGCAGGCCGGGCCAGCCCTGAGCGCCGACGAAATCCATCGATTCCTCAGACGCCCCAATGTGGAAATTGATCGAGAGGTCGGTCGCCTCGCAGGCTTCCCACATCGGATACCAGTATTCCTGGCCGAGATCGGGCAGGTTGGTGCCGTCGGCGCGGGTGAAGTTGTGCGGGTCCGAGTTGATGTTGAGCCCTTTGAGGCCCATCTGGTGGACACGCTCGATCTCCTTGACGGACTCGTCGACATCCCACCACGGCAACATCGCCATCGGGAACATGCGGTTACCGCTGTCCGCCTGCATTTCGGCCATGGCATCGTTGAAGATCTTGACGGTCGCCAGCCGCAGCTCACCGTCCACCTGAACTGCCGCCTGGCCGCCGAAGCCCAGGATGTTGGGATAGACGATCTGTGCGTCGATCCCCATCTTGTCCATGATCTCGACGCGTTCCTTGACGCTGTAGGCCGCCGGATCGACATCCTCGATCTGCTTCTGGATGAATTCCAGGCCCGGCCATTTCACGCCTTCCTTGGAGATCGTGCAGGCGGGCACGGCGCCCTTGGACAGGATCTTGTCTTCGTCGATGATCCAGGAACGGATACCGTCCTTGACTTCGACGCGGGGCAGGCGGTTCTTCATCGCGGCCGGTGCGCGGCTGCTCCACAGGTCGAACGGTTCGACAAGATGCGTGTCGACGTCGATGACCTTGCGGCCACCGAATACGCTGCGGTCGAGGACTGGTGCGTTCATGTTTTCTTGCTCCACACGCGCCTGATGGTGGCGCATTCGTCGTATTTGATGTGGCCGGCCGAATAGCTGAGCGCGTGGAAGGCGCGCAACCGACCGCGGCCCCGGACAGCTTGGCCGAGCGTCCAATTGGAATGGCCCGCCGCGTCAGGGAGCGACGCGACGGGCCAGGCTTTCCTCCCCAGGAAAGGCATTTCTCAGGGCGTGCCGGCAGCCCGCCCGAGCCGGTGATAGAGATTGGCGTATTTCGAGGTCTCTTCGCTTTCCTCGTGATTCTGGATCCAGAATCGCACTGCCTCTTTCAGCAGCTGGAAGTCCTCATTCGAGAAGACCGCGCTCGAGCGTTGAGGTGCAGTCATGTCGGTTTTCCTCCGGCAATCGCGAGCGCTCAGGCCGCGAATTGGTTCATCGTGTTGGCCTCGCCGCCCGCCTTGAGAGCGGCTTCGCCGGCGAAATATTCCTTGTGGTCGTCGCCGATGTCGGAACCAGCCATATTCTGGTGCTTCACGCAAGCGACGCCCTGGCGAATTTCCGCACGCTGGACGGTGGCGACATAGCCGAGCATCCCGAGATCGCCGAAATACTGACGGGCCAGATCGTCGGTTGACAGGGCGGCCGTATGATAGGTCGGCAGGGTGATCAGGTGATGGAAGATACCCGCGCGAGCCGCAGCGTCCCGCTGGAAGGTGCGGATGGACTCGTCCGCTTCCAGTGCGAGGTCGGTATCGTCGTAGTCGATGCTCATCAGCCGGTCGCGGTCGTAGCCCGAAACGTCACGGCCTTCTTCCGACCAGCGATCGTAGACCTGCTGGCGGAAATTCAGCGTCCAGTTGAAGCTGGGCGAGTTGTTGTAGACCAGCTTGGCGTTGGGAATGACTTCGCGGATGCGGTCGACCATGCCGGCGATCTGTTCGATATGCGGCTTTTCGGTCTCGATCCACAGCAGGTCGGCGCCGTTCTGCAGGCTGTTGATGCAGTCGAGCACGCAGCGGTCCTCGCCGGTTCCGGAGCGGAACTGGTAGAGATTGGACGGAAGACGCTTCGGACGCATCAGCTTGCCGTCGCGGCTGATGAGCACTTCGCCGTGGCCCAGATTGGCGGGATCGATTTCCTCGCAGTCGAGGAACGCGTTGTACTGATCGCCGATGTCGCCGGCTTCGCGGGTGAAGGCGATCTGCTTGGTGAGGCCGGCCCCGAGGGAGTCCGTGCGGGCGACGATGATGCCGTCGTCCACGCCGAGTTCCATGAAGGCGTAGCGGATCGCACGGATCTTCGCGAGGAAGTCTTCATGCGGGACCGTGACCTTGCCGTCCTGATGGCCGCACTGCTTTTCGTCGGACACCTGGTTCTCGATCTGAAGCGCGCATGCGCCCGCTTCGATCATCTTCTTGGCGAGGAGGTAGGTCGCCTCGGCATTGCCGAAACCGGCGTCGATATCGGCGATGATCGGAACGACGTGAGTCTCGAAACTGTCGATGGCGTGCTGGATGCGCTGGCTTTCCATCTCGTCGCCGGCCGCCCGGGCCTTGTCGAGATCGCGGAACATCATGCCCAGCTCGCGCGCGTCGGCCTGCTTGAGGAAGGTGTACAGTTCCTCGATCAGCGCCGGAACCGAAGTCTTCTCATGCATGGACTGATCGGGAAGCGGGCCGAAATCGGACCGCAGCGCGGCGACCATCCAGCCGGAAAGATAGAGGTAGCGACGCTTGGTCGAGCCGAAATGCTTCTTGATGGAAATCATCTTCTGCTGGCCGATGAAGCCGTGCCAGCAGCCCAGCGACTGGGTGTAGTTGGCGGGGTCGGCATCGTAGGCGGCCATGTCCTCGCGCATGATGCGCGCGGTGTAGCGGGCGATATCGAGCCCGGTGCGGAAGCGGTTCTGCAGGCGCATGCGGGCGACCGATTCCGGCTCGATCCCGCTCCAGGTCTGCTGGTGCTGGCCGATCGTCTGGCCGGCTTCGTTGATGCTCTGCTGGTAGGTCACTTCAAGATCCTTCATGAAAACGTTGCCGTTGTGTGGGCGCCCGATATGAAAAGTTTGTGCGCTGCGGAACGGCCTGCAGAGTCGGCCTGTCAAACTTTACAGATTTTCCTTGTAAAGTTGTAATAACCTGACAAAATGCCAGTTTATGGCAGAAACCCGCCCGCTTTACCTCGGACCACGGCTGCGCCGCCTGCGTCGGGAACTTGGCCTCACCCAGCAGGCGATGGCCGACGATCTCGAGATTTCGCCGTCCTATGTTGCACTGCTCGAACGCAACCAGCGGCCTGTCACCGCCGACTTGCTGCTTCGCCTTGCCCGGACCTACCGGCTCGACGTCGCCGAACTCGCTTCGGAAGACGGCGAGGACTACGCGCGGCGAATCAACGATGTGCTGCGCGACCCGATCTTTGCCGACATCGATCTGCCGGCGCTGGAAGTGGCCGACCTGGCGACGAGTTTCCCGGGCGTTTCGGAGGCCCTGCTGCGCCTGCACGGCGCGTATTCCCGCGAACAGCAGGCGCTTGCCGAACAACGTGTCACCGGCAACGATACGGCGGAATCGGATCCGGTCGCGGAAACCCGGCGTTACCTCGCCGCGCAGCGCAACTATTTCCCATCGCTCGATACGAGTGCCGAGGAACTTTCGAAGGAGATCGCCGAGATCGGCGGTGCCGAAGACTGGCTGACCAAGCGCAAGGGCGTGCGCGTGCGCTTCCTGCCGCCGGACGTGATGGTCGATTCGATCCGGCGCTATGACCGCCACAACGAACAGCTGCTGATCGCCGACACTCTCGATGCCGCCAGTCGCGCCTATCAGCTGGCCGTCCACATCGCCTATACCGCCATGCGCAGCGAGATCGCCCGGATCGTCCGCGCCGAGGCGTTCGAGAGCAAGACGGTCGCCAATCTCGTCCGGCGATCGCTGGCTGGCTACGCCGCAGCGGCGCTGCTGATGCCCTACGAGCGATTCGCGCGAGCGGTCGAGAGCCGCCGCTATGACGTCGAAGCGCTCAGTCGCCAGTTCGGCACGAGTTTCGAGCAGACCGCCCATCGACTCGTGACCCTGCACCGGCCCGGGATGGAGCGGGTGCCGTTCTTCTTCATCCGCGTCGACCAGGCCGGCAATGTCTCCAAGCGGCTGGATGGCGCCGGCTTTCCCTTCGCCGCCCACGGGGGCAGCTGCCCGTTGTGGAACGTCCATTCGGTATTCCGCACCCCCGGGGAAGTGGTGCCGCAGTGGCTGGAACTGCCCGACGGCCAGCGCTTCATCTCCATCGCCCGGACGGTCACTTCGGGTGGCGGAGGATTCGACCGGCCGCTCGTCTATCGGGCGGTCGCACTGGCCTGCGCCGCGGAGCACGCCGGCAAGCTGGTCTACTCCGACGGTGCCGACCCCCGGACGGTCGAGGCGACGCCGATCGGCGTGACCTGCCGTCTCTGCCATCGCGCTTCCTGCGCCGCCCGGTCCCTCCCGCCGATCGGACGCGATATTCTTGCCGACGACTATCGCCGGGTTGCCGCACCTTTCAACTTCGCGGAGAATTGACCGGGGAACGGTTTCTTCATTGGCCGCTGTATGGTTACAAAGCGCCGGGCTGATGCTTGGCGGGCAGCCACGCCGGGCGACGCATGGTTTGGGAGTAGGAATATGAAATTCGAACGGCTCGGGGCCTGGATCAACACGATCGGTTATCCGTCCGCGCAGCTTTCGGGCATCGCGAAACGGCTCGAGAGCTGGGGTTACGGCACCTTGTGGATCAATGACGGCTTCGGCAGCGATCCGATGGTGCTGGCCTCGCACCTGCTCACCGGCACCACTCGGCTGCAGCTCGCGACCGGCGTCGCCAATGTCTACGGCCGCGATCCGATGGCAATGGTCGGTGCGCAATACGCCCTGAACGAGCTTTCGGGCGGGCGCTTCCTGCTCGGCATCGGAATTTCGCATCCGTTCATCGTCGAAGGCATGCGCGGCCACGAATATCGCAAGCCGGTCACGACGATGAAGGCCTATCTCGAAGCGATGGCGGCCATCGAGTATTCCGGGCCGCCGCTGGCCGAGAAGCCGCCCACGGTCATCGCCGCGCTTGGCCCCCGGATGCTGGAACTGGCCGCGGCCATGGCCGACGGCGCCCATCCTTTCGCCACCACGCCCGAGCATACCGCGCAGGCCCGAGAGATCCTCGGGCCGGACAAGCTGCTGCTTGTCGAACAGAAGGTGATGCTGGAAACCGACCCGGAAAAGGCCCGCGCATACGGGCGCGGCCTTGGGGCCGGCCTTGCCTCCATTCCGAACTACCGGAACAATCTGTTGCGGATGGGGTTCACCCCGGAGGATTTCGACAATGGCGGATCGGACCGGCTGGCGGATGCGATGCTGGCATGGGGCGACGAGGAAGCGATTCGCCGGCGCATCCAGGAACACTGGGACGCAGGCGCCGACCAGGTCAGCATTCAGGTGATGCCGAAAGAAGGGGAACTGCTCACGCCCGAGGACGAGAAGCTGTTCGAACTGCTGGCGCCCGCTCGGTCGTAGGAGCTCGGGCGCTGGTGTCCGCCGACAAGGGTTATCCCGCCTAGACTCCGCCGCTGACCCGCAGCGTTTCACCGGTAACGAACCGGCTGGCGTCCGATGCCAGATACAGCACGGCCATTGCGATATCGACGGCTTCGCCGGTCAGGCCTAGCGGCGACAACGCGGCCATCTGCTCCATGACCTGTCCCCGCATCTCCGGGTCGACCGCGCCCGATGCATCGCGATACATGCTGGTGTTGATCGGCGTGTCGATCCAGCCGGGCACCACGGCATTCACCCGCACCCCGAAACCGCCGAATTCCTTCGCGCAGACCCGCGTCAGCTGATTCACGCCCGCCTTGGTCATGCCGTAGACCGAAAGCGTCGGCACCGGGCTGTCGCCTGCGGTTGAGGAAATGTTGACGATGGCTCCGCCGCCGCCTTGCTCTTTCATCACGCGACCTGCGGCAGCGCAGCCCCAATAGGTTCCCATCATGTTGATTGCGACGACGCGCTCGGCTTCTTCGCTCGACGCTTCCATCACACCGGCCCAGAGCGTCACGCCCGCCGAATTGACCCAGCAGTCGAGCCGGCCGCATTTGCGCACGGCAGCGTCGGCCAGCGCTTCCATGTCGCTGCGGTCCGCGACGTTCGTCGGGACAGTGACGGGATTGCCTCCCGCCTGGCGCAGTGTCGCCGCGGTTTCTTCGAGCCCTGCCGTATCGACATCCGCGAGAACGACGCGCGCTCCCGCTTCGCTCAACAGGCGCGATGCCTCCCGCCCCAATCCCGATGCGGCGCCGGTGACCACGGCAACTTTCCCTTCAAGGGAAAACCTGGCGGCGATTTCAGGGCTTGGCTCCATGGGCTGTTTCTCTCCTGCAGGTTCTAAAGCTTCAACCGGCTTGCGGCGACATGGCTATCGACTTTGCCCGCACCTCTGCAATGGGCCTTTTCGATTGTCGTGAGAATAGTGATTGAGTGTAGCTCATAAAGCGGTCGCCAACGGACGCGAATTACCTTAGTTTGCATCGCAAAGAGTCGAACCAACAGGAGACGATGCGTGGACGCCGTGACCCAGCAGCTGACCGAAGCCGTTCCCGTTCCCGATCATATCCCGCCCGAAGCGGTCTACGATTTCGACATGCGCTTCGATCCGGGCCTGCTCGAAAATCCGCACGAGCGCCTGCGGGAAATCCTGCGCGAGGCGCCGCCCGTTTTCTGGACACCGCGCAATGGCGGGCGCTGGATTGCGATGGGGTACCAGGAAACCTTCGACGCGGCGCGGGACCCGGAGCATTTCTCCAGCTCCTACCTTCCCAAGGAACAGATGGACGCGATGCTGGCGATGATGCCCAAGGATGCGCCGCGCATTCCCATGGCGACGCCGATCACGATGGACCCGCCCGAGCACGCGAAGTTCCGTGGCCCCTTGCAGAAGACCTTCTCTCCCAAGGCCGCGATGGCGCGGATCGACGAGATTCGCGGGCTTTGCGACGAGCTGATCGACAAGGTCATTGACCAGGGCCATTGCGACTTCATCCCGGCCATCGCCGAGCCGCTGCCCGTCACCGTGTTCCTGCGGATGATGGGGCTGCCTCCCGAAAGGCTCGGCGAATTCCGCGACCTCGTGCATGAGTTTCTCGCCCAGACCCTGTCCGACAATGCGATGGGCGGAGCGAGCATGTCGCGCAAGGTGGCCGACGCGATGCATGGCGAGATCATGGCGCGCAAGGACAATCCCAGCGACGACATCATCAGCCTGTTGTGGCAGACCGAGATCGACGGCGAGCCGATGACCCTGGAACTGATGGAGGACTATTGCGTCCTGCTGTTTGTCGCGGGTCTCGACACGGTGATCAACGGCATGGGCTTCGCCGTTCGCCACCTGGCCATGAATCCCGACCTGCAGGAAAAGCTGCGCGCCAATCCGGATATGATCCAGGATGCGGTCGAAGAGATGCTGCGCCGCTACAGCTTCACCATGCCGATGCGCAGGGTGGCGAAGGACGTCGAATTCGCGGGCTGGAAGATGAAGCCGGGAGAGTGGCTTGTCCTGTTCTATCCCGGTGCCGATCTGGACTCGCGCGAGTTCAAGTCGCCGGAAGAATACCACCTCGATCGCGAGAACAAGGTGCATCTCGCTTTCGGGGCCGGCGTGCACCGCTGCCTCGGAGCGCATCTTGCCCGCGTCGAACTGCAGGTGCTGTACCAGCAGGTGCTGAAGCGGTTCCCGCCTTTCCGGCTCGACGCGCAAAAGGCCGTGAAATTCCATTCCGGCAATATCATCGCATTCGATTCGCTGCCGATCCGCTGGGATTGATCCAAACGAACTGAAAATCCGCAATCGTGATTGAGCGTTTGCAATAGCGAATTCGTTGCGTAGTCTCCCTCGGCTTGACTCGCTCCATTGTTGGGGCGGCGGCGGGGGAGGACACGGGACTTGGCGATATTGACGGCCGACGAGGCCAAGGCGCGGGCGATTGCTCTGGCAGGATCGGATGATTTCGGCCCGGCCGGTTTCGAGGTAGGTCTGGAACGCACGCTGGATGCCTTCGCGCGGCTGCCGTTGACTGAGCGTGCCGCTGCTGCAGCGATGGACAAGACCGTCGCCGATCTCGCCAACCGCCTGCGCATCGAGCAGTGGTACAGGGACCATCCCGAAATCGAGGACCAGGAGATCGAGGGGCCGGTGCTGGTCTGCGGGCTGCCGCGGACCGGAACGACGGCGACCGTCGGGATGATGGCGACCGACCCGCGCTATCGCTTCCTGCGGGGCTGGGAAGCGATGAGCCCGGTTCCGCCGCCGGAAGCCGGCAAGGAAGAGGACGATCCGCGCGCCGTCTCCGCCCGCAAGGTCGCGCAGGAATATGCAAGCCAGCAGTCGCAGCACATCATGGACCCGGACGGTCCGGAGGAAGACCTGGTGATGCTCGCGCCGTTGAACATGCATGCCTACAACGGCGCCTATCCGATGCCGGACGACTACATCGCCTGGTGGTCGGATGCGGACTTCGCATCCACCTATGCCTACCATCGGCGGGTGCTGAAGCTGCTGCAGTCGCGGCGGCCGCCGCATCTCTGGCTGCTCAAGGCGCCGGTTCACCTGTTCAAGCTGGAAGCTTTCGCCGCGGAATATCCCGACGCCAAATTCGTATGGACCCATCGCGATCCGGCCAAGGTAATCCCGTCGGTGTCCAGCCTGCAGCATACGCTTCACCTGCAACGCTGCGTCGAAGGCTCGCTGGACAAGCGCGCCATCGGGCCAAGGTTCCTCGATTTCTGGGTGGATGGCATGACCCGCGGTCTCGCGGCGCGCGAGGCGATCGGGGAGCATCGTTTCATCGATGTGTGGAACGATGATGTCGTTGCCCAGCCGATTGCGACATTCGAGGCGCTTTACGCAAAACTCGGCTTCGATTTCACGCCCGAGTTCCGGGCGGGGCTTGATGACTACAACCGGAGAAACGCGCGCGGCGCTCACGGCGAGCACCGCTACTCGGCAGAGGAATACGGGCTTTCGCGGGAAGCCATTCGCGAGGCCTTTTCCGTCTACGTAGACCGTTTCAATCTCTAGTCTCGACGATACGGGAATCGCTGCCGAACCACTTGTCCTTGGCTAATTTCCGGGTGCTATTGACGCACCGCATTTCACGTCCTAGGCCCGAGTTCGAAATAGCGAAAACACAATTCTGGGCGGTTAGATGTCGCGTTCTTCTCCCGGCGTCAGGCGTGTGGCGGCGATCCTGAATTTCATTGCCGATCACCCTGGGCAGGCATTTGCCCTGACAGATCTGGTGCGCGCCCTGAAGCTCAGCCGGGCGACGTGCCATGCGCTGCTCACGGGTCTGGTGGACGTCGGATACCTCTATCGGACGAGCGACAAGACCTATGTGCTGGGGCCTGCGCTCGCCGCGATCGGCCGGGTGGCCGCGGAGCATTTCTCGCCCCTGCAGGTCGCGCAGCCCGAAATGCGCAGCATCGCCGACGAGTTCGACGTGGTGTGCGGCGCCTATTTCCTGGAAGGCGACACGATGCATCTGCGCGATCGCGCGGCGTCGGTCAGCCATGTCGGCTATCCCGTGCCGCTCGGCACCAGGATGAAGCTGCACTGGACCCAGGCGATCCCGTTCTTCGCGCGTTCTCCGAAGGAAGCGGAAGCCTGGCTGGAGCGGACCGAGCCGCGGCCAAACGCGGAACAGGAAGAGTTGTTCCGCAGGGGGCTGGAATTCGTGCGCGAGCACGGCTTCATCGTCCATATCCGCAAGCCCGGCTTCAACATGTCCTACGACGATCCGCAGCAGGACCGTTTCATTCCGCCCGAAGGCGACGACGTGCCGGTGAGCCCGCAACTGGAACTGAAGCCGGACAGCCTTTATCCGCTGGCCGCGATCATGGCGCCGATTTTCGACAGCAAGGGCAGGGCGCCCTTCTCATTCGTCATGGCCGGGTTCCGCTCCGCGCTTACCGGCGACGAAGCTATGTTCGCGGGCAATCGTTTGAAACAGGCTTGCGATCGTATTTCCGCGTTCGTCTCGGGCCGAACAGCAGAGATGGCCTGACCCCATTGCAGCTCGCGAATGGCGCAGCCCCCGCGTTGTCGGGTTGACCCGCACGGTCGGAACGCCTATTCGATAGGCGAAAATTAATTCGCCATTTCGAATGTTGGACCGGCAATCCGATATGGTTCGGCCGGTAGGGAGAGACGAAATTGTCCGACGTGATTGTTGCGCCCGCGACCCGGGATCTCGGTGAGCTGGCGAGGGATCTTTCCAATTGGCTTGCGACGAAGATGCCTGGCGCATCCGATATCGTCGTCGACAACCTGACGTATCCGCGAGGCGCCGGCCAGTCGCATGAGACCATCCTGTTCGATGCGAAGTGGAACCAGGATGGAGAGGAACGGGCGCAGGGCTGCGTCGTGCGGATCAAGCCGTCGAGCTTCACCGTCTTCGTCGATACGCTGTTCGAAGAACAGTACAAGGTCATGCAGGTCCTGCACGAGGGCAGCTATGTGAAGGTGGCCAAGCCGTTGTGGTTCGAGGAGGATTCCTCGATTCTCGGCAATCCCTTCTTCGTGATGGAGAAGGTTCAGGGCCGCGTCCCTGTCAGCATTCCGCCCTACGCGCGCGAGGGCTGGCTGTCCGAATCGACGCCGCAGCAGCGCCGTAAGCTCTGGGAAAATGCGGTGGTACAGCTCGCTGCGGTCCAGAGCGTTCCGCTCGGAAAGCTCGGTTTCCTCAAGGGGCCGCCGGGCGCCGAAAGCGGGCTGGCTCAGGAGTGGGACAAGTACGAGCGCGGCGCCGCCTGGGTGCAGGAGCACGTCGGCAGTCCGGCGCTGGCCAGGTCTCTCGAACGCCTGAAGTCGCTATGGCCGGAAAACCGGCCCGAAGGGCTCGTCTGGGGCGATGCCCGCATCGGCAACATGATGTTCGACGACGATTTCGAAGTCGTCGCGGTCATGGACTGGGAACAGCCCTCTCTGGGCGGCGCACTGCATGACCTTGCGTGGTTCCTCGTGCTGTCCGAGATCATGCACGGCCGCAACGCCCAGAACGGCGCCTATCTCGAAGGCATGGGAACGCGTGAGGAAACCATCGCCCGCTGGGAGGAGATCACCGGAAAGTCTGCTGCGGACATCGAATGGTATGAGGATTTCACCCATTTCAAGATGACCTGCACCGGCCTTCGCATGGGGCATTGGCGCGGAAAGCAGATGATGGACGAAGCCGCCATCGCCAGGCGGCTCAAGGTCGATTGAGGGAAAGTCCCGTTTCCCTGTCTTTGAGGGCGTCCGCGATCGGACGCCCTTTCGCTTTCTTGGGGGGCTTCCCGCCCTAGCGCAGCCGCACCGGCAGTCCGGAGGGACCGCGCTGTTCAAGGCCACCCGTCAGGAAAGGCGCCGGCGCATCGGTATCGAGGCGGATGTCAGGAAAGGCGTCGATCAGCGCATTGATGCCGCGAGACATTTCCACACGCGCCACATTCATGCCGAGGCAGCGATGCGTGCCAAGCCCGAAGGCGGTGTTGGTGAGCTTCGGCCGGTGGATGTCGAATGCGTCGGGATCGTCCCATCGCGACGGATCGCGGTTCGCAGGCCCGAGACCGAGCTCGAGAACGGATCCCTCCTTGATCTTGTGGCCGTAGAAATCGATGTCCTCCAGCACCAGCCGGTAGTGATAGGGCGCGGTCGGTTCCCACCGCAGCCCTTCTTCGATCGCGTCTTCCAGCAGCTCGCGGTTCGCCTTCACCTCGTCAAACTGGGCGGGGTGGGTCAGCAGTGCGAACAGGGTAATGCCCATCTGCCTCCACGACGTGCCGCCACCGGCGACCATGACCAGCTTGGCATGGGTCATGATCTCTTCGTCGGTCAGGGGACGCGGATCCTGGCCCGGGAGTTTCAGGGTGCTTTCGAGCAGGTAGCTGATCAGGTCGTCGCGCGGCTCCCGGCGCCTCGCTTCGACGAGGTCCAGCAGCAGTGTCTCGACCAGCTGGAAATTCTCGAGACGCTTTTCCATCGAGATGGTGCGGCTGGAGCTCGTGCTGTTCAGGTAAGCGTGGCGGAAGCGCAAGGCTTCGTCGCCGTCGAGGCCGATGGCGGTGGTGATGGTGTAGACCGGAATGCGGGCGCAATATTCGATATTCAGTTCCGCCCGGTCGCCGCGCGAAAGCCGTTCGATTAGCCGCTCGATGATCGCGTCGATGGTTTTCTGGCGCCACCAGCCAAGCGCTTCCGTCATCTGGAATTTCGGCTGGATCGTCCGGCGATAGGCGCGGTGCCTGGGCGGATCGAGTTCGAGCAGGCCCGTTCCCTTCTCGCCGACTTTCGGATCCATCTGGACCTTGTTCGAGAAGACCGTGGGATTGCGGAAGGCTGCCTCGCAGGCCTCATAGGTCAGCACCGTATAGTGCTGGCGGCCCACGGCATACTGATGCCGCTCATAGGTCAGAGGCAGGCCGAGTATCTCGCGTAGCTTGCCCTTGTGGACCGGTGCCTTCGCTCGCAGCGCATGGATTTCGTCGGTGACGTCGCGCTCGATGAGATTGCCCATCGACTCCGCTTCGCGGCGGACATCGTAAAGCTCGTCATAGAGCGGGTCGTCGGCGGTGAGTACATCCTGGGTCAAGGGCGTTTCTCCTGCGGTTCGGGTTCTCCGGCGGCGACTGCCCGGGCCATGCGGGCCGCCGTGGTTTCGTTGGGCATCCGCCGGGCCGCGACCACCAGCAGCGCCAGGCCTAGCGGAATGAGCACCAGCAGGCTGAGGATGCCCGCGGTAAGCGATCCGCTGATCACGCTGATCTTACCAGCCCAGTAAGGCCCCATTCCGGATGAAATGACAATCGAAACCAGCGTGAAGGTTCCCGCAGCCGAGCCGCGCATGCGGGGGATGACAAGGTCCTGGATCATAGCCGCGGTCGATCCGCCCCATAGCGAGCCGAGGATGGCGAGCGCGAAGCGCGTGAACAGGAATGCCTCGACATTGGTCACCGAGAGCAGGATGGTGATGCCCACCAGATTGCAGCAGGCACTGATCCCCATGATCCAGAGCGGGGCGCGCAGGTCCCGCTGCTTCCACCTGTCCGCAAGCCAGCCGCCGATGAGCACGCCGATGATCGCTCCGACCAGGTTGATCACGCCGATGTAGAGGCCGACCTTGTCCGGCGTAAGATCGAAATTGCGGATCGCATAGGGGACGGTCCAGATCGTGCTTCCGGCGCCCGCGCAGGCAAACAGTGCCGAGGCCCCCATCGCCGCGAGAAAGGTCGGGTCGCCGAAGGTGAGGGCGAAAAGCGGACGGTCGCGCAGCGACTGGATCTGCCCCCAGGTGGTTATCGAATAGAGGCCGATCGCCACGGCCACCCACTGCGCGACATCCCCGGTCAGCCAGACGAGAGCGCCGCAGGCGGCAGCAATCGCGGCGGCCAGCTTGACGTTGTTGGCGAGCCCTGCCGCGCCGCCCGCGCGATAGACGCTCGCAAGGGTGAAAGGCGGCAGGGCATTGGCGAACTCGCCGACGATGAAACGGAAAGGCGGCGCTTCGCGGGCCTCCGTCCTGGAAGGTTCGCGGATCGTGAGTATGGCCAGGGCAAGCAGCAGGCCCGGAAAGCCGGCGATCAGCAATGCGGCTTTCCATCCGGCGATGTCGCAGGCGCCCGGGACAGGGACGGAGGTGCATGCGGTCGGCCAGTTCTGGAGAATGTAGCCACCGATGATCATCGAAAGCGCCCCGCCGACGAACGTGCCGGTGAGGTAGACGCTCATGGCGATGCCGCGCCGCCGCTGCGGAAAGATGTCCGCCAGCAGCGACTGGGAGCAGGGGCTGGCTGCAGCCTCTCCCACGCCAACGCCGATCCGGGCGATGGCCAGGACGAGGAAGTTGGACGCGGCAGCGCCCAGCGCGGTCATGCCCGACCACAGCGCCAGGCCGAACGCCATCACCTTCTTGCGGCTGAGACCGTCGGAAATCCGGCCCATGGCAATGCCTATGACGGCATAGAAGACCGCGAAGGCGGTGCCCATGATGAAGCCGAGCTGGGCGTCGTCCAGTCCGAGATCGGCCTTGATCGCCTCGGCAAGGATCGAGACGATGTTGCGGTCCAGGTAGTTCAGCAGGTTTGCCGAGGCGAGGAGCGCCAGCGCATAATATGCCGACTTCGGGATCGTCGCCGGATTGGTCTCCGGCGATTCACCCGGTTCTGCGATTGTCGCCAAGCCCGTCTCCCAGCGGCGTGTGTGATGCCCGGCCTTGCGGCCGGGCTCGCCTCAGGCGATGCCGAGGAGCTTGCGGCAGTTGTTGTTGATGATGTCGCGGATATCCTCTTCGGGGATGCCTTCGAAGTCGCGCAGGATGATGTCGCGCGATTTCGGGAAAGTCGTTTCCGAATGCGGATAGTCCGAGGACCACATGATGTTCTTGCCGCCCGGCAGGTTGCGGTTGAGGATGCCGGTGCGGTCCTGGATGAACGAACCCCACACATTGTTGTCCATGTAGAAGGACGGCGGGTTCTTGAGTGCGCTCTTGGTCCAGAAGCGCTGCTTCTCCCAGGTGCGGGTGATGTATTCGGTGTACCACGCGAACCAGCCCACGCCGCTTTCCATGCTGGCGATCTTCAGATCGGGGAAACGGTCGAAGATGCAGTTGAAGATGAAGATGCCGATGGGCTCGGCCATCGCCATCTTGCTCATCGGCATGTCGGGCAGGAAGAATTCGGCCTGGCCGAAGCGCGGCACGCGCGCACCGAGATGGAAGGTGATGACGACGTTGTTGTCGACGATCGTCTTCCACAGCTTGTCGAACTCGGGGTCCGAATACTGCATCTTGCCCTGGGGATCGCCGGTCAGCGCCGAGACCTGGCCCTCCTTCAGCGCCTTGACACCCGAAGAGGTTTTCCAGGCTTCCGGATTCTGGGGGAAGGCGGGCAGGTTGATGGCGCGGAAACCCTTCTTGGCGAGCCGGGTCACATGCTCGCAGGTCTCATCGATGTCGCGCATCGGGACGTAGCCGACCGGGAACAGCCGATCGGGCGCGACCGAGCAGAAGTCCAGCACCCAGTTCTGGTAGGCTTCATAGCTCGCGAGATAGAGTTCGTTGTCGAACGAGCCGAGCGGTCCGCCGCCGAAAAGCAGGGCGCCGTCCATGCCGTCGGCGTCCATGTCGGCAAGGCGTGTCTGCGGATCCCAGACCTGGCGGACGTCCGACAGGCGGCCCTTCATCTTGAAGTTCTCGCCGGTGCGGCCCGCCTGGTTGTTGATCATCATGAAGGGGCGCTTGTTGCCCTCGAAGACGATGTAGTCGCCGTCATCCTCGCTGACGATCTGCGGAGCGCGATCCTTCAGGTTAGAGGGAAGGTAGTCCTTCCACATGTCGTGCGGCGGATCGATGTGGGCGTCCGCGTCGAAAACCGGGCCGAGGTGCCAGTTGCTGACCTTCGAACCTTCGATTGCCGGATCTGCTTCGCTCATCTTCCAGTCTCCCTAGATGTCAGCGCATGCTGTTATTCGAAATAGCGAATTGAATATCGCAGTTTTGAACTGCGGAGTCAAGGCTTCCACTCGCTTTCAAGGGCGATCAGTCGCGCTTGAGCAACATCGCACCGTAGCCGTAACCGCCGTTGACCGCCATGCAGCTCTTGGCTCCGGGCACCTGGCGATCGCCGCCACGGCCCCACAGCTGGAGGCAGGCTTCGTGGATATGGCCGAATCCGTGGAAGCGCCCTGCGGAGAGCTGCCCGCCGCCGGTATTGAGAGGCAGTTCGCCGTCTATTGCCGTTCGCTGCCCGCCGGCGATGAACCCGGCCGCCTCGCCGCGGCCGCACAGCCGCACCGCTTCCAGCCACAGCCATACATGGATCGAGAAGCCGTCGTAGATCTGCGCGCAATCCACGTCCTCGGGAGTCCAGTCGGTCCGGTTCCACAGCATGTCGCCGCATTTCTCGGCGGGCGTCATGGTGAAATCGCCGGTGTGGAGGCCTTCGCCGAAGGTTCCGACGGACATCCCTATCGCCTCGAAGTCGATAGGCGGATTGCGCAGGTCCTTGGCCGCGTCCTTGCTCGACAGCAGGATCGCGGTCGAACCGTCGATATGCGTATCGCAATCGTAGAGCCTCAGCGGCGTCGAGATCATCCGCGCGTCGAGATAGTCGTCGATCGTGATCGGCTTGCGGTAGATCGCATTGGGATTGTGACCCGCATGCCGTCGCCCGTTCACCGCGACCCAGCCGAGCTGCTCCTCGCTGGCCCCGTATTTGTCGAAATAGGCCTGGGCGTAGAGCGCCCAGAGATTGACCGGCGAATGGGCGTGGTAGGGAACGAAATAGGCGTTGTTCCCGCTGTCGACGCGCTGGCGGCTGCCGGTCAGCAAGGTCGAGGCGCGCGAGCTCGCCCGAGCCGTCGCCTGCGCCACGGTCCGGAAGCAGAGCACGTGGCGGCACAGGCCGGTGGCGATCGCCATGATCCCGTCGAAGATCGCAGCCATGTGGCCGGGCCCTTCGTGGGAGGACGGATTGGTCCACACCGGCCGGATGCCGAGCGCCATCATCGTTTCGATCGTCCCGACCGGGGAAATGCCGCCGCCTTCCGACGACTTGTTGGGGTGGCAGATCAGGCCGTCGACATCGTCGACGCCGATCCCGGCATCGGCGATCGCCTGAAGGCATGCGTCGAGCGTAAGCTGCATTGCCGAGCGGTCCGACGGTCGACCGGCTTTCGACTGGCCGATGCCGGTGATGCACACCTGCCTTTCGGGATAGTCCTCACGTTTCATTGCGGGGTCTCCCCGTCGGGTACGAACATGGGCAGCCACACATCCTCATGGTTTTCGAAGGAGACCTTGACCCGCATGCCGCTGCGCACGGCATCGGGCTGGGCAAGGATGTTGCTGAAAACGTAGAGCTCGGGCTGTTCGTCGAGCTCTATCGCGGCGATCGCGAATGGTTCAGTGAGGCCGGGCAGCCACGCCTGGTGGTTGACGGTGTAGGTCTTGACCCGGCCTTTTCCCGACACTTGCGCGGGAGCAACCGTTTCGGTGCGGCATGTCGAG
This sequence comes from Novosphingobium sp., assembly GCA_024236175.1. Classification (GTDB taxonomy): domain Bacteria; phylum Pseudomonadota; class Alphaproteobacteria; order Sphingomonadales; family Sphingomonadaceae; genus Novosphingobium. Next base: position 589,066 of record JACKKY010000001.1, on the reverse strand, counting down.
CACATCGGCAGGGGCGGGTGCTGGTAGGTGCCGCACTGGCTGCAGCGCTGGATAAGCAGCTGTCCGTCCTTGCCGCCGGTCCAGAAGGCCTCGGTCTCGCGCGTGAGCGCCGGCAGTTTGCGCTCGGGCGGGCTGGCGGCCTCGCCGCTCAAAATACGACTCCCTGGACCTTGAGGTCGATGATCTCGTCCTCGCTGTAGCCAAGGCTCGCCAGCACCGCGTCACTGTCCGCGCCGAGTTCCGGCGAGCGGCGGCCGGGAAGGGCCTTGCCGTCGAACAGCACCGGGATGCTGACCATGGGAATGGTCGTGCCGTCGCCGTAATCCACCTCCTGCAGGTACTGGTTGGCCTGCACCTGCTGGTCGTCCTTCAGTTCGCCGACATGTTTCACCACGTCCCACTGGCCGTCCTGCTGCGAAAGAATGCCTATCCATTCCTCCAGCGTCTTGGATTCGAACAGCGCCTTCACTTCGGCAAAGCAGGCGTCGATGTTCTCACGCCGCGCGGCGGCGTCGACGTAGCGGGGATCTTCGACAAGGTCGGGTCGGCCGGCGACCTCGCAAAAGGGCGCCCAGTACTTGTCCGCCTGGAGCATGCACAGTGCGAGGAAGCGTCCGTCCTTGGTCCGGTAGTTGTGAACCAGCACGTTGAAGGGCTTTTCGCCCGAATGGCGCGGAAAGCGATCCACTCCGTCGGCGGTCGACTGGCAAATGTAGCGCTGCTGCGACCACATCGAGGCACCGAGCAGCGATACGTCGACTGTCGAAGCTTCGCCGGTCATGGCGCGCTTGGCGATCGCCGCGCAGATCCCGCCGGCGAGCATCGAACCGCTCAGCGTGTCGCCGAAGGCGGGGCCGGGCGGGCCGACGGGCCGTTCCGCTCCCTCCTCCGTCATCGTCGAGGACAGGCCGCCTCGCGCCCAGAAGCTGATCGCGTCGTAGCCGCCCTTCTCGCTTTCGGGGCCGTTGGGTCCGACGCCGCTGCCCGACGCATAGATGATGTTGGGGAATTGGGCGCGGATGGTATCGGCATCGATCTTCATGGCCCGGCGCGCCCGGGGAAGTAGGTTGGTCAGCAGCACGTCCGCGTCTTCCAGCAGCTTCATCAGCACTGCACGCCCTGCGTCCTGCTTGAGGTCGAGGGTGATCGAGCGCTTGCCGCGGTTGTACGATTCCCAGGAGTAGTCGATGTTTCGCGCGTTGCTTTGCAGCGTACCGGTCTGCAGACCTCGCAGGGGATCGCCCGTCGGCGGCTCAATCTTGATGACGTCAGCGCCGAGGTCTGACAGAAATCCTCCGCATGCAGGCACGAATGCCCACATGGCCACTTCCACGACCTTGATACCTTCCAGCGGTTTACCCATGACTCTCCCCAAGAATTCTCTATTGTGAAGCATGAAACGAAATGGCGAATCAGGTCAAGTGTCGACCTCGCCTTGGGATGGAGGAATACAGATGACGGACGTTCGGGCAAACAAGCCAGCAAGGGAACTGGACGTTGGAGTGCCCGAAACGCTCGATGCAGCATTGGATGCGGGCTGGCTGAGCCAGGCGCTCGGTGCCCGCGTCACGACTGTCGAGCAGGTCGAGCTGATCAAGACGGTCGCAACCAAGGTGCGATTCGCGGTCACTTTCGAAGGTTCGGACGAGAAGCAGGCATTTTGCCTCAAGGGGCTGCTCGACGTTGACGAGATGACCAAGATGGGCGGTTCGACCTGCGTGCTGGAAGGCGATTTCTACTGCCGGATCGCGCCGAAGGTGGATGTCCGGGTGCCCGAGGCCGTAGCCGTGGTCACGGACCGCGAAGCCAAGCAGAGCGTCCTCATCATGCGCGACCTGATCGCCGGTGGCGCGCGGTTCTGTTCCGCGCTTGAACCGTTCACCGCGGATCAGGCTGCCGAAAGCGTGGAACAGATCGCGCGGCTGCATGCGGGAAGCGACGTTCTCGGCGAGACGCCGTGGATCAGGCCCCGAGCCGCGGAACTGGCGCGCATGCCGCATATGACCGCCGAGATCCTGCAGGAGCTTCTGGACGGTCCGCGCGGCGACAATCTCACGCCGGAAGTGCGCAACGGCGCCCGGCTGATCGAAGGTATGAAGGCGCTCGCGGACAGGAATGAAAAGCGGCCCGAATTCCTCGTCCACGGCGATGCGCACGCCGGCAACATATTCCGCACATCGGAAGGTCCCGGCCTGATCGACTGGCAGGTGCTTCAGCGCGGAAGCTGGGCGGTCGACGTCGCCTATCATCTGTGCGCGGTGCTGCCGGTCGAACTCGCCGAACAGGAAGAACGGCGGCTGCTGGGGCACTACCTCGATCTGGCGCGCGGTCTCGGCCTGTCCATGCCCGACGAAGAGGAAGCCTGGCTGCTCTACCGCGAAGCGGTGATGTACGGGTTCTACCTCTGGGGCATCACTCGCCGCGTCGATCCCGAGATTACCATCCAGTTCACGGACCGGCTCGGCCGCGCCGTCATGAGACACGAAAGCCACGCCCTGCTGGGCGTGGCCTGAGTATTACTCGATCTCGTGGAACTGCCCACGCGGCTGGGGGCCGCGTGGGCTCCATTGCGCCTATTGGCCGAAGTTGAAGCGCAGCCGCACACCGTACATGCGCGGCAGTGCCGGTGACACGTCGGCATAGCCGTTGGACTGCCAGCCGGTCGGGCCGAACGCGGGATACTTCTCCTTGGTGACGTTCGTTGCGAAGAACGCCAGGTCGATGGGCGAACCGCCGACCTCGTTCCAGGAGACATTGACGTTCAACAGATCCACGGCAGGCGTGCGCCCTGCGGCGAGACCGTTGATCGACGCCGGAGCGGCCTGATCGGTGAAGAAGGACGAAGTGTGAGTCCAGGTCACACCGATATCAAGCTTGCCCAGACTCTCGTCGAGCGGGAGCGTGTAAGTGCCGGTCAACGTCAGCTTGTGCTCAGGCGACAGGTTGAAGGGCTGTCCGGGAAGCGCCCTTGGGGTGATCCGGATGAACGGCGTGCCGTCCAGGCTGATGCCGCTGATATCCAGCTCCTGGATCTTGCTGTTCAGGTAGGTGTAGCCCAGATCGAAGCGCAGGCTGTCGAACAGCAACGCCGATGCGTCGACTTCCGCACCGTAGCTGCGCGACTTGCCCGCGTTGATGATCGCCGCGCCGCCCGAAACACCGGTGGCCGGGTCGGCGACGATACCGCCGAAGATCTGCTGGTCGGACAGCTTGTTGTAGAAGCCGGTCACGTTGAAATATCCGCTGACCGTGCCGCGGAAGCTGGTCTTGGCACCCACTTCGAACGTATCGAGCTTCTCCGGGCTCCAGCGTTCTAGGCCGGGATTGGTGAAGTTGAGGCCACCCTGGCGATAGCCGCGCGCATATTTCGCATAGAGCAGGATATCCGGCGTCGGCTTGTAGTCGAGATTGATGACCCAGGTCGGCTTGTTCGACTTTTCCGTGAGGAACTTGCCGCACTGCGTCGGGTCGGTGACCAGCAGGCCGGCCGCCGGTCGGTCGGTTGCGGGGAAGCGGAATGAATCGCGGCAACGGATCGAGCCGTCCGGACCGGTAAGGCCCGGAGGGATCGCGCCGCCGACCGCAGCACTGCCGGCCTGGTCGAGAGTCGGCAGCATGCCGATGCGCACGCTTTGGTCGTATCCGACGATCTTGTCGAAGGTCCAGCGTCCGCCGACGGTCAGGGCAAGCTGATCGGTGAAGTTGTAGGTGCCCTGGGCAAAGATGCCGTGATTGTCGAAATCGAACTGGGTCTGAGACTGTGAGATGTTGCCGATGAAAAGCGGGTTCGCACAGCTCGCCGGATTGCTTGGCTCGTCGCAGTCCAGGAAGATGCCCGTCCGGCCGGCATTGAGACCGATCGGCCTCGAAAATTCGAGGTAGCCGCCCAGCACGCCGTTGAAGCGCCCGTCGACGGACTCGAATTGCAGCTGCAGTTCCTCGGTGAAAGTCGACTGTGCGGAATTGTACCGCCCGTCTTCGACGTCGAGATTGATGTACTTGTAAGGCGTGCCTGCCGGAATAAGGATATTCGGCAAGGCCGGACTGATGAGCTGGAGGTTGTAGCCGCCGGTGCCGAACACATCGGGAATGGCGGGCGCCGTCGTGTAAAGATCGAAAGCGGCCCGTTCGCGGAACTCGCCGTAGCTCATGATGTTCTTGACCGTCAGCGTGTCGCTCGCCTGCCAGGTCGTGGTGTTGATCACCTGCCACTGTTCAAGATCGAGGAAGCCCTTGTTGAAGTTGGATTCCACGTCGTAGTACCCGTCGCCGCGCGCATTCTGGCGGGCGAGCTGGTCGGCGCAGGAAAGGGCGCCGAGCAGCCGGGTCCCGCTGTAGGGCGGGATCGGCGGGCTTGCATTGGGATCGCCCGGATCGAACGGGACGGTGTTGAGCGGATCGACCGGGGAATTCTCGTTGGCGCAGCCGATGACCTTCGTGCCGTAGCCGTTGGTTTCCGACTTGCTGTAATGGAAGATCGTGTAGTTCTCGAGATCGGGCGTCAGCTCCGCGACCATGCTGAAGCGGGCATAGAGATAGTCGAGATCGTTGAAGTCTTTCGGGCCTACGCCTGACCGGTTGCGCATATAGCCGTCGCGCTTGTTGCGGTCGACTGCCAGGCGGACCTTGAAGGTGTCCGCGAGCGGCAGGTTGATCGCTCCCTGCAGCCTCATGGCATCGTAATTGCCATAAGTGCCTTCGATATAGCCTTCCAGATTGTCGGTGGGCTTCTTCGGGGTCAGCAGGATCGCGCCGCCGGTGGTGTTGCGGCCGAACAGCGTGCCGGTTGGGCCCTTGAGGACCTGCACGTTCTCAAGATCGGTAAACGCGCCCGCGCCGACCGTGTTGCCGGAAGTGGTGCCGCCTTGCGCACGCACGCCGACGACCTCTGCGAAGTAAACGCCGACCGTGGGAGCCGTCGACTGGTCCTGGTTGAAGCCGCGGATGGAGTATGACGCTTTCTCCGGCCCGTAGCGCTGGTTCACGGAAAGCGACGGAGTGTAGGTGGCAAGATCGGTTGCAATCGCGATATTGCGATTGTTGATCTGCTCTTGGTTGTAGACGGTGATCGAGATCGGAACGTCCTGCAGCCGCTCAGCGACGCGCCGGGCGGTGACGATGATATCCCCGGTGGACGACGCTGATGTCGAACCTTGCGCCATTGCCGGCGACGATATGATCGTCCCGGCGGCGGCGACACCGAGCAACAGACTCGATTTGATCAGGCGGTGGGTCATGACTCTCTCCTCTCCTGGTTGCGGCCATAGTAATGGCTTGGGCCGGCTCGTTCTGGCCGTGCCTTTTGCCAGTAACCTACAAGCCGAATTCCGAGGATGCAACCAAGGCTCCCGTGACGCGAATGTCAGGGGAATCCGAGGGGATGGGCGCTGAGTTCGAGGAAAAGAAAAAGCCGCGCCCTTAAGGGCGCGGCTTCGAAGTCATATCAATCGTTCTATATTTCCACTCTACTTGGAGTGGAAGTTATTTCACAGAATTACTGTCCGAAGTTGTAGCGCACGCGCACGCCGTACATGCGGGGCACGCCCAGCAGCCAGTCGCCGATGCCCGACGAGTTCCAGCCGCCGCCGGTGTTCACCGGATAGACTTCCTTGGTGACGTTGGTCGCGAACACCGCGAGGTCGATCGGCGATCCGGCAACGCTCTTCCAGTCAAGGTTGAGGTTGAGCAGGTCGTAGGACGGGATCGAGCCGAGCGGCGTGCCGTCCGGCAGAACCGCGGGGACCGAGCCGTTCGAGATCTGCTTGCCGGTGTGGACCCAGGTCGCGCCGATCGAGATATCGCCGATGCTTGCGTCGAGCGGCAGCGTGTAGGTCGCCGTCGCCGTCAGCTTGTGCTTCGGAGAGAGCGTGAACTGCGAGCCGGGCGACACGGTCGGGGTCACAGCGCCGAACGGCGTGCCGACCAGAAGGTCGCCAAGCCGCGAGCCATCGCCCTTCGTCGCACCCGCCTCAACGTCCTTAACCTCGGTGTGGAGGTAGGTGTAGCCGAGATCGAAGCGCAGGCTGTTGTCGAGCACAGCGATCGATCCGTCGACTTCGACACCGTAGGATTCCGCCGAGCCCGCGTTCAGGATGGCGGCGCCGCCGGCCACGCCGGGGGTGTCCGACACGAGGCCGGCAAAGACCTGCATGTCCTTAAGGTCGTTGTAGAAGCCGGTGACGTTGAAATAGCCGCTCACGGCACCACGGAAGCTGGACTTGACGCCGACTTCATAGGAATCGAGCGATTCCGGCCCCCAGAGCTCGACGCCCGGGTTGGTGAAGTTGATGCCGCCCTGACGATAGCCGCGCGCATATTTCGCATAGACCATCAGATCGGGAGTGATCTTGTAGTCGGCGTTGATCAACCAGGTCGGCTTGTTCGACTTGTTGGTCAGGCGCGTGGTGCAGACAGACCTGTCGGCTGCCGGCGGCGGCAGGCCGTCCGCTGCCAGCTGCGCCGGCCCGTGACGGAACGAATCCGTGCAGGCACGCGCAATCATCACACCGGTCAGCGGATCGGGGAAGAGAGGGCCGGTTCCCGCATTCGCACTGAAGCCGGCGCGGGTGCTGTCCTGCAGGCCTGCGATCTTGTCGAAGGTGTAGCGAACGCCCGCCGTCAGCGAGAGCTGGTCGGTGAAGTTGTAGGTGCCCTGTGCGAAGATGCCGTGGTTGTCGAAATTCAGCTTGGTGTGCGATTCGGAAATCGAACCGAACAGAAGCGGGTTCTGGCACTCGAGATTCTGCGGCCGGACGCAATTGAGGTAGATTCCGGTGCGGCCGCCGTTGAAGCCCAGCGGGCGGGAGAATTCGAGATAGCCGCCGAGAACGCCGTTGAACCGACCGTCAACCGAATCGAACTGCAGCTGCAGTTCCTCCGTGAAGGTCGACTGCGACGAGTTGCCGGTAACCGGGTCTGCGGTATCCAGGACGATGTACTGGAACGGCGTACCCGGCGGAACATTGATAAACGCCGGGATCAGCGGGCTGACCGTGTTGGGATAGAAGCCGGGCAGGTCATATCCCGGAGTGGTGACGTTGGATACGGTGAAATTCGACGTGTAGAGGTCGAAATTGGCGCGTTCCTCGAACTCGCCGTAGCTCATGATGTTCTTGACGGTCAGCGTGTCGCTGGCCTGCCAGGTGGTGGTGTTGATCACCTGCCACTGCTTGATCTTGAGGAACGGATTGCGGTTCGACGATTCCACGTCGTAGAGGCTGTCGCCCCGCGCGTTCTGCCTGGCGACCTGGTCGGCGCACGCCGAAGCGACGATACCGCTCGTGCCGGCGTTCGGTGCGAACGCGGTGCTGCATCCGACGATACGCGCGGCGTAGCCGTTGGTGTCGGAATCGCTGTAGTGGAAGATCGTGTAATTCTCGAGATCGGGAGTCAGTTCCGCAAGGATGCTGAGGCGAGCCGCCAGGTAGTTGCGGTCGTTGTAAGCCTTGGGTCCGACATCCGACAGGTTGCGCATGTAACCGTCACGCTTGTTGCGGTCGACGGCCACGCGGACCTTGAAGGTGTCGGCCAGCGGAACGTTGAGCGCGCCCTGCACGCGAACCTGATCGTAATTGCCGTAAGTGCCCTCGATATAGCCTTCCAGATTGTCGGTCGGCTTTTTCGGGGTCAGCAGGATGGCGCCGCCGGTGGTATTGCGGCCGAACAGCGTGCCCTGCGGGCCCTTGAGTACCTGGACGTTTTCGAGGTCCATGAAGGCGCCGGCGCCGACCGAGTTGCCCGAAGTGGTGCCGCCCTGGGCACGCACGCCGACAACTTCAGCGAAGTAGACGCCGACCGTCGGAGCGGTCGACTGGTCCTGGTTGAAGCCGCGCAGCGAGAACGATGCCTTTTCCGGGCCGTAACGTTCGTTCACCGAAAGCGACGGGGTGTAGGTCGCCAGGTCGGTCGCAACCGTGATGTTGCGCTTGGTGAGCTCGTCCTGGTTGTAGACCGTGATCGAGATCGGAACGTCCTGCAGGCGCTCCTCGACGCGGCGGGCGGTAACGATGATGTCGCCGCTTGCGGTGGCCCCGGCCGAATCCTGGGCGAGTGCCGGCGTCGCTGCCGCGATACCGGACGCTGCCACACTCAGCAGCAATGCATTCTTGATCAATCGATTGGCCATTGAATTCCTCCTCTAGAACCCGATTGTGAACACCTGTGATGAAGGTGTCGTCTTGTACCCTTGAAATTCGCGCCTCATGCCTTGCGGCAGCGAGCACGCGTTGGAAATTCCGTCATGAATTTGGGAGGCGCCGACAGCAGCAGTCTTGCTGCCAGGTCACCGCAGGATAGAGCTTTCAAGTATACGGCCATGTCCGATGACCTTCCCTCCCTGTTGTACGGTTCCGGAACGGGCTGGGTTCAGCCTGAGTTCGCCCGAAACGACAACTGGACAAGCCCCCTAACAAGGGACTTGTCATTTCACAATACCGAATATGCTGTCGAAAAACTGAACTAGTTTAGCAAATTACGAATGTTCTCCAATGCCGTGAACAGCGTTCTCTGCACTGTTTCCGGATAGCAGGCGTGTGGGATGGCTGCAATTTAGATTCGGTGAAAATACCGAGGCTTGCGTCGTTCTTCCGACAGGTGTGTCAGCTGCGCAACACTGCGTCGAGCAAAGCCAGGGTGCCCGCGAGCGAGACGCGGTCGGCAACGGCGTCGTAGCGGATGCCCTCCCGTCCGAAATCGTCCATCGACGGGTCGCTGAAGCCGTGCGCCACTCCGGCGAATTCCATGATCTGGTAACGGGCGCCCGCGGCCGACAATTCGCTGCGCAAGGCATCGACATCGGCAAGGGGCGCGAAGGGATCCTCGGTCCCGCAATAGGCTGCGATCCGGGCCCGGACGGTTCCGGGCCGGGCAGGGGACCGGGTGGTCAGGACACCGTGGAAGCTGGAGACCGCTTTGACGTCGGCGCCGCTTCGGGCCAGTTCCAGGACGCACATTCCGCCGAAGCAGTATCCGATGGCGCCGATTCGCTGTTCGTCGACGTCCGGGCGCGCCGCCACCGTGTCGAACCAGGCCACGGTTCGCTCGCGCAGCTTGGCCATGTCCTGCGTCAGTTCAGCATAGCGCTCGCCCGCCGCGTCGGGTGTGCTGATATCCGCATCCGCCCCGTACATGTCGGTCGCGACCGCAAGATAGCCCCGGGCGGCCAGCATCCTGACCTTGTCGGCGATCTGCTTGCGAAGTCCGAGGCCGCTGTGCATGACCATGACGGCGGGAAACGGCCCTTCGCCTTCCGGGGCGGCGTAGTAGCCCTGCAGCGCGAAGCCGTCGTGATCGCAGCGAACGGGGGCAAGCCCTTCCATGGTTCCAGCTCCGGCAATTGTTGTCGTTGCGGTTTCCATGGCCTGCGCCGCGAGCGCTTGTCAAAACAAACTGTCGGCTTGCAGGACAGGCCGATTGCCGCCCATTTCGAGCCGTGGCATAGCTCGGGCATGACCCGGGCCGACCTCAGAGCGCCGCCCCGCCTGAAGCTGGGCGTGGTCGTCCTCGTTGCAGTCTTGCACCTGCTTGCCGTGCTCGCGCTGATCCGTGCCTTCGCTCCCGAATTCACCGGAATGGTGGCGGATCGTGTGGTCGCCGCCTTCACTGTCGAAGTCTCTTCGCCCGAGCCGAGCCCGACGCCCGAACCCAAGCCTGCGGAACCGGATCGCTCCGGCGCGGCTGCGCCCGCCGCAAAGAAAGCGACTCCCAAGGAAGTGGCTGCTCCCGAACCCAAGATCGACATTGCCCAGCTCGACGCGCCCAAGGTTGCGGCGACGGGCGACGATGTGAGCTCCGGCGCGCGCGATCGCGGGGAAGGCACCGGCGCGGGAGGGCAGGGCGCGGGCACCGGCTCGGGCGACAGCGGCACCGGACAGGGGGCAGGAGGCGGGAGCAAGGTCGAGAAGATCGCCGGCGACATCAATTCCGCCCGCGACTATCCGCGTGAAAGCCGCGACCTGAGGATCGGGGACTATGTCATCGTTGCGCTGACCGTGGGTACGGATGGCCGCGTGAAGTCCTGCCGGGTGCATCGCGCCAGCCGGGATCCCGAGGCGGACAGGATAACCTGCGAGCTGGCGACCAAACGTTTCCGCTTTCGCCCGGCGACCGATGCGAACGGCAATCCGGTGGAATCGGTCTATGGCTGGAAGCAGCGCTGGTTCTATCCGGGGAAGAAATAGCCTGCCCTATTAAAGAAACCGCCATTCTCGGCCATTATCGCGAGGCAATGACCGAGATCGTGCCAGTGATCCTATGTGGCGGCAGCGGCACTCGCCTGTGGCCGCGCAGCAGGGTGGCGAAGCCCAAGCCCTTCCTGCCGCTTGTCGGCGACAAGACGCTTTTCGAAGCCACGGTCGCACGGTGCCCGCCGCAGGCCGGTTTCGCCGCGCCGGTGGTGGTGACCGGTTCGCAGCATCTGGCCCATGTCGAGGCTCAGCTCGGTGAAGCATCCGGGGCTTCGATCATCGTCGAGCCCGCGGCGAAGAACACGGCCGCCGCGATTGCCCTGGCGGCCATGCGCCTGCCCGCCGACGCGGTGATGCTGGCCTGCCCGAGCGATCACCACATCGGCGACGCCGCGGCCTTCGTCGCAGCTGCCAAGGCCGCCGCGGCGCTCGCCCGCGAAGGCTGGCTGGTCTCCTTCGGGATCGAGGCCAGATCGCCCGAGACGGGGTTCGGCTATCTCAGGCGCGGCGAGGCCGTCGGCGAACTCGGCTTCCGCACCGCGCAATTCGTCGAGAAGCCCGACCTTGGGCGCGCGCAATCGTTCGTCGCCGATGGCGGCTACGCCTGGAACGGTGGCATCTTCGCCTTCCGGGTGGAGGATTTCCTCAGGGAACTGGCCGTTCATCGTCCCGCCATTGCCGCATCCGTCGCCGAAGCCGTCGACAAGGGGCGGGAGGATGGGCGGCGTTTCCATCCAGATCCGCGCGCCTTCGCCGGCATCGACGGCGAGTCTGTCGACTATGCCGTCATGGAAAACACTTCGCGCGCCGCGATGGTGCCGGCCGACATGGACTGGTCGGACATCGGCAACTGGCAGGCGCTGCATGCCGCCAGGCCGCGCGATGCGCAGGGCAACAGCGTGGCGGGGCAGGCCGAACTGGTCGATTGCCGCAATGTGCTGGTCGACAGCGACGGTCCGCGCGTCTCCGTCATCGGCCTGTCCGATGTGATCGTGGTCGTCGACGGCGACGAGGTTCTTGTGACGAGCGCAGATGGCGTGCAGAAGGTCGGCAAGCTTTCGGGAGCGGCGAACCAGTGAGCGGGGCTCTGCGCACCCGGCAGGTGGAGAAGCCGTGGGGCAGGGACGTCCTGCCGGCTCCCTTCATCGACTCTCCGGGACGACGCATCGGCGAGATCTGGTTCGAACCTCCCCCGGAGATGTCCCGGCTGCTGGTGAAATACATCTTCACCAGCGAGCAGCTCTCGGTCCAGGTCCACCCTTCCGACGAACAGCTGCCGGGTCACGGCAAGGAGGAGTGCTGGCTGATCGTCGATGCCGAGCCGGGTGCGGTTCTGGGCATCGGCTTTCGTGAGGAGATCGGCCGGGAAGCCATCCGCCGGTCAGCGCTCGACGGCAGCATCGAACGGTTGCTCGAATGGCACACCGTACGCCCCGGGGACTTCTTCTACATCCCGGCCGGGACCGTCCACGCCATCGGGGCGGGCGTGAGCCTGATCGAAGTGCAGCAGAACAGCGATACGACCTACCGGCTCTATGATTATGGCCGGCCGCGCGAGCTGCATCTGGACCAGGGCGCGGCAGTTGCCCGTGGCGAGCCCTATCCCCGGTCGCTGCATCGGACCGTCCCCGCTCGCGGATCGGTCGGGCTCGTCGACGGCCCGCTGTTCCGGCTCGACCGGATCGAAGGCGCGCCGGACCCGGCCACCGCCGAACGCTATCAGGGCGCGCTGCTGGTTATCCCCTGCGAAGGCCCGGTCCACGTTGCCGGGGAGGAAGTGGTGGCCGGTGGGTGCGCAGTGGTGGACGGTTTGGGCGAGGTTGAGTTCGCGTCCTCCGGACTGAGCCTGCTCGCGCAGCCCTGTTTTGCTTGATCGCCGGCCGCTCGGTCGGCAAAGGTGGCTCTCCGAAACGGAGAGCTTGCCTTGTCTACCCTACATCCCGTGCCAGCCGAGTGGGCCGCGCGTGCCTACGTCGACGCGGCCGCCTATGCCGAGAAGTATCGCCGTTCCATCGAGGAGCCCGAGGCTTTCTGGAAGGAGGAGAGCGCGCGGCTGGACTGGATCAGGCCGTGGACGAAGCTGTCCGATTGCAGCTACGACGAGGCGACGTTCGGGATCGAGTGGTTCTCCGACGGCACTCTTAACGTCTCGGCCAACTGCCTTGACCGGCACCTTGCCGATCACGGCGATACGGTCGCGATCATCTGGGAAGGCGACGATCCCTCCCAGCAGCGCAAGCTGACCTATCGCGAGCTGCACGAGGAAGTCTGCCGCTTCGCCAACGCGCTGAAAGCTCTGGGCGCCAAGCGCGGCGACCGCATCACCATCTACATGCCGATGATCCCGGAAGCGGCGATCGCCATGCTCGCCTGCTCGCGGATCGGCGCGATCCATTCGGTTGTGTTCGGAGGCTTTTCGCCCGAGGCGCTGGCCGGCCGCATCCAGGATTGCGACAGCTCCATCGTCATCACCACCGACGCCGGCATGCGCGGAGGCAAGCAGGTGCCGCTCAAGGCCAACGCCGATGCCGCGCTGGCCGAATGCACGTCTGTCGATGCCATGCTGGTCGTGCGTCATGTCGGTAACGAAATTGCGATGGTCGAGGGACGCGATCACTGGTGGCATGAGCAGCGCGAGGCCGTCTCCGCCGATTGTCCGGCGGAGGAAATGGGCGCGGAAGACCCGCTGTTCATCCTCTACACGTCGGGTTCGACCGGCAAGCCCAAGGGCGTGCTGCATACCACCGGCGGCTATCTCACCTGGACGGCGATGACGCATCACTACGTTTTCGACTATCGCCCCGGAGACATCTACTGGTGCGCTGCCGACGTCGGTTGGGTGACCGGCCATTCCTATGTCGTCTACGGCCCGCTCGCCAACGGTGCGACGGTCATGATGTTCGAGGGCGTCCCCAACTATCCCGATCACAGCCGCTTCTGGCAGATCGTCGACCGCCACCAGGTCAACATCTTCTACGGGGCGCCCACGGCGTTGCGCGCGCTGATGCGCGAAGGCGACGAATGGGTGAAAAAGACCAGCCGCGCTTCGCTGCGCCTGCTCGGCACGGTGGGCGAGCCGATCAATCCGGAGGCGTGGGAATGGTACTGGCGCGTGGTCGGCGACGAGCGCTGCCCGATCGTCGACACGTGGTGGCAGACCGAGACCGGCGGGGCGATGATCACGCCGCTGCCCGGCGCCACGGACCTCAAGCCCGGATCCGCGACCAGGCCGATGTTCGGCGTCGTGCCGCAGATCGTCGATGCCGAGGGCAAGCCGCTGGAAGGCGCGACGGAAGGCAACCTGTGCATCACCCAGAGCTGGCCCGGGCAGATGCGAACCGTGTGGGGCGATCACGAGCGCTTCTTCCAGACCTATTTCAGCACCTATCCGGGCAAGTATTTCACCGGCGACGGCTGCCGGCGCGACGAGGACGGTTATTACTGGATCACCGGCCGGGTCGATGACGTGATCAACGTCTCCGGTCACCGGATGGGAACCGCGGAAGTGGAAAGCGCGCTTGTTGCCCACGCCAAGGTCGCCGAGGCGGCGGTTGTCGGCATGCCGCACGATATCAAGGGGCAGGGCATCTACGCCTATGTCACGCTGAACGCGAACGAGGACCCCGGCGAGGAAGTGCGCAAGGACCTGATCCAGTGGGTGCGCAAGGAGATAGGCCCGATCGCCACGCCGGACGTGATCCACTTCGCTCCGGCGCTTCCGAAGACGCGCTCGGGCAAGATCATGCGCCGCATCCTGCGCAAGATCGCAGAGGGCGATACATCCAATCTCGGCGACACCTCGACGCTTGCCGACCCCGGCGTCGTCGATACACTCTTAGCCACGCAGAGCACCTGAGCGCCGTTTCAACGGCACCGGGATTTTGGGAGAAGTCTGAGCGTGAACACGGGCACGACTACCGCCGCGCAGGAATGGCGCGGAGGTTGGAAGACGGTTCTGGCCGCATTCATCGGCTTTCTGTCGTTTTCGACCATGATTGCCTCGATGAGCGCCTTCATGGGGCCGCTCGCCGAGGAATTCGGCTGGAGCCGTACGCTGCTTTCCACGGGAACCGGCCTGTCTTCCATCATCACGGCGCTGCTGGCGCCGTTCCTGGGCGTCCTGATGGATCGCTACGGTTCCCGCCGCCTGGCTTTGCCCGGCCTGTTCCTGAGCGCGGTGGCGGTCGTCGCCATGGCCACGAACACCGGTTCGGCGGCGTACTGGATATTCCTGTGGCTCTTCTACGCGGTGGGCGGGCTGTTCGTGAACACGCCGGTCTGGACTGCCGCGGTGGCCGGAATCTTCAATCGCTCGCAGGGGCTGGCCCTGGCGGTGACGCTGGCCGGCGCTACTGCAGCGCATGCTATCATGCCCCCGCTTTCAGTCCTGCTCATCGGTTGGTTCGGCTGGCGTATGGCCTTTGTATGGCTCGGACTTGGCTGGGGAATCCTGTCCTTGGTCGTGTGCTACCTGTACTTTTTCGATGCCCACGACAGGCACCGGGCGTCTGCGGCGCGAGGCGAACAGGACGGCGCGACCGACCGGCCCGACTTTCCCGGCCTGGGCTTGGCCGAAGCCTGGCGCTCTCCGGCCCTGTGGCAGATCGGCATCTCGATCCTGATCATCATGGCACTGACCATCGGCTTCCTCGTCCACCAGATCGAGATCCTGGTCGAGACGGGTGTGAGCCGGGAGATGGCGGCGGGGCTTGCCGGCATGGCCGGGGCGATGGGAATCGTCGGCAAGCTCGTCACCGGGGCGCTGCTCGACCGGTATCGTGGAAACTTGGTTGGTGGGCTGACAATGGGTTCGGCTGCGGTCGCCTTCGCGCTGCTGATGAACGATTCGCCGACTTCGGCGCTGATCGTCGCGGCGATGCTGGTCAACGGCTATACGGCCGGGGCCAAGCTGCACATCGCGAGCTATCTCACCGTCCGCTACGCCGGGATGCGCAATTTCGGCAAGATTTACGGGATGATCTCCAGCCTCGTCGCCATCGGATCGGGCGTCGGTCCGATCCTGGCGGGGGGCATCTACGATATGAGCGGCGGTTACGGGCCCTTCCTGATGGGCGGTGCCGTCGCGCTCGCATTCTCGTCGCTTCTGCTTCTCCTGCTGCCGCGCTATCCCGACTGGACGGCGCGACAGCGGAACGTGCCGGCGATGGCCTGACCGCAAGACCTGGGCCCAAGTCCGGATGCGGCTGGGCCCGCCTGGGGAGAGAAACGGGTGAAGCAAGGCGCACATACTGCCGCTGATGAGTGGAGGCGGGGTTGGACGCTGGTGCTGTGTTCCTTCGCCGGTTTCCTGTTCTTCTCGACGCTGACCTCGTCGATGAGTGTCTTCATCGGGCCGCTGAGCGAGGAATTCGGCTGGAGCCGCACGCTCCTGTCCGCCGGCGTTGCCATGTCGTCGGTGGTCACCGCGGTGCTCTCGCCCTTCTTCGGGATCCTCCTCGACAGATATGGCGCCCGAAGGCTCGCATTGCCGGGTCTGGTGGTCACCGCTTTCGCGATCTCCTCCATCAGCCTTGCCAACGGTTCGCCCACGCAATGGCTGTTCCTGTGGGGCTTCTACGCGCTGATTTCGATTTCGGTGAAGACGACGATCTGGACGGCCGCTGTCGCCGGTGTCTTCCAGAAAGCGCAGGGCATGGCGCTCGGCATCACCCTGGCAGGCGCTACTGCGGCGCACACGGTCATTCCGCCGTTGTCCAACTGGCTGATTTCCGAATTCGGCTGGCGAATGGCCTATGTCTGGCTCGGCTTCGGCCTGGGATCGATCACGCTCGTGCTGTGTTACTTCTTTCTCTACGATGCGCATGACCGCGAGCGGGCCTCTATTCCCGACGGCGGGCAGGGCAAGCGCGCACGGCCGAATTTCCCGGGCCTCACCCTTGCCGAGGCATGGCGCGACCTTGCGCTGTGGCGGATCGGCATCTCGATATTCCTGATCATGGTCTTGACGATCGGCTTGCTGGTCCACCAGATCGAGATTCTCACCGGTGCCGGCATCTCGCGAACCAATGCCGCGTGGCTGGCCAGCCTCGCCGGTGCCATGGGGATCGTCGGCAAGCTTGTGACCGGCGTGCTGCTCGATCGCTACAGGGGCAGCTGGATCGGCGGGGTGACGCTCAGTCTTGCAGCGGTTGCCTTCGCTTTCCTGATCGACGGCATCCACACACCCGCGCTGATCATCCTGGCAATGCTGGTCAACGGTTACACGGCCGGTGCGAAGCTGCAGATCGCGAGCTATCTCACCGTGCGCTATTCGGGCATGCGCAATTTCGGCAAGATCTACGGCGTCATCACCAGCCTGGTCGCTTTCGGCTCGGGGATCGGCCCGCTGATCGCGGGCGCGGTCTACGATCTTGTCGGCAGCTATGCGCCGTTCCTGGCGGCCGGGGCGGTAGGCTCGTTGCTCGCCGGGGCGCTTCTCTTCACCCTGCCGCACTATCCCGACTGGGAAAAACGCGGCAGTCCCCAGCCGGCCGCGGCGTAGCTTCCCGGCGGCCTGGAACAAGCGAGGTTTTCGAATTTTGGCAAAGGGTATCGCAGGTCAGCCAGCCATGAGCGCCGCGCAGGAATGGAAGTCCGGCTGGAAACTCGTCTTCGCCTCGTTCGTCGGGTTTCTCTTCTATTCGGCGATGTTCGCCTCGATGAGCATATTCATCGGGCCGATATCCGCCGAATTCGGCTGGAGCCGGACGGTGGTTTCCGCCGGCCTGTCGCTGTCCTCGATCATCACGGCGGTGCTGTCTCCCTTTTTCGGAGTACTGATCGACCGCTACGGCACCCGCAAGCTCGCCTTGCCGGGGCTTGTGGTCGCCTGCTTCGCCATTTCAGCGTTCGGCCTCGCCACCGCTTCTTCGGCGCTGTGGCTTGCAATGTGGGCCGTCTACGCGATCGTTTCGCTTTCGGTGAAGGCAACGATCTGGACCGCGGCCGTTGCCGGCGTGTTCGAAAAGGCTCGCGGTCTTGCCCTCGCCATCACCCTTGCCGGTGCGACCGCTGCCCACGCCATCATGCCGGTGACTGCGAATTTCCTGGTCGATGCATTCGGCTGGCGCCTCTCGTTCGCCTGGATCGGGTTCGGCCTGGGCTCGATCGCCTGGATCCTGAGCTATTTCTTCCTCTACGACGTCCACGACAGGAACGCAGCCAAATCGCCGGGCGAGGACGGGGGCAAGGGCAATCGCCCGGATCTTCCCGGCCTGAGCCTGTCCGAAGCCTGGCGGAACTTTGCCTTGTGGCGGATCGGCATTTCTATCCTGGTGATCATGGCCCTGACGATCGGGCTGGTGGTTCACCAGATCGAGATTCTCGTGGGAGTCGGCGTCACCCGCAACAATGCCGCCTGGCTGGCCAGCCTTGCCGGTGCCGTGGGCATTGCCGGCAAGATCATCACCGGAATCCTGCTCGACCGGTTCAGGGGGAACTGGGTGGGCGGCATCACCATGACTTCGGCTGCGCTTGCCTTCGCGATACTGCTGGGCGGGGCGCAGACTACGCCGTTGCTGATCCTCGCCATGCTGGTCAACGGCTATACCGCAGGCGCCAAGCTGCACATCGCGAGCTATCTGACGGTGCAATATTCGGGCATGAAGAACTTCGGGACGATCTATGGGGTGATGACCAGCATGGTCGCGCTGGGCTCCGGATTGGGGCCTGTGGTGGCCGGCGCCATCTATGACCTCTCGGGCAACTACGACACATTCCTGCTTGCCGGAACCATTGGCCTTGTCCTCTCCGGCGCCCTGCTGTTCACCCTGCCGCGCTATCCCGACTGGAGTGCGGCGGACAAGGCGAGGCCGGCGACCGCCTAGTGCCGGCGATATTCAAGGGACAACGGCTACGATGACGGGATGGGACAGGTGAACGCGACGACAAAGACGGCAGCGGAAGAGTGGTCGTCCGCCTGGACGCTGGTGCTGGCATCGGCGGTCGGATTCTCGTTCTTCTCGGTGTTGCTCGCCGGCACCGGCCTGTTCATGGGGCCGCTCTCGGACGAATTCGGCTGGAGCCGCACCCTGCTGTCTTCGGGGCCGTCCATCGCGACAGCCGTGACGGCGCTGCTTTCCCCCTTCTACGGGGCGCTTATCGACCGCTTCGGTACGCGCAAGCTGGCATTGCCCGGAATCCTGCTGACGGTGCTCTCGGTCTCGGCTTTCGGCCTTACCAGCGGTTCGCCTGCGCAATGGGTTGCGCTCTGGCTGATCTTCGGCCTGCTTTCGACCACGATCAAATCGACGATCTGGACCGCCGCGGTCGCGGGCGTTTTCGTCAAGGGACGCGGCCTTGCTCTCGGGTTCACCGTCGCCGGCACCGCCTTGTCGCAAACCCTGGTGCCGCCGCTCGGCAATTTCATGATCGAGGAAGTCGGCTGGCGCGGGGCGTTCGTGTGGCTGGGCCTTGGCTGGGGCGGGATCACCTTCCTGCTGTGCTGGCTGTTCCTGTTCGACGTGCATGACCGGATCAAGGCGCAGGCCAAGGCGGCGGGCGCGAGCGCAGACAAGCCTGTGGCGGTCGACCTTCCGGGCCTGACGATTGCGCAGGCATGGAGGAATTCCGCTCTCTGGCGGGTGGCGATCTCGACCTTCATCGTGATGGTCCTCACCATCGGGCTCGGCATCCATCTGTTCCCGATCCTCACCGAAGCGGGGATTTCGCGCGCCAATGCGGCCTGGCTCACCAGCCTGGCGGGAGTGGCGGGCATCGTGGGCAAACTGGTGACCGGCGCGTTGCTCGACCGCTACCGGCCCAACTGGGTCGGCGGTCTGACGATGGGTGTCACCGCGGTCGTATTCTTCCTGCTGATCGACGGCATCCGGTCGATGCCGCTGATCATCCTCGCCATGGTGGTGAACGGCTATGCAGCCGGCACGAAGATGCAGATCTGCGGCTTCCTGACCGCCGGCTACGGCGGCATGAAGAATTTCGGCAAGATTTACGGCGTGGTCGCCGCAATCGTCGCCCTTGCGTCGGGCATGGGACCGATGGTGGCCGGCCTGATCTACGACCTTGCCGGGGGATATGGGCCGTTCCTGCTGGCAGGCACGGTCGGCTGCGCGATCGGCGGTGCCCTGCTGGTCAGCCTGCCGCCCTATCCCAACTGGGAGGAAGGCGACGAAGCCAGGGCTGTTGCCTGACCCGTCGCCACATGCGGCAGCTCAGGCTGCCAGCTTGTAGGGTTCGATCCCGCCTTCCAGGTAGAGCTTCTTCGCCTTGGCGCGGCTGAGCTTGCCCGAACTGGTGCGCGGCAGGGTGCGCGGCGGCACCAGTTCGACGACGCAATTCATGCCGGTGATGGAGCGAACCTTGTCGCGGATCTGGTCGTGCAGCTTGCGGCGTTCTTCGGGATCGGAAACGCGGCAATGGACGAGGACCGCCGGCATTTCCTCGCCGCCTTCCGTCTCGAGCGCGAAGGCCGCGATGTCGCCGTGGTTGAAACCGGGCAACTGCTCCACCGCCCATTCGATATCCTGCGGCCAGTGGTTCTTGCCGTTGATGATGATCATGTCCTTCGCGCGGCCGACGATGAACAGGTAACCATCGGCCATGTAGCCCATGTCGCCGGTGTCGAGCCAACCGTCGACCATGCAGGCCTCGGTCGCTTCCTTGTCGCGGTAATAGGAGTGCATCAGGCTGGTGCCCCGGCACCAGACCTTGCCGATATGGTGGTCGGCGACCGGCTTGCCGTCCTCGCCGCGCACGACCACTTCCATGCCGCGGACGGGCTTGCCGCAATTGACGATGGCGCGGTACCTGGCGGGGCGTGAAAGATCGCGCGGGGAGCCGGACAGGCGTTCTTCCTCGACCAGCTCTACGCGAATGCCTTCGCCCGGCGGCATCAGCGTGACCGCCAGCGTCGCTTCGGCAAGGCCGTAGCTGGGCAGGAAGGCAGAGGCCTTGAAGCCGGCATCGGCGAAGCGGTTGACGAAATTCTGCATCACGTCGGGGCGGATCATGTCCGCGCCGTTGCCGGCAAGCCGCCAGCGCGACAGGTCGAACCGTTCGGTAACGTTGGTCTGGCTTGATACGCGCCGGGCGCAGATGTCATAGCCGAATGTGGGCGAGAAGCTGACGGAAATGCCCTTGTTGCGGCTTATCAGGTCAAGCCAGGCGAGCGGCCGGCGCGCAAAATCCTCGGTCTTGAGATAATCGACCGAGAACTGGTTGCCGACCGGCGAAAGGAAGCAGCCGACCAGGCCCATGTCATGATACCACGGCAGCCAGCTGACACAGCGGTCTTCCTCGGTAATCTCCATGCCGTAGCTGTGCGCCGCCAGATTGGCGAGCAGCGATCGATGGGTGACGACAACGCCATGCGGGAATCGCGTGGAACCGCTCGAATACTGCAGGAAACAGACATCGTCGGGTGCGATGCGCGGCAGTTCCGCCGGTGGCGCCGGCCGTGTCGCGAAGTCCTGCCAGCTGATGCCTTCGCAATTCTGCCGTTCGGCGGAGGCCATCGCCATTCCGGCGATCTCTTCCGGGTAGAAAAGAACCTTCGGCTCGGCGCTTTGCATCTGCACCGCGATCTGGTCGATATAACTGTCCTTGCCCCCGAAGCTGGTCGGCAGCGGCAGCGGCACCGGCCAGGCGCCCGCATAGACGGCCCCGCAGAAGAGGGCGGCGAAATCGGGGCCCGTCTCCGCGATCAGCGCGATCCTGTCACCCGGCTTCACGCCATGGGCGATCAGGCGATACGCCATTGCCAGCGCGTCTTCCCGCAGCTCGGAAAACGGATAGGGACGGATCAGCTTTCCGCGCGGATCGTGGAAATTGAAGCCCTTCTTGCCTTTTGCGGCATAGTCCAGCGCATCGCCGAATGTGGCGAAATCGGAGCGCCGGTACGGAAGATCGTCCTCATTGGGCGTGGGAACGAGTTGCGAATCAATGTCTGGCACCAGCGCCGTGGTGTCGGTCATTTACAATAACCCGTTGTAGTTAAAACCATAATGCGCAAGACCAGTCTCCATTAACGGAAGCGGCTGAACGGGGCATCTCCTCTTGCCCTGATGCGCTGCCTCCCCATTCTGAGGCGAGTGTGGCACAAATGGGGCAATGACCATGCGACCTGCCCGAAAGCGCGCCAGGACGCCTTTAGACGCCGACCGGCTGGAAGAGCTGGCGCTGGCCTATGTTGCGCGATTCGCAACGACTCGTGTCAAGCTGGAAGCCTATCTCGCAAGAAAATTGCGCGAGCGGGGCTGGGATGGGGATGGCGAGCCGCCGGTATCGGCGCTGGCGGCGAAACTTGTCGAGGCGGGCTATGTCGACGACGCGGCTTTCGCAAAGGCGAAGAGCGGCAGTCTTCTGCGGAGAGGCTATGGCGGGCGGCGGGTGACGCAAGCGCTGGTGGCCGCAGGAATTGCCGAGGAATTACGTGAGCATATCCGTCCCGGCGAGGCAGAAGAGCGCCACGCCGCCTTGGCCCTTGCGAGGAAACGCCGTTTTGGCCCGTTCGGCTCCGAACCTCCGGACCGGGCGGGCCGTGAGAAGCAGCTTGCCGCCATGCTCCGGGCCGGCCATCGGCTGGACAACGCCCGCGAATTGGTCGATGCGCCGAGCGTGGAAGCCGCAGAGGAGTGGGCCGCCGAGACATGCGAGGACGATTGATGCGGACGGGCCTTGCGGCCGTGGCGTTGGCCGGCGCTCTCGCGGCATGCTCTTCGAGCGCGACCGACGGCACCGCGGCGAGTGTTGCGGCCACGGAGCCGGCGCGCCACCCCGTTTCCGGCCTGCAGGTCATACCGCTTGCGGTTACCCATGATGGTAAACGCCACGAGTTCCGCGTCGAGGTGGCGCGCAGCGCCTTCGAGCAAGCGAAGGGGCTGATGTTCCGCACCGGAATGGGGGGCGACGAAGGCATGCTGTTCCCGATGGAACCGCCGCGCAAGGCTTCGTTCTGGATGAAGAACACGGTCATCCCGCTCGACATCATCTTCGTCGGCACGGACAGGCGGATCATCAACATCGCCGCGAATGCCGTGCCTTACAGCGAGGAGAACCTCGAGGCGCAGGGGCAGACCCTGGCCGTGCTCGAACTGAACGGCGGCCGTGCGGCCGAACTGGGCATCGGACCGGGCGACAAGGTGGAGTGGTAGCGGCGCTTACCCGCTTGCGCGCGCGGGGGTAGCGGGGTAACGCGCGAAGCCATGGGCATCCTTTCGAAGATCTTCACCTGGTGGAACGGCGCTACCATCGGCACGCTCGTCAACAGCGCGATGACGGGCGAGCATGTCGGAACGGATGCGCAGGGCAACCGCTACTACCGTTCGAAGAAGGCGAAGACGACCGACGGGCGCGAACGGCGCTGGGTGATCTACGACGGCCCGAACGATGCCAGCCGGGTTCCCGCCGAATGGCATGGCTGGCTGCATCACAGCTATGACGACGTGCCGGAAAGCCACTTGCCGCCGCCGCGTATCTGGGAAGCCGATTACACGCCCAACGCCACCGGCACTCCCTTGGCCTATCGTCCGCAGGGCGCGCTCGAGCGCGGCGGGCAACGCGCCCGTGCGACAGGCGATTACGAAGCCTGGTCGCCGGACGCGTAAGAGCCCGGGCCGATGAAACGGGCGCTGGCCCTGTTGCTTGTTGCCGCGCTGGCTGCTTGCGGGGAGTCAGGCGAAGGGACGGCCGAACAGGCGGTTGTACCCAAGGCGGCAGCGCCCAAGGTCTCGGCCGGAGCAGCCAGCGATGACGGTATCGGCACGCCGGTCGAGGATCGCGTGGCCACGCTGGGCCTGCTCAACAAGCGCAACAACCTCACTCAGTCGCTGGTGATGAAGTCGGGCGAATCGCGACGCGTCGGCAATGTCATCGTCAAGCTGGAGGCGTGCGAGAAGACCAAGCCCTGGGAGCGGCCCGAGGAAGAAGGCGCGTTCGTGCAGGTCTTCGTCGAGGAACGCGCGACGGCCAGCGACAAGCTCGCCTGGCACAAGGTCTTTTCCGGCTGGCTGTTCAAGAACTCGCCATCGCTTAACGTCGTCGAGCACCCGGTCTACGACGTCTGGATCAAGAGCTGCGCGATGAAATTCCCGGGCGAGGAGGCAAAACCGGCATCCTCGGCTTCGGCCAGGAGTGCGCCGAAAGCCTCGGGAAGCGCCAGCACGCCTCCCGCGCCCGCGCCGGCGCCCAGCGCGGCCCCGGCACCTTCGCCCGAGCCGGCCGGCGAATAGGGCCGCTGCGCCGCCTGCAGCATCGAGACATAGCGCTGCTGGCTGATCTCGACCGCGCCGAGCGATGCAAGGTGTGGCGTGATGAACTGGCAATCGAGAAGTTCGGCATGGGCGCGCCGCAACGCCGCCACCAGCCAGGTCAGCGCGACCTTGGAGGCATCGCGTGTCCGGCTGAACATGCTCTCGCCGCAAAAGACGCGGTTGAATCCGATCCCATAGAGTCCGCCGACCAGCTCGGGCGTGCCGTCCCGGTCCTGCCAGCATTCGATCGAATGCGCATGGCCGAGCCGGTGCAATTCCTCGTAACTCGCCTGGATGCGGTGGCTGATCCAGCTTTCCCCGTCGTCCCCGCGGCGCGGCTCGGCGCAGGCGTCCATCACCTCGGAAAAGGCGGCATTGCAGGTAACGGAGAAGCGTCCGCGCCGCAAAGTGCGGGCCAGCGAGCGCGAGAGATGGAAATTCTCTAGCGGGAGAATCGCCCTTCTGCGCGGCTCGACCCAGAAAATCTCGGGGTCGTCGCGGCTGTCGGCCATGGGGAAAATGCCGCTGCGATAAGCGAGCATTAACAGGTCCGGCTCTATGATCCGAGGCGTGGCGGGGGCATGCACCGGGCAATGATAGCAAATTCGCGAAGTTGCGAACATCTCGCTTTTGCTTTGCCTTGCCTTCCCCTTCGTCACACTTTAGAGGCAGCCGCGCCTGCAGGAGTGTAGCTCAGTTGGTAGAGCATCGGTCTCCAAAACCGAGGGCCGCGGGTTCGAATCCTGCCACTCCTGCCAGCCTCTCCCCACAGGGAGCCCACCGATGGATGCACAGCAGCAAGGTTCGGGCTCCTTGGGACGGGCGGAACCGCGGCCTGCATTGCATGCCTCCGCGCGGAATTTCCCCTTGGCGTTCGGAGTTCTCCTTGCCCTGCTCTCGGGGCTGCCGTTCCTGGTCGCGACCCACCCGCAGCTGACCGACTACGCGTCCCATCTGGCGCGCTATCATGTGATGCTCGATGGCGGGCACAGCGCGTTCCTTTCCGGATATTACGATTTCGAATGGCGCTGGACGGGCAATCTCGGCGCGGACCTGCTGATGTGGCCGCTTGGCAGGCTGCTGGGCGTGGAGACGGCGGGGTGGCTCATTGGCCTGCTTCTCCCGCCGTTGACCGGCCTGGCGGTGCTGAGCGTGGAATGGGTTTTGCGGCGGCGGATCGGCATCGGCTCGCTGCTGGCTTTCGCGTTGATCTGGTCGCCGGCCATGGGAATGGGGTTCTACAACTTCTGCCTTTCGCTGGCTCTCGCGCTGTTCGCCTTTGCCGGGTGGGTGCGGCTCGATGCCTGGCGCTGGCGGTGGTTGCTATTCCTGCCCGTGGGATTGGTGGTCTGGCTTTGCCATGTCGCCGGATGGGGCGTGCTGGGCGTTCTCGTGTTCGGTTACGAATGGCAGCGCCGCAAGCGGCCCGCAGCGTTCCTGGCGCCCTGGCCGCTGACTCTGCTGCTTGTTCCCCTGCTCCTGACCGGTGGAGCGAAAGGCGGCCTTTCGTACGGGCCGGATCTCCTGCTCTACAAGATCGGCATCTGGCTCAAGGCCATGCGCGAACAGTCCATGCAGCTCGATCTGCTGAGCCTCGGTATTCTTGTGGGCGCCATCCTGGCCGCCGTGTTTTTCCGCCGCATCGACGGCCGGCTGGGCTGGGCGGCGCTGATCTTCGCAGTGCTGACGATCGTGGTGCCGCGCCATCTGGGCGGCGGCGATTTCGCCGACTGGCGGCTTATCGCAGTGGCGCTGATGATCGGCTGCCTCGCGATCGACTGGCCGGCGCCGCGTTGGGTGCTGGTCGCTGCTTCGGCGCTGTTCATCGTCCGGCTGGGTGTGACCAGCGCGACCTGGCAGGAGCAGTCGCGCGAACTGGAAGCCGCGCTGGGAGCGCTCGATCACCTGCCGCAGGGCGCGCGGGTCGCCGGCGCTGTGGTCGTCGAGGCGTCGCACTGGGGGATCGATCCGTTCGAGCACGCCCCGAGCTATGCGACGGTGCGGCGCGATGCGCTGGTCAATTCCCATTTTGCCGTGCCGGGCATCCATATGCTGCGGCTGCGGGAGCCGCGGAAAGACTTCGTCGACCCGTCCCAGCGCATCTATCGGCAGCCGGGCGAGCCGATCGACCTTGCCGCCTTCGCCCCGGCGCGCCACGCAGACTATCTGTGGTATTTCGGCGAGGCGAAGCCGGATCGCATGCCGCCGGGCGCGCAGGTGGTGTATCGCACGCAGGGCAGCTTCCTTGCCCGGCTTGCAAAACCGCAAAGCCCTCGCTAAATCCTCCCCATCTTCCGACAAAGGAAAACGCAAAGCCCCTCCCGGTTCCGACCGGGGCGGCGATGTCCCCTTGGCGGAAGGCGTTGTGACTTTCTGGGAAGGCGAGAGACGAAGCCATGGCAAAAACCAGTCCCGGCGAATTTATGCGCCAGGTCCAGGCGGAAATCCGCAAAGTGGTTTGGCCGACGCGTCAGGAAACGATCACCACCGCGATCATGGTGGCGATCATGATGCTCCTTCTGGCGCTGTTTTTCCTCGGCATCGATTCCGTGTTCGGCGCCACGGTGCGCTGGCTGCTGTCGCTGATCTGACCTAGCTCCCGCGCTTCCCCCATACGAGAGAGAACCATGGCCCGCTGGTATATCATCCACGCCTATTCAGGTTTCGAGAACAAGGTCCGCGACGCGATACTCGCGGAAGCCGAACGCATGGGCCTGTCCCAGCTGGTCGAAGAGGTCGAAGTGCCGACCGAGACGGTCACCGAAGTCAAGCGTGGCAAGAAGGTGCAGGTCGAGCGCAAGTTCATGCCCGGCTACGTCCTCGCCAAGCTGAACATGAACGACGACATCTACCACCTCGTCAAGAATACCCCGAAAGTGACGGGTTTCCTGGGCGCGAGCGGAAAGCCGCAGCCGATCAGCGAGGCAGAGGCCGCGCGTTATTTCGGCGCTGCCGAAGAAGCCGCTTCCCAGCCGCGCAAGCAGGTTCACGTCGATTACGAGATCGGGGATTCGGTCAAGGTACTCGATGGGCCTTTCGCCAGCTTCAACGGCGTTGTCGAGGAACTCGATTTCGACAAGAATCGCGTCAAGGTTTCCGTTTCGATCTTTGGTCGTGCGACACCGGTCGAGCTGGACTTCGAGCAGGTCGAACTGTCCAAGTAAGCCTGCATTCCGGCTGAAAAGCGCCTTCGCGGCGCGGTTTACCGAAAAGAAAACGCTACCGGTTAGGTAATGGCGCCAAGGGGGACCCTTGGTGCAGGACAATATCGTTCCCGGTAAGGCCGAAATTCGCCGCTTGGGCCGGCTCGACGGACTGCGCGGCATCGCTGCCTGCGGAGTGGCGTTCCTGTACCACACGCAGCAGCTTTTCGTGCCCGGATCGTTCAACGGCGAACCGGCGGTGCTCGGCTGGCTGCATGTTTGGGGCTGGTCGTTCGTCGACCTGTTCTTCCTGATCTCCGGCTACATCTTCGCCCATGTCTACCTGGACGGGAAGCTTTCCACCCGTGAGGGCCTGGCATCCTTCGCCGTCGCCCGTTTTGCCCGGCTGTATCCGCTGCACCTGGTCACGCTGTTGGTCTGCGCGGCGCTGTTCTGGTACGCGCCGGCCAACAATTTCTTCTCCTTCTTTGCCAACCTCTTCATGCTTCAGGGTTTTCTCGGCATGGACGAGCGGGGCTTCAACGGCCCGAGCTGGTCGATCACCGTTGAAATCGTTTGCTATATCCTCTTCGCCGTGGCCGCCTATTCGGGGCGGCGGGCGCTCTGGCTTGTCACGATCGCTGCCATCGTTCTTTCGCTTTGCCATTTTGCCGTGCTTGGGCACCCGGACGGTGGGTGGGACGGCGAAGCCATTCCCCGCGCCCTGCTCGGTTTCTTCGTCGGCCAGGTCCTGTGGCATATGCGCGAGCGGATTGCCCATGTGCCGACACTGGTATTCGTCGGCATCATGGCGTTCGGCTTCATGCTCGACATGGGCGAATACAGCTCGATCC
The DNA here is from genome assembly GCA_024236175.1 of Novosphingobium sp. GTDB lineage: Bacteria > Pseudomonadota > Alphaproteobacteria > Sphingomonadales > Sphingomonadaceae > Novosphingobium. The sequence continues at coordinate 561,677 of JACKKY010000001.1, read as the reverse complement.
CCCGGCTCAGCATGCTGGTGTGGCCGGCACTGATGATCATCGCATTGCGGCTGCCGCTGATGGAAAGCCGGCCGATGATCTGGCTCGGCGATCGCAGCTATGCCATCTATCTGGTGCACCAGCCGATCGCATGGTCGCTCACCCGCTATACCGGCAGGATGGAAGGCGACCCGGCCTTCATCATCGGCGTGCACCTTGCCTATATCGCGGTGACGCTGCTCGCGGCTGACATCGCGATGCGTATCGTCGAGGTTCCGGCCCGCGACAGGATACGCCGGGTATGGGCGGCCAGGCGCAAGCGGGAGAGCGCAAGGCGATCGGCCGCATTGGAGCGCTAGGTGCCAAAGCCCTTTGCATCCGGTGCGTTTTCGTCTAACGGCGCGCATTCGCATCCGTTGTCGCGGGTGGGAAACCATGCGGGAGGAGGGCTTCGCCCCTCTGTCTGACCGCTTAACATGAGGACCGCATGCGGTCCGACAGTGTGAAAGGAGTGGCCACATGGCCAAGAAGATAGACGGCTATATCAAGCTGCAGGTGCCCGCCGGCACCGCCAATCCCTCGCCGCCGATCGGCCCTGCGCTGGGTCAGCGCGGCGTGAACATCATGGAATTCTGCAAGGCGTTCAACGCTGCCACGCAGGACATGGAAAAGAACATGCCGATCCCGACCATCATCACGGTCTACGCGGATCGCAGCTTCACTTTCGTCACCAAGAGCCCGCCGGCTTCCTTCCTCATCAAGAAGGCTGCGAAGCTGAAGTCCGGTTCGAAGGAGCCGGGCAAGGTTTCGGCCGGAACGATCAAGCGCAGCGCGCTCGCCGAGATCGCCGAGATGAAGATGAAGGACCTCAACGCCAACGATATCGAAGCGGCCACCAAGATCATGGAAGGCTCCGCGCGTTCGATGGGCCTCGAAGTGGTGGAGGGCTGAACCGATGGTAAAGCAGACCAAGAAGCAGAAGACGCTGGCTGAAAAGCACGATCGCGAGAAGCTGTTCGGCGTTGACGAAGCCTTCAAGACGCTGCGCGAATTCGCCAGCGCCAAGTTCGACGAGACTGTCGAGATCGCGATGAACCTCGGCGTCGATCCGCGTCATGCCGACCAGATGGTCCGCGGCATGGTTTCGCTGCCGTCCGGCACGGGCAAGTCGGTGAAGGTCGCGGTCTTCGCCAAGGGCGACAAGGCCGACGAAGCGGTTGCCGCCGGTGCCGACAAGGTCGGCGCGGAAGACCTGATGGAAGATATGCAGGCCGGCAATCTCGATTACGACCGCGTCATCGCCACGCCCGACATGATGGGTGTGGTCGGTCGCCTCGGCAAGGTGCTGGGCCCTAAGGGCCTGATGCCGAACCCGAAGCTCGGCACGGTTACTCCCAATGTCGGACAGGCGGTCCAGGACGCCAAGGGCGGCCAGGTCGAATTCCGCGTCGAGAAGGCCGGGATCATCCATTCCGGCATCGGCAAGCTCAGCTTCTCGGACGAGCAGCTCAAGGCCAATTTCGATGCCTTTATCGATGCCATCGTCAAGGCCAAGCCGTCGGGCGCCAAGGGCAAGTATGTCCGCAAGGTGGCGATCAGCTCGACCATGGGCCCGGGCATCAAGATCGATACGGCGGAGCTGGAAGGCGCCTGAACCGTATCCCAGCGAACGACAAGAGGCCGGGAGGGGAAACCTTCCCGGCCTTTTTCATGCCAATTGACCGTGACGACGAAATCGGGCAATGCGCGTGGCGACTGAACACCTGTTCAGCAAATGTCGTAAGGGGAGAAATGGCGATGGCCATCCGTTTTGAAGACATTAAGCCGAAAATCGGCTCGCGAGTCGTCTGGGACGACCGCAAGGACCTGTTCACGCCGGAAGCTGCCGAGGCGATCCGCCGGAAGGTGGAGGAACGCACCGTCATCGTGTTTCCCAAGCTGAACCTCACCGATGAGGAGCAGCTGCAGATCACCGACCTGATGGGCGGCAAGGTCAAGCTTACCGGCCAGTTCAACAGGCAGGAGAACGACGACAACGTCTACCAGGTCACGCTGGACAGGAAAATCAATCCGCAGCCCGAATATGTCCTCGGCACCTATTTCTACCACATGGACGGAATGCCGGTTGAGATGCCGCCGCCGTTCGCGACCCTGCTGTCGGCCCGCAAGGTGGCGCAGAAGGGCGGGCAGACCGAATTCGCCAGCACCTATGCAGGCTTCGAAGGCCTGCCGGAGGAAGAGCGCAAAGAGCTGGAAAAGCTCACGGTGATCCATTCGGTCAAGGCCAGCATGATCCCCATTCACGACGCCATTCCGGAAGAGGACTATGAGCGCGTCATCGGCATTCAGCGGGAACGCGAACGTCCCCTCGTCTTCACCCACGCCGACGGGCACAAGTCGATGCTGCTGGGCACCACCGCCGACCGCGTGGTGGGCATGTCGATTCCGGAAAGCCGGGCGCTTCTCATCCGCCTGGTCGAGTGGTGCGCGCAGCCCGAATATTCGCTGCGCCACGACTGGGAGGAAGGCGATTTCGTGATCTGGGAAAACACCAGTGCGCTGCACCGCGCGATCCCCTACGATTTCGATTCCGGCCGGATGATGCACCGCACCTCGATCGCGGGAACGGAGGCAGTCCCCGCCTGACGCCGGTCGTCCCAACTTTCGAAAGGGCCGGGAAGGGTGACTTTCCCGGCCCTTTTCGTGTTAGGAGAAAACGGGATCGGAGGATTCAGCTCTATGACGGAAGCGACAAGCTGCACGGCGATGCCACCATTCGGTGTCGAGGCCGATCCCGAGCTGATCCTGAAGCCTAGCGAGGGAGGCACGCGCGAACTGCGCCGCCTGTTCGACGAAGAGGGGCTGCTCGTCTTCAAGGGTCTCGAGCCGATGAGCATGGCGCAACAGATGGACGTCTGCCGCCTGTTCGGGCCGGTGCTCGACAATCCCTGGGAGAACATGATCGTCTCCAACTCGCGTCCGGACGGCTATCTCGGCGCTCAGCAACTGCTCTGGCACAACGATCTGCCCTATTTGCCGAGGCCATACATTGGCGGTTCGCTCCACGCGCTCGAGGTCGGCGCGGGGACGACGTCGACCCATTTCGCCAGCGGCCTGCGTGCGTGGGAACGGCTTCCCGCCGAGCTGCAAGACCGCATCGCCGGACTCAATGCGCTGCACGTCAAGCAAAAGGTGTTCGATCGCCGCAATCGCCTGACCGATCTCGAGCCGGGCGATGTCTGCGCGGTGCATGCGGTGGTGCGCCGGCAACGCAATACCGGCCGGCCCTATCTGTTCGTCTGCGAGGACCTGACCGATTGCATCATCGGCCTTTCGCCGACGGAAAGCGATGCGCTGCTCGCCGAACTTTTCTCGTATCTCTACGCTCCGGGCGAGACCTACGAACATCGCTGGGACGTGGGCGATCTCGTGATCTGGGACAACGAGACGGTGCAACACGCGCGCGGGGAGGTCACCGAGGCCGTGCGTACGCTGCAGCGGGTGTCGATCGCGGAATGGGGCTATGCGCAGATGTATCCCACCGACCTCGGCATCTACAGCGACCAGTATGACATCACGCTCGCCCACGGCACCGGCATGGCCGGTGTTCGCGCAAGCTGACGGGCGCAAGTTCGGGACCGGGGTAATCTTATGAAAGCAACTTTGCCGTTTGCCGCCGTGCTCGCCTGTCTGCCCGCCTGTGCTGTGCCGGCGGGAGCTCAGGAGGTTGCGGCCGCAAAGCCCGTTTTGGACCGGAAGTACGATGTGCCGAAGGATAGCGGCTGCCAGGTTGCCAGCGTGGTGACGCGTGACATCCCGCCGGGCGGCGAAGTGCCCTGGCACACCCATCCCGGAGTCGAGATGGCCTATGTCGAAACCGGCGAGCTGGAATTGTGGATGGCCGGGCAGCCGGTCCGCAAGCTCGGCCCCGGGGACAGTTTCATGGCGGCGCGGGGCGTGGTCCATGGCGGCCGGAATTCCGGCGATGGCCCGGCGCGCCTGGTTATCACCTATGTAGTGGACCGGGATGAGCCGCTCCGCTCACCGGCAAATGTGCCAGAGGGCTATTGAGCCGCCAGGTTGGCCGGCGTGTAGCATTCCACCACCAGGCTGATCGGTCGCCCGTCCGGCAGCTTCAGCAGGGCGCGGTGGGCAAGGATCGTTTCCTGCGGGCAGCCCGGCGCGGGCCCACGCACGCTTTCCAGCCGTTCCCGGACAAAGCCGAGCGACCCGACGACCTTGCCGAACGGCGTGTCCGTGCTTTCCAGCGTGTGGTTCATCTCCACAGTCAGCCGGCCCGGAACGTACCAGTTATGCGCTTCGGAAAGGACCGTGTCGCCGCACGTCAGGCGCACATGGCGATAGCCGAGCGGCTCATCCGGTGCTGTCTGCAGCAATACGTCGAGACCGGGCGGCATGGTATCGCGTCCGCCCACCACGGGAAGGGCGCGCACGCTCGGCGGATCGGCGATGCCCCGTGCATCGCACCAGCGGGTCAATGCCAGGGTGGCGCTGTCCTGCGCGGCCAGAGCGGCCTCGAATTCGCCGAGAGACGCGCGATGGGGTGTGGTGCAGGCGGCGATGGCAAAGGCCAGCGCCGCAGGAAGCAGCCTAGATGCCACCCGGTATCGCCGGCTTGCCCATCGCTTCCAGTCCCTCGGTCAGGTCGTGGACGCAGGCGGCAAGATCCTTGGCGTCGACCGAGCGGATCACGAAATTCGCGCCGGTCTTGCCGTCGCGCCAGAACGGGTAGCTGCCGATCTGGCATGTCGTGTGGGCCTTCTCGGTCTCGCGCAGCAGGTCCGCGACCTCGCTCTCGGCAACCCAGCAGCCGACGCTTTCGGAAAGCAGCGGCTGGCCGCCTTCGAGCGTGCCGGAAAGCGCATCGAGCATGCCCGCTGTGATTTGCGGGACGCCCGCCATCAGATAGATGTTTCCGAACTGGATGCCGGGCGCGCCGGTATAGCGGTTCGGGATCAGGTCGGCCCCTTCCGGAACGCGCGCCATCCGCAGCCGGGCTTCGTTGAGACCGCCGCGCGGTTCGTAATAGTCGGCCAGCAGCGCGCGTGCTTCGGGATGGACGATTACCCCGACGCCCAGCGCCTCGGCAACGGCATCCACGGTGATGTCGTCATGCGTCGGGCCGATGCCGCCGGTGGTGAAGAGGTAATCGTTGCGCGCCCGCAGCGTGTTCACCGCTTCGACGATCGCGGCGGTGTCATCCGCCACCACCCGGACTTCGCAGAGGCGTATGCCTTGCACACCGAGCCAGCTCGCCACTTGCGAGATGTTCTTGTCATGCGTGCGGCCGGACAGAATCTCGTCGCCGATCACGATCAGCGCGGCTGTGTAGATGCGGTGCGATTCGGCCATGGCTCACGCAGTTAGGACAAACGGCGGCATCCGGCTACCGGGCGCGAGCGATTTCCGTTGCCCGCCCGAATTGCAGAACGCCGTCCTCGATGGGCGCGCTGCGCATTTCCTTGCGGTCCGACAGGTAATCCATGCTGAGCCGCCACGGCGCAGTGGTCGCGCTTTTCGGGATAAGATCGCGCCCGCGCCTGAGATAGCCGGAGGAGAACAGGTCCACCGGGTTTGCCTCCACCAGTCCGTGGCCTTCGGGCAGGAGCGGCGTCGCCACGTCGAAGCCGCGTGCATCCATATGGTTGAGCAGGCGGCAGAGCCAGCTTGCGACAATGTCGACCCTCAGGGTCCATGCGGCATTGAGATAGCCGAACAGCGCCGCGAGGTTGGGCACGTTCGAGAACATGCAATTGCGATAGTAGAAGGCCTGGGTGAAATCGACGGACTTGCCGTCCAGCGTGACCGCGATCTTGCCCAAGGTCGATAGCTTGAGGCCTGTCGCGGTGACGATGATGTCGGCGTCGAGGTGGCTACCGTCTTCCAGGCGGATTCCGGTCTCGTCGACCGTGTCGATCAGGCCGGTGGCGATGCTCGCCTTGCCGGTGCCGATCGCCTTGAAGAGATCGCCGTCGGGAACGAGGCAAAGGCGCTGCTCCCAGGGGTTGTAGGGCGGCGAGAAGTCGGCCTGCTCGTAGCCGCCGGGCAGTTGCTTGGCGATCTGCTTGTGCAGGAATGCCTTGACCTGATCGGGCTTTTCTCGCGCGCGGCGAAACAGGAAGTCCTGCAACCGGATGTTGCGCATGCGGGTGAGCGCATAGGCGGCCTTTTCAGGCAGGATACGGCGCAGGACCATCGCGAGGCGATCCTTTGCGGGTCTTGCGAAATACCAGCTCGGCGTGCGCTGGAGCATGGTGACGTGCGCCGCCTTCTCCGCCAGCGCCGGTACCAGCGTCGCTGCTGTCGCGCCCGAGCCGATGACGACGATGCGCTTTCCCGAGTGATCGAGATCCTGCGGCCAGAACTGGGGGTGGACGGCGGTGCCGCCGAAATTCGCGAGACCCGGAATCCCGGCGTCGTGAGGCTCATCGTAATCGTAATAGCCGGAACCGAAGAACAGGAAGCGGCCGGAAAGCCGTCCGGCAATGCCGCCGGCATCGACGGTCTCGATCGTCCAAAGCGCCTGCGCGCTGTCCCAGTCGGCGGAGACCACCCTGGTATCGAAGCTGATCCGCTCGCGGATGGCGTATTTGTCGGCCACCTGATCGAGGTAGGCGAGAATGGCATCGCCGCCGGCGATCGACCTGTCGTTCCGCCACGGTTCGAATTGGTAGCCCAGCGTGTACATGTCGCTGTCGGAGCGAATGCCGGGATAGCGGAACAGGTCCCAGGTTCCTCCCAGCCGCTCGCGCCGTTCCACTATCGCATAGCTCTTGCGCGGACACTCACGCGTGAAATGCGCGGCCATGCCGATCCCGGAAATGCCTGCGCCGACAATCAGCAGGTCGACCGGCTTGCTGGTAGGGCGCAGTGCATCCATCGCCGCATGCTAGCCCGGATCGGTGCACCGGCCTACCGGATTGAACGCCATGTCATTGGCGGGCAGCCCGAATGCAGAAGGCAAGAAAAAAGGGCCGGTCCGAAGACCGACCCTGTAGAAGTTTGGGAGAGGATGCCTGAAAGGCCCGTCCTATATGGGTCACTCCGGCCTATGCTGCAAGTGCGAAAAAGGCGGGGGCGGATGAATTTCTCGCAACCGTGGGTGTTGCAATAAGCGAACAGACATTCGCAAAAGCGAAATCATTATTTCGCTTCGATTCCAGCAACACGCTGATTGAAAAAAGAAAAGGGCCGGTCCAAGGGCCGGCCCATCGAAGTTTATTGGGAGAGGATGCCTGTAAGGCACACCCTGTATGCCTCCATGTGATGATTGCTGCAAATGCGAAAAGATTGCCTGAGGTTGCATGAATTGCAATCAGGAAATCGCCTGCGCGATTGGCGCTTAATCCGGCGCAATGACGCCGAACAGATCGTGCGCATCGGCATCCTCGATGAGCACATTGACGATGTCGCCGGGCTTGAGGTCACCCGGCACATCGCGGATGAGCACGCAGCCGTCGATCTCCGGAGCATCCGCCTGCGATCGTCCGGTAGCGCCGACGTCGCCGTCTTCGTCGGGCTCGCCGACTTCGTCGATGATGACGGGCAGGGCCCTGCCGACCTTGGCGGAAAGCCTAGAGGCGCTGATCGCTTCCGTCTTCTCCATCAACCGCGCGTAGCGCTCTTCCTTGACCTCTTCGGGCACCGCATCGGGCAGGGCGTTTGCGGCGGCGCCTTCGACCGGTTCGAAGCGGAAAGCGCCGACCCGGTCGAGTTGGGCTTCGTCGAGCCAGTCGAGCAGGTAGCGGAAATCCTCCTCGGTCTCGCCGGGAAAGCCGACCACGAAACTCGAGCGGATCGCGATGTCGGGGCAGATCTCCCGCCATCTGTGCAGTCGTTCCAGGACCTTGGCCTCGTTGGCCGGGCGCTTCATGGCGGAGAGCACCTTGGCAGAGGCGTGCTGGAACGGGATGTCGAGATAGGGCGTCAGCAGCCCCTCAGCCATCAGCGGGATCACTTCGTCGACATGGGGGTAGGGATAGACGTAGTGCAGCCGCACCCAGGGAACTTCGCCTTCGGGGGTGCGAAGCTGGCCCAGCTCACGGGCCAGGTCGGTCATGTGAGTGCGCACCGGATGGCCATGCCACTCGCGGGTCTCGTGGCGAAGATCGACGCCATAGGCCGAGGTGTCCTGGCTGATCACCAGCAGCTCCTTCGTACCGGCGGCGACGAGCTTTTCGGCCTCGCGCAGGACGGCGTCGACGCGCCGGCTCGCCAGTTTCCCGCGCAGCTGGGGGATGATGCAGAAGCTGCATGCGTGGTTGCAGCCTTCGGAAATCTTCAGATAGCTGTAGTGGCGGGGGGTAAGCTTGACGTCCGGCTGCGGGATGAGGTCGACGAACGGCCCCTGGCCCGGCGGCGACGCCTCGTGGACCGCTTCGACGACCGCTTCGTACTGATGGGCGCCGGTCACCGCGAGCACTTCGGGGAACTTCGCCCGGATCGACTCGGCCTCGTTGCCCATGCAGCCGGTAACGATGACCCGGCCGTTCTCCGCAATCGCCTCGCCGATTGCAGCCAGGCTTTCCTCCTTGGCCGAATCGAGAAAGCCGCAGGTGTTCACAAGCACCACATCGGCCCCGGCATAGTCCGGACTCATGGCATAGCCGTCGGCCCGCAGCCTCGTGAGGATGCGTTCCGAATCGACAAGGGCCTTCGGGCAGCCGAGGCTGACCATGCCGACCCTGGCTTGCTGGGGAATGCGGGTTGCCATGCTGGGCGGCGCGCATAGGCGCATATCGGGCAAATGTCACGAACTCACCGAACTTGCGCCGCTTGCCGGAATATGCGTCACTCCCTGCGGGGAGGGCCGGATTGGGAGAACTGGCAATGTGGGAGATGAACTGGATCGCCGTGGTTGCGGCGGCAGCAGCCGGCTTCATCGTCGGAGGCATCTGGTACGGACCGCTGTTCGGCAAGGCATGGCAGCGGGAGAGCGGGCTCAGCGACGAGGCGATCAAGGACGCCAACATGCCGATGATCTTCGGCCTGGTGGCGCTGCTCAATCTGTTCGCAGCCTTCATTCTCGGCCATGTGCTGGCCACGTATGGCGGGCCCGGCCTTGTCACCAGCTCGATCGTCGGCGGGGGTATCGGCCTGGGTTTCATTGCGACGTCGCTCGGCGTGAACTATCTGTTCGCGCGCAAGTCGCTGAAACTGTTTGCGATCGATGCCTGTTACTGGACGCTGGTCTATGCGGTGATGGGCGCGATTTTCGGGTTGCTGCGCTGACAGGTCCGGGCGAGTGTCGCGACAATTGGTTGAAAGGAGCGTTCCATGGGTCCGGTGAACTGGCTGGCGGTATTGCTGGCGGCAGCGATCGCCGTCGCGGTGGGGATCGTCTGGTACGGTCCGCTGTTCCGCACCGGGCAGCAGCTCTTTCCCGGAGATTCGCGACCGACCGGCAATTACACGCTGGTGTTCGTCGTCATGCTGATCTCCGCGATCATGCTCGGTCACAATTTCGCGAGAATCGGTCCGGAAACGCTGGGCGCCAAGCCGTGGCTCTACCTCATGCAGTCGGGCGGAATCGCGATCGCCTTCGTGATACCGGCGGTGTGGCTCACTTTCCTGCGGAAGGGAGCCGGGATCGGGGAACGGCTGGTCGAAAGCGGTTTCTGGCTGACGGCCTATCTTGCGATGGGAGCGACCTTCTGGGCGCTGAGCTAGGGTGTCGGCGCGATTTCGACGATCACGTCGCCTGCTTGCAGCCGTTCCGCCGCGTCCTCCCAGAACCCGATGGCCTGTTCGCCGCGATAGATCCTGAGGCCCTTGCCTCCGGTCACCAGCGCGCTGAGTGACTTGCCGACTTCCTCGGGGGCGACGGTCCGTTCGATCAGCTGGACCCGCCCGCTGATCGAGGCGAGATCGGCAAGGTATTCCGATACGTGCCTGCCTTCGGCCGAACCGGCCAGCAGCAGGCCGGTGAAGCGCACCGGATTGATGACGTTGTCGGCGCCGGCCTGTCGCATCAGCAGCTCGTTGTCCTCGGCCCGCACCACGGCGGTGATCGGCACGTCGGGCGCCAGGTGGCGCACGGTGAGCACGATCAGGATAGAGGTGTCGTCCCTGCCGGCTGAAACCAGCACGGTCCTTGCCTTGGCGATGCGGACGGCTTCGAGCGATTCGTCGCGCGAGGCGTCCGCTTCCATCACGTTGCAGCCCAGCGCTTCGGCATCGGCAAGCCTGGCGTGGTCCACGTCGAGCACGACGATCGTGTGGGGATCGGTGCCGCGTTCGATCAGTTCATGCACCGCTTCGGATCCGCTGACCCCGAAGCCGAGCACCACGATATGGTCGGCCAGGTTGTCCTGAATGCGCGCCATGCGCCAATTCTCCCAGCTGTGTTTGATGATGAAGTTATAGGCGGTGCCGACGAAAATATAGATCACGGCAAGCCGGATCGGGGTGACGATCACCGCTTCGACAAGCCGTGCGCGATCGCTGATCGGGGCGATGTCGCCGAAGCCGGTCGTGGTGATCGAGATCATCGTGAAATAGACCACGTCGAGGAAGCTGACATGGCCGTCGTGCGTGTCGATCAGCCCGTCGCGGTCGGTCCAGTGGACCAGCACGACCAGGAACACGAGGGCAAGCGCTGCAGCGAGCCTGATGCCTACATCCGCCCAGACCGGCACGGGAATGGCGCGCCTCAGCGGACGGAAACGCAAGGTCCCGCGCCTGGGCTTCATGGGCCGGCAGGCAGTTCTGAGGTGGGATCGACGGGCTTGTTGTTGCGCCGCAGCTCGAAGTGGAGCTCGTCGCCCTTGGCGATGCCGGTATTGCCGACCAGCCCGATGCGTTCGCCTTTGCCGACCTGCTCGCCCACCTTGACGGTGATCCGGTCGAGATAGCCGTAGACCGAATGCCAGCCGTCGCCGTGCGAGAGGATGACGAGATTGCCGTAGCTGCCTTTCTTGTCGGCGAAGATCACCTTGCCGGCTCCTGTCGCCCGGACCGCGGCCCCGCGCTGCGCCTGGATGTCCAGCCCGTCGTGATAATTGCTCTGCTCGCGCGGGGTGAAGCCGCGCCGGATCGAGCCGCTGACAGGCCAGGCAAAGCGGCTTGCGGACGCGGCGGCGGGCGCCGGGGTGGGCGTCGGGGCTGGCGCAGGTGAGGTCGCGGCAGGCGAGGCAGTGGAAGGAGAGGGGCGGTCGATGACAGTCGGGATCAGCAGTTCCCGGCCCGGCTGGAGGGATGCGTCGGGGTCGATCCCGGTCGCCACCGCGATGGCGTTCCAGGGCACGCCGTAAGCATAGGCGATGCTGAACCCGGTCTCGCCTTCCTTGACCGTATGGCGCCGGGTGCGCGGAATCTTCAGCTTCTGCCCGACCTTGACGATATAGGGTTCGGTCAGTCCGTTGGCCTCGGCGATCAGGACGCGCGGCACCTGGGCGCGATTGGCGATGCCGCCAAGCGTCTCGCCTTCCTTGACGACATGCTCCGTCGCAAGCTCTGGCGCGGTTGAGCCGGAGGGCGACGCCGACCGGGAGCTGGCCGGAGCGGAGCCGGACCCGCCCGGAATCTTGAGCGTCTGGCCGATGCGGATGACGTAGGGCGGTTCGAGCCCGTTCGCCTCGATGATCCTGTCGCGCGCGACGCCGGCGCGGTTGGCGATGCCGTTGAGCGTTTCGCCTTCCTCGACGACGTGCTCGCTTCCCTGTCCGGTCGAAGCAGTCGCGGAGGACGACGCTCCCGGCTTGTCGCGCGGGATCTTGAGCTTCTGGCCGATGCGGATGACGAAAGGCGGCTCGAGCCCGTTGGCTTCGATGATGCTGTCACGCGCGACGCCGGCGCGATTGGCGACGCCGTTCAGCGTTTCGCCTTCGGTGACGGTGTGAACCGTCTCGGTCGCCGGATCGGGGGCGGCCAGGACGGTGATCGGGCTTGCTGCCGCGAGCATGGCCGCAAGGACGGCGGCGCTCGTCCGGCGCCTCACGAGGAATAGCGCCCGGCCAGCGAGGCCAGCGAAGCCTCATGCGTGAAATCGAGCGTCAGCGGGGTCACCGCGACATAGCCTTCGTCGATCGCTTCCAGGTCGGAGGCGTGGCCGGGCGTGTGCTCGATGCCGTGCAGGCCGAACCAGAAATAGGAAAAGCCGCGCGGATCGGTTCCCTCGACCACGGAACCGCGTGAATAGTCATGAAACCCCTGACGCACGACCCGAATGCCCCTCACTTCCTCTGCCGGCAATGGCGGGAAGTTTATATTAACCAAAGTGCGTTCGGCAAAGGGTGCATCAAGCAGGGGGCGCAGAACCTTCTCGCCCCAGAATTCGGCGGCCTCGAAAGAAATGCCGTGGCCAAGCCCCTCGCGGGAATAGACCTGGCTGAGCGCGATCGAGCGAACTCCCGCGAGCGCGCCTTCGAACGCAGCGGAAACCGTGCCCGAATAGGTCACGTCGTCGCCCAGGTTCGCGCCCCGGTTGACGCCGGACAGGATCAGGTCCGGCGGCGCGGGCAGGAGCTTCTTGAGTGCCATGGTCACCGCATCGGTGGGCGTGCCCGATACCGAAAACCGCTTGGGAGCATGCTCGTGGAGCCGGACCGGGCGGGTCAGCGTCAGCGAATGGCCGGCGCCGGACTGTTCCTCGCTCGGTGCGCAGATCCAGATGTCGTCGGACAGTCGCGCGGCGATCTTTTCCAGGACGTAGAGGCCGGGAGCGCCGATGCCGTCGTCGTTGGTGAGCAGGATGCGCATCAGCCTGCCGGCGTCAGCCGGGTGATGCCGCCCATGTAGGGCTGCAGCGCCCCGGGCACATCGACCGATCCGTCAGACTGCTGGAAATTCTCCAGGATCGCGACCAGCGTGCGGCCGACGGCAAGGCCGGAGCCGTTGAGCGTGTGGACGAACTCGGTGCCTTTCTGTCCCTCCGGACGGAAACGCGCGTTCATTCGCCGCGCCTGGTAGTCGCCGCAGTTGGAAATGCTCGAAATCTCGCGCCAGGCGCCCTGGCCGGGCAGCCAGACCTCGAGGTCGAAAGTCTTGCGCGCGGTCGCGCCCATGTCGCCCGCGCACAGCAGCATCTTGCGGTAGGGAAGCTCCAGCGCCTGCAGGATCGATTCCGCCGCTTCGGTCATCCGCTCGTGCTCGGCGGGAGAATCCTCGGGCCGGCAAATGGCGACCAGTTCCACCTTGTCGAACTGGTGCTGGCGGATGAAGCCGCGCGTGTCCTTGCCCGCCGCACCCGCCTCGGAGCGGAAGCAGGGGGTGAGGGCGGTCATTCGGACGGGCAGCTGGTCCTCGCCAAGGATCTGCTCGCGCACCGCGTTGGTCAGGGAAACCTCGGCGGTAGGGATCAGCCAGCGGTCGTCGGTCGTCCGGAACAGGTCTTCGGCGAACTTGGGAAGCTGGCCGGTGCCGAACACGGCTTCGTCGCGCACGAGCAGCGGTGGCGCGCATTCCATGTAGCCGTTCCCGCCGGTCTGCCGGTCCAGCATGAACTGGCCGATCGCGCGGTTGAGCCGTGCCATCTGGCCGCGCAGAAAGGTAAAACGCGCGCCGGAAATCAATGCGCCAGTTTCAAAATCGAGACCCAGCGCGGGGCCAAGATCGGCGTGCTCCTTCGGCTCGAAGTCGAATTCGCGGCGCGTGCCCCAGCTCGAGAGTTCGACATTGCCGCTCTCGTCCACGCCGTCGGGAACCTCGTCGAGCGGCAGGTTGGGAAGCCGCGAAAGTTCGTCCTGCAGCTTCGCGCCAAGCTCGCGTTCCTGCGTTTCCAGTTCGGGCAGCGTCTGCTTCAGCTCGGCGACTTCGGCTTTCAGCGCCTCGGCGGTGTCGGTGTCGCCCTGGCCCATCGCCTTGCCGATCGCCTTCGAGGCCTCGTTACGGCGGCTCTGCGCTTCCTGCATGCGCGTCGCGACTGCACGGCGCTCGGCGTCAAGCGCGAGGATCGCGGCCGAAGACGGCTCCACTCCACGGCGGGCGAGGGCGGCGTCGAAGCTTTCCGGGTCGTCGCGGATCAGGCGTATGTCATGCATGCGCGGGGCTATGCCGTCTCACCGCATGCCGCGCAAGGCTGGGTTGCCGGGCTACTTGCTCCGGCAGGTCCGGATGCCGAGCAGGCTGTAGACCGGGCAGGTGCTGAACAGGCCCGTCACCAGCGGGATGATGCCGATCCATCCCCAGGGCGTTTTCGGTCCGACGAACACGAGCGCGATCAGAACGACGCCCAGCACGATGCGCAGGATGCGGTCGACACTGCCGACATTGGTCTTGAACATGGCCTTCCTCCTTCAACCCGGGCGCAGATGGTCCATTCGCCGATCCGCTGCATTGATGCCCGTCAATCGGGTAACCGGGCGAGCCGAACCTACACTTCCGGCAATAATGTGGCTATGCTGTTGCATTATTGGGCCGTGCCCCGGTCGGGGCGCATGATGGCAACTAGGGAAGGGATCGCCATGGATCAGTCAGCACAGGCCGACGCCGGCGTCAGCGCGCCGATCAATTTCGCGGCGGACCGCTCCGACGGCGGAATCTGGAGCAATCTGGACCGCTCGCTGATCACCCAGAAGCTGGAAGCCCACGACGTCGAGTTCCGCAATGCGCGCCGGCTCGCATCGCCTCCCTCGCTAGAGCGCGAGGGGTTCGAACTCCACCACCTGCCGGTCGGCGAATTCGCCTGGGCCGACCCGGAATGGATCGCCTCGGTCTATATCCCCCCGCACATCGAACTGCTTCGGGAACTGACCGGCGCGCCCCATATCGCCGCTTTCCACGGCGGCGCCGTCCTGATCCGTGATTCCGGCGATCCGGCAAAGCCCGCGGCGGCGGAATTCGTCCATTTCGACCAGACGCGGCAGTCCGCCGTTCCCTTCGTCGAGGCTGCCGCCGACGCAGACATCCGCGCGCGCTATCCCCGTGCGAAGATCTTGAACGTGTGGCGCGTGCTTACCCCGCCGCCGCAGGACATGCCGCTCGCATTGTGCGACCAGCGGACGGTGGACGAGGGCGACGGCGTGGTCGGGCGCACGGTCGAGCCCAATTTCCCCGGCGGCGTCCCCTATCTCACCTCGGTCCACAACCCGCGCCAGCAGTGGTACTATTTCCCGGACGTCACGCCCGACGACGTGATCTTCTTCAAGAACTACGACAGCGATCCCGACGCGCCGCTAGGCTGCCTGCACGGCGCCTTCCGCTTTCCGCAGGTCCTGCCCGGCGCCGTCCCCCGCGCCAGTGCCGAACTGAGGCTCATCGCGTTCTTCGACGACTGATCGCGTGGACTTGCGCGTCCCGGGAAACAGCCCGTCGTTGCGCGTCGAAGTCCGGTGAGGCCATCGTCAGGGAACTTTGATCCAAGCTTGCCCTGTATGCATCATCCCAGCGATATCTCGCCGGGAACGTTGGGATTCCGGGTCGCGCGGACCGTCAAACATGTAGGGGCATTGTCCGAACACCTGTGATAGGGCGACCGGCGATGAACGGCTCGCATGCCGCATCCGGGCGGCGGCCAGGACTAGTGAGAGAGGAGTTCCATGGATCTTCAACTGCAGGGCCGTCGCGCCCTGGTAACCGGCAGCAGCAGCGGCATCGGCGAGGCGATCGTCCGCATGTTGACGGAAGAAGGCGCGAAAGTCGTGGTGCACGGCCGCAACCGTGAGCGCGCCGAACGCGTCGCCGAGGAAATCGGGGCGGCGGGAGTCGCGATCGGTGAACTGTCCGGCGAGGGTGCGGCCGAAAGCGTGCATGCGGAAGCCTGTGAGGCGGTCGGCGGCAATATCGAGATCCTCATCAACAACGCCGGCGGCAATGCGAAAGGCAATTCCGCGAAGGCGCCGGCAGAAATCGACATCGAGGATTTCGTCGCCAACTACCGCGCCAACACGCTCGGCGCCGTGAGCCTGTGCCAGCTGTGCGTGCCTGACATGGTCGCGTCGAAATTCGGCCGCATCGTCAATGTCTCCAGCGCGGTTGCCATGCAGCCCAACTACATGGGCGTGGACTATTCGGCGGCGAAGGCGGCCTTGCAGAACTTCACCGTCAGCCTCGCAGGTTCGCTCAGGGGCGTGAACGTGACGGCGAACGTCCTCACCCCGGGTATCGTCATGGTCGACGGCCTGCTGCGTTTCGGCCGCGAGAAATTCGGCGATCCGGACATGAGTTTCGACGACGTGGCGCAGAATTTCGCGAAGCTGGACGTTTTCGAAATACCGCCGGTCGGCCGGGTCGGTACGCCCAGGGAGCTGGCCATGGTCGCCTGCCTGCTGGTCAGTCCGCTGTCGGGCTATATCACCGGAGCCAACTATCGCGTCGACGGCGGCCAGGTCCGCGGACTGAACTGACGCAATTTCGGGAAGGGGAATTCATCATGTCGGACAAGAAATACCGCGTCATCCAGTGGGCCACCGGCGTAGTCGGCTCCGCGGCGCTGAAGTACTTCATCGAGAATCCGGTGATCGAGCTCGTCGGCGTGCTCGTCACCAATCCGGAAAAGGTCGGCAAGGACGCGGGCGACCTCGTCGGACTGCCGAAGACGGGAGTGCTCGCGACCGACGACGAGGACGCGATCATGGCGATGGATGCGGATTGCGTGCTGTTCGCGCCGAGCATGATGACGCCGCCGATCGACAACGTCTGCAGGCTGCTGGCGTCGGGCAAGAACGTCGTCTCGCCGGCCGGTCCGTTCCTGCCCAACAAGTGGATTCCCGAAGAGGCTGCCCGGGTCGAGGCGGCCTGCCGCGAAGGCAACAGTTCGTTCCACGGCTGCGGTATACACCCCGGCTTTGCCGGCGACATTATGCCGATCACGCTCGCGCGGCTGATGAATCGCATCGATTGCATCGAAGTGACCGAGATCATCGACAAGGTGCGCAACCCGATGATCTATACCGAGATCATGGGCTTCGGCGCCGATCCCGAGGAACTGCTCGCCAACCCGCGACGCTCGCCGGAAACCTACAAGTTCTTCTATTCGTCGATGGCGATGATCGCCGAAGCGCTCGGCAAGGAGATCGAGGAAGTCACGGTCAAGTTCGAGGTCTCCAAGGCGAAGCGGGACATCAAGCACGAGTTCGGCGAGGTGAAGGCCGGCACCGTGGGCGGCCAGCATTACGAATGGACCGCCTGGGTCGAGGGCGCGCCGCTCATCGTCTACCATTTCTACTGGCAGCTCGGCGAAGACCTCGATCCGCTCTGGGAGCAGGGCGAGGCGATGTACCGCGTGCGCATTCACGGCGATCCGCCGCTCGAATGCCATCTCATGGCTCAGCAGGATCCGGACGGTCGCCACCCCTTCCTGGGGCTGCCCTGGACAGGGCTGGTAGGCTGCACGGTGGTGCCGCAGGTGTGCGATGCCGCGCCGGGCGTCGTCACGCATATGGACCTCGGCGTGGTGCGGCCGAAGGGACTGGTGCGGCGCTAGGCCGGCCTTGCGCCGAGGGGCAATGGGTCTATGGTTTCGGGGAGATAGAACAAGCGCGAGGATGCCATGACCCGTTTTGCCTCACTCCCGGTTGATCAGTGGGACCCGGAACTGCGTGAACAGCTGCAGGTGGACACCGCACCTGTCGCCGACGTCCAGCGCAAGATCCTCGGCGTCTATGCGAACGCGCCGGAGCTGGCGAAGCCGTTCTTCGCTTTCGAGCACGCATTCTGGCAGGGATTTACCTTGCGGCCCCGCCTGCTCGAAATGCTGCGCCTGCGCATTGCTTTCCACAACCAGTGCCGCAGTTGCATGGCCATGCGCTTCGAGCCGGCACTGGAGGATGGCCTGACCGAAGACCTCGTTTGCTCGCTGGAACAGCCGGTGGAAGCGCCCGACCTGACGGATGCCGAGAGAGCCGCGCTGCAATACGCCGATCTTGCCGCGACCAATCACCTGGCGATCAGCGACGAGACGATCGACAATCTGCGCCAGTATTACACGGAGAAGGAGATCATCGAGATCTGCATGCTCTGTGCCTATTGCACCGGATTCGGGCGCTTTGCCGCCGTCTATCACGCGGTGGAAGACCTGCCGGAAAGCTATCAGGATACGACTGCAAAAACGGCGCCGTGGTCGTCCGATCACACCGAGAGGGTGGTCGTCCCGCTTTAGGCCTCACACCGACCGGCTTGGGCCGTCAGACGGCCTCGACCGAGACTTCCAGCCCGGAATAGAGCAGCATCCCGGTGATCGGGTCTACATCGTGTGTGGTTGAGGTCAGGCGGTTGACGTTCAGTTCGTCCGACCAGCCGTGCGGGACGTTGATGCACCCGGCGCGCAGCGTGTCGTCGATCTTCATGCACCGGCGCACCGTGCCGTTCGCGCTGCGCACTTCGACCAGCGCGCCTTCCTCGATCCCTGCCTGCCGTGCGTCCCGGGAAGTCATGAACACATAGGGCTTGTCGCGCACTTCCAGCAGCTTCGAGTTCTCGTGGTATTTCTGGCGCCGGGGGATGAGGATCAGCGCTTCCGCCTCGTCCGCATCTTCCCGGGCTTCGAGATCGCGGAGCTGGTCGGCCAGTTGCTGCGGCGCCATCCGCCATCCGCCGATCTTCTCGTCGACGAAGCGCTGCACCCAGCCGATCACGGGCTCGCCGAACGCCAGCCGCTGCGATCTGAGCGTTTCGAAATCGACGTCGGAACTGCGCAGGATATATTCGATCACGGTGTCGTCGGTGGCGGTGTCGACATCCAGCCCCGGGAAGAAATCCATGCCCATGCGCTTGCCGAGCTGGCCGACGATCCACCAGAACGCCTTGCGCTCCCCTAGCGGCTCCACCATCGCCGGCGTGTACTGCGAGACCATGATCGGGAACGAACTGTCGGTCACGAAGGAGATGTCCGACCGCTCGAGCTGGTCCTTGGTGGGCAGCACATGGGTGGCGATATCCGTCGTGCGGGTATGGCGGACATCCAGCACGGCCAGGACTTCGAGCTGTTTCAGCGCCTCGTAGGTGCGGTCCGTTTCGGGCAGGCAGGTCTCGAGATTGCCGCCGAAGACGAGCATCGCGCGCAGAAAGCGTGCGGCGATCTCGTCCGGGATCGCGGCGCAGGGGTAATCACCGGCCGTGCCGCGCAGTTCCGGGCGGCTTTCAGGCCCCGGCCGGTTCCAGCCCGCTTCGGGCGCGGCCGGGAAATCCTTCAGGTCCTTGCGGTTGATCAGCCCCGGATTCACCCAGGAGCCGCCTTCCCGGTCCAGCGAACCGGTGACGATCATCAGCGCGAGGCTGAGCCACTGCGTCACGTTTCCGGCCCGCTGCATGGTGATGCCGGTTCCCGTCTCGACGGACAGGCGCCCCGCCTTGCGGACCGCCGCCAGCAGCGCGGCAAGCTCCTGCTGTTCGATGCCGCAGACCGCCGCGGTCCGCTCCGGCGTGAAGCGCTCCACCGCGGCCCTGAGCCCGTCAGCGCCCTGCGCATGCCGCTCGATATACTCGAAGTCGGCGCCGTCGATCAGCAGCTCGCGGATCAGATAGCCGAGGATCGCGTAGTCCGTGCCGGGCCGCGGCGCGATATGGCCGTTCGAGCGCTGCGCGGTTTCGGTATTGCGCGGGTCGATCGTCCACAGCTCCGCCCCGTGGGCGCGCATGTCGCGCATGGCCGCCGTGGGGGCGTGCATGTTGATCGTGCGGGTGTGCGAGATCACCGGATTGGTGCCCATGAAGATGACCAGCTTGGTGCGCTTGAGGTCGGCCCTCGGCTCGAGGCCCGAAATGCCGGTCACCATCTCGGCCGCGACGGTCTTGGCCACGCTGTCGATCGTCATGTCGCTGTAGGCCGACGGCGTCTTCACCGTTCCGAGAAACGAGAGATGGCTCAGGAACCCGCTGGCATCGAGGAAGCCGCCGCCGCCGATGAATGTGCCGACCCCGCGCGGCCCGCCATCCTCGATGATACCGGACAGCTTCGCGGCCAGGTCGTCGAGCACGTGTTCCCAGCTCGTCGGCCGCAATTCCCCGTTCTCGCGGATCATCGGCACGTCGATACGGTCTTCGCGGTGATGGTCCCCCGGCAGCGAACGTCCCTTGGGGCAGGTGTAGCCCTGCGAAACCGGATGATCCCGGTCGGCGCGGACCTTGACCACCTGCTGCCCGTCGAGCTCCACGATGATGCCGCACCCGGAGCCGCAAATCCGGCAAAAGGACTTCTTCTCAGTATTCGCCATTCCAGGAATCCACTCGCAAGCTGGTTCGTATCGTTCTCGTTCCCGGCGAGCGTCAAGCGCTGTCGTCGCGCGCCCTTTCCGCCATGCGGGTGCCACTGCCTAACACAGGATCGCGCCGCCTGGAAAATGGCGATGTCGCACAGAATGGTCCTCCGGGGAAACCCGGTATTGCTATAGTGCGGGCGGTATCGGCGAGCAGCAGCCTGCGCGCGCCATTGCCTGCAACGCGGCCCGGGAATTTCCGGTATGCCATTGAAAAGATGGTGGGCGCGGCAAGGATTGAACTTGCGACCCCACCCGTGTGAAGGGTGTGCTCTACCACTGAGCTACGCGCCCGCCTCTCGTGCGGAAGGCGCGCCCTTAGGCAATACTGCGCGAATTGACAAGCGCTCTGCGATGCCTAGAGGCGCGGTGCATGAGCGAAGAAACCACCACCGGACCCGATGTTCCGCCCGACCGCCTGGCGATCAATCCCAGGAGCCCGCATTTTGATGCCGACAAGCTGCAGCGCGGCGTCGGCATCCGCTTCAAGGGCGCGATCCGGACCAATGTCGAGGAATACTGCATTTCCGAAGGTTGGGTGCGGGTGCAGGCCGGCAAGACCATGGACCGTCGCGGCCAGCCTCTGACGATCAAGCTCAACGGCCCGGTCGAGGCCTGGTACGAGGACCTGGGCGACGATCCGCCGGTGGCGAAGCAGGGCTGAAAACCGTCAGGTTATTGCCCTGAGGGCGGCTACGGCGCAGGTCTCGACCTTCGGGCAGGCATTCGTCATCCCCGCGAAAGCGGGGACCCAGTTTGCAACGTTGGAGCCGGGTTCCCGCTTTCGCGGGAATGACGAGCGCTGACAGTTCCGTGACGGGGAAGCGGCTCCGCTGCCCTAGCGCAGGCTCGCCGCGATGATGTCGCCGACGGGATCGTTGCGGCGTGCGATGCGATCCGGGGTGCGCTGGTGCCTGGCCGGGGCCGTGTTGCGGCGACCGCCGGGCTTGTCGTTGTAGATGAAACCGTAAAGCGGCCAGTGGCTGGTCCCCAGCGATTGCGAAGGGCCGTACCAGATGCGCACCTCGCTCCAGTCGTTGGCCGGCGACACGTCGACCGCGCGGACGTTTTCCTCGATCTTCCCGGGCACCGACCAGTTGGCGTGGCTGATCAGCAGGGTGCGGCTATCGAGCACCCTGCGCACCGCCGCGACATGGCCGAGGCGCGAATTGCCGTGGGGTTGCACCGCCATCACGGCTCCGGCCCGCGGCGTGCGCCCGCGGGCGTAGCGGCCTTCGGCCTGCCCCCACCAGGTGTGGGCATCGCCGTAGATCTGGATTCCGGTCAGTTGGCGGGCATAGGGCACGCATTGCAGATAGGGCGACAGCTCGGCGCTGCCGCCGGCGGCGTCGCCGATATCGATGGTCGTTCTCGACTGTGCCGGTGCCGCGATAGCTGAGAAAGCAAGGGCTGCAAGGGCGATTGGGCGTTTCGTCATGGCGCCCTTATTCGGGCAGGCTGGTTAGAGCCGGCCTGCAAAGTCTGGTAAACAAACCGGCAAGATTTTGCCGTTTCGCTTGCCAAGCCCCTCCGGAAGCGCCACTTCGCGCGGATTATGCTGCCCCAGGTCATCATCATCGGCCGGCCGAACGTCGGCAAGTCCACGCTGTTCAACCGGCTGGTGGGCAAGAAACTGGCGCTGGTCGATGACCAGCCGGGGGTGACGCGCGACCGCCGCTTCGGCGATGCGCACCTGCTGGGCCTGGATTTCACCGTGGTCGATACCGCCGGCTGGGAAGACGAGGATCCCGCCAGCCTGCCGGGCCGGATGCGCGTCCAGACCGAGGCTTCGCTGGTCGGCGCCGATGTCGCCCTGTTCATGGTCGATGCGCGCGCGGGGATCACGCCGCTCGACGAAGAGATCGCCCGCTGGCTGCGCGGCAGCGCAGTGCCGGTGGTGCTGGTCGCCAACAAGGCCGAGGGCAGGGCCGGGGAAGCCGGGCTGCTGGAGGCCTTCTCGCTGGGCCTGGGTGAGCCGGTGGCCCTGTCGGCCGAGCATGGCGAAGGCATCGCCGACCTGTTCGGGGCGCTGCTGCCGCATCTGGAGGACAAGCAGCCCTTCGACGGCGAAGAGGACGGCGAGGACGACCTGTCCGGCCCGCTCAAGCTTGCGATCGTCGGCCGGCCTAATGCCGGCAAGTCCACGCTGATCAACCGGCTGCTCGGTGAGGACCGGCTGCTCACCGGGCCGGAAGCCGGCATCACGCGCGATTCGATTGCCGTCGACTGGACCTGGACCGACCCGGCGAGCGGCGAGGCGCGGCCGGTGCGGCTGATCGACACGGCGGGCATGCGCAAGAAGGCGCGCGTCACCGAAAAGCTGGAAAAGCTCGCCGTCGCAGATGCGCGCCATGCCGTCGATTTCGCCGAGGTGGTCGTCCTGCTGCTGGATGCGACGCAGGGGCTGGAGCACCAGGACCTCAAGATCGCCGCGATGGCGCTGGAAGAGGGCCGGGCGCTGATCATTGCGATCAACAAGTGGGACGTGGCGGAGAATCCCTCTTCGCTGTTCAATGGCATACGCGCCGCGCTCGACGACGGCTTGGCGCAGGTGAGGGGCGTGCCGCTGCTCGCCGTCTCCGCCCGCACCGGGAAAGGGCTGGACGACATGATCCGGGCCGCGTTCGACATCCGCGAGGCGTGGAGCCGCCGGGTGCCGACCGCCGCGCTGAACCGCTGGTTCGACGATGCGCTTGCCGCCAATCCGCCGCCTGCGCCCGGCGGCAAGCGGATCAAGCTGCGTTACATCACGCAGGCCAAGACGCGTCCGCCCGGCTTCGTGCTGTTCGGCACGAGGCTGGACATGTTGCCGGAAAGCTATCGGCGCTATCTGGTCAACGGCATCCGCCGCGAGCTGGGCTTTGACGCCGTGCCGATCCGGCTGACGCTGAGAAGCCCGAAAAACCCCTTCAAGCGGGACTGAACGCCCGGAAGGCCTATTCCGCTTCGGCCGCCTTGCTGTTGAGCTGGATGTAGTTCTGCAGGCCCATGCGTTCGATCATGTCGAACTGGGTTTCCAGGAAATCGACGTGCTCTTCCTCGCTTTCGAGGATGCGCTCGAAAATCTCGCGGCTAACGTAGTCGCGCACATGCTCGCAATGGGCGATCGCTTCCTTGAGCAGCGGAATCGCCTCATGCTCGAGATCGAGGTCGCATTTCAGCACTTCCTCGATGGATTCGCCGATCCTGAGCTTGCCGAGCGCCTGGAAGTTGGGAAGGCCGTCAAGGAACAGGATACGCTCGGCCAGCGTGTCGGCATGGCGCATCTCGTCGAGGGATTCGTGCTTTTCGTATTCCGCGAGTTTATGCACGCCCCAGTTGTCGAGCATGCGGTAATGCAACCAGTACTGGTTGATCGCGGTCAGTTCGTTCAGCAGAGCCTTGTTCAGGAAATCGATGACTTGCTTGTCGCCCTGCATGAGTAATCTCCAATAATCTCAGAGGACAAACGCAAAACGCCCTCTGCGCTGCAACGCATTGATTATGCGGCAACGGAGGGCAGGGGGCAAGTCAGTTCAGGGCGCAGACGGGCAATTTCCTTGCCGTTCTCTCCTCTCGCAGAATCTCGGTGGCATCATCCAGGCACTGCCGGCACTGTGGCGGCCTGCCGAGCGAAATGTAGATCGATTCAGCATCTGCGTCGCAGCGGCGCGCTTCGGCGCGCAGCTCGGTCTCGCGTATCGCATTGCAGATGCAGACGTACATCGAATCTCCCTTTGACCCTTCTTATATATCGATGTGCGAATGGATCGCAATAGCATTTAACGCCTGATCGGAAGCTTTCTTCCTTCCGTGAGGGATCGCCAGAGCCATTCGAGCGGGCCCTGGCGGAAATGCGCCAGCCACGGCTTGCTCCACGCCAGCATCAGCGCCCAGCCCAGCAGCAGGAACGGCAGCTGGGCCGCGTGGCCCATCGTGCCGACGAGGCCCAGCCCCCAGCCGTAGAAAATCGCCGTCATCACGACGCTCGTGCCGAGGTAATTGCTGAAAGCCATGCGCCCGGCGGCGATCAGCCGGCCGCCAAGACGCGTACGGGCGAGGCGCGGCGCAGCCAGAACGAGCAGCGCGGCATAGCCTGTCGCCATCAGCAAATGCGGAACGGCCATCCAGTAAAGCAGGGCGGCGGTCATCGCCTGCGGCGGGAAATGACGGGGCCAGAGCCAGGCAAGCGCCGTCAAGGTTGCGGCAAGGCCTGCCGCCGTGCCGACGGCCGCCGCTATCTTCAGATGCCACCCCTGCCAGCGGCCGGTGAAGAACCCGCTAGCGTAGAGCACCATGCCGAGCAGCATCAGCGGAAGCGTCTCGCCGATCGACAGATAGGTCGACTGCAGCAGCTGGAATGGACGTTCGGAAAGCTTGGCCACGATCTGCGCGGCGAATCCGGACCGGTATTCGGCCAGCTCGTGCGCCGCGTGGTCCGCCAGCTGGCGTGAGAACTCCGCCTGTTCCTCAAGCTGGCTCGGGGTGGCGATGCCGAGCCGGACGTGTTCCTCGGCGGCGACATCTGGATAGCTCAGCGCCGCGCCCGACAGGTGCCAGCCGGCGAAGATCACGAGCGCGACCGTCAGCAGGGTCTTCGGCGCCAGTTCGCGCATCATCAGGGCGATGACCCCCGCGACCGCGTAGATGAACAGGATGTCACCCCACCAGAACAGGAAGAAATGCAGCGCACCGAACAGCACCAGCCAGGCGAGCCGCCGCAGTTGCAGCAGTTCGCCGTTCTTTCCCGCCGCTTCGGTGCGTTCCAGGAACAGCATCATGCTCGCACCGAACAGCAGGCTGAACAGGGCGCGCATCTTGCCTTCGAACAGGACGAAGTTGAGCGCGAACGCCGCTTCGTCGGCAAGGCTGCCGGGCGTGGGCAGGTTGGGGGAGAGGGTGGCGGCCGAAGGCCCGGCAAAGCCGGCCAGATTGATCGCCAGGATGCCGAGGACGGCGACGCCCCGGATCAGGTCGAGCGAGGCGACCCGGGCCGGTGCGTCCGGCAACAAGCGGTCACTTCCTGACGGCGAGGCAGTCGAAACCGCCGGCTGCAAGCCTGGAGCAGGCAGCCTGCGCGTCGGCGCGGCTGGCGAAGCCGCCGGCCTGGAGCTTGGTGAGCCTGCCGGCGGGTTCCAGCATCTTGCCGTGTCCGGACAGTTCGGGCCGGCCCTTCACCCTGTTCCAGAGGGCATCCGCATTGCCGGGGACACCGAACGCGCCGAGCTGGACGCGCCAGTTGCCGGATTTCGCAGCAGGCGGTGCCGGTGCCGGTGCCGGTGCCGGGGCGGGCTTCGGCGCCGGTCGCGCTGTCGCAGGGGCCGGTACGGGTGTGGGGTCAGGCATCGGGGTAGCGGTGCGCGGCACGGATGTGACGACCGGCACCCTGGGCCGTGTGAAGTCCGCTCCGGCGCCGCCGGGGCTGTCCGTGCCGGCCACTCGGGATGCCTCGGCCAGGGCCTGCTCAGCCGAAGCAATGCTCGGCATGCGGGGGATGGCGGTGGGCGATGCGCCTTCGGATGCACTCATCGAAGCCGCCGGTCCCGGAACGGCCCGCGGCGTTCCCGAAGCGAGATCCGCCGCCGTCACTTGCCGGGCGCGGGTCGCTTCCGCCTCGCCTGCGAGGTGCGAAGCGAGAATCACGCTCTGCTGGCGCTGTTCGATGGGAATGTGCTGGTCCATTTGCGCCAGCGCCGATGCGGCCTGCGGCAGCCCGGCCTGTTGCGCAAGGCTGACGAGCGCGTAGGCGCGGACCCAGTCCTTCGTCACATTGTCGCCGTTGAAGTGGGCGAGGCCGAGGAGATATTGCGCGCGGGGATCGCCGCGTCCGGCTGCGGCGTTGATGAAGGGCATGGCCCGGGCATGGTCGCCGCGCTGGAACAGCAGCAGCCCGTAATTGTCGGAAGCCTGGAGATGCCCGTGCGCCGCGGCCTTGCCGAACAGCTCTTCCGCCCTGGCAAGGTCTTGCTTCACGCCGCGGCCGAGCTTGTAGGCCTGTCCGAGGTTGAACTGCGCGTCGGCGTCACCCTTTTCGGCCGGTTCGCGCCATTCGCCGACAGCCGTGGTGTAGTCGCCGCGCGACCAAGCATCGACGCCCGCCTTGACATCGGCAAGCGCAGGAGCGGCCGCCACGAGCGAAACCCCGGCAAAAATGGCTATTGGAAACAAGCTTCTGACCATCATCGCGCCCACCCAATAAAAAATTTTCCCGGTCGGCCTGGTTTATGCCGGCGCGTCACCGCGCGCCCTCTGCGGCGCAGCGTCCGGCACGACCGGCCTCGGGTCGTGCCTAACTGGCATAGTGAATGACCCATTAGCAAAACCTTTATGCCCCTTTCCCCTAGCGTTTTCCGCGGCTGCGGCGCGGCCCGTTAACCCAAAATTAGGAACGATCTGCGATCCCCGAGACCAGTGGGTTTTCTTACTTTTGTATTGGGGGTCTCGAATTGCGCGTATTGGCATTGGCATCGCAGAAGGGCGGATCCGGCAAGACGACGTTGTCCGGACATCTCGCTGTTCAGGCCCAGCGTGCTGGCGCAGGGCCGGTTGTCCTTATCGATATCGATCCCCAGGGATCGCTGGCCGACTGGTGGAATGAACGTCAGGACGATCTCCCGGCTTTCGCCCAGACGACGGTTGCCAGGTTGGCGAGCGACCTTCAGGTCCTGCGCCAGCAGGGTTTCCGCCTGGCGGTCATCGATACGCCCCCGGCGATCACGATGGCGATCCAGAGCGTCATCTCGGTGGCAGAGCTGATCGTCGTGCCGACCCGCCCGAGCCCGCACGATCTGCGCGCGGTCGGCGCCACGGTCGACATGTGCGATCGCGCCGGCAAGCCGCTGATCTTCGTGGTCAACGCCGCGACGCCCAAGGCCAAGATCACCGCCGAGGCCGCCGTCGCGCTGTCGCAGCACGGCACCGTCGCGCCGATCACCCTTCATCACCGCACCGATTTCGCCGCTTCGATGATCGATGGCCGGACCGTGATGGAAGTGGATCCCAACGGACGCTCCTCGCAGGAGATCTCGGCCCTGTGGAACTACATTTCCGACCGGCTCGAGAAGAACTTCCGCCGCACCGTCTTCGCGGCGCCCAGCGCCGGTCCGTCTGCCGCGCTGCCCGGTGTCCAGCGTCCGGTCGGTGGCTTCGGTCGCCGCGTCGCTGGTTCCTGAGGAGCTTTGGCGGCATGAACGATCCCAAAGCCTTCGCATCACTCTCGCCGAGCCTGCTTGCCCGCAAAGGGGCGGCCAAGCCCGCAATGCGCCCGCAGCTCCACCCGATCCATCAGTTTTCGGAAGCGACCGCGCGTCAGCTCGACGAGGACCTGGGCTGGAACGATCATGGCGAGGACATCGAATATCCGGCCGAACAGGCATCCGATCCGGTCCCGCCGGAAGAATTCACCGGCCAGGTGGTATCGCTGCCGGGCGTCGACCTGACCGGAATGGAAGTGCCCGCAGTGGTGCGCCAGCAGGAAGCCGTCGCGCACAGCGTCGAGGCCATCGCTCACACTACAGATGAGACGAGCGCGCCCGAGCGTCGTTCCGCGCTGTCCCAGGGTCGCCGCGCCGCTTTCACGCTGCGCCTCGATCCGGAGCGGCACCTCAAGCTCAAGCTTGCGGCCACGCTCGGCAACCGCAGCGCACAGCAGATCGTCACGGAAGCGCTCGACAGGCTGCTCGACGAAATGCCCGAGATCGAAGAACTCGCTTCCAGGATCGAAGATCGCAGCCGATGAACGAAAAAGGGGAAAAGTTCATGACTCGCAAGCGCCAGAACCACAGAGCGGTTCGCTTCGCTGTCTGCAGCGCCCTCGCCGCTGTTCTCGTCACCGGTTGTGCCGGTTCGAACCACATGGCCAAGGCCGGAAAATACTCTTCCCAGGCCAATGTCTCGGCTTCGCAGAAGAAGCTCGACCGCGTGGTCGAGAAGGCGGAGCGCGCCGTGGAGCGCAATCCCAACGACGCCGGCTCGCGTATTTCGCTGGCCGATGCCTATCTCCAGGCCGGCCGCTTCGATTCCGCGGCCGCCACCTACAACGATGCCATTGCTCTGGGCGACAGCAGCCCGCGCACGTCGCTGAGCCTGGCGCTTGCCAATATCGGCTCGGGTCACGACCGCGAGGCCGTCGCGATTCTCGATGATGCGGGCGACTCGCTTCCGGCGGGCGACCTCGGTCTGGCGCTGGCGCTTGCCGGCGAAACGAGCCGCGGCGTCGCCATCCTTTCCGATGCGCTCCGCAACGGCGAGGATACGCCCAAACTTCGCCAGAACCTGGCTTATGCCTATGCTCTGGACGGACGCTGGCGCGAAGCGCGGGTCATGGCCGCGCAGGACGTACCGGCCGACCAGCTCGATGCCCGCATCAGCAGCTGGGCGGTGCAGGGCAAGCCCGAGGATTACCAGAAGCGCGTCGCCGGCCTGCTCGGCGCGCCGGTGCGTTCGGATTCCGGCCAGCCGGCTTCCATCGCGCTGAACGGCGCCCCGGCTCCGGCCTGGTCCAATTCCGCGGCGGCCGAGCCCGTCGGCGAATTGCCGCCGCTCGAACAGCCGGCCCCGGCCAGCTATTCCTACAGCTCGCCGGTCGAAAGCCCTCCCGTCGCACAGGCGCCGGTCGAGACCGCCCGGGTTTCCTCGGTGAATTTCGCCGATGCGTTCTCCGAGCCCGCCGCCGACGAATCGGAATTCGTCTCCAGGCCGGTGGTCCAGCCGGCTCCGGCCCGCCGG
Organism: Novosphingobium sp.; assembly: GCA_024236175.1. Classification (GTDB taxonomy): domain Bacteria; phylum Pseudomonadota; class Alphaproteobacteria; order Sphingomonadales; family Sphingomonadaceae; genus Novosphingobium. The sequence continues at coordinate 532,839 of JACKKY010000001.1, read as the reverse complement.
GTTGCTGGCGATCAACCGGCAGACCGGCCGAAAGCGCATTTTGCAGCGGACAAGTCGCCCAAGGACTGCACGCATCTCGTGCAGCTCGGGTCCTTCTCCAGCGAGAGCAACGCCAAGCGCGCGTGGAAGATCTTCCAGGCCCGCAATCCCGAGCTCAGGAACTACGAGCTGCAGATCACGCCTGCCGTGGTGCGTGGCAAGAATTACTGGCGGGTTGCCGCGGCCGGCTTCGACAAGCGGGCGGCTATCGGCCTGTGCTCCAGCGTCAAGAGCCGCGGTGGCGGCTGCTTCGCCTACTCGGCCGACCGGCAGCTGCCGGGCACCTTGCCTGCGAAAGGCAGCGCCGGCCCGATGATGGCGCGGCGCTGAGCCCAAAACCTTCTCTTCCAGACTTGGGCCCCCTCCTGTTCAGGCGGGGGCCTTTTTCTTTGCCCAGACCTGCGCGCCGCCCTTGAACAGGGCGAGCACGCGGCCTTGCACCGGCTGCTTGTCGAACGGCGTGTTGCCGGCGGCGGCGGCCATCTTGTCGGAATCGACGATCCAGGGCTGGTCGGGGTCGACCAGGGCGATGTCGGCCTCTGCGCCCACGGCGAGCTTTCCCGCTTTGACATCGAGGATCGCCGCAGGCCGGCCCGCTAGAAGGTCGAAGGCGCGGGTCATGTCGATCACGCCGTCGCGCACGAGGTTGAGCGTGAGCGGCAGGAGCGTCTCGGCTCCGGCCATGCCGGGCTCGGCATCGGCGAAGGGCAGGCGCTTGTCTTCCGGGCCGCGCGGGTCGTGGCCCGACGAGATGACGTCTATCGTGCCGTCGGCGACGGCTTCCAGCACCGCCTTGCGGTCTGATTCCGGGCGCAGCGGCGGCGACATGCGCATGAAGGTGCGGAAATCGGCGAGGGCGAGGTCCGAAAGCATGAAATGGGCCGGGGTGACGCCGGCCGTCACCGGAACGCCCCGTGCCTTGGCGGCGCGCACCAGCGCCAGGGCCGCACCCGTCGTCACCTGGCGGAAATGCAACCGAGCCCCGGACATTTCGGCCAACGCGATGTCGCGGGCGACTGCCAGCGCTTCTGCTTCCGCCGGGGCCGAGGGCAGGCCCAGCCGGGTCGCCATCTCGCCCGCCGTCGCAACCGCATGGCCGGACAGGCCGCCGTCTTCCGCATGCGAGACGACCGGCAGGCCGAGCATCGCCGCATACTGCATGATCCTCAGCATCGTGCCCGAATCCGCGACCCAGCGCCGGCCGGTCGCGACACCTCTCGCGCCGGCGTCCAGCATCAGCGCGATTTCGGCGAGCTGTTCGCCGCCGAGGGCAACCGTCGCGGCGGCCAGCGGATGCACCCAGAAGTCTGGCTTGCCCGATTGCGCGGCGAAACGCACCCGCGCGGGAAAGTCGAGAGGAGGGGACTGGTCGGGCATCAGCGCAGCCCGGGTGATCCCGCCGAAATGGAAAGCCGGCTTGTCGATCGCAAAAACGCCCAGGTCGACGAGCCCCGGGGCGATGAGCGCGCCGTTCGCATCCACCACCGCATCTCCCGGCTCGGGCGCGATGTCCCCGATCGCGGCGATGCGGCCGCCTTCGCAGCGCACCGACCCTTTCGCCGGCTCGCCTTCGGGGAGGACCAGCCGCCCGTTGGCGATGACGAGGGGCGGAGCGATGCTCATGTCCAGCCCTCCACGCCGCGCACCTTGCGGGTCAGCACGTCGAGGCAGGCCATGCGGATCGCGACGCCCATCTCGACTTGCCGGGTGATCAGCGAGCGGTCGGCCATGTCGGCGACGTTGCTGTCGATCTCCACGCCCCGGTTCATCGGGCCGGGATGCATCACCAGCGCATCGGGCTTCGCCTTGGCCAGCCTCTCGGGCGTCAAACCGTAGAGGTGATGGTATTCGCGCGGCGAAGGGATGAACTGGCCCTGCATCCGCTCCATCTGCAGGCGCAGCATCATGACCACGTCGGCGTCTTCGAGCGCGGCGTCGAAATCGAGGAAAGGCGCAACCTTCATCTGCTCGACTTCCGCCGGCATCAGCGCGGGCGGCGCGCACAGCCGCACCTCGGCGCCGAGCGCCGTCAGGCACAGTACGTTGGACCGGGCGACGCGGCTGTGCAGGATGTCGCCGCAGATCGTGACTTTCAGCCCGTTGAATTCCTTCTTGGCGTGACGGATCGTCAGCGCATCCAGCAGCGCCTGCGTGGGATGCTCGTGCTGGCCGTCGCCGGCGTTGAGCACCGGGCAGCTGACCTTGTCGGCGATGAGCTGCACCGCGCCGGAGCTGCCGTGGCGGATCACGATCGCATCGGCATGCATGGCGTTGAGCGTCATCGCCGTGTCGATCAGCGTTTCGCCCTTCTTGATGCTGGACTGGGCGGCCTGCATGTTGACGACGTCGGCGCCGAGGCGCTTGCCGGCGATCTCGAAACTCAGCAGGGTCCGCGTCGAATTCTCGAAGAAGGCGTTGATGATCGTGAGGCCCGCCAGGCGGTTGTCATGCTTCTGCGGCAGGCGGTTGAGCTTCACCCATTGCTCCGCCTCCTCGAGCAGGAAAAGAATCTCGTGGGGTGCCAGCCCGGCGATGCCGACCAGCCCGCGGTGCGGAAAGGCCGCCGAACCCGCCGGATAGGAAGCTACTAGCGATGTCATTGAAGACAGCGCCTTAGGGCAGCATCGCGCAATGCTCAAGCACTTTGCCTCGAAACCGCGCAGCGGCTAAGGAAGTCGCCACCAAACCATGGGGTCCACATGATTTTTGCGCGCAAGGTCTGGAAGCTTCTGGTGGCGCTGAAGGACGGGCTGGCGCTCCTGTTCCTGCTGCTGTTCTTCATGGTGCTCTATGCGGCGCTTACCGTGCGGCCCAGTGTCGGCTCGGTGAAGGAGGGGGCGCTGCTGCTCAGCCTCGACGGCGTGATCGTCGAGGAACCCTCGCTGCCCGATCCGCTCGAGTTCCTCATCGCCAGCGAGGCGCCTCTCGCCGAATACAGCTCGCGCGATGTCGTCCGGGCGCTGCGCGCGGCCGCGAAGGACGACCGCATCAAGGCCGTGGTGCTGGACCTCTCGCGCTTCATGGGCGGCGGGATGGTGCACCTGCAGGATGTCGGCGCGGCTCTGGACGAAGTGCGTGCGGCGAAAAAGCCCGTGCTCGCCTATGCCAGCTACTACGGCGACGACGGCGTGCTGCTGGCGGCCCATGCCAGCGAAGTGTGGGTCCACCCGCTGGGCGGCGCCTTTATCGCCGGGACGGGCGGCAACAATCTCTATTACGGCCGCCTCCTCGAAAAGCTGAAAGTCACCGCCCACGTGTTCCGCGTCGGCACTTTCAAGAGCGCGGTCGAACCCTGGGTCCGCAACGACCAGTCTCCCGAAGCGCGCGAGGCCAGCAAGGCGCTCTACGGCGCCTTGTGGGACGGCTGGAAGGCGGATGTCGCCAAGGCACGGCCCAAGGCCGACATCGCGCTGGTCAGCACCGATCCGGTCGGCTGGCTGCAGGCATCGGGCGGCGACGCTGCCAAGGCCGCGCAAGCGGCGCATCTCGTGGACAAGATCGGGGACGAGACCGAATTCGGCGAAAGGGTGGCCGAACTGGTGGGCGAGGATGGCGGCAATTCCGTCCCCGGCAGTTTCGCGCATACCCGATTCGATACATGGCTTGCCGCCAACAAGCCGAAGAAGCCCGGCAAGGCGATCGGCGTGGTCACCATTGCCGGCGAGATCGTCGACGGCGATGCCGGTCCCGGGCTTGCGGGGGGCGATCGCATCGCAAGGCTGCTGGACGACGCGCTGGAAGCCGATTTCGCGGCCCTTGTCGTGAGGATCGATTCGCCGGGCGGTTCGATGATGGCCTCCGAGCAGATCCGCGCGGCGATAGAGCGGCACCGTAAGCAGGATATCCCGGTGATCGCGTCGATGGCGAATCTCGGCGCCAGCGGCGGCTATTGGGTGGCGATGCCCGCCAGCCGGATTTTCGCCGAGCCGGGCACGATAACCGGTTCGATCGGCGTGTTCGCCGTGGTGCCCAGCTTCGAACGCGCCCTGTCGGACATCGGTGTCACCACCGACGGCGTGAAGACGACGCCGCTTTCCGGCCAGCCGGACCTGATCGGCGGGCTTGCTCCGGAAGTGTCGGGGATGATCCAGGCCAATGTCGAAAGCGCCTATTCGCGCTTCCTCTCGCTGGTCGGCAAGTCGCGCGGCAAGTCGGCCGAGCAGGTCGACCGGATCGGCCAGGGGCGGGTGTGGGACGGCGGCACCGCTCGGCAGCTCGGCCTGGTGGACCAGTTCGGGGGGCTGGACGACGCGCTGGCCTATGCGGCCAAGGCTGCGAAGCTGGAGGACGGCGACTGGCATGCCGTCTATCTGGGCGACGGCGCCGATCCGTTCGCCACCTTGCTCCAGCGCATGCGCGGCAGCGAGGCGGAGGAAGGCGACGTGATCGGGCGCGGTTTCGATTGGGCGGCGATGGCCGCGGGGCGCCAGGACGCGCTGGCGGCACGGCTGCTCGCCGATGTCGACAGGATCACCGGCACGCGCGGCCTGCAGGCCTATTGCCTGGAGTGTTCCCCCGATCGTGAAACCGCTCGAGACCGTAGCGCGAGACAGTCGTTCCTGGCCGCGATCGCCCGCCGTTTCGGGCTTACAGCGGAGTAGGCTGCTCGTCCGGCCCGATGCCCGGTTCGTCGATGTCGGGAGACAGCGGCGGCGTCTCGTCGGGGTGCATCGGTTCCGGCTCGGCCGGCTGCGGCGGCGCCTCCGGCGGCGATTGTGGCTCGATCCGGTTCGGCGGTGTATCTGGTTGAGTAGCCATGTCCGTCAAATCTTTCCTTACCCAGAGTTTCCACTTGGGCATTGCGGGCTTTGGGCGCAACCCGGGAAACTTGCCCTTTTTCGCTTGTGCTTCTAAGGGCCTGTCCCTTGGTATTCAGGCTTCGTCTGCGGGCGTGGCGGAACTGGTAGACGCGCTGGATTTAGGTTCCAGTATCGCAAGATGTGGGGGTTCGAGTCCCTTCGCCCGCACCAGTTCTGCCCCACCGCCCGCGGTGACGATGTCAGCTAGTCAGGGAAGGCTTCACAAGTGATGCAAATCGTCGAAACCGCCAATGAGGGCCTCAAGCGGGCATATTCCGTCACGATTCTCGCAAAGGACATTTCCGAGCGGATCGAAGGCGAAGTCCGCAAGATCGCTCCGCAGGTTCGCATGCCCGGATTCCGCCCGGGAAAGGTGCCGGCAAATCTCATCAAGAAAATGCACGGACCGGCGCTTCACCAGGACGCGCTCAATACCTCGATTCGCGAGGCGATGGACAAGCTGGTGACCGACAATGAACTGCGCCCGGCGATGCAGCCGCAGATCGAGCTCGGCGAAGGCTATGAGGAAGGCAAGGATGCCGAGCTTTCCGTCAGCCTTGAGGTCCTGCCGAAGATTTCCGCGCCGTCCCTGGAAGGCCTGAAGCTCGAGAAGCTGGTGGTGCCGGTCAGCGAAGAGGAGGTGGACGAGGCTGTCCAGCGCCTCGCTTCGCAGCAGAAGAGCTTCAAGGACGGCGCCAAGACGAAGAAGGCCGCAGAAGGCGACCAGGTCGTCTGCGATTTCGTCGGCAAGCTCGACGGTGTGGAATTCGAGGGCGGCAAGGCCGAGGACCAGGCGATCGAGATCGGCGCAGGGCGCCTGATTCCGGGCTTCGAGGAACAGCTCGTGGGCGTTAAGGCCGGCGACGAGAAGCAGATCAGCGTGACCTTCCCGGAAGAGTATCCGGCCGAGAACCTCAAGGGCAAGGAAGCGACTTTCGACATCACCGTCCACGCGGTGAAAGTCCCGACCGAAACCACCGTCGACGACGATTTCGCAAAGAATCTCGGCCTGGAAAGCCTCGAGCAGTTGCGCAACCTGTTGCGCGGCCAGCTTGAGCAGGAAACCGCCGGTCTCACGCGCACCCAAATGAAGCGCGCGCTGCTCGACCAGCTTGCCGCCGGCCACGATTTCGACGTGCCGCCCTCCATGGTCGAGGCCGAATTCGAACAGATCTGGGCGCAGCTCACCCATGAAGCCGGTCACGAAGAGGATCCGGAAGCCGCGCTCAAGGAACTGGAAGACGAAAAGGACGATTACCGCTCGATCGCCGTGCGTCGCGTGCGTCTCGGCCTGCTGCTCTCCGAAATCGGTCAGGCGAACAAGGTCGAAGTCTCGCAGCAGGAAATGCAGATGCTGCTCCAGCAGGCGGCGCAGCAGTACCGCCCCGAGGATCGCGAACGCTTCTTCGAATATGTCCAGAACGATCCGATGGCCGCCGCCCAGCTGCGCGCGCCCCTTTACGAGGACAAGGTTGTCGATTTCCTGATCGAGCAGGCCGAAGTGACCGAGCGCGAGGTCAGCCGCGACGAATTGCAGGCGGCGATCGAGGCCGATGAGGGCGAAACGCCGGCCAAGCCTGCGGCGAAGAAGCCCGCCGCCAAGAAGCCGGCGGCGAAGAAGGCCCCGGCCAAGAAGGCAGACGCAGCGGCTGACGAGAAGAAGCCGGCCGCCAAGAAGGCACCGGCCAAGAAAGCGGCCGCATCCAAGGCCGATGGTGACGCTCCGGCGAAGAAGCCTGCGGCCAAGAAGCCGGCAGCCAAGAAGGCTCCGGCGAAAAAGCCCGCGGCCAAATCGGAATAGCGGGCGGCAGTTACTCTTCAAATCGGTGGAACCGGGCTCCGGCGGCGACCGACTTTCCGTCGGTCGCGCATGCCGGGCCTGTTGTTCAGCGCCTGCCCAGAAGCCTGTCCCAGAAGCTCGGACGGTCCATGGGCTGAACCGGGCCGTAAGTCAGGAAACGCTGGTGCGCATCCACATGGGGACGCGGCATGATCCATTCATGGGGGCGGCTGCTGCGAAATCGATAGGCAGTCATGGGTGCCTCCTTTCTGGTTCGCTTTGTCATGTAAAGGAAATCACAACCCGCCCCATGGTTCCATTTGCGTGAACCGGGAGTCGCGTTTTGGCACGTCGGCGGCGGCACTGGTTAACGGCTGCTGCCGGGCCCGAAGGGGCTGTCAAGCGGGGCTCGGCGGATCGGTTGCACGATCTTTCGGTTAACGGCCTTGAACATCTGCAAAAGGCAAGCGACATAGGCTCGACAGTTCACAAGAGGAAATCCATGATCGATCTGTTCGGCCAATCCGGCGCAAATGCATTTGGAACCCAGGGGCAGTTCACCACCGACCCCGAGACCGGCGCGCTGGTGCCGGTCGTCGTCGAGCAGACCAGCCGCGGCGAGCGCAGCTTCGACATCTTCTCGCGGCTCCTGCGTGAGCGCATCGTCTTCGTCACCGGGCAGGTGGAGGACACCATGGCCTCGCTGATCGTGGCCCAGCTGCTGTTCCTCGAATCGGAGAATCCCTCGAAGGATATCTCGATGTACATCAACTCGCCGGGCGGCGTGGTGACGGCGGGCATGGCGATCCACGACACCATGCAATACATCCGCCCGCGCGTTTCGACCGTGTGCATCGGCCAGGCGGCCTCGATGGGCAGTTTCCTGCTGGCGGCCGGCGAACCCGGCATGCGCATCGCGCTGCCCAATTCGCGCATCATGGTCCACCAGCCTTCGGGCGGTGCGCGCGGCATGGCGTCGGATATCGAGATCCAGGCCCGCGAAATCCTGCGAATCCGCACGCGGATGAACGATCTTTACGTCAAATATACCGGCCAGAGCCTCGAGGAGATCGAGAAGGCGATGGATCGCGATACCTTCCTGGAAGCCGACGAAGCGCTGAAATTCGGCCTTGTCGACAAGGTCTTCGAGAGCCGCCCGGACGCGGAGAAACAGGCCGATGGCGACGCGAAGGACGATGCCAAGGACGGCAAGAAGGACTGATTTTGCGAATGCTTCAGACCTTCGCAAGTTTCGCGTGCTACAAGGCAGGATTGATTAATGCGCGTGCAGGACTAAATTTGGTGAGTCCGTCCCCATTGGGGACCTTGGGATAGAGTATGACGAAATTGAGCGGATCGGACGCAAAAAGCACCCTTTACTGCAGTTTCTGCGGCAAGTCTCAGCATGAAGTTCGCAAGCTGATCGCCGGACCCACGGTGTTCATCTGCGACGAATGCGTCGAACTTTGCAATGACATCATTCGCGAGGAAACCAAGGCGGGAATCGCCGGGAAGAAGGACGGCGGCGTGCCGTCTCCGCGCGACATCTGCGAAACGCTCAACGATTACGTGATCGGCCAGGACCGCGCCAAGCGCGTGCTGTCGGTCGCCGTCCACAATCACTACAAGCGCCTCAAGCACAGCGGCCGCAGCGGCGATGTCGAACTGCAGAAGTCCAACATCCTGCTGGTCGGACCTACCGGATCGGGCAAGACCTTGCTGGCGCAGACGCTGGCGAAGACCTTCGACGTGCCGTTCACCATGGCCGACGCCACCACGCTGACCGAAGCCGGTTACGTGGGCGAGGACGTGGAAAACATCATCCTCAAGCTGCTCCAGGCCAGCGACTACAATGTCGAGAAGGCGCAGCACGGCATCGTCTACATCGACGAGATCGACAAGATCAGCCGCAAGGCGGAAAATCCCTCCATTACCCGCGACGTTTCGGGCGAAGGCGTGCAGCAGGCGCTGCTCAAGCTGATGGAAGGCACCACTGCTTCCGTGCCGCCCCAGGGTGGCCGCAAGCACCCGCAGCAGGAATTCCTCCAGGTCGACACGACCAACATCCTGTTCATCTGCGGCGGCGCCTTCGCGGGCCTCGAGAAGATCATCGCCGACCGCTTGCAGAAGCGTTCGATCGGCTTCGGCGCCCATGTCGCCGATCCGGACAAGCGCCGCGTGGGCGAACTGCTCCAGAAGGCGGAGCCGGAAGACCTGCTGAAATTCGGCCTCATCCCCGAATTCGTCGGCCGCCTGCCGGTTATCGCGACGCTGGAAGACCTCGACGCCGATGCGCTGGTCAAGATCCTCAAGGAGCCGAAGAACGCTCTGGTCAAGCAGTACTCCAAGCTGTTCGAGCTTGAGGATGTGCAGCTGACTTTCACCGACGATGCGCTGGAAACGATCGCCAACAAGGCCATCGAACGCAAGACCGGCGCGCGCGGGCTGCGTTCGATCGTCGAAGGCATCCTGCTCGACACCATGTTCGACCTGCCGACCGAGGACGGCATCGCGGAAGTGGTGATCGACGGCGAAGTGGTCGACGGTCGCAAGGAGCCCGTCCGCGTGCTCAAGGGCGACAAGGCCGAGGAAGCTGCCTGACACCGTCAGCCTGGGCTGTGAGTCGATACTCGCGCTGTCCGACGACCAGATCGACCGCGTCGTCTTCTTTCGCCGCGACAAGGTGAAGACCGACCCCGTCTGCTGCGAAGTGCATGCAGGCGGCGTCGTTCACTATGCCTACCAGGAAGCCAAGCTGTGGATGCAGGTCGTCAAGCGGCTCGAACGGCTTCCCGGCTTCATGACCAGCTGGGTGGCGATGCTGACCGAGCCTCCCTTTCCGCGCCTGCGGCTTGTCGCCTACGACCGCTTCGGGAGGCCCCAGCTCGAGTCGCCCTGGCGATAAATTGCCCCTGCCGCCCGCAGCGGCGGCGTAATCGCGACTTCGGCTGCTTGCGAGCCTTGCTCCCCGGCGGAATCGCTGGCTAAGCTTCGGCGAACACAGGGGAGGGAGCCATGGCCGACGGCCGCGTCAAGATTTCGCGCATCATCCACACGATCCACGCCACGCACGACATCTACGGCTGCCGCCTGCTTTACCAGGACGCGCTGGGCGGGCTGGTCTTCGCCGAGAACTATTTCGAGGCGGAAGACCGCGATGCGGCGCTGCTATACGTGACCGATCACATGGTCGAGCCGATGGCACCGCGCAATCCGGCCAACATGGAAAAGCCCTTCGCCCGCCTCACCAGCAAGATCGGGCAATCCTTCCATTCCTTCGAACTCAAGGTCGAGAACGGCAAGGCGGCCAGCCAGGCGTTCCGCGACGCGGGCTGCACGGTCGCGAGCGACTACGGCATCTTCTTCTTCGTGAAAGCGGATTCCACCGGCGGCGTGCTGTTGGAAGTCTGCGAAACGCCGATGCCCAACGATCCCTACGACCGGGGCAACTGGAACCCGGCGGTCGGCGCGGGCCACGCCTGTTCGGTCGTCGCGCTGGACCATATCGCCTGCGTGACCGCCGACATCGATGCGGCGTTGCGCTTCTTCACCGGGATCGTCGACGGCGAGGTGGTTTCGGACGAACGCACGGAGCTGCCGCAGGCAGGCCGGCGCGCGGTGGTGCATCTGGGCGATACGGATATCGCCTTCATCCAGCCGGACGATACCGCGTCGGGCCCGCTTGGCGCGTTCCTCTCCAAGCCGCAGAACGGAATATACGCGCTGGTCTGGAAAGTCGCCGACGAGGCGCAGGCGAAAGCGCATTTTTCCGGCGGCAGGCTGCAGATGAAGCTGACGCAGGACGGCTGCGTCTCCCCGGGCTTCGCGATCGATCCCGAGGATTTCTTCGGCGCCCGCCACGAATTCGTGGTTGCCGCCGGGACCTAGGAGTGGTTGGGATGTCCGCTCGATGCCTAGCCGGCTGATCATTGATACGAGGTTCGCGTGAAAGCCCTCAAGTTTCTTGCCATTCCGGCCCTTGCGCTTGCCGCAGGGTCGATCTCCGTTGCGCAGACGACCGGGACGACACAGGAGCCGCAATCGGCCGAAAAGGCCCTGCCTGCCTCCTCCCCCGGACCGGCGTGGCCGGAGGAACCCCGCTGGACAGGGCCGGGGCCGATGCCCAGGCACTACCTGATAACGCGATGGGGCATTCCCGAGCCCTATACCTCGATGACCAATCCGCTGCCGAGGAAGCACGCGATCCTCAAGAGAGGGAAGGCCGTCTACAAGGAGCATTGCGCCAGCTGTCACGGAGACCAGGGCGCCGGCGACGGCGAGGCCGGCCGCGACCTCGACCCGGGGCCCGGCAATCTGGTCTGGCTGTCCGACGTGCCGGAGAAGCAATGGGACGCCTACATGTACTGGGCGACGGCCGAGGGCGGCATCGCGCTCGGGACCGCGATGCCGGCATACAAGGACACCTTGTCCAGCGACGATATCTGGGCCGTGACCGCCTATATCCAGGCGAACCTGCCGTTCGTCTCGCAATGGCGGTTCTTCTGATCGGACTACGCGGGATGCGAAGCGCCGGTTGAGCGCGCCTCACACCACCGCTTCGCTTTCCAGCGCGCATTCCGCGCCGGATCGGGTCTCGATCTGGATCGTCGGATGGCCGATGGCGAAGCGGTGGTGCAGATCGTGCGACAGATCGTGGAGGAACTGGTCGCCCGGGTGCCCGTCCGGCATCACCAGATGGGCCGTCATCGCGGTCTCGGTCGTGCTCATCGGCCAGATATGGAGATCGTGGACGGCACCGACGCCGGGCTGCGAGGCGAGGTAATCGCGCACCACCCGCTCGTCGATGCCTTCGGGCACCGCCAGCAGCCCCATTTTCACCGCTTCGCGCAGCAGGCCCCAGCTGCCCCAGCCGATCACGCCGGTGATGATCAGGGATGTCACCGGATCGACCCACCGCGCGCCGGTGAGCACCACCAGCAGGCCGGCGATCACCACACCGGCCGAGACTGCCGCGTCTGCCATCAGGTGGAGGAAGGCCGCGCGCAGGTTCAGGTCCGACTTGCGGCCGGCGGCGAACAGCATAGCCGAGAGGGTATTGATGACGATGCCGACCCCGGCGACGAGCATCATCGTGCCGCCCGCGACCGGCGCGGGATCGGAAAAGCGGCGTATGGTTTCGACAAGGATCGCGCCGAGCGCCACCCACAGCAGCGCGGCGTTGGCGATGGCCGCCAGGATCGACGAACTCTTGAGGCCGTATGTGAAACGGGAGCTCGGCGGGCGCGCGGCGAGGATGCTGGCGCCCCAGGCCAGCAGCAGCGAGAGCACGTCCGACAGGTTGTGACCGGCATCGGCGATCAGCGCCATCGATCCGCTGATCAGGCCGGCGACGACCTCGGCGATCGTGAAGCCGACATTGAGCAGCACCGCCAGGGCGAACGCCCGGCCGCGCCGGTCGCCCGGCTCGGGGCCGTGATGGTGGTGATGGTGATCGTGGCCCGCGCTCATCCGCGCGATCTCGCATAAGCCGGGGGCCTCATCAAGAAATGAGGTATCATATCGCTTGCCGTGGGCTTTGCGCCGGACCTATCATCCCCGCCAGGGCGCCGGGAACCGCCGCGCCGGCCAATGGGAGAGACGGATGAATGCCGCAACCGACAGCGGGCTTGCCCCGCCACGCTTCGAACCGGACGACGCGCCGCCGGTGAAGCTGCCGCCGGGCCGCACGCTGGGCGCGGTCACCGGCATGCAGGTAAGCCCGGACGGGCATATCTGGGTGCTGCACATCGCTTCCAACATGGAATGGGGGCCGCCCGGCTCGCTTGACGATCCCGCCGCGCGGCTTCCGGCGGTCTGCGAATTCGATGCGGACGGCAATTTCATCCAGGGCTGGGGCGGGCCGGACCATCTCCCGCGCGAAGCCGGCCACCAGCAATGGCCGAAACAGGAGGAAACAATTTCCTTCGACGATGCTGGCACGATCTGGGTGTTCGGTGCCGACGTGTCCTACGACCACGCCGTGCAGCGCTTCACCCGCGACGGCAAGCTGCTGCTCAGGATCGGCCGCTTCGGCGAGACGGGCGGCGACGAAAGCCCGGACCTGCTCGGCTGCCCCACCGATTGCTGGCACGATGTGAAGCGCAGCGAGGTCTATATCACCGACGGCTACGTCAACCACCGCGTCGCGGTCTTCGATTCCGACAACGGCAGGTTCCTGCGGGCATGGGGCGCTTATGGCCGGCCCGTGCCGAGCGCGAGCGCCGACTATGCCGACAGCTTCAACAATCCGGTGCATGCGATCGCGCGCGGGCCGGACGGCTGCCTCTACGTCTGCGACCGCAAGTATGACCGGGTCCAGGTATTCGATGCGGTGGGCCATGCGAGTCCGCGCTACCAGCGGGAAATCAGGCTGGACGTGGAATCCCCGTTCGGTGCGACCTTCAATCTGGTGTTTACGCCGGACGGCAAGTTCATGATCCTCAACGACGGCAGCAATTCCCGCCTGTGGATCGTCGACCTCGCGGCCTGGGAAGTCGTCGGCAGCTTCATGGCGCCGAATTCGGAAGGCGTGGACCTGACCGCCACGGTCCACAAGATCGCCGCCGATGCCGAGGGCAATCTGCTGCTGGGCCGGACCGCCCGGGGCATCGAGCGAATGCGCTATCTGGGTGCGGGAGGCTAGCGCCGGTGACAGTGAAATATCCTCCGCGTATCGAATTCGGGCTGGGCGGCCCGCCGCGGATCGAGCCGCTGGCTCCCGAAGAGCTCGGCGACGCCGGCTGGATGGCGATGAGCCGGTCGCGCGACCTTACCGGCTATCCGAAGGACGCGCCGCTTCATCCCTTTCTCGCCACCATGTGCCGCCACACCGAGATGTTCGAGCGGTTCATGCAGTTCGGGATGAATTTCCTGAACAACTCCGTGATCGGCCCGCGCGAAAGGGAAATGATCATCCTGCGCACGGGTTGGCTCTGCGATGCGCCCTACGAATGGTGCGAACATGTCGCGGCCGGCTTGCGCGAAGGCCTGACCGAGCAGGAGATCGGCTGGATTCGCGAAGGGCCGGAGGCGGGCGACTGGAACGAGCGCGACCGGTCCCTGCTGCGCGCCGTGGACGAATTGCACGATACGTCGATGATTTCCGACGAGGTCTGGTCGGCGCTGGCCGAACATCTCGACGAGCGCCAGCTGCTCGAGCTGCCGGTGCTGGTCGGGCATTATCACATGACCGCCTTCCTCCAGAACGCGATCCGCTTCGAGCCCAACCGGGACCGGTTCGGCCAGCCGCTGGAACAGGAGAGCCCTGCATGAACGCCGTCCCCCTGCTGGAGCGCACGCTCGACGTCGACGGCCACGAGTTTGCCCCGCCGCATCTGTGGGGCGGCATCTTCGGGCCGGTCGCCGAGCGGCTGGCAGACGTCTGCGCCCCGTTCATCCAGGCGATGGGGGACGACTACATAAACCGGCCGGGCCAGGCCGCGGACGATTCACCGATGACCGCCGAGAACGTGTGGACGCTGCGCCACACCGGTGCCCCCGGCGCATTCGACATGGAGCGGCGGCTGGAAGCGATGGACCTGATGGGCGTGCAGCGCCAGCTCATCTTTCCCAGCTACGGATTGTGGGGCCAGATCCTGTCCACGCCCGAAGGGGGCGGCCCGATCGCGGCGGGCATGCGCCGGTTCCTTGGCGACCTGTCGGTGGCGGAATCGGTGGAGCTGGGCTTCGCCGCGACCGACGAATGGAACGACTGGGCGGTGCGGACCACCGCGCTCGATCCCGACCGGTTGCGCCCGGTCGGCATGCTCAAGGCCCCGCGCGACGCCGATGACCTGCTGGCGCAGGCGAGCGACCTGATCGGGCGCGGGCTCAAGGGGCTGCTGATCAATTCCGGTTCCCCGCCCGCCGGCCTTTCGCCCGCCACGCAAGAACTCGATCCCTTCTGGGCGTTGCTGGCAGAGAGCAACGTGCCGGTGATGGCCCACGTCGGCAGCGACCTGGGCTTCCTCAATTCCCCGGCCTGGAGCGAGGCGGACGCGTTTGCGCCGAACAAGCTGTCGTTCGAGCTGGGCTTCGAGCCTTATTCGCTGGCGACGACCCATCTCGCGGTGGAGCACTTCCTTACCGTCATGGTGCTCGGCGGCGTGTTCGAACGGCATCCCGCCCTGCGCTTCGGCGCGATCGAACTCGGCGCGCACTGGCTCGGCCCGCTGGCCGACAATCTCGACATGTGGGCGGAAAAGGTCTTCGCCCGGCGGATCGCCGACACGCTGACGATGAAGCCGTCAGACTATCTCGCGCGCAACGTCCGGGTGACGCCGCACAATATCGTCGAACCGGTCGACCGCTTCTTCGAGCGCTATCCCCAGCTTTCGAGCTGCTATTGCTACTCGACCGACTACCCGCACCTGGAAGGCGGCGCGCATATCGCCACCAGGATGCACGACCTGCTGGAGCCGCTGGGAGACGCGGTTCTGGAGCGCTATTTCGTCGCCAACGGCGAGTGGCTCCTTCCCTGAACCAAGCCGTCCGTAGCGGCAGGCGAATCGGATCGTTGCCGGATTCTCCAGGGACCCCGCCACCAGCGTCTGATGACCGATTCGTTGCAGTGCAGTAACCGTAATATGTCACGCTATTGACGGTATCCTGGCGCTGAATCTTCGTCGATTATCAAAAAATTCCATTGCAAAACAGATTGTTGAATAATTCCGGCAGTATCTGTCGGTAACAATGGACTGATCGTCAACTAGCTGTCATCTTTCCCTGATTTAGCAGGTGCAGCAATTGTTGCACTGCTCGTTGGGGTTCGGCGTGGTGGGCGCCGGAGAAGGTGGGCAAAACAGGGGGCTATGACATGAGATTATCGTCCGTACTCGCTGCCAGCGCGGCTGGCCTTTCGCTGGCTGCTGCTTTGGCCACGCCGGTCATGGCGCAGCAGATCACTTCGGGTATCCAGGGCCAGGTTACCGACGCCGACGGCAAGCCGGTCGGCAGTGCCACGGTCGTGATCCGCGATACCCGCACCGGCTCCACCCGGACGTTGACGACCATGTCCGACGGCGCATTCCGTGCCGAGCAGCTGGTCACGGGCGGTCCCTACACGATCACCGCCAAGGCCGACGGTTTCGAGGGCCAGACGCTCGAGAACGTGTCGATCAGCACCGCCGGCAACACCGCGCTGACCTTCGCGCTCACGCGCAGCCTGGAAGGCGGGGTAATCGTCGTCACCGCGCGGCGCGCCAATCTGACCCAGCTCGCGGTCGGTCCCAGCCAGGTCATCAACGAGGAGGTGCTCGAATCCTTCCCGAGCATCACCCGCGACGTGCGCGACTTCATCCGTATCGATCCGCGCGTCAGCCTCGACCGCGAGAACGAGGTCGATCGTATTTCATGCCTTGGCGGCAACGACCGCACCAACACGTTTACGGTCGACGGTATCGTCCAGGCCGATGTGTTCGGCCTCAACGGTACGCCTTTCGCCGCGCGGAACGCGCTGCCGCTGCCGTTCGACGCGGTCCGCCAGACGACTATCGAATTCGCGCCGTTCGATGTCGAATACTCCGGCTTCACCGGCTGCGCGGTCAACGTCGTGACCGAGTCCGGCACCAACCAGTTCCACGGTTCGGCCTTCTTCACCTTCCGCAACGAGAACCTGCGCGGCGACACGATCGACGGCAAGAACTTCACGCCGGCGCCGTTCGACGAGAAGCGCTGGGGCGCAACGCTGAGCGGCCCGATCATCAAGGACCGGCTGTTCTTCTTCGCCGCTTACGAGGAAACCGACCTCGGCGATGCCAACGATACCGGTCCCGTCGGCGCGGGCTTTCCGAATGAAGAGGACTTCGTCACCCAGGCGCAGTTCGACGAGTTCGCCCAGATCGCCCAGAGCGTCTACGGGCAGGACATCGGCGGCTATCCGCTCTCCTTGCCGGAATCGAGCGTGCGCTACTTCGGTCGTCTCGACTGGTACATTACCGACGGCCATCGCCTCGAGGCGACCTATCAGCGGCTGGAGGAGACCAATGTCGAATCCGACGTCGGCGACGACCAGCTGACCGGCCTCAACAGCTTCGAGGACGAAGGCACGGTCTCCGACTACTACTCGCTGCGCCTCTACAACGAGTGGAGCGACACTTTCTCGACCGAACTGCGCCTTTCGCGCGCGGAAGTCGGCGACGTCCAGGGCCCGGTCGGCGGCGGCGAAGCGCAGTCCGACAATCCGATCGTCAAGCTGGCGGTAGGCGTGCAGGGCCCCAACGGCGACATCGGCTACCTTTCCACGGGGCCGGGCATCTTTCGTTCGGCCAACCAGCTCGATACGAAAGTCGATCAGGCCCGCTTCCTCGCCAAGCTCGATGCCGGCGATCATAAGTTCAAGTTCGGTGCCGAAATCAACGACCTCAGCGTGTTCAACCTTTTCGCCATCAATGCGACGGGCACGCTGTACTTCAAGAATTTCGACGATTTCCGCGAAGGCCTGCTGAGCGACGGCTCGGAGTTCTTCCCGGATGCGGAAGAAATCTTCAACGGCGCGGCATATGGCGCCGACATCAACGCGACGCCGAGCGGTGACATCAACGAAGCGGCCGCGAGCTTCGGGCGGACGATCTATTCGGTATTTGCCCAGGACGACTGGCAGATGACCGACCAGTTGAGCTTCATCACAGGCTTGCGCTTCCAGTGGTATGATGGCGACGGCGCCCGCCGCAATCCGGCGTTCATCTCGCGCTATGGCTTTTCGAACAGCTTCCGCTTCAGCGAGCTCGATCCGCTGTTCCTGCCGCGTTTTGCGTTCAAATACGATCTCGACAATTACGATGGCTTCCTTCGCGGCAGCCAGGTGACCGGCGGCATCGGCTTCTTCTCCGGCGGCGACCCGATCGTCTACTTCTCGAACGCCTTTTCGAACAACGGCTTCTCGACCGGCCTCGGTACGCTGCTGGCCTGCGACACGCCGAACGACGGCAATCAGGTCGACGTCGTCGTGAACGGCCAGTTCACCGGCTTCCCGCAATGCGCCAAGGATGCCGGCTCGGCCCAAGCGGCGGCCGGCCTTGCCGACACGCAGTCGACCGACCCGAATTTCAAGCTGCCACGGGTCATGCGGGCCAACATCGGCTTCTCAACCGAATTCGGCACCGATGACGGCGGCTTCTTCGACAACTGGCACCTCAAGCTCGACTATATCTACAGCAGGTTCCTCGACCCGCTGGCCTTCGTCGACCTTTCGCAGACCGTCGATTTCCGCCGTGGCCTGAACGGCTACACGGTCGACGGCCGGCCCATCTATGCCGCCATCGACCCGACGCGGACGGGTTGTGGCGCGGTGCTGCAGGGCAGCGGCGGGCAGCCCCCGCTGTACGAGAACGTCACCGCCGAATGCTTCGGCACCGGCCGCGACGACGAAATCCAGCTCACCAACGGCCGCAACTACAGCAGCCACGTCTTCTCGATCGGCCTTGCCAAGAAGTTCGAGAAGGGCGTCTTCACCGACAACGGCAGCGTATTCGTGAATTTCGGTTACGCTTTCACCGACTCGAACAACTTCAGCAACGTCAACAGCTCGACCGCGACGTCGAGCTACGACGAGAACGCCTCGTTCGACCGCCAGCGGGGCGTGATCTCGACGTCCAACTACGAGACGCGCCACAACTTCACTTTCGCCGTGAACTTCACCGAGCAGTTCATCGATGGCTACGACACGCAGTGGGCGTCGTTCTTCAGCGCCCGGTCGGGCCGGCCCTACAGCCTGACGTTCGATGGCGGCGGCGTGTTCAACGACAGTTCGTCGGGCAACGACAACGCGCTGCTCTACATTCCGAGTGGGCTGAACGATCCCAACCTCTCACCGTCTTCGGATCCGGCCGCGGTGGCTTCGCTGCTCGACTATGTGAACGGCCTGAGCTGCGCACGCGGCTATGCCGGCCAGACGATCGCCCGGAACACCTGCAAGGAGGACTGGGTGTTCGATCTCGACATGCGGTTCAGCCAGGAACTCCCGGGGCCGGGCAGCTGGGCCGGGTTCCTGGACGACAAGATCGAGATCTTCGCCGATATCGACAACGTCCTGAACCTGCTGGACAGCAGCTGGAACACCTACCGGACGATCGGTTCCTTCGGCGACGGCCAGCTGGTGGACCTCGTCGATGGCGGTGTCGACAACCAGGGACGCTACATCATCACCGATTTCGACCCGGACGACGATGCCTTCATCTCGACTTCCGCTTCGGCGTGGCGGATCCAGGTCGGGGTGCGTTACGAATTCTGACAAAGCCAAGGTTAGGGAAACGCGGCGGCGGTGCCTTCGGGCGCCGCCGTTTGCATTCGGGAAGCCGCATTTCGCGTCCCTATTCGTAGATGCAGGCATCCAGCGCGTCGCGGCGTACGACGCCGATCCGTGCGGCGATGGTGTTGCCGTGGCGGCGGGTGAAGCCTGACGGGCTGATCACCGCCCGCTTCTTGGGCTGGGGCAGGGCGGCTGCCATCCGCGCCGCCTCGCTGCGGCTGAGCCGCGCCGCGGACTTGCCGAAATAGCGCTGCGCTCCTGCTTCCACGCCATAGGTGCCGATGCCTGTCTCGGCGACGTTGAGGTAGACTTCCATGATCCGGCGTTTGCTCCAGATCGTTTCGATCAGCAGCGTGAACCAGGCTTCCAGCCCCTTGCGGGCATAGCGGGTCCAGCCCGAGCCCTGCCAAAGGAACACGTTCTTGGCGGTCTGCTGGCTGACGGTGGAACCGCCGCGCAGCCGCCCGCCTTCGGCATTGCGCTCCATCGCCTTTTCTATGGCTTCCCGGTCGAAGCCGCCGTGGCTGCAGAACTTTCCGTCTTCTCCCGCGATCACGGCGTCGACCATGTTGCGGTCGATCCGCGAAAGCGGCGTCCAGTCCTTCTCGAATCCGTTCTCGTCGAACAGCATGGTCAGCGTGACCGGCACCGGCACGAATCTGTAAGCGACGGTGAGGCCCACGCTGATGACGAGGAACCAGATGATGACGCGGCTGATGAAACGCATGAAGCGGTATCCGAATCCGGCATGAGTTCGGCGCGGCTTGAAGTTGAACGCCATGGGCGCGGATTTAGCGGGCCAGGACGGGTCGTGGCAATCGGCTGCGTGCATCGCGGCCTGCGCCGGGGCTCTCGGGTCCGAATGGCGGTTGCAGCCAGCGCCGCGATCGCGCAATCATTCGGCGACCGAGAACGAAAAGCAAAAGTGGAGCCCGAGGATGTCCGTCGAAGCGCAGGAGGCGTTCGCCTACGATCCCTACGACAAGGCGGTGCTGAAGAATCCCGTGCCCTATTACAAGGAGCTGCGGGCCAATCACCCGGCCTATTACGTCGAGAAATACGACATGTTCGTCTTCTCCCGCTTCCAGGATATCTGGGACCTGTTGGGCACGGCGGACAATGTCTTCATCGGCTCCGAGCACACCGTGCCGCGGCCGGACATGATCAGCCATCGCAACACCGGTGCGCCGCCCATGCCGTCGGTAAATCCCATGGCGCCGGGCGTCATGCTTGCCTCGCCGCAATATGAGGAGATGCGCTCGGCCCACATCAAGCCCTTGCGGCCCAAGGCAGTGGCGAAGATGGCGGACTATGTGCGCGATCTCGCGGTTGCGCGAACTGCTGCCGCGCGGAAAATTCGATCTGGCGGGGGACTATGGCGGATATGTCTGTTCGGCCGTGACCTGCAAACTGTTTGGCATGGACGAATCGCAGGCGCCCGCCGCGCTGGAAGCGGTGAACGCGCTGGCGAGCTTCAGCCCGGAGATCGATGCCGTCGATATTCCCGGCGCCTACGTCAAGCTGCGCGATTTCCTCATGCCTTCGATTTCCCGCCGCCGTGCCGAAGGAGCGGACGGCAGCCTTCCGCTGATCGACGGGCTGCTCAACCACCGCACGAGCGGGGAAGGGCGCGCGCTCAGCGATGACGAGATCTGCGACCAGCTCATCTGCGCCTTCGTCGGTGTCACCGAGCAGCCGCCCAAGCCGGCGGCGATCGGCCTGTTGCTGCTGGCCCAGCACCCGGACCAGCTGGCGCAGGTCCGCGCGGATCTCGATACGAACGTCGCGATTGCGACCGAGGAAATCCTCAGGCTGGGAACGACGGCGCAATGGGCGGTGCGCACCGCCCACAAGGAGGCGACGATCGCCGGCCAGCTCATCAGGCCCGGCCAGCGTGTGCTGTTCTCCATGTTCTCGGCGGCGCGCGACGAGCGCGAGTTCGAAAACCCGGAAGAGTTCATCTGGAACCGGCCGATCGAGCGGACGCTGGTGTTCGGCTACGGCCAGCATTTCTGCATCGGCAGCCATCTGACGCGGCTGTTCGTGCGCACGCTCGTCCGCGAGTTCCTGGCGCATGTCCGGTCCTACGAATTCGACATGGCCGAGGCCGAGCACAGCATCAGCTATTTCCACTGGGGCTGGATGAAGCTGCCGGTCGTGATCGGGGACTATTCGCTCGCCGGGCAGGATCGCGCATGACCGACGCGAAGACGCAGCGGCGCAACCTCGAAGTCGTCATGACGATGGCGGAGAACGGCATAAAGGGCAGGTGGGACATCGTCCGGACTTACGTTGCCGACGACATCGTCCTGCGCGTGCCGGAGTCGCTGCCCTGGGGCGGCGAGCGCCGCGGCTGGGACGGCTACCAGCAGGCGCTGCTCATCATGGGCGAGTTCTTCGCCGAATTCGACACGGCGGACGCGACTTTCACGCCCGTCGACGACACCATCGTCATCAGGATGAACATTTCCGGGCGTGTGGCCGCAACCGGCAAGGCGGTCTCGATGCCGTTGCTCGAAGTCTGGCAGCTGCGCGACGAGCAGGTCTGCGACATCACCGCCTTCTTCTTCGACACCAAGGCGCTGGTCGACCCGTAGGATTGCTTCCGGCCCATCTTCAACCGTGCTTCCGCGCCCATGCCACGCGCCGCAGGGGGCTGCGTCCGGTGGCATCGAAGGGATAGCAGGTGGTGAGCGCCAGCCATTCGCCCGGCGCGAATTGCGGCACGGCGAATTCGTCCCAGCGCACCGTCTCGAAGCGCTCGACGCGGTAGCTCGCGCTTGAGCCGTCGACGTTTTCCGCAGTCAGCATGTCGCCGACGCGCAGGTTGCGGATGAAAGCGAAATGGGTGTCGCGGTGGGCGGACAGCACGGTGATGCCGCTGCCCGGCCGGGTGGGAAGCGCGGTGGGGCCGAATGCCATCGCCTGGCCCGATGCGCCGGACAGGACGATGGAGCTCTCGCCCAGCCGGTCCACCGAGATGCGCGCCAGCGGTGCCATGTCCGCCCAGGGCCAGGGGCGCACCGGTTCTCCGCCGGTGACGCTTTCCTCGAAAGCCCGTTCCAGCAGCACCTGGGCCGCCACGGCCTTGACCGGGATCCAGGCGGCGCTTGCCACCTGGAGTGCCCCGGCCAGCACCAGCGCTAGGAAGGCGAGGCGGGGGAGGGTGCGGGGGGTGAGCCCTCCGCCCGCCTGCCGGAAGGAAAGGAGGCTCATGCCTCCTTCCTCCGCCGGCGGATCAGCACCGCCAGCCCGCCGAGCCCGACCAGCAGCATCGCCAGTCCTTCCTGCAGCTTCCCGGCGAACAGCGTCGCGGTCTGCGGCAGGTCCAGCGCTTCGGCCTGGTCGGCTTCCAGCGGGTCTTCGGCATCATCGCCGGCAGTGGCGTCGAGGCCGAACAGCTTGTCGAAGTCCCAGCCGTGGGGAAGCAGCAGCGGCAGCTCCTCGCGGGTCAGACGTGCTCCTTCCGGGCGGCTGGGCGTCTCGTCCTCGGCGATCAGGCTGGTCTCGCTGGTGACGATGCCGAAATCGAGGCCGACACGGGCGATGGCCGCCGCGGCCTGCTCCCCGTCGATCTCGCTGGACCAGCGCTGGGCCTCGACCTCGTCCACCTTGCGGCGCGCCCAGAGCTTCGCGACCGCGTCGCTCTCCACCGCGTCGGACAGGTCGACGCTGCGGCTCCAGGGCTTGCCCGCCAGCGTGCCGCTGACGGTCAGCGTGCCGCCTACGTGCCCGGCCCGGCCGATCAGGACCAGCGGCTCGCCTGCATAGAGGTCGGGCAGGTCGCGCGGGGTGAAGTCGATCGGCGCGCCGTCGACGGCGACGGACAGCTCCTGCGCCACCGGCGTGGACAGACGGTCGAGCAGGTCGCGCATCTTCGTCGCGACTTCGCCGCCCATGCCGATGTTGCTGAACGTGCCGCGCCCCGCTTCGGCCATCCGGCTCATCAGGTAGTTGTTCGGGGCCGAGCCGATGCCGACCATGAACACCCGGCTGCGGCCGCGGTTGTGGGCGATCTCCGCCATCATCTCGGCCTCGTTGGACAGCGAGCCGTCGGTGAGGAAGATCACCTGCCGCACGCTCTGCTTGTCGTCCGCGGCATCGTCGGCCAACGCCGCGCGCAGGGCGGGGAGCATCTCGGTCCCGCCGGCTGCGTCCAGCCGCTGGGTGAAGCGCCGGGCGATCCCCAGCTCCTCGGCGGCGGCAGGCACCGGCAGGTCGAACAGCTGGGTCATCGTGTCGTCGAAGCGGATGACGTTGAAACGGTCCTCGGGCCGCAGCGTGCCGAGCGCGTAGAGCAGGCTGGCCTTGGCCGCCGCCATCGATTCCCCGCCCATCGAACCGCTGTTGTCGATCACGAAGATCATCTCGCGCGGCGGGACCGGCAGCGATCCGGAAGCAGCGGGCGGGGTGATGGTCGCCATCACATAGTCCAGACCGTCATGGGACTGGCGGAACAGGCCGACCGCCGGTTCTTTGTTCGCCGAACGCCAGCGCAGCTCGAAATCGCGGTCGGCCGGAACCTCGCCGTCCGCCAGCGTGACCACGCGCCGGGCGCCCTTGCCTTTCGACACGGCGATCTTGTGATAGGGGCTGGTGATCCCCGTCGGCTTGAAGCCGGGTGCCAGCTCGACGGTGATCGAAACCGGGTTGAGATCACGCCCGAGCGCGGGATCGGCGAGCGGCGCGGTCACCTGCCGTGCGTCGGCAAGCCCGGCGGACCTGATCTGGCCCTCGTCGTTGACGAGGCTGCTTGGCGGCACGTAGCGCGGGCCCACCACCAGCGGCAGCCGCAGCGCGTAGTCCTCGCCCTGCTGCTGCACCGGGGCCTGGAACTCGATGGCGATCAGCACCGTCTCGCCCGGGCCGACATTGGCGACGTTGTTGCGGAACATGTTGGGCCGCGCCTGTTCGACGAGCCCGGCCTTGCGGCCTTCCCTGACCGCCTTTTCGTAGATCGCGCGGGCTTCCTCGCGCTGCTTGATCCGGCCGATGAAGATGCGCTGGCCGACCACCATTTTCAGGCTGTCGACCGCGCCCTTGTCCGGCAGCGGATAGAGGTAGGTCGCTTCCATCCACTTGTCGCTGGTGTTGCGGAAGGCCTGCGTCACGGTGACGCGGGCGACGGTGCCCGAAATCTTCGCCTTGATGTCGGTGCCGAGCCGCACGGCCGGCAGTGCCTGCGCAACGCCCTTGCCGCGCAACATCAGCACGCCGCCGTCCGCCGGATCGCGCAGGTCGGGCGAGGGCGCTTCCTGCGCGCGCAGGCTCACGGCGAGCAGGCCGGACAGGATCAGGCCGAACAGGGCGGCGGCCGTTGCCGCCAGCCGGGAACGGGAAAGGGATAAGGCAGCCATGGGACTTCTCCTCGATTGGGAGCTTTCCCGCTATGCCCGGCATGCCCTGTCCGGCCACGGGCATGATCCGCCAGTTTCGTCCGCCCCGGTGGCGGAATCCGGACGGATGCCTTCACGCTTGACGAGGCGTACCGGGATGTGCGGATATGTCCGGTATTGCAGCGGGGGGCAGCCATGACCGGGCCGGGAGAAACGCGCGAATTCGATCGCGACGGCGTCGCCGAAAGGCTGCGCGAGGAGATCGCCCGGCGGCGCATCTCGCGCCAGGCGCTGGCCGACATGGCGCGGATCAGCCTGTCCACGCTGGAAAAGGCGCTTTCGGGCAGCCGTCCCTTCACCCTGGCGACGGTGGTGCGGATCGAGGACGCGCTGGGCTGTTCGTTGCGGCCCGCCAGGGATGAGGGAGAAAGTGCGCCCAGCGGCTTCGCGCCGGAAAGCATGGGATCGTACAGCCGCCCGGCGGTGCGCTGGATCGAGGGGCACTACGTCACCTTGCGCCCCAGCTTCGGCGAGGACGGGGCGATCTATGCCTACCGCACCGAGATCGCCTGGGACGAAGCGGCGAGCCACCTGCGGTTTTCCGAAGCCGAACGTGAGGACAGCGCCTTCGCCCAGGCCGGCTTCGTTTCGATGCCCAACCTTTCGGGCCACACCTATCTCGTCACCAGCGAATTCGGGCAGTACCGCCTGATCGTGCTGGGACGCGCGACGCGCGAGCGGCGCATGTTCGGCCTGCTGACGACGCTGCAGGTGGGGGCGGGCTCGCAGCTCGTCCCGGTCGCCTGCCCGATCGCGCTGGTGCCCGAGGAGCAGATCGCGGAGCCGGGGTACGGACTGGTGATGTCCGAAGACCCCGGCGCCGCATCCTATCGAGAGATTCTCGACATGGCGCTGGAAAGCGATTTCTGCCGGTTGCGGCGGTGACGCGAAAAGGGCGGCACGAATGCCGCCCTGATCGTCTTCCTGGCTGTCGCCCGGGGGGGCGCGTGGCGGGCCCCGCCGTGTATCAGGCCGGCAGCAGCCGCTTTTCGCCGGCGATGCGCATCATCGCCTTCTGCAGCTTCTCGAACGCGCGGACCTCGATCTGGCGGACACGTTCGCGGCTGACCTTGTAGACCTGGCTCAGCTCTTCGAGAGTCTTCGGGTCCTCGGTCAGGCGCCGCTCGGTCAGGATATCGCGCTCGCGCTCGTTGAGGCTGTCCATGGCTTCGAGCAGCAGGTCGTGCCGCACCATGGCTTCCTCGGCCTCGGCCACGGTCTCGTCCTGCAGCGGGTTCTCGTCGACCAGCCAGTCCTGCCACTGGCCCGAGCCTTCCTCGTCGCTGCGCATCGAGACGTTGAGCGAAGCATCGCCGCCCATCATCATCCGGCGGTTCATGTTGACCACTTCGGTCTCGGACACGCCGAGATCGGTCGCGATCTTCTTCACGTCGTCGGGATGAAGGTCGGTATCCTCATAGGCGTCGAGGTTCTTCTTCATCCGGCGCAGGTTGAAGAACAGCTTCTTCTGCGCGGCGGTGGTGCCCATCTTGACGAGGCTCCAGCTGCGCAGGATGAATTCCTGGATCGAGGCCTTGATCCACCACATGGCGTAGGTCGCCAGGCGGAAGCCGCGCTCGGGATCGAATTTCTTCACGCCCTGCATCAGGCCGATATTGCCTTCGGAGATCAGCTCGGAAACCGGCAGGCCATAGCCGCGATAGCCCATGGCGATCTTCGCCACGAGCCGCAGGTGGCTGGTCACCAGCTGGGCCGCCGCTTCGGGGTCTTCGTGTTCGGCATAGCGCTTGGCGAGCATGTATTCCTGCTCGGGCGTCAGAATCGGGAATTTCTTGATCTCGGCCAGGTAGCGGTTGAGGCTCTGCTCACCGCCCAGCGCAGGCACGGTCGGAAGATTGCGTTGCTTGTCGCTCACTGTCTTACTCACCTGTCCTTTTGTGTCGGCCAACGGTTGACGAACCCTTAACTGGCATCAATCGGTCGCGGCCACTTGAGGTTTCTTATAGCACAAAAATTCACCGATTTCCGCTAAATTCGACCAAAATGGTCCGGAAATCGGACGGAGGTTCGCTGGTAAAGCGCATTTCCTGGCCGGAAACGGGGTGGATGAAGCCCAGTTCGGCCGCGTGGAGGGCCTGTCGGCGGAAATCGTGGGCCGCGAGAATCGGCCTGATTCGGGGGGGAACGCGTCCATAGACTGGGTCTCCCAATAGCGGATGGCCGATTGACGCCATGTGAACGCGCACCTGGTGGGTCCTGCCGGTTTCCAGCCGGCATTCCACCAGCGCCGCATCGTCGAACTGTTCGAGCACCTTGTAATGGGTCACTGCATGCTTGCCCCGGCCATCGTCCACCAGCGCCATCTTCTTGCGGTTGGTATTCGACCGGCCGATCGCGCCGGTTACAGTTCCCGACGGCGGGATGGGCCGCCCGGCGACGATCGCCAGATAGGCGCGCTCGATCGAATGATCCGCGAACTGCTTCGCCAGCCCCTCGTGCGCCGCGTCGGTCTTGGCGACGACGAGCAGCCCCGACGTGTCCTTGTCGATGCGGTGGACGATGCCGGGCCGCGCCACGCCGCCGATCCCGGAAAGCTTGCCCTTGCAGTGATGGAGCAGGGCGTTGACCAGCGTGCCGTCGAGATTGCCCGCGGCGGGATGGACCACCAGACCGGCCGGCTTGTCGACCACCAGCAGGTGCTCGTCCTCGTAGACGATATCGAGCGGGATATCCTGCGCCTCGGCCTCGGCGGGAACGGGAGCGGGAACTTCTATCCGGAACGGCGTGCCTTCGGCGGGCTTCAGCGAGGGCTGGCCTGCCGCCTTGCCGTCCAGATAAACGCGGCCTTCGCCGATCAGCGCCTTTACCCTTTCGCGCGACAGCCCGCTCGCTTCGGCCAGCGCCTTGTCGAGCCGCTGGCCGCCCGTGGCGATCACGCCTTCGATGATGCTTTCCCCCCCGGACATGGGCTAGGATTTGGGGATGGACCTGCAAGTGACAAGTGGCGTGATTGCCACACTTCTCGAAGAAGCGGCCCGGGCCGCGCCGGAGGAATGCTGCGGCCTGCTGCTGGGCCGGGACGGCGTGGTCACGCAGGCACGCCCCGCCGCCAATGTCGCGCAGGACCGGGCGACGCGCTTCGAGATCGATCCGATGGCGTTGTTCGCCGCCCACAAGGAGGCCCGCGCCGGCGGGCCGGAGCTGCTCGGCTACTACCATTCCCATCCCGACGGCCACCCGGTCCCGTCCGCCACCGATTGCGACCACGCCAGCGGCGACGCCCGTACCTGGGCGATTATCGCCGGGGGCGAGGTGAAGTTCTGGCGTGACGGGAAAGAAGGCTTCGAGGAGATGGAAGCGACGCTGATAGACCAGGCCGCGCGATAGGCCCGGATCCCGTCGCCCTGCCCGCGTCAGAAATCCGCGTCAGAAAACCGGATCGTAATCGGGCGGCAGGTCGCCGTCGCCGCCGTCCTGGCCGGGGACGTGGATGCCGCATTCGGTCTTGTCCCAGCCGCGCCAGCGGCCCGAGCGCGGATCCTCGCCTTCTGCGACCTTGCTGGTGCAGGGCGAGCAACCGATCGAGGGATATCCCTGCTCCACCAGCGGATGGGGCGGGAGATCGTGCTCGGCCATGTAGGCGGAGAGCATGTCCTGCTTCCAGTCGATCAGCGGATTGATCTTGAGCCGGCCCTGGGCGTCGGAGGTATCGATCTCGAAACGCGGCAGGTTGGAGCGCGTCGAAGACTGGAACGCCTTGCGCCCGGTGATCGAGGCGTCAAATTTCAGCAGTTCGTTCGCCAGCGGCACGACCTTGCGGATATCGCAGCAGCCGTCCGGATCGTAGGACCAGCGCAGGCCGCTTTCGTCCTTGTCCGCCAGCACCGCGGCGGCGGGCGCGATGTTGTGCAGGTTCTTCAGCCCCAGCCGGTCGACCAGCAGGTCGCGATAGGCGAGCGTTTCGGGGAAATGCTTGCCCGTTTCGAGGAACAGCACCGGGATCGCGGGATCGATCCGCGACACCAGATGCAGCAGCACCGAACTTTCCGCGCCGAAGCTGGAAACCACGGCGACATCGCCCGCCAGGCCGTCCCGCAGCACGCTGGACAGCATTTCCACGGTGTCGTTGCCGTGGAAAATGCGGTTCAGGCGCACGGCATCGGCCTCGCTGAAGCGCGGGCCGGTGTCTATGCGGTCGACCGGGCGCACCAGCTCAGCCATGCCTTTTGGCCCAGATCGGCGCGCGGGCATCCGCGGCCGACTGGTAGACGTCCGGCCAGCGGGCGAGCGCGGCTTCGGCGTCGGCGGGATCGAGCGGCGCTTCCGGCGCGAAGCTGTCGAAGCCGCAGCGGCGCATCGCCGCCAGCTGGTCGATCAGCACGTCGCCCACTGCCCGCAGCTCGCCGGTGTAGCCGGCCTCGCGCAGGATGCGGGCGGCGGAATAGCCGCGCCCGTCGCCGAACACCGGGAAATTGACTTCCACCAGCTTCAGCCGGTCGAGAAAGGGCAGCAGGTCGCGCGCATCGTCGCCCGGCTCGATGCGGACGGCGGCGGCGTTGGACTGGTCGCCGAAGCTGTCGACGGTGACGGCGGGATCGGCGACCGGCTCGTCGTCGCGGAAGCGCAGCTGGGTGTCACTCATAGATCGCCTCCTTGAACGGATCGATGCCGATGCGGCGATAGGTATCGAGAAAACGCTCGCCGTCCTTGCGCTGGGCCAAATAGACGTCGGTCGCCTTCTCCACCGCGTCGACAATCCCGTCCTCGTCGAAACCGGGGCCGGTGATGCGGCCCAGCGAGGTATCCTCGGCTTCGGAACCGCCGAGCAGCAGCTGGTAATTCTCGACGCCTTTCTTGTCGACGCCGAGGATGCCGATATGACCCGCGTGGTGGTGGCCGCAGGCGTTGATGCAGCCGGAAATCTTGAGCTTGAGCTCGCCGATCGCGTCCTCTTTCCCGCCCTGCGCGAAACGCTCGGAGATCTTCTGCGCGATCGGGATCGAGCGCGCGTTGGCGAGGCTGCAGTAATCGAGGCCCGGGCAGGCGATGATGTCGCCGATCAGGTCGAGATTGGCGGTGCCGAGCCCTGCCGTGTCGAGCTTCTGCCACAGCGTATAGAGATCGGCTTTCCTGACATGCGGGAAGACGATGTTCTGCGCGTGCGTGACCCGCAGCTCGTCGAAGGAGTATTCCTTCGCAAGGTCCGCCATCAGCCGGATCTGGTCGGCGCTGGCATCGCCGGGGATACCGCCGACCGGCTTCAGGCTGACGGTTGCGATGACGTAGCCTGCCTGCTTGTGCTCATGGCAGTTGCGGTCGACCCACAGGGCAAAATCGGGGTCGGACCGGTCGATTTCCCCGGCCGCGCCGGCTTCGAACGGAGGGTCGGCGAAGAAGGCCATGATCCGCTCCAGCTCGGCGATCGGCGGTTCGACGCCCTGGCCGAGCAGGTGGGCGAATTCCTCTTCCACCTGGCGCGTGTATTCCTCCGCGCCGATCTCGTGGACGAGGATCTTGATCCGCGCCTTGTACTTGTTGTCGCGTCGTCCGTAGCGGTTGTAGACGCGCAGGCACGCCTCGGCATAGGTGACGAGCTGGTCGAGCGGCACGAACTCGCGGATCATCGGCGCGATCATCGGGGTGCGGCCCATGCCGCCGCCGACATAGAACCGGGCGCCGACTTCACCGGCGTCATTCTTCACCAGCTTGATGCCGATGTCGTGCAGCCGCATCGCCGCGCGGTCGGTCTCGTTGGCGATCACCGCGATCTTGAACTTGCGCGGCAGGTAGGTGAATTCCGGGTGGAAGCTCGACCACTGGCGCAGCAGCTCGGCATAGGGGCGCGGATCGACCAGCTCGTCGGCGGCCGCACCGGCATACTGGTCGGAGCTGATGTTGCGGATGCAGTTGCCGCTGGTCTGGATCGCGTGCATTTCCACCGTGGCGAGGTCGGCCAGGATGTCCGGCGCGTCTTCCAGCTTGATCCAGTTGTACTGGATGTTCTGGCGCGTGGTGAAATGGCCGTAGCCGCGATCGTACTTGTCGGCGATGTCGCCGAGCATGCGCATCTGCCGCGAATTGAGCGTGCCGTAGGGCACCGCGACACGCAGCATGTAGGCATGGAGCTGCAGGTAAAGGCCGTTCATCAGCCGCAGCGGGCGGAACTGTTCCTCGGTCAGGCTGCCGTCGAGGCGGCGGCGGGTCTGGTCGCGGAATTCGGCGACGCGCGCTTCCACCATCGCGTGGTCGTATTGGTCGTACTTGTACATCAGATCACCCAGTTGCCGGCTTCGGGATCGGCCGGCTTCAGCGTCAGGTCGGGGCGCACGGTGGGGCCGAGCGCGCGGATGCGGTCCTTGATATGCGCCGGGCGGATACCTCCGTCCGTTTTCTCGCCGTCGATCACATAGGCCGCGAAGACGCGCCGCGCGGCCTGTTCGCGGGCGATGATATCCTCGCCCTTGTCGCCGACGTCGGCGCAATCCTCGACATGGAGCGACCAGCCGGAGCCGTCCCACCAGGTGACGGCCCCCGTCTTCAGGTCGTTGCCCGTCAATATCTTCACTGCCCAAACTCCATTGTCAGGTTCTCCCGCGCGAACGCGCGCAGTTCGGTTTCCGGTTCGGCCGCGACTTCGCCGATCACGATCAGCGCCGGGCTCTTCACCCGCGCGCCGTTGACCAGCGCAGGCAGGCCGGCAAGCTCGGCGCGCAGGACGCGCATGTCGGGGCGCGTCGCATTCTCGATCACCGCGACCGGCATGTCGGGCGAAAGCCCGTCCGCGATCAGTTTCTCGGCGATCGCTTCGGATGTCGCGACGCCCATGTAGATCACCAGGGTGCGGCCCTTGCCGGCAAGGCCGGCCCAGTCCTGGTCCGTCAGTCCCTTGCACTGGCCGGCGACGAAGCTGACGATGCTCGCGCAATCGCGATGGGTGAGGGGGATCTGCGCCGCAGCGGCGGCGCCCAGCGCGGCGCTGATGCCCGGTACGACTTCCACCGGCACGCCCGCCGCGCGGCAGGCTTCGGCTTCCTCGCCGCCGCGCCCGAAGACGAAGGGATCGCCGCCCTTGAGACGCACGACATCCTTGCCGGCGAGCGCTTCGGCGACCAGCAGCGCGTTGATCTCCGGCTGCGGCATGCTGTGGCGCGAGCGGCGCTTGGCGACCGATACCAGCCGCGCGCCCTTGCGCGCCATCGAGAGGATCGCCGGATCGACCAGCCCGTCATGGACGATGAGCCGCGCATTCATGATCAGCCGCGCGGCGCGCAGCGTCAGCAGGTCCGGATCGCCCGGACCGGCGCCGACGAGATAAACGGTTCCGGTATTGTGAACGGTTTCTTGCATGGCCGCCAATTGGCTTCAGGCGCGGCAAATTGCCAGCGAGAATGCTTTGGGCGGCGATAAGGTAAGCTTTAGGCGTCGTTTTCCGGCTTTGCGGGCCGGTCTCGCATGGCGTCGATAAGCTCCTGAAAAGCCTCGTTCTCCCGCAGATTGATGTCGCGTTGCGGGAAGGGGATTTCGACGTCGTTTTCCTTGAACAGCCACCACAGCGCCTTGAGCACTTCGGAGCGGACATTGCCGACCCCCTGCTCGGGATCGGTGATCCAGCAATGGATGACGAAATTGACCGAGCTGTCGCCATAGGCGTCGAGCCAGACCGTGGGAGCCGGGTCCTTGAGCACGCGATCGCATTGGTCGGCGGCTTTCAGCATCAGCTCTTCGGCCTGCTTGATGTCGGCCTTGTAGGAAACGCCCACCGGCACCTGGATGCGCACGTGGCGGGAGGAATAGGACCAGTTCTCGACCTGGTTGATCATCAGGTTCTCGTTGGGAATCAGGTATTCCTTGCGGTCGCGGGTGATGATCGAAACCGCGCGGATGCCGATCTTGCGGATCTGGCCGAAGCTTTCGTTGCCGGCGGCATCGGTTACGGCGATGACGTCGCCGGGCTTTATCGAGCGGTCCATCAGCAGGATGATGCCGGAGATCAGGTTGCCGAAGGTCTTCTGCAGGCCGAAACCCATGGCGAGGCCGAAGGCGCCGGAGAAGAAGGCGAGGGCGGTGAGATCTATGCCGAGAACGTCGATGCCGATCAGGATCGCGATGACCCACACGGCGATCGAGACCAGCTTCTCGCCCAGCAGCCTCTGCGTCGCATCGAGGCGCGTGAGCTTGTTGAACAGCATCTTCGCCAGCCTGCTGCCGACGCGCGCCAGCACCAGGACCGCGACGAGCACCATGACGACCACGAGCGCGCCCCACAGCGACACGTAGCTGTCGCCCACGCCGATCCGGTAGCTGTCCAGCGTTTCGACGATGCTGCCGACAGTATGGCTTTTCGAGGCGACGGCTTCCTTGATGCCCACCGCCGCCTTCAGCGTCTCGTCGGCCACCGACGAGGCGGCTTCGGGCGTCGCCTCGGGAGCCGGTGACGTTACTGTGGCGGCTTCCGCCGCACTTTCACTGGGAGCTGGTGCGCTGTCGGTTATCATTTCGGGTCCATGGCTGCGAAGGCGTTTTCCAGGTCGGCGATCAGGTCGGCCGGATCTTCCAGCCCGATCGATAAACGTATGCCGAAGCGATCGGTTCCGTCCAGACCGGCAGGCGGCCAGGCGGCGACGCTGCGGATCGGCGCCGGATCGACGGGAATGGCAAGGCTTTCAAACCCGCCCCAGCTATAGCCGATGCCGAACAGCTCCAGCGCGTCGATGAAGCGGTCGCGCCGCGCTGCATCGCCGCCTTTCAGCACGAAGCTGAACAGTCCGCAGCCGCCGGTGAAATCGCGTTGCCACAGATCGTGGCCGGGCGATCCGGGCAGCATCGGGCACATCACCAACGCCACTTCCGGGCGGTCGGCCAGCCAGCCCGCGACTTCCAGCGCGCTGGCCGTCTCGCGCTCCAGCCTGACGCCGAGCGTCCTCAGCCCGCGCAGGGCGAGCGCCGCATCGTCGGGCGAGACCACCTGGCCCAGCGACTGCGCCCGCTTGCGCAGCCTGGCGTAAAGCTCTTCGCCGGCCGAGACGCTGCCCATCATCAGGTCGGAATGGCCGCCGACATGCTTGGTGAGCGACATGATCGAGATGTCCACCCCGCGTTCGAGCGCGGGAAGGCCGAGCGGGCTCGCCCAGGTATTGTCGATCAGCGAGACCAGCCCGTGGCGGCGCGCGATTTCGGCAAGCGCGGGAACGTCCTGCACCTCCATCGTCAGGCTTCCGGGGGATTCCAGCAGCACGGCCCGGCTCTGCCCGCAGATCGTCGCTTCGAAACCGGCCACGTCGAGCGGGTCGAAGAAGCGCGTCTCGACGCCGAAATCCCTGAGCAGCCCCTTGCCCATCGCGCGGCTGGGATCATAGGCGTTGTCGGTCATCAGCAGCACGTCGCCCGGGCGCAGCACGGTGAGCAGCGCGCCGGCGATGGCCGCGACGCCGGACGGATAGAGCATGGTTCCGGCCGCTCCCGGCTCGATCTCGGTCAGCGCTTCGGCCAGCGCCCACTGCGTCGGTGCGCCCCGGCGACCGTAGAAGAAGCGGCCGTCCTCGTTGTGCCGGGGGCCGTCGCGGTGCTCGGCCATATTGTCGTAGAGATGCGTGCTGGCGCGCCAGACCGGCGGATTGACGACCGGGCCGGTCCATTCCTTGCGCCGGCCGGCCGAAACGAGCCTGGTGTCCGGGGATGTGGGCCTGTTTCCCTTCGCCAATTCACGTCGCTCCCGTTGCCTTGGGCGTCTGCGGATCGGCGCCCCATTCGGTCCAGCTACCGTCATAGAGCGCAAAATCGACCTTGCCGAGCAGATGCATGGCGAAGGCGAGCACGCAGGCGGTCACGCCGCTGCCGCAGGTGGTCACGACCGGGGACGAAAGATCGACGCCCGCCGCCGCAAACGCGCCGCGCAGGCCGTCGGTATCCCTGAAGGTCCCGTCCGCATCGAACAGCTGCTTGTAGGGAAGGTTCAGCGAACCGGGGATATGGCCGGAGGCGATGCCGGGCCGGGTTTCCGGTTCCTCCCCGGTGAAACGCGGCGCGCCGCGCGCGTCGACGACCTGCTCGGCGCCGCTGGCCAGATTGCCGATCAGGTCGGCCTTGCTCCGCACCCGTCCGCCTGCCGCCTGCGCGCTGAATCTCGCGTGGGGCGGGGATTGCCTGCCGGAGCTGAGCGGGCGGCCTTCCGCCTTCCACTTCGCGAGCCCGCCGTCGAGGATCGCGGTGCGTTGCGCTCCGAACATCCTCAGCATGAACCACGCCCGCGCCGCCGTCTTCACCTCGCTGTCGTCGTATACGACGATGCGGTCGTGCTCGCCGATGCCCAGTTCGCCCATCCGTCGTGCGAAGGTCTCTGGCGGGGGCAGCGTGTTCTCGACCGGAGCGGCGGCATCGACCAGGCTTGCCAGATCGAGGAACACCGCGCCGGGAATATGCGCCGCCTCGTACTCCGCGGCCGCGTCACGTCCGGCGGCGGGCAGGTGGTAGGACGCATCGACGATCCGCAGGTCGCCCGATACCATTTCCCCGGCGAGCCAGTCGGTCGTGACGAGGCTGTCCATGACTTGCGAATTTCCTTTCTGCGCGATTGCCCGAAGGACTAGCCAGCACGGCCCTGCGCGTCGAGGGGGCTTCCCAATCGCGCCGGCCAAGGGCATGGACTGCGCATATGAGCGACGAAAGCCCGAAAACCGTCCATCTGGGCCAGCAGAGTGCGCTGCCTGCCTCGCCTGAGGAAGCGGCGCTCGATTACGTGCCCAACCCCAGGAAGGGCCAGCTTTACCTGGTGCGCTTCGCCGCGCCGGAATTCACGTCGCTGTGCCCGGTGACGGGCCAGCCCGATTTCGCCCATCTCGTGATCGACTATGCGCCGGACGAGACGATCGTGGAATCGAAGGGCCTGAAGCTGTTCCTCGGCTCCTTCCGCAACCATTCGGGATTCCACGAAGACGTGACGGTCGGCATCGGCCAGCGCCTGTTCGACGAGATGAAGCCGAGGTGGCTGCGGATCGGCGGCTACTGGTATCCGCGCGGCGGCATCCCGATCGACGTGTTCTGGCAGTCCGGCCCGCCGCCCGAAGGGTTGTGGCTGCCGGACCAGGGCGTGCCACCCTATCGCGGACGGGGGTAGGGCCGGAAGCGGTCGCACGTTCTGGCCTGCTTGTCCGCCGGGTTACGCAAGTCCGAAGCCTGCCACGGAAATGACGGCGGCGTGTGCCAGTATGGCGACCAGGGCTGCGACTTCGATCCGCCTCGATTTGAATGTGCCGAACATGGGCTGTCTCCTTGTTCGCGAAGATGGCCGAAAACCGCCGGAGCTCAATACGACCTTTGGGCCGTATCGATCACGCCGTGCGCAGGTATGCTTCTCCGTCATCCGCATTGCCGACGATGCGCTGGCCCAGCAGGTGCCCGGACAGCCAGGCGGATTCGACCCGGGGTCCCATCAGCCAGTCGCCGCAGACGCCGAGCTGCTTTCCCGGGTTCCACAGGGCCTGGTCGCCGGTGCCGTTGGACATGGCGAACCGCCAGCGATGCGCGGCGGCGGCGACGGGATCGGGCCGCGCCACCCCCAGTTCGCTTGCCAGCGCATCGAGCAGGGCCTGCGAAACATCGTCCCGATCGTCTTCGCAATGGGCCTCGGTCCAGCTCGGCTGGGCCTGCACCACCCAGCTTTCCGGACCCCTGCGGCCGGGCTTCGCGCTGTTTCGCGCGGCCCAGGCGATGATGCCCCGGTCCCTGAAGACGTCCTGCGCGGTCGCAAGCCGCTCGCCGAATGCGAAAAGGCCCGTCCAGCACGGTTTCGAGCGGGCGCGAATCGCAACCCGCGCCATCTCGAAATCATGCAGGGAAATCAGCGTTGCCGCCTGTTCGGCGGGAACCGCCAGGATCGCCAGGTCGAAAGGACCGGCCACTCCCGCATCGAGCCGGAAATGCCAGCCGTCGCCGCGCTGCTCCAGCGATTTGACGATCTCGCCGAAGGCAACCTTGTGGCGACGCGCCATGTCGCCGATCACGGCGTTCATTCCCGGCACGCCCACCCAGGCTTCCGCATGGGCTTCGGGCCATGGCGCAACCAGCCCGCGATGCTGCCATCCGTTCACGACTTCGACGAAGCGGGGGTGGCGCGCCGTGAAATATTGCGCGCCATGGTCGAACGCGGCCTCGCCGAGGGGTGTCGCGACGCGGCGCGTCGACATGCGGCCGCCCGGGCCTCTGCCCTTGTCGAACAGCCATATGTCGCCGCCGCGATCCGCAAGCACCCGCGCACAGGCAAGGCCCGCCATGCCGGCTCCGACGATCCCGATCCGCATCGTGTGTCCTACCGTTCCGTGTTGCCGCCAGACCGGGACGCAGCTTCAGCAGCGCCCCATCAGTGAAAGTATTTCCTCGCGGCTTTTCGGATCGTCGAGGAAGCAGCCCATCAGCCGGCTCGTCACCATGCCGACGCCCGGCGTGCAGACGCCGCGCCCGGTCATGCAGCCGTGCTGCGCTTCGATGACGACGGCCACGCCCTGCGGTTTCAGGTGGTCCCAGATGCATTGCGCGACTTCGGCGGTGAGGCGCTCCTGCACCTGCAGGCGGTGGGCGAAGCCGTGCAGCACCCGCGCCAGCTTGGAAATGCCGACCACGCGGTCGTTCGGCAGGTAGGCGATCGACGCCTTGCCGGTGATCGGCGCCATGTGGTGCTCGCAATGCGACTGGAAGGGAATGTCCTTCAGCAGCACCACTTCGTCATAGCCGCCGACTTCCTCGAACGTCCGCGACAGGTGGGCGGCGGGATCTTCCAGATATCCGCGGCAGTATTCGCGCCATGCCCGCGCAACACGCCGGGGCGTGTCGGCCAGACCCTCGCGGGACGGTTCGTCTCCGGCCCACAGGATAAGCGTCTTCACGGCATCCTGGACGTCCTGCGGCACGAAGATCTTGCCGTCCTCTTCGACATCGAAGCAATCGTTCGCGATGTAGTTCATGGCAGGCTCCTGACTTGCGCCGGTTGGGATTGGTTTTCCCACCAATGCGGCGCGGTATGGCACCGGACAACCTGCACCAAAGGGCATTCTTCCCTTCATCCGGCCGATCCGTTAGCCTCTGCCGATGGACCCGTCAGACCTCATTGCTTCCAGCGCGATCGCCGCCGTGGTGAGCAATCCTCGCCTGCCGGATAATCCGATCGTTGCCTGCAATGACGCCTTCGTCGCGCTGACCGGGTACGACCGCGAGGAAATCATCGGCCACAATTGCCGGTTCCTGTCCGGCCCGGATACCGAGCCCTGGCTGACCGAGGCCTTGCGCACCGGCATCAGGATGCAGCGGCCGACCATGGTCGAGATCCTCAATTACAGGAAGGACGGAACGCCGTTTCGCAATGCGGTGATGGTCGCGCCGATCTTCGACGCGGCTGGCGAGCTGGAATACTTCCTGGGATCGCAGGTGGAGATTTCCGACGAGAAGGTGCGCGCCAATGACGAGCGGCGCGGCGATGCCTATGACCGCATCGCGAAGCTCAGCCCGCGCCAGCGTGAAATCCTGATCGAAATGGCGCAGGGCAAGCTCAACAAGCAGATCGCCTACGACCTCAGCCTCAGCGAGCGCACCATCAAGATGCACCGGGCGGCCATGTTCCGGTCGCTGGGCGTGAAGACCGCCGCCGACGCGATCCGTGTCGCGATAGAGGCCGGTTACTGACGATTGCCCCTAGGGACAGGTAGTCCTCACCGGATCGGGCAGGCAAAAGGGCAGGGCAAGGCCGGCAGTCCGCATCACTCCGCGACCTCTCCCTGAACCGGCCTTGCTACCCCTCGAACGCCGGGCCCGGCTGCATCTTGCGCCGGGCCCGTTTTTTTCTGGCGAGGATTGCCCCAAGGGACAGGTGGCGCGGGACCGGCCGCACCGCCAATTGCATCCCGGCAAGGCCGGCTGTCGGTATCTTCCAGCGACCCGTGCCGGCACCGGCCTTGCAACCTTCCTCAGACCGCCCGTGCAATGCCCCTTCGGACAGGTTGTGGCTGCGTGATCGGTTCCGCATCTTTCGCATGCTCAGGCATCACAGCTCAAAGGAGAACTTCGATGATGAATCCCCCGCGCAAGCCCATCGTCATTGCCACCGAAGCTGTCCGTGCGGGCAGCGAGGAACGTGTCGTGAGGTACGTGCTCGGCATCAGCCTGCCGCTGACTGTCCTCGCGCTCTCGCTCACATGGATCAGCGCCGCGGTTTCCGTGGCCTGACCGCCGGTTCGCCCAGGCTTACTTCAGAAACAGGAAATGGATCATGGACCAGCCCCTCGGAAAATTCACCAGTGTGGCGGCAGCCGCAATCACCAGCGTCCTGCTGTTCACCCTCACTTACGCGTTGATGGAGCCGCCGCAGACGATCTTCATCTAGGCCCCAGCCGACGGCATGGCGGCACGCCCGCCTTGCCGTCGGCACATGCCTGGAACGCTGTCCCGTCAGAACGGGATTTGCGAACCGTCCCAGGCCAGCAATTGGCCGCTCTGTTCCGGTACGAGCTGCCCGATCACATCGAGCAGGTTTTCCGCGCTTGCCTGCGGCGATACAAGCTGTCCGGGCGGCAAGCCGCGCTGGAAGGGCCTGGAAAGGGCGGTGTCGACGGTACCCGGATGCAACGTGACGGCAATCGCCCCGGGATTGCGTCTCGCCAGCTCGATCGCAAAGTTGCGCACCAGCTGGTTCAAGGCCGCTTTCGATGCGCGATAGCTGTGCCAGCCGCCCAGCCGGTTGTCCCCGATCGAGCCGACCCTTGCCGACAAGGCGGCAAACACCGCTCGCGCATCGCGGCGGAGCAAGGGTAGTATGTGCTTGGCGATCAGCGCCGGGCCGATAGCATTGACGGCGAAGGCGCTGGCAATGTCAGGCGCCTCGAGCGCGCGCCAGCTTCGCTCCGGCCGCAATTTTTCCGTCTGCAACACGCCTGTCGCCACAATCGCAAGATCGAGCGGCCCGTCCTTGGCGATCTCCTGCGCGGCGGCTGCGATCGATCCTTCGTCGAGCAGGTCGAAGGCGAAGCTTGTGACCTTATCGTGCGCCAGCCCTGCCGGGCTGCGAGCGCCTGCGTAGATCCGCGCCACTCGATCCTGCTGCGCCAGCCGCTCGCACAAGGCGCGGCCGATCCCGCCCGAGGCTCCGACCACGCAGGCCCGTATCCGCTGGCCGGCAATTGTCATGAGGGCGAGGCCAAGCGCAGGCCGTTGACGGACGCCGGGCAACGGGATTGTGAAAAAGCGCTAGACAAAGCCAAGTCTCGTGGTCGCGCCCTGCAACGAACTCTTCGGTTCAAGGCGCGGTGACAGAATCAATACTTGCATGATGTTGCCCATTCAGCGTCACAGCGAAACCTGTACTCAAGGCCGTATTGAGAGCGGTCGGAACGCAGGGCAGTTTCGTTGCGGCTGTCGCGTTCATGGCGGCGGCAATCCCGACAAGCGAATCCCGGAGAGATCGAAGATGAAAATGCTCCCTACGCTAGCCGCCGGCCTGTTGCTCGCAACGGCCTATCCCGCCACTGCCGGCCATCACGAAGCCGGTCACCACCAGGCAAGCACGATCGTGGAAACGGCCATGGCTTCGTCGCAGCACCAGACGCTGGTCGCCGCGGTCAAGGCTGCCGACCTGGCAGGTGCCCTGTCCGGATCCGGCCCGTTCACGGTCTTCGCGCCGACCGACCAGGCGTTCGACGGCTTGCCCGAAGGTACGGTGCAGACGCTCCTCGAGCCCGGGAACAAGGCCAAGCTGCAGGCCGTGCTGACCTATCACGTCGTTTCCGGCCGGGTATCGGCAGCCGACCTCGTCGGCCTGATCGGCAAGAATGGCGGGTCGGCCGAACTGACGACCCTGCAAGGCGGCGTCCTGACGGCACGGCTGGATGGCGACAGCGTCATCCTGACCGATGAAAACGGCGGCATGGCCACAGTCGTGGCTGCCGATCTCGCCGCCTCGAACGGCCTTATCCACGTTACCGATGCGGTGTCGTTGCCGGGCTAGACCGAACCCGATTTGTGTATCCGCTATCCCCCGAAGGCATGCCCGCTTCCGCGAATACGATTCCGGAAGCGGGCATGCTGATGGGTGCGATGCCTCGAAGACAGGTAAATCCCTGCCGGCCGAAAATCCGGGAGCAGGCGAACCCGCCTCCCGCGCGTCTTACAGGCCGTCAAGGCCCTTGCTGACGAGGATGTTCACCGAAACGCGGCGGTTCTGCCTTCTGCCTGCGGCGGTGGTATTGTCCGCCATCGGGTCGGCTTCCGCCATCCCGGTCGGAGTCAGCATGCGATAGGGTTTCCAGCCGCAGGACTGCTGCAGGTAATTGACGACGCGGCCCGCCCGCCGCTCGCTGAGCACCTGATTGTATTCTTGGCTGCCGACCGAATCGGTGTAGCCGACAACCAGCAGCAGGGCGTTGTTCATCGATTCGGCCTGGCTTGCCGCGGCGCAGAGCTCGGCCTCGGCCATGGGCGTCAGCCGCCACTTGCCGGTGTCGAAATAGACGTTGGTCGTGCCCTTGATGTTGTACTTGTCGATATCGCCCATGCGGCCGCGCAGCGCTTCGGTGGCTGCGGTCTGCTCGGCGAAGCCCTGGGCGGTGCCGTTGCGGATCATCGCCGCGGTCTTGAGATCCT
Organism: Novosphingobium sp.; assembly: GCA_024236175.1. Lineage (GTDB taxonomy): Bacteria > Pseudomonadota > Alphaproteobacteria > Sphingomonadales > Sphingomonadaceae > Novosphingobium. The sequence continues at coordinate 491,997 of JACKKY010000001.1, read as the reverse complement.
TGCTTTTCAGCTCGACCCGGCTGGCCACCAGGCCGCCGCCCCATTCGACCGTCCTGGCGGTAACCGGCAGGCCGTTGAGCAGCGAATCCATGCCAAGCTTGCTGCGATTGAGGCCGAGAAAGCCACCGCTGCCCCTGATTTCGGTTCCTTCGCTGATGGCGATCACCGTGCTGGTGCCGTCGGCGCTCATCACCTTCATCCTGTCGCCGCTGCGCGCGGCGATGAAGCCTTCGATCTCGGGGCCGGCGTTCAGGCCGGTCAGGTCGGCCGGAGGCGAGCCCAGGACGGTCGTGCCGACTTCGCCTTCGTAGGGATCCAGCTCCTGCGCTGCCACGCTGCCCGAGGCGGGCACGGCGAGCATGGCGATCAGGCAGAGAACTGCTGGCCTCTTGGACATGACATTCATTTCGCTACTCCTCCAAACTGCGCCGGCCGGGCCTGCGTGTTTCGCGCCAACCTTTCTGGCACGCGATCACTCCCGGCAACACCGTAGCGGGCAATTCGAGCGCATCGTGCGACGAACCGATGCAAGAAGCGCCCAAAAAGGGCAGATTCGGGCGCAGGCAGACCTGCGACGACGCGATGAGAGAGGCATGGGCCGGCTGCACCCGAATGCCCGCCCAGTCGCTCGGTATGGCGTTGCCGGAAGGTATTGAGCCGGCCTCGAAGCACGCATGATCGCGTTAACACGCTGAAATCAGGGCCATTCCCCTTGGCGCCGCTCGCGGTTCGATTGCGGATCGCCAAGCCGGCCCGGACACGGCAGTCGGGGAGCGAAAATCCCGATTGCCATCGGGCCGGGTAGCTTTGTATTTGGGCGCCCTTGGATAGAATGAAAGCAATCCGCGAATGCGTGTTTCTTCAGGGGTAAGCGGCGCGCTCGGCGGAGTGCGTGAGTATCTGCGCGCTGCCGCACAATCCACTCGCAACCAGCTGGACAAGACGGGCCTGTTTCCGGACCTTTCGGGCGACAAGGGGCCAGCGCTGCGCAACACCGTCCAGCAGGACGGGGAGCTTTCCAAGTCCTACATGCTCATGTGCGGCCTGTCCGCCGGAATCGCCGCGCTTGGTTTGCTGCAGTCCTCCAGCGCCGTTGTGATCGGCGCGATGCTGATCTCGCCGCTGATGGGGCCGATTGCGTCGATGGGTTTCGGCTTTGCCTCCCTCGATGGTCGTCAGATCAAGGATGCGGCGAAGGTCGTGGCGGTCGGTTCGGCGATCGGCATCCTTGTCAGCATCGCCCTGACCTGGCTGAGCCCGATCCGCAACGCCACCCCGGAAATCATTGCGCGCACCGAACCGACCCTGCTCGACCTCGCCATCGCCACGCTCTCCGGCATGGCCGGCGCCTTCGCGACTGTCTGGCAACGCGGCGCAACCGCCATCGGTGTCGCCATCGCGACCGCGCTGATGCCGCCGCTGGCCACTGTCGGATATGGCATAGCTGTCGGCAATGCCGCGTTCATGGGCGGCGCGTTCCTGCTGTTCCTCACGAACCTCGCAGCGATTTCGTTCTCCTTCGCGCTGGTCGCGCGGCTCAGCGGCGCGGCACGCCCGATCGCCAAGGTCGAACTCAGTCCGCGCTATGTCGTCATGGGCGTGATGGCCTTCCTCGTTCTCGCCACGCCGCTGGCACTCACACTCTATCGTGTGACGCGCGAGGCCAACACCGTAGTGCTGACGCGGCGCATCCTGCAGGAAGAATTGCAGTTGAAGCGCTCCAACGTGGCCCAACTCGAAGTGAAGTGGCCGCTTCGTGGAGAGCCCGAGATCGATGCTGTCCTCATCGCTCCCGGCTACCGCAATGACGCCGAGCAGATCATTGCAAAGCGATTGACAGCGAGTCTCGGGACAGATCTGCAGCTCAACATTCAGCAGGTGGTGGCGTCCGACCTTCTGTCCGAGACACGGGCGATTGTGGACACCGCGGTCGAACGGACCGTGGCTGGCATCGCTCGCGACGTTCCGCCGCTCACGGCAATCCGCGCTGAACTGGGGCTGCCGGTACAGGCGCTCTGGGTCAACCGGACCGAACGGACCGTGCAAGTCGTCCCGGTCACCGGAGAAGGCTGGACGCTTGCAGCCTACAAGGCGCTGGAAACCAAGATCGCGAAGGTGGGACAGGGCTGGCGCGTGCACATTATCCCGCCCGCGCCGGAAAGCCTCGTCATACCGATTGCCGTCGAGGACGGGGCGCGAACGGCCGGCGACCAGCTCGAACTGGCGGTATGGGCTATCGACCGCTGGGGCTTGGAGAACCTCGCTCTGGCAGGTTTCTCGGGCAGGAACGCCAGCGAGGACGAGCAGAAAGCGGCTCGCGCGAATGTCGAGCTCGTGGCCGGAACCTTGAGCAAGCAGGGCATAGGCAGCCGGGCAACCATTGTTGAAGCGCGTTCGACGCGCCTGCGCAAACTGGAAGCGAAAGCGAAATCGGCCGAGGGTGTTGAAATCTTGATTGTTCGTCCACCCGATGAACCGGTCGTCGCGCCGACGCCAGCCGCATCGCCCGGGGCCTGAACGGCAATGTTTCCTGCAATGCAGGCAGCGCGGAGCTTCGCCGGGTAGACTGGCACGGGAACCACGGCGGATCGTCCGCCGACAGAACGGCCTTCGCAGGCTGAAACTCAGCCGAACATCATCTTCATCGCCCCGCCCAGCGGTGCCGGCATGAAGCTGTCGCCGCCGGGCCAGTCGAGGAAGCCGAAAGCGGCCTGCGTGCCGCCGTCGACGAACAGCGTCGTGCCGGTGACCGTGCGCGAAAGGTCGCTGACGAGGAAGATCACGCCGTCGACCACTTCCTCCACCGTCGGCGCGCGCTTCTGCGGCACGTAGATCTTCATCGCCTCGTCCATCGTCTCGGGTGCGCATTCGGCGAGCCGCTCGAAGTCCTCGGCCGCGAGCGCCGCGTTGGTGGTGCGGGCGGGGCTGGTGTCGCTGGCGAGGCAGTTGACCCGGATCATGTCCTTGCCCAGCTCTACCGCGAGCGCGCGGCTGAAATTGGTCAGCGCCGCCTTGGCCCCGGCGTAGACCGCGAAAGTGGCGGCGCCGCGATGCGCCTCGATGGTGGTGAAATTGACGATCGCGCCACCGTTCCCGCTCTTGCGCAGCAGTGGGATCGCACGCTGGCAGCTGTCGATGTGATAGCCGTAATTGTAGCGGATGTTCTCCGCGTGGGATTCGCGGCTGGTATGTTCGAACAGCATGCGGGCGACGCCGCCGCAGACATTGACCAGGATGTCGATATGGTCGGTGAGCTTCCCGACTTCGTCCCAGAAGGCGTCGAGCGAGGCCGGGTCCATGACGTCGCCGTAGATCGGCGTCACCGTGCTGCCCAGCGCCTCGACTTCGCCGACGATGGTTTCCAGCCCTTCGCGGTCGTTGTCGCAGCAGATGATCCGGACGCCTTCCTTTGCGAGGCCCAGCGTCACCCCGCGCCCGAGATGGCCGGCAGCGCCGCCGACCACCACGGCCAGCTTCCCCTTCATCGCCTCGTGTGCGTCCAGCAATCCCATCCTGTTCCCTCCCGGTCCACTAACATGGGGATAAGCCTATGGAACACGGGGCGAAGCTGCAACGCAATTGGAGCCGCCACTGGGATTGCAGCGGTTTTGTCCCTAAGTGGTGGCGATGCCGCAATCCAAGACGACCCAGTCCAAGTCGACCCAGTCCAAGGCGAAACTGGTTATCCGCCAGGCGCGCAGCCAGGACGCCCGCGCCATCTCCGTCCTATCGGCGAAGGTCTACGGCAAGCCCAACGCCTTCACGCAGGCGGAGATACGCGGCCAGATCAACAATTTTCCCGAAGGCCAGCTTGTCGCCGAATACGAAGGGACGATCGTCGGCCATTGCTCGACGATGGTGGTGACATCGGAACAGGCCCTGTCGCCCCACACCTGGAGCGAGATCACCGCCGGCGGTTTCGGCCGCCCGCCCGCCGAGGACGGCGACATCCTCTACGGTTTCGAAGTCTGCGTCGATCCGGATTTCCGCCGCCTGCGCATCGGCGAGCGCTTCTACCGCAAGCGGCGCGAACTGTGCCAGAACCTTGAGCTGAAGGGGATCGCCTTCGGCGGGCGCATGCCCGGCTATGCCCGGCGCCGCAGGAAATTTCCCGATCCGGAGGATTATCTCGATGCCGTGCGCGAGAAGCAATTGCGCGACAACGTCATCATGTTCCAGCTCAACCAGGGCTACGAGCCGCAATTCATCCTGACCGACTACCTGCCCAGCGACAAGGAAAGCGGCGGCCATGCCGTGCTGATGTACTGGGCGAACCCGCTGGCGCCTCCAGAGACCGCTATCCGGTTCCAGGGCAGGCGGGCGCGGCTGCCTTCCTCGGTGCGCGTCGCCACGGTGCAGTTCCAGATGCGCGGGATCACCAAGATCGACGAGTTCGAGGAGCAGGTCGAATACTGGGTGGACGTCGCTTCGGACTACAAGTCGGATTTCGTCGCCTTTCCCGAACTGTTCACGCTGGAACTGCTTTCGATCGAGAAGCAGAAGCTGGCCCCCACCGAGGCCATCGAGAAAGTCGCCGACTACACCGAGCGCTACTGCGCCTTCATGGAGCGGATGGCGGTCAGCTATAACATCAACATCATCGGCGGCTCCCACCCGACCCGCACCGAAAATGGCGAGATCCTCAACATCAGCTACGTCTTCCTGCGCGACGGTTCGACCCACACGCAGGAAAAGCTGCACCCCACGCCATCCGAACGCCGCTGGTGGAACATCAAGGGCGGCAACGGCGCCAGCGTGATCCCGACCGACTGCGGCCCGATCGGGGTGATGATCTGCTACGATTCCGAATTCCCGGAACTGGCCCGCCACCTCGTCAACCAGGGCGCGCTGCTGCTGTTCGTGCCTTTCTGCACGGACGAGCGGCGCGGCTATCTGCGCGTGCGCTATTGCTGCCAGGCGCGCGCGGTGGAGAACCAGTGCTATGTCGTGACGTCCGGCGTGGTCGGCAATCTGCCCAATGTCGAGAACATGGACATCCACTACGCCGAAAGCGCGGTGCTGACGCCGTCCGACTTCCCCTTCGCGCGCGACGGCGTGGCGGCCGATACCGCCCCCAACACCGAAACGATCGCGATTGCCGACCTGTCGCTCGACGACCTGCTGACCAGCCGCCAGTCCGGCGCGGTGCAGAATCTCAAGGACCGGCGATTCGACCTGTTCAAGGTCACGTGGAGGGAAAAATAGGTGAGACCGGCCGTTCGGCGGATCGCCCGGACCGCATGCAGCGAGCATCGTGCCGCTTTGCCGTGCCCGCGCCTTAGGCTAATCCGACACGCATGATAATGCCTCCGCCACATGCAATCGCCGCCATGCTGCTCGCCGGGGCGATGTTCTACGCCTTCGCCAACGGCCGGCTGAGGGTGGAGATCATCTCCCTGCTCACCATGGCTGCGATCGCGCTCGGCCTGTACGTCGCGCCGATGCCCGGGGACGACAAATGGGCGGGGCTGGAACTGGCTTTCCAGGGATTCGGCCACTACGCGCTGGTGACGATCTGCTCGCTGATGGTGCTCGGCCGGGGGCTGGTCGTGACCGGCGCGCTCGATCCGGCGGCGCGGGCGCTGAACAAGGTCTGGAAGTGGAACCGCCAGCTCGGGCTGCTTGTCACCCTGGTCTTGTGCCTGGGTATGAGCATGATCATCAACGACACGCCGGTGCTGGTGCTGATGATCCCGATCCTGGCGCAGCTTGCCGCGAACGGCGGCATGCCGCCGTCCAAAACCCTCATTCCCGTGAACGCTGCGATCCTGATCGGCGGGATGTCCACCTCGATCGGCACCTCGACGAACCTGCTGGTCGTCTCGATCGCCAACGATCTGGGCATGGAGCCGATCGGCGTGTTCCACTTCACCCCGATCGTGCTGATCGGCGCGCTTGTCGCGCTGCCCTACATGTGGCTGGTGATGCCCCGCCTGCTGCCGGACAATTCTTCCACCATAAGCCAGGAAACCCGCACCTATCTCGCCAAGCTGCGTGTCGATGCGGCCTCGTCGGTCGTCGGCAAGGAGCCCGACGAGCTGCGGGACATGATGCCCGACGACGTCAGCTTCGAGCCCGAGCTGGACCCGGCCGGCAAGGTCGGCAACCGGATAGCCGTCACCGGTTCCTACGATGCGCTGCGCGAGACCGCCCGCAAGCTCGGCGCCTCGCTGGCCCCGGTCTGGCTGGTGGACCGGATCATGAAGATCAGTCAGCGCTCCACCGAGGACCTGATCGTCGCCGAGATGATCATCGCGCCGGACAGCCGGCTGATCGGCCATACCTTGCAGGCCGCCGGGATCGAAGGCGTCGCGGTGCTGGGCGTGCACCAGGCGCGCCGGCCGTTCCGCGAAACCCGCCCGCAAAGCGTCGACGCGCCGATGGCGGAAGGCGACGTCCTGCTGGTGATGGGGCTCCCGGACGACCTTTCCTCCTTCGCCGATCTCGAAGGGCTGCTGATGCTCGAAGGCGGCCAGGAAATGGCGCGCTCGACCAAGGCCAAGCTGGCCCTGGCGATCATGCTCGGCTCGGTGGGGCTGGCGAGCGTCGGGCTCGTGCCGATCGCGATCTCGTCGCTAGCCGGCGCCATCCTGATGTTCGCGACCGGCTGCGTGAAGTTCGAGCGGGTCGGCAGGGCGCTTTCAGCCAAGGTCATCGTGCTGGTGGCCGCCAGTATCGCGCTGGGCAAGTTCGTGCTGGATTCGGGCGCTGCGGAATGGCTCGGCACCTTGCTGGCGTCCGGCCTGCAGCACGTTCCCGCCGCCGCCGTGCTGGCCTCGATCATGCTGTTCGTCACGCTGCTCACCAATTTCGCTTCGAACACCACCGCGGCCGCCGTGGGTACGCCGATCGCCTTCAACCTGGCGCAGACGCTGGAGCTGCCGGCCGAGCCGCTGGTGCTGGCGGTGCTGTTCGGCTGCAACCTGTGCTACGCGACGCCGGTCGCCTACCAGACCAACATGATGATCCTCACCGAGGGCGATTACACCTTCAAGGATTACATCCGCTCGGGAATTCCGCTGGTCGCGATCATGACCGTATCGCTCTCGATATTGCTGGTGATCTGGTACGGAATCTGAAGCTGTCGGCTTCGGCTTGCATGCAAGATCGGGTGAAAAACCGTCCGATTGCGGACAATCGGACCAGCAAAATCGCATGCGCCTCTTGATCGATCCGGCTCGCTTCGAAACAATCACCGCCCCAACAGGTTCTGGTGGTGCATGAAATCACAACAACGTCTTCCTCGACCTTCCCGGCTGGTGAACGCCGCGAACCATGTCTTTCCGGCGCTGTGGAAGTCGCGTCTGTTGACTTCGCCGGAACTGGATGCCGATGCGATCTGCGAGAAGGTGGAGCGCCAGGCCGGGTTGGACGATTACGGCAGCGAATGGTTCCGCCGGCCCCTCGACCTGCTGGTGGAGGCTTTGCGGGAAGAAGCCTCGCTCAGCCCGCTCGGCCTGTTCGGGGCCATCGGGCAACTGGAAAAGGTCCTGCGCGACCGGCTGTGGACGCAGCAGTGGCTGGGCGAGCATCCCGAAATCGAACGGCGCGCCCTGCGGCGCCCGGTGTTCGTGGTCGGTCCGATGCGTTCGGGAACGACGCGGCTTCACCGCCTGCTGGCATCGGACGAACGCTTTTCCCACCTGCGCTTCTTCGAGACGATCTCGCCGACGCCGCGTCCCGGGTTCCGCCACGGCGAAACCGACAAGCGGCGCGATTATGCGCGGCGCATCCTCGCGCTGGTGCACGGGCTCAATCCGAACACGGCGGTGATCCACCCGACCGGCCCGCTCGAGCCGGAGGAGGAGCTCGGCCTGCTGGTGGCCTCGATGTGGGGCATGAAGCACGAGGCGCAATGGAACGTGCCGACCTACGGCCGCTGGGCCGAGGGTCAGGATGCCACGCCGGCCTATGAGCACATGGCGCGGCTGCTCCGGCTGGTCGGCTGGGCGCGCGGCGAGGACGACCAGCGCCCCTGGGTGCTGAAGACGCCGCAGCACATGCTCGACCTGCCGGCGCTGCTTCGCGTGTTCCCGGACGCGCGGATCATCTTCACCCACCGCGAGCCGCAGGCGGTGGTCGGCAGCAGCTGCTCGCTGGTGTGGAACCAGATGATCATCCATTCGAACCGGGTCGATGCGCAGCGGATCGGCCGCGAATGGCTGCGCAAGACCGCCCTGCAGATCGAACGGATGCAGCATGCGCGCGAGCGGCTCGACGAATCGCAGCGGATCGACGTCCACTACGAGGACATGGACCGTGACTGGCGGGGGGTCATGAAGCGCATCTACGAATTCCTCGACATGGACATCCGGCCCGCCCTGCCGGCGATGTCGCATTACCTGCGCGGCGCCGAACGCAAGCGCACGCGCCATCCGCACCGCTACAGCCTCTCCGCTTTCGGCCTCGATCAGAACGAGGTGGGCGAACAGTTCGAAGGCTATATGGGCGCTTTCGACCTTGCTGCGCCGGCACGCCTGTCGGCGGCCCGCAAGCAGCCGCGCAAGGTCTACGATGCGCCTGCGCCCGCCTATGCCCGCCCCGTCGGCGGCTGGGACGCGGGCAAGCGCGGCCCGGTTTCGGCAAGGACGGTGACGGCTCGGCGATAACTGGCCGCCGGTAGTTGGCCGTCGGCAAGGTCAAAAGCCGGAGTGTGATCCCAACGATCTGAAATTTCGTCATTCCCGCGAAAGCGGGAACCCAGTTTCGGCGTTGCGCCGGGCTCGGGGTGTGCGAGCTGGGTCCGCGCTTTCGCGGGGATGACGACCTGGCTAGCGGAGAACTTGCAGCGTCAGCCGGCCTCGTCCGTCGCCATCGCGGCTTCGGAGTCCCTGAACTTCGGGATGATGTGCTCGCCCATCAGCCGGATCGTGTTCATCGTCTGCTCGTGAGTGACGTGGTTGAACTGGGCGACCCCGATCAGCTCGTCGATGCCGATGTCCGCGTACTGGCGCACGATCCTTTCGACCGTCTCGACGCCGCCGACGCACATGCGCGCCTCGTCGATGGCGGCCTGGTAGTCCTCGTGCGCGATGTGCTGGCGGTCTTCCACCGACATGCTGCGCTCGTTGTAGCCCTTCCGCTCCTGCACATTGCCGTAGTACTTGCCGACCCGGGCATGGTGCGCGACCGAATTGGAGCCGCCCCATTCACGCGCCTCGGCGTCGTCATCGCCGACGTAGAGCGTGGTGAAGCCGGCGATGTTGCTGTTCACGAAATCGCCCGCCGGCTCCGCGTTCTTCAGGCCTTCGCGATAGTGGTCGAGCGACTCGTTCAGCTCCTTCGGCGTGCTGATGGTGAAGCTCAGGCAGCCGATGCCCATTTCCCCGGCGAGGCGGTAGCTGGTCGGGCTGCCGCAGGCCATCCACATCGGCGGATGCGGCTTCTGGATCGGCTTGGGAACCACCACGCGCGGCGGCAGGTCCATGTATTCGCCCTTGTGGCCGGGGAATTCGCGCTGCCGCCACATCTCGGGCACAACCCGCATGGCCTCGACCATCATCTGCCGGGCATGGGCGGTATCGATGCCGAACCCGTCGAGCTCCTCGGCGGTGGTCGAGCGCCCGCAGCCCCATTCGACGCGGCCGCGCGAGACGATGTCGAGCGAGGCGACCTTCTCGGCGACCTTGAAGGGATGGTTGTAGGGCGGCGGCATCAGGCACACGCCGAGCCCGATCCGGATGCGGCTGGTATGCTGGGCGATCGCCGAGAGGAACACTTCGGACGCCGAGGAGCGCGACAGGTCCTCCAGGAAATGGTGCTCGACCAGCCACACGCCGTCGAAGCCCATCTCCTCGGCGTAGCGGATCTGTTCGACCGCTTCCCAGAAGGAATCCGATTCGGTCTTGCCGCCTTCCTCGAGCTCGATGGGCAGGGCGATTTCGTAAAGCAGCGAAAATCTCATCGGCGCATCCTCTCGTTTTTCCGGGTTTTCCCGTTTTTCGGGAGCATGTCGGCGGCTTGACACCTAGTCAATTTGGGCATTGGCTTGGCGGACGCCTGAAACGACGAGGCGGACGGGAGAGCAAGGATGGCACAATGGGACCTTGCCATACGCGGCGGCACGATCATCGACGGAAGCGGTGCCGGACGCTTTGAAGGCGACATCGCCGTAAAGGACGGCCGCATCGCCGCGGTCGGCACGGTGGAAGGCGCCGCTGCCGAGGAGATCGACGCGCGCGGCCACATCGTCACGCCCGGTTTCGTGGACATCCACACGCATTACGACGGGCAGATCACCTGGACCGACCGGCTCGATCCGTCGTCGGATCACGGCGTGACCACGGTGGTGATGGGCAATTGCGGCGTGGGCTTCGCCCCGATGCGGCAGCACCAGCGCGAGACCGTGATCGAGCTGATGGAAGGCGTCGAAGACATCCCCGGCGTGGTCATGGCGGAAGGCGTTCCGTTCAACTGGGAGACCTTTCCCGAATATCTCGATGCGATCGAGCAGCGGCCCTCGGACATGGATTTCGCCGCGCAGATTCCCCACTCGCCGCTGCGGGTCTACGTGATGGGCGAGCGCGGGCTGGCGGAGCAGGCGAACGATGCGGACCTTGCGGACATGCGCAGGCTGGTGGCCGAGGCACTGGAAGCCGGCGCGCTGGGGGTGAGCACGTCGCGCAGCATGGCGCACCGCTTCCGCGACGGCAGGCCGGCGCCGAGCCTGAATTCGCCCGAGGACGAGCTGCTGGCGCTGGCCGCGGGGCTGCACGATGCCGGGCGCGGCGTGTTCCAGGTGACGCCCGATACGCAGAACGACCCGGAGCGGGAGTTCGCGCTTTTCCGCCGCATTGCCGAAACCGCGGGCAGGCCGCTGTCCTTCACGCTCATGGCCGGCGAGGGGATGGGCTCGAAGGAGCATCTTGCGGGGCTGGAGAGCGCCAGGGCGGACGGCGTCGTCATACGCGGGCAATCGACGCCGCGTGCCGTCGGCTTCCTCTTCGGCCTCGATCTTTCGCTGCATCCCTTCGCGCTGAATCCAAGCTACCGGGAGATCGAAGGCCTGCCGCTGGCGGAGCGGGTGGCGCGGATGCGCGACCCCGGCTTCCGCCGCCGCCTGCTCGGCGAAGAGCCCGATACGGCCAATCCCCTGTTCCGGGCGCTGGTCGGCGATACGAGCATGCTGTTTCCGCTCGGCAATCCGCCGAACTACGAGCCGGGGAAGGAAGACAACCTCGCGGCGCGCGCTGCCGAAACCGGGCAGGACCTGATGGACCTGATCTACGACGAGCTCCTGCGCGACGAGGGCAGGGCGATCCTCTATTCCCCCAAGGGCAATGTCGAAGGCGATGACATCACCGTCGGCAAGGGCCTGTTCTCGCATGAGAACGTCCTGCTCGGGCTGGGCGACGGCGGCGCGCATTACGGCATGATCTGCGACGCCGGCCTGCCGACATGGTTCCTGACGGCCTGCGTGCGCGATGCCGCGCCGGGCGAGGGGATGGACCTGGTCCGGGCGGTGCAGCTGATGACGCAGGATGCCGCGCAGGCCGTGGGGCTTGCCGACCGGGGCACGCTCGCGCCCGGCTACAAGGCGGACATCAACGTCATCGATTTCGACCGGCTTGCGGTAAAGGCGCCGCAAGTGGTGCGGGACCTGCCGGCCGACGGGCGCCGGCTGCTCCAGAAGGCGGGCGGCTATGCCGCCACGCTCGTTTCCGGGGTCGTCACCTACCGGAACGGGGAACACACCGGCGCGCTGCCGGGCAAGCTGGTGCGCGGCGCCCAGCCTCGACCCGGGGTCTGATCGGACAGTCGCGTCAGCCCAAGGCGGCGAGGGCTGTCGGTGTCGTGTCGATTTCCTGCGCGGCGAGGAGCGGGCTGCCCAGCATGGTGTCGAACAGCAGGGTGCGCTCGTCGCCGCCGGGGAAGGCGATCGTCATGCCGGCGATGCCGACGGGGATGACGACGTCGGTTGTCGCGCCGTCCAGCAACACGGTCGAGCCCGAGCGGCTGGCGAGGAAATCCGCCGCCGGCTCGCCCAGCACCAAGGTGTCGCCGCCCTTGTTGAACGAAGGATCGAGCGTGACCGCGCCGCCGGTGACGGTGAGCTGCTCGGCGCCGGCCGTGCCGAACACGTCGAGATGGCCGCCGGCCGACGCACTCGCGCCCTCGCCCAGGAACAGCCGGGCCGAGGCGTCCGCATCGGCGCCGCTCGGCAAGGCCGAGCCGTCGGCGGGAGCGGTAATTTCGATAGGTACTGACCCAAAGGTCTGCAGTCCGATCTTGGCTGTGCCCTCTGTTGAGTCGAAGCGCAGCGATCGGATGCCATCGTCGAAAACAAGGCTAACACCAGTGGTGCCGATTGGAATTTGAACGAAGGTGTCCCCGTCCGAAAGAACGGTTGAAGAACCCGACTGCCTTATCTGCCAGTCGCCGGCGTTGCCGCTGAGGCGCACCATATCACCGCCCTTGTTGAACGAGGGGTCGAAAGCGATCGTTCCCGCCACGTCGAGCACGGCGATGTCCTGGAATCCGGCGGTGCCGAACACCTGCCCGCTGCCGCCGATCTCGCCAACATAGCCGTCGCTGGCGAATAGGCGGAAGTTCGTCGCGGATGGCAGGTCAAGCAATTGGGCAAGCTCGGCTACGCTCTTCTGGATCAACTCGCCGTTATCGTCGAAATCGAGCCACTCAATATTAGTGAGGGCATCGGTATCGCCGAAAGGGTCAGTGACCAGACAGACTTCCCCGTCAAAGCCGATCTGAAAATCGCTGTAGTTGAAGAAATAGCGCACGGTGTCGTCGCCCGATCCACCATCAATCTGATCGCTGCCGAGGTTTCCTATGATCACATCGTCGCCTGCAGCAGCCGATATGACGTCGCTGAAGTCGGAGCCGCGAATTATGTCGTCAAAAGCCGACCCGATGACCTCTTCAATCTCCCCCAGAATCCAGGCCAGAGTCTGGGGAGAGAAACCGTCCGCGATGCTCAAGCCATCGTCGATTGTGGTGACCAACCCGAACGGGGCATATTGGTAGTCGGAGATGAAGTAGTTCGGCAGTTCGACGTAGGCACCGCTCCCGTAAGCCGACAGGTCGATGGTGTCTTCGCCACCGGCATCGAAAATTGTCAGATAAAGATTGCTGTCACTGTCTAGCTGAAACGTACTGTTGCCAGCGTTCGTCGATAGGTTCACGCCATAGAGGTACTGGAGTGCGATCACATCCAGTATCATGGGTGTCGCTGGATCCCAGGCATTGGAGTTCCAGTTGTAGTCGTCGTCGTACGACATGACTGTCAGCCAATCGATGTCGAGGCCTTCGATTCCTGATTCCGTGAAGGTCGGGTGGCCTGTTCCACCATTGTCATGGGGGTGTTTCAGTCCGAGGGCATGGCCTATTTCGTGGAGTGCCAAGGAGAATCCGGCTGCACCGGGTTCGTAGCTATAGGAATTCGCGGGACTGTTGACGTTTAGGAATATGTCGCCGTCGCCGCCTGAATAATAGAGGTCTCCGAGATATCCCTGCGCGAATTCAACATTGGGGAAAATGCCTATTGCAAGGACGTTGTCGCCAAGTTCACCCGAAATATAGATTGAATCTAGGCCAATGTTGATATTTGATCCGAAAAGATTGGCCGCCGCAGGGCTTGTAAAATAACCTTGGTATGAGAATTTCGCGTCGACGTAGTAATCGAAGATTGAGAATATTAGATTGATCTGGTTTTCGACGTAACCAGGGTCGATCCAGAATTCGCCCAGTATACCGTCAGAGAAAGAATAGGTTATCGGGCCATCATCATTCCACCTGTAGCCGGTAGTCATCGCATCGATCAGCGTGTCGCCCGAAAGCGGCAATAGAGTTGAAGATGGCGTAGCCATTGGCGAAGCCCTCCCTTTCGGCGGGGCTAGTTCGACTGCTTCAAAGCAGGATTACCAATGCTACTGATAGGCGCGCCCCAATGCGGTCTTGAAGCATAGGGCCGTCAATTAGTCATCCGGAAAAAGTCGGACAACATTCCACATTGCGCCATCCCGCCCGCGCCTTGCGTCAGCCGAAGGCGGCGAGGGCTGTCGGGGTGGTGTCGATTTCCTGCGCGGCGAGGAGCGGGCTGCCCAGTATGGTGTCGAACAGCAGGGTGCGCTCCTCGTCGCCGGGGAAGGCGATCGTCATGCCGGCGATGCCGACGGGGATGACGACGTCGGTCGCCGCGCCGTCGAGCAGCACGGTCGAGCCAGAGCGGCTCGCCAAGAAATCCGGCGCCGGCTCGCCCAGCACCAGCGTATCGCCGCCCTTGTTGAACGAGGGATCGAGCGTGACCTCGCCGCCGGTGACGGTGAGCTGCTCGGCGCCTGCGGTGCCGAAGACGTCGAGATGGCCGCCGGCCGACGCGCTCGCGCCTTCGCCCAGGAACAGCCGGGCCGAGGCGTCCGCATAGGCGCCGCTCGGCAAGGCCGTGCCGTCGGCGGGGGCGGTGACCTGGACCAGCTCTGACCCGAAGCCCTGCGCGCCGATCTTGAGGCCGCCCGCGCCGCTGTCGAACCTGAGCGAGCGCACGCCGTCGTCGAACAGGATCGCGGTGCCGGCGGTGCCGACGGGAAGCTGGATGAAAGTGTCGCCGTCAGAGAAGATCGCCACCGAGCCCGACTGCACGACCTGCCAGTCGCCGGCGTTGCCCGACAGCCGGACGATATCGCCGCCCTTGTTGAAGGAGGGATCGAAAGCGATGGTGCCCGCCACGTCGAGCACGGCGATGTCCTGGAAGCCTGCGGTGCCGAACACCTGCCCGCTGCCGCCGATCCCGCCAACATAGCCGTCGCTGGCGAACATGCGCAGCTCGTTCGCCTCCGGAATCTCGGCCACCGAGATATTGACGAGATGCATCGCGGTGCCGCCGTTGCCGTCCGAAGCCGTGACGGTGAAGCTGTCGGAACCGAGAAAGCCGGAATCGGGCATGTAGGAGAACACGCCGCCCGTTCCTCCGCTGACGGTGCCGTGGCTGCCCTGGCTGGCGGCGTAGGAGAGCGTGTCGCCATCGGGATCGCTGCCGCTGACGGTGACCTGCCGGGCCGTGTCCTCGCTGGTGAAGACATTCTGGACGGGCGCAATCGAAGGCGGCGTATTTCCCAAGGTCACGGTGAAATCGACGGTCTGCTGCGCGGTGCCGCCGTTGCCGTCGCTGGCGGTGACGGTGAAGCTGTCGGAACCGTTGAAGCCGCCGTCCGGCGTATAGGTGAAGACGCCGCCGGCGCCGCCGCTGACGCTGCCGTGGGCGGCGGGGCCTGCCGAATAGGACAGCGTATCGCCGTCCGGGTCGGTGCCGCTGACGGTGAATTGCCTGGCCGTATCCTCCTGCGTGGAGAAGGACTGGCTGGCCGCGACGGTGGGCGCGTCGTTGACCGACAGGACGGTGATATTGACGGTCTGGCTTGCGGTTCCGCCGTGTCCGTCGCTCACATTCACGGTGAAGCTGTCGGAGCCGTGGTAGTTGCCGTCCGGCGTGTAGGTGAAGACGCCGCCGGCGCCGCCGGTGACGCTGCCATGACCGGCGGTCCCTGCCGAATAGGAGAGCGTATCGCCGTCGGGATCGAAGCCGCCGACGGCGACCTGCTTGGCGATGTCCTCGCTGGTGACGACGCTCTGGCTGGCGGCGACGGTCGGCGGATCCTCGACCGGCGCGACCGTGACGCTGACCGTGTGGTTCGCGGTGCCGCCCTTGCCGTCGCTCACCGTGACGATGAAACTGTCCGAACCGTTGAAGTCCGCGTCCGGCGTATAGGTGAACACCCCGCCCGCTCCGCCGGTGACGAAGCCGTGTGAAGGGGCGCCGGCCGAGTAGGTCAGCGTATCGCCGTTGTCATCGCTGCCGCTGACGGTGACCTGCTTCGATGTGTCCTCGTCGGTCGAAACGCTCTGGCCGGCAGCGACGGTCGGCGGATCGTTGACCTCCAGAACCGTGACGTTCACGGTCTGCCCGGCGGTTCCGCCGTGCCCGTCGTCGACCGTGACGAGGAAGCTGTCCAGACCGATGAAATCCGTGTCCGGCGTGTAGGTGAACAGGCCGCCGGCCCCGCCCGAGACAATGCCGTGCGCGGCGGCTCCGGCGGAATAGTTCAGCGCGTCGCCATCGGCATCGGTAGCGCCGACGGTGACCTGTTTGGCCGTATTCTCGTCGGTGAACAGGCTCTGGCTGGCGGCGAGGGCCGGGTCGTCGTTGACCGGGGCGACCGTGACATTGACCGTGTGGTTCGTGGTTCCGCCCTTGCCGTCGCTCACCGTGACCACGAAGCTGTCCGAACCGTTGTAGTTCAGCGCCGGCGTGTAGGTGAACACGCCGCCTGCGCCGCCGGAGACGGTTCCGTGCCCGGCGGGTCCGGCCGAATAGCTCAGCGCATCGCCGTTGGGATCGGAGCCGCTGACGGTGACCTGCTTGGCCGTGTCCTCGTCGGTGGAAACGCTCTGGCTCGCGGAGACAGTCGGCGGATCGTTGACTTCCAGCACCGTGACATTGACGGTGTGGTTCGCGCTGCCGCCGTGCCCGTCGTTCACCGTGACGGCGAAGCTGTCCGAACCGGCGTAGCCTTCGTCCGGCGTGTAGGTGAAGACGCCGCCCGATCCGCCGGTGACGGTGCCATGGGCGGCGGTGCCCGCCGAATAGGACAGCGTGTCGCCATCGACGTCGCTGCCGCTGACGGTCACCTGCTTGGCGGTATCCTCGTTGGTGGAGACGCTCTGGCTGGCGGCGACGGTCGGCTGATCGTTGACCGGTGTGACGGTGACATTGACGGTGTGGTTGGCGCTGCCGCCGTGCCCGTCGCTCACCGTGACAACGAAGCTGTCCGAACCGTTGTAGTTGAGGCTCGGCGTGTAGGTGAAGACGCCGCCCGCCCCGCCGGTGACGGTGCCATGGGCGGCAGATCCCGCGGAATAGCTCAGCGTGTCGCCGTCCGTGTCGCTGCCGGAGACGGTGACCTGCTTTGCGGTATCCTCGTTGGTGGAAACGCTCTGGCTGGCGGCGACCGTCGGCGGCGCGTTCGAGCTGGTCGAGACCAGCTGGCCCTCGGTCCAGGCATATTCGCCGTCGGCGAAGCGGAACAGCTCGATGCTGGTCAGCGTGTCGGTGCCGATGCCGGGGCCCGACACCGTGAAGTTGCCGGCGCTCGGGCTGCTGACGGTATAATCGTCGTGGTCGCCTTCGTAGACGGCGGTGTCGGAACCGCCGCCGCCGTTGATCGCATCGTTGCCTGCGCCCCCGTGGAACTCGTCGTCGCCGTTGCCGCCGCTGAGCGTGTCGTTGCCGGAGTATCCGTGGATCTCCTGGCTGCCTTCGCCGGCGGTGATGGTGAGGCCGGAGCCGACCACGCCGATGGCGCGGATGATCGAGACCGCACCTGAAACCTCGACCGATCCGGATGTCAGCAGCGTGTCGCCGTCGACGACGTCGAGCTTGATGCTGTCGGAGCCGATAGTGGTGGTGACGGTGACGCTGCCCGAAAGCCCGCCGCCGCTCAGCGTGATGGTCTTGAGGCCCGACGTGATCGCCAGCGCGTAGCCGCCGCTCGCGGCCGAGGTGGTCGACGAGCCTCCCCATTGCACCGTGAGATCGCCGCGCCCTTCGCCGACCGAGTAGAAATCGTCGTGGTCGCTGTCGGTGTAGGCCACGCCCAGCACGAACATCAGGCCGCGTTCGCCGAAGTCCTGGGTGATGACGTAGGGGCCGACGTCTGTCGCCGGATTGTTTTCCGCCGTCACCGCGATGCCGACTTCGCTGAGACCGGACGACATGATGTTGTTGCGGTGCCCCGCCGGCGACTGCATGCCGTTGGGGCCGTTGCCCCAGTCGATCATGAAGCCGGCATGGCCGTAGATCATGCTCTTGGAATAGGCGTAGACGTTTTCGGCGACGAGCGTCCAGCCGCTGTAGCCGGCGTTGTTCACGCGCGTGCCGAGGCCGGGTTCGCCGGCGACCTGGTGCGATTGCTCGTCCTCGGCGATCATCGCCGCATTGTGGCCCTGCGCGGCGCTCGAGAGGTTGTTGTTCCAGGCAAGCGGTGCGACGGCGGACAGGCCCTGGTAGGCGGAAAGCAGCGCGCTGCCGCTCACATTGAAGAAATTGACCGCGCTCTGGATGTCGGGATCGCTCGAAGCCAGCGGCGTGTAGGAGTTGATATAGCGCGCCGCATTGCGAAGCGGGTCCAGCCGCGCTTCGTTGATGAGCTCGAGAAGATACTGTTCCTGACTGGTGGGCGCCGGCATCTGGCTGATACTTCCTGGTCAATGTCCCGCGATTGACGGCTCGGCGTCTCCGGTCGAGCAACGCAACCTGTGTTTCTCCGGCGAGAGATCGCAGGAAAATGCCTAAGATTCGCGAAGGGAAGTTGCTTAACGAGCCGTTGCCGCCGGGCCGGAAGCGGCGCTGGCCCGGTCCACAGGGCGATGCGGAGCGGGCATCGCCGAGGTCGACCTACAGCCTGGGCTTGATCTCTTCCATCACCCATTGCGCGTGGTCGAGATAAGCCTCGACGCCGTCGACCGGCGGGATCGGAACCGAGCTCATCGTCACCCCCAGCTCCTTGTAGCGGCCCAGCGCGTCGACGATCTGCTGGGCGCTCAGGCCCTTGCTGGCGCTGTCGTCGCCGGAGGGCGCATGGTCGGTGGTGAGCCGCCCGGTGCCCAGGCCGTAAGAGACTTCCAGCGCCCGCCCGTCCCATTCCGGTTGCGACTTGATGTAGTCGATCCGGTCGGGGATTTCCTCGGGCGCGGTTCGGAAGGAGACGATCCAGCCGGCGCCGAAGCGCGCGACGCGGCGCAATGCCGGCTTGCTGTCGCCGCCGATCCAGACCGGCAGGTGCGGCTTCTGCACCGGCTTGGGATCGAAGCCGATGTCCTTGAAATTGACGTATTTGCCCTCGAAGCTGGGCCGGTCCTGCGTCCACAGGGCGATGATCGCCTCGAGATATTCGTCGGCGATGGCGCCGCGCTCGGCATGGGGCACGCCGAAGTATTCGTATTCCTTCTTGATCGACCCGAGCCCGAAAGTGACGGTGATGCGCCCGCCGCTCATCCAGTCGGCGGTCGCCAGCGCCTTGGCCATGATGATCGGGTGCTGCAGCGGCAGGATGGTGACGCAGGAATTGAGCCGGATCCTGCTGGTTGCCCCGGCCAGCGCGGCCTGCGCGGTCGTGGAATGGAACCAGAAATGGCCGGTGTGCAGGTCCTCCGGCGGAATCGCGAGATGCTCGGGAATGCCGATCATGTCGTAGCCGAGCTCTTCGGCGCGCTTGGCCATGCGCAGCTGGTCCGGTCCGGTGACGGCCAGCTCCCAGGGCTGCAGCATCGCCTGGATTTCCATCAGGTGGGGCAGGGCGAAAGTGAGTTTCATCGGCGGTCAGATCTGCGAAACATATTCCATGAACTCATTGTAGGCCTGCACCGAGCCGGAACAGGAAATCTTGTCGTCGCCGCCTTCGAGTTCGGAGAAGCGCGCGATTTCCGGACCGACGCGCGGGCCTTTCCAGCCGCAGGGGCAGTCTTCCTCCCAGTGGACCGTCACCCGGTCGCCCGAGATGAACCCGCCCCAGTAGGATTCTGCGAGGATGTCGAAGGCGGCGAAGCGCCCGGTCTGGGTGCCCTCGCGCGGCAGTTCGTTGTTCTCGTCGTCGAGCAGCACGGTGAGCGTCCAGGGCGGCAGGTGATAATGGCCGTGCGAACATTTCGGCGCGGTGCCCATCACTTCCGACATGCCGTAGATCGCGGCGATCCGCTCGACTCCGAAATAGTCGATGACGAAGGCTTCCCAGTCGTCGGGCGGGTCCTTCAGCCCCTTGAGCCCGCCGCCGGTCGAAATGAAGCTGTTGGCGGCGAAGGACGGCTTCAGCCCCTTGGCGATGCCGGTCCGCGCCGTGCGGATCAGGTCGCCGGCGGTGCCGCCGATCTTCACGCGCTTGCCGCGATAATCCTCCATCAGCTTGGTGAACCAGGCGTCCATGTCCTGCTCGCGGCGGCGGCCCTGTTCGATCAGCGCCTCGCGCGCTTCCAGCAGGGCGGGATCGAGGCCGAGCCGGGCCAGCTCGCCGCGATCCTCGGCCGATTGCATGCGGCCGGCCAGCGAGGAGAGGTCGGAGGAAATGTAGCCCTGGTAGAGCGTGTGGTAATGCTCGGGGCCGCCGGCCGCGGGGATGCCGAACAGGCCCAGCATCTTGAGCATCATGTGGTGCCCGCCGCGATAGCCGGGGAAGAAGGTCGGCACGAATTCCTTCGTCGGATCGACTCCGGTGGTCGCGTGCTGCGCCCAGTTGTAGGCGCGCTCCCAGGCCGGGAGTTCGCTGCGCGAGCGCGGGATGAAGCTGAGCTTGCCGGTGGTGCCGGTCGAGTGGCCGACCAGCATGCCGAATTCGTCGAGCCGGCCGAGCCAGCCGTCGATGGTCGTCAGTCCCTCGAGGCTCATCTTCGACAGGTCATGCGTGGTCAGCCGGTCGAGCCAGGAATTGAGCTTCGCCAGGTCGCGCTGCTCGATGATCGCCAGCGGATAGCTCTTGTAGACGCGGTGGTCGAAGAACAGGGGCAGGGCGTCGGTGATCGAATCGACGCTGGTCACGCCCTGCCGCTTCGCCAGTTTCTGCAGGGCCTTTACCGAATCCCCGAGCTGCTCGAACCGCAGGCGCAGGGCTGCGACCTGGAGCGGCTGGTAGTCGCGGTGACTGAGCGCCAGCACCGCTTCCATGTCATTGTCCGACCACGCGGACGGGTTGTCCGCCGGCAGCATGTCGGCGGCCGAGGGCCGCTTGTCGGCAACAATCGTCATCTGGTCTCTCCCGGTATCGTTTTCGGCGCGCGTTTCCGGCCGGGTTTCCCGCAGCCGCCGCGCGAAGCAGCGATACCGTGACCTATGCTCATGGCTGTGGCAAGAGTGCATCGGCCGCTGCGTGCCCGGCCCGGCAGGCAGGCGAGGGGCGGCATCGGATCTGGAGACACAAGCGATGGAAGAGCGACTGCGCCGTCCGGTGCCCACCTACGATCCGGGCAGGAGCCTGCTGCATGCCGAGCACTACCACGTCGCCTATGTCACCAACGACATGGACCGGGCCCTCGGCGTGTTCCGCGACCGTTTCGGCGTCACCGCCTTTCGCACCAACGACAACGCGATGGACAACGGCAGCCGGATTTCTGTGCGCGCCGCGTGGATCGGCGGGATGATGTACGAGATCTGCCTGGGGGAGGGGCCGGGCATGGAACTCTACACCGAATGGGCCGAACCCGGTGGCGAATTCGTCCTGCGGCTGCATCACTTCGGCTACCTCGTCTCAGACGACGAAGCCTGGGACGCGCTGGAAGGAAAACTCGACCGCGGCGGCTGGACGGTGCGCTCGCGCAGCGACATTCCCGGTTTCGTCCGCGCGTGCTTCGTCGACGTGCCCGAACTCGGCCACCTCCTCGAATTCGTGCAGCCGCGCGCGGGGCTGCTCGAGAAGATGAACGCAACGCCCGTCTCGTGAGCGAAGCCGTTCCCGCCCGGTACCTTGCTGCCGACATCTCGCAGCGCATCGAGCTCATCGCCTCGAGTTTCGAGCGGCTCGTCGGCAGGCCGCTGGTCGCTCCGTCCGACGATGTGGTGGCGGCGCTGTGGCATGCGCCGCGCGCGATCCTGGCGCATGGGACCGAGGCCGATCCGCTGTTCTTCTTCGGCAACCGCTATGCGCTCGACGCCTTCGAATACGACCTCGACCAGTTCCTCGGCACGCCTTCGCGCTATTCCGCCGAAGCGCCGCTGCGCGAGGAGCGCCAGGCGCTGCTCGACCGGGTGAGCCGCGACGGCTTCATCGACGACTACTCGGGCATCCGCATCACCGCGACCGGCAGGCGCTTCAGGATCGAAGGCGCCATCGTGTGGACCCTGATCGATGCCGAAGGCACGAGGCACGGCCAGGCCGCGACATTCGTGCTGTGACCGGGAGCGGGCAGGCGCGTCCCGATCCGGAGATGCTCCCGGCGGTCTTCGATCTGGTCGGTGCGCGCATCTCGGCCCCCGGCGGCGGGCTGGAGGTGCTGGGCATCTGCGGGTCGCAGGGGTGCGGCAAGACCACGCTGGCGCGCGCGCTGATGCAGCGCTGCGCGGAGCTGCGCATCCCGGCCACCATGCTCTCGCTCGACGATCTGTACCTGACGAAGCGCGAGCGCGAACGGCTGGGCAGGGATGTCCATCCGCTGCTGCGCACGCGGGGCGTTCCCGGTACGCACGACGTGGCGCTCGGGTTCGAGGTCCTCGCCGCCCTGCAGGACGGCGGGCCGGTGCCGCTGCCGCGTTTCGACAAGGCGAGCGACGATCGCGCGCCGCAAACGGATTGGCCCGTGGCCCCCGCCGGTTGCCGCCTGCTGGTGTTCGAAGGCTGGTGCGTCGGCGCGCGGCCGCAACCGGCGCAGGCGCTCCTCGCCCCGGTCAACGCGCTGGAGGAGGCCGAAGACCCGCAAGGCATCTGGCGGCGCTACGCCAACGAGGCGCTCGCCGGGGATTACCAGCGCCTCTTCGCCCGGATCGACGCGCTGACGCTGCTCGCCGCCCCCGGCTTCGAGGTCGTGTTCGACTGGCGCATGCAGCAGGAAAGGCAATTGCGCGAAAGCGCCGGGACCGGCGCATCGGCGGTGATGGACGAAGCCGGCGTCGCGCGCTTCATCCAGCACTACGAACGCCTGACCCGCCACATCCTCGCCGAAATGCCCGGCCGCGCCGATCTTACCGTCCGGCTCGACCGGAACCGCGCCATTGTGGCATTCGAATGCGGGAGGAAAACGTTTCCTAACGGCAGTATCGATTGAAGTCGGCGTCAGGCCAACTTTCTATGGCAGCAAACGCACATCGCTCCGTCGAATGTTCAGCGGGGCCTGAACTCGCGCTCATGTCAGCGGCAGGAGTCAAGTCCTGGGGGCTCGTGTAGGCATGAACACCCCCGATCCCTGCATTTGCGAGAGCAATCAGGCCGCCGAGAGTGCTCAGTCCGCAATAAAGAACATGCGCTGTCCTGGAATGACGCGAGAATTGCCAAGTGATTACGGAAACCGCGAAACCAGCGACGGGGATGACCCACGCGACGAGGTTCGTCCCAGCAATGACTCGACAGAACAGTGTATCAACTTCCTCGTCACGAGTCAGATAGTACGCGGCGAACAGTCCGACGGGAAAGCCGATACCAGCAGCGATCGCTATGGCGACTGCGCCTGATAGCATTGCTCCGCTTGGAACTCCGAAAAAGACACGCGGCACATGCCAAAGACCGAAGCCGATCACAGCCCCAATCCACCATCTTTCGCTGCCCATAGGTTTGCCTCATTGCCATCGGCAATGTGGACCTACCCCAACTTTGTTAATGTCCGCTTCCCCACCCGAATCCTGCCATTTGCATCACTGACTTGTTCCAACACGAGCGGATGTCGCACATGCAGTCAGGGCGCGCGGCGACGGATTGCCCGAGCCGGCCCTAAACCTCCGCTCACCCCGGCCGGGCGGAGTTGATCAGCATCGCCCACAGCGAGAAGGTGCCGATCACCGCCGTCATCTCGACCGTCCCTCTTTCGCCGAAATGGGCGACGGCGCGTTGCGACAGTTCTTCCGGCACGTCGCCGGTCACGACCGCGTTGGCGTATTCGATCACCAGCCGCTGTTCGTCGTCGAACAGGGCGCTGGTCCGCCACAGCGGCAGGGCGGCGAGGCGTTCCATGCCGATGCCGGTGCTCGCGGCGTAGGGCATGCGCGTCTCGAACGAGAATTCGCATTTGAAATGCAGGTTAACCGCCTGAATCGCCAGCTCCATCAGGTCGCGGCGTTCGCACCACGGCAGCGACAGCGCGACGCAGCCGGTGAGCTTCGACAGGTTCAGCGCGAATTTCGGGCTGTGCGCGGCAATGGCCATGCCGGTGTGCGGGCCGTCGATCTCCGGTTCGGCAACGCCCGGCATCAGCGTTTCGAACAGGTCTGCAAGGTCCTGCCTCGTCTGCTCGTCCGGTTCCCCCGGATAGTCGCTCGGCCTGAATACCGGTTTGATGCTGGACATGGCTCCCCCTTTGCGGCTGCTGCTCTATGATCGGCGGTGATACTTCCGCCTCACCGCCGCTTTGGCAGGATTCCGCCCGGGTTGGAACAAGCTGTATCGCCGCACCGGCGATCAGGGCTCGGGCGCTTCCGGCTGCTCGTCCGCCTTGCTGCGCATCCGTTCGGCGTGGCGCAGCCGGCGTTTCTGGAGATTGTTCGCATCCGGCAGCGGGGCGCCGACGAGGTCCGCGAGGACCGCCCCCCTGTGGCCGGGAGGGCGAGTGCTGCCGACCGTGGTGTCCACCGAGGTCTGGCGTTCGATCTCGGCGTTCAGCAGCGCGCCCAGCAACACGCCGTAGGCCGAAAGGAACAGCCACACGAGGAAGACGACGATTGCCGAAAGCGAGCCGTAGGTGGCGTTGAAATTGCTGATGTAGGCCACGTAGAGCGAGAAGCCGAAGGAGATGGCGATCCACAGGATCGTGGCGACGACAGAGCCGGGCGTCAGCCAGCGCCACTTCGCCGGGCGCCGGTCCGGGCCGTAGCGCATGATCAGGGCGAACCCCAGGCTACCGAGCATGATCGCCGTCGCCCAGGTGAGAAGCTTTATGAAGAAATCGGTCCAGGGCCCCAGAATGAAACTGGTCTGCGTCTGCATCCAGGCGAACACGCCGCCGCTGAGCAGTCCGGTCAGGGCGATCAGCAGAGCCGCCACCGTCAGCAGGACCGCGCGCAGGGTCAGCGCGATGAAGTTTCGCGTCTCATGTTCCTGGTTGATGATGTTGAGGGCGCTGATGATTCCGCTCGCCGCGCGCATCCCGCCGTAGATCGCGAAAGCCAGCGACATCACCAGCGCGAGCCCGGTGACGCCGGCATTGGTCGTGGCGAAGCGCAGCAGCTGGTTCTCGATGAGGCGGGTGGCATCGGGGGGCACCAGGGTGACGACCAGGCCCATCTGCTCCCGGACGGTCCCGACATCGGTGACAAGGCCGTAGATCATCACGGTTGCGGCCAGCAGCGGGGTGATGGCAAGGAAGGTAAAGAAGGCGACTCCCGCCGCCAGCAGGCCGAGTTCGTGGAAGCCGGTCATCAGCCAGACCCGCTTGATGACCTGCCACCACGCTTTCGCGGGAAGCCCCCATGGCGAGTCGGCGGTTTCGCCCGGAATCGTGGCATCGTTCCCGTCCGGGGCGTGCCCGGCGGAAATATCGCCGGAGGCCGGGGAACCATTTGCCGCCGGATGAGCTTTTGTTTTCGGTTCGCTGCGGGACATGCTTGCCATCGTGAGTGACTGCTGATTGTTGGGAGGCTATGCCGTTTCAAATGGTTAGGATCGGTTTTGGTTCCACAGGCTATGGAAGGCTCGCCGGCCCGGTCCTGCTTGCGATCTCCCTTGCTGTCGGCACCGCCCATGCCCGTGCACCGGAGCCTGAAGCCGGGCCGGAGGAAGTCCGGGCGACCGCCGATTCCGAATCGCTTCCCCTCTATATCCCGCCTCCGCCGCCCGAGGCCAATCTCCCCGAAGTCGAGCCGATCATCCCCTACGAGGAATTCGAGAGCGAGGTTCCCGAGCTGGACGCCGAGGACGATCCGGAACTGGACCGTCCGCTCGAATCGATCGAGGAATTCGAACGCCGGCTGGCGGCCGAAGAGGCCGATGCCGAACCCACCGAAGGCCAGGCGCCGCCGCTGGGCGATCCCGCGCTTGCCGATGGCGACGCGGTGGAAGAGATCGGCGATGCTCCGATCCGCGATGCCGAGCTGACCAGGCCGCTGCCGCCGATCGAGGACTTCAGGGTCGAGGCAGTCGATTTCACCGAAGAGGCGGGCGATCCGGAAACTGTCGAGGTCGCCTACAGGATCGAGGTTGACGGCCTGCGCGAGGCGGACCGGCAGACCGGGACCGGCATGCGCGACATGTTCAACTCCCTGTCGGCGCTGCGGAGCGGGGACGGCAAGGCCGCCAACATCGCGATGATAACCGCAAGGCTGGAGGAAGACGGCGAGCTGATGCGCACGATCCTCTTGTCGGAGGGCTGGTACGATCCGCAGGTGACGACCCGGATAGATTTCTCCGGGAGGGGCGAGGGCGGGCCGCTGGTCGCCGTGATCGACGTGAAGCCCGGCAAGCGCTTCAGTTTCTCCGGGATCGTCGTCAATGCCGGGCCCACCGAGCCGCCCGGCATCATCCGCGACCAGCTTGCGCTGAAGGTCGGCGAGCCGATCGTTGCGGAGCGCGTGCAGGGCGCGGAAGCGCAGGTCGCGGTGGCGCTGCCGCAACAGGGCTATCCCTTCGCCGAAGTGGGCCAGCGCGACCTCCTGCTCGACCGGGAAACCGGCGAGGGCCTCTATACCCTGCCGGTCGAAACCGGCCCGCGCTCGCGCTTCGGCGGGTTCATGACCGAAGGCGACCTTGCCTTCGATGCCGGGCATGTCGGCGTGCTCGCCCGGTTCGAGCGCGGCGAACTCTACGACAGCCGCATGATCGACGACCTGCGCAAGGCGCTGATCGCCACCGGCCTGCTTTCCACCGTCGCCGTCGAGCCACGGCGCAGCGGCGAGCAGGCGGAGGACGGGACCGAATATGCGACCGTCTTCGTCCGGCAGGAGGCCGGGCCGCCGCGCACGATCGCCGGCAGCGCCGGCTATGGCACCGGCGAGGGCTTCCGGCTCGAAGGCAGCTGGACTCACCGCAACATGTTCCCGCCCGAAGGCGCGCTGATCGTCCATGGCGTGGCGGGCACCAGCGAGCAGGGCGCAGGCGTGACCTTCCGCCGCTCGAACGCGGGCAAGCGCGACCGCACTTTCGAAATCGCCGCCGAGGCGCTGCACAGCACCTTCGACGCCTACAGCGCCTATACCGGCCGGCTCGCCGCGCGGATCAGCCGGGATTCGACTCCGATCTGGCAGAAGCGCATCACCTATGCGTTTGGCGTGATGGCGCTGGCGACGGCCGAAAAGGATTTCGATTTCGACAAGGGCGCACGCAACCGCAGGACCTATTACATCGCCGGGCTCAACGGCCAGCTGGGCCTCGACTATTCCGACGACCTGCTCGATCCGACAGAGGGCTTCCGGGTGACCGCGCTGATCGAGCCGGAAGGCGCGATCAACGGCGGCTTCAATGCCTATGTCCGCTCGCGGATCGACGCTTCGGGCTATCTCTCCTTCGGCGACAGCTTCGTGGCCGCGGGGCGCGTCCGCCTCGGCTCCATCCAGGGCGCGGACCGGGCCGAGATCGCGCCGTCGCGGCGCTTCTATTCGGGTGGCGGCGGATCGGTGCGCGGCTATGCCTACCAGGCGCTCGGGCCGCAGGACCCCAACGGCGATCCGATCGGCGGGCGCAGCCTGAACGAGGCAGCGGCTGAGCTGCGCTATCGCTTCGGCAATTACGGGGTGGTCGGCTTCGTCGATGTCGGCCAGTCCTACGCCGACACCATGCCGCAGTTTTCCGACCTGCGCTTCGGCGCCGGCATCGGCGGCCGCTTCTACACCAATTTCGGCCCGATCCGGGTCGACGTGGCGACGCCGCTTGACCGTCGCCCCGGTGAAAGCCGGATCAACCTCTACGTCTCGATCGGGCAGGCATTCTGATGGCCGGGCCGGACGACACCGAGCTCCCCGAGGAGCAGCCGGTCGAGGATCAGGCGGTCGAGGAGCAGCTGGCCGAGGAACAGGGGGAGCGCGGGCAGACCTGGCAGCGCCGCCTTGTGAAGATCGCCGCATCGCTGGTGCTGGCGGTGATCGTCGCGGTGACGGCGGTCGTATTCCTGCTCGACACCGGGCCGGGGCGGCGGCTCGTCGCCGACCAGATCCAGAAGCTCGAATTCGAGAACGGCATGCGCTTCGGCATCGGCAGGCTCGAAGGTTCGCTCTATAACAAACTCGTCATCCACGATTTTTCGGTGAAGGACCCGCGCGGCGAATTCCTCTTCTCGCCCGAGGTCCATCTCGACTGGCGGCCCTTCGCCTATCTCAGCGGCCATGTCGACGTGCGCTCGCTCACTGCCGAGCGGGTGATCATGCGGCGGCTGCCCGAGTTCCGCGAAACCCCGCCGAGCGACGAACCGCTGCTGCCCGATCTCGATATCGACGTCGGCAAGCTGCAGATCGATCGCTTCATCGCCGAAAAGCCGGTGTCGGGCGAGCGCCGCGTGGCGACGCTATCGGGCAAGGCGCATATCGAGGACGGGCGCGCGCAGGTCACGCTCAACGGGCGGACCCTGCCCGGGCAGGGCAATTCCGACCGCATCAAGCTGGTGCTCGACGCTGTGCCCGAGGCGAACAAGCTCGCGCTCGATCTCGACCTCAACGCGCCGGCCGACGGCATGATCGCGGCGATGGCCGGGCTCGACCAGGCGCTGTCGGCCCGGGTCAAGGGCAGCGGCGACTGGGCCAGGTGGGACGGCCGGCTCGATGCCGACCTCGGCGGCAAGCAGTTCACGCGCTTCGCGCTGACCGGCCGCGACGGCACTTTCGCCGTGAAGGGCCCGGCACAGCTATCCCGGCTGTTCGGCCCCGACAGCGACGGCCTGTTCGGCCCGACCGCGAATGTCGATCTCGCCGCGGCATTCGAGGAACGCCGGGCGGATCTTTCGGGCGGCGTTTCGAGCGACACCTTCAGGCTCGATGCGGACGGCCTGGTGGACCTTTCCGACAACAGCTTCGAAGGCCTGCAACTCGATTTCCTGCTGCTCAGGCCGACAACCCTGGCCGAGAATCTGAGCGGCAACGGCATCCGGGCCGGGCTCACGCTCGACGGTCCCTTTGCGACGCCGAAGGTGCAGTACGCCATCACCGCCGCCCGGCTGGCGATGAACGACATGGCGCTCGAACGCTTCTCGGCGAGCGGGGCGGCGCGAGTCGATGCCGACAGGATAATGATCCCGGTCGAGGCGCGGGCCGCGCGCGTCACCGGGCTCGATTCGGTCGCGGGCGGCAGGCTCGCCAACGTCCGGCTCGACGGCGACGTGGCGATCGACGGCACGCGGGTCCTGTCCGACAACATGCGGCTGCGTTCCGAGCGGATCGACGCCAAGGTGATATTGCTCGCCGACACGTCGACCGGTTTCTATTCAGGCGCCATCGACGGCCGGCTCAACGACTACCGCATCGAGAGCGTCGGCATCTTCAACATCGAGACCGATGTCGACCTGAAAAGCGAGCGCAACGGTTTCGCGCTTGCCGGGCGGGTCCGCGCGCGCAGCACCCGCCTGCTGAACGACAGTGTCGCAAGCTTCCTGGGCGGCAATGCCGTCGCGGCGGCCGACGTGCGTTACGGAACCGACGGTGTGGTCCGCTTCGCCAACCTGCGGCTCGAAGCCCCGGCGGTGCGGATCGCCGGCGGGCAGGGCAGCTATTCGCCGGACGGGCGCATCGCGCTCGATGCCGATGCGGTATCCCGGCAATACGGCAGGATCGCGGTGCGCGTGGCGGGTACGATTTCCGATCCGCAGGCGCGGATCAGGGCGGACAACCCGGGGCTGGGCATCGGGCTGGCGGGCCTCGACGCGAAGATCACCGGTGCCCGCGAAGGCTATCGTCTCGATCTGACCGGCAACACAGATTACGGCCCGCTCAAGGCCGACGTCACGCTGGGCACCCGGGGCGCCACCACGCTCACGATCAACAGCGCCGACCTGTCCGGCGTCAAGTTCGCCGGAAAGCTCACCCAGACGCTCGCCGGCCCCTTCGCCGGGAAGCTGACGGCGTCGGGGAACGGCCTCGACGGTATCGTCCGGCTCGACGCGGAAGGGCGCTACCAGCAGGTGGTCGCGAACCTGCGCGCCAATAACACACGCTTTCCGGGCCCTGCCGGTCTCGTGATCGGATCGGCGATCATCGATGCGAAAGCGGTGCTTTACGACCAGCCGCATGTCGTCGCCGACGCGCAGCTTGCGCAGACCAGCGTGCACGGCTTCAATCTCACGGCGGCGCGGGTCACGCTCGATTATCGTGACGGGCGCGGCAAGGCGAAGGCGCTGGTGGAAGGCACCAGCGGCGCCCCGTTCCGGCTTGCGGTCAACGCCGATCTGCAGCCCAAGCTGTGGCGTGCGGCATTGAGCGGCCGCGCCCGCGGCGTCGAGTTCCGCACCGCAAGCCCGGCGCGGATCATCCCCGGCGCCGACGGCTACGAGCTGCTGCCGACACGGATCGATCTCGGCAAGGGCAACGTCCGCCTTGCCGGCACCTATGGCGACAGCGTGAAGATCCAGAGCCGGCTGGAATCGGTCGACCTCTCCCTGCTCAACGCCTTCGTCCCGGGCGTCGGGATCGGCGGCAAGGCCAACGGCAGCCTCGATTTCGCGCAGGCCAGCCCGGCGGCGTTCCCGCGCGCCGACGCGCGGTTGCGGATCGTCAATTTCACGCGCTCCAGCGCGTCTGCCGTCAGCCGGCCGGTCGACATCAATTTCGTGGGCAAGCTGCTGGCCGACGGCGGCGAGGCGAGGGCGGTGTTCCGCCGGCGCGGCGGCGTGATCGGCCGCATGGTCGCATCGCTGCGGCCGCTCGGGCCCGGGGCCGGCCCCTGGATGACGCGGCTGATGGAGGCCCCGCTCGGCGGCGGCATTCGCTACAGCGGCCCGGCCGATACGCTGTTCTCCTTCGCCGGCCAGCCGGACCAGCGCATGTCCGGGACCATCGGGCTCGCGGCGGACTTCTCCTGCCGGGTCGAGGATCCCTGCCTCAACGGCGTCGTGCGCGGCGAGGGGCTAACCTACGAGAACCATACGACCGGCACGCGGCTGACCAAGCTCGCGGTGGCGGGGCGGTTTACCGGCAACCGCCTGGAAATCGAGCGGCTCACCGCGACGGCGGGCGACGGCACCCTGGCCGCGCAGGGCTACGTCAGCCTGTCCGCGAGCGCGGGCTATCCTATGGACGTTGCGGTCGAGCTGCAGAACGCTCGGCTTGCCCGCAGCGATGCGCTTTCGGCCCGGGCCACCGGGGACCTGCACCTGACCAAGGCGGTGGGCGAGACCGCGCTGCTTTCCGGTAAGCTGCGCTTGCCCGAGACGCGCTACAAGGTCGTGCGCGAGGGCGCGGCGCAGGTTCCGGCGCTGACCGGCGTCCGCTTCGCGCCGCCGAAGGGCCGCCAGAGGGTCACGGGCGAGGAAGCGGCCGAGCCGATCTCCAGCCTGTTCGATCTGGTCCGCCTCGACGTCGATCTCGTCGCGCCGGACCAGCTCTACGTTTCCGGCATGGGGCTGGAATCCGAATGGAAGGCGAACTTCAACGTCACCGGCACCAGCGCGGAGCCCCAGCTTGCCGGCCGGGTCGACCTGATCCGGGGGACGCTGGGCTTCGCCGGGCGTTCGTTCGAACTCACCGAGGGTCGGATCCTGTTCAATGGCGGGCGCGTGATCGATCCCACCGTCCGCATGGTCGCGAGCGAGGATGTCGAGGACATCACCGTCAATGTGAACGTGTCGGGCCGTTCGTCGTCGCCGCAGATCGCGTTCTCCAGCGTTCCCGGCCTGCCGCAGGACGAAATCCTCTCGCGCATCCTGTTCGGCAGCTCGATCGCCAACCTCTCGGCGCTGCAGGCGGTGCAGCTTGCCGCATCGCTCAATTCGCTGCGCGGGTCCGGTGGCGGGCTCAATCCGCTGGGCAAGCTGCGCTCGGCCGCGGGCATAGACCGGCTGCGCATCCTCGGCCCGGACGAGACGACCGGGCGCGGCACGGCGCTTGCCGCGGGCCAGTACATCACCAACGACATCTATGTGGAACTCATCACCGACACGCGCGGCTTCACGGCGACCCAGCTCGAGATCAGCCTGTCGAAGACGCTGTCGATCCTGAGCCAGGCCGGCGGGTCCGGCACCAACAGCATCAACCTGCGGGTCAAGAAGGACTACTGATGCGCTGGCCCGGCGTGATCCTCTGCCTCGCCCTGCTCGGATGCAGCCGGGAGCAGAGCTTCGACGAGCGCTACGACGAGGCGGACAAGGCCATCCGCGAGAAGGCGGCAGCGATCGATGCCGAACTGGCCGAGCCGGACGCTGCGGCTGCCGAGCCTGCCGAAGAAGTCCAAGGGCAGCCGCAACGCTAGCACGGCAGGTTTGCCCGGGAACTTCCATTCGAGATGAACGTTTCCAGCACTATTTTGTTGACTTAACTAACCATATAGGTTATACGCTCCGCCGCCTCCATCACGAGGCAGAACCGGGAGCAGGCAGGGCCGGCCTGTCTTGCTCCCTCCCGCTCTCGTCCTTCGGGATGGTAGCGGACGCGGCCGGCGCGCGGGCCTGTGCCATCGGGCGGCAGTCCATGGCAAAGCCGACAAGCGCCAGACGCGGCAGTCCGGATGTTAGCGGGTTCGCGCTCCGCCCCCATACCTCGCCGACACGACCGGCGAGCTCTGAACGGGACCGGCGGACCCGCCATTGGCGCGGCGCAATCAGCCGCGAGGGGATAGCGCTCGCTGCGAGCCCGGCGCGCTTTTCTCCGGCCGGTCGCCGAAACGGGCCGAACCGGACAGCGTCGCGGTGGGGCGCCCCGGTCGTTCGCTATTTCCTTCCGCCCGCCCCCGGTACGCGGCCCGTCCCTGACGCCGCGCCGGCCGCGCGGTTCGTTTCCTTCCCCGGCGTAATTTCCGCATTCGCCAGCGGAGGATGCAGCACGCCCTACGCTCGTCATTCCCGCGAAAGCGGGAACCCAGCAGAAACGTTGGAACTCGGTTCCCGCTTTGGCGGGAATGACGAGGGAGAAAGCGGATCGATCAGTTTCGCAGAGGCCTCAGGCCTTCTCGAACACCGGCAGGCTGTATTCCCCGGCCGAATCCTCGCAGGGGATGAATGCCAGCTTCACCGGCATGCCGATCGTGATGTCCTGCCAGGTAAACCCCTTGGGGTTGCTGAGGAACAGCGGGCCTTCTTCCAGTTCGACGAGGATCGTGTCCCACGGGATGGGGAGCAGGCCGCGATAGTAGTCGCGCTCGAAGGTGCTCCAGCTCACGATCGTGCCGCGGCCCGACATCGGCTCCCACGACAGCTCCTCGCTCCCGCAGAACTCGCAGGCGTTGACCACCGGCCAGGAAATCCCGCCGCAGCCGCCGCAGCGCTGGAGGCGCAGTTCGCCCTTGTCGCACCAGTCCCAGAATTCGCGGTGGTGACCCGGTCCGAGCCAGCGATCCGGTCTTTTCTCGGCCATGTCTAATCTCCCCTCACGAAGACCAGCGGATGGACCTGGTCGGTCTGCGCCAGCGAGGACATCGATACTTCCACATCCTTGATCTGCCGGCCGTCGGCTTCATGGCGAAGCTGCCGCACCACTTCGGCGATATGGGCCCAGCCCTGCATGTAGGACCCGGAGACGTTGCCGCCCCAGGTGTTGGTGGGAAGCTTGCCGCCCACTGCCATTTCCCCGGCCTTGCAGAACTCCAGCCCGGCTCCCGGCTCGACGAAGCCGTGGCCTTCGATGTGGTTGATGAGATGCATGGTGGACGCGTCGTAGCCTTCGAAATGCTGCACGTCGGACAGCGAGACACCGGCCATTTCCAGTGCCTGCCTGCCGGCATCCTGGAATTGCGGGCGCAGGCGCTCGCGCACCATCGTGTGCAGCTTGGAATGCTTGATCTTCGATTCGCCCCAGCCGGCGACTTCCACCGGCTTGTGCGGCATGTCCTTCGCCTTGTCCGCGCGCGAGACGATCAGGCAGACCGCGCCGTCGTTGACGAGGCAGATGTCGAACAGGTGCAGCGGCCGGACGATGTAGCGCGAGCCCATGTAATCCTCGAGCGACATCGGCTTCTGCATCACCGCGTTGGGATTGGTCTCGGTGTTCTTGCGCAGTTGCATGGCGACCGAGCCGAGATCTTCTTCAGTGGCGCCATAGGTCGCCTGATAATGGCTGAAGATCATCGCCCAGTGCGCCGCCTGCGAACTCCAGCCCCAGGGATGGTAGTAGTAATAGGAGGTGGGCACGCCTTCGCCGCTGAATTCGTCGCTGCCGCCGAAATCCCGCCCGATCGTGCGCGAGGCGACGCAAAAGACCATGGCGACGGTATCGGCCTTGCCGGCCGCGATATCGGCGCAGACGACGGGAAGGGGGCCTGCCATGATGTTGCCGTTGGCGATGCAATAGCGGGGATTGAGCCCGAGCAGCCCGGCCATTTCTTCCGGCGGCGGTCCGCCGAAGGTGAAGGAGAGCGCCAGGCCGTCGATGTCCTCGCGCTTCAGCCCGGAATCGGCCAGCGCGCGCTCGAACGCCTTGGTGCACAGGCCTTCGACCGTAGGCGATTCATAGCCGGGCGCCTTGGCCCTCTCGGCCAGGTAGTCCAGGTGATAGTCCGTCTCGCCCAGACCCACGATCGCCGCCTTGCGGCTCATCTCGCGAGAGGGCGGAGGCATGTTCATGATGCTGCCGTATGACATCTTTCTCCCCGCGCGGTTCAGCCCGCATTCGATCTCTAGACCGCGTCAGCCATGCCTGTCTGCCGCACTCATGATCCGCTTGTGCTGACCAAACGTCCAGACCTGCCCGATCCGGCGGGCCGGGGCGAATGGGCCAACTTGTATATGCCCTAGCGGGAGCGTAGAGCCGCAAGCAAGACCAAGAACGCGATAGGCAACACAGGGACGAGGATTAGCCATGGACGCTACCGGCAATCTTTCCGTTACGCAGATGACCACCAACATCGGCGCCCTTGTCGAGGGAGTCGACCTGCGCCGGCCGCTGTCCGCCGACACCGCCGCCTTCCTGCGGCAGGCGATCCTCGATCACGGCGTCATCTTCATGCGCGACCAGGACATCACGCTGGAGCAGTACTGGCACTTTATGGAGAATTTCGGCCAGCCGCATAAGGAGGAATCCACCGGCACCGACGACGACAGGCCGGACGACGTCCAGACCGGCAATCTCGTCTACACCAGGCATGCGACCGCGGTCTGGCACGCCGACACGACCTCGCTCGCCAAGCCGCCGATCGCGACGGCGCTGCGGGCGGTGGAAGTGCCCCCGTTCGGCGGCGATACCTGCTGGTCGAGCATGTATGCCGCGTGGGAAGCCCTGTCCGGGCCGATGAAGCGGATGCTCGACGGGCTGACGGCGGTCCACTCGATCCAGTGCACGGTCGATCGCATGCAGGAATACGGCGCGGCGTTCGAACAGTCCTACGGGCAGCGCAATGCGCCGGAGCAGGTCCATCCGGTGGTGCTCACCCACCCGGAAACCGGGCGCAAGGCGCTTTACGTCAGCGAATGTTTCACCACCCGGATCGTCGAGCTGGAGCCGGCGGAAAGCGCGGCGGTGCTGTCGATGCTGTTCCGCCATGTCGAGCGACCGGACTTCACCGTCAGGTGGAAATGGTCTCCCAACGACATGGCCTTCTGGGACAACCGCTCGGTCCAGCACTACGCCGTGCCGGATTACGATTCGACGCGCTGCATGCAGCGCATCGTGCTTGCCGGGGTGAAGCCCGGGACGCCTTCCGCGCTGGTCCCGGCGGCGAGGGAACTGGCCAGCGCCGACAGCTAGGGGATTGTCGCCCTTGATTGAATCGTCATCCCCGCGAAAGCGGGGACCCAGTTCCTGACGGCGCGCTACGTCCAAAGCTCGGATACTGGATCCCCGCTTTCGCGGGGATGACGAAGATCATATCAGGCAATAGCGATTGCGGTGCATGGCGGTCGCGGCTGGGCGACCGGTTCAATCCCTGGCCTTCTTTTCCTTTTCGGGCATGAACGCGCGCGCGAGGCCGTGATAGAGCTTCTCGCGGCAGACCAGCGTGCTCGTCA
The DNA here is from genome assembly GCA_024236175.1 of Novosphingobium sp. Lineage (GTDB taxonomy): Bacteria > Pseudomonadota > Alphaproteobacteria > Sphingomonadales > Sphingomonadaceae > Novosphingobium. The sequence goes on along the minus strand of JACKKY010000001.1, from coordinate 456,294 downwards.
CATCGGCAATCAGCGCCGTCGCGAACAGCGGCAGGATCATGCCCCGGCTGGCCGTGGTCTCCATCAGGATGATGACGGCGGTGAGCGGTGCGCGCACCACGCCGACGAAATAGCCCATCATCCCCAGCAGCACGACCGCGCCCATCGGATTGTCGGGAAACACGTAGGTCAGCAGCTGGCCGAGCCCGGCGCCGACCGCGAGCGAGGGCGCGAAGATGCCGCCGGGCGCTCCGCTGACGGCCGTCGCCAGCGTGGCGAGGAACTTCGCGGGGCCGAACCACGGCGAGGCGCCGCTGCCTTCGATGAGCATCCTGGTGGTTTCGTAGCCGGTGCCCCAGGTGGAGCCTCCCGTGACGATGCCGAGGGCGGCGACGATGAGCCCGCAGGCGCTGGCCAGCAGCACGGGACGCGACCTCGCCTTGCGCAGCCAGGCGTTCTGCGGTTGGAGGGCATGGAGCAGCAGGCGGGCAAACAGGCCGCCCGCCAGCCCGCCGAGGATTCCGGCAACCGGCGCGATGATCAGCACGGCGCTGACTGACAGCGTCTCGTGCATCGCGCCGAAATAGACGTAGTCTCCGGCGATGCCGAGACTGACGAGGCCGGAGATCACCACCGCGGCCATCACCAGCACGGTGACTCTCTGTTCGAAAGCGGCGGCCAGTTCCTCGATGGCGAAAGCCACTCCGGCAAGCGGCGTGTTGAATGCCGCCGCCACGCCCGCCGCACCACCGGCGATCAGGACGCCTGCGGTCATCGGCACGCGCAGCATCTGGTGGAACTTGACCATGATCGCGGCGCTGACCTGCACGCTCGGCCCTTCGCGGCCGACCGAGCCACCGACGAGCAGCATGACCAGCGTCATCACCAGCTTGAAGAAGGCCGTGCGCAGCGCCAGCAACCGGCCGCCGGCCATGCCCTCCGGATCCCTGGTTGCGGCGATGACCTGCGGAATGCCCGAACCCTTGGCATCGGCGAACCAGCGGTTCGTCGCATAGGCGACCGCTGCGAAGCCGGCGGGGGTGAGGATCAGCGCCGCATAGGGAAAGCGGCTGTCGAAGACGAGGAACAGGTGCTGGGCGATGTCGCCCGCCTGGGCGAAGAGGATCGCGACCAGCCCCAGCAGCACCGCGCCCAGCCCGGTGGCCACCCGCCGGCGGGTCGTGTCGAGCGAGACCCCGAGGACGGAATCCTGCCGGAAATACTTCTTGAGCGGATTGCCTGGTTTCACCGTTGCCCTGAAAGCTCGCGGGCAGTGGTGCTGTCCGCAGGGAAGACGACATTACATGGCCTGCGACCGGGCAGCCAGATCATGCCGGATGCCGGGTGGATGTCTTCCGCGTCCCGACAGGAAGTAGCCGCGTAGCGAACGGCCGGAGCTCTCCAGGGAGCCCCGGCCGCCGGCTTTGCGTTTGTCGCTGTGGGAAAATCAGGAAGGCGAGGCCTGGGTCGCCGCGGAAACGGCGGCCTGGAACTGTGCGGCCGTCATGAACAGCTTGAGCCCGTTGCCGTCGACCGTGAGATGCTCCTTCTTCAGCGTGATCGCACCTTCTTCGGCCAGGTCGACGAAGACGTTGTCGCCCTCGATCTTCTGCACCGATCCGACGACGACGCCGTCGTTGCTGCGCACTTCGGCGCCGGGGACGAGTGCTGCGGCCATCGCTGCATCCGCCTTGGCGGCTGCCTGCTCGATGGCGGTATCCAGTTGCTCCTTGGTCATGCCGATGACCGGGCCGTTCGGACCCTGGACGAAGGAAGCGGCGCCAAGGGTCGCGCGGTTCTTGCCGGTGAACACGACCACATTGCCGCCGGCGATTTTCTCGATCGAGCCGACTTCGCCGCCCTGGGGATCGTATACCATGGTGCCGACGGCAAGCTCGGGCGCCGCTGCGGCGGCTGCATCTTGCGCCAGCGCGGTCGCGGGCACGGTAACAATTCCCATCAATGCTGCGGCAATCAGCGATTTCTTCATTCCAAACTCCTCAATTCCTCGGGAAGACGGCACTTCCGGGGTTATTTTGCCTCGGGCTGCGCTCGCTGCGCGAAAGAGGCGATGATGGGCCAGGGGCAAGAAGACTGCAGGCCGAACGCGATGTCGGCTGCAAAGCCCGGCAGGCGTGCCCTTGCGGTTTCGCAATGCCCGGCGACGCGCCGGACATGGAGGGCGGCACCGGCTCATGGATACCAGCGCCGCTTTAATCGGCACTGAACCGGTTGGTCAGGCTCTAGTCCAGGTCCTGGCCGAAAAGCAACCGCCAGCCCCGCGATAGCGGGACTGGCGGCGGCAATTGCTGCTGCGGAGTGCTGTTCTACCTATTCCGCAGCAATGCTGAGGGGCATGGCCTCCTCTGCGGGGCGATGATCAATCACCCAGCGGACATTGCGACGCAGCGGTTCGATGCCGTCATGCGGCATGCCGGGCGGCAGCGAATGCGAGTCATGGAAAATCTGCATCGCGTCGCCGCCCCTGATCCCGACGATGCGCTGGACGCCCGCGAGCGACAGCGGATCGATCATGCGGTCGCGCAGGCTTTCCGGATAGATGCCCACGGTCTGCGTCGTATCGTTGCACCACTTCAGCACGTCCATGAGGTCCGGCACCGGCACGAGATTGACGACACGGTTGTTGAGCTGGTCGTAGAAATCGACGCGATCGGAAAAGCGCGAGACGACCACGCCGCCGTTTATCGTGTCGCCCTCGACGTAGTAGAAGTCGTCCTCGAGCGCGACGGCTTCGAGCTCGGCTTCCAGATCCTGGTTCGGCTTTTCGGCCGGGGTCGACATCACGTCGGGAAGCGTCTGGTAGGCAGCGACGATCTTGCTGCCGAGCGCGATCACCTTCTCGAGCGAGTCGTCGTCGGTTTCGCTTTCGACATAGACCAGCCGCGTGTTGGAGCATGCCGTCTGGTTGTAGAGGCCGGAGACGACGGCGATGCCGAGCGCGGCCTCTTCCATCGCCTCTTCGCTTTCCAGCGCCTCCTTGCCGATGACCGACATCGAGTACTTGGGATTGAGCGCGGTAAGGTCGATGCCCGGCGTCAGGAACTTCTGGATATGCTTGACCGAGGACATCCCGCCCCATGCGGTGATCTTGTCGATCCGCGACGTGCGGACGATCTGCGAATCCATGAACTCGTCGCCGCCTTTCCAGTAGGCCACGGCGACATGCTTGGTGACGGGATGGTTCGCGTCGACGTCCATCAGCGTGCGGGTGACGGCGTTGGCGGTCAGCGGATCGTTAGACGGCGCCTTGATCAGGACGTCCGACTTGGTCAGCGCGCCGCGGATGATCGTCAGCGCGGCGACGACCGGCACGTTGCCGGCGGTGATGTGGAGCTGGCGCGTGCCGACGGCGCGGACCCGGACATGGGCGTCCTCACCCGGCGCGGGAACCCAGCCGTCGAGGTAGTCGATGCCGATCGTCCGGTCGACCTGTTCCCTCAGCGAATCCGGATCGAACATGTGCGGCAGGCCTTCGTAAACGCCACGCAGGATCGGCTCGGCAAGGCCGCCGGCCTGCAGCGCGAGTTCGAAGCTCTCCTGCAGATAGGGATTGTCCTCCAGCCGCATCCGCCTGCCGACTTCTGCGAGGAAATCGATGATGTCGCTCATCGGCGTGTCGTTGAGGTCGCTCAGGCGGACCGGGTTGCCGAGCACAAGGTCGTGGATGTGCTTGTGCGGATCGGGAGTCCTGAAGCTCGCTCCGCCGCGGCCCTTGAACTCGACGGCGTCCTCGCCGGGCTCGATGATCGTTCCGCGCGAAATGATCGGGATATCGTAGGTCTTGGCCATCCTCACACCTCCGAGATGTAGTCCATGAATTCGTTATAGGCCTGCGCGGTTCCGGCGCAGGTGATCTTGTCGTCGCCGCCTTCCATTTCGGAAAAGCGGGTGATGACGGGGCCGACATAGGGCTGCTTCCAGCCGCAGGAGCAATCCTCGTCCCAGTGGATTGTCACCTGGTCTCCGGAAATGAACCCGCCCCAGTAGGTCTGGGCCATCAGGTCGAAGAAGGCGTAGCGCCCGGTCTGCGCGCCTTCGCGCGGGAGCAGGTTCATGTCCTTGTCGAACAGCAGCGGTATGGTCACCGGCATGATGTGGAAATTGCCGGCGCTGCAGCGGGGCGACATGCTCATCACTTCCGACATGCCGTAGAACATGCCGATCGTGTCGATGCCGAAATAGTCCTTCACGAAGCCTTCCCAGTCGTCGGGCGCATCCTTGAAGCCTTTCATCCCGCCGCCGGTCATGATGAAGGAGCCGGGGCCGAACTCGGGCTGCAGGCCCTTGTCGATGCCGCTGCGGGCGGTGCGGATGAGGTCGGCGAAAGTGCCGCCCAGCTTCACGCGCTTGCCCCGGAATTCCTCGAACAGCTTGAAGAACCAGGCTTCGATGTCCTGATCGCGGCGCTTGGCCTGCGCGATCATCTCCTCGCGGGCCTTGAGCAGCGCCGGGTCGAGGCCGAGCTGGGCCAGTTCGCCGCGATCCTCGGCGGCCTGCATGCGGCCCGCCAGCGACATCAGGTCGGACGAGATGTGGCCCTGGTACAGCGTGTGATAGTGCTCGGGACCGCCGGCGGCTGGAATGTTGAAGAGGCTCAGCATCTTCATCATCATCTGGTGCCCGCCGCGATAGCCGGGGAAGAAGGTCTCGACGGGATCGGTATAGGCGTTGACCCCGGTGGTCGCGCGCTGCGCCTCGTAATAGGAGCGCTGCCATGACGGAAACTCGTCCCTGGAACGCGGCACGAAGCTGAGCTTGCCGGTGGTACCGGACGAATGGCCGATCAGCATCCCGAACTCGTCGAGCCGGTCCAGCCAGTCATCCATCATGTCCAGGCCGGACAGGTCGACCTGGGACAGGTCCTTGGTGGTAAGGCGGTTGAGCCAGGCGTTGAGCTTGGGAAAGTCGCGGTTCTCGATCAGGGAGAGCGGATAGCTCTTGTAGATGCGGTGATCGAACAACAGCGGCAGCGCGTCCTCGACGCTGTCGATCGCATGCACGCCTTCGCGCCTGGAGAGTTTCTCGAGCGCGGCGACAGGGCCGTTCAGCTTTTCGAACTGCAGCTTCAGCGCAGCAAGCTGCGCTTCCTCGCAATCGCGCCAGCTCATCGCGAACAGCGGCTCGAAGCCGTCGTCGATCCAGGTCCAGGGCGAATCCGGGGACAAGCTTGCTGGTTTGGTCATCGTCTCGGTCATGGTTTCTCCCAGGTATCTCGCAGCTTGATCGCGGCCATTCACGTTTCGATCATTGCCGGGCGAAGCGTGTCGGACGTTCCCGCATCTTCGAACGGCTCGGGCGCCAGCATCTCGCGGTTGCTCAAGCTGGTATTGATGCCGACGTCGGTCGGGTATTGTTCGGCGTAGCTCAATTCGGTGATCGTCACGCGCTGGAGCGTGCGGGTGCCGGCGCCGGCCTTGCCGCGCGCATGTTGCAGCGCGAGATTGTCCCAGAGCACGATGTCCCCTTCCGCCCAGCTGTGCTCATAGACCTCGTCGTCGGCGTAGAAATAGCCGAAGAGTTCATCCAGCAGCTCCTGGCTTTCTGACTCGGTCAGTCCGATCACCAGAGCCGTCCAGGCCTGATTGACGAATAGGTACTTCCTTCCCGTCGCGGCGTCGGTGCGCACGATGTCGTGGACGGTGCACATGTCTCCGGCCTGGAGGTCCGTCAGCCGGTTCGGACGGTCGAGGACCCGCTCGCGCACCTGCAATGCCTTCAATCCCGCGATGCGGTTGCGCAGGGCCTCGGGGAGTCGGTCATAGGCGCGAAATCCGCTGGCGAAGCGCGTGCCGACGGCTTCATCGTCGACCTGTACGGCGTGCAGGCACCCGGCCAGATAAGGTGAGGGCAGGTAAGGCACGTCGTTGTGCCAGAGCAGTTCGCGCCTGCCGAGATGGCCTTTCTCGTCGACGTTGGAGACCATGAAGTTCTCGTAGGGGGTTTCGCGAACCGGCCCGAAGATCCGGCACAACCCGATCTGTTCGTCATGGCTCAGCCGCAATCCGCGAATGACGAGCAGGCCTTCCTTCCTGAACAGTGACCTCAGTTCGTCTGCCTCGGCCGATGTCGGCGCGGGGGTCGAAGCGAGGCGGATCTCGATGCCGAAAGGCGCAATGGGCCGGACTTGCATGGTCACCGTCATCCCCCTCGACTAGCAGGTCTCTGCCCGCGCCCGTTCAGCCTGCGCCGCAGGGGCGGGCGTGAAGCGGATCGGAAGGGTCTCGAGCCCCCAGACCCCGGGGAACCGTCGCCAGCTCACTTCGCCGACGATCTCCGGGTCCTTCAGCCGCTGGGCGATCAGATGCAGGCCCTCCTCCATCTGGAAGCGTGCCAGATGCAGGCCAAGGCAAATGTGCGCGCCCTTGCCGAAAGCCAGGTGATGCTTCGCCGACTCGCGTCCGGGGCGATAGGCCAAGGGGTCTTCGAATGCCCTTGGGTCGCGACCCGAGATGTTGAGCAGGAACATCAGGTGCGTGCCCTTGGGAATCAGCACGCCTGCGTACTCGATGTCTTCCTGCGCAATCCGTGGCGGGCTGCTGGGGCTCGAATGGCGCAGGCCTTCCTCGATCGCGAGCGTGCAGAAGTCCCGGTCGTGCGCGCAACGCTGCCACAACTCGGGCTGTTGGAACAGCAGGCGCGCCGTCATTCCCAGCTGGTTCTTCGAAGTGTCGTAGCCGGCGGCGAACAGGAAGAAGAGCTGCTCGCAGACCTCCTGGTGCGAAAGAACGCCGGCGTCCTCGGCCTTGACCAGTTCGTGCAGCAGGTCGTCGCGCGACTCGCCGCTGGCACGCCGCTTGGTCACGAGATCGGAATTGAATTCCATCATCATCGCATGGGCCTTTTCCATCTCCGGCAGCAGCGATGGATCGAGACTGTAGCTGAGGCCCTGGACCTCGAGCGCCCACTTGATCTTCGGCAAGTCGGCGATGTCCGCGCCGATCAGGCCGAACATCACGGCGACGGGAAAGTTGGAGGCAAACTCGGTGAAGTCGAATTCCCCCTTGGGAGCCCATTCGTCGAGCAGGTCCGATACGACTTCGCGGATCAGTTCGACATGTCCGGCGATGCGGCGCGGCTTGAAGAAGGGCTTGAGCGCATCGCGCATGCGCTTGTGATCCTCTCCATGCCGGCTGATCAGCAGCGCCTGCATGAAATCGCCCCAGGGTTTGCCGGTTGCGCCCATGATCTCCACGACATCGCCGGTCGCGATGTGCAGCTTGTCGTCCATCTGCATGAGGTCGCGGATTTCGTGGTGCCCGTGCACGAGGTAGCCGTGGGTGAAGCGGGCCAGCCAGGGGTGGCGTTCGCGCGCCTGGGCGAACCATGGTTCCGGATCAGCACCGAAGGCTCGGTCCTCGATCGGCAGATCCATCAGGTCGAGTTCGGCAATCGACTGCATCGACGTTTACTCATCCAGCTCCCGTTGCTGATCACCTTGTTAGCACACGACTCGCAAGCCGGTCAATCGCGATCCCCGTGGGATCGGGCAGGGGGGCTTCTATCTGGTTTGGCCGAGCGCCCAGTCCATGAAGGCGAGCACTTCATCGTGGCCTTCGGTGATGCCCGTCGCGGCCTCGCGTCCCAGCAGTAGCGAAACGCAATACATCACGAACGCCGCCGTCGTCGGGGTGACCGGACCGGGATCGACACCGTTGTCCTTCAATTGGCGGCCGATTGCCTCGCTTTGCATCCTGCGGGAAAGCGTCACGAAGCGCGCCACTTCCTCGCGTATGCCCTCGTGCCGGTTGGCCAGCGCCATGAACTCGAAATTGAGCCTTGCATCGACGCGGCTGGTGAAATCCTGCCAGAGGGTCTCGATCGGCCGCTCCTGTTCGAGCTGGTTTTCGAGTTTTTCGAGCGCCCGCGCGGTCCTGCGCTTGAAGGTGGCGAGCAGCAGCTCGTCCATCGTCCGGAAATAGTAGTAGACGAGTTGCTGCTTGACGCCGGCCTCCTGGGCAATCCGGCGCGAAGTCGCGGCGGCATAGCCTTCCTCGCGCAAGACGCGCTCGGTGGCATCGAGCAGGGCATTGGATGTCGCCGAATCCTGCGGCCCCATCCTCCGTTTCGATGCCATTCGCTCTGTCCCTGTCTATTCCGTTCCGCTGCCCGAGCGTGCCGTCTCGTAGACCTACAGTTGCGCAGGGGCAACTTCGGCCACGGATTGCTGCGGCGCTCGTCCCGCGTTCTATTCGATCGAGATGAGTTTGTAGCTGTCGTCGTCGGGATAGCGCCCGCCCGGCTCGATCATGATCCCCATCATGCCCTGCGACCAGTCGGCCGAATCGGGATACTGCCGGAACCAGTCGGTCACCACCTTGCGTTTGATGATGCGCCACTCGTCGCCCCGCTTTTCCAGCGTGTCGATATAGCGGCCCGCGCCGATCACGTCGTTCTTGGTGCCGTCCGGCAGGTTGATGCGGTGGAATCCGTAGAAATAGGATTCGACGTCGGCGGTATTGCCGCGAATGGTCATCAGGACATTGGCGATGAAATGCTGGGACTGGTCCATGCCGCGCATCGATTCAAAGGACCATGCGATGAATTCCTCGGCGTTGCCCGTGAAGCTGAGGTGGTTGTCCACGCAGTCGGGCCAGTAGGCGCTGCGCACCATGTCGGCGTCGAGCCGGTCGACGCCGCGCGAATAGCGATAGAGGCATTCCTTGATCGCTTCGCGGTCGGCAAGTTCGTTCAGGATCTGGCTGGTAGGGGTGGTCATTCGCATCTCTCCCGGTTCGTTCTGTTGCTGCTGTCGAGGATTGTCCCGCATCCTCGCGAAGACAAGGGGCGCGGGCGGCGGACCGCGTGGCAGGCGGCCTGCGAGCAGGAACGATGTCCTTCAAGGACAAGCCGAATTCCGTCCGTGTCGGGAGAAGTTCAGGTGACGTAGCCGGTAACGGGTTATAGAAGGCCTCATGGCTGAGCCGGCGGATGACAAGGATTGCGCTTCGTCTTCGGTCTGGCGCTATGCCCGGGCGACGCGCGCCCATGTCGTGATCGACGCGGAAGCCTATTTCGAACTCATGCGCGACGCGATGCTCGGCGCACGCCAGCGCATTTTCCTGATCGGCTGGGATTTCGATACCCGCATCAAGCTGTCCGGCGGGCGGCGGTGGTGGAACCTTCCGCGCAAGGACCGCTATCCGGCGCGGCTCGGCGCGTTCGTCGTGTGGCTGGTCAAGCGCGTGCCAGCGCTGGATGTGAAGCTGCTCAAGTGGAATTTCGGGGCGATACGGTACCTGTTCCGCGGGACCATGATCGTCGATCTCGTCCGCTGGTTCATCAATCGCTCGATCGAATTCAAGTTCGACGCCGCCCACCCGGTCGGTTGCAGCCAGCACGAGAAGCTTGCGATCATCGACGACCGGCTGGCCGTCTGCGGCGGCATCGACCTGACATCGGATCGCTGGGACACGCGCGCGCATTTGCCCGAGGATCCCCGTCGTCGCCGGGCCAGCGGCAAACTCTACCCGCCATGGCACGACGTGGCGATGATGATGGAAGGCGAAGTGGCCGAAGCGCTGGGCGAACTCGGGTGCCAGCGTTGGCGGCGCGCGGGCGGGGCGCGGATGGAGCCCTGTTCGCCGCAGGAGGACAGCCCCTGGCCCAAGCGCCTCGTCGCCGAGTTCCGCGATGTCGAGGTCGGGATTTCCCGGACCCGGGCCGAATATGACGGCGACCCTGGGGTCTTCGAGGTCGAGGCGCTGTTCGTCGAGCAGATCGCGCGAGCCCGCCGCTTCATTTATGCGGAAACCCAGTACTTCGCTTCGCGGCGGATCGCAGAGGCCATCGCTTCGAGGCTGTCCGAGCCCGACCCGCCCGAATTCCTCTTCATCACCCCGCTGATGGCGGACGGCTGGCTGCAGCAGGCGGTGATGGACATTGCCCGCATCCGGCTGGTCAGGGCCCTTGGCCAAGTCGACCCGCACAAGCGGTTTCGCGCGTTCGTGCCCTTCACCGCCGGCCATACGCCAATCTATGTCCACGCCAAGCTGATGATCGTCGACGACGAGATCATCCGCATCGGTTCGGCCAACATGAACAACCGCTCGATGGGGCTGGACAGCGAATGCGACGTGTTCATCGACGCGGCGCGGCCGGGGAACGCCCACGCCGTTTCGGCGATCCGGCGCATTCGGCTCTCGCTGCTTGCCGAACACTGCGGCATCGAGGCGACCGAGGCGGAGGAGATGATAGATCGCCACGGTTCGATGGCGGGCATGATCGATGCCTTGCCGAGACAGGGCAAGCGGCTGGAGCCCTTTGCTTTGCGCCCGCTCTCGGATACGGAGAAAGCTTTGGCAGACAGCGCCTTCTTCGATCCCGAACGGCCGGGCGAATATTTCGAACCGATTGCAAGGCGCGGATTGTTCAGGCGAGGCGGCATGCTCCGCCGGCCGACATAGAATTGTGGGAGACAATATCGATGAGCAGTTTGGTTGGGCCCGACGAAGATGATCCGCGCGGAAAGCCGCCGGTGCCCGAAGATGTCCAGGAGGCGATCCGTACGTTGCTTCGCTGGGCCGGCGACGATCCGTCCCGCGAGGGCCTGCTCGACACGCCGAAGCGCGTCGCCCGCGCCTGGAAGGAATATTGCGTCGGCTACGAGGAAGATCCGGCCTATCACCTCTCGCGCATATTCGAGGAAGTCGGCGGCTATGACGAGGTCGTGCTGCTGAAGGACATTCCATTCCAGTCCCACTGCGAACACCACATGGCGCCGATCATCGGCAAGGCTGCGATCGCCTATCTGCCGCAGGACCATGTCGTCGGGATTTCCAAGCTCGCCCGCGTGCTTCACGGCTTTGCGCGCCGCCTGCAGATCCAGGAACGACTCACCGCCGAAGTGGCGCAGTGCATCTGGGACAACCTCCATCCGCGCGGCGTCGCCGTGGTGATAGAGGCAAGCCATGCCTGCATGACCGCGCGCGGCGTGCGCACGCCCGGCGTCAACATGGTGACCAGCCGGATGATGGGTGTGTTCCTCGAAGATGACCGCAGCCGCGAGGAAGTGCTGAGCCTGATGGGCTATTAATGCGAAAAAATTGGGGAATTTCCTCGATTTTCGCTTTATTTTTGCCGGCGATCTGATCAGAGGGACCGGGTCGTCCGGCTGATCGAGTGCTGCAAATGAACACTCCCGAACAACGCCCGGGTTCCCTGCTGGGATGGCTAGGTCTGGGAAATTCGCGCCGTGGAGGCAACGGCGGCGATGCCCCTGCCGGCGCGGACGGGCATGGCAAGAACGGCGCTGTCAGGCAGGCGCGACGTATCCTGCTTGACGAAATCACCGACTTCATCGTCGAACACGACCTCCAGGTCACGCCGGCCAACCTCCTGATCGCCCACGGCGTGTTCTCCGGCGCCAACCCCGGTCTCGCTCGCCAGATTTCCTCCAGGACGCAAGCCGGGGATGCGATCGACCAGCAATGGCTGGACGAGGCTTCCGCCAACGATGACAGCGATTACGATGCCGACGGCTTCGATCTGCTGATGACCCGCCTGGAATCCACTCTCAGCGCGTTCTCTACCAGTACCAAGGCGGCGCGGAGCGCCACGTCCCAGTATAACGAGGAACTCGAACAGCACGTGGCCGAGCTGGATAGCGTGCAGGACAGCGACCAGATCGTCTCGCACCTCGCCGTGCTGACCAGGGCGATGCTCGATCGCACGCGCAAGGTCGAGCACGAGATGCGCCGCAGCGAAGACGAGGCGAAGGCGCTGCGCAGCAACCTCGAGAAGGCCAAGCGCGACGCCGAGGTCGACCACCTGACGGGCCTTCCCAACCGGCGGGCCTTCGAGGCGCTGCTCGAACAGCACTACCGGGAAGCGCAGGCGGCCATCGAGTCTTTGTGCGTCGCCTTCTGCGATATCGATCACTTCAAGCGGGTGAACGACACCCACGGACACGCCGCGGGCGACAGGGTGATCAAGGTCATCGGCGAGTCGCTTTCGCGGATAACCGACGACAACTGCCACGTTGCCCGGCATGGCGGAGAAGAGTTCGTCATGCTGTTTCGCAACGTGCCCCTGGCCGAGGCCAGGGAAAGGCTCGACCAGGTTCGCGAAACGTTGGCCGCGCGCGAGATCATCAATCGCGACAGCGACGAACCGTTCGGGCAGATCACCTTCTCGGGCGGAGTGGCCGATGTCTTCGCCTATCCCGATCCGCGCCACGCGCTCAAGGCGGCCGACGACGCGCTTTACCGAGCCAAGGAAAACGGTCGGAACCAGATCAGCGTCGCCGATTCCTGAAATTGCCCGCTCTGCGCGTCGCGGCGCGTGGACAGACTTGCCCAATCGATATCGAACCGTTGAACCGGCGCGGGAAAGCGGCTGCCCGACCCAAATCAAATACGCTTGAAGCGCTGCAATTGACTTGCGGCGGCATCAGGCGGAAAGAATGGAGCTTGACAGTAAAACTTTGTCATACAAAGTCAGGGCAACGTCCTTGATGGATGAGAGGGAGGGAAATGAAGATGGGCAAATCGGTTTTCTATCTGGCCACCGCGCTTTCCACGGTTGCCCTGCCGGGTCTGGCCGCACCGGCCCTGGCGCAGGATTCGGCGGAGATCGTCAACGAGAACGACATCATCGTCACGGCGCGGCGTTCCGAAGAGCGCCTTCAGGACGTGCCGATCTCGATCACCGTCCTTGACCAGGATGCACTGGCGAAGCGCAACATCGTCAGCACTGCCGACCTCGGCACCTACGTTCCCTCGCTTTCGGTCAACAACCAGTTCGGTCCGGAAAAGAGCAGCTTCGTCATCCGTGGCTTCGCGCAGGAATATCACACCGCCCCGACCGTCGGCGTCTATTTCGCGGACGTGATCGCCCCGCGCGCGCTCGGTCCGACCACGTCGGGCAACGGCGCGGGCGTCGGCAGCCTGTTCGATCTCGAAAACCTGCAGGTGCTGAAAGGACCGCAGGGCACGCTGTTCGGGCGCAACACCACGGGCGGCGCGATCCTGCTCGTACCGACCAAGCCCACGGACAAGCTCGAAGGCTATATCGAAGGCTCGGTCGGCAAGTATGACCTGCGCCGCGTCCAGGCCGTGCTGAACGTGCCGTTGGCAGATACCTTCAAGGTTCGGCTCGGCATCGATCGCAACAAGCGCGACGGCTATATCACCAACCACACCGACATCGGGCCCAAGAAGTTCCGCGACACCAACTACATTGCCGCGCGGCTCAGCATCGTGGCCGACCTGACGCCCGATCTCGAAAACTACACGATCGCGACCTACAGCCGCACCGACACCAACGGCGACGTGCCGAAGCTGGCCTTCTGCAACCAGGACGCGGCCGACCTGTTCCTGACCACCTTCGACCCGACCTACTTCCTGCCGCTGACGGCCTGTGCCCAGCTGGCGCGCCAGGCGGCGCGCGGCGACGGTCTGTGGGATGTGGAGAACAACAATCCCTTCTCCCGCCAGCAGGTAAACCAGTGGCAGATCATCAACACCACGACCTGGCATGCCAGCGACAGCCTGACGATCAAGAACATCGCGTCCTATGCCGAATACCGCGAATGGGCCGACTTCAGCCTGTGGGGCGACAATCTGCTGATCCCGCCGGGTTTCCCCGGCGCCGGTTTCCTCGCCAGCAAAACGATCACGCTGCATACCGGCAACAAGGGGCCGACGACGGCGCAGTGGACTTTCACCGAGGAGCTGCAGTTCCAGGGGACGGCCGCCGAGGGGCGTCTCAACTGGCAGGCGGGCGCCTATCTTGAAGTCAGCAAACCGCTGACCTGGAACAGCCAGCTCGTCGAGATCTTCATCAATTGCACCAGCGTCCAGACCAACCAGTGCGCCCCGACCGACACCGGCTCGATTTCGGACGCCAGTTCGAAGGACTGGTTCAACAACAAGGGGCTCTATGCCCAGGCCACTTACGACCTGACGGACCAGCTGAGCTTCACCGGCGGCATCCGCTACACGATGGACCGGCAGCGCGACGTGGCGCAGCTGCTCAACGTGGTCTTCCCGACGACGGCGGGCGGACAGGCGCTCTACACCTGCCAGAACCGCCTGCTCTACAATGGCGGTGATCCGTCGATCCCGCTGTTCGTGGCCGACTCCTACAATTGCGAGCAGGAGATCAAGATCAAGTCGAAGAAGCCGACCTGGCTGATCGGCATCGATTACAAGCCGACTCCCGATATCCTGCTCTACGCGAAATGGGCAAGGGGCTACCGCGCGGGTTCGATCACCAACAACTCGATCGGCTTCGAAACCTCGCAGCCCGAGAAGGTCGATTCCTACGAAGTCGGCGCCAAGACCAGCTTCCGCGGCGCTCTTCCCGGCTATTTCAACATCGCCGGGTTCTACAACGACTTCCAGAACCAGCAGCTCGCCACCAACTCGGTCATCGCGCCCGAATGGCAGGGCATCATCCCGCCCGCGGCGCCGACGGTGAACGCCGGCAAGTCGCGGCTGTGGGGTGTCGAAGTCGATGCAGCGGTCAGCCCGTTCGAAGGCTTCAAGCTCGATGTGGCCTATACCTATCTCAACACCAAGCTGCAGTCGTTCACTGCGCCGACGCTGCCGATCTACTATGCGCAGCTGACGCCGGCGACGCAGGTGGGCGGCCCGCTGCCGCTGGCGCCCAAGAACCGCGTGACGGTATCGGGCAACTACACGCTGCCGCTCGATGTCAGCATCGGCAAGATTTCGTTCGGCGCGACGTTCACGCATACCGATGCCCACCAGGCGCGTTCGCCCGAGGCGACTCCGGCCTATCTCGTCAAGGCGTCGGACCACCTCAACATCAACGCCGACTGGGATTCCGTCCTCGGTTCGAACTTCGACCTGTCCTTCTTCATGACCAATGTCACCAATGAAGGACTGATCCTGTTCCCGACCGGCGGGTACTTCACCTTCGGCGGCGATGGCGGCCACGTCAACGAACCGCGCATGTGGGGCGTCAGGCTGAAATACCGCTTCGGCGAATAGGACTGTTGCCTGCCCGTCCCACCCGTTGGCGCGGGGGCGGGCAGGCAAAGCCGGAATTGCGATTTTACGGGCGCCAATCGGCGGCGAGGGCCGGTTGCGCTGTCGCTCGCCTGCAAGCTAGGATGTGAGGAACGAAGCCGTTCAGGCAACGGGACGCCGTCAATCGGACGACCGGGGAGAGACCATGTCCTGCATGCGACGAGGAATAAGCGCTTTCGCACTGGCTTCGATCGCACTGGCCATGCCTCAGGCGGCCCATGCCGGTCCCGACCGCACGGTCCTGCCGATTGCCCAGCCCGCCTTCTCGGGCGAGATCCGGGACAGCATGGCGGTGTCCACACCGTCGCCTTACCGACCGGTGCGTCCGCCGGAAGGCGCGCCCAATATGTTCCTTTTCATGGCGGACGACGTCGGCTTCAGCATGTCGAGCACGTTCGGCGGGCCGGTGCCCACTCCGAACATGGACAGGCTGGCGCGATCGGGCCAGCGCTACAACCGGTTCCACACCGCCGGCATCTGTTCGCCCTCGCGCGCCGCGTTGCTGACCGGCCGCAATCCGCATCACGTCGCGAGCGGGCATATCGTCGACCTGTCGGTCGGATATCCGGGCTACGACGGCCATTTCCCCGCATCGGCCGCCACCATTGCCCAAACGCTCCGCCTCAATGGCTACAACACGGCGATGTTCGGCAAGCACCACAACATACCGCCGGGGGAATCCTCGGCCGCGGGGCCGTTCGACATGTGGCCGACCGGGCTGGGGTTCGAGTATTTCTTCGGATTCCCGCACGGCGAAAGCGATCAGGTCCGCCCGATCGTCTATCGCGGCACCAATCCGCTGGCCGATCCGCCGGGAATGCCTGAGCTGTTCGACAAGCGAATGGCGGACGATGCGATGCGCTGGGTCCGCAATCACGTCGCCGCCGATCCGGACAGGCCGTTCTTCGTCTATTATTCTCCCGGCTCGACCCACGCCCCGCACCAGGCCCCGGCGGAGCTGGTCGCGCGCTTCAAGGGGCAGTTCGATCAGGGCTGGGACAAGGTCCGCGAGGAGACCTGGCGCCGGCAGATCGCGCAGGGCATCATCCCCGCCGATGCGCGGCTGACACCGCGTCCGGAAGGGATGGCGGCGTGGAGTTCGCTCACGCCGGTCGAGCGCGACTACGCGCTGCGGGGGATGGAAGTGGCCGCGGCGATGCTCGCCTACCAGGACGAGCAGCTGGGCCGCGTGCTCGACGAGATGGAACGGACTGGCGTGCTTGACGATACGCTGGTTGTCGTCATCCAGGGCGACAACGGCGCCAGCGGCGACGGCGACCGGGCGGGCGTCACCGACGAGATGGAGTTCATGAACGGCGTTCGCGCCGACGAGGCCTGGCTCGCCGCCAGCATCGACAAGCTCGGCAGCGAATACGCCCACGGCAGCTATGCCGAGGGATGGGGCTGGGCGATGAATTCGCCGTTCCCCTGGTACAAGAGCCACGCCGGCATGCTCGGGGCGCTGCGCGACGGCATGATCGTGTCATGGAAAGGGCGGATCGCGGAACCGGGCAGCGTTTGCGAGCGCTTCGGGCATCTGGTCGACATCGCTCCGACCCTGCTCGACGCGGCGGGAATTCCCGCGCCCAAAAAGGTCCATGGCGTCGAACAGATGGCGTTCGACGGCAAGAGCCTGCTGTCCAGCCTGTCGGATTGCGGCGGGGGCGCCCCAAGGACCCAATATTTCGAAGTGGGCGGCAAGGCCGGGCTTTACAGCGACGGCTGGCTGCTCAGCACGGAGGATCTCGCTGCATCCCTGAATGGACCGGAAGGGTGGCAACTGTTCCACCTCGACAAGGACTATTCCCAATCGCAGGACGTGGCGGCGAAGCATCCCGGCCGCCGCCGGGAGCTGTTTGCGTTGTGGCAGCAGGAAGCGAAACGCAACAACGTGCTGCCGGTGCGCGTCGGCTTCACGCCGCCGTCGCCCGGCGCGCAGCCGCGCCGGCAGTTTGACCTGTGGGGCAAGGACGTCAGCATGCCCGCTCACCCCAACGGGCTGATGGGGCACCAGCTCAACGGCTCGTTCACGCTGGATGCCGACATTGTCCTTGCCGGGCCAGCGGCGTCGGGCGTGATCGCGGCGCTTGGAAGCCGCTTTGCGGGTTGGAGCCTGTTCCTCGAAGAGGGGCGGCCGGTGTTCGTCTATGCGCGATCGACCAAGCCGGAAGACACGGTGAGGATCGCTGCGGGCAATGCGCTGGAAAGCGGCGCGGCGAGGGTGAGCCTGCGCTTCGTCTCGCAAGGGCCGGGCAGGCCTGGCCATGCCGAAATCCGCTCCGGCGACGAAACGCTTGCCGACGGCGACATACCGGGCACGTTCCTGCTGCCGCTGGGTGTTGGAGAGCAGCTCGATGCGGGCAGGGATCTGGGCGTCCCGGTAACCGACTACGCCACGCCGCAGGGGGTGATCGAGGGAGACATCCGCCGGGTCTCCCTGCAATTCGACTAGGGCTTGCGCCCCGGGCCGGGCGGCTCAGCCGCCGCGCGTTACCGGGATCAGCCCGCCGGTCACCGCACCCGACGCCGATGAGGCGAGGAACAGGATCACGCCGGCGATCGCTTCCGGCTTCACCCATTCGGAGAAGTCGGCGTCGGGCATGTCCTTGCGGTTGGTCGGCGTGTCGATGATGCTGGGCAGGACCGCGTTCACCGTCACGCTGCTGCCGGCGAGTTCCTCGGCCAGCGCTTCGGTCAGGCGGTGGACGCCGGACTTGGAAGCCGCGTAGGCGCCCATGCCCATCCCGGCTTTCACTGCGGCGCCGGCGCCGATGTTGACGATCCGCCCCTCTGACGACTGCTTGAGTTGGGGCAGCGCCAGCTTGGTAATCGTCGCGGCGGTCATCAGGTTCATCGACTGCATTTTCGCCCAGGTGTCGATGCTCCCGTCTTCGAGCGTTTCCCAGGCGAAGCCGCCGGCGATGTTGACCAGCACATCGATCCCGCCGTTGGCCGACACGACCTTGTCGAGCGCTGCCTGAGTCGCGGCGGCATCGGTCAGGTCGACGCCGCCGATGTCGAGCGCGCCGTCCAGAGCGGACGGGGCGCTGTCGGCGAAATCCACCCTCGCGACCTTGTCTCCCTGCGCAGCGAAGGCTGCTGCGACGGCCTGGCCCAATGCGCCGAAGCCCCCGGTAACGATTACTGAACGCGCCATGTCATCTCCTTTGTCCAGCGTTTCGTATCCCGCGACCGGATCAGGGGCAAGATGCCGGCAAGCTCCACCTTTGCGAAACAGTTTGACTCAAATCAGTGTTGGAACTCTGCTAGGAAATATTCAAACCTGTCGAAAGACTCGGGAAAAGTCGTAATAAAAGTGAAATATTACGGAAATCCAGTTCTGTTGTAATATATCTGTAATATTGTTTCATTTCGCCGTAACGCAGGGGAAAGCTCAAGTGATCAACCGCGCCTCCCGAAGCCTCGCTCCCTTTCCAACGCTCGCGCTCGCCTTGCCGGCTGTCCTGTCGCCCGCTCCCGCGCTTGCCGCCGCAGGCGACGGCGATGGCGGCATCGACGGCATATCCGGCCTCATGCAGGCGGGCGGGCCGATCCTCTATCCGATCGTCGGTCTCGCGCTTGTCGCGATCGGGGTCGCACTGGTGAAGGCGGTGCAGTTCTTCCGCATCGGCGTGGGCAGCACGGCGTCGGTGCAGAAGGCTCTCGACCTGGTGCGTCGGCATGAGCCGGGCCGCGCCGTGGATGAGCTGGAAAAGCGCAAGGAGCCGGTCGCCAAGGTCGCGGCCGCGGCGATTCGCGGCAAGCTCAATCCCCGCATGAACGAGCAGCTGGTGCGGGAGGAAGTGACGCGCGTGGCCCAGGCGCAGCTCGACGGGCTCGAAAGGGGGCTCGCGTTCCTCAGCCTGGTGGCGATGATCGAGCCGCTCATGGGCCTGCTCGGCACCGTGTTCGGGCTCATCCAGGCTTTCCAGGAGATCCAGGCCGCCGGCACAAGAGTAGAACCTTCGACGCTGGCGGGAGGTATCTGGCAGGCACTGCTGACCACGGCGGCGGGCCTCTCGGCGGCCATCCCCGTGGCCATCGCCTACACCTGGCTGCAGCGCGTCGTCGATGTCGAGGCCCAGCGGATGGAAGACGCCGCTACCCAGGTGTTCACTGCCGACCTGTTCGACGCGGTCGAACCGCCGCCGGAGCCGCAGCCGGAGGCTGGAGAGCTTGGCGACCAGCTTGTCGCCGAGGCGGCCGAATGAAGTTCCGGCGCAAGCGGCGCAGCATGGCGCTGCTGAACATCACGTCGCTGATCGATGTGGTGTTCATGCTGCTGATCTTCTTCATGCTGACGATCGACTTTTCCCGCTTCCGCATGATCGGTGTCGACACGCCGCAGCAGCTCGAGGTCGTCAAGGACCCGACGGCGGCCATCGTTATCCTGCTCAGGAAGGACGGCGGCTTCGAATATGACGGCAGCCCGTCCACGCTGGAGCAGATCGCCGCCCGGGTGCGCGGCATCCTGAAAGTCGATCCCGGCCGTTCCTTCCTTATCCGTCCGGAAGCGGGCGTGAAGATGCAGGACACGATCGACATGTTCCAGCTCACGCGCGACCTGGGCGCCTATGCGGTCTCCTTCTCGCCGCCCGACGGGGAGGGCTCGCCATGAGGATTATCCGGCCCAAGCCCGATCGCGAGCTGGTGAACCTCACGCCGCTGATAGACATCGTCTTCAACCTGCTGATCTTCTTCATGCTCACCGGTTCGATCACGGCGGCGGAAGCGCTCAGCATCGATCCCGCGTCCTCGACCAGCAGGATGCGCGGCAATGTCGAAGAGACGGTGGTGTTGGTCGATGCCGAAGGGCGGATCGCGCTGGGTGAGAGGATCGTCTCGCGCAAGGAGCTTCCCGGCATCATCCGCGAGACCCTGACTGCCGATCCCGGGGCGCTGATCCAGCTCAAGCCCGATGGCGAGGCCGACGCCGCACAGGTGATCGACATCATGGAAGGCATTCGCGAGGGCGGGGCCGAATATATCGTGCTGCTCACCATGCAGCGCAGCGCGAGAGCCGTCTCGTGAGCGATCTCGCCTGGTCGAGCGCGCTCAGCCCACAGGCGCCATCGGTGCCGCACGCAAGGCACTGGGCGAGCGGGACCGTTATCACCGGGCTCTTCTGCGCTGGCCTGGTCGCCTGGTATTCGACAATCGACCGCGAGGAGCCCTATCTCGAAGAGGTTGCGGAAGAGCGCGTGGTCGTCGCGCTCGGCGGCTCCGCACCGCAGCGGATCGAGTCACCGCCGCCGCCGAGCAATGCACCGGTGACCGATACCCCGCCGGTTGCAGCCGAGCGCGCCAGGGACGCGCCGCCGATTGCGCCGCCGCCCGAACCGCGGCCGGTGTTCCAGTGGAGCCAGGGGGACGGCACCTATTCTTCCGGCACCGGCGGAACCGCCCAGGCTCCGTCTCCGCCAGCTCCGCCGCCTCCACCGCCGCCCGCACCGAAGCCGGCCGCGGTCAGCACCCGGTTCACCGAGGTCTCGACCGCCCGCTATGCACAGTTGATCGTCTACCCGCCCGCGTCGCTGCGGCAGGGTGAGGAGGGGCTGGGCATCCTTGCCGTCACGGTCAAGCCGGATGGCAGGGTGCTCGACTGGAAGCTGGTGCAGTCGACCGGCTGGGACCGGCTCGATCGCGAAATCCTGCGGGTTGCAAGAAGGGTGAAGCGCCTCGATCCGCTGCCGCAGGGCTTCCGGGGAAGCGTCGCCGTGGTGCGCATTCCCATCAATTTCCGCATCCAGCAGGAAGACTAGGCGCTACGCCTGCCGGTCTGATTTCCGGCACTGCATGCTGCCTGCCGGGGTCGGTCGCCGACACAGCGTTGCCCGGTGGGCCGCGCTGTGCCGGTTAGCGGACGTTCAGAGCTGCCCGAGCATGTGTTCGGCGGAACTCACCTTGAATTCGCCCGCAGCCTCGACATTGAGCTGTTCGACCACGCCGTCGTTGACCACCATCGAGAAGCGCTGGCCGCGATGGCCGAGCCCGCCTCCGGTAAGGTCAAGCTCCAGCCCCACGGCCTTGGCGAAATCGCCGTTGCCGTCGCCGAGCATGGAGATGTCGTCGCTGCCGCTGGCCTTGCCCCAGGCGCCCATCACGAATGCGTCGTTGACGGCGGTGCAGGCGATCTCGTCGATGCCCTTGGCCTTCAGTTCGCCGGCTTTGTCGACGAAGCCCGGCAGGTGCTTGGCCGAGCAGGTGGGCGTGAATGCGCCGGGCACGGAGAACAGCGCGACCCGCTTGCCCTTGAAGTAGTCGCTGGTCTGGACGGCCTCCGGGCCGCTCTCCGTCGCCATCATCAGTTTGACGTCCGGAACCTTGTCGCCAACCGCTATCGTCATTGAAGCATCCTTTCCTGCAAGTGATTCGCACGCTGGCTGATATAGTGACGCGCCACCGGTCGGCAACGCAATGGCGGGAGAAAATCTGCGCGGCGAACGTGGTTAAATTCGCTTTACCGGCGCTGTTGAAAAACGGGTAAACCCGAAAGTGCAGCTTCTCTTCGTCGGGACGGATCGCCGGCGGGGAGACTGAACATGAGGACCAAGCGGAGTTCTGCCAACGACCTGGGGGAGCGCTCGCTCCTGATTTCCTGCATCCTTGCCCTGCTGCTGCTGGCGGTAGGCCTTGCCGTCGCCACTCCGGCTCATGCCGCCGGGAGCGCAAGCGGAGCCGAGAAGCTGCGGCGGCTGGATCTCATGCTGATGGTAACGGGGTTGCGATGCCGCATTACGCATGACGACTTCCAGGCTGACTACAGCCGCTTCGTCACTCGTCAGCGACAGATACTCCGGCAAGCGAATGCCGAACTGCGCGCCGAACTCGGAACGAGCCACGGACCGAGGCGCGCCCAATGGGCCTACGACCGGCTCAGCACCTCGGCCGCGAACGAATACGGAAGGGGCCATCCCTGGCTCGGCTGCAGCGAACTCAAGCGGGTCGCGCGCAACCTGGCGGATGTGCAGGGAAGGGCGACACTGGAGGAAGCGGCCGACCAGTTGCTCGCCCCTGCCGGTTCGCCGCGATTGGCATACGCCCGGCGCTGAGCTGGCGTCAAAAGGGATATAAAGACTTCTTTATATTTGCCTCCTATGACCTGAAACGCTAAGGGCGCGGGGATGACGCGCGCCCGGTCTGCCGCCTGTTCGGCGGCGACTGGCGCATTTGATGCGAACTGCCTTCAGGAGAATTTGTACCGTGGCTACTGCCGTTGACGCCGCCCAGGACTTTGCCGTCGCCGATATCGCACTTGCCGATTACGGCCGCGCCGAGATTTCCATCGCCGAAACCGAAATGCCCGGCCTGATGGCCCTTCGCGAGGAATTCGGCGAGAGCAAGCCGCTCAAGGGAGCGCGCATCACCGGTTCGCTGCACATGACCGTGCAGACCGCGGTGCTGATCGAGACGCTGGTCGAACTCGGCGCCGAAGTGCGCTGGGCCACCTGCAACATCTTCTCCACCCAGGATCACGCCGCTGCGGCCATCGCCGCGAAGGGTATCCCGGTCTATGCGATCAAGGGCGAGAGCCTCGCGGACTATTGGGACTATGTCGGCCGCATCTTCGACTGGGGCGACGAGCACACCGCCAACATGATCCTCGACGACGGCGGTGACGCCACCATGTTCGCGCTGTGGGGTGCGCGGCTCGAGGCTGAAGAGGAAATGCCCGAGCCGGCCAACGCCGAGGAGATCGAATTCCAGCGGGCGCTCAAGGATTTCATCAAGCGCAAGCCGGGTTACCTCTCGCGTTCGGTGCTGGCGATCAAGGGCGTGACCGAGGAAACCACCACCGGCGTCCACCGCCTCTATCACATCGCCAAGGACGGCAAGCTGCCGTTCCCGGCGATCAACGTGAATGACAGCGTCACCAAGTCGAAGTTCGACAATCTCTACGGCTGCCGCGAATCGCTGGTCGACGCCATCCGTCGCGCCACCGACGTGATGCTGGCGGGCAAGGTCGCCTGCGTGGCCGGGTTCGGCGATGTCGGCAAGGGCTCGGCGGCGTCGCTCAGGAACGGCGGTGCGCGCGTGATCGTCACCGAGATCGATCCGATCTGCGCGCTGCAGGCGGCGATGGAAGGCTATGAAGTCGTCACGATGGACGAGGCTGCCGAGCGCTGCGACATCTTCGTCACCGCCACCGGCAACGAGTCCGTCATCACCGGCGAACACATGAAGGCGATGAAGGACAAGGCCATCGTCTGCAACATCGGCCACTTCGATTCCGAGATCCAGATTTCGGCGCTCGACAATTACGATTGGCAGGAAATCAAGCCGGGCACCGATCTGGTGACATTCCCGGAGGGCAAGCAGATCATCGTGCTGGCCAAGGGGCGTCTGGTGAACCTGGGCTGCGCCACCGGGCACCCGAGCTTCGTGATGAGTTCGTCCTTCACCAATCAGGTGCTGGCCCAGATCGAACTGTTCACCCGCAACGACCAGTACGAGAACCGCGTTTACGTCCTGCCCAAGCACCTCGACGAGAAGGTTGCCGCGCTGCATCTCGACAAGCTTGGCGTGAAGCTGACGACGCTGACCCAGCGCCAGGCCGAGTATATCGGCGTGCCGCAGGAAGGCCCGTTCAAGCCCGAACATTACCGCTACTGATCCGTCGTCCGCTTCCGCAAGAGCGGGAGCGGGCCACGGGACATGGGACGCAAGCTGCCGATCGCGGGGAAGCGCATCATTTGCCGGGTGAATGAAACGCCCGTCGTATTGTAATCGCCGCCGCTCAGCCGCATAGCCGGGCGTCATGATCCTCGACCAGACCGTGCAAGTCGTCATCGGCCTGCTTCTCGCCGCCTGGGCGCTGGCGGCGGGCTGGGCCATCCTGTCCGCGCGCTCGCGGCAGAAGCAGGCTGAGGGCGCGGAACGCAATGCCCGGCGGCTCGCCCGCATGGTCGACGAATCGCCCGCGCTCCCGCTGCTGGTGCGCGCCGACGGGCGGATCGAGGCGCCGCAGCGCCTGGCCCACTGGCTCGGGCTGGATGGCGTGCCGCAATTCCTTTCCGAACTCGATACGGGCGGCGCCGACGGCAAGGGCGGAGGGCTCACCGCCGAGCAGCTGGCCGAGCTGACCGAGCATGTCCGGCGCACCCAGAAGACCGCCGCACCGTTCCGGATGGTGGCGACGCCGCGCGGTTCGAAACGCAGCCTCGCGCTGCGCGGGCATCTCGCCGACCCACAGGTGTCGCCCGGCGGTGCCGCGCTCGTATGGGTATTCGATTTCAGCGACAGCGAGAGCGAGCTGGTCAAGCTGCGCGAGGAAGCCTCGCGCGCGCGGGGCGATTTCGCCGCGCTGGTCTCGCTGATCGAGGCCGCGCCGATGCCGATGTGGTTCCGCGGGCCGGACGGCAGGCTGCGGCTGGTCAACTCCGCCTATGTCGAGGCCGTCGGCGGGGGCAGCGCAGAGGAAGTGGTCGGCTCGGGCACCGAGCTGATCGAGTCCGTGGACGGGCTTACCGCCCCGCAAGTCGCGCTTCAGGCCGCTGAGCAGAAGCTGCCGATCGAACGGCTGGTGACCACCACCATTCGCGGCCAGCGCCGCGCCGTGCGGGTCAGCGACTTGCCGCTGGGCGCGGAAGGCATCGCCGGTTACGCCGTCGATGTCGAGGACATGGAGGAACTCGCCCGATCGTTCCGCGCCTTCCGCGACGCGCAGCGGTCCATGCTCGACCAGCTCTCCGCCGGGGTCGCGCAATTCGACGCCAAGCGCCAGCTCACGTTTGCCAACCAGCCGTTCCAGCGGATCTTCGCGCTGACGCCGGCGGTGATGCTGAACCCGCCGCCGTTCGAACGTCTGCTGGATATCGCCCACGACGCCGGACGAGTTCCCGAAGCGCGCGACTTCCCGGCGTGGCGGCGCGAGAAGGCCGGGTGGTTCCTTGCCAGCGACACCCAGGAAGAGGCCTGGCCGCTGGCGGATGGCACCCATTTGCGGATCGTCGCCCAGCCGGTGCCGGACGGCGGACTGTTGCTGATCGTAGAAGACCGCACCGAGCAATTGCGCCTCTCCGCCATCCGCGACACCCTGCTGCGCACCCGCACCGCGACGTTCGACAGCCTGTTCGAATCGGTTGCCGTCTTCGCGCCGGACGGCCGGATGCAACTGTGGAACCGCCGCTTCGCCGACGAATGGGGCCTGGAAAGCGAATTCCTCGACACCCACCCGCATATCGAGGAACTGCTCGCCAAGATCGGCCCGCACCTCACGCGACCGGCCCAGGCCAAGGCCGTGGGTGACGTCGTGCGGGCGGCAACGCTCGACCGCAAGGAGACGGGCGGGCGCCGCGTCAGTCTCGCGGATGGCCGCACGCTGGAATTCGCGGGCGTGCCGCTGCCCGACGGCAACGGCCTGCTGACCGTGCTGGACATCACCGATTCGCAGAAGGCCGAAGACGCTCTGCGCGAACGCAACGCCGCGCTCATGGAAGCCGATGCGGTCAAGACCCGTTTCCTGGCGAACATGAGCTACGAACTGCGTACGCCGCTGACGTCCATCGGCGGTTTCGCCGAGCTGCTGCAGGCCGGGCTGGGCGGCGAGCTTTCCGACGCAGGGCAGGGCTACGTCGCCGACATTCTCACTTCGGTGGACAGGCTCGGCGAACAGATCGAAAGCCTGCTCGACCTGTCGCAGAGCGAAGCCGGGCTGTTGCCTCTGGCGGTGGAAGACATCGAACTGATGCCGTTCGCCACGCAGCTCGTGGAGGAACGCAGCGCGCGGATCCGCGAGGCGGGACTGACGCTCGACCTGCGCGGCGACAAGAGCGCCGGGAAGATCAGCGCGGACGCCCGGCGCCTGGCCCGTGCGGTCGGCCATTTGCTCGACAATGCCATCGCCGCCACGCCCTCGGGCGGCCGGATCCTCGTCGAGGTCTCGCGCCACCGGGTCGACGGCAGGGACATGGCTCGGATCGTCGTGTCCGACAACGGGCCGGGCATGGATGCGGCGACGCTTGCCCGCGCGCTTGACGGGCTCAAGGTCAGCGGTGACGGCAAGACGATCGAGCGCCGGCAAGGGCTGGGCCTGCCGCTCGCCCGCCAACTGGTCGAAGCTCACGGCGGCAGGCTGGAACTCTATTCCGAGCCGGGCCAGGGCACCGCCGCGATCGTCGAACTGCCGTGAGGCTGCAATTGCCGGACCTCGCCGCGATGGGGCGGTTCGGGGCGGCAATCGCCGCGCATTTGCGGCCCGGCGACGTCGTCGCGCTGTCGGGGGGACTCGGCACGGGCAAGACGACGCTGGCGCGCGCGATCCTCGCCGGGCTGGGGAACTCCGGCGAAGTGCCGAGCCCGAGTTTCTCGATCGTCGAGCCATACGATCCGCCCTCGGTACGGCTGCCGGTGGTCCACGCCGATTTCTACCGGCTGGCCCGCCCGGAGGAAGCCGAGGAGCTGGGGCTCGACGATTACCGGCAGGGGGCTGCGCTGATCGCGGAATGGCCTGAACAGGCAGGCGGATTTGCCCATGAACCGGCCTGCCTTTCGATTTCGCTCGAAACTGCCGGGGAGGGACGGATTGCGATTGTCGAAGGCGGTGCCGATTGGCTAGGGCGCATGCCATGTCCGTGAGTCTACCCGACGGCGTCGAAGCCTTTCTCGAATCCGCCGGCTGGGCGGGCGCGGCGATCGAGCCGCTGGCCGGCGATGCCTCGTTCCGCCGCTATTTCCGCATCACCCGCGGCGAGAAGACCGCGATGCTGATGGATGCGCCTCCGCCCAACGAGGACCCGGGGCCGTTCGTGCGCGCCGCCAGGTGGCTCGATGCCAATGGCCTGCGTGCGCCGCGGATCTACGCGGAAGACCTGGACAGGGGGCTCGTCCTGATCGAGGATTTCGGCCTCGCCCGGATGCGGGACTATCTCGACCAGTGGCCCGACGACGAGCGTGAAGTTTATCAGAACGCGGTCGATACGCTGGTCAAGCTTCACGACCTGCCCGCCGGTCCCTTTCTCGACTATGACCTCGCCGAGTATCAGCGCGAGGCGAGGCTGTTTGTCGACTGGTATTGCCCGGCCCAGAATCTCTACGTCGATGTCGCCGGTTACGTCTCCGCCTGGGAAGAGGCGCTCAAGCCCCTCCTTGCAAGGCAACGGCCGGGCGTGATCGTGCTGCGCGATTATCATGCGGAGAACATCATGCTGCTCGGCTCGCTGCAGAAGCAGGGGCTGCTCGATTTCCAGGATGCGCTGATCGGTCACCGGGCCTATGACCTCGTCTCGCTACTGCAGGATGCGCGGCGAGACGTGCCGACCGATGTGGAAGCCGAAATGTTCGAGCGCTATGTCAACGCGGCGGGCGTCCAGCGGGATGATTTCCTTGCCGACTACGCGCGGCTGGGCGCGCAGCGCAATGCCAAGATCGTCGGCATCTTCGTGCGGCTCTGGAAGCGGGACGGCAAGCCGCGTTACCTTGATCTGATCCCGCGGGTGTGGCGCCTGCTCGAACTCGACCTGTCGCATGCCGCCCTGGCGCCCGTCGCGCGCTGGTTCGACAGCAATATCCCGGCCGAACTGCGTGAGGCCAACGGAGGCAGCTACGCGGTATGAGCAAGCCCGTGCTCGCAAGCGACAAGGCCATCGTCCTGGCCGCCGGACTCGGCAAGCGGATGCGTCCGCTCACCGCGACCCAGCCCAAGCCGCTGGTTCGCGTCGCCGGCAAGGCGCTGATTGATTACAGTCTCGATCACCTCGCCGAAGCGGGTGTGAACAAGGCCGTCGTCAACGCCCACTATCTCGCCGATGCGCTGGAAGCCCATCTGGCAGCGCGCAGGAGCAACCCTGAAATCGACCTTTCCGACGAGCGCGAGCAGCTGCTCGAGACCGGCGGAGCGCTGGTGAAGGCGCAGGCGCAACTGCCCGATCCGTTCTTCTGCCTCAACAGCGACAACATCTGGCTTGATGGCCCGCGCGACGTCTTCCGCGAACTGTCCTGCGCCTGGAATGCGGAGCGGATGGACGCGCTGCTCCTCGTCGTGCCGCATGCCCGCGCCTTCAATTATCGCGGCAAGGGCGATTTCCATCTCGACCCGATGGGGCGCGTCAGCCGCAGGCGTTCCGGCAGGATCGCGCCGTTCATCTACACCGGCATCCAGATCGTCTCCCACCGGTTGCTGCGCGATGCCCCGGAAGGGCCGTTCTCTACCAATGTGCTGTGGCAGCGTGCCATAGACGAAGGGCGCCTCTACGGCGTTTCGCATACGGGGTTGTGGTTCGAAGTGGGCAATCCCTCGGCGATCGGACCGACCGAATCCTGGCTGAGGCGTGGCTGATCGCGGCGGCCCCGACGTTTATTCGATCGCCGCCCACCGCGGCTTCGCCGATGCGCTGGTGGCGGGGCTTATCCCGCGATATTCCGAAGACGAGTTCGGCCTCGCCCGGCTGACGCTGCTGCTCCCCAGCCGCCGTGCCGCGCGCACGATTACCGAAGCTTTCGTGCGTCTTTCCGACAAGGGAATGCTGCTCCCGCGCATGGCAGTGGCGGGCGATCTCGACCTCGACGAGACGCTCGGCCCGCTGCTCGATCCGCTGGGCGCGGGCGCGGATATTCCCCCGGCTGCCGACCCGGTGCGCCGCTGGCTGCGGCTGGCCGAATTCCTGTGCGAGGTGGAAGGCGACCGGGCGCGCAAGGGGGCGGCGCTGCTGCGCCAGGCCTTCGATGCGGGCCGCACGATGGACCGGCTGCTGGTCGAGGGGATCACGCCGGACGACCTTTTGTCGGAACGCGTGGTCGGGATCGTGGGCGAGCTGGC
The DNA here is from genome assembly GCA_024236175.1 of Novosphingobium sp. Taxonomy (GTDB): domain Bacteria; phylum Pseudomonadota; class Alphaproteobacteria; order Sphingomonadales; family Sphingomonadaceae; genus Novosphingobium. The sequence goes on along the minus strand of JACKKY010000001.1, from coordinate 427,545 downwards.
GAGGCACTGGGAAGACAGCACCCGCACTTTCCTGAAAGTGCAGGCCTACTGGCTGTCCGAACTCGGCGCGCGCGGCGAGGTCGATGCGCCGGCGCGGCGCAACCTGCTGTTCGAGCATGCTGCACGGCGCTGGAAGGAAACGCCTCCCGAACATCCGATCGTCGCGGCCGGCGTCACCAGCGCGTCGCCTTCGCTGGCGAAGCTGCTGCGGGTGGTGTCCGAGCTGCCGCGCGGGGCGGTGATCCTGCCCGACCTCGACCTTGCGCTCGAGGATGACGTCTGGGATTCGCTCGGCACAGCCGGCAAGCCCGAGAGCCCCGACGAGCCGCCATTCGGCCACCAGGATGCCGTCACCCACCCACAATATCATCTCAAACTGCTGCTGAACCGGATGGGGATCGCGCGGGCAGAGGTGCGGCCCTGGCACCGCGCCGGGATGTCCGCCGCGCCTCCGGAACGCAGCCGCGCGATTTCCAACCTGTTCCTTCCGCCGACGGCCAGTGCATGCTGGGTCGATCTTCCCGCGCAGCGGCGGCGGCTGTCCGCCGTGCGGCTGATGGAAAGCGCCAATCCGGAAGAGGAAGCGCAGGCGATCGCCATCCTCGTCCGTCAGGCGCTGGAAACTCCCGAGCGGCGCGTCGCGCTGGTGACGCCCGACCGGGGGCTGGCGAGCCGCGTCGTCGCCCAGCTCGGCCGCTGGGCGATCGAGGCGGACGATACCGCCGGACAGCCTCTGCCGCAGACGACCGCCGGCCGGCTGCTGCTGCTGGTTGCCGAAGTGCTCGCCGAGGATGCCGCCCCGGTGCCGCTGGTCGCTCTGCTGACCCATCCGCTGGTGCGCAGGGAAGAGGGCAGGGCGGAATGGCTGGAAAGCGCGCGTGCGCTGGATCTCGCCTTGCGGGGGCCACGGCCCGGACCGGGACTCGCTCCGCTGCGAGCGCTCGCGAAGGAGAAGAAGCTCGCGGAGTGGTGGGGCTCCGTGGAGGCGATCCTCGCGCCGCTGTTCGCTCTCGAAGGGGAGCCGCCGCTGGCCGACATGCTCGGCCTCCTCGCGGCCGCCGGCGAGGCGCTGTGCGGCGAAGGACTGTGGTCGCAGGCCGACGGCCGCGCGCTTTCCGCTTTCGTCGAGGAACTGCGCGAAGCCGCGCGCGATGCCGGCACCTGTCTCGATCCGCGCGAACTCCATGCGATGCTGCGCGATGCGATGGACCGGGTCTCGGTCCGCCCGCCATGGGGCGGCCATCCGCGCGTGTCGGTCTACGGCCTCCTCGAAGCGCGGATGAGCCGCGCCGATCTCGTGATCTGCGGCGGACTGGTCGAAGGTGTATGGCCCGCGAGCCCCGCGCCCGATGCGCTGTTGCCGCCGCCGGTGCTGCGCGCGCTCGGCGTGCCGGGGGCGGATTTCCGCATCGGCCTTGCCGCGCACGATCTGGCAGGCGCGCTCGGCGCTCCCGAAGTGGTGTTGAGCTGGGCGCAGCGCGACGAGGGCGCGCCGGTCATCCCCTCGCGCTTCGTCCTGCGGGTGAAGGCGATGCTCGGCGAACTTGCGAAATCGCATGAAGAGACAGAAGCCGTGCGCCTTGCCCGGATGATCGACGACGCGCCGCCGGCTGGCCCCTATCCGCGCCCGAAACCGATGCCCGGCGCGGAGCAGCGCAAGGTCGACATCTCCGTCACCGGGCTCGACCGGCTGAGAAGCGATCCCTACCAGTTCTATGCCGGTTCGATCCTGCATCTGCGGATGCTCGACGCGCTGGATGCCGAGCCGACCCCGGCGTGGAAAGGCACCGCCGTCCACGAAATCCTGGAGCGCTGGCACAAGGCGGGCGACCCGCCGGGCGGGCTGTTCGCCATCGCCGAGCAGGTGCTCGACGAGATGAGCGCGCACCCGCTGATGCGCTCGCTGTGGCGCCCGCGGCTGGTCGAGGCGCTGAAATGGATCGATGCGGAAATCGCTCGGCTGCGCGAAGCCGAGGGCCGCACCGTGGTCGCCAGCGAGATCAAGGGCGAGATGTCCTTCAAGGGCGTGCGGATCCACGGCCGGGCCGACCGGATCGACGCGATCGACGGCGGCAAGCTTGCCGTGGTCGATTACAAGACCGGCATGCCGCCATCGCGTTCGATGGTGAAGCAGGGCTTCTCGCTCCAGCTCGGGCTGATCGGCATGATCGCCGAACGCGGCGGTTTCGAAGGCGTCGCAGGCGAGCCGGTGGAGTTCGAATACTGGTCGCTGGCCAAGGACCCGGCGCGGCGCGACGAGAACGGCTTCGGCTATGTCGCCAGCCCCTTCCGGACCAGTCGTGCCGACGGCGTCGAGAAGGAGGAGTTCCTTGACGTCACCGCGGCGTATCTGAACGACGCTATCGACCGCTGGATCACCGGCAGCGATCCGTTCACCGCGCGGCTCAATCCCGACATCGGCGGCTACAACGATTTCGACCAGCTCATGCGGCTCGACGAGTGGTTGCCCCACATGACGCCCGAGGAGGCGGACGAGGCATGAGCAAGCCGAGTGTCCATCCGCTTCACGGCAACCAGATGGAGGCCGTCGCGCCTGCCGAGACGGTGTGGCTTTCCGCTTCGGCCGGCACCGGCAAGACGCAGGTGCTCTCCTCGCGCGTGCTGCGCCTGCTGCTCCAGCCCCATGTCGAGCCTTCGCAGATCCTGTGCCTGACCTTCACCAAGGCCGGGGCCACCGAAATGGCCGCGCGGATCAACGACAAGCTGGCGCACTGGGTGCGGCTCGACGACGTGAAGCTGGCGGAAGAGCTCAAGGCGATCGGCGCCGATTTCGGTCCCGATGCGCTGGCGCGGGCCCGCACCCTTTTCGCGAGCGTGCTCGACTGTCCGGGCGGGGGGCTGAGGATCGATACGATCCACGCCTTTTCGCAATGGCTGCTCGGCGCCTTCCCGCAGGAAGCGAACCTCGTGCCCGGCACGCGGCCGATGGAGGATCACGAGCGGGTGCTGCTCCTGCGGCAGGTGCTTGCCGACCTGCTGGTCGAGGCCGAGCAGGAGCCGCTGGGCGACCCGCAGCTGCTCTCGGCCCTTGCGGAACTCAGCATCCGCATGGGACCGGACGAAGTGGAGGGATGGCTGCTGCGCTGTGCCGAGGCGCGCGAGGCGTGGTTCGGGCCGGGCGGCTGGCAGGAGCCGATGCGGCCCAACGTCATGCGCTTGCTCGGCCTTCCTCAGGATGCAGGTGAAGAAAGCCTAGCCGGATTGTGCGGCGACGATGCGTTCGACGTGGCGTCGCTGCGGCGCTGCCTGATGACGCTGTCCAACTGGGACAGCGCGACGGGCCGGGACGGGGCCGGGGCGATCGAAGCCTGGCTGGCGGGCAACCCGGCCGAACGGGCCGATGGCATCGAGCAGCTCTATCTCGCGCTGTTCACCAAGACCACCGGCGCACCCCGGCAACTCAACAACATCCTCAAGCGCGATCCCGATTACGAGAGCTATATCAACCGGGTAGGGCAGAGTATTGAAGCCGTGCGGGAGATGCGCGCGCTGCTGGCGCTGGCCGAGCGGCTGGTGCCGGCGCTACGCCTGGGGCGGGCGTTCGCGCTCGCCTGGGACGAGGCCAAGCAACGCGAGGGGCTGATCGATTTCGACGACCAGATCCGCCGCGCCGCCGAACTGCTCAACACCTCGGCGCTCGCCGACTGGATCCGTTACAAGCTCGATCGCCGCTTCGATCACATCCTTGTCGACGAGGCGCAGGACACCAATGCGGCGCAGTGGCGGATCATCGATGCGCTGACGGGCGAGTTCTTCACCGGCATCGGCCAGCGCGGCGACGTGATGCGCACGCTGTTCGTCGTCGGCGACTACAAGCAGGCGATCTTCCGTTTCCAGGGCACCAGCCCGGAAAACTTCGAAGCCGCGCGGCGGCGCGTGAAGGCGGCGATGCTGGGCGCGATGGAAAATGCCGAGACCGTGCGGGGCGCCTTCCGCCCCCGGCCGCTTCGCGAGTACGGGCTCGGCCGTTCCTTCCGCACCGCGCAGACCGTGCTCGATTTCGTCGACGGCGCCATCGAGCGTATCGGCCATGAAAGTTTCGGGCTTTCCGAGCCTCCCGAACGGCACGTCGGCGAGGATCGGCCCGGCCATGTCGCGCTGTGGCGACCGATCGGCTGGCTGCCGGAGGAAGGCGAGGCAGCGGACGAAAGCGACGAGGGGGCGGAGACCTGGCTGTCCCGGCCCGACCGCCAGCTTGCCGAGCGTATCGCCCAGCAGGTGAAGCAATGGATCGATCCGGATGGCCCGGGCTTCCCGCTGGTCAAGGGCGGCAAGCGCAGGGCGACGCCGGGAGACGTGATGGTGCTGGTGCGCAAGCGGCGCGAGCTGGCCGGGCTGATCGTCGCCCGGCTGCATGCCGCCGGCGTGCCGGTTGCGGGGGTGGACCGCCTGCGGCTCGGCGCTCCGCTTGCCGTGCGAGACCTCGTTGCCGCGCTGCGCTTCGCCGCCCAGCCGCTCGACGATCTCAGCCTCGCCTCGCTGCTGGTCTCGCCGCTGATCGGCTGGAGCCAGGAGCAATTGCTGCAACACGGCTATCGCGAACGGGGCGTGCATCTTTGGGAACACCTGCGCGGGCTCTCGCATCCCGATGCGGCCGCGGCCATGGCGCAGCTTGGCGAGCTGCTCGCGCTTGCCGATTACGGGCCGCCGCAGGCGCTGCTCCACTGGCTGCTGACCGGGCCGTGGAACGGGCGCCGCAAGCTGGTCGCGCGGCTGGGCAGCGAGGCCAACGATCCCATCGACGAACTTCTCAATGCTGCCCATGCCTATGCGACGGGCGCGACGCCAAGCCTTGCCGGATTCCTCAACTGGTTCGACGCCGGGGAGGGCGAGCTCAAGCGCGAGGCGGGCAATGCCGGGAACTTCGTGCGGGTGATGACGGTGCACGGCTCGAAGGGCCTGCAGGCGCCGATCGTCATCCTTGCCGATGCCACCGGCGATCCCGAGCGGAACATGGGCGTCAGGCTCGACCTGCCCGATCCGGCCGCGCCGGAAACCCGCGCGATCCCGCTGCCCGGCCTCAGGAAGGAAGAGCGGGTCGGCCGCATCGCCGATGAGCACGCGAGGGCGGCGCTGGCGGAGGAACAGGAGCACTGGCGGCTGCTCTATGTCGGGATGACCCGCGCCGAGGAAGCGCTGTTCGTCGGTGGTGCGCTGGGCATGCGCGAGAAGGAACCGGCGCAGAACAGCTGGTATGCGCGGCTGCAGCAGCTGTTCGGAAGCGACGACTGGGTGGAGGACCCGGTCTGGGGCTCACGCCTCGAATGGGGAGAGCCGCCGACGCCGCTCCCGCCCGAGAAGGCGCCTGCCGAATTGCCGCTGCCGGAGCCGCTCCCGCGCTGGCTGACGCAGGCCGCGCCCGAAGAGCCGCGTCCGCCCCGTCCGCTGGCGCCGTCCGCGCTGGGCGAAGATGAGACACCCGATCCGCCCTATCCGCCGGGATCAGGCGCCGAAGCGGCAAGGCGCGGCGTGCTGGTCCACAAGCTGCTGGAGCGGCTGCCCGAGCTTGCACCCGAAGACCGGGAGGCCGCCGCCGTGGCGTGGCTTGCCCGCAACGCGCCTGAGCTGGACGAGCCTTTTCGCGACGAGATGGTGCGGGGCGTACTGGGCGTGATCGCAAATCCGGACTGGGCCGACATTTTCCTGCCCGGCGGCCTTGCCGAAGTGCCGATCGCGGCGCCCGTCGGCGGCAGTGTCGTGGCGGGCACGATCGACCGGCTGCTGATCGCGTCGGACCGCATCCGGCTGATCGATTTCAAGACCGCCCGCCGCCCGCCTGAAGGGCTGGAACAGGTGCCGCTCGCGATCCTGCGCCAGATGGCGGCCTATGCCGCCGCGCTGGAAAGCACCTATCCGGGCAGGGAGGTCGAGGCCGCGCTGCTCTACACCAGCGCGCCGCGGCTGATCGCCATCCCCGCGGACGTGCTTGACCAACACAAGCAGGTCTTGCTTGCGGCGCAGTAAAGCTTTTCGCTTCCGGCGTTGCCTTCCCCGGCATGCGCCCTAGATATGGAACAAAGCCAATCAGGAGTTGCGATATGCCGACCAAAGCCGTGACCGATGCCAGCTTCCAGGCCGATGTCCTCGATTCGGACAAGCCCGTGCTGGTCGATTTCTGGGCCGACTGGTGCGGACCCTGCAAGATGATCGGGCCGGCGCTGGAGGAAATCAGCGACGAGCTCGCCGACCAGGTCACCATCGCCAAGATGGACATCATGGCGAACACCCAGGTTCCCGGTGAGATCGGCGTGAAGTCGATTCCGCTGATGGTGCTGTTCAAGGACGGCAAGCCGGTTGCCCAGAAGCTGGGCGCGGCTCCCAAGAACCAGCTCAAGGGCTGGCTCGAAGGCGAGCTTTAAACACCTGATCCTCCCCCGCAGGGGGAGGAACTTCAGCCTATCCCTGCCAGCCGCTCCGCCAGCTCGTCCCACAGCGCGGGCGTCGCGGCGCCGATCATGCCCGGCCTCGCATAATCGTCGACGCGGTAGGCCGAGCCGTCGGGCCGAGCCGCCCTGCCGCCTGCCTCGTTGAGGAACAGCACGCCGGCGGCGTGGTCCCAGGGCAGGGTGCGCTCGAAAATCGAGACGTCGTTCTGGCCCAGAACCAGCCGGGGATACTGCTCCGCCGCGCAGCGCGGGATGTCGACCAGCGTGTAGTGCGGCGCGATGTGGCGCTTCATCGCTTCGCGCCGGTCCGGGTCCAGGAATAGCATGGAGATTCCCGCGATGGGCTTTTCCGCCCCGCTGGCGTGCGCGGTGACCTTTTCGCCGTCGATGAAGGCGCCGCCGCCGCTTGCCGCATGGCAGAAGCGGTCCGCCAGCGGATCGAATATCCATCCACCGATCGTCGCGCCGCGCTGTGCCAGCGCGACAAGAACCCCGAACGGCTGTTGGCCCCGCGCGAAGTTGTTCGTCCCGTCGAGCGGGTCGACGATCCAGCACAGCGCATCGCCCAGCCGGTCGAGCACCGCGGGGGCGTCATGCGCCGCTTCCTCGCCGACGATCGCGGCTTCGGGCAGCAGGAGGGACAGCCGCTCGGCGAGGATTTTCTCGCTCTCGTGATCGGCGATGGTGACTAGGTCGTCGGCGGCCTTGGCGTCGACCTCGTGCTCGGCGAGCGACTGGTAGCGGGGCAGGATGGCCCGCTCGGCCGCCTCGCGCATGGCATCATGGACCGCGCGGGTAAGGGCCTCGTCGATCACGACAGCGCTATCATCACGAGTTCGCGATAGCCCGGCCGGGCCTTGAGTCGGTCGTACCAGGCCCCGGCCCGGGGCAGGTCGGGCCTGGGAATATCCAGCGTGAAGAAGGTGTGGGCGTAGACGCCCATCGGGATGTCGGCGATCCCGAAGTCCTCGCCGGACAGCCACGGCCGCTGCGCCAGCTCCCGGTCGAGAATCCTCATCATGTCCCCGCCGGCCCTTGCGGAGCGATCGATGGCGGCGGCATCGCGGTTTTCCTCAGCCTCGCGGACCAGGCCGAGGAATGCGGCGCGCATGGCGTCGGCGAAGTGGAACTGCCAGTCCATCCACTTGTCTCCCGCCGCGCGGACCAGCGGGTCGTCCGGCAGCAGGTGCGGAGCGTAGCGGTGCGCCATGTAGCGCAGGATCGCGTTGGATTCCCACAGCACGAAACCGTCGTCCTCGATCGTCGGGATCATGCGGTTGGGGTTCATTTCCAGATAGGCGTCGGTGAAACCGAATGCCCCGCCGATGTCGATGCGCTGGTGCGGCAGGTCGATTTCCCGGGCCAGCCAGGCGACCTTCTTTACGTTGTGCGAATTGAGGCGGCCCCAGATGGTCAGCATGGTGCGGGCCTCAGCTCCGGTAGTCCGCGTTGATCGAGATGTAGCCGTGGGTGAGGTCGCAGGTCCACACAGTGGCGCGGCCATCGCCTAGGCCGAGGTCGACCTCGATCGTCACTTCCCGGCCCTTCAGGTGCTCGGCCACAGGCGCTTCGTCGTAATCGGCGAGCGGCAATCCCTCGCGCGCTGCCCAGACCCCGCCGAAGCCGATCGAGAGCCGGTCACGGTCGGCCGGTTCGCCGGCCTTGCCGACTGCCATCACGACCCGGCCCCAGTTCGCGTCCTCGCCGGCGATGGCGGTCTTGACCAGCGGCGAGTTGGCGACGGCGAGGCCGATCCTGCGTGCGCTCTCGTCGCTCGCCGCGCCGGTCACCGTAATGGCGATGAATTTCTGCGCGCCTTCCCCGTCCCGCACGACGAGGTGGGCCAGCTGGCGGCACACGTCCTCCAGCGCCGCCGCGAAGGCATCGGCGCCGGGGCAGCTCGCGCCCTCGATCCGCTGGTTGCCCGCCGCGCCGGTGGCGAAGGCCAGCACCGTGTCGCTGGTGGAAGTGTCGGAATCGACGGTGATGCAGCTGAACGTCCTGGCGTTGGCGGCGGAAAGCGCCTGCTGCAGGAAGCCCGGCTCCACAGCCGCATCGGTGAAGATGTAGCCCAGCATCGTCGCCATGTCAGGGGCGATCATCCCGCTGCCCTTGATGATGCCGGCCAGCGTGACCGTCTTGCCGCCGACCACCGCCCGGGCAATCGCGCCCTTGGCGAAGGTGTCGGTCGTGCCGATCGTGTTGGCCGCGTCTTTCCAGGAGCACGGTTCGGCGTTGAGCGCCGCGGCCACGCCTTCGCGTGCCTTGTCCTTGGGCAGCGGCACGCCGATCACCCCGGTCGAGGAAACGAATACCTCGCCTTGCGGGCATCCGAGATGGTCGGCGACCTGCGCCGCTATCTGTTCCACCGCCTCACGGCCGCGATAGCCGGTAAAGGCGTTCGAATTGCCGGCGTTGACGACCAGTGCCCGGGCGCGGCCGGCCCTGGCCTGCTCGCGGCCCAGCTCGACTTCGCTCGAGCAGCAGATGTTCTGCGTGAACACGCCCGCGACCGCGGTCCCTTCGGCCAGTTCGACGTATGTGAGGTCGCAGCGGCCCCAGTCCTTGTACCCGGCGCGCGCAATGCGCGGCGTGACGCCCGCGATCGGCGGCAGGTCCGGAAACGGGACGGCGAGAGGCGAGGTGTCGAGTTCCATCGAGTTGACGCTTTCTCAATCTAATTGTCGCACGCATGCGGCAAGGGGAGCGCGCATGGCGATTGCACTAGCTTTGGCGGCGTCGATTGGCCAGCAGATGATACTGGCTACGCCGATGGGCGATTATCGTGACTGGATCACGATCGACGATTTGCCTGAGGAGGCGCCCCAACACATCGAAGTCTGGATTGAGTATCGTTTGACAGTCGATGAGAATGGGAAAGTCACGGATTGCCGAACAACCGACCACTCGTTCGGTAACGTTCCAGACCTTGATATCTATCGTCGTCTTACTTGTGAGCTTGTCCGTGAGAGAGCTACGTTCCGGCCAGCACGCAACAGTGACTTTGAGCCGGCCCTTTCGTTTTTCCAAGCCGGGCAACCTTGGTCCAGTGTCGCACAGGGCCCGACAGTTGTGGGCGTGATGCCGAGTGCCGAAAATTGGCCCAAGAATCCGGACGGAACATCGAAACATTTTCGCTTTGACGAGTTTCCGAAGTCAACCTTCCATGAAGGTACTCGGAGAATGGTGCTTGCGCACCAGCGGAAGCCTAGTGTCAGAGTTATCGCTCCAACTCAGGACAACAACTTTCTTAGAACGGAAGATGATGTGCGTGGACAAGCGCTAGGCAAGTTTCAATCGTTGAGGCGTGGCGCGCGCGGTGCTGTACCTAGAAATAATCCAAGCAGCTGGGTAAGCATCAGAGACTTACCCTTTGACCCCAGCCTCATTGGTCAGGTCAGTCGTCGCGTCACGTTCAACCTCACGATCCTCCGGAACGGTCGCGTCAAGGGCTGCAGAATTGTTGGCACCTCGGGATTGCCGATACTCGATCAGACTACCTGTGCATTCGTCAGTGCTCGCGCAAGATTTAAACCCGCATTGAACGAGTTTGGAACCCCGGTTGAGAGTAGCTATACCAATGTCGTAAGATGGTTTTGGAAACCGCCAAGCGAGTAAGATTAGCGGCAAATTTGTGAGTCCATTCCCACCGCACTAGACCTCCGCTCGTGATTTCCCGTCTGCGCCAGATAGCCGCGTTTTGCTTACGCTCTAGGCAAACCTAACCGGGCTTTCCGCGCAAGAATGCGTGTTAGAGGCGCGGGTCCCTTCGGCCAGTTCGACATAGGTGAGGTCGCAGCGGCCCCAGTCCTTGTATCCGGCGCGCGCAATGCGCGGCGTGACGCTCGCGATCGGCGGCAGGTCCGGAAAAGGGACGGCGAGAGGCGAGACTTCGAGTTCCATCGACTCGCGCCTAGCGCGCGCGCCGTCGAAATCAAGCGGCAGAGGCGGTTGCGCCGGTCGCGCGAGGCCGGCGCAGGCCGGACCAGGCGCGCCGCGTGCGAGGTCCGACCAGGGCGATCAGCGTCGCCAGGGCAACGGCCGTGAGCACCGCGGCCAGTTCGTGCTCGCGACCGCCGGTCGCCAGCCGGAAGGCGAATATCGTCGGGACATGCACCGCGTAGACCGGGTAGGAGATCGATCCCAGCCGCAGCAACGGAACCTCTGCCCATTTGGGCGGTACCGCGCAGGCGGCGAGCCAGAACAGGCAGGGCAGGGCGACGATGAAGAACAGCGCATCGCCCTGCGCATAGGAAAGCGGCAGCGACGGCAGGAGCGCCAGCAGCGCCACCGGCAGGACGAGCGTCCATTTCCAGTCGACCAGTGGCGTTGGGCGTTTCGCCGTCCATCGCCGCGCCATCCACACGCCCAGCGTGTAGGCCCAGCCGATTCGCAACACGGGTACCCACCACCCCGGTCCGTCCGCACCCAGATTGCCCCATCCGGCATCGAATATCGCGACAACCATCGCACCGCCGGAAACGGCGGCGAGGGCAAGCAGGCTAAGCTCGTTCATCCGGCGCAGCAGCACCGCGTGGACGACGTTGGCGATGATTTCCCAGAAGATCGACCATTGCGGCCCGTTCAGCGGAAAAACCGCGACATGCGAACTGATCAGCGGGAGGATCAGCAGGCTCAGCAGCAGCAGGTGCAGCACCTGGCCAGGCGAAGCCTCCATCAGGAAGGCGCCGGCGCCGAGCAGCGCGCCGAGCGCGACCATCGGCCACAGGCGCTTGATGCGGGCGCGGACGAAGGCGGTGGGGGCAAAGCCGGCCGCCATCTTCGGTTCCGCCGACAGCGTCAGGACGAAGCCGCTGAGCATGAAGAACAGGTCGACCAGCAGATACATCCGGCCGAAGATCTCGGTTCCGCCGAACGCGCCCGGTGCGTGGTAACAGACCACGCCCAGGGCCGCGAGCGTGCGCAACCCATCGAGCAATGGCAGCCGTTCCGCCGGGCGGGGCGATAGAGGCAGGGCTTCCCCCATTGTGCTCCTTCTTGCCGAAATTCGTTAATCTTCGGCGAAAATCGCGGGTTTTTCGGGGAAGTGTGCGACCGGCGAGCGCGCGGGCTGGACGAGAGGGTGGCCAGCTCCTATCTGGCGTGCATGGCGAACCGCCTGTTCATCACCTTGCTGGCCCTGCTGACGGGCCTCGCCGCGCAGATCGGGCCCGCGCAGGCTCGCGGCTGTGTGGCTTCGAGCGCCGAGATCGGCGCTGTCGCGAGCGTGATGGCCGAAAGGCGGCAGGCGCTTCCGGCCTCGCTCGTGACCGCTGCCTCCGCACCGCGCCAGCGAGTTTCGGCTGAATTCCGCGGCCTTGCGGCGTTCGGCGATGCCCCCAGCGCCCCTGTAGTCCTGACCGGGATCGACCGCGCCCGCGAATAGCGGCGGGCAAGTGCGATCATTTCCAGCCCGGTGCGCGGCACACGCGCCAGCCGGGCCAGTTTCTCCCGGTTTCAACTGTATTCAGGAATTCCCCCCATGCTCGGCGCAATCACCAAACGCGTTTTCGGTTCCGCCAACGACCGTTACGTCAAGTCGCTCGACAAGATCGTCCAGAAAATCAACGCGCTGGAGCCCGAAATCGAGGCTCTGAGCGAGGACCAGCTCGTGGCCCAGACCGAAAAGCTGCGCGGGGAGCTCGCCGGCGGCAAGACGCTCGACGAGATATTGCCCGAAGCGTTCGCCACGGTTCGCGAAGCATCGCGGCGCACGCTCGGCATGCGCCATTTCGACGTGCAGATGATCGGCGGCATCGTCCTCCACCGCGGCGAGATCGCCGAGATGCGCACGGGTGAGGGCAAGACGCTGGTGGCGACCTTGGCCGTCTATCTCAACGCGCTCGAAGGCAAGGGCGTGCACGTCGTCACGGTGAACGACTACCTGGCTCGCCGCGACGCCGAGTGGATGGGCCAGATCTACCGGTTCCTGGGGCTGAGCGTGGGCGTGATCGTGCCCAACCTCAACGAGCACGAACGGCGCGAGGCCTACGGCTCGGACATCACCTACGGCACCAACAACGAGTTCGGTTTCGACTACCTTCGCGACAACATGAAGCACGAGCGCGGCCAGATGGTGCAGCGCCCGTTCAATTTCGCCATTGTCGACGAGGTGGACTCGATCCTGATCGACGAGGCCCGCACCCCGCTGATCATCTCCGGCCCCACCGACGACAAGTCGGAACTCTACATGGCGGTCGACGCAGTGGTGAAGAAGCTCGAGCCGGAAGACTACGAAGCCGACGAGAAGACCAAGAACGTCACGCTGACCGAAGACGGCGTCGAGAAGGCCGAACGCATGCTGGAGGCCGACGGGCTGCTGGTGGGCTCCAACCTCTACGACGTCGAGAACACGCAGGCCGTCCACCACCTGGAGCAGGCATTGCGCGCCAATGTGATGTTCAAGCGCGACACCGATTACATCGTCAAGGAAGGCAAGGTCGTTATCATCGACGAGTTCACCGGCCGCATGATGGATGGCCGGCGCTGGTCGAACGGGTTGCACCAGGCCGTCGAGGCGAAGGAAGGCGTCAATATCGAGCCCGAGAACCAGACGATGGCCTCGATCACCTTCCAGAACTATTTCCGCATGTATCCCAAGCTGTCCGGCATGACCGGTACGGCGGCGACCGAAGCGGCCGAATTCTACGACATCTACAAGATGAACGTCGTCACCATCCCGACCAACGTTCCGGTCCGGCGCCTCGACGAGGAAGACGAGTTCTACAAGAACACCACCGACAAGTTCCAGGCGATCGCGAAGCTGATCAAGGAGAAGAACGATATCGGCCAGCCGGTGCTGGTGGGTACGGTCTCGATCGAGAAATCGGAACTGCTTTCGGACTTCCTCAACAAGGAAGGGGTGAAGCACAACGTGCTCAATGCGCGCTTCCACGAGATGGAAGCGCATATCGTCGCGCAGGCCGGCCGGCTCGGCGCGGTGACCATCGCCACCAACATGGCCGGTCGCGGCACCGACATCCAGCTGGGTGGCAATGTCGAGTTCCGCAGCGAGGACGAGCTGCGGGACATCGAAGAGGGGCCAGCGCGCGACGAGGTTGCCGAACGGATCAAGGCCGAAGTCGCCGCCGAGAAGCAGAAGGTGCTCGATGCGGGCGGCCTGTGCGTGATCGGCACCGAACGCCATGAGAGCCGCCGCATCGACAACCAGCTGCGCGGGCGTTCCGGGCGCCAGGGCGATCCGGGCATGTCGAAATTCTACCTCTGCCTCGAGGACGACCTGCTGCGCATTTTCGGCCCGGACACGCTGTTTGCCCGGATGATGAATTCGAACCTTGCGGACGGCGAGGCGATCGGCTCGAAATGGCTTTCGAAGGCGATCGAGACCGCTCAGAAGAAGGTCGAGGCGCGCAATTACGAGGTTCGCAAGCAAGTCGTCGAATACGACGACGTGATGAACGACCAGCGCAAGGTGGTCTACGAGCAGCGCGCCGAGATCATGGATTCCGAAACGGTCGACGACGTCGTGCTCGACATGCGGCACGATACGGTCAACGTCCTGGTGGCCGACGCCTGCCCGCCGGGCTCCTATCCCGAACACTGGGACATCGACGGCCTCAAGGAGCGTGTCCGCGACGTGCTTGGCGTCGATGTGCCGCTCGATTCATGGATGGAGGAAGACGGCATCGAGCCGGTGATGATCGAGGAGCGTGTCAGCAAGCTCGCAGACGAGCATATGGACGCCAAGATCACCTCCAACGACGTCTCCATCTGGCGGCAGGTGGAAAAGAGCGTCCTGCTGGACCGGCTCGACCATCACTGGAAGGAGCATCTGGCGACGCTGGACGCCCTGCGCCAGGTCGTGTTCCTGCGAGCCTATGCCCAGAAGCAGCCGATCAACGAATACAAGCGCGAGGCCTTCGGCTTGTTCGAAAAGATGCTCGAGACGATCCGCGAGGACGTGACCCGGATCCTGACGACCAGCGAGTTGCGCATTCCCGAACCGGAAGTGGCATTGCCGGAACTGCCCGAGTTCATGACCGGGCAGTTCGATCCGTTCGACGGCGATGCGATCGAAGTCGCCGGCAATCCGCAGGCGGCCGGGGATCCCTACGCCGGGATGGGCCTGAGCAGGAATGCGCCATGTCCCTGCGGTTCGGGGAAGAAATACAAACATTGTCACGGCAAGATCGCCTGATCATGCTAAGGTGCTGACATGGCCGATACACTGGAAACCCAATCGCGCGACTCCGGGCAGGCGCAGGGCGTTCGCCAGATCAACAGCATGGCGGCCTTCGGCTCGCGCATCGATTCCTACATCGTGCCGGACTTCGAGACGCTCAACAGGCAGCTGCTCGAGGAGGTGGCCGCGCTGCAGGCCGGCGACGAGGGCATCAAGTCCAGCAACCAGTTCGGCTGGCATTCGCAGCGCGATTTCTTCGCGCGCGAGGAACCGGCATTCCGGACCCTGCGGGGGCATATCCGCTCAGCGCTGACGCAAAGCGTGCGCCGCTACTGGAAAGGCTTCGACCCGCTGGTCCACAAGACGTCGTGCGACGGCTGGATCAATGTGAACGGCAGGGGCGGCTTCAACACGCCGCATGACCATGCGATCCACGACCTGTCGGGCTGTTACTACGTTTCGACCCCGCACCGTTCCGAGCACTCCGGCGGAATGATCGAGTTCCTCAACCCGGCCGGCGCCTACTCGCCGACCCGGCCGTTCTCGGAAATGCTGCTGCAAAGGCGCATCACCGCCCGGCCCAAGGCGGGGCACATGCTGATCTTTCCGTCATACATGGTCCACTGGGTCTACCCGAACCAGGAGGATGAGGACCGGGTGACGATCGCTTTCAACCTTTCGGTCCTTGAATCGAAGGAGCGGATCGACGCGGCGCAGGCCGCTGCCGGCTGAGTCGGCGAGCCGATCTCTCGAAACTTCAGTTTTCGCGCCAGGTCACCGGGAACAGCTCAGGGTGCTCGCAGATCGGCGCGCCTTCCGGCACCGAACCCGCTTCGCCGTCGCCCGGCAGCGGCATGCCGTGCCCCGCCGGAATGTGGTAGCGAAGCTGCGGACCGCCGAACAGGACTGCCAGGGCGCGGCGGCGATGGGGATGGCCGGTCAGGCCGCGGGCGCCGTGCAGGATGTTGCCATGGAATACCACGGCATCGCCCGGCTCGGTGTCCCAGCTCAAGATGTCGAAGCTGTCACTGAAAGCGTCGATATCGGGGACCGGCGGCAGATCGTCGCCGCCGACGCCGTCATAGGTGAAGCCGTCGCCCTCGTCGGCCTTCACCACGGTGCTCGGCTCGACGCTGGTCGTGGCGGACGTGCTGTAGATCACGTTCCACAGATGCGAGCCGCGCACGACCTGTATCGCGACGTCCCGCGGGCTCGGGTCGCAGGGCAGCCAGATGCGCGCAAGGTCGTTGCCGCGCACATTCAGGAACGGGGTGTCCTGGTGCCAGGGCGTGGGAACGACTTCGCCGGCTTCCTTGTAGAAGATCTGGTCCAGCACGAGCTGCGCGGACGCGGTTCCCATCATCCGCGCGGCCAGCTCCGCCACCGGGCTTTCCTCGAGCAGCCGGTGCAGCATCGGGCTGCGCTTGCTGGGCAACTGGTCGATGATCGTCTCGCCGCTGCCGGTCGATCCCTGATAGCGGGAATACATCGCGCTGGGCTTCTCGCGGCCCTGCTCGATTCCGGCTTCGAGCAGCGCTAGCTCGTCCCGTGACAGCAGGTTCTTGATCAGCACCGCGCCGTCGCGGCGGTAGGCGGCGATGTCTTTGTCCGATACGGGCAGCGGGCGCAATGCGGCTGTGGTGGCCATCGGGCTCTCCCTCCGTGGTTCCGGCGCGGATGCTGACGCTCCGGCGGTCCCGCGTCAACCGGCGATGGCGATGGTTCAGAACTTGTAGATCAGGTCCATCCGCGCGCGCTTGCCGTTTTCGATATTCGTCAGCCGTTCGACGAACATGGCCCGGGCGCCAAGGCTCAGCGCATCGGTCACGGCGTAGTTGGCATAGACGTCGTGGCCCTTCAGATCGGTGAGGGCCGCCTGCGCCGAGGTGCCGAAGCGCGCCAGGTCGTCATGGGCGTAGCTGGCGTTGACCGCGAGGCGCTCCATCCGGAACCAGCGGTAGCCCAGCTGCAGGTGCCCGGCCGATTTCGTATCGCCCCAGGCGGCCGAGAGGACATAGCCGGTCCGCTCCTTCCGGTTGGCAAAGGCTACCGTATCTGCGGGATTGTCGTAGCTTTGCAGGTTCCGGAAGAAATCCGCGCCCAGCACCAGCGGCTTGCTGCCGGCAGGCAGGTGGTATTGCGCGTTGAGCGCGAGCACCGTGTAGTCGCGGCTGCCGTTGCCGTCGAGCAGCACCCGCCGGTCCGGATCGCCGCGGTCCGCATCGAACCGGAACAGGCCGGCGGCGATGGTCGCGCTGCCGCTTTCCACCACGGCCTGCCCCGCATAGAGCGCGCCGGAATAGTGCGAGAGTCCCACCGGCAGCTTGAAACCGCCGGCGTTGAGTTTCAGCCTTGTCGTCGATGAGACCGGGATGGCAGCATTGCCCGCCAGGCCCAGCGGCGAGATGTCGCCGTCCCAGAGAAACTCGTTTTGCGTAAAGAACGGAAAGCCCATTCGCCCGGCCTCGATGCCGCCGGACTTTCCTTTCCAGGCAAGCGAGTAGCGGTCCGGCGTGATCTTCAGCGGGCCGGTCGGATTGTCGTCGAAATCGGCGAAAGTGACGTTGGCGCCTTGCTGGCTGCCTTTGGTACCGGTGCGGACCCGTCCCGACAGGGAGAAGCCGTCGCCAAGGTCTGCCTTCGCGTTGATCCGTACGCGGATTCGCGCCCGGGTGCGTTCATCGCGTTTGCTGGCGTCTGCCTTGCGGCTGTCCCAGTCCTGCTCCAGCCGCAAACGCACATCGCCGGAGATGTCGAGTGAGGGCAAATCCGATGCAAGCGCGGGCTGGGCAACGGCGGCAAGCGTGAGCCCGGCAAGCAGGCGGGCGGGTTTATGTCTGGGCATTTGTGCGACTCCGGGTGATCTCGAAATTCGTCAGGTTTCGCGGCCGCTCACGTCGCAAGCGCGTTGCAGGCGGGGCGGGGAGGTGAACGCATGCCGCGCGGCATGTGGATGCGGGCGCGCAGGCGGGCGCCGAGGTGATCGGTCACCAGCACCAGTGCGGCGGTGACCAGCACATAGGCGAAGGCCTCGCGGTAGAAGAACAGCTGCTGCGCTTCGTACAGCGCCTGCCCGATCCCGCCCGCGCCGATCAGGCCGAGCACCGTCGCCATTCGCAGGTTCCATTCAAACCGGAACAGTAGATGCGTGAGGATCGCTCCCATCGCGAGCGGGACCGTTGCGTAGCAGGCAACCACAATCGACGAGGCACCGGTGCCGGCGATCGCGTGCTGGGGCTGTTCGGGTGCCGCATCGAGCGAGTCGGCGAACAGTCTCCCGAGGCTGCCGAAGGAATGCAGCCCGAGCGCCCAGCCCCCCGCGACCGGACCGAGCCCGACGAGCGCGACGAGGACGAGACCCCAAACCAGCTCGGGCACTGTCCGGAACAGTTCGAGCAGGCGGCGGACGGCGAACCTCAGCCAGGAGGGCGCCAGCCTGCGCGAGGCGGCGAACGCCGCAAGCAGCCCCGCCACCGCCGCTCCGAGCGTCCCCGCCAGGGCCATCCACACGGTCTCCCAGATCAGCTGCGGCAGCCGGGCGAGTGCGTCCGGGGCAAGCTCGGGCGGGACCATTTCGCCGGCAACGCGGATCGCGTGGTCGAACGCAAAGGACTGCGGGCCGAAAAACCAGGCCGCGACGAGGCCGAGTGGGGCCATGGGCAGCAGCCAGCGCGGGTGCCGCCGCAGCATCGCCGCCAGACGGTCCAGCGCGGCAACCAGCAGGACGAGCAGCAGGATCAGCGTGGAGGCTCGCTGGAAGTCGTAGGCGGCAAGCGATCCGGCGAGTTCGACCCCGATGCCGCCGCCGCCGACTGCACCGACGATGATCGAAGCCCTCAGCGCGCATTCGAAAGCGAAAGCGCCATAGGCCATCAGGTCGTCGCGCTTGAGCGGCAACAGTCCGTAAAGCGCGATCTGCAATCGGCTGGCGCCGGTCGCCTGCAGCGCTTCGACGGGCCTTTCCGGCGCGGTTTCCAGCAGGTCGGCGAAGACCTTCGCAACCGCCGCCGTGTAATAGAGCGTCAGAGCTGCCAGACCCGCTCCGGTGCCGATCCCGAACAGGATGACGCACAGGATCGCGAGTGTCAGGTCCGGCACAGATCGGAAGACCGACAGGGCTGTCACCAGCAGCCGCGCACCGCGCAGCCGGGCGCCGACGGCAATGCCCAGCGGCAGGCTGAAAAGGAAAGCCAGCGTCATTGCGCCGAAGGCGAGGCCGAGGGTTTCCAGCAGCGGCCCGAGAAGCGCGAGGAGGTAGTCCGGGCTCAGGTCCGGCGGGAAGAACGTGCGCAGCAAGGCAAGGCTGTCAGGCATCGCCGGTCAGTCCCGAGCTTCAAGTTCGGAAATGCGGCCGTCGCGCAGCTCGAAGGTCCGGTCGCAGAAGCGGGCTGCCAGGTCCGGCTGGTGCAGCGAACAGATCAGCGCCATTCCGGAGGACCGGGCAAGGTCGGTCAGGAACCGGAGAACGTCGGCGGCGGTCGCAGGATCGAGCGAGGCCACCGGCTCGTCAGCCAGCAGCAGGAGCGGGGCCTGGACCATCGCCCGGGCGATCGCGACGCGCTGCTGTTCGCCTCCGGACAGCGAAGCGGTGGGGCGTTTCAGCATCTCGGCGAGGCCCACGGCGGCAAGCGCGGCTTCGGCCTCGGCAAGTTCCTCGCGCGTCGGCCAGGCGAGGAAGCGCAGGGCTCGCCACAGGCTCCAGCGGCCCAGCGCGCCGGCCATCACGTTGCGGTCGACTCGCAGTGTTTCGACCAGATCGTGCTTCTGCGTGATCATGGCGATGCGGCGGCGCGCGTTGCGCAAGGCATGACCGGACAGTCGCGTGTGATCCTGCCCGTCGAACAGGATCGCGCCGCCGCGCGGCGGGATCGCGGCGGCAAGCGTGCGCAGCAGAGTCGTCTTGCCGGCGCCGCTGGGACCGACCAGAGCGATGCATTCGCCGGCGGATGCATCGAAGGTCACGCCGGTCAGGACCGGGCCGGACTGTTCCGTCGGGGCCACGTCCAGTCCGCGCAGCCGGAGGAGAGGAACTGGCCCGGCGCTATGGCTCACAACAAGTCCAGTTCCTTCGCGACCTTCTCGACATCGGCGTAGGATCCGTTCTCCGCAGGCACGAATTTCTCACCGCGCAGGATTTCCAGAACCGCATCGTCCTGACCGGGCTGCAGCGCGAGCAGGGCCTGAGAGAATGCCTCCCGGTCCTTCTCGGAAAGGTCCCTGCGGGCCGCCCAGACATAGTCGGTGAAGGGCGGGCTGGTATGGAACACCGTTACCTTTTCGGCCGGAACCTTGCCTTCTTCGACGAGCTGCCTGAACACGGTTTCGTCCAGTGCCCCCGCGTCGCAGGCGCCACTGGCGACGGCTTGCGCGGTCGCGGGATGGCTGCCGGTGTGGCGGAATTCGGCGAACGCCGTTTCGGCGGGCAGGCCCGCGTCCTTCAGGATCAGGCGGGGCATCAGGTGGCCACTGGTGGAATTGATGTCGCCGAAGCAGAAGGTCTTGCCCTTGAGGTCGGCGAGCTTGCCGATCCCGGAGCCGGCATGGGCGATGAAGAGCGAATGGAACTGCCGGTCGATCTCGCGCTGGACGAGGGGGATCGCGCCATAGCGCTCATGCGCCTTCACATAGGTCAGGCCGCCGAAATAGGCGATGTCGAGCGAACCGTTGCCGATCGCCTCGACAGTGGCGTTGTAATTCGTCGGGATGATGAGCTCGACCGGGCGGCCGAGCTTGTCGGAGAGGTAGCTTTGCAGCGGAGCTTTCTCTTCGATCGAGACCTGGGTGGCGCCGGCGTCGGGAATCATCCCGACCCGCAGCGGCTCTTCCTCTTGCGCCGAACAGGCCGCCAGCGACAGTGCGGCCCCCGCGATCAATGTCGCGCCCAGGCTGCGCAGCAGTTTCATCGTCTCGAACATAGATCGCCCCCACCAACTTCGAAAGACAGGTTGTTCCAATAATGGAACATCGTTCTCATTGTGGAATACAGCGCCCGGGAAGCGGCTGTCAATCGCGAGTTGGTCGGCAGGGGCGCGAAGCGGTCAGGCCGGCGGCGGATAGTCGCCGGCAAACCCCAGAAGCCGGGAAATGCGCTCTCCGGCGGTGCGGACCAGCGGTTCGAGCTGCGGCCGGTTCGCCACTATGCGCTCTGTCGGTCCCGCGACCGAAACCGAGGCGAAAGCCCTGCCGCCCGCATCGAAGATCGGACTGGCCAGGGCGCCTGCTCCCTGTTCCCTGCCGTTGCCGTCGAACGCAACCGCGGAGCGCCGCGCCTCTTCCAGTTGGGCCGGCAGGTCCTTCCTGCCCGTCGTGTTCGGCGTGAATTTCTCGAAGCGGGTCGTATCGAGATAGGCCCGCTGCGCCTCGGGCGCCATGTATGCCAGCACCGCCTTGCCGGACGCTGCCGAATAGAGCGGCCGCAAGTCGCCGATCGGGACCGAAAAGCGAACCGGCGCCTGGGAATCGATGACGTCGATGTAGAGGATTTCCGGCCTGTCCTCGAGCAGGACGCCAAGCATCACCGTTTCGCGGCTGTCGCGTGCGAGCTGCTCGATCACCGGGCGCGCGCAGGCGGGGAACGCTGTGGACGGCGCCGCGCTGCCGAGCACGCTTGCGAGGTGGAAGCTGGCGGGCCCGAGCTGGTAATTGCCGTCGCGGCTGGTGAGGTAGCCGCCGCGTTCCAGCGTGCGCAGCAACCGGTGGAGGCTGGTCTTGGGCACCGACAGGCGCGGAGCCAGTTCCGCAAGCGAGCTTCCGCCCGGCTTCGAGGCCAGTGCCATGAGCACTTCCAGAACCCGCAGCACCGCGCGCGGACCGGCGGCTTCTGCTGTCTCGCCGTTGCCTTGTCGATCTGTGGTTCTGGGCATGCCGCCGTGTAGCTGCGGGCGGATTGCGTGTCGAGTTGGCGGCGATATTGCGCGGTCCGCGCGCTGTTGTTTGCGGGCTCGCCTTTTCCCTTGGTCGTGCATGGCAGGCTGGGATAGCATTGCTGGCAAACAGAAACGGGGAAGATGCCATGAACAAGCCTGCCGGCATCAGCACGCAGGACTGGCCGGAGCCGGAATGCTTCGGCGCCGAGGCCTATGTCTCTCGCGACTATGCCCGTGCCGAAGCGGACAGGCTGTGGCCGAAAGTCTGGCAGCATGCCTGCCGGCTGGAGGAGATCCCGGAGGTCGGCGATTTCGTCACATACGACATCATGGACGACACCATCCTGATCGTTCGCAGCGGCCCGGAGGAGATCAGCGCCTTTTTCAATGTGTGCGCGCATCGCGGCCGTCGGCTCGCGGAAGGGTGCGGCCGCGTGCAGGAGTTTCGCTGCAGCTACCATGCCTGGAAATACAACCTGAAAGGCGAATGTACCCGCGTGTTGGACCGCGACGACTGGCAGGGAAGGCTGGGCGAGGAGCGGCTGACCCTGCCGAAAGTGCAGGCCGACACCTGGGGCGGCTGGGTATGGATCAACATGGACCCCGAGGCGCAGCCGCTGCGCGAATATCTCGAACCTGCCGCCGGCCTGCTCGATCCCTTCGAGCTGGAAAAGATGCGTTACCGCTGGCGGCTGTGGTGCCATTTCGACTGCAACTGGAAAGTCGCGCTGGAGGCCTTCATCGAAGCCTATCACGTCGAAGGCACCCATCCCCAGCTCATGAGCGTGGGTGACTTCACCATGTGGAGCAAGGCGAAGGGACTGCATGGCCATAACGGCTTCGACGAGCGCGATCCGGGCAAGCAGACCGAGGAAGCCAATACCATCAACCGCCCGGGCAAGGGCGACGACGCGCGGCTCTCGATCGCGGCGCTGCAGCTGGAGACTTGGGAAACGGTCAACGCCCGGACCACCAGGACGATGGTCGACGCGGCCCTGCGCCTCAAGGACGAACTGCCGGAAGGCACGCCGACTCCGGAAGTGATGGCGCACTGGCTGAGGTCGGCCCGCGAGGACGATGCCGCTCGCGGCGTCACCTGGCCCGATGTCAG
Source organism: Novosphingobium sp. (assembly GCA_024236175.1). Taxonomy (GTDB): domain Bacteria; phylum Pseudomonadota; class Alphaproteobacteria; order Sphingomonadales; family Sphingomonadaceae; genus Novosphingobium. Next base: position 405,018 of record JACKKY010000001.1, on the reverse strand, counting down.
CCCGGCGCAGCAGGCCAGGGCGGGCAGTTCGTGGCATGTCTTTCCGAACATGACGATTGCCCACTCGATCACCAATGCGCTGATCTACCGCGTGCGGCCCGACCGGCAGGAGCCGGAAAGATGCATCTTTGAAGCCGCCGTGATCGAGCGTTTCCCCGAAGGCGGCGAGCCCGAAACCGAATGGGAATATGCCGATCCGGGCGATGTGGAGAAGTGGCGCCCGGTGCTGTTGCAGGATTTCGACAACATGATCCAGGTCCAGCGCGGTATGCGCTCGCGCGGGTATCGCGGCTGCATTCCCAGCCCCAAGCAGGAGCAGACTGTCGCCAATCTTCACCGCAACCTGGCACGCTACGTCGGCCGGGGCGGGCTGGGACCGCTCTGAGAGGGATGGGGACGATGGCAACCGTGATTTCCGAAACGCTCGGATCGATCCGCGTCCTTACGCTGAACCGTCCGGAAAAGCTCAATGCCGCAAACCTCGACATGCAGGAGACTCTCCTGGAGGAACTGCGGGGCGTTGCCGCCGACAGCGAATTGCGTGCGCTGGTGCTGACCGGGGCAGGCAGGGCCTTCTCGGCAGGCGGCGACCGCGAAATCCTGAAGGAGCTGGCTGCGGGAAGCTGCAGCGATCGAGAGGTGCTGGGGCGGATTTCGATCGATACGATCCGCACCATGCTGGAGCTGACAATTCCCGCGATCGCCGCGGTCAACGGGCTGGCGGTCGGCTATGCCGCCGGGCTCGTTGCGCTTTGCGACCAGGTGGTGATGGGCGAGAGCGCATTCCTTTCGGACCCGCATGTGCAATACGGGATAGCAGCCGGGCCGGCGACGCAGCTCGTATGGCCAAGGCTGTGCTCGGAACTGGTCGCGCGCGACATTTTGATGTCCGGCCGCAAGGTCATGGCTCCCGAAGCGCTCAGGATCGGCCTGTGCAGCCATGTCTGCCCGGACGGTGAGGAACGCGCGACCGCTATCGAACTGGCCGATGGTTTCGTCGCCCTTCCTGCCGAAGGGATTGCCGAGACGAAGCGCGCCTTCAACGCACCGCTGCTTGTCGAGGCCGCGCGGCTCGCAGTCGAAATCGCCTGAGCCCGGTACCCGGTGAGGATCCTCGATCTCAGCTGCGACGTTGCCGGGCGTTTCGCTGCAAAGTTGTTTGCGGATGCAGGAGAAGAGGTCCTGCGCTGTGCGCCCGGCTACGCCCGGGATTCGCTATCGCTGTATCTCGATGCGGAAAAGCGGCTGATCGAACCCTCGATTCTGGCCGAAATCCTGCCGCAATGCGATCTCGTCTGGACCTCATTCGACCGCGGCGAATATCTCGGTGAGGCCTCCCGGCTGAGCGTGCCGGAAGGCTGCGTCCATGTAACGACCTCCAGCTACGGCACCGCCGGTCCCTATTCGTCGTGGCGCGGTGGCTCGATGGCCGATTGGGCGGCGGGCGGCTACCTCTACATCACCGGAGATCCCGACCGTGAGCCGCTATCCGGTCCGGAGAACCTGTGCGCCTACGCAGCGGGCTACACGGCTGCGATCGGGGCGGAAGCTGCCCTGATCGACCGGATCAGGACGGGAAGGGGCAGGCATCTCGACATCAGCACGATGGAATCGATGCTCCTGCTTCACCAGTCGACCTTCTCGCGCACCCAGGCGGGCGAACTGCGGCAGCGCACCGGCCGCTTTACCGAGGTCTATCCGCTGACGGTACTGCCCTGCCGCGACGGCCATGTCTCCATCGGCGTGGTCAGCGATGCCGAGTTCGACAAGCTGGCGATCGCCGTCGGCATGCCCGAGCTTTCTGTTGATCCGCGCTTCGCCGAGCGGGAATTGCGCTGGAAACACCGGGCGGAGCTGGACCGGGAGCTTGCGCGCTATCTCGAGGCGCATGATGCCGATGAGATTGTCGCAGCCCTGCAATCGGGCGGCGTGGCATGCGCGAAAGTCGCCGGGCCCCTCGATGTCACCGAGAACCCGCAGCTGGCTCATCGCGGCTTCTGGCGGGAGATCCCGGAGGGCGGGGTAAAGCCCGGCTATCCCCTGTCGAATTTCCACCCCTTTGCGGATGGCGAATGCCAGCCCCTGCCGACAGGCCGGCCGGGTGACCTGCCCTTGTCGGGCGTGCGCGTTCTGGATTTCACCATCTTCTGGGCCGGCCCCAGCGCCACGCGGACGCTTGCCGACCTTGGCGCGGACGTGATCTGGGTGGAGCAGCCCGGCGTCCGTCTCGATTGCCGTGTCGAGCCCGACGCCAGCCCCACGCCCTTCGAGCTGATGTTCCATCTTCACGATACGAAGATGTTTCGCGGCAAGCGGAGCATCGCGCTCGATCTGTCGCGGGAAAGCGACAGGGGCGTCGCCCATGCACTCGCACGTCATGCCCATATCGTGGTCGAGAACTTCCGTCCCGGAGTGGCCGGAAAACTCGGTGTCGGCCCCGATGACCTGGCCAGGATCAATCCGGCGCTTACTTATGTTTCGCTTTCCGGCTGGGGTGCCGATGGGCCCTGGGCCGGCTGGCGCTCCTACGGCCCTTCGATCGAGGCGGCGTCGTCTATCGAGGGGCGCACCGGATACCGCGGGGGTGAACCGCTGCGGCTGGGCCACACGCTGCCCGACGCGACGGGCGGACTGATCGGTGCACTGGCCGCGTTGCGCGGGCTCAGGCAAGGCTTCACTGCTGGCGTGGGCGGCTGGTTCGACATCTCGCAGCTCGAAGCCTACGTTGCCATGGCGGGCGAGGGCATCATCGAGGCGACGCGGCATGGACGGGGCACGGAGCGGGTCGGCAACCGCTCGCGCTCGGGCGCCTTGCAGGGCGTGTTTCCCTGCGATGGCAAGGACCAGTGGATCGCGATCCGGCTTGATGGCCCAACGGACATTGCGGCGTTCTGCAAGGCAACCGACATCGACGTGCGCGCGCTTGCGGATCCAGACGAGGCCGAGCAGGCGATCGCTGCATTCACCCGGTTGCATGAGAAGGCGAATCTCGCCCGGCAATTGCAGGCTGCCGGGCTGGAGGCGTTCCCCGTCCTCGACGCTCTGGAGCTGCTTGCGGACCCGCATCTGGCCGAACGGGGCTTCTTCCTTGAAACCCAAGCCGGCGATCGCTCGTGTCGGCTGCCGGGCACGCCACTCGTCGCCCGGCCGCGCCTGGCAATCCCGGCCGGATCGGCGCCTCGGCCGGGCGAACATTCGCAAGCCATTCTTGCCGAAATCTCGGAGCTGGCAGGCGCTCGCCGGGGCGAATAACCTGTCCTTAACCATAAGGCGCTAGTGCTGGACGCGTGGAGACCCGCGTATGGTACCCGAAAGGCGTCAATACCCGCGAACCGATGTGGCCGTCGAAATCGACTGCCGCCTTGATGGCGTCGGCCTCCGCGGGAAGCTGACCAATGTTTCGCAGGACGGCTGCTGTCTGGAAATCAGCGGCGAGACCGTTGAACCCGGTGACCGGATCGTGCTCGCACCCTCAAAACTGCTGGTGCTGCCGGCGACGGTCGTCTGGACCGAAGGCGAACTGGCCGGTCTGACATTCCCCAGCCCGATGGTCGGCGCCATGCTGGACCAGTTCTTCAACTACCAGACCATCCCGAACCCGGGCTGAGCGGATTGCCCTGGAACCCTCACGCTCTGGCGAGCGGCGGATCAGGCGGCGCAGGGAATGATAGCGGCAAAATAGGCCACGACTTCCGCTTCGAGAGCGGATTCGAACTCGATCCCCACTGAGCCGTCCCGCGACCAGCGCACGGTTGCGTCGATCGGGCCGATCGGGCCCAGCGAGACTTCGATGGTGTCGCCCGGCTCGAACGTGTGTTCGAGACCGGAGAGGCGGCATCCCTGGGACGAAATCTGGGAATAGTACATTCGGCAGGTCCTGCCTTCGGTCCGATACGACCCGGGCAGTTCTACCGGTATTCGTGGTTCGCGCCTGCGATCCATTTCGCCTCCATTCGACCCGGCGCAACCTTTGCACGAACATGGTTTCGACCGGGTTACCAAGCGCGGTTAGCAAATCGCCAAGATACCCGGCTCGGCTCTTGGCCGGAACGGCGCGTCGCATTGATTTCGGGCCTGCGATTCCAGGCTCGCGCTCCACTTGCCACCGAGGGCGAGACATCGGAGCCTTTTCTTTGACGCCGCTCACCAAGGCAGCCATGCTTGCCGCAGGAGGGACAAAATGCGCGTGGCTGTTTTCAACGGTGCCGGAAATCCGATCACCATAGAGGATATGGAAGACGATCCGCTGGGTCCCGGTGAGGTTCGTCTTGAGATCGGCCGCTGCGGAGTTTGCGGCAGCGATATCTCTTTCACATCGGGGACCGCCTTCGATTACGCGACGGGAAGCCGCATGGGGCACGAGAGCGCCGGCACGGTGATCGAAGTCGGTCCGGATGTCGCAGCGCTCAAGCTCGGCGATCGCGTTTCCGTCCTGCCGCGCGGCTACTGCGGCGAGTGCACCAGCTGCCGCATGGGGCGCCCGCTGTTCTGCGAAACAGGTCCGGCGCATATGGGCGGCTTCGGTGAGCGGATGGTGATTACCGAGCAGGCCGGTTTCCGGTTTCCCGATTCCGTGAGCATGGCGGAAGGCGCACTGGTCGAGCCGATCGCCTGCGGACGACGCGCATTCCGGATGGGGCGGTTGCAGAAAGGCGATTCGGTGCTGATCATCGGCGCGGGCTCGATGGGGCTTGCGGCGGTCTATTGGGCGCGCCAGTTGGGGGCGGGGCGGATTGTGGTGGCCACACGCACCCGGGCGCGTCACGAGATTGCGCTGGCGATGGGGGCGGACGCGGCTGTCGTCATGTCCCAGGACGATCCGGACGCCCTGAAGCGCGCACTTCCGACTCCTCCGGATCTGGTGGTCGAGGCGACCGGCAAGGTGGGCATGCTCCAGCTGGCCGCCGGGAACGTGCGGACGGGCGGCGGCGTGGTGTCCCTGGGCATGTGTGTCCATGCCGATCCGGTGATCCCTGCAATGAATGCGTTCCAGGAAATCTCCATGTTCTTTCCTGTGGCCTATGCGCCGGAAGATTTCGAAGCGACGATCCGCGCTTTCGATGCAGGAACGATACGTCCCGGGGCAATGGTGAGCGAGACCGCCGATCTTGACCGTCTGCCCACGCTGATCGAGGAAATGCGCGGCCCCAGCAACCATCTGAAGGTGCAAATCGTTCCGCAAGCGGGCTGACGCGTAAGGTCCAACTGACCGCAAGGGCGCGCGTCGAAATCTTTGCCGGTTGGGAAAATGGCTCCCCGGGACGGATTCGAACCGCCGACCAATCGGTTAACAGCCGATTGCTCTACCGCTGAGCTACCGGGGAGCAGCCCGGTTCACCGGGCAGGCGAGCGCCTATAGCAGTGCGACACGGTTTGGCAAGGCGTTCGGCTTCGCAAGCTGGAGAAAACTCAGACCTGAAACTGTTCGGCGAAAATGCGCTCGTCGAGGCTGCTGCCGCGGTCGAACAGCAAGGTGAGCTTGCGGTCGCGGGCGACGGCGATGCTGACTTCGCTGATGTCGCGCACTTCCTTCTGGTCCGCGACCGCGGCAACCGGCCGCTTTTCCGGTTCCAGAACGCGGAAGGAGACCTGCGACTTGTCGGGCAGGATGGCACCGCGCCAGCGCCGTGGGCGGAACGGGCTGATCGGGGTCAGTGCGAGCATGTTCGATCCGAGCGGCAGGATCGGGCCGTTGGCCGAGAGATTGTATGCGGTCGAGCCGGCCGGTGTGGCCACCAGAACGCCGTCGCAGGCAAGCTCGGCCATCCGTAACTTGTTGTTTACGTTTACTTCCAGCTTCGCCGTCTGGCGCGTCTCACGCAGTAGCGAGACTTCGTTGATGGCGTAGTAGGAATGCTCCTTTCCGCCGTTGGTGGCGGCATTCATGCAGAGCGGGACCACGTCGATCGATTTCGCGCGCTCGATTCGCTCGGCGATGGTGCGACGGCTCTTGGCCTTGTTCATCAGGAAGCCGACAGTGCCGTGATTGATGCCGAAAACCGGCAGAATCCGGCCTATGTCGAGCATCTCGTGGAGGACGTGCAGCATGAAGCCGTCGCCGCCGAGCACGACAAGGGCATCCGCGTCTTCCGGATTGACCCAGTCATGGGCGCCGGCAATCGCCTGCAGGGCGCTCTGCGCCCTCGGTCCTTCCGATGCCGTAACTGCCAGCCGCATGTCCCCACCTGATGCTTTCCCAGAGTTTCTGAGGGGTTGATATGGCCGCATTGACGCTTTGGCAAAGGCTTTGCTGGTATGGTGTCAGGATGAGTCAGATGCGCCAAGATCAGACCGAGGCCCTGCGCGGCCCCCTCACGGGGCTTCCCGATGTGCAGGCCGTGCGCGCTCGGCTCGAGGAATGGCAGGCCCATGCGGCGGAGACCGGCGAGCAGGCGAGCGTCCACGCGCTGCTGCTGGGGCTGCGTCGTTTTGATACGATCAACCTGACTTACGGATCGGCCGCAGGCGATGGTGCGTTGGCCGAAGTGGCGGCGCGAATGTCGCATTTCGCCGCCGAGGAACTCGACGGGCCGTGGGTCGTCGCGCGGGGCGGCGGCGGCAACTTCCTGCTTGTCGCCAACGAGGCGTGCAGTCGCGAGCGCTGGCAGCTCTTCGCCGACCAGCTCGCCGACGCAATTTCGCGGCCCGTTGTCGTGCCAGCGGGAATCCTGCGCCTTTCACCGCGAATCGCTTTGCTGCGAGGGCTGGATGGTGAGAGCATCGATTCCATGCTCGATCGGTTGGGACATGCACTCGAAAAGGCGACCCGGGACCAGGGCAAACGCCTGGCTTGGGCCGACGGCGAAGCCACGCCCCCGGGACGGTCGGCGGCGCAGCTCGAAGGCGACCTGCTCGGCGCGCTAGACCGCGAGGAAATCGAGATCCTGTTCCAGCCGCAGTTCAGCCTGCCCGACGACAGGCTGACCGGCGCGGAAGCGCTCGCTCGCTGGAACCATCCGCAGCTCGGCAGGATCGGCGCCGGCGCGCTGTTCACCATCGCCGAGCGGGCAGACCATGTCGCCCCGTTGTCGCGGCATATCGCGCGACGCGCCCTCGAACTCGCGCGGGAATGGCCTGAGCACTTGCGGGTCTCGCTCAATGTCACACCGGCGGATCTCGCTTTCGGCAGCTACGTCCGGCAACTGCTCGACCTTGTGAAGGAAATCGGCCTGCCGCCACGCCGGCTCACGCTGGAAGTGACCGAACAGGCGCTGCTGCACGACGTCGAACTGGCCGCCCAGATGATGGCGGAGCTTTCATCGCAAGGCATCCGCATCGCTCTCGACGATTTCGGCGCGGGCTTCTGCAATTTCCGCTACCTGAAGGTTCTTCCGCTGCATTACCTCAAGCTCGACCGCTCGATGGTCGACGGGATCGTCTCCGACAAGCGCGACCTTGCGGTGCTGCGGGCAATCGTCGCCATGGCGCGGGCGCTCGATATCGACGTCATCGCGGAGGGCATCGAGAGCGAAGAGCAACGCGAGCTCATCGCCGAGGAAGGCTGTTCCTTCTACCAGGGTTTCCTGCGCGCGCAGCCGATGGCCGCCGACTTGTTCCTAGAAATGGCCAAGGGGTAGATATCCCGGGCCGGTTTCATGCGGCTGCCTTCCGCGCGATTGAACTCAGCCCTTTCGTCAGCTGAAACAGGCCGTTCAGTCGCGACCGGGGATCGCCCCACACGCGGGTGACGACAAGCTTGCTGTCGGGCCTCAGCTTGATCGTCCCCTCGCGCTTGGCGGCATATGCGATCAGCCCGCCGGGATCGGGAAAATCGTCGTTGTGGAAGCTTACCAGCGCGCCGCGCGGTCCGACGTCGATCTTGGCGATGTTGGCCTCGATCGCCTGCCGCTTGATCTCGATGAGCTTGATGAGGTTCGCCGTGGCATCCGGCAGCGGGCCGAAGCGGTCGATCATCTCGGCGGACAGCGATTCGATCTCGGCCTGGTCGTCGGTATCGTTGAGGCGTCGGTAAAGCGCCATGCGCACGGCAAGGTCGGGCACATAGTCCTCGGGGATCATGATCGGCGCATCGACGGTGATCTGCGGCGAAAGGGCCGAGCGATCGTTCACCAGCCCGGCGTCGCCTGCCTTCGCCGCCATGATCGCGTCTTCCAGCATCGACTGGTAGAGTTCGAAGCCGACTTCGCGGATATGCCCTGACTGCTCGTCGCCCAGCAGGTTGCCGGCGCCGCGAATGTCGAGATCGTGGCTGGCGAGCTGGAACCCGGCGCCGAGGCTGTCGAGATCGCCGAGGACTTTCAGCCGTTTCTCGGCCACTTCCGAAAGGGCGGTGTCGGCGGGTGTGGTGAGATAGGCGTAGGCGCGCAGCTTCGAACGGCCGACCCGGCCCCTCAGCTGGTAGAGCTGGGCAAGGCCGAACCGGTCGGCGCGGTGGATGATGATCGTGTTGGCCGAGGGGATGTCGAGCCCGCTTTCGACGATGGTGGTCGAGAGCAGCACCTCGTACTTGCCTTCGTAGAAGGCGCTCATCCGCTCTTCCACTTCGCCGGCGCTCATCCTGCCGTGGGCCGTCACGAATTTCACTTCGGGCACGGTGTTGTGCAGCCAGTCCTCGATTTCGGGCATGTCGGCGATGCGCGGCACGACGATGAAGCTCTGGCCGCCGCGATGATGTTCGCGCAGCAGCGCCTCGCGCATCACCATGTCGTCCCATTCCATCACATAGGTGCGCACCGCGAGCCGGTCGACCGGCGGGGTCTGGATGGTCGAAAGCTCGCGCAGGCCGGACATGGCCATCTGCAGCGTGCGCGGGATCGGCGTGGCGGTCAGCGTGAGCACATGCACGTCAGTGCGCAGCTGCTTGAGCCGCTCCTTGTGATTGACGCCGAAGCGCTGCTCTTCGTCGACGATGACGAGGCCAAGGCGCTTGAACTTCACGGTCTTGGACAGGATGGCGTGGGTGCCGATGACGACGTCCATGGTGCCGTCGGCAAGGCCCGCACGCGTGGCCTTGGCTTCCTTTTCCGGCACCAGCCGTGAAAGCCGCCCGACATGGAGCGGAAAGCCCGCAAAGCGCTCGGAGAAACCGGCGTAGTGCTGCCGGGCGAGCAGCGTGGTCGGAGCGACGACGGCGACCTGCTGGCCGTTCATCGCCGCGACGAAGGCGGCGCGCAGGGCAACTTCGGTCTTGCCGAAGCCGACGTCACCGCACACCAGCCGGTCCATCGGCTTGCCGTCGCCGAGATCGGTCAGCACGTCCTCGATCGCACGGTCCTGGTCGTCGGTCTCTTCCCAAGGAAAGCGGTCGACGAACTGGTTGTAGGCCGATTCCTCGGGAGCCAGCACAGGGGCCTTGCGCAAGGCCCGTTCGGCAGCGGTTTTCAGAAGTTCGTGCGCGATCTCGCGGATGCGTTCCTTCAGCCGCGCGCGGCGCTTCTGCCAGGCTTCGCCGCCCAGCCGGTCGAGCGCGACGCCTTCCTCGCCGCTGCCGTAGCGCGAGAGGACTTCGAGGTTCTCGACCGGGATGTAGAGCTTGTCGCCCCCGGCATACTCCAGCATCACGCAATCGTGCGGGCTCTTGCCGACGGGTATGGACTGCAGGCCTTCGTACCGCCCGATGCCGTGATCCATATGCACCACGAGGTCGCCGGGCGTCAGCGCGGAGAGTTCTGCGAGGAATGCGTCGGCGTCCTTCCGGCGCTTCTTGCGGCGCACCAGCCGGTCGCCGAGGATATCCTGCTCGGTGACGATTTCGAGCTCGGCATTGGCGAAGCCGGTCTCGAGAGGCAGCACGAGGGCCACCGGCTTTCCCCGGGCGGCGAGGCCGAGCGCTTCCTGCCAGCTGTCCGCGAGAACCGGGGCGGGAGCCGCCGCTTCCCCGAGTATAGAGGTCAGGCGAGCGCGGCTGCCGGTCGAATAGGCCGCGATCAGCGCCTTGCGCTTCGACCCGGCTATCGAATGGAGGTGCTTTGCCGCCGCTTCGTAGGCGTTGTCGCCGCGCGCGCGCTCGGGCGCGAAGTCGCGCGCATTGGCGAAGCCGAAATCGATGACGGTCGCACTTTCCGGCTGGCTGAACATGTCGGCGCGGTGGATCGGCCAACCGGCGAGATGTTCGTCCAGTTCCTCCCGGGGCAGGTAAAGCGTATCGGGTGAGAGCGGCCGATAGCTCCCGGGCGACGTGCCGGTCGTGTCGCGGCGCGCGTTGAAATAATCGGCGATGTCTGACAGGCGCTCGTCGGCCGCGCTGAGCGCGGCGGTGTCGACCACCATCACGTCCTCCGCCGATAGATGGTCGAACAGGCTGACGACGCGATCCTCGAACAGCGGCAGCCAGTGCTCCATGCCGGCAAGCCGTCGGCCGTCGCTCACGGCCTGGTAGAGCGGATCGGACGTGGCGTTCGCGCCGAACAGTTCGCGGTACCGGCCGCGGAAGCGCTTGACCGTTTCTTCGTCGAGCAGCGCTTCGCTTGCAGGCAGCAGCAGATGCTCGTCCAGCGTGCCGGTGGAGCGTTGGGTGTTGGGATCGAACAGGCGCAGCACTTCCAGCTCGTCGCCGAAGAAATCGAGCCGCAGTCCCTGATCGAGCCCGGAAGGGAAGATGTCGAAGATCGATCCGCGCACCGCATATTCGCCGGCATCGGCAACGGTGTCGGCCCGCGAATAGCCCTGCCGTTGCAGGAGCGAGATCAGGCTGTCGCGGCCGATTTCCATGCCCGGCCTGAAGTGCCGGACCGATTCGCGGATGCGGAACGGTGTCTGAACGCGCTGGAGCAGGGCATTGATGGTGGTGACGAGCAGTTGCGGGCCGGCAGGCTTGGACTGGATCCGATAGAGGGCCGAAAGCCGCCGCGCGCTAACCGAGTGGGCAGGACTGGCGCGGTCGTAGGGCAGGCAATCCCAAGCCGGGAACTCGACGACGTCCAGCTCGGGCGCGAAGAATGCGGCCGCTTCACTGATCGCGCGCATGGCCGCATCGTCAGGTGCGATGAACACCGCGCGGGTCTTCGCGGCGCGGGCCAGGTCTGCCAGCACGAGCGGCTGTGCGCCGCGGGCTATCGCGGCGAGCGTGAGCGGCGTAGTGGCAGAAAGGATTCGGGTGAGGTCGGGCATGGTTCTTCTTGTTTCCGGCACGCGCGAAAGCCCCCACCTCTTGGGAGGAGGGGGTTTGAGAGTGGAGAAGGCCCGATAGCGGCGCGAGTGCCGATGCACCACCCCGCTGCGACTGTCTGCCGCTGCGCGCCGGCAAGTCTCGCATCCCTCCCTTGCAGGGAAGGGAGGGAGTTCACCTTGGTATTTCGACGTAATCCAGCTTCTGCATGGCTGTCATGAGCGAGCCACGGAACTGCTCCGGCACCGGCAGCGTGCCGAGCGCCCAGGCCATGATGTCGACATCGTCTTCTTCGAGCAGGTTCTCGAACCAGTCGATCTCATCTTCGCCCCAACCGGCATGGTAGCGGTCGAAGAAGCCGCCCATCATGTAGTCCGCCTCGCGTGTACCGCGATGCCAGGCCCGGAATTGCAGGCGCTTCAGGCGCGAAGGAAGGTCCATGGCGAGCCGCGTAGGTCAAGTTCGCTGTCCGCACAAGATTCGTCGCCCCTGCGCAGGCAGGGGCCCAGATAACGGGGCTGGCTTCCTGGCAAGGTGCCAAATCGCGAAATCGCTGCGAGAGGCACCCGAACTACGTCGAACCGGCCTTGGATAGGCCCCTGCCTGCGCAGGGGCGACAGGGATGGGCCGGCCCGGCCTATCCGTTCTCCCGCCTATCCCTTCTCGCGCAGGGCCGCGATGATTTCGGGCCCCTGCTTGCCGGCGAGGTCCTTCGACAGCTCACGCAGCAGAATCCCCTCGAGCTGCTTGTGATAATGCTTGCGCAACTCGCCCAGCGTGCGCGGCGCGGCGATGACGACGAGATTCTCGATCTTGTGGCCGATCACCTGCTGGTTGAGCCATTCGGCGACGGCCGCGGCGTGGGCGTCCTCGTCGAGCAGATGGCCCGTCGGGTTGCCCGAGCTGCTGTAGTGATGCGCGCCGGCACCCTTGTTGTGCTCGTCCAGCTTGGGCGAATCCATCGCGGTCAGTTCCGGGTGAGCTTCGTTGCCCGTGTTGCGGAAAAGCTCGAATTTCTTGCCGTCGACAAGCGCGACGACGGTGCCGTGAGGCAAAAGCATGCTGTTCTCCTTGCTGGACCCCTGTTCGATCCTTGATGAAAGGATGGGAACGACAGTCCGGATTGTCCATGCGCTGCATCAATTTTTCGGCAAATCCCTTTCGAGGCGGCTAAGACGTGCCGATGCGCCCTGAAAGCCTGAATCCGTTATTTGCCGAAGCCGAGAGCCTGAAAGGGGTCGGCCCGCAGCTGGCGCGTCCGATGGAAAAGCTCGGGCTGACGCGGGTGAAGGACTTTACCTACCACCTTCCCGACCGGTTCGTGGAACGGCGCCCGGTGGAGAATCTCGACGAGGCGAGCGTCGGCGAGAATATCGTTGTCGCGCTTACCGTGCGCGAGCATCGCTCGTCGTCGGGGCGCGGCCCCTACCGCGTGCTGGCCGAGGATGTGCTTGGTAACATCTGCACGCTGACCTATTTCGGCCGTGCCTCCTATACCGCGAAGAAGCTGCTGCCCGTGGGCGAGAAGCGTTGGGTCGCCGGGCGGCTCGACCAGTACGGCCAGACATTGCAGATCGTGCACCCGGACCATGTCGCCGAAGACGGCGCCGCGCTGCTCACCCAGCTGTGCGAGCCGGTTTATCCGCTGTCCGAAGGGTTGACGCAGGGACGCCTCGCGGGGCTGATCCAGCAGGCGCTGGAGCACTTGCCCGACCTTCCAGAGTGGATCGAGCCCGGATTGCTCGACCGGATGAATTGGCCGGCATGGCGCGATGCTCTGGTACTGGCCCACAGGGGGACACACGAGCAGGCTCGGGACCGGCTGGCCTATGACGAGTTGCTGGCGAACAGCCTGGCGCTGATGCTTGTGCGCAATGCCAACCGTGCGCGCACGGGAACGCCGCTTGTGGGCGACGGCCGGCTCAGGGCCAAGCTGCGCCTGCCGTTTGCGCTCACCGGGGCGCAGCGCCGCGCGATCGGGGAGGTCGAGGGCGATCTGGCGCAGAGCGCGCCGATGTTGCGGCTTCTTCAGGGCGATGTCGGCTCGGGCAAGACCGTGGTTGCGCTGGAGGCCATGCTTGTCGCGGTCGAGGCGGGCGCCCAGGCTGCCTTGCTTGCACCGACCGAAATCCTCGCGCGCCAGCATCACGAGACGCTTGTGCGGATGGCTTCAGGCACGGGCGTCGAGATCGCCCTGCTCACCGGGCGCGACAAGGGGAAGGCGAGGGAATCGATCCTCATGGGCCTGCTCGACGGCAGCATCGATATCGTCGTCGGCACCCATGCGATCTTCCAGGAATCGGTTTCCTACCGGAACCTCGCCATGGTGGTGATCGACGAGCAGCATCGCTTCGGGGTTGGCCAGCGGCTGATGCTGGCGCAGAAAGGCAAGCGCACGCCGCATTGCCTCGCGATGACGGCAACGCCGATCCCGCGCACCCTGACCTTGGCGCAATATGGCGAAATGGATGTGTCGCGGCTCGACGAGATGCCCCCCGGACGGCAGGCGATCGACACGCGCGTGGTCTCGGGCGAACGGATCGGCGATATCGTGGCTGCGGTGGCCCGTCATCTCGATGGGGGAGGGCAGGCCTATTGGGTCTGCCCGATGGTGCGTGAGAGCGAAAGCGATGACCTCGCCGCCGCCGAGGCGCGCTTCGCGGAGCTGAAGGCCCGCTTCGGCGATACGGTGGTGATGGTCCACGGCCAGCTCAAGCCGGAGCTCAAGGACGTGGCGATGGAGCGCTTTGCGTCCGGCCAGGCAAAGCTGCTGGTCGCGACCACCGTGATCGAAGTGGGAGTCGACGTGCCGAATGCCACGCTGATGATCATCGAACAGGCCGAGCGCTTCGGCCTCGCCCAGCTGCACCAGCTCAGGGGGCGGGTAGGGCGCGGTTCGGACAAGTCGGTCTGTCTGCTGCTGCGCGGTGATGCGCTGTCAGAAACCGCGCGCGACCGGCTGGCGCTGATGCGCGAGACGCAGGACGGCTTCCGGCTCGCCGAAGAGGACCTGCGGCTGCGCGGGGGAGGGGAACTGCTCGGCACGCGCCAGTCCGGAGACACCCCGTTCCGCATCGCCTCGCTGGAGCAGATCCAGACCTTGCTGCCGCTTGCCCACGACGACGCGCGGCTGCTGATTGAGCGTGACGGCGGGCTTACCGGGGAACGCGGCGAGGCAGCGCGGATGCTGCTTTACCTGTTCGAGCGCGACTGGGGCGTGCAGTTGCTGCGCGGCGGCTAGTTCGGGTAGAGTTCGGCCAGCTTCGCGAAGGCCGTGCCCGGCGGACCGTTTTCGACCCGGTCGATAATCGCTCTGGCCGCGTCCCCGGGCGACAGTTCCCCCGTGTCGAGCACCATGTCGAAGCAATCGTGGCGGAAGATCTCGCGGTGGACGAATTCAGACGCCTTGCGCGTGCCGGCATTGTTTCGTTCGGCCTGCTCCCGGCCGAGGACCTTCTCCACTTCCGCGATCCGTCCGGCGATGCGTTCGGCCAGAATGCCCTGGGGCGGCTTCAGGGCGACCAGCAGCACGGGCAGATGGCCTAGCCTTGAGACGGCATCCTGCAGGATCGGCGGGTCGACCGTCATGACGTGGTCTAGCACCACGGTCTGGCCGCTTTGCACCGCCGCTGCGATCATCTCGTGATAGGCCGCGATCAGGCCCTTTCCATGCGTCCCAAAGCTCATATGCGCGGGGCCGTCGGGATCATCCGGGTCGTCGGGGGCCATGTGCATGCTCGTGCCGCTGCGCGTTCCTCCGTCGACGAATTTGCGCGCGATGCACTGGCCGAGGAACAGGTCGACGCCGAAGTGGAGCCAGACATCTTCGGCCTGGGCGACGATTTCGCGGCAGGTGGTTGTCTTGCCGCTGCCGGTGGTGCCGGTGACGATGATGACCTGTCCCATCGCCTGCGCTCGTTCAGCGTTTTGCCCAGGCGTCGGGACCGGCCCGATGCCAGCGGCGGAAGTCATGCAGGCCGTAGAATTCCTGGTCCTCGCCGATCGCTCCGGTAAAGCCGTCGAAGTCCCAAGCGAATTGCTGCCACCATTGCGCCCGGTCGGGGAACAACTGGAACTCGCCGACGACGCGGGCCTCGCCCACGGCGTGGAGTTCGCGGCCCAGTTCGTCGGTTGCGAGCACCTCGATCCTGGTGGGGCGGGGACCGTCCCTTTCGAGCACCCGCCGGATTCCAGACTTGAGCGAAGCCATCTTGCCGTCGCGTTGCAGGAAGCCGCCCATGACTACCGAGTCGTGACAATCGTTTTCGTCTAGAGCGATGAAATGCCAGCTGTGGCCTTCGTCGGCGGTCGCCCAGGTGTAGCCCCCGGGCGTCACCTTCTCGAGGAAGCGCCGCCCGTGGGATCCGTCGCGGATCGAGAAACAGTCCACTTCCATGGTTTTTCCGTCGAGTTCGACCTTGCCGGTGATCCGGCCCGGTTGTTCGAAATGGAGCTTGTAGGCGCCCGACATGCCGTGGTCGCCACGCGCGGCGATGCCGTGCGGTTCGCAATTGCCGACGAACGTCAGGTCCAGCTTGAAGCCTTCGCGATCGTAGCCGAGCTTGTAGCTCCTGAGTGGTTCGAGAGTGCGGATTTCGAAGGAATAAGGCGTGATGAAATCATACTTGTCGTAATCGACTCCGTACTTCCCCTCCGGAAGCTGGCGCATGAGCTGCCAGTCGAAGAACAGGAACTGCCAGGTATGCTTGCCGCTGGCGTCCCACATGGCCGGCCCGGCCAACAGGCAGTTCATGTTCGGACGAAAGTGATTGTAGAAAAAGCCGTTGATGCCGCGTTCCGGAATGGCCCATGAGAACCACGAGCTTTCGCTCCAATACGGATCATCGTCGAAATCCATGTTGAAGTGATCGAGTACGTCGCTGCCCAGCGTCATCCAATTCTCTCCGGCATCCTCTTTCGCCGTGGATTGGCACGCGCTCCACAGGTTTGGCAAGTTCGCGACCGACCCGGGAGGGGCATGGCCGGGTGACATGTCATCTCCGGGCAAGTGTGGGGTTGTTCGCCACGCGACGGGCTCTGGACACCGGTGGCAAATTGCGCCAGTCCGACATGATGGCCAAGCCGACCATCAACGATGTAGCCCGTCTGGCAGGCGTCTCGAAGAAGACTGTCAGCCGTGTTATCAACAACTCGCCGCTGCTGAGCCAGGCAACCCGCGAGAAGGTCGAGAAGGTCATTTCCGAGATCGGATATGTCCCCGATCCGCAAGCGCGGGCGCTTGCCTTGCGCCGCAATTTCCTCATTGCGCTTGTCTACGACGGGTCCGCGGATTTCCTCCTGCCTGCGGCGCAGCAGGGAGTGCTCGAAGCCATCGCCGGCACCGAATATGCACTCATCGTCCACCCCGTCGACCAGAATGCCGGCGAAGTCGAAACCGAATTCCGTCGGTTTCTGGAATTCCAGCGCCCGTCCGGCGTAGTGCTTCTGCCGCCGCTGTCCGAGCGGGCCGAGATCATCGGTCTCTGTCGGGAGCTGGGCTGCAATCATGTCCGACTGGGCGCCAGCCCGACAGGCGACGAGAAGGAAGTGCCCGCCGCGGGCGACCGGGCCGCTACGGCCAAGCTGGTCGCCGACCTGATCGCCCAGGGGCATGAGCGTATCGGGCTGATTGCCGGCCCGGAGGATCTCTATTCCGCGCGGGAACGCGAACTGGGCTATCTTGACGCCATCGCCGACCACGATCTCGACAGGGGGCCGTCACTGATCGCATCGGGCGACAACAGCTTCGAGTCCGGCCTTGCCGCCGGACGGCTGCTGCTTGAGGTAAGCCCGCGTCCGACAGCCATCATTGCCTGCAGCGACGAGATGGCGGCGGGCGTCCTCCACGCAGCCGGGGAGCTTGGGCTCGCGGTGCCCGACAAGCTCTCGGTTGTCGGCTATGGCGACACTGCAATCGCGGTACGGCTCTGGCCCCCGCTGACCACCGTGCGGGTGCCCTTTGCCGAGATGGCCAAGGCTGCGGCCGGCAGCCTCGTCAGGCCCGACGCCGGCGGGGAGGCCCAGTCCGATTTCTATCCGGTGATCGTCGAACGCTCATCGACGGCGCGCGCGCCCGGCTAGCGATCTGAAAGCAGCCAGGGGTCGCGATTAACGCTTTTTCAACCACGTCTGCTCATACCAGGGTAACGAATGGGCGGCTCCGCCGCCGGCCCAGGGGTGTTGATGGCGATGGCTGGAAAAACAGGGAAGAAATCCGCAAAGGTCCAAGCTGGCGATGACCGGCGGGCCGTGCCGCGGTTTGCCCTGCTGATGCGGACGGCCAAGCTGATCTGCGAAAGCGGCGAATACCTGGCAATCGTGCGCGATGTCTCGGCAGGCGGCGCCAGGCTGGTCTTCATGCACGATGCTCCTCCCGATACCCATCTCTACCTGGAACTCGCGAACGGCGACCGGTACGCAATGGAGAACAGGTGGTATCGAAACGACGAGGCCGGATTCCGCTTTGCGAGCTGGATCGATGTCAGTGCCTTCATCGAGGAACCAAGTCCCTATCCACGGCGTCCGCTGCGGCTGAAACTGCAACGGCCGGCTCTCGTGACTGCGGGGGGCAGGGACACGCGAGCCACGCTCGTCAACCTGTCGCAGCAAGGCGCGCGTATCGAGACCGGCAGCCAGATCGAGGTGGGGGAATACGCCCGCCTCGAAGTAGACGGCCTGCCGGTGCGTTTCGGCCAGATATGCTGGCGCGATGAATTTTCGCACGGACTGGCGTTCGATCAGGCGTTTCGCCTTGAGGAGTTTGCCCGGCACCTGCATGCACTCCAGCCCTTTGTGATTTCCGTAGCGGCGCAATTGGATCAAGGTAGTCAAGCGGCCGCAAACGGCGGATGACGCTCTCTATGTTCAAATGTGAACATAATATTTTGCAAGTATTTATACTGACAAGACTGTCGATTGCGGTGGATGCAGTCCATCGCAAATTTGAATCGACCTGACGCAAATGCCGCTGTTTGCAGTTGACCCCTCTCTATATTAGCTGTCCTCTGCTCAAAGAGCGCGAATAATTGACAAGAATTATTCTAGATTTGCTCATGGACTGAGAGGCTTGGACCAATGGGTCAATCCGGGCTCACATTTATGGACGCCAAGGCGTGGCATGCTCAGGCGTGGGAATTCCTGTGCCGCTGCGTTGCGAGTTCGTCGGTCGAACTTGGCGGCTGCATCCGTGAAGCGAACCACCTTTTCCGAATTGGGCCGGAGGCCTTCGGCGTCAGCCTGTCTTCGCTAGGGGAGGAAAAGGCCGTCGCGGCCCTGCTCGATGCAGGCGCCAGCGAAAGCGCGACCTTCGCTTTGCTAGGCCGGGAAACCGCATTCATGGTCTCCCGTGCAGTGAGCGGATCGTATCTTGCGACAGTTGTATTGCCCGGGCGGACCGAGGAGTTCACAGCGAGAGGCCGTACGCTCGAACTCGCTTTGCTGGCGGCGAAGACTGCGGCCCTTCTCGCTGAAGCCGAGAACGCCCTGGGAGTGCCCAGAGACGCCCTTGTGCCGAAGCGGGAAAAGGCAGGCATCCAGGCAGGATAGCAGCACAGCCAGCCGGCCTAGGCTTTGCCTTTACGTCAATGGACGAGCGAAGCCTCGATAGCGACGCGTATGGCTTCGGAAATATGCGTGGCGCCGATCTTGTTGAGTATGTTCGCCCGATGGCTTTCCACGGTGCGGCAGCTGATGCCCAACTGATTGGCGATCAGCTGGTTGGAAAGTCCGCTCGCAACTGCGCTCAGCACCTCCCGTTCACGCCCCGACAACTGCTCGATCCTGCTGCGCGCCATCGCTTCGCGCAATTTCGCCGGACCGAGGCTTTCCGCCTGGGAACGGGTGCGTTCCAGGCAGGTCGTCAGCTCCAAATCCTCGAAAGGCCAGGAGACATAGTCCACGGCGCCGCTCTGGACAGCTTCGACGATCTGCCTTGGCGATGGCGCTTCGGAGAAAGCGACGACCGGGAACCATTTGCCCGTGCTACCCATGAGGGTCATGAGTTCGTCGATGGCATCGTCTTCATCGCAGACGAAGATCACGCCGGATTGCGGCCAGCCACGGACCAGTTCGGAGAGCGCCTCGAAAGGCTCGACATGAATGCCCTTGTCGGAAAGACGATGCGTAATAGCCGCCCTGCGGCGCGTATCGCCATCCACCAGAACGATGTGAAATCCCTGCCCCATCGATTCAGAATCCCAACCCCTGCGTATCACGGAACGGATCGTCCCCATATGTCACGGCAAGGAATCTGATCGGATTCGGATGAGATCCAACTTGAGCCGGGCAGTCGCGATTAGTTACATCCAAACGGAAATGACCGGCGCCTGTCATGCGATCACGTTATCCTTCCCCCTGTAGACAACGCTCAATTGCTTGAGAGCGCGGGTTTATATTAGGGTCTCCTGATATTCGCAATACAGAAATTGCGGATCGCTCTCCGCTATGCGGAACCCATCGCCTTCAGTATGTCCAGGAAATCCTGCCTGATCGACGCCATCATTTGCGCGTCGAATTCCAGCGCGCTGTCGAGGATGGCCCGACGTGTCGCGGTGTAAAGCTGGATCAGCGCTCCCGACATACCGGCCTCCGCGTCGACGCCGAGCTGCAGAGCGGTGACGGCCGAAAGGGCTCTCGTGAGCGACTGGCTCTTGAGCCGGTTGTCGCCTTGTTCGTGGGCATAGATCGCCGTGCCCAGTGCACCGCAAAGCTGCTCGTAGCACAGCTTGACCAGCTCGCCCGGGTTGGCGCCTTCGACCCGCGCATCGAAATCGACGCGGCGATAGGCCTCATGAGGGGAACGTGAAAGAAGCATGACCTGGCCCGACCCTAGCTACGCTGCGCGTTCCACGCGTCGATCTGGTTCTGGAGGAAAGTCAGCGTCGATTTCGACGCGCCGACCTTGTTGTCGACAACTGCGAAGCGCGAGATGAGCTGGGTACGCAAGGTCTCCTGTCGCTCGATGAGCTTGGCCTGATCCTCGCTGATATCCTCCAGTTGGGTCGTGTAGCGTTTGATCGATCCCGCGAGAGTGCCCGGGTCGGTGGACAGGTTGCTACGGCGCGCGATCGAATCGATCGTCGAGTAGACGCCGTAGAGCCCGTTGGTGAACATCGCCGCGACCGCCTGCGGATCGGACTTGAGCGATTCTGAAAGCCTCGCCCCATCAAGCGTGAAACTGCCGTCGCGCTGCGTAGTAAGCCCAAGGTCGGAAAGCGTGCGCGGCGTTCCTTCGGGCGCATTGGGCATGATTACGGTGCCGGCAAGCGCGGAGAAAGTCGACCGCAGCGCCCGTGCGCCGCTGTCGCGCGCAAGTTCGCCGGTCTGCGGATCGGTGACGGTGCGGATCTGGGTCGCGATCTCGTTGAGCGCGGCAGTCAGGTCCTGCATCGCCTCGACAATGGTTGAGCTGTTGTCGGCAAAGCTCAGCGTTGTCGGCGTTCCTGTGTTGGTGCCTTTCAGCGTCAGCGTCACGCCCGGGATCGGGTCGGCCACCGTATTGCTCGACGAAGTCATCGGCAGCCCGTCGATCTTGAAGGCGGCGTCGCCCGAGGCCGTCAGTCGCCGCGACGCGTCGCCGGCGGGCGTCCATGCGAGATTGGCGAGACCTTCCTCGCCAACCGTTTCCGCGGCCTCCAGGATGAAGCCGTTCGCCGCGCCTTCTTCGCCCTTGAGCACGAGTTTCGCGCCTTCGGTGGTGTTGGCGACATAGGCGCTGACGCCCGAGTTGGACGCATTGATCGCCAACGCGACATCGGCGAGCGTCGATCCGCTGGCGATCTCGATGTTGACCGCTGCGTGGCCGGTGTCTTCGGTGAAGCTCGTGCCGGAAATGGTGCCGAAGCGCAGAGTGAGCGTGCCGGCGCCCACCGGATCACTCGACGCGGTGTAGGCCGGGCTTGAAAGCGTTTGCGACGTGGCCAGCTGGGTGACTTCCAGCGAATAGCTTCCCGTCGGCTGGCCTACGCCCGAATAGGCGGCGCCGGCAACGGCTCCGTTGGCGACCTGGGGCTGCGGCGAAAGGTCGCCGAGACGTACCCGGTCGCCGAGTGAGCCCGCCAGGCTCAGCATCATGCTCTTGAGGTCGGATGCCGCCGAAATCTGCCGATCCAGCGTTTCCGACTTGAGCGCGAGCCGGTCGAGCCTTCCGGCGTATTGTGCGGCTGCCAGATTCTCGGCGAGCGCACCCATGTCGACCCCGCTGCCCGCACCCAGTGCGGTAATCAGGGACCGTGTTGCCGAAGAGGTGCTGGTCGTTTCCATGGTTCCTAAAACGGCGACAAAGCCGTGCAGTTAAGCGGTTAAACGGCTGCGCTTGGGTCGAGGCGGCCCTCGGCATCGAAACGCAGTGTGACGGGCACGTCGATCCGCGGGCGCGGCCGCTTCTCGCCGCGCTTGAGCGAAAAGACGAAAGCAAGAACCGAGGCGACGGCCGCGTAGAGCTCCTCGCGGATCACCTGTTGCTCGCGCGTGGTGAAATAGACCGAACGGGCAAGGGCCGGGTATTCGAGCACCGGAACCTGGTATTCGGCGGCCAGCTCGCGCATGGCGAGCGCCTTTTCGCCGCGCCCCTTCGCCAGCACGATCGGCGCGGGCGCCTTGTCGGGATCGTAGGTCATGGCGACGGCGAAATGCATCGGGTTGGTGATGATAAACTGGGCGTCGATCATGGCCTTGGCGACACTGCCCAGGGCGATCTGCCGCTGACGGTCGCGCACCGCGGCCTTGCGCTCGGGCGAGCCGTCCGTGTCCTTCTGCTCGTCGCGCATTTCCTGATGGCTCATTTTCAGCCGCATCATGCGCCGGACCCACTGAACCGGAACGTCGATGAAGGCGATGATGACGAGGCCGCCCGACAGTGCGAACATCAGCGTGGTGACCGCGTCCCAGCCGTAGGATAGCTGATCGGCGAGATTGCCCTTGCCGAGGCCGGCCAGCGTTTCGAACCGTCCGCTTGCCCAGAACCACGCGATGGAGCCCAGCAGTCCCACCTTGGCGAGGCCCTTGGCGATTTCGATCAGGCCGTTGGGGCCGAACATCCGCTTGAGGCCGTTGAGCGGATTTAGCCTCTGGCCCTTGGGAGCGATGTTTGCGCCCACCCAGCGCCCGTCGCTGAAACCGAGCTGCGAAGCGACCGATGCGAGCAGGACCACGGCGCCCAGCACCAGTATCGGCGGCAGGACGAGCAGCGTAAGCTGGAGCATCAGCCCGCCCGGATCGAAGGAGTCGATCGTCGCGCGATCCCAGGTGAAGCCGGCGTGCATCACATCGTCCAGGCCGTGAAGGACCCACGGACCGGCGAGCTTGAGCCAGGCCGCGCCGACCAGGATCGCGGCAGCCGTGCCCAGTTCGCGCGAACGAAGGACGTCGCCCTTTTGGGCGGCATCCTGTTTGCGCTTTGCACTTGGTGCAAATGTCTTCTCGCCGGCCGTATCGCTCATGGCAGCAGGACACTCCTCGCTTCAGTGAGGGCGGTGCCCGTAAGTTCGACCATCTGATCGGAGATGATCGGCAAGGCGGCGATCAGCGCGGCAAGGCCGGCCAGCACGCCGGCCGGCAGGCCGAGCGCGAAGAGATTGAGGGCGGGAGCCGAGCGGCTCAGCACGCCGGTGACGATCTGCACCACCAGCAACACCAGCGATACCGGCAGGGCCATGGTGACGGCGGTCAGGAACATGGTCGCGGCAAAGCCGGCGATATCGGCCGACTTTTCGGCGCCGAGCCAGGTCTCGCCGGGGGGGAAGATGCGGTAGCTTTCGAGCAGCAGGGAAATCCACTGCAGATGGGCTCCCACGGCGAGGAAGATCAGCGTCAGTACGACGGTGAAATACTGTCCGAGGGCAGGTGATTGCTGGCCGTTGTTCGGATCGACCGCCACCGCCATGCCCATGCCCATCGAGCCGCCCATCACTTCCGCGGCCATCACCGGCGCGGCAAAGGCGATCTGGAGTACGAAACCCAGCGCCAGTCCGATCAGCACCTCGCCCGCGACGATCACCATGCCTTCGAGCGAAAGCAGGGCCTCGGGCGGAGTGAGCGGCGTCCAGCTGCAGATCAGGACCGAAATTGCACCTGCGACGATGACTCGCACCTGGGGCGGCACCGAACCGGCGCCGAACAGTGGCGCGGCGATCATGGCTGCACCAATTCGGGTCATGGCGAACAGCAGCCGCCAGAATTCGGCTTCGAGCGCGCCAAAGCCGAAATCGAGCCCGATCACTGCGAGATCCGTGCAATCTGTGCGAAAATGTCCTGCGTGAAATCGCTGACCAGCGCCATCATCGATGCTCCGAAGATCACCAGCACGAGAGCGGTAACGGCGAGCTTGGGCACGAAGGTGAGCGTTTGCTCGTTCACGGACGTCGCCGCCTGGATGATGCCGACCGCAAGACCGATCGACAGCGATGCCAGCAGCACCGGAGCGGCGACGAGCGCCGCGACCCACAAGGTACGGTCGGCGAGGGAGAGAAGCTCGATTGACTGGTCCATCTTGGCTATCCGAAGCTTGAGGCGAGCGAGCCCATCAGCAGCGCCCAGCCGTCCACCAGGACGAAGAGCAGCAGCTTGAATGGCAGGGAGACGATCATGGGGCTCATCATCATCATGCCGAGCGACATGAGGACGGCCGACACCACGATGTCGATGACAAGGAAGGGCAGGAAGAGCATGAAGCCGATCTGGAATGCGGTTTTCAGCTCGCTGGTGACGAAGGCGGGCAGAAGGATCGAGAAGGGCACGTCCTGCATGCGCTCGAACTTGGGCGCGTTGGCCATCTCCGCGAACATCATCAGGTCACGCTCGCGAGTCTGGCGAAGCATGAATGCATGGAACTGCTGACCACCGACCTCGATGGCCTGCTCGGCGTTGATCGTACCCGCCGAATAGGGCGCGATGGCGTTGTCGTTCACCTTCTCGAGCGTCGGTGCCATCACGAACAATGACAGGAAGAGCGAGAGGCCGATCAGCACCTGGTTGGGCGGAGACTGCTGGAGACCGAGCGCCTGGCGCAGGATCGCGAGAACGATCAGGATGCGCGTGAAGCTGGTCATCATCAGGACGAGGCTGGGCAGTATCGTCAGCAGCCCCATGATCAGGAGCAGCTGCAGCGACAGGCTCAGGCCCGGGCCGTCGCCACCACCCATCGCCCCGAAAGCACGATCTAGTGCGCCGGGAATGGCCGACTGGGCATGGGCTGTTGCGGGTATCAGCAGCAGGGCCGCAGATACCGCGCTCAACAGGCGTTTCATGCGGGCTCTCCCGGCACATGCGGTCGAGCCGGAGCCTCGGCCAGCCGGGTCAGTCCATGGCGAGAGGCGGAGACAAGGATTTCCCGGCCATGGAATTCGATGACGGCCAGCTTGAGGGTCGGCGAAAGCATCGTCGTCTCGACGATCTTCACCGATTTTGCCCCCGATCCGCCGCCGGTGCGTTCCTGCAGTTTCTGCGCCAGCTTCAGGCAGCCCCATGCGAGGCCCGCGATCAGCGGCAGCAGGATCAGCAGCTTGAGGATGTACCAGAGCATCCGTCCGTTTCCTGTCAGGCCGCGTCCGGAACCGGCGTTTCGGGTTCGCCCGATCCGGCCAGTTCGACGATCCGCAGTGCGAAGCGATTGCCCTGCGCGACGATTTCACCCTTGGCGATGGGTTTGCCGTTGACCATCACGTCAAGCAGCTCGTCCGTCAGCCGGTCGAGCACCACGACGCTTTCCTCGCCGAGCGCCAGCACGTTCTTCAACTTCATGTCGGTCCGGCCGAGTTCGACCGAAAGCCGCACGTCGACGTCTTTCAGGAAATCGAAGCTGTGCGATTGGAGAGTCATCTATTGGTCCTTTGCGTTCAGAATGCGTGGGTGATCTGCACGGCGACGCGGTCGTCCATTTCGCCGACGGTGCCGTGAGCGACGACCTTGTCGCCGATGGTGAGCGGGACACTGCGCGCGACTGCGACAGGCAGCAGCTGGCCGGGCTTCAGTGTGGACAGGCTGGAAAAGGGGATGCGCATGTCAACGAGCGTTGCGCACAGGGTTAGCGGGATGTCGCCGAAGGGTTCTTCGTCCGCGGCCGGAACCGCCCGGTTTCCGGAGCCAGCGGCACGGGGCTGCTCAGCCTTGCCGAACAGGTCGCCTGCCGTCTTGGCCGGAAGCGCGAAAGTGACGTGCCAGGGCGCGCGCTCGGCCTCCTCGATGTCGAGTGTGACAACCAGCAGCGGCTCGCTGTCGGCAAACGGAGCCAGTTCGGTAAGGCTGCCGTCGCGGCGCAGTGCCCGGATCGCGCCTTCGCTTTTCGCGTCAAGCGCTTGCTCGAGGGTGCGGACGACAAGCGTCTCGAGCCGGGAAATGAGCAGTTCTGCGGAAAGCGGAAAGGCTTCGGGCGGCTCGGCGGGCGCTTCGCCGCTGCCGCCGAACGCCCGGTCGACGAGCCGGAGCACCGCTTCGGCATCAACGGATGCCAGGAAGCGTTCGTCGCGCGTCCCGCCGGAAACCAGCGTATTGGCGGCCAGCGGCGCAATCTCGGAAGCCAGTTCCGACATGGTGCACTCGCGAGGCGGATTGCTCGAGACTTCCAGTGCGTCATTGCCCCAGATGCGCACCAGGCCGGACGCAAATGCGCGTGCCAGCCGGTCACCGAACTTCGTGAGCGTCGGCGTGAGCTCAGCGGGTGCCGGTCCTGCGCGAAGCAGTTCCGGACAGTGCTGGGCCAGCGGCCGATCAGCAATAAAGGCGCGTTCGGGTTTCATCGGCGGGCGTTACTGGATGATGAACGTCGTGAAGAAGACGTTGTCGACACCGCCAAAGCCCTCGTTCTTCTCAAGGACCTTGTTGATCGCACCGGCCAGGCGCTTCTGGAGCTGCTGCTTGCCTTCCAGCGAATAGACTTCGTCTTCGGTCGTGTTCGCGATTTCCGAAAGCATGGCGGAGCGGATCGCCAGCTCGTGCTTCTTCATCCAGATCAGCACGCGGCCGTCACGGCGGGTCGAAGCGGCGAGTTCCACCTGCAGCAGTGCCGGCGAGTTCTTCAGATTGGACGTGAATTCCTGCTGGAAGCTGTAGTAGCTCGTGCGGTATTCGCTACCGCCTTCGCCGTCGACTTCCATCGCACCTTCGCCTTCCTTGCCTTCGCTCTTCGGCGCGTAGGGATCTTCTTCCCCCTTGCGGACAAGCTTGGGATTGTTGTCCTCCTCGACGTGCTTGCTCTCGCCGATGATTCCGGCCTGCAGAGCGCCGAATGCGGCGCCGCCACCGACGCCGAGCAGGCCCACGCCCATGAGTATCTTCATGAGCATGCCCTTGCCCTTCTTGGGTTTGACTTCGCCTTCAGCAGTATTGTCACTCATAGTTCGTCCTCTGTGTGCTTTGTTGGCCTGTTGTTCAGGCGTAGATGCCGTCGCGTCCGTCAGGATCGGTCTTGTCCTGTTTCAGCTGGCTTGAATTGGAACCGGCCTGGCTCGCGGCTTCCGGCCGGTCCCGGTCGTTTCCACGGGCTGAGCCCTGAGACTGTTGCTGCGGCTGGCCAGATGCGAGGTTCGCCGACTGCTGGCTCTGCCCATCCTGGCGGGGCGCATTTGAACCGTTGTCATTCGCGTTCGAACTCTGGCCGGAAGCCGTCGCCGCCTGTACGGCCGGGGCAAAATCGGGGTCCGAGCTTTTCATCGAAACGGTAAGGCCATTCACATTCTGATCGAAGCGCAGCGACACCTGGCCGAACTCGGAATGCGCGAGGGTCGCTTTCACGGCCTGGGGAGCGGCAGCCTCGCGGGCCTCCACCAGCCGGTCGACGATGGCCGCGAAATCGAGCTTGGTCGTCTGGGCAAGGCTCGCCGGAGAATTCAGCGGCGCGGTCGAAGGTGACTGGACCTGCGACTGGGCCTCGCGCACGGCGAGCAGCGGCTGAAGGTCGCCGGCACGGGGAACGGCGTTGTCACCCTGAGGGACGTCGAGGGCAACCGCTGCAGCGCGCAGACCTGACTGGCCGGCCTTGCTTTCGGCCGGTGATGGCGCTTCCTGTGCCGCACGAAGCGGTCGGGCGGTCGCGGCGTCCGGCTTTTCGGCGTTCTCGGTCGATGCGATTTCGGTCGGAACGGCGGCGGCATTGGCCTGGGCGGTTTCCGCCACAGGACGCAATGCCGCCGCGCCCGGCCGAGAGGCCTGTGCTTCACGGGAGTTAGCAGTTACAGGCAGTGCAGGGACCTCGCCGGTCTTTTCCGTTTGCGCCAGGGACTGGAGAGGCGCGCCGGGAAACTTGGGAAGATTGACGGAAACCTGGACCGTTCCGTCCGCGGATTGCGGCGTGGCGGACGAGGCAGGAGCGGGAACCGAAGCGACGAGCTTTGCGTCGATCGTGGGATTCTGTGCCGTACGCTGCGCGGACTTGGCAGCGTCGTTCTTTGTCTGGACTTGAAGCTGCGCACGCAGTCCCGCTTCATCGGAAGCGGCGGGAGCCACGGCGACCTGCACCAGGCGGGCGACCTTGCCCGGTTCCACCACCGTGGAGCCGTTCGTCACGTCGCTCGCGTCCCTGGTCTCGCCGCCGGAAAGCTTGGCAATCACATTGGTCAGGACCTCGGCCCGGTTGCCGGTGACCTGGCTCTTCTCGCTGGCGGACTGCGGCTTGTCGAGCGCGGCAGTCAGGGCGTCGATTGCGTTCTGCGATGGACCATGCGGCGACGCCACCGGAACCGAAGGCGTCTCACCGTCGGTGGCGGTGTCCGCGTCGAGACCCGCGCCGGCATCGTCATTTCCTTCGAGCAACGCGTCGGCGGAGGTATCCTTGATCTCCTCGCCTTCGGTCGCGGTATCGCCGGCAAGGTCATCCGGCAAAGCATCCGGCAAATTTTTGCCGCCTTCCTTGCCGGTCACTTGCCGCAGCAGGGCGGCAGCCAGATCGCCATCGGCCGCTGTCGCGCCGGCAGCCTCTTCCCCGCCAGGCAGTCCCAACGCCAGAAAGGCGGCGAAACCACTAGGAATTCCGCCATTCTGGGCGGCTCCGGGCTGTGCTCCGGCAACGGTTCCAATGCTGGACTTGGCAGGAAGGGCGGACGGCTGGATCATGAACTGCAGTTCCTCGCGTTAACTATACGAGAACCTATTCAAGACCCGTGCCAAATCCCCGGCGAGAGCCCAATTCGGCCTCTTTTCCGCGCTTTGCGATGTCTTGCGCCTGCTTGACGGCGCGATCCTCGACGGCGGCGCGTCGACGTTCCGCAAGGTTCAGGGCAGCCAGCTTGCCGTCGGCGACGTCGCGGGCTTTCGCTGCATCGCTCGATGCGCTTGCGGCAATTCCGCGCAGGCCGCCGGAGAAGCTGTCGAGTTGCCGCAGCGTTGCGCCGTCCGTCGCCTGGCTGCGCGCGGCATAATCCGCTGCGAGCCTGCGGGTGCGTTCAGCTAGCTGTTCGAGCTGAGCGAAAGTGCTTTCGGCCTGCGCAGCCTCCGCGGCCGCCGCCTGTTTGGCGATGGCCCTGACCCGTTCCAGCCGCTGCAGGCGGAAGAGGCGAGAGCGTTCAGCCTTCATGGAGCACTATCGGAACCAAGCAGGGCGGCAAGCTGGGCAATGCTGTCCTGCATCGGCACGACTTCGTCCTCGCCCTGGCACATAAAGCCGACGAGGGCCTCGTGCATGGCGATTGCCTGGTCCAGCTGCGGATCAGCACCGGCCCGGTAAGCCCCCATCAGAACGAGATCACGGTTTGCCTCGTAACTTGCTATCAGGGCACGGAAATGCCGAGCAAGAACCTGATGCTCCGGTGCGGTGATGGCGTTCATCACGCGGCTCAGCGAAGCGGCAATGTCGATCGCCGGATACTGGCCCCGCTGCGCCAGTTCCCGCGACAGGACGATATGCCCGTCGAGGATCGACCGCGCCGTATCGACCACCGGGTCGTCCTGATTGTCGCCGTCGGCGAGCACGGTGTAGAGACCCGTGATGGAGCCGCCGCTCGCCGCCGAATTGCCGGCCCTTTCGACCAGCTTGGTGATGGTGGCGAGTGCCGACGGCGGATAGCCGCGCGCGGCGCTGGGTTCGCCGAGCAGCAGGCCGATTTCCCGTGCGGCGTGGGCTACGCGGGTCAGGCTGTCCATGATCAGCAACACGCGCTTGCCCTGCGCGCGGAAATGTTCGGCCAGTGAAGTGGCGAGCATGGCGCCCCTGAGGCGAAGGTTGGGAGCGTGGTCTGCGGGAACCGCGACAACGACGGTGCGTTCGCGCTTTTCCCCCTGCATGTGCCGGCTGACGAAATCGGAAACTTCGCGTGCGCGTTCGCCGATCAGGCCGACGACGACGATGTCGGCTTCGGCGCCGCGCGCGATCATGTCGAGCAGCACGGACTTGCCGACGCCGGAACCGGCAATGATGCCGATACGCTGGCCGATGCCGAAAGTGGTGAGGGCATTGAACGCGCGCACGCCCGTATCGAAGCTTTCGCCGACCGGACTGCGGTCGAGCGCACTGGTGCGGATGCCGCCGGAAGGCCACTCGCTGCGAACATGGATGGGGCCGCCGCCGTCGATGGGCAGGGCTTCGCCGTCGATCGCGCGGCCGAGAAAGCCGTCTCCGGCCGGAAGCAGTCCGGGGCGTCCCTCAGGGCGGACGATGGCGCCGGGGCGCAGCAGCACGGAATCGCCAAGCAGCATCATCAGCGTGCGGCCGTTGCGAAAACCGATGACTTCTGCAGACAGGTAGGTGTTCTGGCCGTGCGATACACGGCACAGCGATCCGACCGGGACCGAGAGTCCGCTGACTTCGAGCAGGCCGCCGTCGCACGCCGCCACCAATCCGAAGCGGCGCGGAGTCAGGCAAAGCGGATCCGCGCTGAGTTCGGTAAGCATCGGGTCGAACAGCTTCAGCACTGGTGCAGAGCCTCTGCGATTGCGCGCCGCCAGACGTCCGGACCGTCCTCGACGCCACCGTTGGCGCTTTCGACACGCAGCGCGCCGCGTTCGAGCGAGGGGTCCGGGACGACCTGCCAGTCTTGCGCGAGCCGCGGCGAAACCAGTTCGAGGTCATCCGGGTGCAGACGGATCACGCGCTCGTCATCGGCGCGCCTCAACATTGCGGTGGCGGTTTCGATGCGCCGGACAAGGGCATCTTCGTCGAGTGCGAGCGGCGCGATTGCGAGCTCGCAGAGGGTGGCCACGGTATCGCGCAGCTTCAGCCGCAGCTCTTCTTCCATCTGCGCGTCGAGGCGAGACAGCGCGAGCATGAGCGATTCGCGCGCGCCGGCATCGGCTTTCGCCTGCTCCGCAGCGATTGCCTGTGCTTCGGCCACTCCGGCGTTGAACCCCTCGGTGAAGGCCATGGCGATCGGGTCTTCCGGTTCCGCAAGCTGTCCTTGCGCGGACTGGCCACGCTGGTCCGAAGGCCGCGCGAAGCGGGCATCCTGCCGGAAGCCGCTGGCCGCGGCGAGAGCAGTCAGCGGAAGGCGCTCGACGGCATCAGACATAATCGTCGTCGCCCGACCCGAATGCTATCGCGCCGTCGGCAGCAAGACGCCGGGCGGCGGCGACCACTTCCTTCTGTGCGGCAACAACGTCGGCGAGCCTGACACGGCCGCGAGCCGCAATCTCGTCCTTGACGCCGTCGGCCGCTCGGCTCGACATGGCGCGGAAGAAGAATTCGCGCTCTTCCTCGGCGATGCCCTTGAGAGCATCGATAAGCGTGTCGTTGTCCACTTCGCGAAGCAGCGAGCCCATCGCCTGGGGATCGAGCACGAAGAGGTGCTCGAACTTGAACATCTCGCCTTCGATCTCCTTGGCGAGCGCCTTGTCGATCTTCGCGATCTCCGGCATCACCCGCTTTTCCATGGCCTTGCCGGAGCTGTTGATGATCTCGGCGGCTTCGCGCGGGCCGCCGATCATCAGCGCCGTGCTGCCGTGGCACTCACCGATCCGCTGTGTCAGCAGCTCTTCAAGCATGATGATGGCGTCCTGCGAGACGGGACCAAGCGTAGCGATGCGATGCACGACCTGGGGCTGGATATCCTGGGGCAGTCCGTGCAGCACCTCGGCGGCGATCTCCGGGTCGAGATGGACCAGCAGGACGGCAATCGTCTGCGGGTGTTCGCCCTTGACCAGCGGGACAAGCGCCTGGGGAGACAGCCAGCGGGCAAGCTCCAGCGGGGATGCCTGAGGCTGGTTCGGCAGAATTCGCTGCATGAGATTGTCGGCTTTAATCTCGCCGACCGCCTGCGTCATCAGCGAGCGCACCTGGCCGATCCGGTCATGTGCGGCAATACCGAGTTTCTGGGTCTTCTCGACGAATCCGCCGATCGCATGGGTGATGAGTTCGGGGCCGATGTCGCCCAGCGCGCACATCTTCTCGCCGAGCAGACGCAATTCGTCGGGATCAAGGCGCGAGAGGACCTGTGCGGCCTGACCGTCCTCCATGAGCATGACCATCACGGCCGCGTTGTCGGCCTCGTCCAGTGCCACGACCTCGGTCATTGTGCAGGCTCCGCTTCTGGCTGGTTGAGCATCTGTCGCAGTGCCGCGACCGCGCTATCGGGCTTTTCCGTGAACATGCGCTGGGCAAGTTCGACCTTTTCGTTGAGCAGCGCGGCGTTGACCGCGTTATCGACCGGTGCGGCCTCGACGATCACGCCCTGGCCGTTGTCGATCGCCGGCGCGCTGGCGGCTGGAGCGCTCGACTTCTCGGCAGAGCGCTTGAGAGCCTTGATCAGCGGACGCACGCCGAGCAGCAGGACCAGCAACACGGCAATCAGGGCGACGCTGTAGCGCACCAGTGTCGCGAACCACGGCGTCTCATAGAATTCGACCGGTTCGTCCACGATGGGTTCGAACTTGCGTGCGACCACGGTGACCTGATCGCCGCGCTCCGGATTGGCTCCTACGGCGGCACTGACGAGCTGCTTGATCTGATCGATGTCTGCGGGCTTGGTGCCTTTCATCGCCTTGGCACTGAGTGCGACTGCCACCGAGAGGCGCTTGAGATCACCCGGCGCGGTGTTGGCGACAGACACTTCGCGGCCAAGTTCATAGGTCCGGGTCGAGCTCTTCTCTCCGTTGACCTGCGCTTGCGGCGCGGCAGCCTGAGTATCCTGCGGTGGGCCATCTTCGGCCTTGGCCGCCTGGGGCGGGGTGTTGGAAAGCACGCCGGGAATGCCGCCTGCCTGGTTCTGGCCGGCAATCTGCGACTGCTGTTCGCTTTCCGTGCGGACCGCGCCTTCCTTGTCGTAGCTTTCGCGCGCGGAAGTCACCTGATTCATGTCGAGTTCGACCTGGATTTCGGTCGTGAAATTACCGTCGCCGAACATGGGCGTGAGGAGCTGTGCAACCTGGCTGCGCAGCTTTTCCTCCATGCGCGACTGCAACTCCAGCCGGTCGTTTTCCGCGCTCGAACGTTCCGACAGGAGCCGGCCGTGCTGATCGACGACGCGCACGGCTTCGGTCGACAGCCCCGGCACGGACGCCGCAACCAGATTGGCAATGGCGGTGACCTGCTTGTCGGAAAGTTGGCGGCCTTTGGCCAGCCTGACCATGACCGACGCCGTCGGCGGAAGGTTGTCGCGCACGAAGACCGATTTCTCGCCTTCCGCGAGATGGACCCGGACCGATTCCACGCCGTCGATTTCCTTGATCGTCAGCATCAGATCGTGCTCGCGCGCGGCACGAAGGCGCTCTCCTTCCAGAGTGCGGCTCACGCCCATCGGCAGGCTGTCGAGCAGCTCTGTTCCGCTTTGCGGCGCCGCCAGCGCCCCGTCCGAGGCGACCAGCATCCGGGCGCGGTAGAAGTCGCTTTCGTCGACCGTCAATGAGCCGGTGCCATTGTCGATCTGATAGCCGATCGAGGCTTTGTCGAGAGCTTCGGCGATACTTGCGCGTTCGCTGTCGTCGAGCTGGGAATAGAGCACGCGCTGAGGCGAGGGCGCCACCATGTTCCAGGTAAGCGCGACGCCGCCCAGCGCCGCAACGCCGAGGAACCAGGGCAGAACCTGGCGCACCGGGCCTTGAGAGGCAAAGGCGGCAAGCCGGGTAAGCGTGCTGCCGCCCGCCGGATCGGTGAGCGGCGCCAGCATGGACTGCGGTTGTGCCGTGCCCGCCGCGGGGACGAGTTCACTCATCTATCAAACCCCCATCCGCATGATTTCCTGATAGGCAGAAAGCAGCCGGTTGCGGACCTGCAGCGTGGCCTCGAAGGCAACTCCTGCTTCCTGCCGCGCCAGCATCACCTTGGCGACATCGGTAACTTCGCCGCGCTGATAGGCGTCGCTGAGATCGGCGGCCTTCGCCTGGCTCGCATTGACGCCGTCGAGTGCCGATTTCAGGGCCCCGGCAAAATTGTCGGCCGGGCTGTCGACCGCGGCGGTGCCTTCCGTTGCCGGTGCATTCGTCTGCGGCGCATGCAGCTGCTGGAGCAGCTGGGACTTGTCGATTATCTGCTGGCGTAGCGCGATGATCTGCTGAATGTTCGCCGCGCCGCCAGCTCCGCCTACCGGGTTCATCGTCTACCTCCTGCAACCGCAAGGCCGGCCTCCCGGAAGGAGGCGAGGCGATAGCGCAGAGTGCGCTCGGAAATTCCAAGCTGGCGGGCCGCTTCACCGCGGTTGCCACCGCAAGCTTCCAGGGTCTCCATGATTGCGCGGGCTTCGGAAATCTGGACGATGTTCGAAAGCTTGCGACCAGCGGCGGGCTCGGCGACGGTGGCGGAGACCGGATGGCTCGGCATCGGCTGAGACTGAACGAGCCGCGCCGGGCTGTCGAAGATGATATGCTCGGCTTCGATTGCCGGCTTGCCATGCGCCAGCAGCAGGGCGCGGCGGATGACGTTTTCCAGTTCGCGGACATTGCCGGGCCAGCTGTGCAGTTTCAGCATCGCCATCGCGGCGTCGGTGAACCAGGGAAGCCTGTCCTCGGTCGAGTGACGCATGGCCAGCGCGAAAGCCAGCGGAGCGATGTCGTCCGGGCGTTCGCAAAGCGGCCGCGTCATCAGCGGGAAGACGTTGAGGCGATAGTAGAGGTCGGCACGGAACCGGCCTTCGGCCACTTCGGTGGGAAGGTCGCGGTTGGCACAGGCAATCACCCGCACGTCTACCTTGACTGCCTTCGTCGAGCCGATCGGAACCACTTCCCCTTCCTGAAGCGCGCGCAGCAGCTTCGCCTGGAGGCCGAGCGGCATTTCCGCGATTTCGTCGAGCAGCAGCGTTCCGCCGTCGGCGGCACGGAAAAAACCCTCGTTCGACTGGGTAGCGCCAGTGAACGCGCCCTTCTGGTGTCCGAAGAGCATGGCCTCGAGCATGGTGTCGGGCATGGCAGCGCAGTTCACCGCGACGAAGGGGGCGTCGCGACGGTCGCTACGGGCATGGATGAAGCGGGCGAGGACCTCCTTGCCGGTGCCCGTCGGGCCGTTGATCAGAACCGGGATATCGCTCGCAGCCAGCCGGTCGCCCAGCGCAAAGATTGAAAGACTTTCGGGATCGGCGGCAAGCGGATCCTCCGGCCGGGCCATGGCCGCGATCACCTTGCTCAACGCGCTTTCGCTGTTCGGGTCGCGATACGTGATGGTCACATGGTTGGGGCCGTTGCGGAGCAGCTGGGGCTCGTCGCCCCGGGCCAGCGTTACGACACGGGCCCGCGGAGGGAGAGGCGAGGTGTCCGCGGCATCCCGCAGGACTATGTTCGCCCCCCGGAAAAGGGAGTCGGCTATGGTGCTGACGCGCTGAATAAGTGGAGCGTGGTTTTTTATTACCCCTTCGCCCATTTCCAGTACGTTCATTTTCATACCCCCGCGTTAACCATCCTTGATAAGGGTGTTTTGCGCGTAAACGGCAAACGGACCGGTAATTTAAGGCTCCGTAGTTTTACGCAGGTCCTGGCGTGGGTGCCCGAGCCGGGTGCGAAGGGTGTTTCCCGCCCACTTAAATTTTTCCGCCAACTGACGCTCTTCTTCCCGGGAGCCGATCCGGGTCTCGTCCGGTCAGCCTCCTTCTGAGGGACTATTCACGGGAGTTAGTTATGGCAGTTATCAACACCAACATCAGCGCGATCAAGGCATCCAACGCCGCGAACTCCGCTGACAAGATGCTCGGAAGCGCGATGGAGCGTCTGGCCACCGGCAAGCGCATCAACAGCGCGAAGGACGACGCCGCCGGTCTCGCGATCGCCAGCACCATGACCGCGCAGGTTCGCGGCATGAGCCAGGCCATCCGCAACGCCAATGACGGCATCAGCCTTGCCCAGACCGCTGAAGGCGCGCTGGGTGAAGTCACCAACATGCTGCAGCGTGTTCGCGAGCTGGCCGTCCAGTCGAAGTCGGGCACCTACAGCGCGACCGACCGCAACAACCTCCAGACCGAAGTTGACCAGCTGCAGGCGCAGATCAGCAGCGTTCTGAGCAACACCACATTCAACGGCGTGTCGCTGTTCAGCACGACTTCGGGTACCGACGTCACCGTCACGATCCAGGCTGGCGCCGAAGCTGCCGACACGGTCGACCTGACCATCACCGGCATCGACGGAACCGATCTCACTTCCACCGCGCTTGACGTCACGACGACTACCCTTGCCGGCACGACGATCGACAATGTCGACTCCGCCCTGGACTCGGTCAACACGACCCGCGCTTCGCTGGGTGCCGGCATGAGCCGTCTGGAATCGGCGGTGAACAGCCTGACCAACAACGTCACGAACCTGTCCGATGCGCGTTCGCGTATCGAGGACACCGACTATTCGACGGAAACGACCGCGATGGCCAAGGCCCAGATCCTGAGCCAGGCTTCGACGGCGATGATCGCGCAGGCCAACCAGTCCGCGCAGAACGTGCTTTCGCTGCTTCGGTAAGCGATCGCAGAAGTTTCAAGAAAACCCCTACTACACTTCTGCCCGGTGGTTCTTCGGAACCGCCGGGTTCTCTTTGTTGAATGTCCCGCGTGGGAATCGACGCCAGGACCTGGCCAGAAGTTAACAGTGAGAGCGTGGTCTCAACCAAAGATATCGGCCGAGTTCGGGGTTACTGCCGATCCCGCTCGGGCACGTCGAGCGGCACACCCTCGGCAAACGGTGCATCGCGTTCCTTGAATGCTGCGCCAAGGCCGATCTCCCGCGCCCGTTGCACGAACGCGGCCATTTCCGGAGCCTGATTGGCGATCGCATCGAACGGCGCGGCGATGTTCTGCAACGCAGTGCGTCCCATCAGCTCCAGCCCGCGATTGATGACATACTTGTTGATGCCCGCGATATCGCGGCCCATCGCGACGATCCGCCGGGCCAGGAATGTCACGCGCTCTTCCAGCATATCGGCTGGCGCAGCCTCGAGCGCGAAGCCGATCCGCTCTGCCAGCCGCCCGGTAAACGTATCTCCCGTGATCAGGAGCCGTTTCGCCCATTGCGGGCCGACATTGTAGATCCACATCGAGGTTGGGGGCGTTCCGCCCATCCGCAGCGCCGGAAAGCCGATGGTCGCATCCTCGGCGGTGAGCACGAGGTCGCAATTGAGCGCAAGGTCGGTGCCGCCCGCAAGGCAGTAGCCATGCAGCTGTGCGATCACCGTTATCGGCGCATCCCAGATTCTCGACCAGCCGCGCGCCATCTCCGCGGTTTCGAGCGCGCGGCGGGGCAGGGACATCGCGGTGCCATCGCCGGTCTCGCTTCCCGACGAAACGTCGTAGCCGGAGCTGAAGCCTGTTCCCGCACCGCGGATCACGACGACGCCGGCATTTGGATCACGACCCGCCGTCTCGACCGCCTCGATAAGCTCGGCCCGCATGGCCTGGGAAATGGCGTTCCTCTTCTCCGGCCGGTTGAGGGTTATCCGGACGATTCCCTGATCGTTCTCAACGAGGATCGTTTCGTAAGCCATGATCAGATCGCCCGTCCTGCGCCTTGCCAATATTCTTTGCGCAGTTCGCGCTTGCGGATCTTGCCGTTCGGATCGCGCGGCAGCTTGTCGACGAAATCGACCGAGGCCGGGCATTTGTAATGCGCAAGATTGTTTCGGCAGAAATCTATGATTTCTCTCTCGGTTACCTGCGCGCGCGGTTCGATGATCGCTTTCACCCGTTCGCCCCAATGGTCGTCGGGGACACCGATCACCGCCGCATCGCCAACCGCCGGGTGATTGAACAGCGTTGCCTCTATCTCGGCGGGGTAGATGTTGGCTCCGCCGCTGATCACCATGTCCTTCTTGCGGTCGGTGAGAAAAAGATATCCGTCCTCGTCCAGGTAGCCCATGTCGCCGAGGGTGAAGAAATCGCCGCTCCAGGTCTCGCTGTCGAGCTGCTCGGCGTCCTTGTAGCGGAACTTCATTATCGCGCGCGAGTAGACGAGGCCGGTTTCGCCGGGCGGCAGGACGTTGCCCCGCTCGTCCATGATGCGCAGCTCGGTGCCGGGCGGGAAGGCGCGCCCGACGCTGCCCGGTTTCTCGCGCCATTCGGCGGGTGAGATCATCGCCATGGCGCCTTCGGTGCCGCCATAGACTTCCCAGATGCTGTCGCGCGGGAAGTAGTCCATCGCCGCTGCCTTTACGTCTCGCGGGCAGGGCGCCGCCGAATGCAGGATCGCCTTGATCGAGCCGACATCGTACTTCGCGCGTGTCTCTTCGGGCAGCGCCATGATCCGGATGAGGTGCGTCGGTACGCAGGTGAGCCAGGTGACTTTCTCACGGTCTATCACCCTCAGGCATTCCTCGGCATCGAAGCCGCCTTCCATCATCACCACGCGATGGCTCGCCGCCAGGGCTGAAGCTCCGAAGCCGATCGGCTGTGAATGATAGAGCGGCCCGCAGATCAGGTGGACTTCTCCCGGCTCGCCGACGCCCAGCATGTCCAGCAGGCCGTTGCGGCCCGGAGCGGCCTTTGCCATCACGGCCTCAGGCACAGGCTCGCGCTCGATCGCCTTGGGCTTGCCCGTGGTGCCGGACGAATAGAGGTGCATGTCGAAC
This sequence comes from Novosphingobium sp., assembly GCA_024236175.1. GTDB lineage: Bacteria > Pseudomonadota > Alphaproteobacteria > Sphingomonadales > Sphingomonadaceae > Novosphingobium. The sequence goes on along the minus strand of JACKKY010000001.1, from coordinate 367,069 downwards.
CCTGTCGGGACCGAACCTGTCGTCGCAGGATGGGCGGAGGTCAGTTCGCTTTCGTATTCGTCAAGAGAGACGCCAGCGACGCCTTCCATCTGCGCGGCGCTGTCAGCATCGAAGAACACCAGCTTGACGCCGGAATTCTGAACCAGATAGCGGACCTCGTCGCGCTTCAGCCGCCATGCGATCGGAACCGTCGTCGCACCCAGCGCGGTCGCAGCAGCCATCAGTTCGTAAAATTGCGGGCGGTTGCGGAACGCGATGCCGATCCGGTCACCGCGGCCTATTCCCTTTTCGGACAGGATCGACTGCGCCTTGAGCACGCGGTCATCGAACTGGGCGCGGGTGACGCGCTGTTCACCCAGCACGAACAATGTGTCGTCTTCCTCTGCCATCGCCGGCCCCTTGGGTTCTGTCGTCATTGTGTGACCAGTTCCAGCGCATTCTCCCGCATGATCCGGCGTTGGCCGGCCGCATCCAGACCCGTTAGCCCGTCAGCATAGTCGCCCGGCCGGACGTTGCCCTCGGCATGCGGCCAGTCCGACCCCATGATCACCCGGTCCACGCCGATCAGCCCGGCCAGGCCCGGCACGTTCTCTTCGGGCCAGGGAGAGACCCAGATGTGTCGCTTGAAGATCTCCGAAGGCAGATCGTCGAGAGTGGTGCCGAAAGCCTTTATCTGCCTGCTCAGAAGGCCGCCCGCATGGTCGAGGCGGCTGAGCGCGAACGGTACCCATCCCGAACCGAGTTCGACCGCCGCTACCCGGATGTTCGGAAACCGTCCGAATAAATTGTGCAGCACCAGTGCGACGAAAGTCTCCATCGCCTGGACGTCGCTCGAGGCGATCGCCCGCTCCAGGATGATGTCTTCCATGCGCCGGGCCTGGGATGGCGCCGCCCACAGATCACGGAAGGCACGGCTTTGCAGCGAGGGCCCTTCATAGGCGTGGTATGTCACCAGAATGCCAGCTTCGTTGACCCTGGCCCAGAAGGGATCGAAATAGGGATCGGCCGGGGAGCGTCCGTATGCGGGGCCGGGGCGAAGTGTAATCGCCCGCGCGCCTTGCCGGAGCAGCCACTCCAGTTCGGCGACCGATCGTTCCACCTCCATCATCGGGATGTACGGCACCGCGTAGATCCGGTCCTGGTAGGCAAAGCCCCAGTCGTCCTCGAGCCAGCGGTTGAAGGCGTGCATCAGATCGTACAGCAGTTCCGGATCGTGATCGGCATAGCCCTCCAGTGTGACGCCAAGGGTCGGGAACAGCAAAGCGCGCTCTACGCCCTGTTCGTCCATGCGTTTGAGGCGGACGTCCCTGTCGCGGTAGCATGGGTCGATGGGGACGAGTTCGCCGTAGGCCGAAGCCGTGTTGGTTCGGTCTTCGCCTGCCTGCAACTGCTTGAGCGTTTCGTGAAAGGCCCCTGGCTTGGCAACGGGATCGAACGTCGGATTGCCGATTACGGTCGTGAGCCTGTCGGCAATGACAAGCCGCCGTCGCTTGCCGTCTCCTTCGGTGAGCCAACGCACCGATTTCATGGCCTGCATGCGTTTGCTGGCATAGCGGGTCAGGCAGTCTTCCGACTCGTAGTAGTGCTGGTCCGCGTCGAATAGTCCGAAGTCCATCGTCCTCTCCCGGTAGCCCGGCTCGTACGGCCGGATCGGCTCCCGGGGAGCATGATGTTCCTTCGAGCCCGCGATGACAATTGGAATCCGCCGCGCTCAGGCAACGGCGGCGCGCCGGCGCTTTCCGCCACCGAAAGACCGACCGGCGTCTGTGGTGGAAAAGGTCAGCCGGCGGCCACCTGGTGGTGGCCGGGACTTCCTCAGTCCATGACCACGATGGAAATCCGGCGGTTTCTGGGGTCCTGCGGATTGTCCGAAATCAGGGGCTCGCGGTCGGCGACGCCCTCGATGCGGCGGAAGCGCTTCTGGCTGATGCCGTCGCGGATGAGCGCCTGGCGCGTCGCTTCGGCACGCCCCGCGGACAGCGACCAGTTGTTACCTGCTCCGGAGCGCCAGGGCAGCGCGTCGGTGTGTCCGCGAATCGTCAGGCCGGTGTCTTCGCCATCGACTACCTCGGAGATCGCATCGAGCAGATTGCTGGCATCGGGCGTCAGTACCGTGGTGCCGAGGCGGAACATCGAGAAGTCCGCGTTGTCGACAAGGTCGATACGGATGCCCTCTGTCGTGTCGACCAGCCGCACCTGCCGCGCCAGCCTGCGCAATTGTTCGGTGGACTGGAGTTTTTGTTCCAGGCGTTGCCTGAAATGCTGCACACGATTGATACGGCCGGAACCTTCCTTCGGCCCGCCGGTGGCGTCCCTGGGGATGGTGATGGCCTTCGTGCCGGTTTGCGCGGCCTTGTGCGGGTAGTTGTCGGCATCCGTCAGGGAGGAGCCGCCGAGCAGTCCGTCGGAACCGGCGCTCTCCTGTTTCATCTTGACGAGAGTCGGCGTGAAATAGTCGGCGAGACCCTTTCTCTGGTCCTCGGTGGTCGCTCCAAGCAGCCACAGCAACAGGAAGAAGGCCATCATCGCCGTCACGAAGTCGGCATATGCGACCTTCCAGGCGCCGCCGTGGTGTCCACCCTCGACGACGGTAATCTTCTTGACGATGATTGGCGGAGGCGGCTCGTTCTTGCCCCGCTGCTTCTTTGCCGCCATCTCAGCGGCTCCTTAGGGCGTCGAGCATCTCGGAAAGGCCGGGCCGGAAGGAATGGCCGAGGCCGGAGCGTGCCGATTCGACCACCAGCGGCTGCGGCCAGCCGTGCAGCGATGCGATGACGACCTGCTTTACGGCGTGAAAGATCTGTTCGTCATGCTGCAGAATCTGCTTCAGGCGGCCGGCCATCGGAGAGACGATACCGTAGGCCAGCAACACGCCAAGGAAGGTACCGACAAGCGCGGATCCGATCATGCCACCGAGCACGGAAGGGGGTTCATCGATCGAGCCCATGGTCTTCACAACGCCGAGGACCGCGGCGACGATGCCCAACGCAGGAAGCGCGTCCGCCAGGTTCTGGAGGGAATGCTGCGGCTCGTAGATCTCGTGGAAATGCGTCTTCATCGCATTGTCCATCACCTCTTCGACTGCGTGGACTTCCAGCGTGCCGGAGGACACGACGATGAGCGTAAGCGTGTCGCAGATGAGGGCGGTCAGCGGCTTGTTTGCAAGCAGGCGGGGAAATTCCGCGAAGATCGTGGAACTTTCCGGTTCCATGACGTGGCTTTCCAGAGCCACAGGTCCTTCGGTGCGCAGCAGCTTCATCAGCCGCGTGGTAAGAATGATCGCATCGATATGGTCCTGCTTGTTGTGCTGGGGCCCCTTGAAGATCTTCGCTAGGCATCCACCCAGAGCCTTCAGCTCGTGCATGGAGTTGCCGGTGATGATCGCGCCGACGGCAGCGCCGCCGATGATCAGCATCTCGTGCGGGATCGCGTGCATCACAGGGCCCAGCGCGCCGCCAGTAAGGGCGAACCCGCCAAAGACCATGACGATCAGGACTACGACACCGATGGCAGCATACATGGGAAGAGTCTCCTAGAATTCTTTTGGTCTGCTCATCACACCTGGTTGAACAGGGTCAGTTGGGCGAGCTTGGCGAAACTTGCCTGGCTCGCTTCGAGTACGAGGGAGAGTTCCTGCAAGCGGGCGATGGTTTCTGCGATATCGGTGCCGCCGATGTTCGACTGCTCCGTTGCCCGCAGCTCGGACATGTCGATCCGACGCTCGGTCGTCATGTCGATCCAGGAAAGCCTTGCGCCGACGAGAGTCTGCCCGGAAATGACTGCGTCGTGCGCAGCCGTTAGCCCAGCCAGCGAATCGCGCGCGGCCGCGGCGGGGTCGGGCACGCCGCCTTGCAGCGCCTCTCCGAGCGCCTTGACGATGGGCAGCAGACCTGTGGGTGAGCCGCCAAGGTCGAAATTGAGGAACTCCGGTCCTGTCAGGCTGCGAGTGACGGTCTGGCCGTCACCCAGCGGCAGGTCTCCCGATGTGGCGGTGCCGATGTAGACGGCGTTGCCGGAACCATCGATCGTGTAGGCGTCCCCGCCTGCCTGTCCGCCGAACAGGGCATGGCCGGTCGAATCTCGCGAGTTGGCCAGGACCACAAGGTCATCGTGCAGGTTCGAAATTTCGACGCCAAGCGATGCGCGTTGTGCGTCGGTCAGTGTCTCGTTGCCCGCTTGCAGGGCGAGTTCCTTGATGCGGTTGATGTAGTCCGCGAACGACGTCATCGCCGTATCCGCAAGCGTCAGGTCCGAATTGGCGCGCTCGGCATTGGTCTTGTCGATGTTCGAGACCAGGTCGACTCGCGAAAGCATGCGCAGCCGCGACGCCGCCACCGGATCGTCCGAGGAGCGTGTGAGTCGCTGTCCGTGATCAAGCTGCTGCTGGAGCGATTCCGCCTGCTTGCGCAAGTCGGTCATGCCCAGGATCGAGCGATCGTAGAAGGCGCTGGTGCTGTTGTTAACGATCATGCCGGTGTCCTCACCTGATGCCCAGCAATGTCTGGAAGATATCGTTCGCCACCTGCATCACCCTTCCGGAAGCCTGAAAGGCCTGCTGGAAGCGGATCAGGTTGACGGCTTCCTGGTCGAGATCAACGCCCGCCTGCGACTGCAATGCGATGCTCGCCGTGTTGGCGATCGACTGCAGCGCGTCGCGCGTAACGGTGCGGCCGGAAACCGTGCTGGAAATATCGAAGATCAACGCGTCCAAGCTGCCGGAAGGGTCCGCGCTTGCCAGCGCGCTGCGCATGGCGTTCAGGTTGCCGGGATCGCGGCTGTTGGCGCCGGCGCCGGAAGGCGCGGTCGCGAGCAGCGCGCCGTTCTGGAAGGCAAGGGTGATATCGGCCGCTCCGGTGCCTGCAAGCATCGGCTGCCCGGCGCTCCCGTCCAGTGCGACGCCGCTCGCCTGGGCAGCATTGATCGTCGAGATCAGGTTTGTCGCTATGGTGTCGAGGTCGGTGTGAATCTGGGCGAGTTTCACCAGAGCCTGGCTCTTGCCGGTAAGCGAGCCCGATGTGGTCGTCACGGGGTTGCCGTCCAGAGTGAACGAAATGGTGCCGTCGCCAGCGGTCGCCATTGCGAAAGTGTAGCTGGTGCCGCCCATCACGAGCTGCGGGCCTGTGGTGCCGCCGATCCGTACCGCGACGGTTTCATCGGTCGAGATCGTGGTGCTGATATCGACCATTTCACTCAGCTTTTGCAGCAGCAGATCGCGCTGGTCGAGCAAGGTCGTCTGGTCGCTGCTCGCGTCCGAAGCGCGAGCGAGGCGCAGGTTGACCCGGGCCAGCTCGTTGGCCAGGATATTGACTTGTGAAACGCCGTCCGCTGCTTCGAACCGCACGATTTCACCCACCGCATCGAGGCTGGTTGAGGCAAGGTTGAATGCGCGGGACATGGTCCGCGCGTCTTCGACCACTGCAGTGCGCAGCGACGGATCGACCGGGTCCGACACAAGTTGCAACAGCGAACTTTCGAACGTCGCGACAGTCGAAAAGACATTGGACTGTTCGACCGCGGACTCGATGTTCTCCAGGGCCGAGACTTCGGCGTTGGCGCGCGCCGCATCCGCGCCGGTGCGGCGCACTTCAGCCTGGCGGAAGAGGTCGGCATTGCGGACGATCCGGTCCAGCCGCACGCCGGAAAGAGAGATGTCTCCCGTCTGTCCGATGCCCCCGGCCGAGGACACTTCCTCGAGGCTGACGCTGCGACGAATGTAGCCGTCGGTGGACGCGTTCGCGATGTTCTGGGCGGTTACGTCCAGAGCGGTGCGGGCGGCCTTGGCGCCGCTTGAGGCAATCGAGAGAAGATCGGAAGCCATGGGTTATCCTTCCTTCGGCAAGTGCCGCGCCAGCTGGGCTTCGAGCATTGCGGCCAGGCCGAATGCGCCGGTGTCCGAAGCAATGTCGGCAAAGCGTTCGTCCTGCATCTGGCGGAACGTATCCATCGCCTGTCCGCCGAAGATATCTTCTCCGAAATCGGCCTTGCGCGCGGCAGAGAGCATCTGCCGAACGAAGATCGCCTCGAACTGCTTCGCGGCGGCCGCGAGCTTCTCGCGGTCACCGGCCGGCAGGGACGCCAGCGACGTGGTGGTGGATTCGATCGGGATCATATCACCACCATCTCCGCCTTGAGCGCACCGGCCTGTTTCAGAGCTTCGAGGATGGCGACGAGATCGGCAGGGCCGACGCCCAGGATGTTGAGCGCATCGACGATCTGCGACAGCGAGGCGCCGGGATTGAACAGCGCGACGTGCGCTCCTTCTTCCTCGACGCTGAGCGTGCTGTCCTGTTCGGTTTCGGTGCGGCCGCGGCTGAAGGGCTCCGGCTGGATCACGAGAGGGTTCTCGTCGATCCGGACCGTGAGCTTGCCGTGGCTGATCGCCGCCGGCGAGAGACGGACGGCGCTGTTTATGACGACCGTGCCGGTGCGGCTGTTGACGACCACGCGCGCGGGCGTTTCCGCCGGGGTGACCTCGATCATCTCGATGGCGGCCATCAGGCTTGCGCGCTGGTTGGCACCCGGCGGCAGGCGTAGCGCGATGGTGACGCCGTCCTCGATAGAGGCTGTGCCGGGCATGCGCTGGTTGATGGCGTCGCGTACCCGCGATGCAGTCAGGAAGTCCGCGTTGAAGAGATTGTAGCGCACCAGTTCGGAGTTGTCGAAGCCGGTGGCGACGGCGCGTTCGACGCTGGCGCCGTCCGCGATCCGGCCGACCGTCGGAATGTTGACAGTGAGCTGGGAACCGTCCTTGCCGGAGACGCCGAGGCCGCCGACTGCAAGGTTGCCCTGTGCCATGGCGTAGATCTGGCCGTCCGCGCCGAGCAGCGGCGTGAGGATCAGTGCGCCACCGCGCAGGCTCTTGGCCTTGCCGATGGTCGACACCGTCACGTCGATCCGCTGGCCCGGCTTGGCGAAAGCCGGAAGTTCGGCAGTGATCATGACCGCCGCCGCATTCTTGAGGCTGGGCGAAATGCCGGGCGGGAGCTGCAGGCCCATGCGGCCCGATACGCCGCGCATCGCCTGCGTCAGATATTCGAGATTGTCGTCGCCCGTGCCTGCCAGGCCGACGACGACGCCGTAGCCGGTAAGCTGGTTGGAGCGCACGCCCTGGAACTGGCCGAGGTCGCGCACGCGCTCGGCATGGGCAGGCGCGGCCGTCAACGCCGCAAGAGCGATGAGGAAAGAGAAGAAGCGGACAGCGTAGCGGCGCATTACCATTACCTCAGAAGGGACTGATCATGTTGAAGAAGCGGCCGAGCCAGCCCTGCCGGCTTGCGCGCTGCAACGCGCCCTTGCCGGAGTAGACGATGTGGGCGTCGGCTACCTTGCTTGAGGGGATGCGGTTGTACTCGTCGATGTCGATCAGGCGCACGATACCCGCGAACTGGATCCATTCGTTGCCCTGGCTGAGCAGCATGCGCTTTTCGCCGCGCACCAGCGCGGTGCCGTTGGGACGCACTTCCGCGATCGTCACGGACAGCGTGCCGGAGAAGGTGCTGGTCTGCGAAGCGTCGCCGCCGCCCTTGAACGAGGAATCGTTGGACGCGTTGAGAGCATCGGGGTTTACCGAAAGCGGCCCGGCGGAAGGCGGGGTCAGCGAGATGCCGCCGCTCTTCTGGCTCTTCGAGTTGACCGATTTGCCGGCCGTGGTGGATTCCAGCAACACAATCGTCACCACATCGCCGACGGCGCGGGCGCGCGTGCCTTCGTGCAGCGCTGCGTAGCCGGTGCTGACGTTGAAGATGCTTCCGTTTGCCGGTGCCACGGGATCGGCGATCGGCAAAGCGGCCTCGAAACCGGGCTTCGGCTTCTTGCCTGCCAGGGCAGGGGAGGCCGGAGCCAGCAGGGCAAGTCCGGCCGCACCCGCAAGGGCAATGGTTGAGAAAGGTGATCTTGGGGTCATTTCGTTCACAGCGTCTGGTTGGCGTTGCGCAGCATTTCGTCGATTGCCGAGATCATCTTCGAGTTGATCTCGTAGGCGCGCTGGGCTTCGATCATGTCGACCAGCTCCTCGACGATGTTGACATTCGAGCCCTCAAGCATGCCCTGCCGGATGTTTCCGCGTCCTTCCGTGCCGGCGACGCCGATCTGGGCCGGACCGCTGGCACCGGTCTCGAGCATGAAATTGTCCGCGAGCGCCTGCAGACCACCGGGGTTGGCAAAGCTGGCGACCGTGATCTGGCCGATCTGCGTTGCATCGGTTTCGCCGTCCACGGAGGCGGAGACGGTTCCGTCCTCGGAGATGCTCAGCGAAGTGGTTCCGTCCGGGATGGAGATCGGCGGCAGCACCGGATAGCCCTGCGTCGTGACCAGCTGCCCGTCCGATGAGCGGGTGAAATTGCCGGCGCGCGTGTAGCCGAGCTGCCCGCCCGGAAGCTGCACCTGGAAATAGCCGGGGCCGTCGAGCGCCAGGTCGAGCGAATTGCCGGTCGAGGAGAGAGCGCCCACCGTTTCGATCCGGGTCGTCGACTGGATGCTCACGCCCGTGCCGAGGTTGAGGCCGGTGGCATAGGCCGTCTCGTTCGACGACTGCTGTCCCGCGACACGCGCATCCTGGTAGGCAAGCGTGGCGAAATTGGCGCGGTCGCGCTTGAAGCCGGTGGTGCCGACGTTGGCCAGGTTGTTGGCGATGACGCGCATGCGCGCATCCTGTGCCTCGAGCCCGGTGCGGGCGACCTGAAGAGCTGAAGTGGGCATCGGTGAATCTCCGTCGGCGTTAGATGCGCATCAGGCTGGCGCTGCCCTCGTCGAGCTCGCGCGCGGTGGAAATGAGCTTGGACCGGATGTCGAAGAGGCGCTGTGCCTCCACCATCTGGACCAGGACTTCGCTCGGGTTGACGTTGGACTGCTCGAGAGCGCCGGTCATGACCCGGGCGTCCTCGTCGGCCGGAAGGATTCCGCCGCCGGGAACGCGGAACAGGCCGGTCAGGTCCTTCTCGATCCTCGTGCCTTCGTAGTTGGCGAGCTTCAAGCGGGCGACCTGGACGGGCGGCTGGTCGGGGCTCTGCGGGTCGGCGACCATGACCGCTCCGTCGGGAGCGATCGAGGCGCGTGAGCCGAGCGGTACGGTGACCGGTCCGTTCTCTCCGAGCACGGGAAGGCCATCGCCGTTCTGCAGGACGCCGGTCGTGGTGATCGAAAGGTCGCCCCGGCGAGTATATCCTTCGCCGCCGTCCGGCGCCTGGACCGCGAGCAGGATGTTGCCCTGCATCGCGATGTCCAGTTCGCGGCCGGTCTGGGTGAATGAACCCTCGTCCATGAGCGCACCGCGGATTTCGGCGCGGTTGAGGGCGCGGACGTCGAGCGACGAACCATCGAGCGTCACCGGAGTGCGCTCGAGGACTTCTGCGCGAAACCCGATGGTCTGCGCATTCGCCATATTGCTGGCGATCATGCGCTGTTGGATCATCGAGGCGGACATGCCCGATGCCGCAGTGTAGATCAGCCGGTCCATCGCTCGTCAGCCCCCGTTTACGTTCTCAGGTTGATCACGGTCTGCGAGATCTGGGTGGCGGTATCGATCGCCTTCGCGTTGGCCTGGAAATAGCGCTGCGCGGTGATCAGGCTCACCAGCTCTTCGGCGATGTCGACGTTCGAGCGCTCGAGAGCGCCGGAAATCACGTCACCGAACGTACCGGAGCCGGGGGCGCCATAGGTTGGCGTGCCGGAAAGGCCCGTCGCTTCCCAGTTGGACGAGCCGATCTGCTTCAGTCCGGCCGGTGCGATAAAGGACGCGAGTGCCACCGAACCGATCGATTCGCTGGTGCCGTCCGCATAGGAGGCGATCACTGAACCGTCGGTATCAATAACGAGGCCTGCGAAAGCTGCGCCACCGGCATTGGTGGGCGGAACCTGGGCATCGATCGGCGCGTCGGTCGTCGGATCCGCGCCGGGGGCGAAGATCTGCAGCACGTTGCTCGCGCCGTCCTGCACGAAGCCGGAGTCGTCGATCTCGAAGCTGCCGTTGCGGGTAAACAGCGTCTCGCCGGTGCCGATGGTCTTCGTCGAGAAGAAACCGTCGCCGCTGATGGCGAGATCCAGTGCCGAGCCGGTCTGCTGGATCGGGCCGATCGAGAAATTCTGCGTGATCGCTTCGACAGTAGAGCCGATGCCCTGGATCATCTTGGGATTGGTGTAGGCCGAACCCGCGACGATATCGCCGAAGTCCACGCGGGACTTCTTGAATCCCACAGTCTCCGCATTGGCCAGATTGTGAGCCACGACATTTAGGCTCGTCTGGGCGTTCTTCAGCCCGCTGAGGGAGGTGTAGAATGACATGAATTAGCTCTCCTGAGTGAGGGATTCGGTGGAGTCGGTAGTTTCGGTCGTGCCGCCCGAAGCGTCCGGCTGCGTCTCTGTCGCAGCATCGGTCTCTCCGGTGGCGTCGCTCTCGCCAGCCTGTTCGGTCGCGGAGTTCGACGCAGCGGCTGATGCTGCCAGTATGGCGTCGAGCTTGCCGGCGATGGTCTGGAGCGTCTCGTTCATCTCGCCGATGCCGGCGAGCGAGGAGAACTGCGCCATCTGCGCGAGCATCTCCTTGTTGTCGACCGGATCGAACGGATCCTGGTGCTGAAGCTGCACGGTCATGAGCTTCAGGAAGTCTGCCTGGCCGAGCGCGGAATACCCCGTAGGGGCAGTCGACGCGACAGTGTTGGACGCCGAAGCGCCGGAAACGGCATTTGTCGTCATTTGAGCCTCATTGTATCGAGCATGAGTTGTTTGGCGGTGGAGAGCGCCTCGACCAGGTTCTGGTACTGGCGGGCGCTTTCGAGCATCTCGACCATCTCCGCGTTCTCATCGACGGGAGAGGTCCAGACGTCGCCGTTGGCGTCGGCCAGCGGGTGGCCGGGATTGTGTTCGCGGATCGCGCTTGCGTCCTCGCGCACGACCGACTGCACGCGCACGGTGGAAAGGCCGGTGGCGCGGTCCATTTCCTGCGCGAAGACAGGACGGATCGGACGGTAGGTGCCTTCTTCGGTGCTGGAAACGGTTCCGGCGTTGGCGAGGTTCGACGCTGCGGCGTTCATCCGCACGAGCTGCGCGGACATGCCCCGCTGGGCCAGATCGAAAAGTGTCAGCTGCGAGCTCATGGTCAGTCTCCCTTCAGCGCGCGCGTGAGCGTGTCCACGCGCCCGCGTATGAAGGAGAGTGTCGTCGCATAGCCGACGGCGTTTTCGCTGAACGCGACCTGCTCGGTCGGAAGCTCCACCGTGTTGCCGTCGAGCGACGGCATGGTCGGGACGCGATACAGCGTGGCAGCCTGGGCGGCCTTCTCGCTGTCTGCTCCCGCCATCCGCGCGTTCAGCGCGGAAGCGAAATCGATGTCGCGGGCCTTGTATCCCGGCGTCGCGGCGTTGGCGATGTTGGAAGTCAGCAGTCCCATGCGCTGCGAGCGCAGCTCCAGGGCTATTCCATGAATTCCAAACAAGCTCTCACTCATCGGTGTTGCTCCAATTGCGTGCGCAACGTGAAAAGCAAGCACCGTGCCAATTGTCCGCGAATGTGGTTCTGAGCCCCTGAAATGCGGGATTCGTGGGCCAGGCGGCAGACCGGGCGGCAATTTTTTGCCGGAAGGCGGCAAGCATCGGCCATTTTGCCCTGAAATCCTGCCGTCGCTGCCGTTCTTTGTCGGGAAGGAGAAATTTTTCCAGATGAACGTGTTTAGCCTAGTCGACCCCGTTGCGGCGGCGATCGTGATCGGCGGCACGCTGGTCGCCACCGTGCTGCGCAGCGGCTTTGCCGACTGCGGCCAGGCGCTTGCCGCGCTCGCCGCGATCGGGAAGCCGCGTTTCGACGCGCAGGGCGTCAGGGCGGAACTCGCGATACAGGTGCGCGAGATCCATCGCGACGGGGTGTTCAGGGCCAGCCCGCATCATATGGGCGACAGCGAGTTCGACGAGGCAACCGATGCGCTGCTCGCCAAGCGGTCCGTACCGGCTTTGCTCGATGCGCATGAAGCCCACAAGCGGCGCCGCATCGAAGCCAATGAAAGGGCGGTTCAGACGCTGGTGCAAGCTGCTGAATTGGCTCCTGTTTTCGGCCTCGTCGGTACGCTCTACTCGCTCAGCCAGCTCGCGGCTGTCGGGATCGGCAAGGACGCTTTTGCCGGTGCCATCTCGACCGCGGTGCTGACGACGCTTTACGGCCTCCTCTTCGCAAATCTGTTGCTGGCTCCGCTGGCCCGGATGGTGGAGCGCGCGGCCGCCCGGGAAGAAAAGGAACGGCAGAAGATCGTCGATTGGCTTGCCCGGCAAGTCGCGCAGGATCTTCCCCACCGCAAGCCTGTCGAACTCGCCGAGGCGGTATGATTGCGCGCCTGGCAGTCGGCTGGGAGATCATGCTGGCGGATCTCTCGCTGATCCTCTTCATGGTCACGGCGGTTACGCTTTCTCAGACCGAAGACGGGGCGGGCGGAGTGGCGGTCTCTCCGCAGGGCGAGGCGCTCGCATTCTACCAGGCCGAACCCGGCGCTCCGCCGATAGGGGAATGGCTGGAATTCCAGTCGCCAGACGCGCGCCAGCAACTGACCATTGTCGCGCAGTATCGGCCCGGGGGGCAGGCTGCGGCGATTGCGATGGCGGAAAAGCTCGCGCGGGAAGCGCGTGCCGCTGGCGCGCAGGCCCGGATCGTGGTCGAGCCGGGAGAGGGCGGGATCACGGCGACGCTGGCATACGACGTTCCTTCTGCAACCTTGGCACGCGGCTTGCATCAAGCCGGGCAAGATCAAGGAACGCAGAAGGACCGACCATGAGCTTCAGCCTGGCACTGGCCATTGCCGCCGCCGCCCCTTTCGCCGACCTCGACGCAGTAGACCGGGAAGTCGCCCGGTTTACCGGTTCGGGTATCGGCCAACCGGGCGGTGCGATCGCCGCTGTCGACCGTCGCTTGCGGCTCAATCCCTGTGTTTCGCCATTGGCGCTTACCTGGCGCACCCAGCAGCAACAGACTGTGGTCGTCCAATGCCCCGATGCCGCCGGATGGCGCCTCTACGTGCCGGTCAAGCGCGTGGCGCCGCAGGCTGCGCTTCCCGCGGTGAACCGGGGAGATGCCGTTACGATCGCCGTATCCGGCGATGGATTCAGCGTTTCCCAGCCTGGTGAGGCGCTCGAATCCGGCACAGTTGGCTCATGGATTCGCGTACGCGCGGTGAACAACACACGCAGGTTCAGCAATGATTCCCTGCGGGCGCGCATCGTCCGGCCGGGGCTCGTCGGCATTCCATTGCCGTAACGCCGGCAATAATTCGCCACGGGGGCCTTAAACCTTATTGAAGTCTGCCGTTCTGTGGACCGTGAAGGACCAAGGAGTGGCATCATGCGTGACATAGAACTGGGACCTGTGCGCCCCGTCGGCGCTGTCGATGTCAAGATCGCGCGTCAGGCAAGTGGACAGGCCAAGCCCGAAAAATCATCGGGCGAGGAAGTATCGGCGCCTGTGGTCAAGAGCGAAGCGCTCGACCCCGGTCAGGCACCGGTCGATGTCGAGCGGGTTCAACTGATCCGCAGGGCAATCGAAGCCGGCGATTACCCGCTGGTACCGACGAAAATCGCGGACGCCATGATCGCGGCCGGAATACTGCTGAGGGGCGGCAAATGATGAATTCGAGCGAGCTTCGCGAAACATTGCGGCAAATGCTTGCCGTTCTGCAAGCCGAGCGGCAGGCACTTGCCGACATGAACCTCGATGCCATTCTCGGCACGGCCGACGACAAGCAGGCGATCTGCGGCAAGCTGGACCAGCCCAACGAAGGTGAGATCGACGAGGAATGCCGCGGCATGCTCGACGCTGCGCGGCGCCTGAATGAGGTAAACCGCCAGGTTCGCAACCTTATTGCGGCCAATGTGACGGCTCGCCTGAACGCGCTGACCGGTTCGGCCGAGATCTACAACGCGACACCTGCTTACAGCTACGCCTCCATTCGCAGGTAAGTTGGCACGCCTCTTGCTTAATTGCTCCCGGTTAGGAATTGAACCTGGAGCAAGGCTTGAGCGAGCCGCAACCGATAGGCATTGGACCGAGCGCCGGCACTGAGGTCCGCACCGCTATTGCGCGGGCGGCCCAGAAGACCGGCGTCGATTTCCAGTATCTGCTTGCCCAGGCCAAGCTCGAGTCCAGTCTCGATCCGACTGCTCGCGCCGGAACGTCGAGCGCGGCCGGCCTCTACCAGTTCACCAACGACACCTGGTTGCGCACGCTCGACCGGCACGGCTCGACACACGGCCTCGACTGGGCCGACGCGGCGATCCAGGGCGGCCGAGTGCGAGACCCGGCGTGGCGCGCGCAAGTCATGGCGCTGCGTTTTGATCCCAATGCTTCGGCGCTGATGGCGGCCGAGCTGGCACGGGACAACGGTGCGGAACTGACGGGCGTCCTTGGTCGCCAACCGGATTCGGCGGAACTATATCTCGCCCATTTCCTGGGTAGTGGCGGTGCCGGTAAGTTCCTTTCCACGCTTGCTTCCGACCCGGGACGAAGTGCCGCATCGCTGCTGCCGAAGGCGGCGGCCGCCAACCGCCAGATCTTCTATGAGCCCGGTGGAGCGCCCCGGACGGTCGCTGGTGTCATGGAACTGATCCGCGGCAAGCTTTCTGCCGCGATGGAAGGCGAGGGCGGGGCCTGGGCAGTGCCCGAGTCTTCCGCGTTCCCGCCGGCGAGCGATTGGGCAGCGCAGTCCACGGTACAGTCGACCGGCGGACCGATCGCACGAGAATTCCACGCCGCCCGCCTGGCCGCGAGTGCACCTGCGCGCACGTCCATGGCGGAAACGCTGCGCAGCACGTTCGCGGTCTCCGGTCCGAACGGTGAGGCGTCGACTCCTGATTTCGTCCGCGCCGCTTATGGCCAGTTGCAGAGGTTCGGGCTGTGAACGGTCTTCTCAAGATACCCAGTCCGTCGGCTCTGGCTTTGCCCGGAGGCATCCTTGCGCTGATCGTGCTGATGATCGTCCCGTTGCCGGCGATGTTGCTCGACGCGTCCTTCGTGCTCAACATCGCGCTGTCCGTCGCCATTCTGATGGCTGCGATCAACGCGCAGAAGCCGCTCGACTTTTCGTCCTTTCCGTCGGTTCTGCTGTTTGCGACCCTGCTCAGGCTTGCGCTCAACGTGGCTTCGACGCGCGTCGTGCTGGTGCACGGCCATGAAGGCTCATCGGCGGCCGGCAAGGTTATCGAGGCTTTCGGCGCCTTCCTTGTCGGCGGCAATTTCGCGGTCGGCCTGTTCGTCTTCCTGATCCTGGTGATCATCAATCTGGTTGTCGTCACCAAGGGCGCCGGTCGCGTGTCCGAAGTTTCCGCGCGATTCACTCTGGATGCCTTGCCCGGCAAGCAGATGGCGATCGACGCGGACCTCGCAGCCGGTCTGATGACCGCGGACGAAGCCAAGGCCCGCCGGCGCGAGATCGCGACCGAAGCCGATTTCTACGGTTCGATGGATGGTGCCTCGAAGTTCGTAAAGGGCGACGCCATCGCCGCGCTGCTGATCCTCGGCGTCAACATCATCGCCGGCTTCTGCCTCGGCATGATGACCCATGAACTTACCGCCGGCGAATCCGCCGAGCGCTACATCACCCTGGCGGTCGGCGATGCGCTGGTGGCCCAGGTCCCCTCGCTGCTGCTGTCGATCGCCGCCGCCACGATCGTGACGCGCGTGTCCGACAGCCGCGACCTGGCCGGCCAGATCGGCGGACAGTTCGCCGATCCACGCAGTTGGCTGCCCGTCGCACTGATCCTCGCCGCGATCGGCTGCATTCCGGCGATGCCGCAGACGGTGTTCCTGCCTGCGGCCGGTATTGCCGGCTGGTTGTGGCACACGCTCAAGAAGCGTCAGTCGCGGCCGGAACCGGAAGAAAAGGAACCCGAGGCACCGGAAGATCCGGCAAAGATTTCGCTCGTCGATGTTTCCGACCATACGCTGGTCACCATTGAGCTCGGCTACGGGCTGGTTCAGCTCGTCGACGATCGCAAGGGCTCTCCGCTGGTTGCGCGCATTACCGGCGTGCGCAAGCAGCTCAGCCAGTCCTTCGGCTTCGTGGTGCCCCAGTTCCGTGTGCGCGATGCCATCGAGATGCCGCCGCACGAGTATCGCATCCTGCTGGGCGGCGTCGTGCTCGGTGGTGCGTCGGTGAGGGCCGATCGCATTCTCGCCATCGATGCCGGCGAAGCGCGCGACGGTCATTCGCTCAAGGGCGAGGAGACCCGCGATCCGAGCTTCAATTGCCCGGCGCTGTGGGTCGACCCCGCAACGCGGGACCAGGCGATCGCCGAAGGCTTCCTGACGGTCGATGCCAGCACCGTCATCGCCACCCATCTCAACCAGTTGCTCGCCGAACGCCCGCAGGACCTGCTGGGTCCGGACGAAGTGCGCGCGCTGATCGACGCGGTGAAGGAACATTCCGCCGGCCTCGTCGAAACGATCCATCCAGAGCCGCTTTCCCTGGCGGCGCTGACCCGGTTGCTGCGCGGGCTGCTGGAGGACGGCATTCCGATCGCCCATCCGCTGCCGATTCTCTACAGCCTGAGCCGGGCCGTCCAGCAGACGCAGGAGCACGAGCGCCTGATCGAGCTGTTGCGCGCGGATCTCGGTGCGCTGATCGTCGGCCGGGTCTGCTCGCCCAACGAGAGGCTGCCGGTCATCACGCTGGATGCCGGGCTCGAGGAAGCCATCGTCCAGGGACTGCACGATCCTACGACCGGCCAGCCGGTCATCGAACCCGATCTCGCCCGCATGATCGGCGAGCGGGTTGCCGGCCTGTTGGCCGAACGCGGCAGCGGCGCCATTCCGCTAACGCTTGTCGTCCAGCCGAGGGCCCGTCGCGCACTTGCCGCCTTGCTGAAGATGCGGGCGCCGAGCTGCCTCGTCCTTTCCATTGCCGAACTGCCTGCCGCCCAGCCGATCGAAGTGATCGAAGTGATCGGTGGCGAACAGGCTCAGCCGCAACCGCAGGCCCCCGGCCTGCCGAGCCCCGATTCCACGCCAGACCTTGAAAGCATGGCTGCATGAAACACGACCAACTCGCCTTCGCCACCGGAACGCCCAGCAGCTCCGTGATAACCGGAGCCTACGCCGGCGACGCCGTTGAACGGGTCAGGAGGTTCCTGCCCATGGTGAAGCGATTGGCGTGGCATGTGCATGGAACCGGCCGGCCGGGAATCGAGCTGGAAGACCTGATCCAGACAGGGCTGGTCGCCCTGACCGAATGCGCACAGCGACACTCCGGACCGGGTGAAGATGGTTTTGCCGCCTACGCCAAGATGCGCGTGCGTGGCGCCATGGTCGATCTGATCCGCCGCACGGTTCCGCTGTCTCGCGGCGCCGTCGAGCGCCGGCGCCAGCTTCGCGAGAAGGAAAACGAGCTGCGGGGCACGCTTGGCCGGGATCCCAATTCAGAAGAGCTTGCCGCTGCGTTGGGCATCGGGGAGGCCGAGCTGGCATCCTTGCGGGCTTCGACCGAGCCGCTGCGGTTCGAATCGATTGAGGACACCTATTCGGACAGCGACATGGCCTTCGCCGACGACAGCCCGGACAGTCTGTCCCTGCTCCAGGACGAGGAATTGCGGGGTCAGGTGGTGGAAGCGATCGCCGGCTTGCCCGAACGGCTCCAGCTGGTCGTACAGCTCTATTTCGTGGAGGAAATGAACCTCTCCGAGATCGCCGAGGTGCTCTCGGTGAGCATTCCGCGTGTCCACCAGCTCAAAGCGCAGGCGCTGAAGCACCTGCGCGAAGCGCTGGCGGGCGTCGCGGAAGTGATCTGAGCGCTCGAAGGAGCGATCACTTCCGCGAGATAGGTCGGGAGGGGATGCCCCGGCTTATTTCGGCGGCATGCGGATCGCACCATCGAGGCGGATCAGCTGCGCGTTGAAATAGGTGTTGCGGACCAGTTCCAGAACCAGCGAGGCGAACTCCTCGGGCTTGCCGAGCCGCTTGGGGAACGGAACCGACTTGTTCAGCCCTTCGAACACGGCCTCGTTCATTTCCTTGACCTTGAGCATCGGCGGGGTGGCGAAAGTACCCGGCAGGATCGCGTTGACGCGCACGCCCAGATCCATGAGGTCGCGGGCCATCGGCAGCACCATGGAATTCACCGCTCCTTTGCCGCCGCCGTAGCAGACCTGGCCGATCTGGCCGTCCTGCGATGCAGCGCTGGAAGTGAAAATGATGCAGCCGCGCTCATCGTCGTCGTTGAGCGGATCCGAGGTTGCCATGCCGAGAGCGGCAATGGAGGCGACGCGGTAGCTGGCGGTGGCGATGCCTTCCATCGACTTGGCGAATTCGCTGGTCGGCGTGCGGACATATTCGCCCGATTTCTTGTCGAAGCGCACCGTCTTGCCGCCGCCGGCGACCACTGCGCAGTGAACGAGGATGCGCTCCTGTCCGTTTGCGGCGCGGGCCTTTTCGAACCCGGCGACGACACTGTCTTCGTCCATGATGTTGACGTTGCAGAAAGTGCCGCCGATCTCCTTGGCGAAAGCCTCACCGGCTTCCTCGTTGATGTCGAAAATCGCGACCTTGATGCCGGCGTCGGCCAGTGCCTTGGCGCTCGCGCGCCCAAGACCCGAAGCGCCGCCGGTGACGATTGCGGCGAGGTTGCTGTTAATTTCCATGAAGCTCACTCCCAAGTATGGCGAATCGCAATGGCGAAGCGCCTAGCCCAAGCTGCCCTTCATGTCGAAACCTTCGGCAGTTCTGCCTCACAGTATCGCTGCGGCGGCAGTATGGCATTCGCAAAGGGACAAGATGGAGAAGATCGGCATGAAACCGCGCAGGCTTGGCAACGAGGGACTTGAGGTTTCGAGCCTCGGTTTCGGATGCATGAATCTCAGCCTCGGCGCTGGCCTTGAGCTTTCGGAAAGCGAACGGCTCGCCATGCTCGACCGGGCGGTCGAACTGGGTATCACCCTGTTCGATACCGCCGAGATGTACGGCCCCTTCACGAATGAAGTGCTGGTAGGCAAGGGGTTGGGGCGCTGGCGCGACAAGGTCGTGATCTCAACCAAGTTCGGCTTCGACATTCGCGGAAACGAAACGCGGCCCAACGGAGTGAACAGCCGCCCGGACCATATCCGCGCGGTCTGCGAAGCTTCGCTCATGCGTCTCGGCGTCGATACCATCGACCTGTTCTACCAGCACCGCGTCGATCCGGCCGTTCCGATCGAGGATGTGGCCGGCGCCGTCGGTGAGCTTGTAGCTGCGGGCAAGGTCAGGTTCTTCGGCCTGTCCGAAGCCGGCGCCGAAACCATTCGGCGCGCCCATTCCGTCCACCCGGTTTCAGCACTTCAGACCGAATACTCATTGTTTTCGCGCGACCCCGAAAATTCTGTGCTGCCGGTGTGTCGCGAACTCGGCATCGGCTTTGTCGCCTACAGCCCGCTCGGGCGCGGCTTCCTCGCAGGTGCCGGAAAGCACCTGTCCGAAGAAGATTTCCGCCGCAACCTGCCCCGCTGGCAGGGCGAGGCATTGGGCCGCAATCTTGGCCTGTATGAACAGTTGGAATCGCTTGCCGAAGCGAAAGGCTGCACCCCGGCCCAGATTTCGCTGGCCTGGCTGTTGCACCAAGGCGAAGATATCGTGCCCATTCCGGGCACGACCAAACTGCACCGGCTCGCGGAAAATGTCGCCGCTACCGAAATCCGACTGGACGTACAGGATATCGCGTCGATCGAAAAGGCGATGCCGGCCAGCGCCGTGGCCGGCGAGCGCTACGACAGTGCGGGAGCTTCGCTGATCGAGCCGTAAGGCGCAGCGCGGTTCCTAGCCGACCTTGAAGTGCTGCATGGACCCGCCGCCTTCTCCGCCGAAGAAGGGGCTGGCGATTTCGATGAACTTGGCAAATCCTTCGCTCGCCTTGGCGGCATTGTGGGCGTCGACCGATTCCCATTCGACGAGAAACAGCACGTTGCCGGGGTTTTCGACGCCCGGCAGGACCTTCACCGAATTGCAGCCTTCGCAGGACAGCAGCGCCGCGCTTCCCGCTTCGTTCATCGCCTTGACGAGGCCTTCGGCATTGCCATCCTTGGCTGCGAGGATCGCGACTTCGAGGTCCATTGCATTCTCCCATTGAATCAGGTTCGCGCCGGCCTCATGCCCGGGCGGTGACCATGGCGCAAGCTCAGACGTAAGGGAGATTCCGCCCCGCTCTGGCTTTCTCCAGTCCGTTACCGTGCACTGCGATGCCGGTAAGCAGGCTGTCGGCGATCATTCGGGCGCGCGTGCCGACGAGCCTGGTCGCCTCGGGAGTCCGTTCCAGATTGCGCAGTGTCTCGTAGAACAGCTCGAGCCAGTGGGCGAAATGCTCTTCCCCGATCCCCGGAATCGCAAGATGCCTGGCCATGGGGTTGCCGGAGAATTCGCCGCTGTTGTGAAGGATCGAGCGCCAGAAGCGCTTCATCCTGGCCAGATGCGAGTCCCAGTCCTCGATCCGTTCGGCGAAGATCGGGCCTAGCAGCGCGTCGTCGCGGATTCGGGCGTAGAAGCTCTCGACGAAATCGGAAATGAAGTCCTCGTCGATGCCGATCGCATTGGCTTCGTCGCGCTTCCTCGCCCGCGCGGCAGCGGCATGTGCATGGACTTCCGCCGGCGTCGGGTTCGGGTTCTCGTGATGCGGATGGCGGGCCATGGCACCAAGATGGGAGCACTGGTGCCGGGAGCAAGCAAGGTTTGATTTCAGGCGTCAAAGCCCGGGCATACCCGCTCCGCCTTGCGCAGCATCGCGGGCCAGAAGCGATCTTCGGCGAAGCCGTCCACCCAGCTTGGCGGCATGGACTGCGCGATGCTTTCCACGAGCTCGGGCGAGGGAAGCTCCAGCTCGCGGCCCATGGAAAGAGTGCGAACCTGCGCCGTGCATGCCCATTCTAGGGCATAGATTCGATAGAAGGCCGAAGCGATCGATCGTCCCAGCGCCAGGGTGCCATGATTGCGCAGGATCATCAGGTGCTTGTCGCCGAGGTCAGCCTGCAAGCGCTCCTTCTCGTCTCCGGCCGAAACGACGCCTTCGTAATCGTGATAGGCGACGTCGTTGCAGATATTGAGTGCGTTCTGGCTGAGCGGGAGCAGGCCTTCCTTGAGCGCCGAGACGGCGACTCCGTCGCGCGAGTGGAAATGGATCGCGCAGTTCGCGTCGGCCCTGCCGTCCAGCACTGCGCTATGCACGGCAAAAGCCGCCGGATTGAGCATGCAGCCGTCCGGTATCTCCAGCACATTGCCTTCAAGGTCCATGCGCATCAGGGTCGATGCGCTCACTTCCTCGAACAGCATGCCGAACGGATTGAGCAGGAAGGTGTCGTCCGGCAGGCGCGCCGACATATGAGTGGCGATGTGATCGTCCCAGCCGAAATAGGCGGCGAGCCGGAAAGCGGCTGCCAGCTCGCATCGCATACGGGATACGACCTCATCGCCGGCGGGTTCGATCTTTGCAGCGGTTGCCATGAATTGTCTCCCAATTATCTCGCCGTAACGCCTTCCGGCGGCTTGCCACCCGACCAGCTTTGCGAATGACGGGTCATGTCTCCGATCAGGTCGATCAGGCTGTAGTCGCGGTATGCATACCGCCAATTGCCATCTTCGCCACGAACAAATCGATCATGATAGCGACCGCATATGACCGGCTGGAGGGGAGCGTCGCCGGCCTGCTGGATGACCGTGTACACCGACCGGCAAGTAGCTGTGCCCGCATCCTCGTCGACCTCGATTATCGGGTTGGTGATGACATGCTTGGTCCTGGGCACTCCGTCGTAGAGCATTATGCCCTTGCGCCACATTTCCAGAAGTTCGGCGGGACCGACTTCGCCCAACCCGGTTTCGATGCGGGCATGAGAAAAAAGCGCGGCCGCGCCCTCCAGATCGCCGGAATCGATGCATTCGGCATAGCGGTAAACGAGATTGGCGATCTGCGTTTCGCTGCTTGGCATCTCCGACTCTCCCCACGATCTTTCCGGATTGTGCTGTCCGCACCGTCTGCTGTCCACCCGCACAGTCTTGCAGAAACTGCCAATCGGCTTGCGTGAACTGCCGAGAGGGCTTGCACCTTGCGTGAAACAGGCGAAGATCACCTATTCGTCAGCCTGCGCGGCTGCCACCCGGGAGAGATTCAGAATGTCTGAAGCGACAGCGACCGAAGAACCCGTCACGCTCGATACCAGCGATGTCGACAAATATATCGGCAAGCCGATTGTCTTCGCCGAGTTCTGGGATCCGTGCAACGCCACGGACATCCGCCGCTGGGTGCAGGCGATGGACTACGCCAACCCGCTGCACTGGGACGAGCAGTTCGCCAGCAATTCGAAGTTCGGCGGTATCGTGGCTCCGCAGAGCTTTACCGTCGCTATGGACTACGGCCACGGCTGCCACCCGTCATGCGTCGGCAAGATCCCGGGCTCGCATCTGATCTTCGCGGGCGAAGAGTGGTGGTTTTATGGCACGCCGGTTCGTCCGGGCGACAAGCTTACGCAGGAACGCTATTTCGCCGGCTACAAGGTCACGGATACCGGTTTCGCGGGGCCGACCATGTTCGCGGACGGTGACACCATCCACCGCAACCAGCATGGCGCGCTGGTCGCCAAGGAGCGGGCGACTTCGATCCGCTACCTGCGCGAGGAAGCGAACAAGCGGAAGGTCTACGACAAGGAAAACCGCGAGCCCAAGGTCTGGACCAAGCAGGAGCTTGATGAGATCAACCGGCAGCGGCTCGAGTGGATCAAGTCCAACAGGGAAGGCGTCTCGCCGCGATTTGCCGACGTCCAGGTCGGTGACAAGCTGCCTCGCCGCGTCATCGGTCCGCACAGCAGGGTGACTTTCGCGCTGGAATGTCGTGCGCATCGCCAGAACATCTGGGGCACCTGGCGCTGGAACCCGCCGGAAGGCGTTTCGGATCCTGCGCTGGAAGATGCCGGTTTCGCGGAGGACATGACCTACGACTTCGAGGCGCGGAAGATCGATCCGCGTCAGGGCGATGGCCTGTTCCACGGCCCATCGTCCGGCCACATCAATGCCGACAAGGCGGAAAAGGTCGGCATGGGAGGCGTCTATGGCTACGGTTCTTCGATGAATGCCTGGCATGTCGACTACGTTGCTTACTGGGCCGGCCACGACGGCTATGTGTGGCACTCGGTGACCCAGTTCCGCAGTCCTGCGTTCGAAGGTGACATCACTTATGTCGATGGCGAGATCGTCGAGAAGATCGAGCAGTCGGCCTATGGCATGCCCGTAGTGAAGGTGCAGACGCGGATGACCACCCAGGATGGTGAAACCATTCTCAAGGGGACCGCCGAAGTCAGCCTGCCCGCCTGACGCGCGGTCACACGGGGAGAGGACAAATGAGTGACCGCGATGAGATAGTCGAGAAGCTCAATCAGTATGCGCTGGCTGTCGATAGCCAGCGCTGGGACCTGTTCGACCGCATTTTCATAGAGCATTGCGATGTCGATTTCGGTTCGTCCGCGAAATGGACCGAGCTGGAGCAGTTCAAGTCCGATTTCGGCGCCTTCCATGCGCCCTTCGATGCGACCCAGCACATGATGACCAACCACCAGGTCGCCGTAATTGACCGGGAAAACGCAAACTCACTGACATACGGCAGCTGGCGCCTCGTGCGCCATGCGGCTGCGGACGACCGGGGCAACGGACCGTTGTGGGACGGCACCGGATGGTATGACGACGCGTGGGTCATGACCAATGGCGGCTGGCGCATCGCCAAGCGGGTATGCCGGGTGATCTGGTATACCGGCAACAACAAGGTTCGCGAAACCCTTCCCGGTGTGACGTTCGAAGATGAGCGCACTTCGCTACGCACGGAAGGTGACGCCGGTAGGGTGGCCTATCTGAACGCCATTTCCTGACGTTTCAATGCCCCTTCCATAGCGGGGTGCGTTTCTCGGCGAAGGCGTTGGGCCCTTCGCGCGTATCTTCGGCCGCGATCCAGCGCCGGAATGAAGGGTGGCTGGCCTGATGCGCCATTGCGTCGGCAAGCGTTGGCTGATCGAGACCCCACATGGCGAGTTCCTTGGTCAGCCGCACGGCGAGTGGAGCGTTGGCAAGGATCTGCCCGCACAGCTCGGCAACGGCGTCGTCGAACCCATCCCCGGAGACGACTTCGCTCACGAATCCCATTTCGAGGGCCTCGCGCGCGGCTATGTTCCGTCCGGTCAGAAGCGGCCCCATGGCCTGCTTGATGCCGATCTGACGGACCAGCCTGTGTATCCCGCCACCGATCGCGATCAGTCCGACCTTGGGTTCGGGAAGCCCGAAGAGAGCCTGTTCCGAGGCGATGATCATGTCGCAGGACAGCGCCAGCTCGAAACCGCCACCCAGGCAAATGCCGTGCACTGCGGCGATCACCGGCTTGTCGAGATCGAACCGTTGCGCGATGCCTGCGTAGCCGCTGGACGGATAGGGTGTGCTGCCGTCGGTTGCGAATTCGGTCAGGTCGCTTCCCGCGCAGAAGGCGCGTTCGCCCGCTCCCTTCACCACGCAGACAAGCAGCTTCTCATCGGCGGCAAACCGGTCGAACGCCTCTTCGAGCGCCATGTGCATGTCGGGAGTGATGGCGTTCAGTTTCTCCGGCCGGTTGAGTGTGACGGTAAGGACGCCGCCTTCCGACTGTGTCAGGATCCGATTGTCCGTCATGGCGATCTCCTTTCCCTCAAGTCCTATCGGGCAAAGACAACCACTCGACAATGGCACTGGCTTGATCGACAAGGCTGTCACAAGGCCCGGACAAGCGGCTGGACGAATTTGGGGAGAGCCGCGTGAGCTATCTGGGTGAACTGCGCGACAATGTCCGGCCGCTGGCGGCTGCAAGTCTCGGGTCGGGCACCAGCCTGCCGCTGTTCGCCTATACCAACAGCGTTTTCGCGCCGCATCTGGTGGAGGAATTCGGTTGGTCGCGCTCGCAGTTCGCACTCGTGGGCCTGACGATGCTGTCGACGCTGGTGGTGCTTCCGTTCATCGGCCGATTCACCGACAGGCTCGGTGTGCGCCGCATGGCGATCTGGGGAACGTTCCTCGTCCCCCTCTGCTTTCTGGGATATGCGGCTCAGCAAGGCGCCTTCTGGCATTACCTTGTTGCCGCCACGATCGTGCTTGCCGTCGGCAGCCTGACCAGCCCGCTCGTCTACACACGCCTCATCGCCGAGAATTTCGAGAAGGCCACGGGTCTGGCGCTGACGATCGTGAATTGCGTGCCGGCGATTCTGGCGATGGCCATGGTTCCCGGTCTGAACTGGTTCATCGAGCATTACGGGTGGCGCAACGGCTATCTTGCGATCGCTGCGATGACACTCGTCGTCGGACTGATCGCCGTGTCGCTCATCCCCCGAAACACCGCCTCCGGCGCCGAGCCCGAACCGGGCCAGAACGTTCCCGACTATCCGGCCACGGTAGAGCTGCATCGCCCCGCCAGGCAGGATTACAGCGTGATCCTGTCCAGCAAGGTCTTCTGGATCATTTTCATCGGCATGTTCCTGTGCCTCCTGCAGACGCCGCTCCATGCATCGCAGATGAACCTGATGCTCGTCGACAACGAGATCTCGATGCAGACCGCCGCGAACATCGTCACCGTCTATGCCTTCGGCACCGTGGTAGGCAGAATCGCCTGCGGGCTTGCGCTAGACCGTTTCGCGACGCCGATAGTCACGACATTGTCGATGGTCCTCCCGTCGCTCGGCTTCTTCATGCTCGGAACCGATCTCAACGCCGTATGGATCATCACCCTGTCGATGTTCCTCGTCGGCTTGTCGGTCGGCGCCGAAAGCGACCTTATTTCCTATCTCGTCGCGCGGTATTTCAAACTCAGGATCTACAACACCACGCTCGGACTGGTCTATTGCGTGTCGTTCCTTGCCTCGGCGCTGGGGGCCTTGTTCATCAGCCTGACGCTGAACCTGACGGACAGCTTCTCGCCCTATCTTTTCGTCGTCTCGGGATCCATCGCCTTCGGTAGCCTGCTTTTCCTGCTCCTGCCGATGTCGCGCAGCAGCGAGAAGGTCGGCTAGGTAGTGTGAGAGCCTGCAGCGGCCGGGGCAGTTGCGACCGGTCACACTCGTGATACAGCCTTCGCGCAACGCGGAGAGCAAAGGAGGAAACCGATGAGATATGCGATCACCCTGTTCTCGGCCATTGCGCTTGCGTTTCCTGCCTGGGCCGGCGAACCCGCGGTTCAGGAGGAGGTTCGGCAAGACCAAGGCCGGTTCATTCTCCTCGAAGGCGGCCGCAATTTCCGGGACGTTGGGGGGTATCGAACCGAAGACGGCAGGACGGTGGAATGGGGCAAGCTCTACCGGTCCGGCTCGCTCGGCGCGTTGACGCTGGACGGTCAGCTCCGATTGAGAAGCCTTGGTGTTGGCTCGATCATCGACCTGCGCACGACCGAGGAACGCAGCCGCGACATGAGCAACTGGCTGGCGATATCCGGTCAGGGGTATTGGGCGCGCGAATATGGCCTCTCGCTCGGTGACATGGGTTCCGTTTTCGCCGACCGGTCGAGGTTCACGGCGGACGGGATGCGGGCGATGATGAGCGCTGCCTACAAGACATTGCCGCGCGAGCAGGCCCCATCGTATCGCGTGCTGTTCACACGGCTTGTTGAAGGCGAGGGACCGGTCGTGGTCAATTGCACAGCCGGCAAGGATCGTACAGGCATCGCAACGGCGCTGGTGCTGACAGCGCTGGGCGTCCCGTATGAAACCGTGCGCGAGGACTTTCTCCTGAGCAACGGCGCGCCGGGGATGGAGACACTGCAAAGCGACCTTACGTCGCCGCTAGCCGCTCTTCCGCCCGAGATCGCCCAGCCTCTGATCGGTGTCGAGGGGGAATATCTGGATACCGCCTTTGCCCAGATCAGGCAGGACTACGGCTCGGTCGATGTCTACCTTCGCCAGGAACTCGGCGTCGGGCCCGAAGAGATCGCGGTGCTGAAACAGCGTATGCTTGACTGAACGGGCGCATGCGGACGCCGGGCGATACTGGCAGAATAATCAAACGGAGGAACTGCAATGGCCGAGAAGGCATACAAGATATTGCTGTTGATGAAGCGGAAGCCCGGCATGAGCATGGAGGCGTTCAAGGACTACTACGAGAATCACCATGTTCCGCTGGCGCTGAAATACCCGGCCGCCAACACGCGGTATATCCGGCGCTATCTGGAACCGCAGCCGCATGCGGAAAGCGGGACGAACGAAGAACTGCCCTACGACGTGATTACCGAACTGTGGTTCGACGACGAAGAAATCTACAAGTCCACGGTCGAGTATCTCGCCACCACCGTCATGTCTGATGAGATCGTCAACGACGAACTCAACCTGTTCGACCGCCCAACGATGCGAATGGCCACTGTGGTCGAATGCGAGACCGACATGTCGAAGCAGCGCTCGGCCTAGGCGATCGGATCGAATTCCAGGTAGAGATGTTTCATCGCCCGCAGGATGTAGGTCGGTTCGTATTCGAAATGGTATTGCCCGTCGGGTCCGAGATGCTCCTTGGACAGGCGGATATTGCCCAGCCGGGCGAGGAGCCGTTCTATGCTGATCGCCACTTCGCGGCGGGCCAGCGGTGCGCCGATGCAGGTGTGGGCGCCGCGTCCGAAGGCGAGGTGCTCCTTGGCCTTGGGGCGGTTCATGTCGAATTGCTGCGGGTTTTCGAACCGGCCTGGGTCGCGGTTCGCGGCCATGTGAGACAGCAGTATCGCCGTGCCGGCCTTTATCTCGACGCCGCCCAGCACCGTAGTCTTCTGGCAAATGCGCCCGGCGCTTTTCACTGACCCGTCGAAACGCAGGATTTCCTCGATGAAATCGGGAATACGGCTTGGGTTTTCGCGAAGCTCCTGCTGCACATCGGGGCGAGTGGCGATGACCCGGAAGGAGTTGGCGAGAAGCCGGTTGGTCGTATCCTGCCCGGCACCGAACAGGAATGCCGCGAGCCCCGTCAGGTCGACGAGCGTGGGCGTGCTCCCGTCGGGGTATTTCGCGAGGGCCAGCTCGGTCAGGATGTCGTCGTCCCCGGACAGTCCGAACAGCGGCTTGGCCCACCGCAACAGCGGCTTGTTCAGTATCCGGCGTTTGGTGATGTAGCGGAAGATGTCCTTGCCCAGTTCGACCAGCGGGTTCTTCGCCAGGTCTTCAGGCGACGCGTCCATCTGGGCGGGAATGGCTCCTTCGAGCAGTTTGCGGAACCTGTTGCGCCCGTCCTTGGGGATGCCGAGCAGGTCGGCAATGACCAACGTTGCGTAAGGTCCGCCGTACTGTGTCGGCAAGTCCAGTTTGCCGTCGGCAATGAACTCGTCGATCAGCGAATCCGCTGTGTCGCGAAGCTTGGCCTCGAGCGCCTTGAGCCGGCTCGGCGTGAACAGTGCAGAGAGAACCGAACGCAGATCGGCGTGGCGCTTGCCCTGCTCGGTGACGACCTGGTCGGCAAAGGCGATCTTCGATCGCATCGCTTCCAGCTGCTCGGAAATGTCGTCACCCGCGGGTTCGAACGGGAGTTTGGTCAGTGCGCCGGTTACCGCGTTGATGCTTGAGAAATGCTCGGTATCGAGCATGACCTGCACTGTTTCCTCATAGCCCGTTACCGCCACGGCATTGCGATCGGGCAGGCGCGTTACCGTGCCTTTCGCGCGCAGAAAGTCGAAATAGGCATGCGGGTCCTCGACCAGCGAGGTGTCCGTATAGAAATCGGCCTTTTCGTAATCGAGCATCCGCTTTCTCCCTTGGCAGACCTCAACAGCGACACCGGTGGATTCCTGCGTGAATCCTTGGCGGAAGTCAATTTGTGATAAGCGGTGGATCATAGGTGGGAGACCGGCTTGGCAAGGACTGGGCCGGCGAGCTTCGGGCTGTTCGCTGGCGACCTAATCTGCAATCATCGCCGCCTGAAAGAAGAAGTCGAAAGGCGAGAGGATGGATTATGTGTCGGTTGCCGAGGCGCGGGGCATGCCGGGATTGCGGCTGGCCCTGAGTGCCGGAACTCCCGGGCCTTGGGGGATTTCCGCGAAGGCTTTGTTCACTATCAGGGGTGTGCCTTTCACGCCCGTCATTCAATACATGATGGAAGACAACGAGGACCTCGTCGCCTGGACGGGACGGCGCAACGCCCCGGTCGCGGTCTACGAAAACGAGCCTGCAGTCGACGGCTGGCTGGAAATCATGGTTCTGGCCGAACGGTTGGGTTCGGGACCTTCGCTGTTTCCTGACGACCCGGTCGACAGGGCGCTCGCCGTGGGATTCTCGGCGGAGATTTGCGGGCACGGTGGCTTCGGCTGGTCGCGCCGGTTGACGATGACTTCGGGCGCCCCGCCGATGCCGGACGAGGCG
The DNA here is from genome assembly GCA_024236175.1 of Novosphingobium sp. Lineage (GTDB taxonomy): Bacteria > Pseudomonadota > Alphaproteobacteria > Sphingomonadales > Sphingomonadaceae > Novosphingobium. The sequence continues at coordinate 337,775 of JACKKY010000001.1, read as the reverse complement.
CAGGCCGCGCGAGAGAAGATGATGCGCGCCTACGGTCAGCGGCCCGGCGCGGCGGACGGCGCGGCCGACAGGTCAGCGGGAATCCTGCGCGGTCTTTCGGCTCAGCTGCATCGCCAGCGTGAGGCGGGGTCCGACTATCTCGTTGGCGACCGGCTGAGCGCATGCGATGTTCACTGGGCGTGCTTTTCGCAGCTGGTACAACCGCTCTCGGACGAAGAGTGTCCGATGTCGCCCGACATGCGGGCGATCTATTCGCAGATCGACGAAGTGACGGCGGCGGCAGTCGATCCCATTCTCATCGAACACCGCGATCTCGTTTTCCGGCGCCATATCGGCCTGCCGCTCGATTTCTGAAGAAAGGTCTAGCCTCATGCGGGTACTTGCGGTTTCGAGCCGGCTGATCATTGGAGCTGCGGCTGCGATCATGCTTACGGCAGCCGATGCGCCGGATAGCGTAGAAAGCGAAGTGGCGAATGCGCGTCGGCTTGCCGGCACCGATTTCGCGGGGTCTCTTTTCATCTGCGATCCGGGAAGCACGCGCATCGCGGACATGCTGGCGAACGGACCGGCATGGCTGCCCCCGACGCAGGCCTTCGACAACCTGTGGTATGTCGGCAACGCCTTCGTGGGCGTCTGGGTTCTCCGGACAAGCGATGGCCTGATCCTGTTCGATGCGGGCCAGAGCGAGAGCGAGGTTCGCGACTATCTGGAACCGGGACTGCGCTCTGTCGGCCTCGATCCCCGGGATATTCGCTATGCGATAATCACGCATGGCCACTGGGACCATTACGGTGGCGCGAAATACCTGCAGGAGCGCTACGGGACCCGGATCGGCCTGAGCGCGGAGGATTGGGACATGCTCGCGCGCCAGCCTCCCGGCAGCCTGGCGCGTGCGCCCTACTTCGGCGAGGACCAGGCCGATCGCCCTCCGCCGAAACGCGATCTGGTGGTTGCCGATGGCCAAAAGCTGGCGCTGGGAGATACCGAAGTCACCCTGTTCGTGACCCCCGGCCATTCGCCGGGCACAGTGTCGGCCCTGATCCCGGTGCGCGAAGGTGACGATACCCATGTACTTTCCCTTTTGGGAGGCACCGCGTTTCCGCGGACGCTGCAATCCGACGGAATGATGGGCGGCCTGCTCGAATTCGAAAAGTCGGTGGAGCGCCTCAGGGAGCTGAGCAAGCAGGCGGGCGCGGCTGGGTTGCTCAACACCCACATCTTTGTCGATGGTTCGGATGTCCGTCTTTCGAAAGCGCGGCAGCGCAAGCCGGGTGAACCCAATCCCTTCGTACTCGGGGTGGACAAGGTGGAGCGGTACTACGGGATGTTCCTCTCCTGCCTGAGGGCCGCGAAGCTGCGCCCGCCGGCCGAGGACGCGGGGCCGCCAATGCCTTCGGCATCTGCTGACGGGGATTCCTGATGGGACGACTGGAAGGAAAGCGGGCGTTGATGACGGGAGCCGGAGGGTTGCTCGGTTCGGACCTGGCGCGCGCCTTCGCGTCTGAAGGAGCCGATCTTGTGCTGACGACGCGGACCGCATCGAAACTGGAACCGCTGGCGGAGGAATTGCGTGCAGGAGGTGCCCGCGTGGCAACCGTGGCGGCCGATTTCACGATAGACGGGGACATCGACCGGCTGGCTGAAGCGGCCTGGGATGCTTTCGGCGGTATCGATGTCGTACTGCTGTCCAGCCAACCACCCGAACCCAACCAGGGCGACCTGTTCACCGTGCCGGACGATGTGCTCAAGGAGCAAATGCAGACGATCGTCTGGGGACCCCTGCGTCTCATGCGAGGCCTGGGCCCGAAAATGGTGGAAGCCGGTGGAGGGAGCGTCGTGACTGTTGTGTCGTCGACCGGCTTCGATCCGATCGAGGGGTATGCCGCCTACGGCCTTGCCAAGGGAACCTTGTGGCTGCTCACGCGCTACATGTCGCTCGAGTGGGGAAAGGGCGGAATCAGGGTCAATGCTTTCAGTCCAGGCCTCGTGGCCACGGGCGACAACGCCGATCAGTTGACCGAAATTGTCCGATCAAGCGGTATGCTCAATCGCACGGCGCTACGCAGGGTCGGCCGCAACCACGAATGTATCGGAGCTGCCCTGTACCTTGCCTCGGACGAATCGAGCTTCACTTCGGGGCAGAAGATATTCGTGGACGGGGGAAGGTTCTGAAGCCTCTCCCTCATTCGTCCTTTCCCGCTATCTTGCCCCACTGGTTCTCGCCATCCGGCCCTGAAGCCGGAAAAGTCTAGGAGTCCAATTCATGCCATCCGGCCTCGTCGCCCTTCTCGACGATGTTTCCGTCATTGCCAGGGCCGCCGCCGCCTCGATCGACGATGTCGGCGCAGGTGTGGCCAAGGCCGGGAGCAAGGCCGCGGGCGTGGTGATAGACGACGCCGCGGTCACCCCCTCCTACGTCACAAACTTCACTCCCGACCGCGAATTGCCGATTATCTGGGCGATCGCCAAGGGATCCCTGCGCAACAAGCTGTTGATCCTGCTGCCGGCTGCCCTCGTGCTCAGCGAATTCCTGCCGGTGGCGATCATTCCCCTTCTGATGATTGGGGGCCTCTATCTAAGCTTCGAAGGCGCCGAAAAAGTGATCGAGAAGCTCGGCGGTGCCAAGCATGGCGAAACCTTGGACGACCCGGTCGAGGACGTTGCCGAGTTCGAGCGCCAGCGCACGGCAGGGGCTATCCGCACGGATTTCATTCTTTCGGCCGAGATCATGGCCATAGCCTTGTCGGAAGTTGCCGATGCCGACCTCTTGCAGCGCGCGATTATCCTCGTCGCGGTGGGCATCGCCATTACAGCGCTGGTCTACGGCGCCGTGGCTGTGATCGTGAAGATGGACGATATCGGTCTGCACCTCGTCCGGCGCTCCAGTGCGGCGGCTCAACGTATCGGGCGACTTCTCTTGAAGGCCATGCCGGTGCTGCTAGCCCTGCTGTCCTCGGTCGGAACGATCGCGATGCTATGGGTCGGCGGGGGTATCCTGATGCACGGACTGGAAGTGCTTGGTCTTGGGGCGCCGGCGCATTTCGCTCACGGCCTGCAGCACGGTGTCGAGGATGCGACGGGAGCACTAGGCGGAGCGCTGGGTTGGCTCACCTATGCGGCGCTCTCCGCGGTTTTTGGCCTGGTTTCGGGCGCAGTGGCCGCGGTTGTCGTGCACCTCGTTCAAGGGGTGCTCGGCAAATCCGCGCACTGAGCGGGACTAGGCGTTCCGCTTCACGAAGCGATCGAGTTGGGCTCCGAAATCGAGCTCCTGCCACAGGGTTAGCCAGATCGCCGACATGTGCAGTTGTGTCCTCACGAGTTCGTCATCAAACACGCGAGGATCGAACCAGTCGGGTACGTCCGCGAGATCGGGGACGCGCATCTCGACCACCTTCGGCGCATCGATCATCCACATCAGGCCCGATGTTGCCACCTGCAATGCGAGGTGATGCTTGAGTTGTTCCGGATCGAGCGGAATGCCCGAGACCCTTTCATAGTCGTCGGTGAAGGTCCGGATCAGCAGGTCGAGATTCTCGACGATGAATTCCGGTTCGGCGCCATAGAAGCAGCCGGCCAGCGCAACGGCGACATTCATTACGGTGGCATTGCCCCAGTCAAACAGGCCGCATTCGAGAGTGCCGTCGTCACCCCTCCAGAACCAGGCGTTGTCGGTATTGGCGTTCCAGTGTCCGAGTGCGACGAACGGCGAGGGCGTGTTGAGAAAACGCTCGATCGCGCTCTCGTGTCCGCAAAACCGGGGAGCCTCGGCTGCGAACCGTTCGAGGAATTCGGGCCTGCGGACATGGGCGGGGACAAGCTGTGGATATGCTGTCGCAAACTCGCGCCAGCGCTCCGCCCGTCGGGCGATTTGTTGGGCAGAGTAGGGCTCGCGCTCGCTTACGCCGAGGGTGCCCTGCCGGTTCTCGAGCTGTACCATCACGTCGCGGGGGAACACGCCTGCATGATATGCGCCGGCGAGCCTGGCGAGGGCCCGGACGAGCGCCTGATAATGGGCGAGCGGCTCGGGCAGGTCGCGATCCAGGCATTTGACGTAATTGGGTTCGATACCACCTTCGCCGAATGCCACCTGCTCGGTGATGAGGATGCCGGTGCCGGTCTCGCGGTGATAGTCGGCGAACATGCATTTGGGGACCGAAACGGGGAATTCGGGAACACGGGAGAGCAGCGCCAGCCACACCTCGGATTCCATCTGGATTTTCTGCCGGTCGCGCATGTCGTTGCCGAAAGCGCGGGAGAATTTGACGAATAGGTCGGTGGGCAGGCCGGGAGCAGGTTTCTCGTACTCCAATGAGAGATAGAGCTTGGCGCCGGTGCCGCCGCCCGGACATTCCTCGAAGCGCGTGATCCCTGTCACGCTGTTGCTCTCGTCGATCGCGACGGCTTTGCGGAACGCCTCCGTCAGGAAGCTGGTGCCGCCTTCCCGCAAGGCATCGATATGAGCAGGGATTTGCAGGCCGAAAGTATCGCCTGCGATCCAGTCGATTGTCTTGCTCATGCTGTCCCTACGACCTCTCCTGCCATAGTTCACTAAAATCCCGGCCGGACGCGCGCAATCTCTGCGAAATCGGGTTGCCCCCAAGGAGTCGCTGCCTATCGTAGCTCACGAAAAGCCAGAATGGAGGACACCATGGGAGAACTCGACGGAAAGGTTGCATTCCTAACGGGCGCGGGCAGGGGAGTTGGAGTCGGCATCGCGCTGGCCCTGGCGAAGGCTGGCGCCAGTGTTGGGCTGTTCGGCCGCACGCGGGAAACGCTTGAAGAGACGGCGGCCAAAATCGCGGATCTGGGTGGGCGAACGTACGTCTGTGTCGGCGATGTCGGCGTTCGGGCCGACGTAGTCCGGGCCGTTGCGGAGGTCGAGCAGGAACTCGGGCCGATCTGGTCGCTCGTGAACAACGCCTACTACGCCGAGCGGACCCAGTTCGAGGACATCACCGATGAAATCCTCGACGATGCGCTGCGCGCCTGTGTGCATGGCGGGCTCTATACCATGCAGGCCTGCTTCCCGACGATGAAGGAACGGGGCGGCCGCATCATCAATTTCGGATCCGGCGGGGCGACGATGGGGCTGCCGGAACTGGGTGCCTACAACATCGTCAAGGAAGCCGTCCGCGGGATGACCAAGACGGCTGCGATGGGCTGGGGAAAATACGGCATCACCGTGAACACCATCTGCCCGCTCTCTCCCTCCGATGCCTACCAGAGCTGGTTCGATACGATCCTGGACGACGAGGGGCGGCAAAAGCACCTCGAAGGTATCCCGTTGCGGCGGATGGGTGACGCCGAGAAGGAGATCGGTGGACTTGTGGTGTTCCTGTCCGGGCCCAGCGGAGGCTATATCACGAGCCGCACGATCCATGTCGATGGCGGCAATTGCTGCTATGATCGCTGAGATTGGTTTGGAACCGGTGAGTGGCTCTCTCCTGCGTGTCAGGCGCTTCTAGGATAACTGCGCCAGCAGATCTCTTGCGAATTGCGTCAGCGTATCGTCGCGAGCGCCCATGATGACGATGCGGTCGCCGGGCCGGGCGATGTCGGCCATGCGACGGCCGCACTCCTCGCGGGTGGCGACGTGTTCCGCCTTGCCGCCCGCTTCTTCGATAAGCCTGATGATCCGTTCGCTGCCTTCGCTGCGGTCCACTGTCCCACCGAAATAGACAGGGTCGCACAGGATGGTGACGTCGTCCGGTCCCAGCATCCGCGCGAAGGTTCCGGCAAGTTCCGCCCCCATCTGTCTCAGCGGGCCGTAGCCGTGAGGCTGAAAGAAGGCGATCACGCGGCCGGGATGCGCTTTGAGCGTGGCCAGCGTTGCCGCGACCTTGTCCGGGTTGTGCCCGAAATCGTCGATCACGGTTATGCCGGAAGGACTGGTGCCGACGATGTCGAAGCGCCGGGCCAGCCCCGCGAAGGAGGCGAGGGCCGAGACGGCGTCCGCAACCGGAACATCCACGGCGCTCGCTGCCGAAATTGCCGCGAGCGCGTTGGCGAGGTTGTGCCGGCCGGGCAGTTTCAAAGTCAGCGCATGGCTGCTGCCGTCGCGACGGTCGATGACGGTCGCGGAAATCCCTTCGGGGCGCTCGGCGATGCTGCCGGCTCCCACCCCGATCATCGCCACCGGATTCTCGATGCCGAAGCTGATGAGCTTCCCAGCGCGGCCGGCAAGGGCGGCAGCTTCGCCATCGTCGAGATTGACAACGGAAACATCTGACCTGTCGAGGAAATCTCCGAACAGTGCGCGCAGCTCCTCAAGGCTCTTGTGGTCCAGGCTGACATTGCCAAGCACCGCGACGTGTGGTCGGTAAAGGGCAATCGACCCGTCGCTCTCATCGACTTCCGAGACAAACATGTCGCCTTGCCCCACTCTTGCGCTGGCGAAGGGCGTGTCCGGTCCGACGAAATTCTTCATCACCGCGCCGTTCATGATCGTCGGATCGTGGCCGGTAGCGGTCAGGATCCAGCCCGTCATTCCGGTAACGGTCGACTTCCCGCTGGTACCACCGATGGCGATGCCCTTAGGGGCTGCATTGAACAGGGTCGCCAAGAGTTCGGCGCGGCTCATGCGCCGGCAGCCCAGTTCCCTTGCGCGGACCACTTCGGGCACCGTGTCCTCGACTGCGGCCGATGCAACCAGGGTTTGCTCAGGGGAGATAACGCCGCTTCCGTCCTGCGCGAACAGCGAAAAACCCTGCTGTTCGAGCCAGGCGAACTTCTCCGGCGTGCGCCCCTGGTCGCGGCTGCGGTCGGAGCCGCTCACCTGCGCCCCCACGCCCTTGAGGATCAGCGCCAGCGGCAGCATGCCCGAGCCGCCGATGCCGCAGAAGAACCAGGGATGGGAAGTCAGGGAAGGGGAAGCATCGCTCATCGCACCGCGTCGGTATGCCTCCTTGCGCGGCAAGACAAGCGGGTTACAAGTCGGGCATGCCTTGTATCGCCATTTGCGCCCCTTCCACACCGCTGACCCACGAAGATGCGGAGCGCGTGAAGGCGATTGCGGACGACGAATTTCCCGATGTCGAACTCCAAGTGCATCCCCAATGCTTCCAGAGCGACGGCCATTTTGCAGGACCGGACGAGTTGCGGCTTGCAGCGTTGCTGGAGTGTGCCAACGATCCTGCATTCGATGGCGTCTGGTTTGCGCGCGGAGGATACGGGGCCTGCAGGATCGCGGAAGACGCGATGGCCCAGCTGGACCACGCCGCCAAGGACAAGGTCTTCCTTGGTTATTCCGATGCGGGCTACCTGCTGGGGGCGCTGTATCGCGAGCGGATCGGTCATCCGGTGCACGGGCCCATGCCGGTCGACATCGGGCGCAAGGGCGGCGAAGCGGCGGTGCGGCGGGCGCTGTCCTACTTTTCGGACGACCGCAGCTGCCTGGAGCCTTCGCTGGATCGCCACCCGACCGTCGCTTTCAACCTGACCACGCTCGCCATGTTGTGCGGCACCAGGCTGATGCCCGGCCTTGCCGGTCACGTCGTGATGCTCGAGGAAGTGAGCGAACATCTCTATGCGATCGACCGGCTGTTCTTCCACGCTACCGCGCATCTCGGAGGTATCGCTGGCCTGCGTCTCGGGCGGGTGAGCGACGTTCCGGAGAACGACCGGCCGTTCGGTGCAAGCCCTGAGGAAATCGCCCGCTACTGGTGTGAAAGGCACGCGATCCACTACCTCGGCGATGCCGACATCGGCCACGATGCCGCCAATCGGATCGTACCCTTCGGTCTTGCCAGCGATGCACGTCGGTCATAAGGCCGCTCGCCACGCTTAATTGAAACGCTTCGAAGCCGGATGCGGGGCCAGACAGAAGGAGGGGGCAGCAATGCGAGCATTCGTTTTTCCCGGCCAGGGCAGCCAGAAGGTCGGCATGGGCCAGGAACTTGCACAAGCGAGCGCGGCGGCACGCGAGGTCTTCGAGGAAGTCGACGATGCGCTTGAGCTGAGTCTTTCGAAGATCATGCAGGAAGGCCCCGAAGACGTCCTGACCCTGACAGAAAATGCGCAGCCGGCGATCATGGCCAATGCGATCGCCGTGTTGCGGGTGATCGAAAGGGAGGGCGGAATCGCCCTTGCCGACAAATGCGATTTCGTCGCTGGCCACAGCCTCGGCGAATATTCCGCGTTGTGCGCTGCCGGGGCTTTCAGCCTCGCCGATACGGCGCGGTTGCTCAAGCTGCGCGGCCAGGCGATGCAGGCGGCGGTTCCCGTAGGGGTTGGGGCGATGTGTGCCTTGCTCGGCGCCGACATCGAAAAGGCTCAGGCGCTTGCCGATGACGCGGCCGAGGGCGAAGTCTGCACCGTTGCCAACGACAATGATCCCTCCCAGGTCGTGCTTTCGGGGCATGCCGGAGCGATCGAGCGCGCTATTGCCCGCGTCAAGGATCACGGCATCAAGCGCGGCATGGCGCTTCCGGTTTCCGCCCCGTTCCACTGCCCGCTGATGCAGCCCGCTGCCGATGCCATGGCCGAGGCACTGGACAAGACGCCTCCCGGGCCGTTGCGCGTGCCGCTGTTCGCCAACGTTACCGCGGCGATGACATCCGATCCCGAAGATGTGAGGCGGCTGCTGGTAGAGCAGGTCACAGGTCGGGTAAGGTGGCGCGAAAGCGCTATTGCCATGAAGGATGCCGGCGTCGAGAATTTCGTCGAACTGGGCGGCAAGGTGTTGGGACCAATGATCAAGCGCAGTGCGGAGGATGTGTCGGTTGCCAGCGTCGTGACGATGGACGATGTCGAAGCGCTGGCCAAGGAGCTTTAGGTTATGGAATCCCGCATGTTCGATCTGCACGGCATGAACGCCCTCGTCACCGGCGCTTCAGGCGGGATCGGTTCCTCGATTGCCCGCGCATTGGCCCGGCAGGGTGCCAGGCTTGCGGTATCAGGCTCGAACCCGACCAAGTTACGCGCCTTCCGCGACGAACTCGACGAGCATACTCCCCAGCATCTTCAGGAAGTCGATCACGTTGCGATAACTTGTGACCTTTCCAATCCGGACGACGTCGAAAAGCTGCTGCCGGCCGCAGTCGATTCGCTTGGCGGCCTCGATATCCTCATCAACAATGCCGGCATCACCCGCGACAACCTTGCGATGCGCATGAAGGACGATGAGTGGGATGCGGTCATGCGGGTGAACCTCGAGGCCGCGTTCCGACTGATGCGCGCTGCCTGCCGGCCGATGATGAAGGCCAAGTTCGGCAGGATCGTCACCATCACTTCGGTGGTGGGTGCCACCGGCAATCCCGGTCAGATGAACTACGCTGCTGCCAAGGGCGGGCTCACGGCCATGACGAAGTCGCTGGCGCAGGAGGTTGCGAGCCGCGGGATCACTGTCAATTGCGTCGCTCCCGGCTTCATCCGTACGGCGATGACCGACGTTCTGCCCGATGCCCAGAAGGAGGCGCTCAATGCGCGCATTCCGATGGGCCGGATGGGTGAGGGCGAGGACATCGCCGCAGCGGTCGTCTATCTTGCAAGCCGCGAGGCGGGCTATGTCACGGGCCAGACGATCCACGTCAACGGCGGCATGGCGATGTTCTCCTGATCGGACCGGCATCGCGACGACTTTGCAGGGGTAAATACCCTCATTTATCCCCAATTTCTGGCGCTTTTCTATAGTTGCGGCTTGCCCCGACTGTCTCCAGCGTTAAGGAAGATGGTCCGAATTCAGGCCCGGCCAGCGAATCCGGGCTGCGCAAGGGGGACATGAGCAAATCATGAAGGCCACGATCGAACGTGCAACTCTGCTTCGGTGCCTGTCGCACGTCCAGTCGGTTGTCGAGCGGCGCAACACCATCCCCATCCTCTCGAACGTCCTGATCGAGGCATCGGGGGACGGCTCGCTCAAGGTGATGGCGACCGACCTCGATCTCCAGGTGGTCGAGACGATGAGCGCGGTTTCGGTGGATACCCCGGGCGCGATCACCGTGTCGGCGCATCTGCTGTTCGACATCGCCCGCAAATTGCCCGAGGGCAGCCAGGTCAGCCTCGATGCTGCCGACAACAAGATGGCGGTGAAAGCCGGTCGCAGCCGCTTCTCACTGCCTACGCTGCCGCGCGACGACTTTCCCGTGATCGTGGAAGGCGAGTTGCCTACAAGCTTCGAGATTCCCGCTGCGACACTCGCCCAGCTGATCGATCGAACGCGCTTCGCCATTTCGACCGAGGAAACCCGCTACTACCTCAACGGCATCTTTCTCCACGTCGCCGATGACGAGCTCAAGGCTGCTGCGACGGACGGCCACCGCCTTGCCCGTTTCACCCTGGCACGGCCCGACGGCGCTGAAGGCATGCCGGACATCATCGTCCCTCGCAAATGCGTCGGCGAGTTGCGCAAGCTGCTGGAAGAGGCGCTCGACACCAATGTCGAGATCGATCTCTCCGCGTCGAAGATCCGCTTCACGCTCGGCGGCGAGAATGGTGTGGTGCTGACCAGCAAGCTGATCGACGGCACGTTCCCCGATTACACAAGGGTCATTCCAACCAGCAACGACAAGCTCCTGAAACTCGACCCGAAGAGCTTCTTCGAAGGCGTCGACCGCGTGGCGACAATCGCCACGGAAAAGACCCGGGCGGTGAAGATGGGGCTTGAAAAGGACAAGGTGACCCTTTCGGTCACTTCGCCGGACAATGGCACCGCGGCCGAAGAACTGCCTGCCGACTATTCGTCGGACGGTATCGAGATCGGTTTCAATGCGAATTACCTGAAGGACATCCTCAGCCAGATCGAGGGTGATTCCGTCGAATTGCATCTTGCCGATGCCGGTGCGCCGACCTTGATCCGCCAGAACGAGAAAAGCCCCGCGCTCTACGTGCTCATGCCGATGAGAGTGTAACCGGCAAGCGCTGGCCGACCGGCGATGGCACTCGAAGGCATTCCGGTACCGCTGCTTCTCTCGGGTGCGATAGTTGCATTCGCTGCCTTCTGGATTGCCGTGACTTCCCTGATCGGATGGTTGTCGGGCTGGTTCCGGCTGCAGGAAGAGTTTCCGGATCGCACCATGCCTGCGCTGGCCGTGCTTCACATGCAGTCCGCAAGGATCGGCATGCTGGCCAACTACAACAATTGCCTGCGGGTCGATGTCTGCGCGATCGGGCTGCGCCTCGCCGTTCCGCGGGTGCTCGGCATGTTCCAGAAGCCGCTTTTCGTCCCGTGGAATGCGATCCATCCCGAGGACTGCAGCGTCCTGGGCATCCGGCGCTATTGCCTTCGTTTCAGCGGAGAGAAGCCGGGCAAGGTCCGCCTGTTCCTTTCGGAACGGAATTTCCGGAAGGTTTCCGCGAACAGCCCCTTGCAGGAGCCCTAGCGCTCAGTTCTTGCCGGCTGCGGCGATCATTTCCTCGACCGCGACGAATTTTTCGCGCGGAGCCCCCTCGCGCGCGCGCTGGACTTCCGCCTCGTCGATCTTCTGCCAATCGTGGAATTCGACGAAATTGAGTCCGCGCTCCGACGCCAGCTTCTCGAAGCCCTCGCCGCCTGCCTTGCCGGCACCGCTGCCGATATCTTCGGAGATCTTTTCGACCACGGAGAACCCGTCGGGCCGGTTGGTCCCGATTGTGCCGGAAGGTCCGCGTCGTGCCCAGCCGACGCAATACAGTCCGGGCAGTATCCGCCCTTCGTCATTGGCGAACCGGCCGGCGTTCTCTTCGAACGGCACGCCTTCGATGGGCGAGGTCTGGTAGCCGATGCATGCGACCACGAGGCTCGCCGGAATCGTATATGTCTCGCCGGTGCCGACGGCACGGTTGTTCTCAAGCTTGGTGCGCTCGACCTCTACCGCTTCGACCTTGCCATCTCCGAGAATGGCCTTGGGCGAGGCGAAGAAGTCGAACTCGATATCGAGCGGCTTGTCGGCACGGATCGACTCCGGGATGGCCGCAAACGAGCGCAAATGGGTTACCGATTTGCGCTGGCCAGGCTCCAGGAGCGCGTCTTCGCCTTCTTCGGGAAGATCGGCTGTCTCCACACGGGGGCAAGCCCGCTCGAGGTTGGCGAGTTCGCCGAGTTCCTTCGGCGTCATTGCGATCTGGTGCGGACCGCGGCGGCCGAGAATGACGATGCGCTCGATCCTCGATGCGTCCAGGATTTCGAGTGCATGCGATACGATATCGCTGCCTACGAACTCGTCACGGGTCTTGGCGAGGATCCGCGCGACATCCAGCGCGACGTTGCCGTTGCCGATGACGACCGCCGTGTTGCCTGAAAGGTCGGGGTCCAGATCCGCGAATGCCGGGTGGCCGTTGTACCAGCCGACGAAAGCGGCGCTGCCGTAGACGTTGTTCAGTTCTTCTCCCGGCAGGCCGGGCATCTTGTCGTTGGGTGCGCCGGTCGCAAGAACCACGGCGTCGTAAAGCTGCTGCAGCTCGGCGATGGAGATGTCCCTGCCGATCATCACGTTGCCGATGAAACGGACGCTTTCCGAAAGCGAAGTGGCCTCGTAGCGGCGCGAGACGCCCTTGATAGACTGGTGATCGGGCGCGACTCCTGTGCGGATCAGGCCGTAAGGCACTGGCAGACAGTCAAAAATGTCCACCCGAACATCGTCCTCCCACTGCTTCTGCGCGGCTTCCGCCGTGTAGTAGCCGGCAGGGCCGGAACCGATGATTGCAATCTGCCTCACGCCACGAGTCTCCCGGGATTTTTCCTGCTCATAGCCTTGTCGATATCGCGCGGCAATTCAAGCCGAAGCTATTGAACAGAAATGCTTAACGCTTTTGCAAGCGAGTAGGGTGCAATACTAGCTGATGCCAGGATCGAGCGACCGTCGGGAACAGCGGAACGTGCCTTCGCGCGCGCGCGTCGCCGCTGCGCGCGGGACTGGCCATCTGAAGGGCTTTCCATCGTCTCCGCGAGGGACCCGACGTTCTGGCATGGATGCTGGCAGGCGGCCTTCCCAGAGCTCCCCGTTAATGTCCCTGGTTTCCGATGAATGGATGTTGATGGCCCCTGCGATGGCGCTGGCCTATCTGGCGCTCGGGCTCAGGAGTTGGTCTCTGCCTGATCTCACTTCCGCCGGTCTTGGTCTACTGGCGATGCTGCTGGCGGCTTTTGCGCCGGTCAGCGTGAAGATGGAGAAGAGCCGTCTGTCGATCGCGTGGCAGCGCTATCTCAACATGGCGGTTTCGATCGGCCTCCCGATGTTGCTCTATGGTCTGAGCTTGACCCGCTGGGCTTCGGAAGTCGACAGCCTGGGATGGATGACGCTGCTCACCACGCTCATTGCTGCAATGCTGCTGTCGGCGGCTTTGCTCAATGGGATGCTGCCGTCGATCATGGCCGCGAGCATTTCGATCTGGATGGGCGCCTGGCTCGTCGTGCGTGAGCCTTTGGCGCTGGCCTCATTGCTGTTCTGTGCGGCCTTGGGCATCAGCTTGACCGTCAGGCACGTCAGAAGGAGGCTGGCCGAAGCGCAACTTCGCATCGAGCATGAGCGGATCCAGCAGCGGGCTGTGGAATTGCTGGCGGACTACGAGGAGGCCGGGCAAGGCTGGTTCTGGGAAACCGACCGTCGCGGGGCCATTACCTATCTCTCGCCGACAATCGGGGTGGTGCTTCGGCAAAAAAGTGCCAATCTGATCGGAAGGCCTCTCACGGAGCTCTTCATTCTCCATGACGATGCGCGCGATGGTGAACGGACGATCAATTTCCATCTCTCGGCAAGATCTTCGTTCAAGGATCTTGCCGTTCGTGCGGCGGCACCCCACGAGGAGCGGTGGTGGTCGATCAGCGGTCGGCCGATCTATGATCATTTCAACAACTTTGTCGGCTTCCGAGGATCGGGTAGCGATCTAACGGAAAAGCGCCTGACGCAAGAGCGCGCCACACGGCTTGCCCGTTACGATGCGCTTACCGGCCTCGCGAACCGGTTCCAGATGTCGGAAACGCTGGAGAAGATATTGAATGCGCAGCGCGAGGATCACCGCGCCTGCACGGTCTTCCTGCTCGACCTGGACCGCTTCAAGCAAGTAAATGACACTATGGGTCATCCCGCCGGAGACTCCCTGCTGAAACAGGTTGCCCAGCGGCTTGAGCGCACTGTCGACGATGCCGGACGAGTGGGGCGCCTCGGCGGTGACGAATTCCAGGTCATCCTGCCGGGGCATATCGCCCGGGAAGGGCTTGCCGACCTGGCCGAGCGGATTATCGAGAACCTTTCCCAGCCCTATTCGATAGACGGGCATCGCATAGTCATCGGGGCTTCGGTGGGGATCGCCTGCGCGCCGGAAGACGGCGTCACTTCAGAGGCGATTATCCGGAATGCCGACCTTGCTCTCTATGCAGCCAAGGACGGGGGGCGCGGCCGGCACCACTTCTTCGATCCCGACCTGCACAGCGAAGCCGAGGAACGGCGCCAGCTTGAACATGACTTGCGTGACGCGATCTCACATGGCGGCCTTGAGCTGCATTATCAGCCGGTGGTGCATACGACCACCGAGAAGATCACGGGCTTCGAAGCCTTGCTGCGCTGGAACCATCCGCGACTCGGGTACCTTTCGCCTGCCAAGTTCATTCCCGTCGCCGAGGATGCTGGCCTCATTGCCCAGATCGGCGAATGGGCTCTTCGCGTCGCCTGTCAGGACCTTGCAAGCTGGCCGGAATCGGTCCGCGTCGCGGTCAATGTCTCACCGCTGCAATTCGCCAATCCATCACTGCCGGCGATTGTCACCAACGCCCTGGCTGCTTCGCAGGTCGATCCGTCTCGCCTCGAACTCGAAATCACCGAGAGCGTCTTTCTCAACGACGATGTCTCGACCAAGACCATGTTCGCTGCACTCAAACGGGTCGGGGTGCGCCTTGCCCTGGATGATTTCGGTACCGGCTATTCTTCGCTCGGCTATCTGAAGAAAGCCCCGTTCGACAAGATCAAGATAGACCAGAGCTTTGTGCGCGGTGCCACGATGGCCGGCAGTCGCAACGGTGCGATCATCGCCTCCATTGTCAGTCTTGCAGAGGCACTGGGCATGGAAACCACCGCCGAGGGTGTCGAAACTCTGGACGAGCTTGATCTGGTCCGCATGCTCGGCTGCAGCCATATCCAGGGCTTCATCTACGAGAAACCGCTGAGTTGCGATGCTGCGACCGAACGGCTCAGTTCAGGCCTGACCGCCATTGCCAGTGGCCCGCGTTCGGCGCGACCCTCCCGCCAGACCATGCTCCGCAAGGTCGTGCTCGATCACAACGGCGAAAAGTACAATGGCACTATCCGCAATATCTCCTCTACCGGCGCGATGATCGAAGGTCTTTGGAATGTGCCCGCGGGGACCATATTCGGCGTCCACATGAGCGAGCACCACGTGATCTCTGCGACTGCTCGGTGGAGCAAGGACGATCGCATGGGCGTGGAATTCGCCACACCCCTGGAAACCGACTCTGACGGCCGGATTCCGGTGCGCCCGTCGCGAAGTGACCGGGCATCGGGCGAGGCGGCTTACCGTTTGCGCAAGGCGGGCTGATTGGACCGCAACTTCTTGCACTCAACCGGAGCAGAAATCCGGCCGTGAGCTACCGCGAGCGAACGCTCGAATTATCGATCCGTAAACCAGATTAAGGTTAATGTGTCGTCGCGCAAAGCCTTTAGGGGATGGAATACACGTGGCTGCGTTTGGCAAATCGCGACTGGCCGGAGTCCGCGGACTTCTGGGAAGCAAGCCCGATAGCGGGGCGGATGCCTCGCGTCCGGCGCGCGCCTCCACCAGCGAGCAGCAGATGGCTCTGGAACTGTTGCACGACTACGAGAGGTCCGGTCTTGGCTGGTTCTGGTCCACAGACTCCGAGGGACGGGTGCAATATATCTCGGAATGCGTCGCCGAGCTGTTTGGCACGTCAGCCGGGGAACTTGCCGGCGAGCCGTTCCATACCTTGTTCGCGATCGAGCGCGACGAGGAGGAAACGATCGAACGTACTCTTCCGTTGCTCTTGAATGGCCACAAGACATTCACCGGGCTGGTCGTGAGTGCAACGAGCGGAGACAAGGAAGCCTGGTGGGCCATCTCCGGCAGGCCCCAGTTTTCTGATTCAGGTGACTTCAAGGGATATCGCGGCAACGGCTCCGACGTGACCGCGAGCCGCAAGAGCCAGCGCGATGCTTCACGGCTTGCCAAATACGATTCCCTGACTGGGCTGCTGAACCGACATAGTCTCGACAAGCGGCTGGAGACTATCCTCGCCAGCTATCTGTCAGCGAAACGCAGTTGCGCGCTGATGATGATCGATCTTGATCGTTTCAAACAGGTGAACGATTCCCTCGGGCATCCCGCAGGAGACGAGCTTCTTAAGCAGGTTGCGGAGCGACTGCGGCAGGTCATTCCGACGAACTGCGCAATCGGCCGCCTCGGCGGCGACGAGTTTCAGGCGATATTGCCCGACATCGATGACAGGGGGACTCTCGGGGAGATCGCCAAGAAGGTGATTTCGATCGTTTCGCAGCCCTACTCGATCGCGGGCAGCCGCTGCGTGATAGGAGCCTCTGTCGGCGTCGCCATCGCTCCCTATGATGGCTTCAACAGTGAGGAACTGGTGCGCGGTGCCGATCTGGCGCTTTACGCAGCCAAGGGTGGCGGACGAGGCCAGTTCCGGTTCTATTCCGCGGATTTGCAGAACGAAGCGGAACGCCGCCAGCATATCGAGGAAGACCTGCGTGAGGCGCTCGGCAACGAGCAGATAGACCTGATCTATCAGCCGCTGGTGGATACCGCGAAGAACGAGGTCGTCGCGCTTGAGGCATTGCTGCGCTGGGAGCATCCCGAATACGGCGAAATCCCTGCGTCGATATTCCTGCCTACGGCAGAGAAGTGCAACCTGATGAGCGGATTGGGCGACTGGGCGCTGAAACGCGCCTGTGCCGACGCTGTTCAATGGCCAGGAAACGTCAGGGTCGCGGTCAATATCTCTCCGGCGCAATTCGCGAATCCGAATTTCGTCGCACAGGTCACCCAGGCGCTGGCCGGGTCCGAGCTGGCGCCCGAACGCCTTGAACTCGAACTCCCCGAATCTATCTTCAGCAGTGAGGACCAAACGTCCAGCGAGGCCTTCGTAGCGCTCAAGATTCTCGGAGTACGCCTTGTCGTCGACCAATTCGGAACGGGGAATTCCTCGCTCGGCCATCTCAGCAGGGCTCCGGTGGACAAGGTCAAGATCGACCAGACTTTCGTTCGCGGGATATCCGAGGAAGGCAATCGCAATGGCGCGGTGATCAAGGCCATTGTCAGCCTCGCCGAAGAGCTTGGGCTGGAAACCGCGGTCGAAGGTATCGAAGCGCTTGACGAACTTGAGCGGATGCGCGGTCTGCGGCTCAGTCAGATCCAGGGCGATATCTATGCCCCGGCCGTCAGCGCGGATGAGGCGATGGAGGGCATGGCCGGTGGCGAGTGGATTATCGAGCCGGAAGGCCCCAGCCGCTTCCGGGATGATCGCCGCACCATGTTCCGCAGGGTCGGGCTGATCCACGAGGACTATCGCTACGAGGTGATGATGCGAAACCTCTCGCGGACGGGCTGCCTGATCGAAGGCCTGCTCGACGTTCCGCCGGGGACGCAGTTCGTGGTCGATTTCGGCGAGGGACAGCTCGCGGTCGCCTCGGTGCGCCGTTCGGCCGGTTCGATGCAGGGCCTGGAATTCGAGATGTCGCTGGTCGACGACGGCGCCGGCGGGCTCGTCACGCGAAACCACGTGTCGCCCTATGTCCTTGCTGCGGCGGGAATGCCGGTGCGGGCCGGCCCGATCGGAGACGGCCTTCCCGGAAAGGGGAACGGCGTGGCCGGGTTCGCGGTTCCCAAATTCGCACAACCCGAACAGAATGCACGCAAGTCCGGGCAGCAGGCAGCAACTGACTGCTGACATTGTCCCTGCCTGCGGGTAAGGGCGCGCGGATGACAGAGCTTTCGCAGATCCGCAACTTCTCGATCATTGCCCATATCGACCATGGCAAGTCGACTCTGGCCGACCGGCTGATCCAGTTCACCGGTGGGCTGACTCAGCGCGAGATGAGCGAGCAAGTCCTTGATAACATGGACATCGAGCGCGAGCGCGGGATCACCATCAAGGCCCAGACCGTGCGCCTGAACTACACCGCGCACAACGGCGAGACCTATGAGCTGAACCTCATGGACACCCCCGGCCACGTCGATTTCGCCTACGAGGTCTCGCGCAGCCTCGCCGCCTGCGAGGGCGCGCTGCTCGTGGTCGACGCCGCGCAGGGCGTGGAAGCGCAGACTCTCGCCAACGTCTACCAGTCGATCGAGCACGACCACGAGATCGTCCCCGTCATCAACAAGATCGACCTGCCCGCCGCCGAGCCCGACAAGGTCCGCGCCGAGATCGAGGACATCATCGGCATCGACGCCGCCGACGCGGTGCTCACCAGCGCCAAGTCCGGCATCGGCATCGAGGACGTGCTCGAGGCCGTCGTCGCCCGCATCCCGCCGCCCGGCGGCAGCCGCGACGCCCCGCTCAAGGCGCTGCTGGTCGACTCCTGGTACGATCCCTACCTCGGCGTGGTCATCCTCGTGCGGGTGATGGACGGGGTGATAAAAAAGGGCCTCGCGGTCAAATTCATGCAGGGCGGTACCGACCACCTGATAGACCGCGTCGGCTGCTTCACCCCCAAGCGCGCCGACCTGCCCGAGCTCGGCCCCGGTGAGATCGGCTTCATCACCGCGCAGATCAAGGAAGTCGAGCAGGCGCGCGTCGGCGACACCATCACCACCGTGAAGAACGGCGCCACCCAGGCGCTCCCCGGCTACAAGGAAGTGCAGCCGGTGGTGTTCTGCGGCCTGTTCCCGGTCGACGCCGCCGATTTCGAGAAGCTGCGCGAATCCATCGGCAAGCTGCGCCTCAACGACGCTTCCTTCTCCTACGAGATGGAGACCAGCGCCGCGCTCGGCTTCGGCTTCCGCTGCGGCTTCCTGGGCCTGCTGCACCTGGAGATCATCCAGGAGCGCCTCACCCGCGAATACGATCTCGACCTCATCACCACCGCCCCCTCGGTCGTCTACCGCATCGCCCTGCGCGCCTCGAAGACCGAGGACGCGGCCGAGATCCTGCTGCACAACCCGGCCGACTATCCCGATCCCAGCCGGATCGAGACGATCGAGGAGCCGTGGATCAAGGCGACGATCTACACGCCGGACGAATATCTCGGCGGCATCCTCAAGCTCTGTCAGGACCGGCGCGGCATCCAGCGCGACCTCACCTATGTCGGCGGCCGCGCGCAGGTGACCTATGAGCTGCCGCTCAACGAGGTGGTGTTCGATTTCTACGACCGGCTGAAAAGCATCAGCCGCGGATACGCCAGCTTCGATTACGAGCAGATCGGCCTGCGCGAAGGCGATCTCGTCAAGATGAGCATCCTGGTGAACGGCGACCCGGTCGACGCGCTTTCCATGATCGTCCACCGCGGCGTCGCGGAGGACCGCGGCCGCCACATGTGCGAGCGCCTGAAAGACCTGATCCCGCGCCACCTGTTCAAGATCCCGATCCAGGCCGCGATCGGCGGCAAGGTGATCGCCCGCGAAACGATCTCCGCCCTGCGCAAGGACGTGACCGCCAAATGCTACGGCGGCGACATCACCCGCAAGAAGAAGCTGCTGGAGAAGCAGAAGAAGGGCAAGGCCAAGATGCGGGAATACGGGAATGTGTCCATCCCGCAGGAGGCGTTCATTGCGGCGCTGCGGATGGGGGAGGAGTAGCTTACATTCGCCTTGAGGAGGGCGCGTAGCGACCACATCAGGGCCGAAGACCAATGATGGGGAATGCTGGCCCGCTCATTCTGAGGTGTCTACCCTGAACTCGTGTGAGCTAGTATCTCCAAACCAATCACTTTGCTTCGGCCAGTTCTGACTTCTTCTGTTGGAATCTCGCGACAATCTCTTGCGCAAGCGCGCGAAAAGCCTCTTCGTTTTTCGAATCTAGGATCTTTCGACCCGGCTCTCGTTCTTGGGAGTCCAATATCTCATATGCTACCTCGACCTTACTTAACGATTTTCCAGTCGCGGCTTTGAAAGAATTCTCAAGCTCCGACATCCGCATATTCGATGGTAGTTTGTCTAATTCTAAATCGGGCAAGGTGGAATAGTACTTTGCTTTATATGATTTTACTGCTTCGATAAGGACTATTGGGGATATAAAATCCTCCAGCTCGCACTTCCGATGGTTTGCGGCTTCTAAAGTAAATATGTCTTCTTCGCTTATATTTATCTTCGCAAGAGATTTCGCCAAGGTTCTCCCCCCTCCATCTCCGTCTAGCATGTAGAGTATGCTTTTTTTGCTACCAATAACGGGTGCATGAAACAGCTCACTGTTCTCCGAAAGTCCAGGAATAAACTGAAATCCTAATGTGGGTACCGAAAGTGCTTCGCGGAACATTGTCGGCAAAAGCAACATATCGAATGGACCTTCCACCATTACTGCTCGACGAGTGGGAAAGAACGCCAGTGTTGTCGCGCCCATTCCGTATAGCAAAGGTGTAAGGCCTCCTGCATCTTCAGACCAAAATTTATTGATTATCTCACTGGTCGTGGGATCGTCTGCGCAGGGGCGTGCTAAGCGTACGCCATTTCCCAAGTCTTCTGGTAGACAGCCAGCAGAATGAGTTGTGTAGATGATCTTTGGCGAGACCGTCTGTCTCGCAAGCATTTGTGTCAAGTCAGCTTGCGCATCGTAGTGAAGACGTTGCTCTGCTTCGTCAATTATTAAGGTGGGAAAATCATCCCATCTGCCAGATGTGAATGCCTGAAGGGCGACAAATTGTCTTAGGCCATCACTTCGTTCCTCGAAGGAAGAATATTCTTCGCTTTCGTCAACAGCTTGGAGAATCAATCGGTCTCGATAAATCTTAATAGAAACCTGAACGTCAGATTGACCCCATGATTCGGAAAAGCGTTCGGATAATTTCTTATTTATTCTATTCTCAATGGTTGTAATTCTTGACTCATCTTCCTCATTGTAGGCATTGATAATATCTTTAATGCGTACTTGTGCGACGTCGAAGAGATTGTCTAGTGCAAGAGGAATCTTGCTGTTTAGATCTTCCATTGCGTAGCTTGAGTGTAGATCACGTGATTCTTCGTCAAACTCTATGACTCTCGGTATACGCGACCTGAGAACGTGGAGTGCGTATTTTGAGGGATTTGCCTCATTTTCAAGATCGAGGAACTTATCAAGTTGGTTTTGCAAGCGGTGAATGCGCTGTGAGTCTTCATTCCTTACGAGCTTCAGAAGGCTAGTTGCAGCCTCTTCTATATCTTTAAGTTGTTCAGGTGTTAAATCTTCTGATGGACTTCGTAAAAGGTCGAGGGCGGAGTGGAGAACCTCGTTCGAAAGTAATGTGTCGGCTTCGATCCGTTCAGCGAACTTTCTGTGTGATACAATATGCTCAACGGTCTTTAGGAGCTGATGCCGAGCACCATGATCGCGTAGAGGAGGAGTGGGCTCGATACTGTACCCGCGTTTGCCATCTTGTCCTTTTCGGATCACCAACCATCGGGGCGCGGTCAGCTTTGCGTATTTCAAATCCTCTTCGGAGAGATAGTAACGTCCGCTGATACTAAACTCGCCAGCGTTGGGTGACCGTGATATGTCCTTCTTCTCGGGGGCATTGTCATTCGACAGGTGGACAATTGCACTTAGAATTGAAGATTTTCCGGCTTCATTCGGACCTAGGATCGCCACCAGCTTGCCGTGAGTCTTTAGATGGACCGTCTGCGCGAAGCATCGAAACCCCGTTATTGATACATGACATAGGTCCATACGCCCCACCCATTTGGCCGATGAAGTTGATGTTTCGTATCAGTCCAACATCTTTACGCTGACTTCGCAATGCTGCCGTCCCCTCTTTCCACTGAGCATGATGGAACGTTGATCTCTTGATAGCGGCGAATTTGGGGGCATGTTTTGCCGTTCTCTCGATGGGTTCACCTTGCCTGCCGCTCGATCATTTCTAGTTCCTCCTTAGGGTCCGCATCCAGCATTTCCAGTAGTGTCTGCGCTGGGGCATCCAGTGTTCGGAGGGGCTGTTCCCAGCCCTTGGACAAGTGCACGATGACCTAGACGCACGGTCTTGCGTAGCTTGGGGGCAAGCTAGCGCAACAACTCCTTCGCCAGCGTGCCCGTGGCGACGCCGATGTTGCGAGCGAAGGTGGCCTGTGACAGTCGGGTCCGTGCGCGGTTCTAGGCGACGTTCACTTCCGGCACTTCCATCTCGTGGACCTTCACGTCGGTCTTCTTGCCCTTTGCGACATCGATGGTCTGGAGAGGAGAGGACTCACTCCGCTGCGGATTAACCTTACCTGACGGCTCGGTGGGCCTCGCTCCCCTCCTGCAAGCGGGAGGGGGGCTTCTCTTTTCTCGTCATCCCCGCGCAGGCGGGGATCCAGATAAGGGGGCGTCGTCGCCCAGCGTTGCGTACTGTCGCGGCGTTGGATGGGCCCCTGCCTTCGCAGGGGTGACGTGAGTGGGTGTTTCGGATTGTGGGGCTGAGTCTTTTGTTTGGCCTCAAGCGCCGGCGGGGCCATCCGGCCCCTTAGCCATCTTCCCCCGGATCAATTCCGGGGGGCAGGCGCGCGGTCGCGAGTCTTTGTTGTCCGCACGCCATCCGGCGTGCGAAATCCTCGCTTACGCTGCGGGCGGCCGGTCGGCCTTGCGGCCTGCTAGTCGCAGGCCGGGGACTAGTCCTCATCGTCCGCTTTCTCCGGAACTTTCCATTCCGGTTCGCCGGGGAGCGGGGGCGGGCCGCCGATGCGGAGCCATTCCTTGCGCATCGCCCTCGCCATCTCCAGGCGCTTGCGCTCCGTCCAGCGGGCGACCTTTTCCTCGATGCCGGCCTGCGCCTGCTTGCTGCGCTCGCGATCCAGCTCCGCGCGTTCGCGGTCCCACTGGGCGCGCCACTCGCGCTCGAGATTGGCTAGCGAGGCGCGGTCGGCCAGGTTCATCCTCCCGTCTTCGCCGAAGCGTTTGGGTGCGCGGTTGCGCAGCATGAACATCAGCAGCCGGTCGTTATACACCCGGCGCGTGTCGATCAGCTCGCCGAAGCAGAACACCGGCACTTCCACGCCGTTCAGCGCGCGGTCCATGGCGACGTCTTCCAGCCGCTGCACGCCGAGCGCCAGCGCGGCTTTCCACGCCTTGCGGAAGCCGCCTGCCTCGGGGTGGCGGCGCAGCTGGTAGGCGCCTTCCGGCGTCATGTTCACCGCGTTGGCGGCGGCGCGGACCGAGCCGAGATCGGCCAGCGCCTCGATGAAGCCGCGCTGGCGCTCCGCGGTCCAGCCGTCGTGCCGGTTGCACTTGCGCGGGACGGGGGCGAAGTCGGGCAGCGCGCCCTTCCTCGCGCGCGCCTTCGGATCCTCGGGGTCGGGACGGGACGTGTCGATCATGCTGGGGTTTCCGGACAGGGGAGGGGAACCCGCCCCTATGCCCGAAACCGCCTGCTGTAGGACAGGGGTGAGAGTCTTGTGGCGTCGGTTCGGGTTTGCTGGTGCAAACCCTGCGCCCGGCACCGGCCCTCTCCCCCACCCGGCCACCGCGCAGGATAATTCCATGGGTGGCCGGGTGGGGGAGAGGGCCGGTGCCGCAAGGCCATGACGGAGGTCATGGCCGCACCCACAAGGACTCTGCCGGTGCTACCCGGCCGGAATTCCTACCCGAACGTCTGGACCGAGGACGCCGCCGCCATCTCCTCGATCACGCTGATTTCCAGCGCGGGCGAGGCGGTGCTGGTGTTGCCGGCGAAGTCCGTCACCCGCGCGGTGATCGCGTGGTCGCCCACCGCGAGGTTGAGGTCGGCCGCGAAATTGCCGTTGCCGTCGACCGTGACCGTGGCGACCGCGTTGACCCCGTCGAACAGCTGCACCTGCGAGCCCGCCTCGGCCGAGCCGCTGATCGTCAGGTTGGTGGTCTTGGTCGTGACGTTGTCGGTGTTCGACGCGCCGGTGTCGTCTTCCGCGGCGAGGTCCAGCAGCGAGACCGGGGCCGGTGCCGTGGTGTCGACGGTGAGCGTGAACACGTTCGACGCCTCGCCCTCGTTGCCGGCCAGGTCGGTCGCCACCGCGGTGATCGAATGCACGCCTTCGGTCAGGTTGATGTCGATGGTGAAATTGCCGTTGGCCCCCGTCTCGGTGGTGCCCAGGCTGGTGGTGCCGTCGAACAGGCGGACCGTTGAGCCGGCCTCGGCAATGCCGGTGAGGGTGATGCCGCTGGTGAGGTTGGTCAGGTCGTCGCTGTTCGAAAGGCCGCTGTCGTCCGCCGAAGTGAGGTTGAGCGTGGTGGGCGCGGCGGGCGCGGTGGTGTCGACCGCGATGTTGAGCGCGGTGGAGGCCGAGCTGGTGTTGCCGGCGTTGTCCGTCGCCCGCGCGGTGATCGCGTAGACGCCCGTCTCGAGGCTGATGTCGAGCGTGAAGCTGCCGTTGCTGCCGGTGGTGGCGGTGCCCAGGCTGGTGCCGTTGGAGAGGAACAGCTCGACCGTGGAGCCGGCCTCGGCGGTGCCGCTGATTGTCAGGTCCGATGTCTTGCTGGTGATGTTGTCGTCGTTGGCGATGCCGAGGTCGTCGGACGCCGCGAGATCGAGCCCGGTCGGCGCGACCGGGGCGATCTCGTCGCGGGTGCCGCCGCCGCCGCCCGACAGGGCCGCCGCTCCGCCGACGACGCCGGCGCCGACGATGCCGCCGATCAGCAGCGTGTTCTTGTCCCAGCCGAAGACTTCGCCGTCCTGCTTGCCGGCTTCGGGCGCGTACCAGGTGTCGGTCGGCAGCTCGCCCATCGACATGCCTTCGCTCGCCGCCGAAAGCGAATCCATCCAGGCGATCGCCTCGGGCCAGCTGTCGACCGGCTCGATCGTGACGTTGGCGTCGCCGCTGTTGCCCTCGCCGTCTTCCCCGGCGTTATTGGCGTGCGCGTTGATATATTGCGGGAGGGAGTATTTCTGGCCGCTGTCCTTGTCGATCACTTCGACTTTCGCGCCCGGCGGGACCTTGAGATGACTGGGGAGGGCGGGCAGGGTTTTCGCGACGACAGTTTTCCCGTCGGATGAAACGATGCGAACGATAAGCGCCATTTATGAGATCCTTATACGCAATTGGCGAGGCGCCCCCCTGCGGCGACCATGCCCAAGCCGGCTGCGGTAAACAAGAGGGCCGGTCAAACAAGTGTCTGCGATTCGCGACGAGAGCCTGCGCGCGCGGTATGCCTGTAAGAACGCGACCTTAACAGCAGCTGTCCCGATTGCCACGGGTGGCCGGGCGGAGCCGGTCGATCAGCCGTGGAAAACAGCGCCGCCGCCGGGCACATCCGCGGCGATGGGGCCGGCGGGGGGAGAGGAACCCGCCGGCCCTCCCGGAGCCGCGCCGGGCGCGGCTCTCAACGCGATTGGCGCGAGACCGCCCAGCGCGCCAGTTCCTCAAGGCCGTAAGGCCGCAGGAAATTGAGGCCGACATTGCCGTCGCGCACCCAGCGCACCAGGCCCTTGTGCGGCTCGAGCCCGGCCAGCCGCATCGAAACCTCTTCGCCGGTTCTCACTCCGGCGAGCTCCAGCCTGGCCCCGCGCTGGGAAATGTCGTGCAATCGGAAAGGCAGTGTCCGATCGGCGGTCACGGCCTCGCCCTCGCATGCCATGGCAAGGCGCGGGGCGCGCTTGATCCAGCCTTCGGCATGGGTCTTGCCGAGCAAGGCGATGGTATGGGCCACGTCTATGTCGGCATCGAACCGGACGCCGACCCGCTCGTCGCTCGACCACGCGATCATGCCCGGGACGCCAAGGTCCGGATGAAACTCGATCGTGATGGGTTGGGCCGCTGCAAGCGTCGTGTAGACGACACCCATCATTCCGCCGGCCGAGAGGTCTCGCAAGAGGCAGAAACCGGAAAGCTCGGCGGTCTCGAACAGGATCGGCCGGTAGACGGTCGTCTTCGTCCGGTCTTCGATTCGACGCTCGCCTTTCGTTCCGAATTCAGCCGGAACGGTACGCTTCAGTTCTCCCATCGCCGTGACTCCTGTAAATCAGGAGTCCTCGCGCCTTGTCCGTCTGGATCTTATCGGCGCGCGGTCTCCGTATCAGGCTGCCTTCGAATTGTAGGCCAGCTGCATTTCGTTAAATTGTTCAATCATCGCGATTTGCTCTTCTGACAGCTTGTCAACGAACGCCGGTCTCGGTTGTTCCCTGTACAACAGTTCCGACGGGCACCGCCCGTCCACATTGTTGAGACTGGGGCAATCCTGCCGGTAGCCGATCAGCCGCGCGAGTTCGGGAGCGAAATCGCGCGCCACTTCGGGCGGATAGCTCAACCAGGGATTTTCGCATGGCTTCAGCCAGCCAAGGCAATAGCTCATTACCAGGCCCCGCCGGGGCCGATCCGACCAGTTCGCTCCGCCGTTGTGGATGGTCGAGCCGAGGAACAGGCACAGCGATCCGGCGGGCATGACGGCGGCAACGCCGTCGGTGTCGGGAATCTGCATGTCCGGCCGGCGGTGCGTTCCCGGCCAGACCAGCGTGGCTCCGTTCTCGCGGGTGAAATCGTCGAGCGCCCACATGGCGTTCAGCATCATCTCGCCCGGGTGTGCCGCACCGAGCCAGATATCCTGGTCTCGGTGCGGCGCCTGGGACAGCGACCCGGGCGAAATCTCGATGGCTTGTGTCAGGTTGAGCTGGATGTCTTCGCACGACTGCCCGAGGATGGCGCGGGCGGGCTGGAGCGCGAAGCGGTTGAGTACGAGCTGTTGCGCCTGTTGCGACTTGCTCAGCACCCGGCCGAACCGCTTGGTCGTCTTGCCGTAGAACAGCCCTTCGCAGTATTCGGCCTGTGCGAAATGCTGGTCCAGCTCGTCGTAAAGCAGGGCGAGTTGCTCCGGGGCGAGCGCCTCGCGCACGATTGCGAAACCATGCTCCTGCAAGGTGTCGGTCAGTTCCTGATCGCTGACGGTGTTCTCGACTATCCAGGGTTCGGACATTTCTCGTTCCTCAGGCTGCGTGCTGCAGTTCCTTGGGCATCGCCGCGTAGGCCGGGCGCGGATAGCGCCAGCTCTGCTTGAACATGCTGAGCGAATCCTCCTCGACGTAGAAGATGAAGGCGCCGATCACCGAACCGTCGATGTTTTGCGGCAGGCCGAGGGGGTCGCAGCGCCACCCGACCGCAAGCAACTGGCTGAGGAAGGAGATGTCGCAGACTGCCGTGTAGGCGCGGATGCCGGTCAGCAGCCCGTATTCGATCACGGCGCGGGCCATCATGTTGCGCCAGATCAGCCGCTCGCTTGCCTTGGCGCGGGGAGAAGGGGTGTAGCGCGTTACTTCCTTGATATCCGGGCCCCGCGGGATTTCGCCTTCGCAGAGATAGGAGAACAGGTCGGAAAGCATGTGCCGGCCTTCGGTGTCCAGCAACCTGATCGACGCGCGGTGAGTTCCGGTGAAGTCCTTGCCGGCGAGGTATACCGCGTCGGCATGATCGAATTCGTCGATCTCCATCGATCCCTGGGCCGGCAGGGGCCATTGGAGAGTGTCGATGAAGACGGACTTCCGGTCCTCATGCATCGTGCGCAACAGGACGGAATCGTTAACGATCTCGTTGCGTGTGTAATCTGTGATGTACCGGCCGCTCAGGCTCATCGGGACCTCCGCTCAATTTCTTGAGGCGGTTTTCCCTCAGAGATGCCGCGATCAACAATCCCCCCAAAAGGGGGGGTTGACGACAATGGTTAACGGTCAGCGCAAAAGCTCGCTGAGCGGCAGGTGCCCGTCATAGATGGCGCGGATGACCATTTGCACGCGTTTGACCACATTGTAGCGCGCCTTGGCGTCGTTGATGTAATCCTTAACGGTCGATTCCGCGATGCCGAGGATGCGCGAGATTTCCCAGTCGGTCTTGCCGCGCCCGACCAGCGCGATGCATTCAATCTGCCGCGGCGAAAGCTGGGTCTTCTCGACGATGTTGGTCTTGGCGTGAGTGATGATCGAGCGGCCGGCCTCAAAAGCATAGCTGCCGACCAGCTGGGCCATCATCAGTTCCTTTGCCGGCAGTTCGCGGCCGGCCTTGACCACGAAGTTGCATGAGCCGTTGGCTTCGCCGGGAACGTTAGAGGGAACGGTAAAGCCGTCGCCGATGCCCGCCTGACGACCGCGCTCCAGCTGTTCGAAGTGCGGACGCTTCAGATCGATCAGCTGGTCGAGCTGCGACCAGGCAAAGCCGACGTTGGTCCGCTGGCTGGCCAGCAGGACCGGATCGTACGCGACGATGTTGTCGTCGATATACTGGTTGATCCAGTTTTCGGGATAATCGCTGAGACCGATAAGCTGTCCCGTCACCATGTGGCCGAGTTCTTTTTCGAACGGAGTCAGGTCGACATGCTGCATCAGCGCGAAGTGATCGAACCCCATTTCCTTGGTGATGGATTGCAGCAAGGCTTCGAGGTCTGCAGGATTGCGCAGACCCCTGGAGATGTCGATAAACGACTGCACATCCGAAAGCCTCGACATTTATCTTACCATAGGTCTGCATACGCGAGACGTGCGTTCTCAACAGTTGCGAATTGTGTCGCACGATAGTCAATAAGGGTTCAACCGGAATCGGTGAACTTGCAATTGAGACGCAATATCTCTGTTTCAGGCCCGTGCCAAGACCACAGGGGAGTGGCGCGAGCCTGCGCTATTCGACTACCGTTTCGCTAAAGTCGACTTACCGTCGTTTGTTCCCGCGCATACTGTCTGACCCCCTCCGAAAACTGTGGCCAAAGCCATCTATCTTGCTGATTAACCACAAAGAACTGTGCGTGGCAAGCAGAATGCCTGCCGTTTCAATGATAACCGCGGGCAAAATGGCGAACGGCTATTGCATTCCCGGCCAAAAAGCCCCTTGCCGCCCGGCCTTAACCACTTAAGGATGGTGCCACTGGGCTCGGCGTAACAGCCGCAACGAAAAACGGGAGAGATAAATGCCACGCAAGAAGATAAACGGGATCGGCATCGAATATGAATTGCTCGGCAAGAAGGGCAATCCGCCGGTTGCACTCACCCCCGGCGGACGCTTTACCATGGATGTGCCGGGGCTGCGCGAGATGGCGGAGAAGCTGGTCAAGGCCGGCCATTGCGTCCTGATCTACGACCGGCCGAACTGCGGCAAGTCCGACACCTGCCTCGACGGCGAGAGCGAATCCGAGAACCAGGCCGAGGCCCTGGCCGGGCTGATCCGCGCACTGGATCTCGGCCCCACGGTCATCGCCGGCGGCTCCGGCGGTTCGCGCGTCTCGATGCTTGCGGCGTCGCGCCATCCCGAGCTTTGTTCCCACCTCGCGCTGTGGTGGATCAGCGGCGATCCGATCGGGCTGATGCAGCTTGCGACTTACTATTGCGGCGAAGCGGGAACGCTGGCGAGCGTGGGGGGCATGGAAGCCGTCCTCAATGCGACATCCTGGGCGGAACACCTGGCCAAGAACCCGAACGCGAAGAACGCCCTGCTCAAGATGGATCCGGACCAGTTCATCACGATCATGCAGAAATGGGCTTCGGCCTACGTGCCTTCGGACATCTCGCCGGTGCCGGGAATGCGGCCGCGCGACTTCGCCATGCTGCGCATGCCGACGCTGATTTTCCGCAGCGGCAAGAGCGACCTTTCGCACACCCGCGCGACCACCGACTGGGTTCATCGCCTGATCCCGCATTCGGTGATGGTCGATCCGCCGTGGAACGACGACGAGTGGAATTATCGCTCGGGCGAAACCGCATCGGGCAAGAAGGGCCACACGCTGTTCCGCAGCTGGCCGAAGCTCACGCCGGTCATCCTCGATTTCATCAAGGAAAACTCCTGACGCCGGTGACCGTCAGCGAAGCGGTGCTTTCGCGCCGGTCTGTCCGCGCCTTCAGAGACCGGCCGGTGCCGACCGATGTGCTCGAACGGGTGCTGGACAAGGCCCGCTGGGCTCCCTCGGGCTGCAATTTCCAGCCATGGGAAGCAACGGTGCTGACCGGCACGCCGCTGCGCGCGCTGCAGAACAAGCTTGCCGGTGCCGCTCCGCAGGAGCCGGTCGAATATGTCATCACGCCGCCCGACATCCCGCAGGAGTACCGGGACCGGCTCGCGCAGATGGGAGCCAGGCAATACGGTGCGCGCGGGATCGACCGCGAGGATGCGGAAATGCGAGCGCGGGCGGTTGCCGACAATGTCGTGTCGTTCGGCGCGCCGGTGCTGCTGCTGTGCCATTTCCCGCGCGTCATGGGGCCGCCGCAGTGGTCCGATGTCGGCATGTGGCTGCAGACCATCATGCTGCTGCTGCGCGAGGAAGGGCTCGATTCCTGTCCGCAGGAATTCATGGCCCTGTGGGCCCGGCTCATCAAGGAGCATATCGGCGTGAGCGACGAGGCGCAGATTCTGTTTTGCGGCATGGCGATCGGCTATCGCGACGAGGCCGCGGCGGTGAACAATTTCGAACGCGACCGCGCCCCGCTCTCGCGGCAGGTGCGCTTCATCGGATTCGACGAGGAGGGACCGCAATGACGGCCAGGCTTTCACGGCCCGAGGAACCTTCGGGCCCCGCTCCGGGCCTGATGCGGCGCGAGCAGTTCCAGACCGCCTATGTCACCAACGATCTCGACCGGGCCTGCCAGCTGCTGGGCGAGCGTTACGGCATCGCCAGCTACAGCTACCTCGAAGGCGAGATGCCCGAAGGTGGCCAGATCCGCGTCGCCTTCGCCTGGGTCGGCTCCAACATGTACGAGATCATCGACGCCAGAGGCGGAAAGGAAGCGGAGTTCTATACCAGCCGCCTGCCGAAGGACGGTTTCGCCATCGCCTTCCACCACCTGGGCTACCTGATCCACGACCGGGAGGAGTGGGGCGCGGTGCGGCAGGAGATCGCCGAGCGCAAGCTGCCGGTGCTGCTCGACACCGCCAATCCCGGCTTCATGGACGCGATCTATATCGAGGCGCCCGAACTGGGCCACTATCTCGAGTTCATCTTCCCGGAGCAGGACGGGCTCGACTTCTTCCACGCCGTGCCGGCGAACTGAGGCACCCCAGCGCGTGATCCGGCGGTCAGCCGGGCCCGGCGGCGGAAGACAGCGTCTGCTGTTCGATGACCCACCTCGCCAGGTCTTCGAAGCCGAGCGGGTCGAGGAAATTCAGCCCGGCCGTTTCCTGCTGGACCCAACGGACCACCGCCTTCTTCGGCCGCATCCTCGGCAGGTGGATCGTGACCTCGTCACCCGGGCGAAGCCGCGAGGTGGCGATCTTGACGCCGCGCTGGGAGATGTCGCGGACATCGACGGCCAGAGTCCCGCTCTCGGTCAGGATCTCGCAGCCACAATCGATCTGCAGCCGCGGCGCCCTGTCCTCCCCGGTCCCGTTGTTTTGCCTGCCGAACCGGGAGAGAATGGCATCGACATCGATCTCCCGGTCGAATTCCACGCCGATCCGCTGGCCATTCGACCAGACGACCCTGGCGTCGACGACGGTATCCTGGTTGAACTGGACGGAGATCACCTGCTCGGGCGCCAATTGCGCATAGACACGCGCCATCATCCCGTGGGGCGAGAGATTGCGTATCAGGCTGAGGCCGGTGAAGTCGTCGAACCGGATCAGCACCGGCCAGAACATCGAGGTGGCCCGCTCGCCGGACCGGCGATCAATTCCCGAATCGTCGGCCGGCGAGCGGGGCCCGCCTTTGTCACCGTTCAAGAACAGGACCCCGGGCGAAATACTTTGTGCTGAACTCCCGGAATTGGGCAGGGCCGGTCGGGAAATCGCGATGGCTTGAACACTGTGCGGCCACTTCTGTCATTGGTCATGCTTGCCTAGGTGAGGAACGGACCGGCCGGTAAGTTTGAAGCGGTAACATGCGGCGATGTTACTCTGACTGCTTGCCGAAATTCCCTGGAATTCAGGGAAAAAGTCGACGTCCTCCGGCCGACTTTCCCAGGCCGATCCGGCAGGGGTAACATGGCGCCAAACCGCTGTGGATTCCGGCAGGATTGCATGCGTCCGACAGCGAGGAAGCGAATTCTTGACCGCGCAGGCGAAGCCGGGGGATAGACGAACGGTTAGGCGTTGTCGGACTTCGCCAGTCGTCCTACCGGTGGCTGGCTTCGACACCTCAGGTTTCGCAGGAGCTTCGCCATCGACGGCTTCGCCGGGTTTCGCAGGGCCGGGTACCTACCGGCGAGGATGCGCTATCGCGGGGCCGTGACCGGCAGGCGATCGTAAGGACGCGGCGGTGTGGGAGTAACAGCGGACATGGACATGAGGTCGGAACTTGAATCCGTCCTTGCGTCACCGGTGTTTGCGCGTTCGCCGGTGCAGGCGCAGCTGCTCAGCTACCTCGTCGAAGCGAGCATCGACGGACGGGGCAAGGACCTGAAATCCTATTCGCTGGCGGTCGAAGCGCTCGGAAAGAGCCCGGACTTCGATTCACAGGCCGACAGTTATGCGCGCGTGCAGGTCGGCAGGGTCCGCAAATCGCTGGACACCTTCTATTCGTCCGAGGGCGCGGACCACAGCCAGCGGCTCTGGATCGAGGCCGGGTCCTACGAGGTTCGGCTGGTTGCGAACCAGGCGGGGAAGACCGCGAACCGCCTCACGGATCCCGGCAAGGTTGCGGCGTTCCGGCGAAGACCGGGAAGAATCGTGCTGCTTGGAGCAGTTGCGGCGATTGCCGCCGTGGTGGCGACAGCGGTGTACCTGGGCACGCATCGCCGGGCCGACCCGGCCACTTGGCAGGTCGACGATTTTCCCACCGTCGAAGTGACGGTTCACGCAGAGGCGTATTCGCCTGAAGCGGCCGAGATCGCGGATGTGATTCGCGATCTGGTCGTGGTCGGGCTGAGCAATTTCGAAACCACGTCCGTTTCATCGGACCCGGCCGGCAATGCCGACTACGAGATCGAGATATCCGTTTCCTCGGACCAGGATTCGGATGTGGATGTGGTTTCCTTCCTCAACGACCGGCGACGAGGCAAGGTTATCTGGTCGGACGAAGCGATCTATCCTCACGACGATCCCGACCTCCGGAAAAACCTCCGGAGAGCATACGCGAAATTTCCCTTGATGGTCGCCCATGCAACCGGACTGATTCATTCGAACGAACGAAAGTTTTCCGGGGATGCCATGTCCCCCTACCTGTGCTGGCTCCGGTTTTCGGCCCTGATGTACGATCAGGCCGTGGGCGGCGGCGGCGAGTTCGGCGATTGCGCCGAGGAATGGTACTCGGCAACGCCGGATCACCCCATCGCGGCGGCCCTGTATGGCTGGAGCCTGACCGACAAATCGCTCTACCGGCTTACGGAGGATGGTCACCGGCGGACTCTCGAAGATGCGGTCGGAATTCTGCAGAATGCGAGGGGGCTGCACCCGGAGTCGGCCATGTTGCAGGTGGCGACCGTGCGCGTGTTTGCCTTTTCGGACGAGCGGGACGCAATGATTGCCCTGGCGGACCGCGCGGTCGCGGAGCATCCCGTGAACATCGATGTCCTCGGGTTTTCAGGCCTGATGCTTGCGCTTCACAACGACCCGCGTGGAGAGGGCATGATCCAGGAAGCGTCCGCGCGCCATTTCAACCCGCCACCCTGGTACTTCGTCGGGCTGTTCATGGCGGCCATGATGCGCGACGATGATCCCGGCGCGCAACAGGCCCTGGAGAATCTCAGCGAACTAAACCATTCACTGGCAATTCGCCCAATTCTTGCCGCGGCCAGCGAAGCACATTCGGGCCAGCTCGAGAAGGCGCGGAAATCCTGGGAAGAGGCGAAAGCCCGACAACCGGTCCTGAGAGTGAACAGCGAACTGTTCTTTGCTCGGGTGCCGCTTGGCCCCGAGGTCACCGATCGACTCAAGGAATGGCTTGCGCCCGTGCGCTAGGGCAGGACCTCGGTTCTCAGCGGACAAGCTCCCGAATTCCCGCTTCGATATGTCGACGTTCCGGTCCCGATCGGCCGGCAGGTGAGGCGCAGATCGCCGCTTCAGAAGGCCCAGGCGATGCCGAAGCGGCCCATGACGTAGTCGTAGTCGGGGCCGCTGGTCGCCGAGGTGTTGGAATAGGTGGCTTCCGCCTGCAGTTCCCAGCCATGCCCCGAGCGCGGGCTGGTCACCCGAAGGTTGGTGTAGCGCGAATCGAACCAGCCCGCGCCGCCGGCGTGCTGCGCGCCGTAGGCGGCCTGTGCGCGGTATTCCCAGCCGCCGCGGTCGAAGCGCCGCAGCTGGAGCATCGGCAGCACCTGCAGGTAGTCGCGCGGCGAGTAGTAATCGAACTCGCCCGGTTCGGTGGAATGGTAGTAGCGTGCCCGCAGCTGCGCGCTCAGGCCCCAATCCGGCCTGATCACGTTTACGTAGCTGCCGCGCAGGTGCAGCCGTACGTTCCTGCCGGTGAATTCCTGCACCCCGGCCATCGCGGTGAAGACGTTGCGCTCGTCGACCGGCAAGTCGAAGCTGGCCCCGGCGAAGGTGTAGTAGATGCCGCGGTCGAGCCCCATCGGGGTCTCGATGATCTCCCGCTCGACGAAGAATTCGCGGCTCCAGTCGTCCTTGCGGATGCTGGCCGCGCCGAGCACGGTATGCCCGTCGGAGCCGATGCGCGCCTTCCAGCGCCAGTCCCCGGCCGCGTCGGCGATATCGAGATAGGCACGCTCTTCCTTGCGGGTCTCCTGCCCGAAGGGGGTGAACCACACGCGCTCCAGCACCACGCCGCGATAGCGGTCCGCTCCGCCGTACTCGAGCAGCGCCCGCGCCGAGACGCGCACGATGTCGGTATGGTCGGCGTCGGTGGAAGCGAACAGTTCGATGCCGGCACCGGGGCGCGGGTGATCGTCCGATGCCTCCTGCGCGAGCGCCTGTCCCGGCGCGGCCGCAAGCAGCGCGAGAGCCGCCAGGCTGTGCCGCCGCCCCGTCACTTGGTTTCCCAGCTCCGGCGCTGCCGCAGCAGTTCGGACGCGTAGCCCCACACGCCGATCGGCTGCATCATCAGCGAATAGAACAGCGCGTAGAACATGAGGCCGGCATAGTTGCGCCGGACTTTCAGCCCCTGGCGCCGGAACATGTGCTGCTGGATTTCGAAGATCACGATATTGCTGAGCGCGCCGAGCGGCAGGACGGCCAGCGTCATCGGCCCGGCGATCCAGTAGATTCCGAACAGTGCGGCGATGAGGCCCGGAATAAATACGAAAGTGAAGATCACGTCCATCGGCAGGAACAGCAGGTTCCACCAGATGAACAGGGTCGTCATGCGGGGCTTGAACAGCAGCCCCTCGTACATTTCGAGGGCCTCGATCATGCCGCGCGCCCAGCGTTTGCGCTGGCGCAGGAACTGGCCGAGCGTCCTTGGCACCACGGTCCAGACGATCGCGTCCTCGGCATAGCCGATGCGGTAGCCCTTCTCTAGCATCGCCCATGTCAGGGCGATGTCCTCGCCCACGGTCTCCGGCCATCCCCCGACGGACTCGATCGCGGACTTGCGGTAGATCGAGAAAGCGCCCTGCGCGACCAGCGTGCCGTGATACATGCTCTGGATGCGCTTCACCGCGGCGATGCCGTGGAAATAGTCCCATTCCTGGATGCGCGTGACGAAGGTGTCGCGGCTATTGCCGACCAGCACCTCGCCGGCGACCGCCTGCGTGTTTGGCGGATCTGACAGCATCCGCTCCACGATCTGGCGCAGGGCTTCGGGCCGCGGCCTGCTGTCGGCGTCGATGGTGCAGATCACTTCGTGGCGAGCCTGCTCGAGCACGCGGTTGAGCGCGGCGGCCTTGCCCCGGTTTTCGGCGAAGTCGACCAGTCGCATCGACATGTTCCCGGGCAGGTCGAGTGTCGGGATCGTTTCGCTCACGCGCAGCGCGGTGCCGTCGGTGGAGCCGTCGTTGACGATCAGCACCTCGAGCGGACCATCGTAATGCAGTCCGGCGACGCAGTGGAGCGTGTCGCCCAGCACGGCTTCTTCGTTGTAGGCGGGAATGAGCATGGTCACGCCGGGATACTTGCCGAAGTGGCGGCGAGCCGGCCGGCGGTCCAGCAGCAGCGAAGCAAGCATGAATGCGAACATGAAGCCGGGAATGAAGGCGATGGCGGAGATGATGGCGAAAGCGACCGCCGGATGGGTGAGCTGGCCAAGGTCGTGCAGCCAGGGGCGGGCCAGCCAGACCGAGAGGGTCGTCCACGCCGCTGCGAGGAACAGCGCGATGGCGAACTTGGTGTGCACGGTGAGATAGAGATGCGTGCGGCGGTGAGGGCGGCTGTCGTGCCTTGCCCAGTCATCTTCGGTCCACGGGTCATCGGCCCGGTTTCGGCGGGCTGTCGCCGTTCGGCGCCATTCCTCCTGCAGGGCTCTCAATTCCGGGGATTCGAACGGTACCTTGCCCGCTCGCTCCCGGCCCTTGCGTATCAGGTCCCGGTCTTCAAACACCGTCGCGTCCGTCCCCGAACATCACCGTCCGGCCAGTTCCGGCGGTTTGCGGACCTCCGGATTGGCAGATTTCGCTGATTTTTCGGTTAATGGCCGGGAAACCAAGCCATTCCTGCCAGGACCGGGAATTCCGGTGCGCGAAGCCTTGCTTCAGGCGGCGGCGCCTTCCATTTCCTGCAGTGCCTGGTGAGTCACCATGTCGGTCGGCACCTGTTCCCAATAGCCGTATTCGGCGATCGACACGCGGCGCAGGGTGCGGGCGGCATTTCCGGTTTCGGAGCGCGCATGCTGGACGGCGAGGTTGTCCCAGACGAGGAGATCGCCCTTTTCCCAGCGGTGCTCGTAGATGTTGTCCGGATCATAGAGGTAGCCGAACAGCTCCTCGATCAGCTCTTCGCTTTCGGCATGGGGCAGGGCGGTGATGCAGGCCGTCATGTCGAGATTGACGAACAGATAGGGCCGCCCTGTTCCCTGCTGCCGTCCGACGACCGGATGCACCGCGCACGGATCGCCGGGGCCGAGATCGGCAAGCGTGGTGCGCCGGCCAAGCAGGTGGCCGCGAACCTGCAGCCCCTGCAGCGGATCGATGCGTTGCCTCAGGCCTTCGGGCAGCTTGTTCCAGGCGCGCAGGGCGCTGGCGAAGCGGGTTGCCGCGGCACCTTCGGCCACTTCGAGCGCGTGCAGCGATCCGCCGAGGAACGGCGCGGGCACATAGGGGATGTCATTGTGGAACAGCAGTTCCTGCTTGCCGAGAAATCCGTCCTCCTCGACGTTGGAGACGACGTAATTGTCGAGCTCGGTGCGCAGCGCCGGGCCGAATATGTCGCAGGCGGCCTGCTGCTGCTCGCGGGAGAGGGTCTGGCCGCGGAACAGGATCAGACCGTCGCGCCGGTATACCCTTGCGAGCGCCTCCCGTTCCTCCTGCGTGACGGGAGCGGAGAGGTCCGTCGCGACTTCCCAGCCGAAGGCGGCATCCGCGATCGGTTTCGCACCGACCAGCGCGTCGTCATCGGTAGCGGCCATGATGCTCTCCTTCGCTTTGACGATATC
Source organism: Novosphingobium sp. (assembly GCA_024236175.1). GTDB lineage: Bacteria > Pseudomonadota > Alphaproteobacteria > Sphingomonadales > Sphingomonadaceae > Novosphingobium. Next base: position 300,361 of record JACKKY010000001.1, on the reverse strand, counting down.
GCTTCTAGCTGCGCCTCGTAAAGTCCGGCTGCGGCCCAAGTGCCACGAACATCAGGCCGGCGCCGATGAAGCCCGGAATGGCGGCCCAGATCACGGGTTGGTAGGACTGCGTCATGTCGTAGATGTAATTGGCGACGAAGGGCGAGACGCCCATCGCGACAGTCGTGGTGATGCTGATCGCTCCGTAGAAGAACCCGAAGCTGCGGGCGCCCATGTAGGTGCTGGTGAGATAGACGATCGCGTTCAGCTTCATGCCTCCGGTCAGTCCCCAGGTGAATACCGCGACGATGGCCGCCCACTCGACGCCGGGCAGGGTGAGGAGTCCGATCGGGAAGGTGAGCGAGATCACCGAGGCGGCGATCGCCAGCATCCGCACGTCGTAACGGTCCATCAGCCAGCCGCCGATCAGCCGGCCGACGATCGAGGCGATGCCCATGGAGCCTGCGATCCAGACGGCGTCGGTGCGGTCAAGGCCAGTGAAGGTGAGGACCGGAACGAGATTGAGGCTCAGGGCGACGCCGGCCATCGCGCTGAACAGCGAAGCGAAGAACAGCAGGTAGAAAGCAGGCACCCGCAAGCCCTCGAGCGGGCTGAGGCCAGCCATCCGGGAGGGGGCCTCGCCGGCCGGGTCGTCCTCGTCCCTGCTGCTCGTGCCCGCGGCCTTGGGCACGAAGGCGAGAACCAGCACCATCGCCACCGCGCACCAGATGACGCCGATGCCGATGAATACCATCCGCCATCCGTGGTTCTGGACGAAATACTCGGCGAAGGGCGGGATCAGCGTCTGGCTGACGCCGATGCCGGAAATGGTGATCGCGATCGCCATGCCCCGGCCCTTTTCGAAGATCGTCGAGACGGGAGCGAGCCAGACGGTGGACGTGAACGCGGCGGGGATGCCGAACAGGGACCAAGCTGCCTGCCATTGCCAGAGCTCGTCGGTAAGCCCGATGGTCACGCTCGCGACCAGGGAGATCGCCACGACCAGGATGCCGCAGCGCCGGGCGCCGAACCGGTCGATGAGATGGCCTGCCGGTGCTGCCAGCACCAGCCCCATCATGGAAACGATGAAGGGACCGGAGGAAATCTGTGCGCGGCTCCAGCCCAGCTCCTGCTCCATCGGCTCCAGCACGATGCCGAAGCAGACGGACAGCATCGCCGCGAGCGCCATGCCGGCACTGGTCGCAAGCACCAGAGGCCAGTAGCGGCGCCATTCGGCCGCAGCGGTGGGGAGGGCTGCAGTCGCCATCAGCTGTCTTTCTCTTTTTTCTCGAAATCGGGATAGGGGCCAAGGCTCATGAAGAGCAGCGCCCCGATGGCGAACATCGGCAAGGCCGCCCAGAGCACAAGGTTGTAGCTCTGCGTCTGGTCGTAGACGAAATTGGCCATGAGCGGTCCAAGCCCGACGCCCAGCGACATCGCCGCCATGATCGTCGCGTAGAGCGTGGCATATGCGCGCTGGCCGAGATGGCGGCTGGCGAGATAGGCGAGGCAGGGGGTCTGGGCGCCGCCCATCATCCCCGCGATTGCCACGCCGGCGATCGAGGTCGCGACATTGCCGGGAAACAGCAGCAGCATGCCGGGCATGGCGAACATCAGCAGCGTCGCCGCCGCGGCGATGATACGTGCGTCGAACCGGTCGATCAGCCCGCCGCTGATAAGGCGGCCCGCGATCGTGAAAATGCCGATCAGGCTGGCCACCTGCGCGGCCGTGGCGGGGGATAGCTCGGTCCAGCGCAGGATCGGGATAAGGTTGAGGATGATGGCGATGCCGACGAAATTGGCGATCACGGCGGCAAATGCGAGCTTGTAGAACACCGCCGAGGTGAAGGCTTCGCGTGCCGTCAGGCCCGGCAGTTCCTCGGCCGGGACCTGTTTCTGCTCCGCGACCGCCGCAGTCGTCTCACCGCGCGGCAGGCGCAGGAACAGCAGCATGAGCGTGAAGACCACGGCGTACCAGATGGCCGCGAGGTAGAGATAGGCGTGGCGCCAGCTGTATTCCTCGACCAGCCAGTTGCCGAGATTGGGCACGATGAAGGAGCTGATCCCCGATCCGCTCAGCACGATCGCCATGGCAAGTCCGCGTCCGAGGTTGAAGGCCCGGGTCGTCGGCATCACGCACAGTGTCGGCAGGATCGCGCTGCACAGTCCGATGACGATCCAGGTCGCCCACCATTGCCAGATCTCGCTTTCGATCTGCGAAAGCAGCGCAGTCGCCCCGCACAGCAGCGTGACGTTGCCAAGGGCGATGAGACGCGGCCCGACCTTGTCGACCACGAAGCCGAGCAGCGTTCCGAAGCAGACGGTCATCACCGAGATCAGCATCGGCCCGGAAGAAATCTGCGCCCGGGTCCAGCCGATGTCCTGCTCGATCGGCACCACCATCACCCCGAATGCCGAGGTGGACAGGGCTGCCAGCGACATGCCCGAAGTGGATGCCGCGACCAACGGCCAGTGGCGTCGCCATTCGGCCGCGGCGGTAGGGGGTGTTGCGTTCATTGGGTCGGTCACTCCCTTGCCGAGGTTTCGCCGCGATCGCTGAAATCGGGATAGGGCCCGAGCGACAGGTAGAGCAGGGCCGCTACGGTAAGCACCGGGACGGCGGCCCACAGCACGATCTCGTAGGATTGCGTGAGGTCGTAGATGTAGTTCGCGGCCAGCGGGGAGATGCCGACTGCGAGGGCGACCACAGCGTTGATCGAGCCGTAAAGCGTGCCGAAGGCGCGCTGGCCGAGGTGGCGGCTGGCGAGATAGGCCAGCGCGCCGACCTTCGCGCCTCCGACCACGCCGTAGGCGATCACCCCGAAGGTTGCGGCGCCGGCCGAACCGGGCGCGACCAGCAGCGTAACCGGCAGGATCGAGGCCACGAAAGTGGAAATGGCGGCGATCACCTTGGCGCTCATCCGGTCCATCAGCCAGCCGCCGAAGACGCGGCCGGTGATGGTCGCGATACCGATCAGTCCGGCGATCGGCGCGGCGGTGCCGCGCTCCAGCCCGGTGGAAACGAGCATCGGCACCAGGTTCATGATGATCGCGACGCCGCCGAAAATGCTGCCGAAGGCTGCGAACAGCAGCTTGTAATAGGTGGGCGAGGAAAAGCCCTCGCGAACCGTCAGGCCCGGCAGCTTGGCCCGCTCCTCGGCGCTCGGGACGGACTGTCCTCCGCCTTGCGGACGGCGCGGCCCGCGGAAGAACAGCAGGATGAACGGCAGGGTGAAGACGGCCCAGATCGCGCCGAGCCCGATATAGCCTCCGCGCCAGCCGTATTGCTCGGTCAGCGCATGGGTGACGATCGGCACCAGGAACGTCGCCATGCCCGAGCCGCTGAGAACGATCGCCACGGCCAGGCCGCGCGATGCGTTGAAGCGGCTGGCGACGGGCGCGAGCCAGACAGTGGGCATCGTCGCCGCCGCGATGCCGACCACCGCCCAGGCCGCCCACCACTGCCACAGGCTGTTTCCGACGGTGGAGAGCATCGCCACCGATCCGCACATCAGCAGCGCCGCCGCGATGGCGATCCGGCGCGGTCCGAGCCGGTCGATCGCGGCGCCCATGAAAGTCGCGAGCCCGACGCCGATGAAGGAGATGAGCGCGGTTCCGGAATAGATCTCGGTGCGGCTCCAGCCGAAGTCGCGCTCGATCAGCTCCATCATCACGCCGGTCGACCCGGCGGGGATCGAGGACAGCGAATAGCCGACCATCGCCGCCGCGACGAGCGTCCAGCCGTCATGCCATTCGGACGCCGTCGCCGGCCTTCCTGCCTGAGCCAAATCCCTCTCCCCCACCGGCTGGTTGCCGCCGGCACGCATTGTCTTGCGCCTTCGTCACAGCGCAGGGTTCGGCTGTCAACAAGAGTCAGGAGGGGAATTTGTAACCAGCTGTAACACAGGCCTCAGTCCGGTCCCGGGTCCCGTGGCAAACGCGCAACAGTGCATGGCGCAATATGCCACGAGCGATGATCATTATTGACACGCGGCGGAGTTTGGCGAAGCTCCCCGAAAAAGCAATGATCGGCAAGTCTGGGCAACTTGTTTTGACGTCAAGTGTCGCAGCGGCGGGTTACTCGAGAATCTGCGGCCGCGGTCGCGGCAAAGCCGTCAACCGGCGCAAGCCAAAGAGGAGGGGACAGATGAAAGCGATCATCAGGACGCACGCAGCGATCGCTGCAACGGCAATGGGGGTGGTGCTGGCGACGCCGGCCTATGCGCAGGAGGGAGCCTCGGTCGACGATGGCGCGATCGTTGTGACGGCACGCCGCTTCGAGGAACGCCTGCAGGACGTTCCGATCTCGATCACCGTCTACAACCAGGAGCAGCTCGCTGCCCGCAATGTCGTCAACAGTACCGATCTGGCCGTCTATACTCCCTCGCTTTCCGTCAACAGCCGCTTCGGCCCGGAAAAGGCGAGCTTCGCCATTCGCGGCTTCTCGCAGGATCTCAACACGCTGCCGACCGTCGGCGTGTATTTCGCCGAAGCCGTCGCGCCGCGCCTCAATTCGAACATCACCAGCGGCAACGGCGCCGGTGTAGGCGACATGTTCGACCTCCAGAACGTGCAGGTGCTCAAGGGGCCCCAGGGCACCCTGTTCGGGCGCAACACCACCGGCGGCGCGATCCTGCTGGTGCCGACCAAGCCGACCGACCGGCTGGAAGGCTATGTCGAAGGGACCTACGGCAACTACGACGCCACCCGTCTCGAAGCAGTGATCAACATCCCGCTTGCCGAAACCTTCAAGGTTCGCGCCGGCGTCGATTGGAACAAGCGGGACGGTTACCTCAAGAACAGGTCCGGGATCGGTCCTGACGACTTCGCCGATCGCGACTATGTCGCGGCGCGACTGAGCATCCTGGCCGAGCTGACGCCGACCCTGGAGAACTACACGATCTTCAAGTGGGCCCGGTCCGAGAACAACGGTGCTACCGGCAAGATCGCCTATTGCGATCCCACCTCCACCGCGCCTCTCGCGGCCGTGCCGGCGGTGCTCAGTCCCTATGTTCCGCTGGTCCAGACGCACTGCGATCAGCTGGCTTTCGAGCAGGCGAACGATTTCGGTTACTATGACGTGCAGAACAGCCAGCCGAACGTCGCGTTGCGCCAGCGGACATGGCAGGTCATCAATACGACGACCTGGGAAGTCAGCGACAATCTGACGATCAAGAATATCATCAGCTACGGCGAAGCCAAGGAAAGCTACGCCTTCAATATCGAGGGGGACAATGTCTCCTTCCCGTTCGTCATGACCAATCCGGGGCCGAACAAGGGCCAGGGCAATCAATGGACCTTCACCGAGGAGTTCCAGTTGCAGGGGCGGGCGGCGAGCGAGCGGCTGCAGTGGCAAGTCGGTTTTTACACCGAACACAGCCGGCCGCTGGGCGGCGAAGGTAGCCAGGAACAGCTCACGCAATTCCTGAGTCCGTGTTCCGATCTCTATGCTTTCAAATGCTCGCCCATCTTCACCTTCGTGCCGGCCCTCGGACGCATCGTCACCGTCGGCAACCTCGGCTTCGCAAGGAACGTCTATTACTATCGGAACTACGGCCTCTATGCCCAGGCGACCTATGAACTGACCGACAAGCTGAGTTTCACCGCCGGCATCCGCAACACATGGGACTGGCAGAAGGAAGACGCCGACAATGTCGTCATTACCCCCGCACGTGACGGCAGCGGCCCGGAATCGTTCAGGTGTTCGCGGGGAACCACCCCTGCCAATCCGGATATCCGGCTGGTGCAGGGATTGTTCTGCACCCGCTCATTCGTCGAAAAGTCTAGCGAGCCGACCTGGCTGATCGGTCTTGATTTCAAGCCGACCGAGGACATCCTTCTCTTTGCGAAATATGCTCGCGGCTATCGCGGGGGAGGCATCAACGAAGCCAACCAGTTTGCCGAAACCTGGAATCCCGAATTCGTCGACGACTACGAGATCGGCCTGAAAGCCTCCTTCCGCGGGGCCGTCTCCGGTTACTTCAACATCACCGGTTTCTGGAACGAGTTCCGCGACCAGCAGGCGTCGGTGTTCATTCCGCAATGTAACGGTACGACCGATCCCGAATGCACCATGCCCGCATTCACCGGCATCAACGGTATCCAGAATGTCGGCAAGTCCCGGATCAGGGGGATCGAGGCCGATGCGATGGTCAACGTGACGAGGGATCTGCGGCTCGAGGTCGGCTACGCCTATCTTGATGCCGAGGTTACCGGCGGCAGCACGCCGTTCTGCAACAATGCCGCCTTCGATTGCGAGAGGGCATCGTTCCTGACACCCGGATCGAGGCTGCCCTTCTCGCCGAAGAACCGGATCACCGCCACGGCGACCTACTTCCTGCCGGTCGACGAGAGCGTGGGCAGGATCTCGGTCGGCGCCACGTTCACGCACACCGACAAGTATTACGCCTCGCACGCCAACGACGCGGCATTTGCGGCTGGCAAGATACCGTTCAACGCGAGCATCGCGCCCGCGACCGATCTGCTCAATCTCAGCATGAACTGGAAATCGGTCGCAGGCAGCCCTGTCGATCTGGCGTTCTTCGCAACCAATGTCACGAACGAGAAATACTACGTGGCACCGGCAGGCGGCATCGCCACCTTCGGCGCCGAATATCTGTTCCTTGGCGAGCCGCGCATGTACGGCGTTCGCGTGAAGTTCAATTTCGGCGAATAAGCCCGAACGATTAACCACCGGGCAAGCGGCGGTTCCTCTGGCGAGGGGCCGCCGTTTCCTTTAGGGGCTGGAGGGTTAGGGGAGAAGAGAGTGCCTGAAGTGAAACCGGGAACCGCCATGGGCGAATGGCGCCGGTACGGTCTGCTGCCGGTCGCGGCCTGCATCGGCTATTCGACCATGGCGATCCAGACATATGGCGTCGGCCCGTTCGTCGTGCCGCTGGAGCAGGAATTCGGCTGGTCCCGAGCCCAGGTCATGACCGGGCTCACGATCTCCAATGCCATCGGCGTGCTGTTCAACTTTGCCGTCGGCGTCCTCGCCGACAAGGTCGGGCCGCGCCGGGTCGGAATTGCCGGCGTTGTCGTCAAGTCGAGCGCGATCATGATGCTGGCGACGGCGACGGGTGCGTTCCTCAACTGGTCGCTGCTCTGGATACTCGTCGCGTTCGGCGCGGTGCTGGCGCAGGCCAATGTCTGGGCCAGCGCGGTCGCCAGCCGCTTCGACCGGGGCAGGGGCCTTGCCATCGCCATCGCCCTGTCGGGCTCGTCCTTCTGCGCGGCCATCGTTCCCGTGCTGGCGACCTGGCTCATCGGCGAATTCGGCTGGCGCATGGCCTTTGTCGGCCTGGGGCTGATCTGGATGGTCGTGGCGCTGCCGGTCGTGGTGCTGCTGTTTCGCGGCAGGAAGGACGATATCCGCACCGGCCGGGAAGCGATGGAGGATCTCGAAGTCGTCGAACTGCCCGGCTCGGCCGCGGCGGGTGTGGCCGAACTGCCCGGGGTCGGCATAAAGGACGGGCTGCGCAAGCCGGCTTTCTGGCAGCTGCTGATCGCCAGTTTTTCCTTCGCCTTCTACACCATGGCCGTCGCGCCCAACCTGGTGCCGATGCTGGGCGAGAAAGGCTCGGGCGTCACCGCCGCCGCACAGATCGCCTCGCTGGTCGGCATCGTCAGCATCATTGCGCGCATTTCGGCGGGTTTCCTGCTCGATCATTTTTCGGCGAAGCTGCTGGGAACGATCGTGTTCGTCCTGCCGGTGTTCGGTTGCGGCATCATGCTCGGCGACAGCCCGAGCTACTTGATCCTTGCGCTGGGGGTCATCTCCTTCGGGGTCACCATCGGCGCGGAATACGACATCGTCTTCTACCTCGTATCCCGGCATTTCGGCCTGAAGAGCTTCGCGTCGCTGATGGGAGGCATGCTGACGGCGGGCGCCCTGGGCGGGAGCGTGGCGCCGGTGGTGACGGGCTTCATGCATGACATCTTCGGCGGCTACGACCCGATGCTGATGCTGCTGATGGCGCTGATGGCCGCCGGCGCGCTGGCGATTGCGACACTCGGCTCCGAACCGGCGGAATACGCCGTCGCAGGCAACTGAGCGGAGTGCGAGAATGACATCCGACAAACCGCTGAGCGCCGTAGCGGAGTGGCGCGCCTTCTGGATCCTGCCGTTTGCGGCGATGGTCGGCTATTCGACCATGGGGTTGCAGAGCTACGCCATCGGCCCGTTCGTCGCGCCGCTGGAGAACGAGTTCGGCTGGAGCCGGGCCGATGTGATGCTCGGCATCAGCATATCCAATGCGGTCGGCATCTTCCTGAATGCCGCGATCGGCATGATCGTGGACCGCATCGGGCCGCGCCGCGTCGCGCTGACCGGCCTGTTCGTCAAGTCGGGGGCGTTCGCACTGCTCGGCACGGCGACCGGGGCGCTGCTCAACTGGTCGATGTTGTGGCTGCTGGTCGCCTTCGGCCTGCTGCTGGTCCAGTCGACGGTCTGGAGCAGCGCGGTCGCTTCGCGCTTCGACAAGTCGCGCGGCCTGGCCATGGCGGTGGCGCTGTCCGGCACACCGCTCGCCGCGCTGATCGCGCCGGTGCTCGCCACCTACCTGATCGAAGCCTATGGCTGGCGCACCGGCTTTGCCGGGGTCGGCGGCGTCTGGCTGATACTCACCCTGCCGGTCGTGTTCCTGTTCTTCCACGACACCCGCTCGACCTCGCGGCGCAAGAAGGAAGAGGCGCCCCAGCCGCCCGCCGAGTTGCCGGGCCTGACCTTTCGTGAGGGAATCCGGACCCGCGCCTTTTCGCGGCTGTTCATCTCCTTCGGCTGCTTTTCCTTCTACAGCATGACCATCTCGGTCAATCTCGTGCCGCTGATCTCGGAAACCGGGATGGACGCGATGAAGGCTGCGGGTATCGCCTCGATCATGGGACTGGTCGGCATCATCGCCCGGCTCACGGTAGGGATGCTCCTGGATCGCTTTCCCGGTCACATCATCGGCACCGTCACCCAGTTGCTGCCGGTGATAGGATGCATCCTGCTGCTGACCGGAGAATCGAGCACGCTGCTGGTGGTGCTGGCGGTGATCACGTTCGGCGCCGCGCTGGGCGCGGAAATCGACGTCGCGCTCTATCTTGCCTCGCGGCATTTCGGCCTGCGCTCGTTTGCCGCGCTGTTCGGCGGGATTATCGGCTTCGGCGCGGTCAATGCGGCGATCGGCCCCTATGTCGCGGGACTGCTGCACGATATCTCGGGCAGCTACGACCCGCTGCTGATCGTGACTTCGGTCATGCTGGTACTGGGAGCGCTGGCGATCGCAACGATCGGCCGCCCGCCCGAGCTGCTCCACGGTGCCGGGCACTGAGGGCACGCGCAGCGGCGCGGATGCACCGGGCAAGCCGGCGCCACTTGTCTGTGAAGGAACTTCCGCTGCTTCCATTTCCTGCCTGGTCGCTTGACTCGATGCCCTCACGGCCTACTTCTTCACGCTGAATTCGAGGGCGCAAATGGCGACAGCAAGACGGATCGGTGCCGAGAACTCGGCTACGCGCGAGCGGATTCTCGAGGCGACCGAACAGTTGATCCGCGAGCAGGGTTACGCCGCCGCGAGCACGCGGCGCGTCGCCGCTCGTGCCGGGCTCAAGCCGTCGCTGGTGCACTATTACTTTCCGACGACCGACGACCTGCTCGTGGCGGTTTCCAAGCGCGGCGCCGAGGAAAGCGACCGAATGATCGAGGAAGCGCTGAAATCGGATCGCCCGTTGCGGGCATTGTGGGACTTCTTCAGCGACACGAGCCGGACGGGGCTGGTGCTGGAATTCATGGCGATGGCCAATCATCGCGAAGCGGTGCGCCAGCACATGGCCGAACATTCGGAGGAAATGCGCCAGCGCCAGTCCGACATCCTCGCCAAGCTGATCGGCGACAAGTTCTCCCTGCCCGACGGGTGTCCGCCCGCCGGGCTCAGCGTGCTGCTGGCCGGCATCGGCCGCGTGCTGATCATGGAAGGCGGTCTCGGTGTCACGGGAGGACACGAGGAGGCACGGAAATTCGTGGAGCGCTGGCTGGACGAGCTCGAGCCCGCCGACACCGCGAAGGCGGAAAGCTAGCCCGCAGCGGCTGCTCGCGAACCGATTTCGATACCCATTATTGCGCCAGATCAAGGTTCGGAACCGATTCTCCGGGCAGGAGGAGGCTATTGAACAGGTGTTCAGCGCAAGGCTGAGCACGGTAGATCGGGAGTCAACTCAATGGCGGTTCTGGAAAAGACCAAGCTCAGGCATGAGGAAATCAAGCCGAAGATCGGCAGCCGGATACTCAACAGCAAGGAAGAGCTGCTGAGCGGCGAACTCGTCGAGGAAATCAACGACCTTCTCGAACAGCGCGGCGTGCTGGTCTTCAAGAAGATCGACTTCACCGACGAGGAGCAGGTCACTTTCAGCAACATGCTCGGCGGCAACGCTACCGAGATCGGCGTGGACGGCGGCGCGGTGTTTTCGATCTCGCTCGATGCCAAGGAGCATTCCAAGGAAGTCATCGAATACCTCAAGGGATCGCTCTACTGGCATGTCGACGGCACGATGAACCCGGTGCCCATCCGCGGCTCCATCCTGTCCTCGAAAGTGCTGCCGACCTGGGGCGGCAACACCGAGTTCGCCAACTGTTACGCCGCCTATGACGACTTGCCCGAGGACAAGAAGGCCGAGCTCGACGAGCTGCGCGTCACCCATGCGATGTGGGTCTCGCAGCTCTACTGGTGCCCCGAGCCGACACTCGCGCAGCTGGAGGACTGGCAGTCCAAGGGCGAGCAGGAACTCCCGCTCGTGTGGCATCACAAGTCGGGCCGCAATTCGCTGGTGCTGGGCAATACGGCCCGCAATGTCGTCGGCAAGGACATGGAGGAAAGCGCGCGCATCCTCCACGGCCTGCGCGAGTTCGCGACCAGCGAGCCCTATCACTACGCCCATGAATGGGAAGTGGGCGACGCGGTGATGTGGGACAACACCGGCACCTTGCACCGGGCCATGCCCTACGATCCGGACTGCGGACGGCTGCTGCGCCGCACGATCCTGCTGGGCGACGAGCCCTTCAGCTAGGGATTTCCCGCGTCAAGCGGGAGCGGACCAGGAGGGGGCACCGGTCTGCGGGACCCATCCGGTTCGTGTCGATCATCCGGTTTGTTTCAGAAGCGGCGGGTTACGCCTGAGAGCACGCATTTCGTCGGCGCTCAACGGCATGCCGAACAGGTAGCCCTGGACGGACTGGGCGCCGACCCGTTTCGCCATGAGCATGTCCAGTTCGCTTTCGATGCCTTCGAGCAGGCAATGGACTTCGAGCGTTCTGGCCATGCCGACAAGCGAATGCAGTATCCGCTCGGTCATGGGGTCGGCCTTGTTTTCGAGAAATGAACGATCGACTTTCAACTTGTCGATCGGCAAGGTTCTCAGATAGCTGAAATTGGAAAAGCCGGTCCCGAAATCATCCAACGCTATGGAATGACCGCGTTTGGACAATCTGCGCAAATTGGCAGTTGCCCGGCCGGCGTCGGTCATCATGGCTGTTTCCGTGATTTCGAATTCGATCAGTTCAGGCCGGACGTTGCTTTCGTCCAAACATGCGATCAGATCGTCGATTGTCCTGTTCGAGTTCAGATCGTTGGCCGAAAGGTTGACGGACAGGGGAACCGGGTCGTCGAAGCCGTCAAGTGCGGCGATCGCCTTCTTGAACACGCTGAGGGTGATATTGGCTATCAGGCCGGTTTCTTCCGCGATCCTGATGAACTGCTCGGGCCCGATTTTCCCGATGGATGGGCTGTTCCACCGCGCAAGCGTTTCGACGCAGACGACTTCCTGTCTGTCGATATGGTACTGCGGCTGGAATACGAGCTCAATCTCGCGGTCGAAGTCTGCCGCGCGAAGCGCTTTCTCGATCATGAAATGCTCGGCGGCCTTTTCGGCATGCCTGCCTTCGAACAGGACGACCCTGTTCTTCCCGCTCTTCTTCGCGTGGAGAAGTGCGAAATCGGCCTTTTGCATCAAGGTGGAATCGGGGTCCTCGGATGAAATCCTGCAGCATCCTATCGAACCGCTTATCCGGATAAGCCGATCTTCGATCAGGTAGGTCTTTGCCAGCCGGTCGAGCAGCGAACTACACCAGTTCTCGACGCTGATCTCGTGTGCGTCGCCGAAGTAGATTATGCTGAATTCATCTCCGCCTATCCGGCTTACATGTGCATCCTTGGTGCAATGGCTTCGGAGGCGATCGGCCACGCTCTTGAGCAGCTCGTCGCCCATGAGATGCCCGTAATTGTCATTTACCGCCTTGAAACCGTCGAGATCCAACAGGATCAGCCAGACCGTTCGGGACTTCGCCGCTTCCAGTTTTCCTTCGGTGAGCTTGTCATAATAAGCGCGGCGATTGGGCAGGCCTGTCAAGCTGTCCGACATCGACTGAAGGCGCATTTTTTCGCTGAGTTCCAATGCTTCCGCCAAACGCGTTTCGGCGTAGGCTCTTGCATGGTCCGCCTGCTGACGGTCGGCGATAGCCAATCCGATGGCGCGCCGCAGGAAGTAGGCGATCGCGACTGCGCTTATCGCCGCCGCAAATCCAACAAAGCCATGCATGATCTGGCTTTGCGCATCGTATCTGATCGCCTGCGAAAACAGGCCGACCAGGGCAATGCCTATCGAGATCATGGCCTGGCGCATGCTGACGCTGGCGAAAGCGAAGATCATCGCCATCATGATGAAGTAGACGAGCTTGAGCTGGCTGAATTCCACATGCAGGGCGGCGAGTACGTTCGCAACGACAAGCAGGTTGATGGTGTTGGTCAGGATTTCCAACTGGGCGATGTGGATATCCCTGCCAACCAGGTGATAGGCAATCAGGGCCGCGATGAAGGCGATGCTGGACACCGACGCCAGGAGCGCCAGCGAAGAGCCCTCCAGTAGCCAGAAATGCGTCAGCGTCATGATGCCATAGTATGCGGCAGCCACCGCGAAGTAGCCGCGTATGATCGGCTTGTAGGCTAGGGCAATGGTGGCATCCTTGGTGCGGAGCGAGTCTTGCGACTGCTGTTCCATTGATGTGGAGGCTCCAACCCTGGTTTCGATGCCGTGACGTAACTTGAACGGGTGTTTAGCCAACACTGGCTAACGAACCGTAACCATAGTCAATCAGGGCAAGGGCGGCATTGCGACATCCATTGCCTGAGCCCGGCACCGTGGGCCGTGACCAGGAGTGCGGAGGGGGGCATATCCGGTTTCCCGCCTGCTTGACCGCCCGCCTTTCCATCGGTCACACTTCCGGCCGCGGCTGGCCGGGAGATGATGCAATGGCGGTGAAGGACAAGACACAACTCGCCTATCGCGGGATCAAGCCGCTGATCGGCGCCGAGGTGTCGGCAAGCAAGGAGGCGCTGCTGGGCGGCGAGCATGGCGCGGAGCTGAGCGAATTGCTCGAGCGGCGCGGCGTCCTCGTCTTCCCGCAAATCGGCCTGAGCGACGACGAGCAGATCGCCTTCACGAAAACGCTGGGCGATTACGCACCGGACCTGGCGGACGGCGGCGTCACGCCGATTTCCATCGACCCGCGCGTGAGCGCCAGCGCGGATTTCACCCGCACCTCGTTCTTCTGGCATTTCGACGGCTACATGAACGAGGTGCCGATCCGCGCCTCGATCATGAGCGCCCGCGTGCTTTCGGCGAGCGGCGGGAAGACGGAATTCTGCAATACCTACGCGGCGTATGAGGAGCTTCCGGACGAGCGGAAACGCCAGATCGAGGGCCTGCGCGCGGTGCATGCCCACGCCGGCGCGCATCTCAGCCTCGAGCCCGAGCCGAGTTACGAGCGGTTCAGCGAGTGGCAGAAAATCCCGCGCAACACCCTGCCGCTGGTGTGGAAGCACCGGTCGGGCCGAAAGTCGCTGGTGATCGGCAATACCGCCGTGAACGTGGTCGGCACGGACCCGCTCGAAGGGCTCGAACTGCTTGTCTGGCTGCGCGACTGGGCGACCCAGGAGCGCTTCACCTACAGCCATGAATGGAGCATCGGCGACATGGTGATGTGGGATAACACCGGCACCTTGCACCGGGTGACGCCCTACCCGGCGGACAGCGGCCGACTGATGCACCGCACCAAGCTTGCGGGCGAGGAACCCTTCGCCTGAGGCGGTTGTCGCGGTTTCCCAACCTGAGACCGCGGCGCAGCGGGTCTCTCTCAACCGTTCGCTTCGGCCAGGATGTCGCGCATCGTTTCGTGGTAATAGATCACGCCCGGCTCGTTCAGGCCCAGGGTGACCTCTTGCTGGGCGCCGCTTTTCAGACCTCTCTGGATATCGAACCCGGCGGCATAGTCCTCGTCGGCGAGCACCGAGCGGATGCGGTCGAGGAAGGCCGCCTGCTCGGTCGCCGTCCGGGGATCGTCGGCGGGCTCGTAGAAGCCCATGACCATCGTGTTGGTGGACCGTCCGGTCTCTTCCCCCGGCCGCACCATCTGCGCCATCATTCCATTGCCCAGAAGCGTGATGCTGGCACCGGGAAACAGGACATATTGCGCGGTGATCATGCCGTCGCGCAGCGGGTGCCACTCGGATTCCGGCCGATCGCGAAGCTCGACGATGTGCTTGTGGGCGACGGTAATCAGGATGTGCGGGCCGAAGCGGTCGATGGCCCCGCAATTGTTGAAAGTGGTGGGGCCGATGCTGTTCCGGTGCAGGCTGGCGAAATGGTAGGATTCGAGGTGCCCTTCCATGACGATCTTCCAGTTCGGCGCGTCGATGAGCCGCTCTCCGCCGTAGTGCAGCGTCTCCGGCTCGGAAGCTGCGATGTGCCGGTCGACTCCGGCAAGGTAGGCGTCGATGTCGAAGGGCATTCCGGGCGTCAGGCCAACGAAGATCAGACCGGCCCGCTCCGCGCAGGGCAGCGGGGTGAGCGCATGCCTGCTGCGATCGATCGGCCCGAAGGTTTCCTCGCTGGTTATGCCCACCAGCTGTCCGGCCTGATCGTAGGTCCAGGCATGATAGGGGCATGAAAAGCGCGTCGCCTGGCCGCAGCCGGCAGCGACCGGCGCGCCGCGGTGCCGGCACACGTTGAGGAATGCTCTCAGGCGACCTTCGCCGTCTCGCACCAGCAGGACCGGGACGCCGACTATCTCGTCTGCCTTGAAGGTGCCCGGAGCGGGCAGTTCGCAGGACATCCCCGCGACGATCGGCAAGCGCTTGTAGAACGCTTCCACTTCCGCCTCCCACAGGGCCGGGTCGGAATATCTCGAGATCTCGACCTTGAGCTGGTGCGGGGCGGATTCGGCGGTGCCGTTCTCGATATGCGCCAGCAGCCTCCTGGCGATGCGGATCTGTTCGTGCCTGTCCATGCCCATCCCCGTTTCGGATGCAGCATTCTAGGAAAAGCGCGCCGGTTCAATGCCGGGAGCGCCGGATTCCTCTCGGGACAATCCGGACTTCCGTCGGCATCCGGCGCATCTCGACGCCGAGGGCGCATTTCTGTACAGGCGTTCAGCAATCAGCCAATCACCATGGAGTCCCGATGATGTCGGTTGCCACCAAGACCGAACTCAAGCACGAAGAAATCAAGCCGAATATCGGCAGCCGTATCCTCAACAGCAAGGAAGAGCTGCTTTCCGGCGATATCGCGGGCGAGATCCGCGAATTGCTGGGGCAGCGCGGCGTGCTCGTTTTCCCCGAAATCAACTTCACCGATGACGAGCAGGTCGCCTTCACCAAGACGCTCGGCAATTTCGCGCCGGAAGGCGATCATGGCGAGAACGTCCACCCGATCACGCTCGATGTCGAGAAGAACCCGTCCAGCGCGGAATACCTGAAGGGCTCGCTCTACTGGCACCTCGACGGCGTGCGCAACACCGTGCCGATCCTGGCGTCGCTGCTCTCGTGCCGCGTGCCGTCGCCCAAGGGCACCGGCAATACGGGCATCGCGAACACCTATGCCGCCTATGACGCGCTTCCCGAGGAGACCAAGCAGGAGATCGACAAGCTGCGGGTCATCCATGCGCCCTGGGCCTCGATGTTCTACTACGAACCGGAACCCGATATCCGAAAGCTCAAGGGCTTCATGCAGGCCGGCGAAGCGGAGCTGCCGCTGGTCTGGGAACACAAGGATGGCCGCAAGTCTCTGGTGCTCGGCTGCACCGCGCATCATGTGGTCGGCGTCGATCACACCAAGAGCGCGGAGCTGCTCCACGGCCTGCGCGATTTCGCGACGAGCGAGCCGTTCAGCTACAGCCACGAATGGACCGCGGGCGACATGATCATCTGGGACAACACCGGCACGCTCCACCGCGCCGAGGCCTACGATCCCTCCTGCGGCCGCATGATGGTCCGCACCAAGCTGGAAGGCGAAGAACCCTTCAACTGATCGCTCGGCCAATGCCGATTGCAGAAGGCCCGCTTTCCTTGGGGAAGGCGGGCCTTCGGCTTTTTGGGTTCCACACCAAGCAGGGGCAACGGCAGGAATGGGGTGGCAAGCGGACAGGCAGCTTTTGGAATGAGAATTGGCGAAAGCAGTCATTCACCCAGAGGCGAGAATCTTCACGAAGTTGGTCGAAACCCGATTGATATTACCTAAAAGCATGGCATCAGTCTGCAATATGCATTGGACAGCATGTTATCGGCTAGCGCATTTCTCCCCAAAATGACTTTGGGGAGACAGATGGTCATTGACTGGCGGCTTCGGACATGCGCGGTTACTGCTAGCCTTGCAGCTCTTGCGGTCGGCCTTGCCGGACCAGCGCTCGGCAGGGAACAAGCGCAGCAGGTGTTGGCAGTTGCCAAACCGGCCGAGCAGCAACAACAGCGTCCAAATGTCCTCATATGGATGCTGGACGACGTCGGCTTTGCCCAATTGTCTTGCTTCGGCGGCCTTGTCGCCACGCCCAATATAGACCGCGTCGCGGCCAGGGGCGTGCGCTATTCCAATTACCACACTACTCCGATCTGCTCTTCAAGCCGTGCGGCAATGCTGACGGGTCGCAATGCGCACACGGTCAACATGGGCGGCCACAACATGTTCGCCCGCGAACTTCCGGGTTACAATGGCCGCATTCCTGCGTCGGCTGGAACCTTGGCGGAGAATTTGCGCCAGGCCGGCTACCGGACATTCGCGCTCGGCAAATGGGACCACCTCCCCGTCGGGGATACGTCGCCTTCGGGCCCGTTCACCTACTGGCCTCTGCGCCAGGGCTTTGACCGCTTTTACGGCTTCGTTGCTTCGGAGACCGACAATTTCCATCCGCACCTCTGGCGCGACACGGTTCCGGTCAATCCGGAAGGCAAGGACTACCACCTCAACGACGATCTCGCTGACGAGGCGATCGACATGATCCGTTCGCGCGACGGAGAAGCGCGGCCCGAGCCCTTCATGATGTACTGGGCAACCGGTACTGCCCATGCACCGCACCACGCGCCACAGGAGTGGATCGCCCGCTACCAGGGCAAGTTCGACATTGGCTGGGACAAGGCCCGCCAACAAATTCTTGAAGCCCAGGTCGCTCGCGGGTTCGTGCCAAAGGGCACGAAGCTTGCTCCTCGTCCCGACAGCATGCCGGCCTGGAACAGCCTGTCTCCCGATGAAAAACGGCTGTTCGCTCGGCAGATGGAAGTCTTTGCCGCAGCGCTGAGCCATGCCGATGAGCAGTTCGGCCGTATTCTCGACGAACTGGGACGGCGCGACGAGCTGGACAACACCATCGTCGTCATCGTCTCCGACAACGGCGCCAGCGCGGAAGGTGGCCCCGAAGGCACCTTCAACGAATTGTATTTCGCCACCGGCCCGCTTCCGAGTGCCGAAGAAAACCTCGAGCGGCTCGACGCATGGGGCGGGCCCGAGACCTATCCCCATTACGCCTTCGGCTGGGCTGTCGCCGGCAATACCCCGAACAGGTACTACAAGCAGACCACCTACGAAGGTGGCGTCCGGGTGCCGCTCATCGTCTCGACGCCGGGCATCGGTGGCAAGGCGGGCGGCTGGAACGCCGACTTCACCTATGTTTCCGACCTGTTGCCTTCGATCCTCGATATTGTCGGGGTTGAGCCCGCCGCCGTGGTCAACGGAGCGAAACAGTCACCGTTCGACGGAATCAGCTTCGCCTATACACTGACAGGGAAGGGCGCGGCTCCCGCAAGCAGGTCGCAATATTTCGAGATGTTCGGACACCGCGGGTTCTGGGAGGACGGCTGGAAGATCGTCGCCCCTTCGCGTCTCAATGCCTGGGACATCACTGCGCGCGCCAAGACAGACAGCCCCTGGCAGCTCTACGACCTCAATTCCGACCAGGGCGAAGTGACTGACCTCGCGGGCAGGAACCCGAAGAAGCTGGACGAGCTGGCGGCAGGCTTCGAAGCCGCTGCCAGGCGATTCAACATCAATCCGATAGCGGGGCAACGGACCGCGGCAATCGAGGCGGCGCAGCGCAATGCAGCCGATTTCAGGGCGCGCGGTGGAAAGTGGCACTTCACGGGCCCGATTGCTCGCATGTTCAAGCAATCCGCACCGCCCATCGAACGTGGCGATTTCTCCGTCACCGCCCATGTCGAACTCGATGCGGGAACCGAAACAGGACCGATCTTCGCGCTGGGCGGGCAGCATGGCGGCGCCGCATTCTATCTCAAGGACGGCATGCCCCGTTTCGTCGCCCGTTCGCTCGGCGGCGATGTCACCAAGGTCTCGGCAGCACAAGCGGTCGGGCCGGGCCCTCATGAGATCACGCTAAGCATCAAGCCTGCCAACAGCAGCGATGCAGCGGTGAAACTGGTGACGATGGCGCTCGACGGTACCACGATCCTGCGCGAGGAAATCCCGCTTTCGATCAACGGCGTGGTTCCCGAGAGCTTTGACGTCGGCCGCGACGACGCCACCTCGGTCAGCGATGACTATGCGCCCAACAGGGAGTTCCCGGGCAGGCTGGGCAGCGTCACGTTCGAGGTTGGCGACCGCCGCTAAGGATTAGCCGCGCCGCGAACCTCGCCTGTGAGAAGCCACCGAGGACGACGCTAGGGCCGAATAGGGCGTTCAATGAATGTCCGGATTCGGGAAGTCGATCGGGAGGCCGGAATGGCCGCTTTTGCGTCGACTCCGGACCTCCGCTTCCGCTCGAAAAATCGCCTTCGCAGTCATCGGAGAACACTTGCTCGGCGAGCATTAGTTCGATAATTCTCGAAATATGAAAAATATCGACGCATTGGCCGCGTTCGGTGCGCTCTCGCAGGAGACCCGGCTCGAAGCTTTCCGCCTGCTGGTCAGGCACGAGCCCGAGGGGCTACCCGCCGGCGAGCTTGCTCGCGCGCTGGAAGTGCCGGCCAACACGCTTTCCAGTCATCTCGGCATTCTCGCGCGGGCCGGGCTGGTCACTGCCGAGCGGCGCAGCCGGATCATCCAGTACCGGGCGGACATCGCGCGGTTGCGGGAGCTTATGCTGTTCCTCGCCAAGGATTGCTGCGGCGGGCGCGCGGAGCTTTGCGAACCGCTCGTCGCCGAACTCGCCTGCTGCTGAACGGAGGAAATGATGCCGGACAAGGTCTGGAACGTGCTGTTCCTGTGCACGGGCAACAGCGCCCGCTCGATCATCGGCGAAGTGCTGATGAACCATGACGGGGCGGGGCGTTTCAATGCCTACAGCGCCGGGAGCCAGCCGAAGGGAGCTGTCCATCCGATGGCGCTTCAGGTGCTGGCCGGTTTCGGCTTTTCGACCGAAGGACTGCGGTCGAAAAGCTGGGACGAATTTTCGGGCCCGGATGCGCCCCGGTTCGATTTCATTTTCACCGTGTGCGACAATGCAGCGGGAGAATCCTGTCCTGTGTGGTCCGGCCATCCCGTCACCGCGCATTGGGGGATCGAGGACCCGGCTGCGGTCGAGGGTGAAGGCCAGCGCGAGGCTTTCGTACAAGCACTGCGCTATCTGCGTCGCCGGATCGAACTGTTCCTGGAATTGCCGATCGAAAGTCTCGATGCGCTCGCCATGCAACGAAAGCTCAAGGAAATCGGCCGATCCGAAGGCGCAACACGGATCACGGAGCACGGCGCGTGAACGCGGCGCAGGCAGCGTCGGCACCGCGACGCCGGCTGTCCTTCCTGGACCGCTACCTGACACTGTGGATCTTCCTCGCCATGGCGCTCGGCGTGCTGCTGGGAACCGTGTTCGAAGGGCTGCCCAGGGCGCTCGACGCGCTGTCCGTCGGTTCGACCAACATCCCCATCGCCATCGGCCTGGTGCTGATGATGTATCCGCCGCTGGCGCGCGTGCGCTACGAGCAATTGCCGCGCGTCTTTGAAGACAAGCGGGTGCTCGCCCTGTCGCTCTTCCAGAACTGGGTGATCGGCCCGGTGCTGATGTTTGTGTTGGCGGTCCTGTTCCTGCGGGACGAGCCGGCCTACATGACCGGCGTCATATTGATCGGCCTGGCGCGTTGCATCGCGATGGTGCTGGTGTGGAACCAGCTCGCGCGCGGCGACAACGAATATGTCGCGGCACTGGTGGCGTTCAACTCGCTGTTCCAGATCCTGTTCTTCAGCGTCTACGCATGGTTCTTCCTGGCGGTGCTGCCGCCGCTGATCGGCCTGCAGGGCAGCGTTATCGACGTCAGCTTCTGGACGATCGCCCAGGCCGTGCTGATCTATCTCGGCATCCCCTTCGCCGCCGGTTTCCTCACGCGGCGCATCCTGATCGCGCGCAAGGGCGGCGAGTGGTACGAGCAGCGCTTCCTGCCCCGCATCGCGCCGGTAACGCTGGTCGCGCTGCTGTTCACGATCGTCGCCATGTTCAGCCTCAAGGGCGGAGACGTCGTACGGCTGCCGCTGGACACGCTGCGCATCGCCGTGCCGCTGGCGATCTATTTCGTGCTGCAGTTCGTGATCAGCTTTGCGATGGGGCGACTGATCGAATCCGATTATCCGCGCACCACCGCGGTCGCCTTCACCGCCGCGAGCAACAATTTCGAGCTGGCCATCGCCGTCGCCATCGCCGCGTTCGGGCTGGCCTCGCCTGTCGCGTTCGCCGCGGTGATAGGCCCGCTGGTAGAGGTCCCCGTGCTGATCATGCTGGTCAATGCCGCATTCTGGTTCGGCAGGCGCTGGTATCCGCAGACAACGCCCGGCGTCTCGGAGAGCTGACGCGAAGCCTCCGTCTCGCCGGACCGGTTCGCTTGCTGGCGACGGGTTGCTGTCATATGCAGTCGGGATACGACACAGCTGCAAGACAGGGAGATCGACCATGCCTCGTATCGAGCCGCTTCCATGGGAAGCCCTGCCGGACAAGGAACGGGCCCGCATGGAGCACACGATCCAGCATGGCGGTTCGCCAGCGGACAAGACCGCGACGCGGATCATGGCCTATTCCCTGCACGAGCACGTCCCCGATGACGGCGATCGTCACTACAACTATCCAAGGCACCTGCTGGGCGGAAAGCTGCTCGAGATGCTGCGCATCCGCAGCGCCCAGCTCGGCGGCTGCGATCCGTGCATGAATGCGCGCAAGGTCGACGACGTGACCGAGGACGTCGTCGCCTGCCTCGCCGACCCTTCATTGCGCGACGACCTGTCCGAGCGCGAGCGCCGTGCGCTCCGGTTCCTCGACCTGCTGGCGACGGATCATCACAGTATCGACGACGAGATCTATCGTGGGCTTGCCGAGGTGTTCACCACCGCGGAGATCATCGAACTGGGACAGACCTGCGGGCACATGATCGGCACCCATCGGTTCATCCACACGCTCGATCCCTATGGAGATGCCCCGCCGGTGATCCCCTATGATCCGTCGCAGGTGGGCGTCACCTGGGCGGAACTTCACGACGGCGATCTGGAGAAACAGGACGCCTGACGGCGGCGCGCCGAGGTTGACGCGACTCCGCCTCGCGCTGTACAAGTGTTCAATCAATTGAATAACAGCCCGTATTGGGGAGAACACAATGACCGTTGCCGCAGCTTCCCGCTGGGAAGTCACTGACGCCGCGCCGAAAATCGGCTCGATTGTCCATGCCGACAAGGCGACTTTGCTGAGCGGCGAAAAAGCTCAGGAAATCAGGAAGATCATGGAGGAGCGCGGCGTGATCGTGTTCCCCGAGATCAACATGACCGACGAAGAGCAGATCGCGTTCACCCATACGCTGGGAACCTTCGCCCACGAACATACGGAGTCGCAGGGCCGGGAAGGCGATTTCGTCTATCCGATCACCATGGATCCCGAAATCAATCCCAACGCCGACTACCTCAAGGGTGCGTTCTACTGGCATATCGACGGGACCATGGCCGAAGTGCCGATCCTCGCCTCGATCATGTCGAGCCGCAGCCTGTCCAAGACCGGCGGCGAGACCGAGTTCTGCAACACCTATGCCGCCTACGACGATCTTCCCGAAGATGAGAAGCGCGAGATCGAGGGGCTGAAGGTGGTTCACGCCATGTGGCGTTCGCAGCTCTATCACGATCCCGAGCCCAGCTATGAGCGGATGAAGCAGTGGCAGGCGATCGGTTCCAACACGCTGCCGCTGGTGTGGAAGCACCAGTCGGGTCGCAAGTCGCTGGTGCTGGGCGCGACCGCATTGCAGGTTGAAGGCATGGACATCGCCGAAAGCGAAGCGCTGCTGGTGCGCCTGCGCGCCTGGGCGACGAGCCCGCCCTTCGTCTATCGCCATCACTGGAAGCTGGGCGACATGGTGGTGTGGGACAACACCGGCACCATGCACCGCGCGATGCCCTACGACCACAAGAGCGGCCGGCTGATGCACCGCACGAAGTTGGAAGGCGAAGAAGCCTTCGCCTGACGGATCAGGCCGGCACCGGCTCCACTTCGACGGGAATGCCGGTGTAGAGCACCATTCCTCCGAGCGGGTCCACCTTCTCGGTATTGGTCAGGTGGTTGACATTGGCGACGCCATGGCCGTGCGGGATTGAAACGACGCCCGGCCGGATGGCTTCATCGACATTGGCGTCGAGGAAGATCTCGCCCCGGTCGGTGTGGACCCGCACCTTGTCGCCATGGGCGATGCCGTGGGCCGCTGCATCCGCGGGGTTGAGGATGATGTCCGCCGGGCTGCCGAGGAAATCGAGCGATGCGTTGAGCTTGCGGCGCTGGCGGCGCGAAATGAAGGCCAGCGGGCGTGGCTCGCCGAGCTCCGCCTCGTCCTTGCGGCGGATGCCTTCCCAGAATTCCAGCAGCCGCTGCGGAGCCAGGTTCCAGCCGCCCATCCGTTCGATATGGGCGTCGACCCATTGTCCCGGGAATTCCAGCGGCTTCTCGACATAGCCGCTTGCCGCGACTTCCTCGAAGGTGCAGCGCGCTCCCTGAACGAGGTGCCGCGACAGCATCTGCTCGTCCGCGCCTTGCTGGCGGTCGTCGTCGGGTACCCCTTCGGGCACTTCCATCCCCATCCGCTTCATCAGCTGCGAAATCACCCACCAGCCCGAGCGTCGCTCGCCCATCGGCGGAACGATGGCGGGCGAATGCTGCATCGCGACCCGCGAGCTCAGCGTGTCCCAGAGAGAAATCTCCGGCCGCTCGACCTGGTCCTTGGTCGGCAGGACGTGGGTTGAAAGCTCGGTCGTCTCGTTCTCGATGATCTCGAAGGTGGCGCAGACGTCGAGCTGCTGCAGCGCCGGAGCGAGCACGTTGGCGTCGGGGAAGGAGCGCAAGAGGCTGCCGCCGAAATTGACCATGGCGCGGATGTTGCCCGCCTCGATTTCGCCCGGCAGCGCGCCGCAGGCCCAGTCGCCGATGATTCCGGAGACGCCGGGCATGGTCGGTGGGCCGGGCGTGAAGGGATCTTCGATGATCGGAAGCTCGAAACTGTCGAACCGGGTGATGAATCCCGGATGGAACCAGATGCCGCCCTTGCGGTTGATCGCGCCGGTCAGGATCATCATCACCCAGGAAAGCCAGTGCGTGACATTGGCGGTTTCCGACATCGTGACGCCGGTGCCGGTTTCGACCACGACCTTGCCTCGCGACCGGATCGCGGCGAGCAGCTCTTCCATGTCCTGCTCCGCGACGCCGGAAATCGCGGCGGCGGTCGCAAGGTCGAACCCGTCGAGCGCGGCGCGCAGTTCCTCGAGTCCGCGGATCGGCTGGGCGGGATTTACCGGCCCCCCGTCGATGATCTCGCGGGTGAGCCAGGCGAGGATCGCATAGTCCTTGCCGGGATAGGGCGCGATGTGGCGATTGGAGAATTTCGCGGTCTCGGTGAACAGCGGGTCGATCGTCCAGACATCCCCGCGTGCCGCGGCGGCGCGGATCGGCCCCGCCGGGTTGAACATGCCGTTGTTGTGCCCGTGGCTGACCATCGGGTTGGTGCCGACGAAAACCAGCATGTCGACATTGTCGAAATCGATCTTGGGCGTGAGCCCGGGAAAGCCGCCGACCAGGCTGGATACCGCGATCTTGGCGGAACCGTCGATCGTGATCGGCGTGAATTTCGGCGGCGTACCGAGATTGCCGTAGAATTTCTCCGCCATGCGGTAGCCTGAGGAATCCATGCCGAGCCCGCTGCCGAAGAAAACGCCAACCGAGTTGGGCCCGTGCTTCTCGACCACGGCGCCGAGCCGGGCGGCAAGGTCGTCCAGCGCTTTGTCCCAGCTCACCGGCACGAGCGCTCCGTCCTTGCGGATCATCGGCCGGTCGATCGCGTCCGGATGGTGGTGGGAGCCGCCGATGGCGCGTCCCTTCGGGCAGGTGTAGCCCTTGGTCATCGGGTGGTTCCTGTCGCCGCGAACCTTGACGATCCGGTCGCCTTCCACGTCGATCATGATGCCGCATTGCACCGTGCAGACCTTGCAATAGCTGCGTTTCGATTGGACAGGCTGGCTTGCCACCGCGTGATTCTCCCCGGGCATGGATATGGTCGTTGTGCTGAACACATGTTCCATTATTTCTGCCGGTCGACAAGAGGCGGCGATGATCTGCAACTTCACTTGGCGTTCACGCCGGTGGTGGCTATAGACCCCGCCATGTCTGAGAGATCGCCGCTGAAGCTTGCCGTGCTTGCCGTCGCCACGGGCGCGCTTGTCCTGACCTCCGGCTGTGCCGGGCGCGGGGGCAAGAACAAGGACACCGCCTACGTCGCGCGTGACGTCGACACTCTCTACATGGCCGCCAAGGCCCGGCTCGACAAAGGCGACACCCGGCAGGCCGCGGCCCTGTTCGACGAGGTCGAGCGTCAGCACCCCTATTCGCCATGGGCGCGCCGTGCCCAGCTGATGAGCGCATTCAGCTATTACGTGGCGCGCGACTATTCCAAGGCGATCCAGTCGGCGCAGCGCTTCCTGTCGATCCATCCGGGCAACAAGGACGCGGCCTACGCCTTCTACCTCGTCGCGGTCTCCTATTACGAGCAGATCAGCGATGTCTCGCGCGACCAGAAAGTGACGGAACAGGCCAAGCAGGCGCTGACCGAAGTCGTGCGCCGCTATCCGAAGACGGATTTCGCGGCCGATGCGCGGCTGAAGATCGATCTCGTAAACGATCACCTTTCCGGCAAGGAAATGACGATCGGCCGCTTCTACCAGCGCAGCGGGAAATGGCTGGCTGCGACGGTCCGCTTCCGCACTGTGATCGACGAATACCAGACGACGAGCCACACACCGGAAGCGCTCTACCGGCTGGTCGAATGCTATCTCTCCCTCGGCCTTCCCGAAGAGGCCCAGAAGTCCGCTGCCGTCCTCGGCGCGAACTATGGGGGCAGCAAATGGTATCGCAAGGCCTTCGCGCTGATGAACAAGCACGCGCCTGGGACCGAAGCTACCTGAGCCTGAGTTCTCGAGCGATCTCCTTTGTCATCCCCGCGAAAGCGGGGAACCAGCTTCCGACACTCGATCAGATGGTGAGGGCTGGAGCTGGGTTCCCGCTTTTGCGGGAATGACGTGAGTGTGGGAACAGAAGGTTGATATCGTGACGCGCCTTTGCGGTTCGGCTAGAACGGGCCGCGAACATGCTTACCCGGCTTTCCATCCGCAATATCGTGCTGATCGAGGCGCTCGACCTCGGCTTTTCCGATGGTCTCGGCGTGCTGACGGGCGAGACCGGCGCGGGCAAGTCGATCCTGCTTGACGCGCTGGGGCTGGTGCTGGGCAACCGCGCCGACAGCTCACTGGTGCGCGCGGGTGAGGAAAAGGCGAGTGTGACCGCCAGCTTCGAATTCGCCCGGCTGCCCGAACCGGTCCGCGCGGTGCTCGACGACGCCGAAGTGGAGATCGAGCCGGGCGAGCCGCTGATCCTCAGGCGGCAGTTGAAATGTGACGGCGGAAGCAAGGCCTTTGTCAACGACCAGAGCGTCGGTGTTGCTCTGCTCCGCGAGATAGCGCCGCATCTTGTCGAACTGCATGGCCAGCATGACGATCGCGGGCTCGTCAATCCGCGCGGCCATCGCGCGTTGCTCGATCGCTTCGCCGGAGCCGATGTCGCGGGGGTGGAAGCGGCGTGGCGTGACTGGCGCACGGCGCGGGACGTGCTGGAAGCGGCGCGGGCGCGGGTGGACAAGGCGTCGGCCGATCAGGACCTGCTGCTGGCGCATCTGGCCGAACTGGCGGCGCTGGAGCCCTGCGAAGGCGAGGAGGAACAACTCGCCGAAGCGAGGGCGACGATGCAGAAGGGGGAACGACTCACCGGCGACCTTGCCGAGCTGCAGCACTTGTGGTCCGGATCGGATTCGGCGCTTGCTGTCTTGCGCAGCGCGGCCCGCCGGCTCGATCGCATTGCCGCGGAGCACCCTTTGCTGACCCAGGCGCTCGAAGCACTGGACCGCGCCGTGATCGAGGCGTCCGAGGCCGAGGACCGGCTCGAGCGCGCCTCCGAGGCGCTGTCCCACGATCCGCAGGCACTCGACCGGATCGAGACGCGGCTTTTCGATCTGCGCGCGGCGGCACGCAAGCATGACTGCGCCGTCGACGATCTGCCCGCGAAGATGCGCGAGATGCGCGGTAGCCTCGATGCCATCGAAAGCGGTGCGGAGGAGATTTCGGGGCTGGAAAAGGCGGCCGAGGCGGCGGGGCAGGCGTTCCGGACCCGGGCGGAGGCGCTTCACGCCAACCGCGTGGCAGCGGCGCTTCGGCTCGACGATGCGGTGGCGGGCGAGCTCGCTCCGCTCAAGCTCGACGCCGCGCGGTTCCGCACGACGGTCACCGAACTGGCCGAGGATCGCTGGGGACCGCAAGGCATGGATTCGGTCGAATTCCTGATCAGCACCAATCCCGGCGCCGATTTCGCGCCGCTGGCCAAGATCGCGAGCGGCGGCGAGCTGTCGCGCTTCATCCTCGCGCTGAAAGTCGCGCTTGCCGAGGAAGGCGGCGCGGCGGTGATGATCTTCGACGAGATCGACCGCGGCGTCGGCGGCGCCGTGGCGAGCGCGATCGGCGAACGGCTGGCGCGGCTGGCCGCCGGAGGGCAGGTGCTGGTGGTGACGCACAGCCCGCAAGTCGCGGCGCGCGGCGGCACCCATTACGTGATCCACAAGACCAGCGAGGGCACGGTGACGAAGACTTCGGTGACGCTGCTGGACAATGCTGGTCGTCAGGAAGAAATCGCACGCATGCTTTCGGGCGCGGAAATCACCGACGAAGCCCGGGCGCAGGCCGACCGGCTACTGGAGGGAGTTTGAGATGGCGGAGAAGGAAAACTGGGGTCTGCTCGGGCGGATGGTAGCCAAGCCGGGCAAGCGGGACGAGCTGATCGCGGCCTTGCAGGAAAGCTCGCGCGATGTGCCGGGCAAGCTTGTCTACCTGATCCAGCTTGAACAGGACGATCCCGACGCTTTCTGGATCAACGAGGTCTGGGCAGACAAGGCCTCCTACGATGCCTGCCTGACCATGCCGCAGGTCGGCCGGGGAATGGAAGCGATCCAGTCCCTTGTCGCCGGCATGGAGCATCGCACCGAGACCGTTCCGCTGGGCGACTTCGATTGACAGTCGATCTTTCCGAAGCCGATGCCGCCAACGAGCTGATGCGCCTCGCGAAGGAGATCGCGAAGCATGACAAGCTTTACCACGCCGAGGATTCGCCGGAGATTTCCGACGCCGAATACGATGCGCTGGTGCGGCGCAACGCCGAGCTGGAAGCGGCGTTCCCGCATCTCGTTCGCGAGGACAGCCCCAGCCGCAAGGTCGGCCACGCGATCGCGTCCTCGCCACTGAGCAAGGTCACGCACGAGGTTCGCATGATGAGCCTCGACAACGCCTTTTCCGACGAGGAAGTCGCGGAGTTCGTGGCGCGCGTCAGGCGGTTCCTAAACCTTGCCGAGGACGAATCGGTGGCCATGACCGCCGAGGACAAGGTCGACGGCCTGTCCTGCTCGCTGCGCTACGAGGACGGGCGGCTGGTGCGCGCGGCGACGCGCGGCGACGGGCAGGTGGGCGAAGACGTCACCGCCAATGTCGCGCATATCGACGACATTCCGCAGGAGCTGCACGGCGATGTGCCCGCCGTCTTCGAGATACGCGGCGAAGTTTACATGGCGAAGGCCGATTTCGTCGCGTTGAACCAGCGCCTGCTGGCAGAGGCCGAGGCTGAGGCGCAGTCGAAAGGGGCCGAGTTCGATCCGGCCAAGGTGCGCCAGTTCGCCAATCCGCGAAACGCCGCGGCAGGCTCACTGCGCCAGAAGGATCCCGCGGTCACCGCGAAGCGGCCCTTGCGGTTCTGGGCGCACGGCTGGGGTGCTGCGAGCGAAGTCCCGGCACAGACCCAGTTCGGCATGATGCAGCTGATCCTGGAATGGGGCGTTCCCGTCTCGCGGGCCCTGGTGCGCTGCGGGGGTCTGGACGAAATGCTGGAACACTACCGAGCGATCGCGGGGATGCGGCCGGACCTGCCCTATGACATCGACGGCGTGGTCTATAAGGTCGACCGGCTCGACTGGCAGCAGCGGCTCGGCTTCGTCGCCAAGGCGCCGCGCTGGGCGCTGGCGCACAAGTTCCCCGCCGAGAAGGCGGAGACGGTGCTGGAGGCGATCGACATCCAGGTCGGCCGCACCGGAAAGCTCACGCCGGTCGGGCGGCTGCGGCCGGTGCTGGTCGGCGGCGTCACCGTCACCAACGTCACGCTCCACAACCGCGACGAGATCGAGCGGCTGGGCGTGCGCGAGGGCGACCGCGTGGTGATCCAGCGCGCGGGCGACGTTATTCCACAGGTTGTGGAAAACCTGACGCGCGACGAGAAGCGCAAGCCCTATGTCTTCCCCGATCACTGCCCCGAATGCGACAGCGAGGCCGTCGCCGAGGAAGGCGAGGTCGATGTGCGCTGCACCGGTGGGCTTATCTGCCCCGCGCAAAGAACCGAGCGTTTGCAGCATTTTGTCAGCCGTGCTGCACTTGATATCGAGGGGCTGGGCGAGAAGACGATTGCCGATTTCTTCGCCCGCGGCTGGCTGGAAAGCCCGGCCGATATCTTCCGCCTGAAAGCCCGCCGGGACGAGATCCTCGCCCTCGAAGGGTGGAAGGAAAAGTCTGTCGACAACCTGTTGAGCGCGATCGAGGCGAAGCGCGAGCCCGATGCCGCGCGGCTGCTGTTCGGGCTCGGCATCCGCCATGTCGGCGCGGTGACGGCGCGCGACCTGATGAAATACTTCACGGCCTTGCCGGCGCTGCGCGACGTTGCGGAAAAGGCCCACGCGGGCGACGAGGAAGCCGTCGGCGAACTTACCGCCATCGACGGCATCGGACCCGCCGTGGTCGAGGCGCTGGGGGACTTCTTCCACGAGGACCACAACAAGCAGGTGTGGGAAGACATCCTCTCGCAAGTCTCTCCGCCGCCCTATGTCGTCGAGACGAGGGACAGTGCGGTCGCCGGCAAGACGGTGGTGTTCACCGGCAAGCTCGAGACGATGAGCCGTGACGAGGCCAAGGCGCAGGCCGAGCGGCTGGGCGCCAAGGCGGCGGGCTCGGTCTCGGCCAAGACCGATCTTGTGGTCGCGGGGCCGGGCGCTGGGTCGAAGCTGAAAAAGGCCGCCGAACTCGGTATCGAGGTGATAGACGAGGCCGGCTGGGCGGAGATCGTCAAAGCGGCCGGTTAGCTGGGAGAGGAACAATGAAGCTCGGATTGTCAGTGGACGAGGTGCTGACCACCACACGCGCGGTGCGAAAGCGCCTGGATGTCACCAGGCCGGTTCCGCGCGAAATTCTCGAGGAATGCCTGGAGATCGCGTTGCAGGCGCCCAACGGTTCGAACCGCAACACCTGGCGCTGGATCATCGTCGACGAACCGGAAATGGTCGCCAGGCTGGCCGATGAATACAAGGCGGCGATGGGCCTGCTCAACACCGGCGCGATGCCCACTCCCAACCCGCTCGACAGTGGCGTTCCCGGCGAGGACAAGATCCTCGAATCGGCGATGGCGCTGGTCGAGAAGCTCGACAGGATGCCGGCGATCCTGATCCCGCTGATGCCGGGCAGGCCGGACGGGAAGGGCTTGGTCGAGCAGGCCTCGATGTGGGGCTCCATCGTGCAGGCGGTGTGGAGCTTCATGCTTGCCTTGCGCGAGCGCGGGCTCGGCTCGATCTGGGCCACGGTGACGACGCGGCGCGAGAAGGAAATCGCCGAACTGCTGGGCATTCCCCATGAGGAATACACCCAGGTCGGTTTCTTCCCGATCGCCTACACGGTCGGCACGGAGTTCAAGAAGGCCTGGCGCAGGCCGGTGTCCGAAGTGTTGAGTTACAACCGGTTCTGAATGAGTGCGAAGATGAATCGCACCTGTTTCAAACAATATTCGTCATCCTCGCGAAAGCGGGGACCCATTTGCTGAGGGCAGGCCGAATTCAGGGCCTGGAAGCTGGGGTCCCGCTTTCGCGGGAATGACGATCCACTCTGGCGTTCTCGCGGGTGTTGGTCAGCGCGGACTCAGTCCTCGAAATCGACGATGATCTCGCCTGAGATTGTCTCCAGCGCGTGGCGTACGTCCTCGAACGACGTGTCGCCCGGCACGAGCACGCGTGCCCTAGCGCGAAACAGCGTGCCGCCGAACATCGCGCCTTCCTCCGTGCCGGTTTCGAGGTCGTCGATGCTGACGCCGAGCCCGGCCAGCGCGGTCGAGACTTCGCGCACGATGCCGGGCCTGTCCTTGCCGACCAGTTCGAAGCCCAGCGGCCTGCCTTGCGGGACTGCCGTGCCCGCCGCGCTCTGGACGCTTACGCTGAACCCCGCTGCGTCCATGCGGCGAACGGCGGCTTTGAGCTCCGCAACCTTGTCCTGGGGGAGATCGACCAGCACCGAGCCGACATATTTGCCGCCCAGCGTGGCGAAATGGCTCTCCAGCCAGTTGCCCTCCGCTTCTACGATGGCGTCGGCCAGCGATTGCGTCAGCCCCGGCCGGTCGTCGCCGATTGCCATCAGGATAACTTCCACCGCGTATTCCTCCTCTTGCCGCAGCCTCAGCTCCTTGGGAGCTTGCCCTGCGCCATGAATGCTTCGAACCTTTCTTTCCAGTCCGGATGCCAGCGCGACAGGGCCGGGCGATTCTCGATCAGGTCATGCGCGGCCCAATAGATGCGTTTCTCGTCCATTTCGCGTGTCGTCTCATTGTCTTCGCACAAAATGTAGAACTCGTCGGCCTCAAGGCCCTGAATCAGGCGGTCCGCGACCTGCTCCGGCTCCCACGCGGAAGCAGGCCTTTCAGGCAGGCGCTTGCGAAGGCCGCCGGTGAAGGTGAAGCCGGGTATGAGCAGATGCGCACTGACGCGGCACCCTTCCGTGTTGCGCAGCTGGTGGGAAAGCCCTTCGGTCAATACTTTGATCGTGCCTTTGCTGACATTGTATGAGGTGTCGCCCGGCGGCGTGGTGATGCCCTGCTTCGAGCCCGTGTTGATCACAACGCCCGGCTGGCCGCTTTCGACCATGGCGGGCAGGAACGCCTGTATTCCGTGCAGCACTCCGAACAGGTTGGTCTGGATCACGAAGTGCCAGCGCTCCAGATCCTCCATCGGGTTGCGGGCGCCGCCGGTGCCGACATGGTTCATCAGCAGCGATACCGGGCCGAGTTTCGATGCCACAGTGCGGGCAAGCGCTTCGACCGAGGCGAAATCGGCCACATCGGTCAGCACCGGGAGCGCGCCCTCGATCGATTTCGCGGCACCGGCCAGCGTCTCCTCATCGCAATCGGCCAGGCAGATGCGCATGCCGCGCTCTGCAAGCTTTCGCGCGGTTGCAAGGCCGATGCCGCTCGCGCCGCCGGTGATGACTGCGACGCGGCCGGGCTGCATGGCTTCGGTACCATATGGCATGAGTTGGTTCCCCTGATCGGACATGGCTTCGAACGAGGGAATTATGGTTTGATTGTTGCTCCGTTGTCGACTCCCGGCAGCCGATCTGCGCGTCCGGGTTTGACTGCCGGGCCAATCCGTGAAATCGGGCCGCGCCAACAAGGAGAGTCCGATGCCCGGCTTGCGCCCAGACATAGATCCCGAAGGTTTGCTCGAATACTCGGTCGTCTTCACCGACCGATCGCTCAATCACATGAGCCAGGCGTTTCAGGGGGTGATGCGCGACATCCATGCGACGCTGTGCGGCGTTCATAAGGCCGAGACGGCCGTGATCGTGCCCGGCGGCGGCACCTACGGCATGGAAGCGGTCGCCCGCCAGTTCGCCACCGGTCGCAAGGTGCTGGTGATCCGCAATGGCTTCTTTTCCTATCGCTGGACGCAGATCTTCGAGGCGGGCGCAATCCCTGCCGAGGAGATAGTCCTCAAGGCCAGGCGACAGGGTGAGGGGAAGGAGGCCCCCTTCGCGCCCCCGCCGATCGACGAGGTTGTCGAGCGGATCGCGGCGGAAAAACCGGATCTCGTATTTGCACCGCATGTCGAGACGGCTTCCGGGATGATCCTGCCGGACGACTATGTCCGCGCCGTCGCCGATGCCGTGCACGATGTGGGCGGGCTGTTCGTGCTGGATTGCATCGCTTCCGGTTGCATCTGGGTGGACATGGAAGCTTCCGGCGTAGACGTGCTGATCTCCGCGCCGCAAAAGGGCTGGTCCGCGCCGCCGTCGGCCGGACTGGTGATGATGCGCGAAGCCGCGCTGGAGCGCTGCCGCGCCAGCAAGTCGACCAGCTATGCCGCCGATCTTGGCAAGTGGCTGACGATCATGGAAGCCTATCTGCAAGGCGGGCACGCCTATCACGCGACTATGCCGACCGATGCCCTGCGCGTATTGCGCAATGCCATGGCCGAAGCTCAGGCGGCAGGCTTCGAGCGGCTGCGCGCCGCGCAGTGGGAGCAGGGCAATGCCGTGCGGGCGATGCTCGCCGAGCGGGGCGTGAAGACTGTGGCTGCGGATGGCTTCGGCGCGCCGGGGGTGGTTGTTTGCTACACTGACGATCCGGAGATCCACAACGGCAAGAAATTCGCTGCGCTGGGCTTGCAGACCGCCGCCGGCGTGCCGCTGATGGTGGATGAAGGGCCGGACTACCGCAGTTTCCGGCTCGGGCTGTTCGGTCTGGACAAGCTGAGCGATGTTCCCGCGAGCCTCAAGCGGCTGGAAGCGGCCTTCGACCAGGTTTTCTAGATCGAGGCTGTCCTCTGGCCATCCATTCCGCGAGGGCTCCCGTCGTAAATCCCCGCCGAATTTGACATATTACCGTCACTTTGCCTTATCCCGCCCCGGGAAACAGCCATTGGTCGCAGCACGGGGCGCGCAATGCTCGGGAAGATCGTTCCTGTCGAGGAGGTGAAGGCACGCTGGGCTTATGCCGAGACGCGCTCATCGCGGTTCGGCGCCGACTATGACCCGGTCCTGCCCGCCCGGTTGGTCGAAAGTGCCAGAAACGGCGTTCCATTCGACCAGATTGCACCGGAAGACCGGCCGTTGCTGGCCGAGGCCCTGCCGCAAGCGCGCGTCAGGCGTTTTGTCGAGCAGGTCCATTTTTTCGGCGCCGATCACTTCGAATGCGTGCACTGGAGCGCCTCGGAACTGCTGAACTGCCTTACGCTTCCGATTTTCGGGCTGGTTCCGATTTTCCGGTTCCTGGCGATGCCGCACCGCACCGACGCCGACGGAAATGTCCGGGAAGACGATCCGCGCCATGTCGCGGTTTCGCTTCCCTTCGATCGGGACTTCGTCGTGGAGGAGCCGGTGATCGTGGTCCGCGACCAGGGGCATGAGATGCTTCTCGAAGGCTACCTGCGCAGCATCCTGTGGCTGCGCAATACCAGCCAGCCGCTTCCGGTCTGGCTTCCAGTGACACAAGCCGTTCCTTCCGCCTAGGCCCGGCCGGCCCGCTTCCTCAGCCACAGCACCGACCAGTCACCGTTCACCAGCCTTGCCGCAAGGCGCAGCCCCGCGCGGCGGCAGGCACGACGGACCTGCTGTTCCTGGGCTTCGAGCAGGCCGGAAAGGAGAAGATGGCCGCCGGGCACCAGCGCGCTGCCGAAATCGGAAGCGAGCGCGATCAGCGGCCCGGCGAGGATATTGGCGATGACGAGATCGTAAGGCGCGCGCGCCTGCAGCAGCGGGTGGTCCATCCCGGCCGCGACAAGCATCGTCAGCTCGCCCGGCCTTGCACCCATGGCCACGCCGTTGAGGCGGGCGTTTTCCTCCACCACGTCTATGCAGACGGGATCGATGTCGCTCGCCGTGGACAGAGCGCGAGGCCACAGGTCGAGCGCGGCGAAAGCCAGCAGTCCGCTGCCGGTGCCGATATCGGCGATGTTGCGCACAATGGTCCCGCGCCGCTTCATTTCGGTGAGCATGGCAAGGCAGCCCGCGGTGGTTTCATGCTGGCCGGTGCCGAAGGCCTGGCTTGCGGGAATCACGAAATCGGTGATCCCCGGCGCGGCGAGGGGCGGATGATCGGCCGTATGGACATGGAAACGTCCGGCGCTGATCGGCTCCAGTCCCTGCTGGCTTTGCGTCACCCAGTCGCTTTCGGGCAGCTTTTCGACCGTGAATTCCGGTGCTCCGCCGGCGAACAGCGCGGCGACGGCAGCCTTGTCCGCCTTGCGCGGGCGGCGGGGCAGCCAGGCTTCCAGCCGCCAGTCCTCCGGACGGTCGTCGGCCAGTTCGCTGCCAGCTAGGACGATCTCGGAATCCCAGTCCAGCACCTCTTCATGGGCGAGAAGCGCGGCCTCGACCGACTCGCGGGGCGCATAGGCGGTGATTTTCCAGGATTGGGACATGGCAGCCGCGCTAGCGCCGACTTTGCCTCCGGGGAAGTGGGAATCCCGCAACGATGAGGCTCCCCGCTTGCACGGCCCGGCATTTTGACTATGGGAATGGTGCAAGGGCGCAGGCCGCGCCTCAGCATCCAACAGGGGGACCCAAAGCATGGCCGGAGCAAGCAACCGCCCGCTTTCACCGCACCTGCAGATCTGGCGATGGGGACCGGCGATGTTCGTCTCCATCTTGCACCGCGTCACCGGCAATGGCCTCGCGGTCGCCGGGCTCGGCGTGCTGCTGTGGTGGCTGGGTGCGCTGGCAAGCGGCCCGGAAGCCTATGCGACGTTCAGCAAGCATGCCTCGTCCTGGTACGGCATGGTCGTGCTGGTCGGCATCAGCTGGGCCTTCTTCAATCACATGGTCTCGGGACTGCGCCATTTCGTGCTCGACATCGGCGCCGGTTTCGAACTGACGAACAACAATCTCTGGTCTGTGCTGACGCCGATCATCGGTGTTGTGCTGACCGCCGCCTTCTGGGCGCTGCTGCTGCTTCGCTAGGGTGACAGGCAATGGGTAACGGAACTTCGATCGGACGCGTGCGCGGGCTTGGAGCGGCGCACAACGGAACGCACCACTGGCTCGTGCAGCGCTTCACCGCCATCGGCAATCTGCTGCTGGTGCTGTGGTTCGGCGCATCGCTGCTGTTGCTGCCGGGCTTCGGCTATCCCGCAGTGGCTGAGTGGCTCGCCCGTCCGGTGCCGGCGACGGCCATGGCGCTGCTGGTTATTTCCACCTTCTGGCACGCGCGGCTCGGCATGCAGGTGCTGATCGAGGACTACGTCCATGAACATGCCAACAAGTTCGCCTGCATCGCGGCGCTGAACCTCGTCGCCTTCGGCGGCGCCGCTTTCGGCCTTTTCTGCGTCATCCGCCTCGCGCTGGGAGGCGCCTGACATGTCCGAAACCTCCACTCAGCCAGCCTACAAGATCATCGACCACACCTACGACACGGTTGTCGTGGGTGCGGGCGGCTCAGGCCTGCGCGCGACCATGGGCAGCGCCGAGGCCGGCCTGAAGACGGCCTGCATCACCAAGGTCTTCCCGACTCGCTCGCACACCGTCGCGGCGCAGGGCGGGATCGCCGCGTCGCTGTGCAACAACACGCCGGATCACTGGACGTGGCATATGTACGATACCGTCAAGGGGTCGGACTGGCTCGGCGACCAGGACGCCATCGAATACATGGTGCGCGAGGCGCCTGCGGCGGTCTACGAGCTGGAGCACGCCGGCGTTCCTTTCAGCCGCAATGCCGACGGCACGATCTACCAGCGTCCCTTCGGCGGCCACATGCAGAACATGGGCGAAGGCCCGCCGGTGCAGCGCACCTGCGCCGCGGCCGACCGCACCGGCCACGCCATGCTCCACGCGCTCTATCAGCAGAGCCTGAAGTACGACGCGGACTTCTTCATCGAATATTTCGCGATCGACCTGATCATGGAGAACGGCAAATGCCGGGGCGTGATCGCGCTGTGCCTCGATGACGGGACGATCCACCGCTTCCGCAGCCATGCCGTGGTGCTGGCGACGGGTGGTTACGGCCGCACCTACTTCACCTGCACCAGCGCCCACACCTGCACCGGCGACGGCGGCGGCATGGTGCTGCGCGCGGGCCTGCCGCTCCAGGACATGGAGTTCGTGCAGTTCCACCCGACCGGCATCTACGGCGCCGGCGTGCTCATCACCGAAGGTGCGCGCGGCGAGGGCGGCTATCTCACCAATTCCGAGGGCGAGCGCTTCATGGAGCGCTATGCGCCGTCCGCGAAGGACCTTGCCAGCCGTGACGTGGTGTCACGTTCGATGGCGATGGAAATGCGCGAGGGCAGGGGGGTCGGTCCGCACAAGGACTATATCTACCTCCACCTCGACCATATCGATCCCAAGGTGCTGGCGGAGCGCCTGCCGGGCATCACCGAATCCGGCAAGATCTTCGCCGGCGTCGATCTGACCCGCCAGCCGCTGCCGGTCTGTCCGACCGTGCATTACAACATGGGCGGCATCCCGACGAACTATCACGGCGAAGTCGTCACCATCGGGGCGGACGGCGATCCGGAAACCGTGGTGCCGGGACTGTTTGCCGTCGGTGAAGCGGCCTGCGTGTCCGTGCATGGCGCAAACCGCCTTGGCTCCAATTCGCTGATCGACCTTGTCGTGTTCGGCCGTGCCACCGGCCATCGCCTCAAGGAGCTGATCGCGCCGAATTCCAAGCATGAGGAACTGCCGAAGGATTCGGCGGACTTCGCGCTCACCCGCCTCGACCATTTCCGCAACGCCAAGGGCGGATCGCCGACTGCCGAGGTTCGTGTCGAGATGCAGCGCTGCATGCAGGCGCATGCTGCGGTGTTCCGCACCGACGAGCTCATGGCAGAAGGCAAGGCCAAGCTGGCCAAGACCTACGAGCGGATGCAGGACCTGCACGTTTCCGACACGGGGCTGATCTGGAACTCCGACCTGGTCGAAACCATGGAGCTCGACAACCTCATTTCCCAGGCGAGCGTGACGCTGCACGGCGCGCACAACCGCAAGGAAAGCCGCGGCGCCCACGCGCATGAGGATTACCCCAACCGCGACGACGAAAACTGGATGAAGCACACGGCGGCTTGGTTCGAAGGCTGGGGTGGCAAGGGCGGCACGGTGAAGATCGACTACCGCCCGGTCCACGAATACACGCTTACCGACGACGTCGACTACATCAAGCCCAAGGCGCGGGTATATTGAGGTGGCGCTGCCTCCAGGCGTGGTCGTTGCCCTTGGCGAGCTCGCGCTCAGTCCCAAGGTGCAGGAGTTTGCGACCAACTTGGTGAAGGATGTCTACGGCAAGGTTATGCCGTCGAAAAAGACGGAAGAGGCCGCCGATTCTTCGAAAACCGAGCCAGCAACGCTCGAAAGCCTGGCCATGAAGATCGAGGACTTGCCTACCAGGCAGGAACTGATCGCGTCCTTCGCCGTGCTCCAGGCAGAACTCGAGCGCCAGCACACCGCAAGCCACAGATGGTTGCGCGCCGTCGTCGCCCTGCAGCTGGCAATCCTGGTCGGTCTTGCCGGGCTATTGATCTAGCTCCCTGCAACGCCGCTTGCCGTCCGGTTCCGGCAGTGACACACTCACCGCCAGCAGACCTGCAACGCAAAGATACGGGAGAGGCAGGCGTGAGCACACTCGATATCCGTCCCCTGGGGGAAGAGTTCTCGTTCGGCGCACGGATCCGCGGGGTCAATCGCGACAACGTGACCGACGAAGCCGTCCGGCGGCAAATGCGCGATACCTTCGAGGATCGCGGAATGATCGTGTTCGAGGACATCGAACAGTCAGAGGACATGCAATACGCGCTGAGCGATGTGTTCGGACCGCCGCAGGTCTACGCGATCAAGGACACCTCGATCGAGGACGACAAGCGCCAGGGCGTCATCAGCATCGGCGCGGAAGAAGGCAAGGGAACGATCGAGGACGTCGATGGCAGGCGCCGTGCGGGGCATGTGCCGTGGCATTTCGATGCCTGCTACGTTCCAAAGCTCAACCGCGCCGGCGTGCTGCGCGTGGTGTCGAATCCTCCCGAGGGCGGCAAGACCGGATTTGCCGACGGCGTGCAGATCTATCAGGCGCTGTCGCCCGAGTGGAAAGCGCGGGCCGATGCCCTGTCGGTGATCTATTATCAGTACAACATGTTCGACAAGCAGCGCTTCGGCATGCCTGACGGATGGCAACTGGTGCAGCTGCAGAAGGAAGCGGAAATCCTGTCCGATGCCTCGAGGGACATACCGCGTTCGGTCCACCCGGCGGTGTGGCAGCGCAAGAACGGCGACAAGGTTCTTCACATTTCGCCATGGCAGGCGGACGGGGTAGCCGGGCAGGAGACCCCGCAAGGCGATGCTATGCTGGAAGAGCTGATCCAGCAGATGTTCGCAGGCATGAAGCCCTACTGGCATGACTGGAAGCCGTCAGACATGCTCATCTGGGACAACTGGCGCTTCCTGCATTCGGCCGGCGGATACGATCCGCAATACGGCAGGGACGTCAGGCGCACGACGATCCAGGGCGATTACGGGCTGGGTTGCCTGCTGGAGGACTGGCAGGGCCGGGCTGCGGTTTCCGCCTGAAGCCTTGCGCACCGGGCAAGAACGGCTAGGTCCGGTTCCTCAGGCTATGTCCGAGGAATGAGGGAGCCGATGCAGGCGGGAACTCCACACCCGAAATATCCCAACGTGTTTTCACCGATCCGGCTGGGTCCGGTGGAACTGCCCAACCGCTATTTCTTCGCACCGCACGGCTCCGCGCTGGTCGTTGGCAACAAGCCTTCCGGCGATCTGGTTGCCTACAGCGCCGAGCGCGTGCGCGACGGCGGCTGCGGCCTCGTCATCGTCGCGCTGTGCGCGCATGAGCGCGGTCGCACGCAACAGCCGGCGCCGCATCCGCCAGAGAACCTCGCTGCGTTTCGTGTGCTGGCCGATGCGATCCACGAAGCGGGCGGCAAGATCTTCGGACAGACGATCTATCACTGGTCCGGCAAGGGATTCTGGCAGCTGCTGAGCCCGCCCGGGCCGCCGATGGGGCCCTCGGTACGCCAGTTCTCCTTCGGCGGTCGTTCCTGCTCGACCCGCGAGATGAGCCTATACGACATCCGGGAGATGCTGGACGCGATTCGCCAGTCGGCCCGCCACATGAGCG
Source organism: Novosphingobium sp. (assembly GCA_024236175.1). Taxonomy (GTDB): domain Bacteria; phylum Pseudomonadota; class Alphaproteobacteria; order Sphingomonadales; family Sphingomonadaceae; genus Novosphingobium. Next base: position 260,622 of record JACKKY010000001.1, on the reverse strand, counting down.
AAGCGGGCTTCGACGGACTCCTGCTTCATGCCAGCCACGCAGCGCTGATCGAACAGTTCCTGTCGCCCTATTTCAATGAGCGCAGCGACGAATACGGCGGCAGTCTGGAGAACCGGATGCGCTTCCTGATCGAAGCGCTGCAGGCGGCGCGCGAGGGCGGCGGTGCGGATTTCGCGGTGGGCATGCGGCTCAATTGCGACGAGCAGATCGCCGGCGGCTATGATGTGCAAACCGCGCGCGAGGTTGTCAGGGCCGTGTGTGAGCGGGGCCTTGTCGACTATGTCGATCTCGACGTCGGGCTGGAGCCGCAGCAGTTCCACCACGGCATGCCGACCGGCTTCGAAAGGCGGCAGTACTACCGCCCATTCGTGGAACAGGTCCGCGATGCGGCGGGCGATGTGCCGGTGCTTAGCGTGCTCGGCAGCATCACTGACATGGCGGTAGCCGAGAAGGCGCTGGCGTCGGGCGTGTGCGATGTCGTCGGCTCGGCACGGCAGCTCATCGCGGAACCCGATTTCGTGCGCAATGCGCGGGGAGGCCGTGAGGAACTGAGCCGCACCTGCATCGGCTGCAACTGGTGCACGGCGGCCGGTGGCGACGGCGCCCAGGGATGCGCGATCAATCCCGCCTCCTACCGGGACCGGCTGTGGGGCAGGCACAGCTATGAGCCATCCGGCAACCCTTCGAAAGTGGTGGTGGTCGGCGGCGGACCGGGCGGCATGGAAGCCGCGCGGGTGGCTGCGCGAAAGGGTCATGCGGTTACGCTGTTCGAGTCGCGCGACCGTCTGGGGGGCGCGCTGGCGCTCTGGGCGGACCTGCCCGGGCGCGGGCATTACGGCAAGGCGATCGACTGGTGGGAAGCGGAGCTGGCGCGATGCGGCGTCGACGTCCGGCTGGGCGTGAGCGCCGATGCCGATACCGTGCTGGCCGAGAAGCCGGACGCGGTGATCGTTGCCACCGGAGCCCTGCACAGCAGGGGCGGGCGCAGCATCACCATGGACGCGGACATTCCCGGCAGTGAGCTTGGCCATGTCTACCGGCTCGAAGACATCCTGCTCGGCGGGGCGCGGGCGTCGGGCAAGGTGATCATCTTCGACGGTGAAGGCTATCATGCCTCGACCGGCATTGCCGAGCTGCTCGCGGCAGGCGGAGCCGATGTGCAGCTTGTCTCCGCCGGCTATTCGCCGGTTTCGCCGCGCCACACGGATAGCTGGGAAGAGCGCTACATGGTCGGGCGAGCCAAGCGGGCGGGCGTCAGGCTCGTCCCGACCACCTGGCTTCGCACGATAGGCGAGGGCTCGGTCACCCTGTTCGACGTGCATACGGATGAGGAACGGCAGGAGGACGCCGACGCGGTGGTCCTGGTGACGGGGCGCGAACCTGTCGATGCGATCGCCCGCGCGTTGGAAGGCAAGCTCCGCCAGCTGTTCACGATCGGCGATGCGCTTTCGGCGCGAATGCTAGCCGCGGCGGTCTACGAAGGGCACAAGTTCGCAAGGGCGATCGGCGAAGCGGACGCTCCCGGCACGACCAGCGAGGCATGGTTCCGCGCTGATCCGCAGGAACTCCTGCCGTTTCCCGCCGATGTTCCTCGGCCGACATGAGGTAATGCGCGAAGGGCGGAAATCGGGAGATGAAAAGATGAGCGATGCGAACGCCCTTCAGGAGCTGATCGACCGGGCGGCGATCAGCGACATGGTCCACGCCTACGCGACAGCCGTCGATACGCGCGACTGGGAGCTGTTCCGCTCGCTGTTCGTCGATCCGCTGCTGCTCGACTTCAGCAGCTTCCATCCCAGCCTCAAGCGGGAGATTACGGTCGACGAACTGCTCGAGATCACGAAAAAGATCAGCGCGTTCGATTCCACGCAGCACCTCAGCGGCAATCATCGCCACACCATCGAGGGCGATCGGGCGACCTGCGTATCCTACCTGCATGCCGGCCATTTCATGACGCGCGACGGCGTGAAGTATGAAGGCTTCCTCTGCGGCTATTACACCTACGGTTTCCAGAGGCGCGCGGATGGCTGGAAGATCGACCGGTACGGCCTGACCGTTACCGCCGAATATGGCGAACCGCGCGTGTTCGAATGGGCCGGGCTGCGGTAGGAACCATCCTTCGTCATTGCGGGTGGCGCGGCCCCAAGCACCAGAGGCAGAGAGCTTCCGGTTTACGCCGCCCTCTTCTCTTCGCGGCGTCCGAGGCCGTAATCGCCGACGATGGTGGTGCGGCGCATGATGCGGGTTTCGCCGGGAGGCACGCCGGTAGCGCAATGGAGCATGCGCCAGTTGTCCCAGAGGACCATGTCGCCTTCCTGCCATTTGTGGAAATACATCAGCTCGGGCCGGATGACGTGGCCGACGACTTCGCGCAGCAGCGCGTCGCCTTCCTCGTTCTCCATGCCTTCGATGCCGTCGGCGAACCATGGCGAGACATGCAGGATCTTGCGGCCGGTCCCCGCCTGCCGGTAGACCATCGGATGGATCGCCCGAATTTGCACGGAGGGATGTTCCATGCCTTTGCGGAACAGGTCAGACATCTGCACCAGCCGGTCGGCGCGGGGTCCGAACTTCGCCTTGGTCAGGTCCGGCTGGTAGGAATAAAGCACGCTGAGGCCCTCGATGCGCTCCTTCAGCGGATCGGGCAGAAGGTGATAGGCCGCGATCTGGTCGATAAAGCCGGTATCGCCGCCTTCGCCGGGCAGGATGTCGGGCCGCAGGATGCCGCCGTGGTTGATCCGGTCGACATAGGCGCCGTCGAAATGCCACGGCAGGTAGCCGCCCAGCAGCTTGCCGTCGATTTCATAGATATTCCCCGATTCCTCGCGGAATTCGATGGGGGCGAGCGCGCGGTGCTCGGTCTTTATGTCGGTGCCTTCCATCATCGGATGGATTTCGGGCTCGCCGTAGATTTCCGAAAGGCGAACCTGCGTGTCGAGGCCACCTGCGATGCCCCGGAAAACGACCAGCCCCTTGCTGCTCCACAGCTCCAGCAACGCGTGCCGTACGTCCGGATCGTCGATCGCGTCCGGCGCCAGGCCGGTGACAACTGCGCCGTATCGGTCCTGTCCCGGAAGGGGCGCTGTTTCGAAAGCCGGCATCCGATGGTCTCCTCTCGCTGCCCGGTTCAGGCCGCTTCCATGCGCAGCGCGTCCATCGCCACGGTGCGCGTGTCGCGGCCACAGCGCAACAGCGTGCCGGGCAGCGCGCCCGTGTGCTCGCCCTTGCGGACGATCTCGACACCATTGACGAGCACATGGTCGATGCCCGTGGCTTCCGCATAGAGCCGATAGTCGCCGCCACCGGGAAGGTCGTAGCGGCGGGTGACCGGCGCGCAACCGATCGTTTCGGGATCGAACACGACGAGATCGGCGTGATACCCCTCGCGGATCTCGCCGCGATCGACCAGTCCGAAATAGGCGGCGGGGCGGGTGGTCAGCTGGTGGATTGCGGCTTCGAGGCCGATCACGCCCTGCTCGCGCACGCCCTTGCCCAGCGTGATCGTCGAATATCCGAAAGTGTCGATCAGATCGAGATGGGCGCCGGCATCGGACGCCCCGATGATCGTGCGGTCGTCGGCCCAGAGCTTGCCTCTCAGCTCCCACGAGGCGCGGTCGTCGCCGCCCTGGTCGGGGAGGAACACCGTCTCCAGATCGTCGGCGAGAGCGATGTCCAGCATCACGTCGATCACCGCGCGGCCTTCCTCGGCGGCGATGTCCTCGATGCGGCGGCTGACATATTTCGCGTTCTCGGGCGCGACCGTGGAAATGACGGTGTGCCCGGCGAGGTTGGAGATCGACTTCATTGCCGCTTCGGGCGGGAACTTCTCGGAATCCTCGGCGAGCTGGCGGCGGATGGCCGGATCGCGGAACTTCTCGATCCTCTCCGCGACCGGGAACTTGAACATCTCGTTCCAGATGCCCGGCAGGGCATCGAACATCACCCCGTTGCGCAGGTTCATGTAGACGCCCGGCGTGCATGGCACGGTGAGCGCGATCACTTCGCCGCCGCGCTCGCGGGCAAGATCGGTCACGGCAAGCTGGCGACCCGCGACCTCGGCCGCGTTGTCCCTGCCGTTGACCATCAGGATGTTCCAGTTGACCGGGCGCTGGCCGGCGACCGAGAAATCCGCGATCAGTTCGGGCACGCCTTCGGGAAAATCGATGTCGGGAAGCATTTCCAGCCCCGCGCCGTCGTGCCGGCTGACGACGCCGGCGAGTTCGAGGAATTCCTCGCGGTCTGCCCAGCGCGAGGGCACCGGCCGGCCCTCAAAGTCGTTGTGCGAGAAGGAAATCGTGGTCGACAGGCCGAGCGCGCCTTCGCTCAGCGAGCGATCGAGTAGCGCCTTCATGTTTTCGATGTCGTCGGGTGCCGCTTTCTCGCCCACCGCGCGCTCGCCCATCACCGCGCGGCGGATCGCCGAATGGCCGGCGAAGAATCCGGCATTGATTCCGATCCTGCCGTCGATCCGGTCGAGATATTCGCCGAAACTCGACCAGCTCCAGTCGGTGGCGGCTTCCAGCACTTCGAGGGGCATGCCTTCGACCCTTGAGAGCATGCGCTGGATATAGGGTGCCGACTCGCGGGTGAGCGGGGCGATCGAAAAGCCGCAGAATCCGCCGACCACGGTGGTCACGCCGTGATAGCAGGAGGGGCTCAGCGTGGGGTCCCAGAAGACCTGCGCATCGTAATGGGTATGGGCATCGACAAATCCCGGCGAGACGACCCGTCCGCTGGCGTCGATCACTTCGCGGGCCTCCTCCTCGACCTTTCCGATGGCCACGATCCGGCCATCGCGAATGCCGATGTCGGCAGCAAAGCCAGGCTTGCCGGTGCCGTCCACAACCGTGCCGCCCGTGATTTTCGTGTCGAGCATGGCGCTAATCCTCTTCCCCTGGCCCCGTGTCCGAACCGATCTGACGGGACCGGACCGGGCTCTGGAACGTGCGTATCTTTGCATGAAACTTGACCCGCCCCAAGCCGATTGGCCAGCTTCAGCAATTCAGATTGCAGCGACGATCAGTTTGTCGAGTGGATTCGCAGGAGAGGCAGGATGACCAGAACAGTGACCCAGATCGGTGCGGAAATGGCGGATCGCGAAGCGATCCGGGATTGCATGTACCGCTATTCCCGGGGGATCGACCGATCCGATCCCGACATGCTGCGTTCGGCCTATTGGCCGGGTGCGATGGATTATCACTCCGGCTTTGCCGGCACTGTGGAGGAGTTTGTCGAATGGTCCATGCCCAGGCTTGCCGAGATGAAGGACGCGGTCCACATGATCGGCAATATCCTGATCCGGCTGGATGGTGACACGGCGAAAGTGGAATCCTACTTCTGGTCGGTAAGCATCGTGCCGGGCGACGGTCCCCGGCAGGTGATGGTCTGCGGGCGCTACCTCGACAAGTTCGAAAAGCGTGAAGACGAATGGCGGATCGCCGAGCGTCTGGTCGTGCATGACTGGTTCGAGGAGAAACCGGCGATCCGCGACTGGTCCGTCGGCCCGTTCGGCATGAGCGGCCTCGAGCGTGGCGCCTATGTTCCTGACGACAAGAGTTGCGACTGGCTCGGCCTTTAGCGAGACACTGTGCAATTGCACCGCGACCAGCGGCAACCTATCCTCCCTTCGCGGCAGGCGAGGTAGCGCCGCCTGGGAGAGAAGAATGGCAAGCCACCCGAAATATCCGAATGTCTTCAGCCCGATAAAGCTTGGGCCGGTGGAGTTGGACACGCGCTACTATTTCTCGCCGCACGGCCTGCCGCTTACGATCGGCTGCGCACCGTCCAACGATCTTGTCGCCTATTGCGTTGAGCGCGTGAAGGATGGCGGTTGCGGCCTTGTCATCCTGAGCTGCACTGCGCATTCGCGGGGCAGGGGATATCAGCCATGTCCCCATCCCGCCGACGCGGTGCCCGCCTTTCGCGCATTGGCCGATGCGGTGCACGCGGCGGGCGGAAAGATCTTCGCCCAGCTCTGGTACAACTGGAATGCACCCGGCCACTGGCAGCCTCTCGCGCCGCAAGCGCCGATGCTGGCTCCCTCGGTGTCGCAATTCGAATATGGCGGGATGAGCGCGGCGACACATGCCGCCACGCGCGAGGAAATCCGGCTGATGAACGAGGCGCATCGCCAGTCGGCCCGCCATCTGCGCGAGGCCGGTTTCGATGGGATCGAAATCCATGCATCGCACTCCGGAATGATCGAGCAGTTTCTTTCGCCCTATTTCAACCGTCGCACCGACGAATACGGGGGGAGCCTGGAAAACCGCATGCGGCTTCTGGTGGAAACGCTCGAGACCACCCGCGAAACGGCAGGCCCGGACATGGCCGTCGGCATGCGCTTCAACTGCGACGAGCTGGTCGAAGGCGGCTATCACACGCCGGAAGCCTACGAGGTGCTTCAGAAGATCTGCGAGCGCGGCCTGCTCGATTTCGCTGACCTCGATATCGCGATGGAGCCGCTGCAGCTCATCTACGGCATGCCCACCGTTTTCGTCGAGGAGCATGTCTACAAGCCCTACGTCGAGAAAGTGCGCGGCGCGGCCGGCAAGGTTCCCGTCCTGAGCGTGCTGGGGCGCGTAACCCGGATGGCGGATGCCGAAGCCGCGATCGCGTCCGGGGTATGCGATGTGGTCGGCTCGGCGCGCGAGCTGATCGCCGAACCGCGCTTCGTGAAGCACGCGCGCGAGGGGGCCGAGGAACTGGGGCGCACCTGCATCGCCTGCAACTGGTGCCTGGGCGGCATGGCCGACGGTGCCTTCGGTTGCTCGATCAATCCGGCCAGCTACCGGGAACGTACCTGGGGCATCGACACTTTCGCGCCGGCGGCCAATCCGTCGCGCGTCGTGGTCGTCGGCGGCGGCCCGGCCGGGCTGGAGGCCGCCCGCGTCGCGGCGCTCAGGGGACATGAGGTGACTCTGCTTGAAGCGCGGGACGGGCTGGGCGGCGCACTTGCGCTCTGGGCCAGCTTGCCCGGGCGTGAATTCTACAGGCATGCGATCGATTGGTGGGAAAGCGAGCTTGACCGGCTCGGTGTGGATGTTCGCACGTTGACGGATGCTACGGCGGCGAGCGTGCTGGCGCTGGAGCCGGATGCGGTTCTTATCGCGACCGGTGCGCAGTTCAGCCGCACCGGCCGCAGCGGCAAGGTGGACCGCGACATTCCCGGGTCGGACCTGCCGCATGTCTTCAGCCCCGAAGACATCCTGCATGGCGGGGCACGGCCTTCGGGCAAGGTGATCGTGCTGGACGGTGAGGGAACGCACGCCAGCGCCGGCATCGCGGAAATGCTGGGACGCAGCGGAGCGGACGTGACAATGCTGTCGCAAGCCTTTGCCCCCTATTCCAATCGCGTCCTGTTCGCGTTTGAATCGGAATCGGTCGTCGAACGCCTGGCCGAAGCCAATGTAGAGCTTCGGCCTGCCTGTTGGATACGCCGCATTGGCGAACGGGAGCTGCAGGTCTACGACATTGGCAGCAACCGGGAATCGGTGATCGAGGACGTCGATGCCGTTGTGCTGGTGACCGGCCGCTTGTCCGTCGACGGACTTGCGCAGGAGCTGGAAGGCAGGGTGGGCCAGCTGTTCGCCATCGGCGATGCGCTCGCGGTCAGGCCCATGGCCACCGCGACTTTCGAGGCGCAGAAATTCGCGCGGCTTATCGGGATGCCCGATGCTCCGAAGACCGTCGCCGAGGCCTATTTCGCGCCGGACGACCCGGCGGTGTTCCCGGCACCCGCAGCCTAGCGGGGTTAACGCGAGCCGCCCGTGCGGGAGCTGCGCGAACAACCTTCGTTATTGCCACAGTCGCCCGTTCCCGGAGAAACCCTCACATGAACGATCAAGCAGAATACGTCCCGCCCAGGGTCTGGACATGGGACGCGCCCAGCGGCGGCCACTTCGCCAGCATCAACCGCCCCGTGGCCGGCGCAACCCACGAGAAGGACCTCCCTGTCGGGAAGCATCCGCTGCAGCTCTATTCGCTTGGCACGCCCAATGGCGTGAAAGTAACGGTAATGCTCGAGGAGTTGCTGGAAGCAGGGTTCTCCGGTGCCGAATACGATGCCTGGCTGATCAACATCCACGAAGGCGATCAGTTCGGCAGCGGATTCGTGGCGGTGAATCCAAACTCGAAGATTCCGGCGATGGTCGACCGCAGCTCCGGCGAGCCGGTGCGAATATTCGAATCCGGCGCGATCCTGACATATCTTGCTGAGAAGTTCGGAGCTTTCCTGCCGATCGAACCGGCAGCCAGGGCGGAATGTTTTTCCTGGTTGTTCTGGCAGGTCGGCAGCACGCCCTATCTCGGTGGTGGCTTCGGGCATTTCTATGCCTATGCCCCGACCAAGATCGAGTATCCGATCAACCGCTATGCCATGGAAGTGAAACGCCAGGCCGATGTGCTGGACCGGCGGCTGGCGGAAAGCGAGTATCTCGCCGGGGACAGCTACACCATTGCGGATATGGCCGCCTGGCCCTGGTACGGCCTGCTTGCGCAAGGTTCCCTCTATGATGCGGGCGAATTCCTACGGGTTGAGGAATATCGCCATCTCCGGCGCTGGGCCGACACGATCAAGGACCGCCCGGCGGTCCGGCGCGGTCGGATGGTCAATCGCACGTCCGGCGACCCGTCGAGCCAGCTTCGCGAACGGCACGATGCGAGCGATTTCGAGCTGCGCACGCAGGACAAGCTGGAAGGCTGAAGCCCGAGAGGCTGCCTGTGCTGTTCATCTGGCAGTCATTGCCCATCGGCGATGTCGATGAAACGTTCCTGGGCGGCGACGAGCTGTTTGCGCGCGCACTGCCAGGTCGCCGGCCACGAGGGGAAGGACAATGAGCGAGGAAGTTCGCAAGCAACGCTCACCGGGGATCAAGCTGCTGCTGGCAAGCCTTGTCGGGCTGGTGCTCGTGATACCGCTGCTGCTCATCTATGCGCTGGTCTGGGACCGCCAGGACCAGTCCAACACGGCGCAGGCCTCGATCAACGCCGGGTGGGGCGGCCCGCAGGTTGTCGCCGGGCCGGTCGTGGTCGTCCCCTTCAAGACCACCCAGGTCCAGAACGAGGAAGTGAACGGCAAGACCATCTCGCGCACTGTCGAAGTGGAGCGAATGCTCTATGTCTCCCCGGTCGAAAACAACGTGACGACGAAGATCGCGCCCGAGGAGCGACGAAAGTCGATCTACCGCAGCGTGCTTTACGAGGCGGATATCAAGGGCAAGGCGCGCTTCGAGCTGCCCGCCGACCTGCCGCGCTTCGGCGTCACGCGCGACAAGCTGATCTGGAACCGTGCGGAGCTGCGCATGGGCGCTTCGGATGCGCGCGGCCTGACAAGGGGGGGCACGCTGACAGCCAACGGCGAAGCGCTGACGGTCGAGCCGGGCAAGGGGCCGGCGGCGACTTCGGGACAGGGCTTTTTCGCCTTCCTGCCGTGGAACGGGGATGGGGAGCTGGAGGTCGAATACGGTTTCGGCTTGCGCGGCAGCCGCTCGCTCAGCCTGGTTCCGCGTGGCGGCCAGACCCGGTGGAGCGTCTCCTCGAGCTGGGCCAGCCCCAGCTTCAGTGGCGCCTTCCTGCCTGAATCCCGCGAAATCTCGGACGATGGCTTCAAGGCGAGTTACACGGTGGACAAGCTTGCGCTCGGCCAGCCGCCGGTGGCCATGGAAGACCTCGGTGCGCCGCTGGTCGAGGATGGGCCCGGCTATGTCGACATGGGGCGCAGCGCGATTGCGGGAGAGTCGATCGGCGCGCAGGCCCGTGCCGTCACCACCGGCCTCGTTGAACCTGTAAACCTCTATTCCAAGGTCGACCGTTCGGTGAAATACGGTTTCCTGTTCATCGGCTTCACCTTCCTTGCCTTCCTGCTGTTCGACATCGTCGGCGGGGCGACGGTCGCGACGGCCGAATACCTGCTGACCGGAGCCGGGCTGGTGCTGTTCTTCGTGCTGCTGCTCGCCTTTTCCGAAGTGATCGGATTCACCGCGGCCTATCTGGTTGCCAGCGCCGCGATCATCGGGCTGCTCACCACCTACAGCGCCGCGGTGCTGAAGAGTTGGCGGCGCGGCCGGTTCATCGGCGCGATGCTGGTGGGCCTCTACGCGCTGCTGTTCGTACTGCTCAATCTCGAAGCCTGGTCGCTCCTGATCGGATCGGTGCTGCTGTTCGTGGCGCTGGCCGGGGTGATGTATGCGACCCGCAATGTTGACTGGGGCAGTGTCGGAAGGCGGGAGCAGCCAGCGTAGCAATTATTACCGTCGTCCCCGCGAAGGCGGGGACCCAGATAAGGTTTGCGATACATACCGTTAGTGGGGAATTGCTAAACCTTAGATAGGCCCCTGCCTTCGCGGGGACGACGAGACGGCCGTTACCCCATCGCTCAATTCTTCGGCCAGCGGTGCGAGATGTACGTCAGCACCGTTTCCGTCGCGTCCACATCGCAAAAGCCGGCAAAGTCCCCGCCGAGAGCGTCCCCGGCGAGCGCGCATACGGCCTCGTCCTGGCTTGTGAACCACCATTCGGCGATGCCCTCGAAAGGAAATAGCGGCAGCGGCTCGCCTATCGGATGGTTGAGCGCCAGCCGGTTCAGGCCGGCAGGCGCCGCGAGGGCCTCGTGCGCTGCGATCAAGTCCCGGTCGAATTCCTCACGGCTCATGCTGCCCTTGCGCTTGAAAAAGCGGAACACCGCGAATTCCAGCGGGGGCCCGTCCGCGACGACGGTCTCGTTGCAGTACCAGGTGAAGTTGGGCGTCAGCATGTCGAAGACGCGCAGCTCGTCCTTGTCGATCAGCGCGCGTTCCTCCGCGGAAAATCCTGCGCCGTTGAGGCCCTCGATCGAATCGCTGCTCGCTACGGAGACCCCGTCATGCGTAGTGGAGATGCCGTCGATCTCGATGGCCTCTCCATCCAGTGTCGGTGCGTCGATGCGGTTGCAGTAGCGCATCCAGTCGATCTTCGCTTCGAGCACCGGGAACTGGCTGGCGAAGATCGCGTGGCTTTTCCAGGTGCGCGGCCAGTCTTCGCGCGAAACGGTCCCGGCGCGACGCGCCAGATAGACGAGCTTGCAGGTCATCCTCATCCACTCCGGTTATCGCCAGCGCAGCCTCTCGCGGTTCAGTTCGGCGACGCTTTTCACGCCTGCCAGCTTCATGCCGCGCTCGATCTCGTCCTTGAGGAGGCTGATTGCGCGTTCGACGCCCTGCTGGCCGGCGGCGGCCAGTGCATAGAGATACAGTCTGCCGCCCGAGGCGCAGTTCGCTCCCGCCGCCAGCGCCTTGAGCACATGGCTGCCGCGGCGCACGCCCCCGTCGCAGATGATCTCGATCTGCCCGCCGACCGCATCGACGATTTCCGGCAACTGGTCGAAAGGCGCGCGGCTGCCGTCGAGCTGGCGGCCGCCATGATTGGAGATCATGATCGCGTCGGCGCCGATTTCGACCGCGCGCTTCGCGTCGGCGACGCTCATCACTCCCTTGAGGCAGAATGTGCCGCCCCAGTCCTCGCGCAGCTGCCGGGCCATCGTCCAGTCCAGCGACTGGTCCAGCATGGTGTTGAAATAGCCGGCGATCGAGACCGCCTCGCCGGTTCCTTCGCGGACATGGGTATCGAGATTGGGCAGGGCGAACTTCTCGCGGAAGACGTAGTCGAGCGCCCAGCGCGGCTTGATCGCGTAGGAGAGCGCGGATGACAGGGTGAAACGCGGCGGCGAGGTGAAGCCGCTGCGCGCGCAGCGCTCGCGCTTGCCGGATACGATCGTATCGACGGTCAGGGCGATGGCATCGAATTTTGCCGCCTGGCAGCGCTCGATCATCGAGCGGTTCAGTCCCCGGTCCTTGTGATAGTAGAACTGGAACATCTTGGGGGTCGAGACCATCGCCCCGACCTCTTCGATGCTGACCGTCGCGAGGCTCGAAATGCCGAACCACAGGCCGAACTTCTCTGCAGCGCGGGCGACGGCACGCTCGCCCTGCCAGTGGAACACGCGCTGGAGCGCAGTGGGGGAAAGGATGAGGGGAAGGGCGCTCTTGCGTCCCAGAATGGTCACTGAAGTGTCGATGTCGGCCACCCCCGCCAGCACGTTCGGGATGAGGTCGCAATCAGCGTAGGCGGAAGTGTTCCGGGCCTTCGTCAACTCATCGTCGGCTGCGCCGTCGATGTAGTCGAACACCGGCCAGGGCAGGCGCTGCTTCGCCAGCATGCGGAAATCGTCGATATTGTGGCAGTCCTTGAGGCGCATGGCCGGGGCTTAGGGCAAATCCGCCCGCTGCGAAATCCCTCCCGGGAAAGCCTTGGACGCTCGGCGGTCCGGGCTACTTTTTCTTGGCCTTTTCCGCCTGCGCCGCCCTGGCCCGCTCTGCCTGGATGCGGTCGATGTCGCGTTCGGTCGCGGGCCGCGCCGGATAGCGGCAGCCGCGAGACTGGCCTACGCCTTTCAGGAAACCGCGTCTTGCAAGGCCGGCCTGGATTGCCGCCTGCAATTTGCGTTGTTGCTCGTTTGCGCCGGAAACCTCGCGGATGATGCCGCGGAAGGGAATGAAGGATCCGACCACCGACTGCGCGACCCGGCCCGCGCTGGGTCCGCTGCGCACGTTCTGCGGCAGGTCGATGTCGTCGCCCAGCAGGTTGTCGAACTTGTTCACCTCGGCGATGAGTGCCGCGCAACGGCTGAGCCCCGACAGGTCGTAGGGCTTCTTCTGCGCCCTGATCAGCAAGGGGGGGATTTCGTCCTTCTTGAGATTGAGGTCGGTTACCGGTGTCGTTGCGACGTCCACCGCGTCGGGTTCCTTGTCGGTGACCGGTTTGTCCTGGTTGCGCGCGATCGCGGAAGGCGCGGACAGGGCCGCAAGCGCGGATAGCGTAACTAACACGATTCTTCGCATTGTATCCTCCATTGAGCCCCCGTTGCGCCCCCGGTGGATCCCCTTAACGCCTCAAGTCTGCAAACGTATCACATTCGTCTTCGTTCCCCGTCTCCAGGCCCTTGCGCAGCCATTGCATACGCTGCGCACTTGAACCGTGGGTGAAGCTTTCGGGATTGACCCGCTGCCCGGCATTGCGCTGCAGGGTGTCGTCTCCGATCGCGCTGGCGGCCCGCATTCCCTCTTCCATGTCACCGGGCTCGATCAGCCGGTGGTTGCGCCCGGCCCAGACGCCGGCATAGCAGTCGGCCTGGAGTTCCATACGGACCTGGAGGTTGTTGGACTGCGACGGGTTTTGCGCCTGTGCGCTGCGGACCTGATCGGCAAGCCCCACCAGTTTCTGGACGTGATGGCCGTATTCATGCGCCATGACATAGTAGCGCGCGAAATCGCCGCTCGCGCCGAGCTGCTGCGCCATCTGGTCGTAGAAGCTGGTGTCGATGTAGATGCCCTGGTCGGCGGGGCAATAGAACGGGCCCATGGCGCTCTGCGCCGCGCCGCAGCCGGATCTCGTGCCGCCCTGGTAGAAATTGAGCGTCGGCTGTTCGAAGCCGATGCCGGCCTGACGGAACAGCGGTTGCCAGGTTTCGTTGAGCGAGCTGAGAGCGTTGCACGACTCCAGCGAGTACTGGTTCTGCTCGCAGATTTCCTGGGTGCTCTGGCCGCTGGCCTGTTCGTGCTGCACCGGACCGGATTGCTGCATGCCTTCCAGCGTGCCGAGCATCTGGCCTGGATCGATGCCGAACACGAGCGCTGCGATCAACGCGATGACGATCGTGCCGCAGCCGAGTTTTCCGCCGCCGCCGCCGGGAAATCCGCCTCCGCCACCGCGGTTGCGCACGCGGATGTTTGCCGGATTGAACCTGTCTAGCCGCACGTGGATTCCTTTCTTATTGTGCGCTTGCGAAAAGGGGTGGACCCGTGTGCCAAGCCTGTCCAGACCCTGATACACCCCATGACACGGAGTCCAGAATGATTCTTTCGGGCAAGCGCGCGCTGGTTACCGGCTCGACATCGGGCATCGGCCTGGCGGTCGCAAGGTCGCTGAAGGGGGAAGGCGCTGAAGTCATGCTGTCCGGCTTCGGCGCGCCGGAGGATATCGCCGCGCTGTGCGAGGAACTGGATGCGCGCCACCTGCCGGGCGACCTGTCGCGGCGGGAAGGCGTGGAAGCGCTGATGGCTGCGGTAGGTCCGGTCGACATACTGGTCAACAACGCCGGTATCCAGCACGTCGCACCGATCGAGGAATTTCCGCCCGAGAAGTGGGACCAGATCATCGCTCTCAACCTCACCGCGGCATTCGAGACAAGCCGGCTGGCGGTTCCGCACATGAAACAGGCTGGCTGGGGACGGATCATCAATATCGCCAGTGCCCATTCGCTCACCGCTTCGCCGTTCAAGGCTGCCTATGTTGCCGCCAAGCACGGGCTTGCCGGCCTGACCAAGACGCTGGCGCTGGAGTTGGCGACCCACGGGGTGACTGCCAACTGCATCAGCCCGGGCTACGTCTGGACGCCGCTGGTGGAAAACCAGATTCCCGATACGATGAAGGCGCGCGGAATGACCCGTGATGAAGTGATCAGCGAGGTGTTGCTGCTGCGTCAGCCGACCAAGCAGTTCGTCCAGCCCGAGGACATCGGCGCGATGGTCGTCTTCCTCTGCAGGAGCGAGGCGGCGAACGTCACCGGTTCAAATATCAGCATGGATGGCGGCTGGACCGCGGAATAGTTCCCCATTCCAAGTCCTTGTTCATCTTGCCGATAATGTTTCTTCCTATAGGAAGAAGCCATGAACAGGGGCAGGGCAAGGATCGGTAGTTGGGTCGCGGTGATCGCCGCATGCGCCCTTTGCCTGCCCGCCGTGGCGGAAGCGAGCCGGCGGGACCGTTCGCTCGAGGGCCGGCTGATGGAGCATATCAAGGTGCTTGCCAGCGACGACTTCGAAGGTCGCGAGCCCGGCACCGAAGGCGAAGCCAGGACCCTGCGTTATCTTGGCCGGGAGTGGTTCGATATCGGGCTTGTTTCCGGCACCAACGACCCCGGCAACGAGTGGTTCGCGCCGGTCACGCTGGTCGAACGGGTGCCGGCTGCTTCGACGGCACAGTTCAAGCGCAGCGGGCGCCGGCTGACGCTTTCACCGGACGAAGCGCTGATGCTCACCTCGGGCAATCGCAGCCTGGTGAGGGATGCGCCGGTTCTGTTCGTTGGCACTCTGGAAAGCGATCTTCCGGGGCGCAGTGAGCTGGCCGGCCGCGTTGCGCTGCTGCTTGACGGCGGTCGCGATGACAGCGAGCGGCAGAACGCCCTTCTGGCCGAGGGAGCTTCGGCGGTGCTGACCGTGCTCGACGGGGATCGCACCCTGCAGAACGTTGCGGCGCGGCGGCAGCGATCGGGTTATGCGCTGGCGCAGGATGCGACGGGCGGGGATCTGGAAGGTTTCGTCACGTCGAAGGGTATGGATCGCCTGCTGCGGGGCAGCGGCACGAGCCTGGAAAGCCTCGAGGAGGCGGTGGGCAAGCCGCAATTCGCGCCGCACCTGCTGGGTATGACTGCCTCGCTCGAGGCGACGACCCAGGAGACCACGATCCGCACGCACAACCTGATCGGCAAGCTGCCGGGCAGGCGCCCGGGCAGCGGCGCGGTTCTGTTCGTTTCGCATTGGGATCATTTCGGTGTCTGCTCGGCGCCCCCCGCCGAAGATACCGTCTGCAACGGAGCCATAGACAATGCGAGCGGCGTGGCCGCGCTGACCGAGATCGCCCGGAGGCTCGTGCGCGGGCAGCGCCCGGATCGCGACATCTACTTCCTCGCGACCACGGCGGAAGAATTGGGCTTTCTGGGTGCCCACGCCTTTGCCGAAGACCCGCCGTTGCCGCTCAACCAGATCGTCGCCGCCTTCAACATCGACAGCAATGCGATTGCGCCCCGCGGGACTCCGCTTGCGATCGTGGGCAGGGGTATGACCGGGCTCGACGAGCAGATTGCCGTGGTCGCTCGCAGGGAAAGGCGGCGGATCGTCGAAAGCGACGCGGCCAATGCCTATGTGAAGCGGCAGGATGGCTGGGCGCTGCTGCAGCATGACATTCCGGCGGTTCTGGTCTCCAGCGCCTATGGCGACATCAGTCGCATGGAAGCGTTTTTCGAGAACGACTACCACCGGCCGAGCGACGACGTGAAACACAGGATCGAGCTTGGCGGTGCGGCAGAGGACGTCGCCTTCCACGTCGCACTGGCGCGCTGGTTCGGCGATGTCCGGCGCGTACCTTCGCCCGGCGGGTGAGTGGGCATGTTCAAATGGCGATGTATTGCCCAGCCAGCTCGTTTGTGACGCCGTCAACCGGCGAGCGACAATCTTGATCTCTCTCCCGATCCCGACTGCCAAATCCATAGGGTAGTCGCCTTGACGAGCCGGCGGAGCCGAATGCATTGTTGATGAGGGGGCCGCCGACTGATCGATGTCGTCCGGCAAAGCTGCCCCTTTTGCAGAAGACATTCCCGGGATCGGAAATGGAGTTGAACGGATGAGAATTGCCGCAACCTTGATGACTGGCGCCGCACTGCTGCTCTCCGCCTGCAACAGTGCTCCTGCCGCGGATGCCGAAGGGGATGTTGCCGATAGTGACAGCGGCGACGGCGATGCCGCCTTCGTCAAATTCCATCCTCAGAAGGAGTTCTGCGTCGAGTACGAGAACAGCGGAATGATGAATGGCACCTCGGTCAATTGCATGCGCAAATGGGGAACTGAGCGTGTCGAGATCGAGGATTTTCTTGTCGGTATCGCCGGAGTCAGCCGACGCGAGAAAGCGCACAAGATCTATATCGGCGACAAGATCTATGTTCTGGATACGGACAAGATGACCGGAACGGTTACCAAGAATCCCGTATACGAAGACCTGTCAAACACCGATCCCATCGCGCTCGGCAAGGCCATGATGGCTTCATGGAACATGAAGGACACCGGCGAGGACAAGGTCATCGCGGGAGTGGCGTGCAATGTCATGTCCTCTCCGCAAATGGGATCGGTCTGTCTGACCGACAAACTGGTGATGCTGGAGCAGACCTTCATGGGCGTGACCCGCATTGCGACCAGTGTGGACCTGACGAGCGGCGGCGACGATGCCAATTACACTCTGTATGAAAATGCCGAGCTGACCGAAGGGCCGGATATCGAAGCGATCATGAAACAGATCTAGCGCCTGCCTGAACTAGCCGTCCACCATTTCGGCCAGTTCCAGCCAGCGTTCCTCCGCGCTTTCCTTTTCGGTGCGGGCCTTTTCGAGCGCTTCGGTGAGCCGGGCGAACTTCGCGGGATCGCTTGTGTAGAGATCGGGATCGGCAAGCGCCTGCTCGTCGCGGGCGATGGCGGCGTCCAGTTCCTCGATCCGTGCCGGCAACAGGTCGTAGTCGCGCTGGTCCTTGTAGGAGAGCTTGGTTTTCCGTTGCGGTGGGGGGGGAGGCGGCGCTGTGTCCTTCCTGTCGGAAGCCTTGGCCGCTTTCGTCGGAGCCACCCGCTTCTTGCGCTTGGCTTCCCAGTCGGCGTAGCCGCCGGCGATAATGTCGACCTGGCCCGATCCGTCGAGGCCCAGCGTGATTGTCACCGTGCGGTCGAGGAAGTCGCGGTCGTGGCTGACGATCAGCACGGTTCCGTCGTAATCGGCGATGACTTCCTGCAGCAGGTCAAGCGTTTCGAGATCGAGGTCGTTGGTCGGCTCGTCCAGCACCAGCAGGTTCGACTTGCGGGCGAATTCGCGCGCCAGCAGCAGGCGCGAGCGTTCGCCGCCGGAAAGCGTGCCGACCTTGGCATCGGCGAGCCCGGGGTCGAACAGGAATTCCTTGAGATAACCCTGCACATGCTTGCGCGCCCCGCGCACATCGATCCAGTCGCCGCCTTCGGCCAGCACGTCGCGCAGGCGCTTTTCCGGTGCCAGCAGGCTGCGCTGCTGGTCGATCACAGTGCCGTGCAGCGTCTTCGCCAGCGTCACCTCGCCTTCGTCGGGTTCGAGTTCGCCGGTGAGGATCTTGAGCAGCGTGGTCTTGCCAGACCCGTTGGCGCCGACGAGGCCGATGCGGTCGCCGCGCTGGATGCGCAGCGAGAAATCCTTGATGATCGTGCGCTCGCCGCTGCCGTCGGGCAGCGGGAAGCGCTTGGTGACATGCTCGGCGACGATCACCGACTTGGTCTTCACCTCGTCGGCGACGATCTTCATCTTCGCCGCGCCGGCCGGGCTCAGCATGGCGGCGCGCTGGGCACGCATCTCCCAGAGCTTTTCGAGCCGGCCCTGGTTGCGCTTGCGCCTCGCGGTCACGCCGCGCTCCAGCCAGTGCGCTTCGATCTTGAGCTTGGCGTCGAGCTTTTCGGCGGCGCGGGCCTCCTCTGCGTAGACCTGTTCCTCCCACGCCTCGTAGCCGCCGAAGCCGACTTCCTTGCGCCTGAGGCTGCCGCGATCGAGCCACAGCGTCGCGCTGGTCAGCCGTTTGAGGAACGTCCGGTCGTGGCTGATGACGATGAAGGCGCCGGTGTAGCGCGAGAGCCAGTTCTCCAGCCAGTCGATCGCACCGAGGTCGAGATGGTTGGTCGGCTCGTCGAGCAGCAGGAGGTCGGGTTCGGAAGCGAGCGCGCGGCACAGCGCCGCGCGGCGCCGTTCTCCGCCAGAGGCGCTTTCCGCTTCGCGGGACAGGTCGATACCGATCTGGTCGGCGATCGCCTCGACGGCGTGGCGGGGCGGCGCGTCGGGCTCCTTGAGTGCGAAGTCGAGGAGGGTATCGTATCCGGTAAAGAAGGGGTCCTGCTCGAGAATGACGATTTTCGTTCCAGGCTGCACCGAGCGCTTGCCCCGGTCTGCCTCGATCTGGTTGGCGATCAGCCGCAGCAGCGTGGTCTTGCCGGCGCCGTTACGGCCGATCAGGGCAAGCCGGTCCCTCGGCCCGATGAACAGGTCAAGGTCCTGGAACAGCCAGCCAGTGCCCTGGATAAGGCCAAGGCCTTCCCAGCTGAGGATTGGAGCAACCGCCATGGCGCGGCCCCTAGCGGCGGCGCGGCCGCGTTGACAAGCGCGGAAGGCACATTCACTCCATGTTCAAGGCTTTGCGCATAGGCTTTCGTTCCAAATGAAGCACTGGCTCACATCGATTGCGCTCATTCTTGCGCTACCCGCCGTTCCCGCGATGGCGGAACCCGGCTCCGAACAGGGGCAGGTTCGCAAGGAAATGCGTGCAGGCAACGTGCGCTCGCTCCGCGAGATCGAGAAGCGCGTCTTGCCGACCATGCCCGGAATGCAGTATCTTGGCCCGGAATATGACCCGCTGGCAATGGCTTACCGGCTGAAGTTCATCCGCGATGGGCGTGTGGTGTTCGTCGATGTCGACGCCCGTTCCGGCAAGATCATCAGCACCTCGCGTTGACTTGGCTCGCTTGACGGTGACAGTCTTTGGCCGCATGGCTCGGCAATTCCGGAGGGGGAATAGTTAATGCGCATCCTGATCGTCGAGGATGAACCCACATTGGGCCAGCAGCTCAAGTCGACGCTTGAGCAGAACGGCTATGCGGTGGATCTGTCCACCGATGGCGAGGACGGCCATTTCCTCGGCAGCACCGAGGACTACGATGCGGTAATCCTCGACCTGGGTTTGCCGGAGATCGACGGGCTCACCGTTCTCGGCATGTGGCGCAAGGAAGGGCGCAGCTTCCCGGTACTGGTCCTGACCGCGCGCGACAGCTGGTCGGACAAGGTCGCCGGGCTCGACGCCGGCGCCGACGATTATCTCGCCAAGCCGTTCCAGACCGAGGAACTCATCGCCCGCCTGCGCGCGCTGATCCGCCGCGCTTCGGGCAATACCTCCTCCGAACTGACCGCGGGAGACGTGCGGCTCGATACGCGCTCGGGCCGGGTCACGCTGAACGGCGAACCGGTCAAGCTGACGGCGCAGGAATACAAGCTCCTGTCCTACCTGATGCACCACAAGGGCAAGGTGGTCAGCCGTACCGAGCTGATCGAACACATCTATGATCAGGACTTCGACCGCGATTCGAACACGATCGAAGTCTTCGTAACGCGCATTCGCAAGAAACTGGGTGCCGATGTTATCACCACCATCCGTGGACTCGGCTACAGCCTCGACGACCCCGCCGACCCCGGCCGCGGCTGAGCTCCGCGAAGTCGAGCCCGGCGCGCCGGAGGCCGAGGCCGTAGCGTCAAGGCCGGAGAAGGCCGACACCGGCTCGCTCGCGCAGCGCATGATGCTGATCGCGGCGGGATGGATCACCGTCCTGCTGCTGCTTGGCGGTATTGCCCTCGACAGCACGCTCACCGGCCTGATCACCCGCAATTTCGACGAGCAGCTCGGCTACATGCTGACCGCCATGGTCGGCTCGGCTGAGATCGGGCCGGACGGCGAAGTCTATTTCAACCGCCCGCTCGGGGACCAGCGCTTCCTGGAGCCGAACAGCGGACTCTACTGGCAGATTCGGGGGGAGGGGCACGAGGACTTTCCCTCGCGATCGCTGTGGGACCGAAGTCTGGAAGTGCGCAGCAAGCAATTCGCGACGCAGCCGGTGGTCTATGACAGCGACCAGTTCGCAGGCGAGCCGCTACGGGTGATGGAGCGCTCGATCATCCTGCCGGGCAGCGATACGCGATGGTGGTTCACGGTGGCGGCAAGCCGCGAAGAAATGGACCAGCAGATCAGCAACATCCGCTCGATCCTTGCCTACAGCTTCGTAATCCTGGGGCTCGGCCTGTTCCTCATGGCGGGCATGCAGACCTGGTACGGGCTTTATCCGCTGCGCCATGTCCGGCGTGCCATCCAGAAGATGCGAACCACCGGGGCGAACCGCGTCACAGAGCCGCTGCCGCTCGAAGTGCAGCCGCTGGTCGAGGAACTCAACGCACTGCTCGCGCACACCCAGCGCCAGGCTGAAGAGGCGCGCACCCATGCCGGCAATCTGGCCCATGCGCTCAAGACGCCGCTCACCGTGGTCATGAACGCCGCCACCGCGAAGGCGCCGGACCTGTCCGACACGGTGATCCGCGAGGCGGCGATCATGCGGCGACAGGTCGATCACCATCTGGCCCGGGCGAGGGCAGTCGGGCGCCGCGCGGTCGGCCATGCCCGCACCAACGTCTGGCAGAGCGTCGAGGCGGTGATGCGTGCAGTGACCCGTTTGTACGAGGCGACGCGGTTCGACCTCGACGGCAACCGTCAGGTCGCGGTCGCGATCGAACGACAGGACCTTGACGAGATTCTCGGCAATCTGGTCGAGAACGCCGCCAAATACGGCGGCGGCAGCGTGTTTGTCAGCGTCGACCAGGGCGACGACCCGGAGTGTTGCGAGATCTGGGTCGAGGATGATGGCGCGGGCATCCCCGAAGAGGCGAGGACGCGGATCTTCGATCGGGGCGCGCGGCTGGATACCGGAAAGCCCGGAACCGGTCTCGGCCTTGCGATCGTGCGCGACGTTGCGGAAATCTATGGCGGCACGGTGGAACTCGGCGAGAGCGAAGATCTTGGCGGGCTGCTGGTGAAACTCAAGCTGCCGTGCGTGCAGGAATAGCGGGCGCGCCTCGATGAGGCGGCGTATTCGGGTTTTCCACGTTCCCGGTTTGCTTCGCCGTACAAGGCCGTGTTACCCGCTTCGTGCTATTACTTCTCGCGCTGGAGAAATGTGACATGCCGAAAACTGCAACGCTGAACCAAGAAGGCAATCTGGTTACCTCAAGGGACGTGATCGCGACAGTATTGGTCGGGTCTGTTGCCCTTGCCCTATTCGCTGCGATCTGGGGCTTTTTCGGTTCCGAGGGCTCGGACGTTTCCGCGTATGAGGGCACCATTCCCGGCGCGGCCGCCAAGAAGACCATGCCGTTGCCGGGCCCAACGGCGCGTCCCGAGGGGGCGCCCATGTGGGCGACCAAGTCGGGCCTTGCGGCCGACGGGCCAAATCCAGGGCCGACTTTCGCACCAGCGAAATGACCGGATGCGGGCTTCGGCGGTCCTAACCGTCAGCGACGTCTGCTTTCCCGGTCGCGAAATCGATGATGCTCTGGTTCAGTTCGTGGACGCTGGTTGAAGGCTGATTGACCAGCACAAGCGTCTTGCCGCCAAGTTCGGCGAGACGTTTGCGGAGGAAATCTTCCGTCTCCGCCCATCCCGGCAGCACCGTTACGGGCTTGTTCGTTTCGTGCTCCGCGTTCTGCCGGTCCAACTCGTCCCTGAGAAGCACCGGGATCGAACCGGGTTCGTAGTCCGGCAGCGCCGATGCGCCCGCATAGGTGTCGGGCCGGTCGAAGCACACGAACTCGTCAGCGATGTGGTAGAGCATCCTGGCGGACTGCAAGTGGCGCTTCGGAGGCTCTGAGGCCTGGCGCGTCATGACGGCAATTCGCCATTCGACTGCCTCTCGGTTCGCGATTTGATCGATCGCATCTTGCAGTATCGCAAGCGAGGCTTCCTCGCCGGCCTTGTCGAGCACGAATACGGTGTCGCCTTGCTTGTGGACGCTCGTGCGGAACATGTGGTTCTCGCTGTCGAGCCGGAGGGCAGGCAAGCGGGCATCCCAGTCCTCGACCGGTAGCGGACCGAACCAGGCGGCCGCCACGGCGGCCAGCAATTCCTCCAGCGTTTTTTCCCCGAGCAGGCCGTGATAGGGGGCCACGCCCTCCAGCCCGAAGCGCCTTTCCAACTGTCCGCCCCGCCAGATGCCCAGAGCCAGCGGATTGCCCTGGCCGTCTCGCAAGACGCCCGCCGTGCCCAGAACGCTCTCGCTCAGCGCCTGTATCTCCTCCGGGCGCGAACTCGTGCTGAACCACACGCAGGTTTCCGGGGATCGCTGGGCGGCGATGCGCCGGCATTGCGGATCGTCATGATTGAGCACGACCACTTTTGCCGGGCGCAGGCCCAGAGCCTTGACGTCGGCCATGTCCTCCACGGTCTCGATGCCCTGCACCCCGAGATGCACCGGCTGGACATTGAGCAGGATCGCCACCTCGCTGCGAGCATAGGGCACACCCTGAGCGAGGATTCCCCGCCGTCCCTGCTCGAATATCGCGGCTTCCGCCAGAGGGCTGCGGAGCAAGGCGCGCGCGCTCACTCCCCCGATCGAATCGCCTCTAGCCACCTGGTTGTCGCCGATCCAGGCACCGTCCGAAGCGGTGAGAGCCAGGCATACCCCACCGGCTGCAAGCAACTGGTGCAGTAGGCGCACGGTGGTCGTTTTGCCGACGCTGCCGGTGACCGTGTAGATCGGTATGCGCCATGCATCGGGATCGTCGATTGGCGGAATATCGGCAGTTCCCTCGATGGTGACTTGCCTGACTCCTTCGCCGATCCGGGTCTTACCCTCGCCGAGCCATTGCCAGGCGATGCCTTGCCGCCACAGCTGCTGGTGAAGGCCCATGACCGCGGCACCGGGCAGAATTCCGGAAAGGCTGTCGAAAACGCCGCACCAGGAGCGGAACAGGTCCGCCTTGATCGGGGGCTTGCCGCGTTGGCGCGCCGCAACGGTCCAGTTGAGCCAGGCGCGGGTCAAGGGCAGGCCCAGCTCCAGCAGGTTCTCATAGGGACAGGCCGTGAACCAGGCGCTCTTTCCTTCGGCCGCTGACGCCGCCTGCATCGGATAGTCGGGCACGCCAAGCATGTCGACAAGGCCGCGCCAGCCGGCGGCCAGGGGATCGAAACCCTCCCTGTCCGGATCGACCTCACGCAACTGCTCCAGCCATTTGCCGAGGTGCGCGTGGCCTTCCTGCAGGCGCTCGAGCACCTGAAGCGCCGTGTTCCACCAGGCGGGCCACTGGCCGGCGGGCACGATACATTCCGCCTGCACCCGGCTGCCCGCCCAGGCGAAATCAGGGGTCGGCCCAAACCGGCTCGAAATTGTCCAGTTCCGGTATCCGATCGTCGTCGTCCCTGTTTGTTGTCAGGCTGGTCAGGCCGTGGCCGTTTCGGCGTAGCGGGCACGCAGCGCCTTCTTGTCCGGCTTGCCGACGGGCGTCTGCGGTATCGAATCCACGAAATCGACGGACTTCGGTGCCTGGTACGATCCTTTCGCGGCGGCGACCGGGCCCGCGATGTCGTCCTCGCCGGCACTGGCGCCGGGTTTGAGCACGATAATCGCCTTGACCGCTTCGCCCCACCTTTCGTCCGGGACTCCGATCACCGCGACTTCGGCGACGGCCGGATTCTCCGCGATGATGTTCTCGATGTCGCGGGGATAGATATTGAACCCGCCCGAAACGATCATGTCCTTGGTGCGGTCGACGATGCGCAGGAACCCGTCCGGATCGCGCACCGCGACGTCGCCGGTATGGAGCCAACCGCCCTTGAAGGCTTCGGCGGTCAGCTCCGGGTCGCGATACCCGTCCATGACGAGCGGCCCCTGGACGCAGATCTCGCCGGGCTCGCCGTCGGGAACCGGGTTGCCGTCGGCGTCATGCAGTTCGAGCCTGACCCACGGGCTCGGCCGGCCGCAGCTGGCGAGCCTGCGCATGTCGTTCACGTCGTGGTCCGCCTTGCGGAAATAGGTCAGCACCATCGGCGCTTCGGCCTGTCCGTAGAACTGGGCGAAAACCGGACCGATGCGTTCGATCGCTTCTTTCAGCCGGGCCGGCGACATGGCCGAGGCGCCATAGAATACGGTCTCCAGGCTGGAGAGATCGTATTCGTCCAGCTTGGGGTGATCCAGCAGCGCGTAGATCATCGTCGGCACCAGCATCATGCAGTTGATGCGGCGCTCCTGGATCATTTCCAGAACTTGGGTTGGATCGAAACGCGGCAGGATCAGGAAGGTGCCGCCGCGTAGCAGCGCCGGAATGAACATGGCGCCGCCTGCATGAGTAAGCGGTGCGCATGACAGGATGTGGGGAGGCGCTGGCCATTCCCAGTCCGCCTGCATGTAAAGGCCCGTCAAAGCGCCGATACGCTGAACGCTGGGAATGGCCTTGGGCTTGCCGGTGGTGCCGCCCGAATAGCCGAGGCGGGTGATGTCGTGCGGTCCCACGACGGGCGGGGTGAGCGGCGCGGGCTTGAAGCCGGATGCAAGATTCCAGATGTCGTCGCCCAGCGTGCTCTCGCCGATCGCCAGCAGCCGCAGCCCCGGGATTTCCCGCGCGATCTCCGCCGCGCGGCCTTCGAACCGCTCGGCATCGAAGATCAGGATCTCGACTTCGGCATCGCGGATGACGTGGACGTGGTCTGGCAAGGCGCTGAGCGGATGCATCGGCACGTAAAGCGCCGCCAGCATCTGCAGGGCATGGGTCACGTGCAGGCACTCGGGAATGTTCGGTGCGATCAGCGAAACGCGGCTGCCGGCACCGACGCCGAGGCTGGCGAGCGCCTGGACGAACTGGCTTGTCTGGTCCCTGACCTGGGCCACGGTGAGCGTCGGCCCGTCCAGCCGGTGGAGCAGCGGAAGGTCGCGTCCGTTGTTCAGCGCGTTGGCGAGCACGTCCGCAGTATAAAGCGGACGGTGCAGATCTTTGTGCTCCATGGTTCGGATCCTATCAGGTTGTCTCTCGGTGTTTTGACCACCTGATAGTGTATCGGCGGCGGCGGTTCCATCCGCGAAACAGTCGTCGGCCGTACGGAGCGAAGGCCGGAGCCGCTAGCCGCCGTTGTTTTCCAACGCCTGCTCGTGGTGGCGAATCACTTCCTGAATCACGAAGCGTAGGAATTTCTCGGAGAATTCGGGATCGAGATTGGCGTCTTCGGCCAGTTTCCTGAGGCGCGCGATCTGGCGATCTTCCCGCGCGGGGTCCGACGGCGGCAGGTTCTTTTCGGCCTTGTAGGCGCCGACCGCCTTGGTGATGCGGAAGCGTTCGGCAAGGATATGGATCAGCGCGGCATCGATGTTGTCGATGCTGGCGCGGTAGCCTGCGAGCACTGGATCGGCCACGGGTTGGGTTTGCGTTTCGGACATCGCAGCCCCGCTAGCATGCGTGGCTGCGCCTGCCAATCTTGCCGAGAGGGCTTGCCTTCCGCGCCGCCCGAGCCCATGGCGCGCTGCAATGTCTGCAGAAGTCGTCCAGATCCGCCCGCGAGGGCCAGAGCCTTCTCTGGAGCCGATGCTGGCCCTTACCGCGCCGGGCATGAACAGCGTGAATTCCGTGATCCTCGAGCGGATGCAGAGCCAGATTCCGCTGATCCCGGCGCTGGCCGGCCATCTGATCTCGGGCGGTGGCAAGCGCATGCGCCCGATGCTGACGATCGCCGGTGCCGAACTGTGCGGATATCAGGGCAACCGCCACCACAAGCTCGCCGCCGCCGTCGAGTTCATCCACACCGCGACTTTGCTGCACGACGACGTGGTCGACGGCTCCGACCTGCGGCGCGGCAAGGCAACCGCGAATATCGTCTACGGCAATCCGGCGACGGTGCTGGTGGGCGACTTCCTGTTCAGCCGCGCCTTCGAGCTCATGGTCGAGGACGGCAGCCTCAAGGTGCTCAAGATCCTGAGTCGCGCCTCTGCCGTGATCGCGGAAGGTGAAGTCGACCAACTCACCGCGCAGCGTCATATCGAGACGAGCGAGGAGCGCTACCTCTCGATTATCGGCGCCAAGACCGCTGCGCTGTTCGCCGCCGCGACCCGGATCGCGGCCGTCGTTGCCGAGAAGAGCGAGGCCGAAGAGCGCGCGCTTGAGGACTATGGCCGCAATCTCGGAATCGCCTTCCAGCTTGTCGACGATGCCATGGACTACGATTCCGAATCCGGAGAGATGGGCAAGGGCAAGGGCGACGATTTCCGCGACGGCAAGATGACCCTGCCGGTCATCCTTGCCTACGCGCGCGGCACTCCGGATGAGCGCCAGTTCTGGCAGGACGCGATCGCCGGGTTCCGGACCGAGGACGATGACCTCGCCCACGCGGTCGAGCTCATCAATCGCCACGATGCGGTGAGCGCGACCCGCGAGCGAGCGCGCCTTTTCACCCAGCGCGCGATCGACGCCATCGCCTGTTTCCCGGCGGGAGAAGCCCGCTCCGCCATGGCCGAGGCGGCGCAATTCGCGGTAGCGCGCCGTTACTGAGCGGTAAGTGAGGGGAGCGGCCGGTCTCCCGCTCGCCAGATTCCATCGATTGCTTTGACAGAAGCGCCGCGCGCCATAAGAATGGTGCGGCAAAGCGGAGCCCGGGCAGCGCGAGAGAAAACGAATTACCGTCACCCTGTCCGGCAGAACTCTCGGCCCGAGCGGTTGAGCGGGCCGGTAAACCTTGGGAGACGGCCGTGCGAGATGGACTGCTTGCGGCAACCGACGACGTTATCGAGGACGCCGTCAGATACGCGGATCCGATGGTCCTGCGGGGATTGCTTTACCAGCTGACCGGAGACGAGGAGATACTTTCGATCAGGGCTGCGCCATTGGGTGAAGCGGGCGCCTACACCGCGGCCGGCGGCATCCAGGTCGTGCCCGGCGAAAGCGACGTCCGGCGGCTCCAGGCGAAGGCTGTGTCTTTCCTGAAGGCGACTCGCGATGCGGGCGCCGTGAATGTCGATCTCGGCCCTTCGGAGCGGCTGTTCGACAGCCTTGCGCTGACCGCAGGCGAGGAGATTCCCGATGCGGAGCGGGAGATGTGGATGGAGCAGACCGCGCTTGACCCCTGGGTGCGGGGCGTGAGCTGGAAGAAACCGCCTCCGAAAGCCGAACGCGAGGAATTCCTGGTCGGCATCATCGGCGCGGGGCTTTCGGGTCTTGCGGCAGCCGTCCATCTCAAGCGGGCCGGCATCCCCTACGTCGTGCTCGAGAAGAACGACGAGGTCGGCGGCACCTGGTACGAGAACCGCTACCCGGGCGCCCGCGTCGATTCGCCGAGCCGCAGCTACACCCATCTGTTCGGCGTCAGCTTTCCCTACCCCTACAATTTCTGCCCGCGCGACGAGAACATGAAATACATGCGATGGGTCGCGGACAATTTCGACCTGCGCGAGAACATCTCTTTCGAAACCGAGGTCAGTTCGGTCATCTGGAACGAGGCGGAGCGGGTCTGGGACGTTGCGGCCGACACGCCATCCGGCGATCGCACCTGGAAATTCAATGCCGTGATCAGCTGCGTGGGCTTCCTCTCCCGGCCGAACATGCCCGAGATCGAAGGCATGGAAAGTTTCGAGGGAAGCAGCTGCCATACCGCTCAATGGCTCGAAGATTTCGATGTAACGGGAAAGCGCATCGCCGTGATCGGCTCGGGCGCGTCGGGCTACCAGACCACGCCGGAGCTGGCGAAGCTCGCCGAGCACATCTACCTGTTCCAGCGCACGCCGAGCTGGTGCTTCGAAAATCCGATGTATGTGACGCCATTGCCGGAGCAGTCGCTCTGGCTGGACCGCAACTTTCCGTATTACGTCAATTTCGCGAGGTTCCGCCTCAGCTGGCTCTACGGTCCGCGCAATGTCGAGGCATCTGCACGGGTCGATCCGAATTTCAGCGATCCCCATGCCGCGAGCGAAGCGAACAAGGCGAGCCGGGATGCCCGCGTCGCCTATATCAGGGAGAAGCTCGCCGGCCGGCCCGACCTCATCGAGAAGATGATCCCGCCGGCACCGCCGATGTCCTCGCGACCGATCATGATCGACACCGAAGACAGCATCTATGAAGCGCTGATGCGGGACAATGTCACGCTTGTGACCAAGGGGATCGAGAAGATCACCCCGGCCGGGATCGTATCCGACGGAGAGGAAATCCCGGTCGACGTCATCGTCTACGCCACCGGTTTCAAGGCCAACGACTTCCTCTGGCCGATGGAGATACGCGGGCGCGACGGAGTGCGCGTCGAAGAGCTTTGGGCGAAGGACGGCGCACGCGCCTACATCGGTTCGATGCTGCCGGGCTTCCCCAACTTCTTCATGGCCTATGGCCCGAACACGAACAATTTCGGCGGATTCCAGATCATCGACCTGCTCGAGATCGAGATACGTTTTGCCCTCCATTGCATCGCCGGCCTGATCGAACGGCAGAAACGTGCGGTCGATGTCACGACCGACGCCTACTGGCGCTTCAACGAAGAGCTGGACCGCAACGAGCAGCGGATGATCTATATGGATCCGCGCGTGAACAACTACTACCGCAACGAATACGGGCGGTCGGCGGTGAACGGTCCGCTGGATTTCCGGCGGATGTGGAACTGGCTGCGCGATCCGACACGCCCGGCGCCGAACGAAACTGACGCCGGGCTGAGGCCCTATTTCGGCGAAGACCTCGTGGTCATCTGAACGGCAAAGGCCGCCTTACAGCTTCATCTTGTCGCGCAGGGTCGAGCGTTCGATCATGCCGGTCGCTTCCTCGCCGTTCCAGCGGTAGAGCGCATGTGCCTGCTGCACGATCGGCCATTTCTCCGGCATCACCGTGTTGTTGGTGACGGACCGGCAGTTGATAAAGGTCGTACCTTCGATCGTTTCGTGCCCGTCTTCGGTTTCGAGAACCAGCTTCACCGGCTCGCCGCTTTCGAAAAGCTGCTCCATCCAGGGAATCTCGACGGCTCGGGCCGGCTTGAGCGCGCCGCTGCCGTCGAACACGAAGCCCTCGTTGAATGTCGGCTTGCCGTCCCCGCGTGGCGGGAAGGTGTTGACGCCGAAGCCGCGGCCGCTCGGGAACAGCGCGGACATCCAGCAATGACCCCAGAAACCTTCGAACTTGCGCACGCCCTGCCGCTTGATCCGCAGTATCTGGCCTGAGAAATCCTGGCGTTCGCCGTCCAGTGACAGCCACCCCTTCGCCCGGCAAAGCTGCTCGTAGCGCGGGCTGATGAAGGTGCCCTGTTCTCCGCTCATGGCCTCACGCGAGGCGCTGGTGAGCGTACCGGAGATCAGTGGCGGCACGGCCGGGAAGTAGTCGATCTCGAAAGCGACTTCGCGCATCGGCGGCGCGTCCGGAATCGCCTGGTCGATCAGCTGCCGCGCGGACAGTTGGCGCACCGCATGCGGATCGAAGGTGATCTTCCAGTGCTTGAACGGCTCGACGCACTGGTACTGCAAGGGGCCGCTGCGCTTGATCGTCGGCTTGCCCTCCGCATCGTATGGTGATCCGCCCGCGCCGTATTCGCGGCCGCTGATGACGCGCCCGTCAGGGAAGGCGATGTCGAGCCAGAGCTCCGGCGTATCCCACTCCTCGGCGACATGTTCGATGCCGATCCGCATGCCGAAGGCGCCGTTTTCCTCTTCGAGCCAGACATTGCAAGCGTCGCGGACTTCGGGGTCGGGCTTCTCGCCGTAGAAATACTCGCGGTCGACGGGCAGTCCGCCGGTAAGGTCAATAGGCATGCTCTCGCTCCAGGTTGATTCGGTCAGGAGGTTGCTGCTTGCCAGCGCCGGACTGCAGTAACCTGCAAGGACGGTGCTGGCCGCTCCACCTGCCAGGGCAGACAGTGCCCGCCGCCGATCCAGTCCCGGAGGACCCAAACGCTCGTAGGAAGGCATCGCATTCTCCAGAACATTGTTCTCTGCAGCGAAGAAGTCACCCGTGGGCGGAGCGAGGTCAAGCCGCAATGGCAATCCATCTCCCCGGCGATTGGCCATCTCAGTCACAGGGGACTTTATGGTGCAAGCGGCATGGCGCTAAGGGCGTAATGTGAGCGACCTTCCGATCCATGCCGTGCTGCCCGGTCTGCTTTCCGCCTTGCGGGAAGGCGCCGGGGCTGCGCTCATTGCGCCGCCGGGCGCGGGCAAGACCACGGCGGTCGCCCCGGCGCTGATCGGCGAGGAGTGGTGCTGCGGCACGGTGATCCTGCTCAGCCCGCGCAGGGTGGCGGCTCGCGCGGCGGCGGAGCGCATGGCTGAGATGCTGGGCGAGAAGCCGGGCGAGACCATCGGCTATCTCACAAGGCTCGACAGCAAGCGCTCGGGCAAGACCCGCGTTCTGGTGATGACCGAGGCGATCTTCGTCTCGACGATCGTCGCGGACCCGGAGCTGGAAGGCGTTTCTGCCGTGTTGTTCGATGAAGCGCACGAACGCCATCTCGACAGCGATCTGGGTCTCGCGCTGGCGATCGAATGCCAGCAGGTCCTGAGGCCGGACCTGCGGCTGCTGGTGATGTCGGCGACGATCGACGGGGCGCGTTTCGCCAGATTGCTGGGCGATGCGCCGGTGATCGAAAGCGAAGGCAAGGCCTGGCCGCTGGCGATCCGCTGGCTGGGCGCGCAGCCTGAATTGCGAACCGAGGAGGCCATGGCATCGGCGATCCTCACGGCGTGGCGCGAAGAAGAGGGCGACATCCTGGCCTTCCTGCCGGGTGTGCGTGAGATCGAGCGGACTTCGGAAAAGCTGGCCGGGAAGCTACCGCAGGCGCTGATCCTGCCGCTTCACGGACAGTGCGAGCCTGCCGCGCAGCGCGCTGCCATCCGCCGGGATCCGCAAGGACGGCGGCGGATCGTGCTGGCGACCGCGATTGCCGAGACCTCGCTGACGCTCGACGGCGTGTCGGTTGTCGTCGACGCCGGGCTGTCGCGCCGGGCCGAATTCGACAAGGCGGCAGGTGTCACACGGCTCGTCACCCATCGGGCAAGCCAGGCAGCAGCGGCGCAACGTGCGGGCCGTGCCGCGCGCCAAGGCCCCGGTGTCGCCTATCGTCTGTGGGAAGAGGCTGCGCATCCGGGGCGCCCGGCCTACGATCCCCCGGAAATCATGACGTCGGACCTGGCCCCGCTGATGCTGTCGCTCGCACAATGGGGAGCGGTCGATCCGGCGGCGATGGCCTGGCTAGATCTGCCGCCCGCTTCTTCCGTGGCAGCGGCGCGGGCCGAGCTGCTGGCGCTGGATGCGATCGATGCCGACGGACGCATCACCGGCCACGGCAAGGCGATGGCGGCGCTGCCGATGGAGCCGGCGCTGGCGCATATGCTGCTCTATGCGGCGGCGCATGGGAGTGCCGGGGAAGCGGCAAAGCTGGCGCTTCTCTTACAGGAGCGCGGGCTTGGCGGGCGAGGAGAAGACCTTGCGCAGCGCCTTTCCCGCTGGAACGCCGACCGTTCGTCCCGTGCCGAGGCTTCGCGCAAACTCGCCGCAGGCTGGGCGAAACGGGCGAACGGGCTGGCTGGGTCCACGCCCGCCATGAACGAGCGGGGGGAAGGCGTGCCCCTGGGCGTGCTGCTCGGCGAAGGTCTTCCCGACAAGATCGCGCGTCGCCGCGACGCTAGCGGAGAAAGCTGGCTGTCGGCCGGAGGCAGGGGGTATCTTCTCGATCCCGCTTCGCCCTTGGCAAGCGGCGAATGGCTGGCGATCGGCGATGCGCAGGGGCAGGCCAAGGGGGCGCGGATCATGGCCGCGCTTGCGCTCACCACCGACGATATCGAGCGATGGCTCAATGCGCGGATCGAGCGGCGCTCGGTGCTCAACTGGAACGCGGGCGAGGGGAGAGTGGAGGCGCGGCTGGAGCGCAAGCTCGGCGCGATAACCCTTGCAAGCGGGCCGGACCCGAAGCCCGATCCGGAAGTCGTCACTGCGCTGCTTGTGGAAAAGGCTCTGGAAAAGCTTGGGGATTTGCTGCCGAAAAC
Source organism: Novosphingobium sp. (assembly GCA_024236175.1). Lineage (GTDB taxonomy): Bacteria > Pseudomonadota > Alphaproteobacteria > Sphingomonadales > Sphingomonadaceae > Novosphingobium. Next base: position 228,247 of record JACKKY010000001.1, on the reverse strand, counting down.
CCTGATGGCGCGAGCCGCTCATGCCGGGATCGAGGTGCTGTCGCCCGAGCTCCTTCGCACCGAAGCGGAGCAATGGCTTGCCCCGCTGCTTGCCGGACGGCGCGACCTCGATCTGTCGCGAAACAAGCTGACCGATGCGTTGCTCGCCAGGCTGGACTGGAACGCGCGGCAGGAGCTGGACCGGCTGGCGCCTGCCGAGTTCGTCAGCCCGGCGGGTACGCGCCATGCAATCGACTACGAAGACGAGGGCGGTCCCTCCGTCGAAGTCAGGGTGCAAGCCCTGTTCGGGCTGGATCGGCATCCGACAATCGGACAGCCGGCGCAGCCGCTGCTGGTCAAGCTGACATCGCCGGCTGGCCGGCCGATCCAGTCGACCCGCGACCTTCCGGGCTTCTGGCGTGGTAGCTGGCGTGACGTGGTCCGCGACATGAAAGGCCGCTATCCCAAACACCGCTGGCCGGACGAACCCTGGTCTGAGGCGCCCAGCCTGAAGACCAAGAACGCGTTCGACGCGTCGAAGCGCTCTTGATTCCTGCGGCGATTCGGGACAATCGGCAAGCATGACCGCACGCATCTATCAGCGCCCGAAAAACGCCATGCAGTCCGGCAAGGCCCTTACCGACCGGTGGATCCTCGAATTCGAGCCCGCCGAGGCGAAGAAGCCCGATCCGCTGATGGGTTGGGCTGGTTCCGGCGACACGCAGCAGCAGGTGCAGCTCAGCTTTCCCAGCCGCGAGGACGCGCAGGCCTATGCCGATCGCTACGGCATCGCCGCACGGGTGCACGCCACACCGCCGAAGCGGCTGAAGATTCAGGCCTACGCCGACAATTTTAGATAGGCGCCGGTGACGAGTCCGGTTGCAAATTTGCGCCTTCCCCGCCATATGCGCGCCCGGGAGTCGGGTGGGCGTTTGCGTTCGCGAACCTGGTCAGGTCCGGAAGGAAGCAGCCACAACGGATTGCGGCGGGTCGCTCGGCTCCTTTTTCTCGAACTTTGCTATCGCGCCGGCGCGCTCATTCTCAAGCGCGCCTCGTTGCGCGAACCGGTAGCCGGCACGAAGCCGGCAATCTTGCTCAGCCCCCATTCCGGCATGTTGACGTAGATCGTTTCCTGAAGTTCGGCGATCATTGGCCCCATCGCCCGCGCGACAGGCATCCACTTGCCGAACTTCAGGAAATGATTGATGCGCATGCCGATCACGAAAACCACGACCGGGTCGGCGTAGTCGGCGGTAAAGCGCCCGGGGCGGATTTTCATGGCATGCTCCCTTCTCGCAGCGGATCGGTTCGGAGCGAAACTTGTCGGACCGGAGTTCATCTGTGTTCGACATGGAAGGGTAGCCGCCCTAGATTAGAGTTCAATGCCCGATTCAACCGACATGTTTGGCGACGACCCGCAGGATGGCGAGGAAGAACAGCCCGCGCCGACCGCTGCCGAGCTTGAAGCCGCTGGCCAGTCCGCCCTGTTCGGCGGAGCCGAGGAGCCTGCGCCCGACGAACCGGAGGTAAAGGCCGAGCCTCGTGCGCCGGAACCCAATCCTCCAAGGATCGTGGCTGAACCGGTCGCCAGCCAGCCTTACCGGGTGCTGGCGCGCAAGTACCGTCCGCAGACCTTTGCCGAGCTCATCGGTCAGGAGCCGATGGTCCAGACGCTCGCGAACGCAATCAAGCGCGAGCGGCTTGCCCATGCCTTTCTGATGACCGGTGTGCGCGGAGTCGGCAAGACGTCGACCGCGCGGCTGATCGCCAAGGCGCTCAACTGCATCGGGCCGGACGGGCAGGGCGGTCCGACCATCGATCCATGCGGCCAGTGCGAGCCCTGCACCGCGATCGCCGAGGGGCGGCACATCGACGTGATCGAGATGGACGCCGCCAGCCACACCGGCGTCGACGACGTGCGCGAGATCATCGAAGCGGTGCGCTATGCTTCGGTGAGCGCGCGCTACAAGATTTACATCATCGACGAAGTTCACATGCTCTCGCGCAACGCCTTCAATGCGCTGCTCAAGACGCTTGAGGAACCGCCGGCGCATGTGAAGTTCCTGTTCGCGACGACCGAGGCGGAAAAGCTTCCGGTCACCGTGCTTTCGCGCTGCCAGCGTTTCGATCTGCGCCGCATCCCCACGCCGATGCTCGTCGGTCATTTCGGAGGAATCTGCGAGAAGGAAGCGGTCGAGGCCGAACCGGAAGCGCTGGCGATGATCGCGGCCGCTGCGGAAGGATCGGTCCGCGACGGCCTCTCGATCCTCGACCAGGCGATCGCCCATGCCGATCTCGACGCCGAGGGCAAAGTCACCGCAAGCCAGGTGCGGGACATGCTCGGGCTTGCGGACAAGAGCATCCAGCGCAAGCTGTTTGCCGCCTTGCTGTCCGGAGACGGACCGGCGCTGCTGGAGCTGGTCGCCGAGCAGTTCGCGCTCGGGGTCGAACCTGTCGGCATGATCCGCGGCGTCATGGATCTCGCTCACCGCATCACCATTGCCCAGATCAGCCGCACCGTTGCGGAGGCGGCATCGGCCGAGGAGCGCGAGGCGATCGAGGGCTGGATGGAAGCGCTCACGGCCGGCCAGTTGCATCGCCTCTGGCAACTTCTGCTGAAAGGCCACGAGGAAGTGCGTACCGCGCCCGACCCGCTGGTGGCGGTGCAAATGGCGCTGCTGCGCGTCATGCACGCCGCCGACATGCCCGATCCCGGCAAGCTGGCGAAGCAACTGGAAGACCTGGCGTCCCGGCCCGCGGGGCCGGTTCCCGGCGGGCCGGGCGAAGCGGGCGGCGCCCCGCAGGCGCAAGCCGCGCCGCAATGGGAAGCGCTGGTCGAGCAGGTCGAGCGCGCCGGCCAGATTTCGGTCGCCAGCAAGATGCGCATGCAGGTCCGCGTCGTAGAGCTTGCGCCGAACAGTCTGCGTTATGCGCAGCCGACCGGCTTCAGGGAAGATATTGCACCGGAGCTGCGGGCCGCGCTGCTTGAGGCCACCGGACAGCGCTGGCAGGTCGAGCGGTGCGAGGGCGAGGGAACGCCAACCCTCGTGGAAAGGGACGAGGCTGCGAAGGCAAAGGCCGAGGAAAAAATCCGCCGAGCGCCGCTGGTGGAGGCGACACTGGCGGCGTTCCCCGATGCCGAATTGGTAAATGACGAGCAGGCCGCTGCCCAATCACGCGGCGGCCGCAACTGGAGCCAGAATCGATGAAATCAATGGAAGAGATGATCAAGGCAGCGCAGCAGGCGGCCGAGACCATCCAGAAGCAGATGAGCGAAACCCAGGCCAAGCTGGATGCCGTCGAGGTAGAAGGCGTTTCCGGCGGCGGCATGGTGAAGATCCGCTGTTCGGCCAAGGGCCGTGTCATCGGCGTAGCTATCGACGACAGCCTGATGCAGCCGTCCGAGAAAGCCATTCTCGAGGACCTGATCGCCGCCGCCTATAACGACGCGCGGACCAAGGCCGACGAAGCGGCAGGGGAGGAAATGGCCAAGGTCCAGCAGGGCATGGGCCTGCCGCCGGGCTTCAAACTGCCGTTCTGAAAATCGCCGGCCTGGCAGGCCGGGCCGCACACGACATATCTTCCTGCATTGCGGCTTGCCTCTCGCGACGATAGGCCTTTCCCCGACAGAAGTGGCGGGAGGAGAGAGCATGGGATCGCTCGACGGCAAGGTCGCGCTGGTGACCGGAGCGGGGCGCGGGCTGGGCCGGGCCTGCGCACAGCTGTTCGCGCGTGATGGCGCATGTGTCGTCGTTGCCGAGATCAACGAGGAAACGGGCGAGGAGACCGCCCGGCTGATCCGCGATGGTGGCGGACAGGCCACATTTGTGCGCTCCGATATTTCCAACGCGGGTGAGGTTCAGGCGATGGTCGATTGCGCCGTTGAGACTTTCGGCGGGCTCGACTGCGCGGTCAACAACGCGATCCGCTTCATCGATCGCACACCGCTTGCCGACATCAGCGAGGAAGACTGGACGACGACGGTGGCGGTCAATGTGACCGGCACATTCCTGTGTATGAAATACGAAATCCGCGCCATGCTTGAGCGCGGCGGCGGCGCAATAGTCAACATCGGTTCTGGCCGCGAGAACACCGGTGAGGCGGGGCTGGCCTGGTATCTCGGGGCCAAGCAGGCGATCTACGGCATGAGCAAGTGCGCCGCCCTCGATTATGCCGAGCAGGGTATTCGCATCAATGCGGTTGCGCCGGGGCCGATGTGGACGCCGGCCTTGCGCGAAACCGCGCAAAAGCGTCCGGGCCATCTCGACGCCCATATCGCGCACGTTCCCATGCGGCGCATTGGCGAACCGGAGGAAGTGGCAGAGGCGGCGGTCTGGCTTTGCTCTCCGGCGGCATCCTATGTCACCGGAGTGACTCTTTCCGCCGATGGCGGCTACACGCTTGGCTGATGCGAAAGGTCGTGAAGAGGAGACGAGGATGGACCTGCAACTGAACGGCAAACGCGCCCTCGTCACCGGCAGCAGTTCGGGCATCGGCCGGGGCATTGCGACGACACTGGCGCGCGAAGGCGCCACCGTTGTGGTCCATGGCCGGAACCGGGAGCGGACGGAGGAAACCGCGGCGGCCATCCGCGAGGCCGGCGGCATTGCCCATCTCGCATTCGGAGATCTCGCGACGGATGAAGGCGCGGCCCAGGTCGCCGAGGCGGTAGCCGCACAGACAGGCGGCGTCGACATTCTCGTCAACAATATCGGCGGTACCGAATCCTATGGCGGGCAGATGCTCTCTTGGTTCGAGATCAGCCCCGATCAGTGGGCGGCCACGTTGCAGCAGAACCTCGTTTCGGCCGTGCGCATGGTGCAGGCCTTCGTTCCGGCGATGCGTGAGGAGGGATGGGGCCGGGTCATCAATATTTCCAGCGGAGGCGGCGCATCGCCGCCGGAAAGCGTGCCGGACTATTGCGCGGCGAAGGCAGGCCTCAACAACCTGACGGTCAGCCTTTCCAAAGTGCTTGCCCGGACCGGGGTGACCGTCAACACGGTGAGCCCGGGCTGCACGCGTACCGACATGTTCGAGCGCAATCTGGAACGGATGGCCGAAGAGAACGGCTGGCCCGACGATTACGAATCGCGTGAGGCCAGGTTCATGGATCTGGGAATCTTTCCCTGTGTGTCCGAACGCTATGGCAGGCCCGAGGATGTCGGAACGCTGGTGGCGTTTCTCGCCAGCCCGCATTCGGCGTTCGTCAATGGCGCCAACTACAGGATCGATGGCGGCCAGGTTCAGTCCGTGAACTAGGCCTTGCCGCGCCGGAGCTGCCGGAACAGATTGCCTGCATGGGCATCTTCCACAGTCCAGAACGAAGATGCCATTGCGCGAGTGGGTAGCTCACCCCATATCTGCTGCAAACGCCGGATTTGGTCCGGAAAACGCGCGATTAGCGCCAAAAAGAATGGATATGACTGTGAATTTGCTGCCTCTTCTCCCATTGCGCGACATTGTCGTGTTCCCCGGAATGGTCGTGCCGCTGTTCGTCGGCCGCGAGAAGTCGGTCGCCGCTCTGGAAGCGGCAATGGCGGGCGACAAGGACATCTTCCTCCTCGCCCAGCTGGATCCCGGCTGCGACGATCCCGACCGTGACGACCTTTATGACACCGGCGTTATCGCCAGCGTTCTCCAGCTGCTGAAGCTTCCCGACGGCACCGTCCGCGTGCTGGTCGAAGGCCAGGATCGTGGCATGCTCAAGGATTTGCGCAGCGAGCAGGGCGAAAGCGGCGAACTTCTGATCGCCCAGGTTGAAAAGGTCGATCCCGTGACGGCTTCCGGCACGGAAGTTTCGGCCATGATGCGCAGCGTCGTTGAGCAGTTCAACGAATATGCCAAGCTCAACAAGAAGCTGTCCCAGGATGCCGGCGAGCAGCTCGGCGACATCGAAGATGCCTGCAAGCTCGCGGACGCTGTCGCCGCGCAGCTCGGCGCCAAGGTGTCCGACAAGCAGGCCCTGCTATCCGAATCCGATCCGCTCAAGCGGCTGGAGATGGCCTACAGCTTCATGGAAGGCGAACTCGGCGTGCTGCAGGTGGAGCGCAAGATTCGCGGCCGCGTGAAGCGCCAGATGGAAAAGACCCAGCGCGAATATTACCTGAACGAACAGCTCAAGGCGATCCAGTCGGAGCTGGGCGGTGGCGACGGCGAGGAAGCCAACGAGATCGCCGAGCTTCAGGAAAAGATCGAGAAGCTCAAGCTTTCGAAGGAAGCGCGCGAGAAGGCTACGGGCGAACTCAAGAAGCTCAAGAGCATGCAGCCGATGAGTGCGGAAGCGACCGTTATCCGCAACTATCTCGACGTGCTGCTCGGCCTGCCATGGGGCAAGAAGAGCCGGCTCAAGAAGGATATCGCCGCCGCACAGGCCATTCTCGACGACGATCATTACGCGCTCGAGAAGGTCAAGGAACGGATCGTCGAGTATCTTGCCGTGCAGGCGCGCACGAACAAGCTCAAGGGGCCGATCCTGTGCCTCGTGGGTCCTCCCGGTGTCGGCAAGACATCCCTGGGCAAGTCGATCGCGCGCGCGACCGGCCGCAAGTTCGTGCGCCAGTCGCTGGGCGGTGTACGCGACGAAGCGGAAATCCGCGGCCACCGGCGGACCTATATCGGTTCGCTGCCGGGCAAGATCGTCACCAACCTGCGCAAGGCGGGTTCCGCGAACCCGCTGTTCCTGCTCGACGAGATCGACAAGCTCGGACAGGATTTCCGGGGCGATCCGGCCTCGGCGCTGCTCGAAGTGCTGGATCCGGAGCAGAACTCGAAGTTCCAGGATCATTACCTCGAACTCGATTTCGACCTTTCGGACGTGATGTTCGTGTGCACCGCGAACAGTCTCAACCTGCCGCAGGCGCTGCTCGACCGAATGGAGATCATCCGGCTCGAGGGGTACACCGAGGACGAGAAGGTTGAGATTGCCCAGCGCCACCTGATTGACAAGCAGGTCGAGGCTCACGGCCTCAAGAAGGGCGAATTCTCGCTGACCGAGGAAGGTCTGCGCGACCTGATCCGCTACTACACCCGCGAGGCGGGCGTTCGCACGCTGGAGCGCGAAATCGCGCGGCTGGCGCGCAAGAGCCTGCGCAAGATCCTCGAAGGCGAGGTCAAGAGCGTGACGATCACGCCTGAGAACCTCGGCGACTTTGCCGGCGTACGCAAGTTCCGCCACGGCATGTCGGAAGAGGAAAACCAGGTGGGTGCGGTTACCGGCCTGGCCTGGACCGAAGTGGGCGGCGAGCTGCTGACCATCGAAAGCGTCACCGTGCCCGGCAAGGGTGGGATCAAGACCACCGGCAAGCTCGGCGAAGTGATGAACGAAAGCGTCCAGGCGGCCTTCAGTTTCGTGAAGGCGCGCAGCCCGGCTTACGGCATCAAGCCGTCGGTGTTCCAGCGCAAGGACATCCACACCCACTTGCCCGAAGGCGCGGTTCCTAAGGACGGCCCGAGCGCGGGCATCGGCATGGTGACCTCGATCGTTTCGACGCTGACCGGAATTCCGGTTCGGTCCGATATCGCGATGACCGGCGAGGTGACCTTGCGTGGACGCGTTTTGCCGATCGGTGGCCTCAAGGAGAAGCTGCTGGCAGCGCTTCGCGGCGGCATCAAGACTGTGCTCATCCCGGAAGAGAACAGGAAGGACCTGGCCGAAATTCCGGCAAACGTGAAGGAAGGGCTGGAAATCGTAACGGTCAGCCATGTTGACGAAGTGTTGGCCAAGGCGCTCACTCAGCCGCTCGAGGCAATCGAGTGGACCGAGGCCGACGAACTTGCAGCTCAGGCGGCAGCCCCGTCGCTGGGGCAGTCTCCGGCCTCACCGACCGCCCACTGATCCTGTTGCACCGCAGCGACTCGGGAGTGATTCCGGGGCGCTGCGGACCGCAAGCGTCGGATGGTGCGGCGCACAATCCCTCGCTTCGTCGAAAATGGCGGAAAAACTGGGAGAAACAGGCGGATTCGAGCCTATTTGGCTTTGACAGTTCCAACAAAAATCGCTCAAGTCCACGACCTTCTAGAGGCGATTCCCGAAACAACGGCTCCATTCAAGAATAAGGGGGGTTCCCGTAATGAACAAAAATGATCTGATCAGCGCTGTCGCCAATTCGAGCGGTCTTTCTCGCAGTGACGCAACCAAGGCCGTGGAAGGTGTCTTTGATGCCATTACCGGTGCGCTGAAGAAGGGTGATGAGGTCCGCCTGGTCGGTTTCGGCACGTTCGCCGTGGCCCGGCGCAAGGCTTCGACCGGTCGCAATCCGCGCACTGGCGAAGCGATGCAGATTGCTGCTTCCAACCAGCCGAAATTCAAGGCCGGCAAGGGCCTGAAGGACGCCGTCAACTAAGAGAATTCCTGCACACGGGCCGCAATCGCCTCGCGGCCCGACATCGCGGAATGTGAACGCCCCGCCTGCCATTTGGAGCAGGCGGGGCGTTTCCTTTTCGGGTCCGCGAAGTTCCGCGCCCTCAACTGCCCAGGCGCAGGAGGGCGGTAGGGGCGGCCGGCGACTGCGCCGAAATCTTCCACTCAAGCCTTTGTCCTGACGGATCGGGCTGCGGACCTTCGTCGGTATTGTTGGCCAGGATTACGCCGTCGGTTGTGATCGTGAAGGCGCCGTCGATCTCCGGTATCTTCGGAGCGTCCTTGCCATCCTTGCCTCCTGACATCGCCGCCATCTGCATCAGGCCGCCGAAAGGCGATCCGGAAGCCCCGGGTCCGAAACCGGGGGCATCGATGCGCACGGTTCCATCTTCGCGGAGCGAGACCTGCACGAAGGCGTTGGCCATCGGCAGGCGCTCGATGGTGGGGAAGGTAAAGTCGTGATCGAGCCTGCCGGAAATTGCGAAGTCGACATCGAACAGCCCGTCGCCCTTGTAGACGACCTTGCGCCAACCGGCCTGGCGACGCAGGCGCTCGGCAAACTCGCTGGCGGCCTCGGGGTCGCTCGGGTCGATCCCGCCCATGAACATTTTCGCCGATTCCGCTTCGCGCTTGTCCTTCTCAGCCTTGCGCGCCTGCCGCTGTTCCCATTCGGCGCGCTGGTCCTCGATCTCCTTGACCGAGCATTGCCGCTCCTTGCCGCTGTCCCGGAAATAGCATTTTTCCGGCTCGAACTCCGCTTTCGCCTTGCCGTCCATTTCCGCAAGCTTGCTGAGCGGCAGCATGTGCATCTCGCCCGCGTAGCTGTAGCTGAAGCGCCCGTCCTTGCGGATATCGAGTTCCGAAACGAACTTGCCCGGCATGAGGATGCAGGCGGAAAGCACGAGGCTGAACAGGAGCACGATTGCGCCTCCCACCGCCGGGTGAATGGTCTTTCGCTGCATAGTCCCTCCTGTCTGGCCGTGTGCGTGCCCTTCTAGGTCTGTCGTGTCGCCACGGCATAAAGCGCAATTGCTGCGGCATTGCTAACGTTGAGGCTCTCCATCGCCTCGCTGATCGGCAGGCGGGCGCCGGCGTCGCAATGCTGCACGACATTGTGGCGCATGCCTTCGCCCTCGGCTCCGAGCACCAGTGCGACGGGGCCGGGCGGCAGGGACTCGGCCAGCGTCATGTCGGCCTCGCCGTCGAGGCCGATCCGCCAATAACCGGCTTCGGCAGCTTCATCGAGCGCGCGGGAAAGGTTCACGACCCGGACCCAGGGCACGATCTCCAGCGCTCCGGAAGCTGACTTCGCCAGCGCTCCCGATTCGGGCGGAGCGTGCCGGTCCTGTGTAACGATCGCGCAGGCGTTGAAAGCCGCCGCCGAACGCAGGATCGCGCCGACATTGTGCGGATCGGTAACCTGGTCGAGGACTATGAGCGGCCGCGCAGGATCGCCGTCGAGCACGTCGCCGAGATGCAATTCGGGCAGCGGCTCGCAATCGAGCACCAGGCCCTGGTGCGGCGCGTCGCGGGCGACCAGTCGGGCAAGGTCGGCCGGCTGTGCGTATTCCACGGGAAAGTCGGGCGGCAAGTCACCTTCGAGCGAATCGATGCCTTCTCTCGTTGCCCACAGCTTGCGATGCTGGCGGTCGGGATTGAGCAGGGCAGCTTCAACTGCGTGGCGGCCCCACAGGCGCACGCCCCCGCGACTGGCGCGGCCGCTGCCGCGTCCTCCCTGCATGCGTCCGGCCCTGCCTCGCAGGGCGCGGGAGGGACGTGTGCTATCGCGTTTGCCCATGAAAGCCTTTCCCGAAACGGTCCGATTTGCCGCTCCTGCCAGTCGACCCATTGACAGGCAAGGCTCGCTTCGCCATGAGCGCGCCTTCTCGGCCGGACGGTTCTTACGTGGAACCATTCTCGTGCAATACACGATCACCGGCAAGCTGGTGTGGACAGGTGGCCGAGTGGTTAAAGGCAGCAGACTGTAAATCTGCCCGCGCAAGCGTACGTTGGTTCGAATCCAGCCCTGTCCACCATTTTCCTTTAAAATCAGTAACTTGGACAAAAACGTGGCCGAAATTGCCGCACTTCTGCGGCTCTTGCGGGTGGATAGGGGACCCCGGAGAGCTACACGATTGGCCGAATCGGAGGAAATGGGGCCGTTTTCTCTGCGGCCGATTTTCGGTGTCCCCAATTGCGATTGGTTGGTTGGGGGCTGACGAGCGGAAGCTAAGCCGTTGCTGCGTCACCGGGATTGCATCCGCTGGAGGTCGTTGGCGTGTTGCTGGTTGCAGTGAGCGAGGTCAGGAGCCCTTAGATCGGCTGCGGGGCTATGAGCCTTCCACGAGCACTTTTGTGGCTCGTTTGGAGCACAATGTGCGTGACTATGCTCAGGAGATGGCTGTTTCGAATCATTTTCGCACCACCACCCAGTCTCTCGTTTCGCCGGAAATCGTTCTCTCAGGCCCAAAGGGGCGCCTTTCCGCGGCGTTTGCGCAATGGAGGGGACTGCAGAGAGCGGCTCTGAGGGACAAATGGCACCAATTCGAGGGTATTTCTCTGTGGCGGATTTTCGGTGTCCCCTTTGGGCAGGATGAGCGGCCTGGTCGGAACGAAGAAGCGCGCCGCGATGCGGCGCGCCATGGGTCGAATGCGATTCGACTAGCGAGCGAGGAAAAGATGCTCCTGTTCTTCCCAGCGCAGGGGAAGGGCGGTCAGTCCGAGTAGCGTTCGCACATCGAGATCTGCAGTCTGCTCGCCCGCCAACATCTGCTCGATGATTTTCGGAGCAAGAAAGTTGAGCCGGATCACTCTCGAGACATAGGATTTATCCACACTGTGGCGGATGGACAGCTCCTTTGCACTGAGATGGTCGTCCTGCATCTCGCGCCACCAGGCCTGTGAGAGTTTCAGGAGTTTCACGAGATGTGGCTGCGGCTCGCTATCGCAGAACGGTTTGCCACCAGGTTCAACGAAGCGAACGATCTTTCCGGACCTGCGAAGTTGGACCTCGATAGTCAGGCATAGCAATTCAGGTGCGGCTGCAGCTTTGGCAATATCCAGATGCGCGGCAAGTTCGGACGTTCCCACTTTCACGGTGATTTCGCCGTAACCCAATTCGACCCTGGAAATCAGCTGACCTAGCACAGGGCTCGACCCCTGGCGCAGCTCGATTGCAGCTTTCTTGCAGGCGAGGGTAACCTGCTCCAGCTGGGAGGGCTGCGCCTCCAGACCAGCTTGCGAGATCAGCCTGAGGGGCTGGTCGAATTGCTTGGCCAGTGTTTCGCAGACGATTTCCTCGAGTGCCTGTGCTGGCATGCGTATCCCACATCCTTCCTTTTCGCTCCCCAGCTGCAAAGATCGGCTCACGTAATATCGGTACCGGGTCTTGCCTCCCCGGGCGCTGTTCGACATATGTTTGCTGGCGTGCGTGGCGACCAGCGGCTCGCCATTCTCGTCGAACACAAGACCGGCGAGCAGGCTCGGCGACCTGGCAGTTGATGTGCGTTGTCGCCCTTGGGTGTTGTCGGCAAGCCGGGCCTGAACCTGATCCCACAGATCGCGGGTGATGATGGCTTCGTGCTTGCCCTCGTAGACCTTGCCCCGGTGATGGATTTCGCCGAGATAGATCGGGTTGGAGAGGATCGCGTAAAGTTGGCCACGGCCGAATGTGCCGCCACCCATTCTCCTGCCGGTCGAGGCGGTTCGAATCGGGACCCTCGTTCCTTCGGCCTCCAGCTGCTCGACCAGCAGCCGGACATTGCCGATGGCGAGATATCGCCTGAACAGCTGGCGGATGAGGTCTGCATGCTCCGGTACAATGGCAAGGCTGCGATCATCTGGCTTGTAGCCGAGCGGCGGATTGCCGCCCATCCACATACCCTTGGCCTTGGACGCCGCAATCTTGTCGCGAATACGTTCGGCAGTGACCTCGCGCTCGAACTGGGCGAATGACAGCAGCATGTTGAGAGTAAGCCGGCCCATCGAGTTGGTGGTGTTGAACGACTGGGTCACCGACACAAAGCTTGTGCCGGCGACATCGAAGGTCTCGACCAGCTTTGCAAAGTCGAGCAGCGAGCGCGTGAGCCGGTCGACCTTGTAGACGACCACGATGTCGATCTTGCCTGCCTCGATATCGGTTAGCAGCCGCTTGAGAGCAGGGCGCTCCAGCGTTCCGCCCGACAGGCCGCCGTCATCGTAGTACTCGGGCAGCAGCGACCAGCCTTCCGATGCCTGGCTCAGGATATAGGCGGCACAGGCCTCGCGCTGGGCATCGAGCGAGTTGAAGTCCTGTTCAAGACCTTCCTCGCTCGACTTGCGGGTATAGATGGCACAACGGACCTTGCTCATTGGTCCAGCCCCTTGCGTACGAGATACCCGCGCCGGGTCAGCTCCGCGATCAGGTGATCGTCGGGCGCCATCCTGACCGATGGCGAGCACAGGCGGATATTGCGCCTGCGGTTTGGAATGCGGGTGATGAAGCCCATATATTCGAGAGCATCGAGGATGCGGGCAATCTCGCCGGTGCTGTAACCTGTGGCTCTGCTCAGCTCCACGGTGTTTGGCGAGGGCCGTCCGGATGCAACCTCGTCCTCAATGACGGTCAAGACCGCAGCCTGTCGTTCGGTTACGCCGATCCTGGTCATGCCGCCCTCCTCAATCCGAAGAAAGCGGGTCCGGACCAGCGGGTGCCGGTAATGGCGCGGGCGACTTCGCTTAAGGAACGCCATTCACGATCGTTCCAGAGGATCTGGCCACCATCGCCGATGGTGACGACATGCATGATGCCACCATGCTCGCGGGTCAACCGCATGCCGGGACGGATGTCCCGAGTAACGGCCTTTGTCTCACCCGCACCGTCGAGCTGCCGTCTGGCCTTGCGCGAGAGGCCGCCGAGCGCCCTGGCCTGCAGCTCATACCCGACCGCAAGGCGCAGCATGGCGGTGCTGACCCTGGGCACCGGGCGACCGGTGAGCGAAGCCCACCGGTCCCTGAGGCCTGCCTTGTCCATCTCAGCAACCTCGCGCAGCTGATCGTCTAGCTTGGCCATGATCAGCCCTCCGCCGCGATCCGGTAGCAGGTCACGTCCCCGCGCTTCGCTTTCGCGATGGCATGGCCCTTCTTGCGCAGTCCGGTGAGGGCCGCCCGGGTCGTGTGCGGCAGCCAGTCGGTGGCTGTAACCATCTCGGTGAGGGTTGCACCCTCGTTGCGTTGAAGCAGGGCGATCACGGTGCCGATCTTGCTGCCGGCACGAGGCGAAGCAGTCTTCGCCGCCGCGACCTGATTGCTGGTGTCAGGCGCTCCGACGGCTGCATTGGATCGATCTTCCGGTGCTTCCTGTTCATCACCCACGCCGATGGCCTCGCGGCCTTTGTCGGTGATGAACAGGCCGAAGCTGAGATCGCCATTACTGCGCCAGGCTTCACTGCCGGATGCCACTTCGCTTTCGGCAATCAGCTTGCGTCGCAGCAGCGACTTCAGTTCCTTGTGGACGCCTTCCTCGTTCTGCTGCAGCGAGGAGGGCAGGGGCAGTAGGGCTCCTGCATTGTGCTGTGAAGCATGCGAGAGCAGGACAAGTTGAGTGTCGTTGAGACGAATGGTCTTGGTCATTACGGATTCTCCAGGTGGTGAGAGCGACATGATTGTCGTTCCCACCACCTGGAGCCCCGGTCGGGCATATCGCCGGGGCAGCAGCCGATCAGGCCGGCAGCGATTCAGTGATGACAGCAATGCTCAAGTTTCCAGCGAAGTCGAATGGAGTATATGGCTTTTTCGAAAAGCTGGCGGTGGACTTCTTTGGCAACGTGAGCCTGTGTGCACGGCATGGATGAAGATACTGCTGAACTCGCTTCTCGCCTGTGCACCCGGATCGGTATGATCATGGAAGATGCCAGCGTCGTCGCGCTGACCATCGGTTCCCTAGATGAAGCGGACAGACCCGATGCCATAGCCAGGCTTGAGAACGACGCCCGCTGCATCGATCAACTGATCGGTGCGGTACACGCCTTGGCATCGTGGAATGACCCTACCGTAGCTTCTTGCTGATCACTAACTTGATGAGACCACACAGCGAACAGCTGTCCTTGCGCCGCTCAAAGCCAGGACTGCCGGCAAGTTCGCGTGTCTTGTGATTGGCGTGTTGGCGCACGCTCAGGGAAAGCCGATCCGTAATGCAGTCGTCACAGACTGGTTCCGGTGCCAGGCGCTCGATGAACGCTCTGACGCGATCGAGCACGGTTGCCATGAGATACCCCTTTCACTGCGACACTATGTCCTTCTCGGAGTAGTGGGAAGACATTGCTGACCAGGGCGTGCGATGTAGCCCCAATCATGGCGGTCGGAATTTTCTGGCTCACTGTACCTCTTTTGACCCTGAACGGCGTGAGGCTTGATCGTCTGGCTCGTCGGACGCTCCCGAACGGCAGGTTATGGATGCGCAATGGGGAAGAGCTGCCGCTGGTTTGTCCGCCAGGCTATGACCGTTCAAGGCCTCATTATGGTCATCCTTGCGCCTCAAGGACACTCCCATGAGCAGACCTTGCCGACGATGTCGCTTCGCAACCTACGCAACCTGTTGCCGATCTTGACAGAATGGCCCGCGCCAAAGGTTCCATGACAATGTCGATGGACTGAGACCGGCCGGGCGCCTGCGAATGCCATCGCCGCATCATTGGGATCTTTCCGTAAGCTCGGGTGGGCAGCCGGAAAGGATGACTCGCGCGTCGAGCGCGATCACGCCCTCGGCATCTGCCAGCAACGGATTGACGTCGAGTTCAGCTATTTCGGGAAGTGCCTGCGAAAGCTCCGACAATGCGAGCAGTACGTCAATTATCGAGTCCCGCCTGGTCGCAGGGACATCGCGGTAGCCAGCCAGGAGTTTAGAAATGCGCGTTTCCCCCAGCATCGCCTCCGCTTCTTCTCGCTCGATCGGGGGCAAGCGAATAGCTCGGTCCGCAAGGACTTCAACAGCTGTTCCTCCCGCACCCATCATCAGAATCGGGCCAAACGCCAAATCCGTTGCGATGCCGGCAAAAAGTTCGTGCGCCCGCTTTCGCTGAATCATCGGCTGAACCGAAAATCCCTCAAGCCGTGCTCTTGGCCGGCGCTTGCGAATGCGTTGCAGCATCGCTTCAGCCGCGGCCTTGGCTGCCTGGGGATCGGCTAGTCCCAGGACAACTCCTCCTATATCCGACTTGTGGGTGAGATCCGGCGAGACGATCTTTACCACGTATGGTGGCTTCATGTGCTCGCAAGCCACCGCTACATCCCCGGGGGTAGCTGCCCGCCGGGTTGGGACGACAGGAACGCCGAACAGGTCGAGCAGTTGCTTGGCTTCCAGTTCACTCATGACGACCCGCCCATCCTCGCGGACGCCGTCGACGATGCGCCGGGCTTCAGCGATTGCCTCCGCGTCCCTGCGATGCGGAACGACATGGTCAGCAAGAGGTTTGGCCGCCGCCTGGACCAGGTAGGAAAAACCATGCACTGCGTCGTCGGGGGTTTCGAACAACGCAATCCCCGCATGACTGAATGCGTCACGTGCGAGCCGCGCGTTATTTTCGCCGAGCCAGCATGCCAGCACGGGCTTGCCATTCCCGGCTCGTTCCACGGTCCTTATCACTTCGTCCACCACCGCTGCGGTCGCGGCAAGAGCGGTCGGGCAACTCATCACCAAGAGTGCATCGACACCATTGTCCCCAAGCACGGCTTCGATTGCTCCTCGGTATCGTTCCGCAGGTGCATCGCCTATGATGTCGACCGGGTTCGCCCTGGACCAGCCCGGTGGCAGGACCTGATCGAGCTTTGAGACAGTTTCGGGTGCGAGTTCGGCCAGCCGTCCGGGCAAGTTCGACAATTCGTCGACAGCCAGAATACCGGCCCCGCCGCCATTGCTGACAATCGCGAGCCGGTCGCCGGGAGAGGATGTGATCCGGCTCAGCACCGAGGCAGCATCGAATAGCTCGTCGAGCGACTCCACCAGCACTATGCCAATTTGCCGAAACGCGGCGCGGTAGACGTCGTACGAGCCGGCAAGAGCGCCGGTATGCGACTTCGCGGCGCGTGCGGCCTCCTGGCTTCTGCCTGCCTTGAGCACGATTACCGGCTTTTTCGCTCGAACCTTACGCGCCGCTTCGAGAAACCGCCGGCCATTGGTCAAGCCTTCAAGATAGATGAGAATGGCGTTGGTCTGCGGATCGTCACCGAATGCCTCCACCAGTTCGGGCAGGTCGATGTCAGCCATGTCTCCGATCGACAGTACCGCGGAAAAACCGACGTTTCGCGCTTTGGCCCAATCCAGAATCGCCGTAGCCAAGGCACCGCTTTGCGACAGGAAGGCAAGCCCTCCCGCAAGCGCGTCCGTGGGTGCAAAAGAGGCGTTGAGACCGGCACGCGGTATGAGAACACCCAGACAATTCGGGCCGAGAATGCGAACACCTGCAACCTTGGCTGCCTCTAGCATCGCGGGCTTGAGGCCGTTCTCATCGCTCAGCCCCGCGGAGATCACCACTGCGAGGCGGATACCCTTTTGGCCGAGTTTGCCGATCATGTCCGGGATATGCCTTGCCGGAACGGCGATGATCGCAAGATCGCAGGGCTCGGGCAAAGATTCTATGTCCGGAAACCAGCGAGCCCCTTCGATTTCCACGCTATGGGGATTGACCGCGTAGATGTCGAACGTCGGCCTGCCCGCTGCAAGATTGCGCAGGATGGCGCCTCCCGCCGACAGTTCGTCGCGTGAAGCACCAATCAATGCTACGGCGCGAGGGGCAAGAAGCGCTTCGGTTTCAAGTGACGACATGTCGGTCTCGGCAAGCAAGCGTTTCGGCTGCGTCAGAAGAGGCGAAACATCGGCCGGTCAATTCCCGCATCGGCCGATTTGCCTTGCTGGGCGTAAGAGCCGGACGATCAGATTCCGCCATCGGCTTCAGCAGCCGCCTCGTAATGAAGAGGGCGCACCCATGCCCGATTTCTCGAATAGGTGCCACTAAAGGCGAACATGTCGCAGCGGGGCAATCGCCGAACATGCCGAACATTCGGCCGTGCGTCGTCCGACGATCCAGTTGGAACCGCCGCAATCGGGGCACCTGACAGGGTGATCCCGAGACGATCGTCCTCCGAAGGGCGCCGCTGCGAATGCAGCGCCGCCCCATGAAGAAGGAATATCCAAGAGCCAGCCGCAGATCATTCAGAGCCCCTCTCGGTCGCTGCCGTGGATCGCTGGACGTTCCACCATTGCTGGAGCAGCTGATGCGCGGTTTCCCGCCCGCCGATGCCGAATGCAATGGCTGCCGCCAGTGACACGGCGCCGAGGCCAAGACCGAAGGCAAGCACGACAATCTCCGTCGCGATACCCATGAAGCCGAGCCCCATGGCGACCGACAGGCCGATGATCGCGACGCGGCTGACCCTGGCTTCAAGGCTGGCCTTCTCGGTCGCAACTTCCACAAGCCCGCCGATCAGACGCGCCAGGAACACGCCACCGACAATGATCGCCGCGCCGAAGCCGACATGGCCAGCCAGACGGATCAGATCGTCGGTGATCTGCGAGACGGCCGTGAATTCCAGCAGGCGCGCAGCTTCGACGAACGCGAACAGCATCATCACGACGATGATCAGGTTGTAGGCAATCTTCGGGATAGAGAAGCGAGCGGGCGAAACCCCCTCGGCAATCACGATCCGGTCGATACCGGCGCTTTCCAGAAAGGTCTGCGCGACGCCTGCCACCCAGCGGCTGACATACCATGTCGCGATCAGCACGATGCTGGCCGCGAAAATATTCGGTACGGCATCCAGCACAGCGGCAAGCATCTGTTCCAGAGGCTTGGAAACAGCCTCCAGAGCCAGCACGTCGAGCGCGGCCAGCACCACCGGTATCAGCACCAGCAACTGCACCAGCACGCCGGCACCCTGCGCCAGCGGCGGCCTTGCGCTCTCCGGCCTGTCGCCGTCCGCTGCCTTCGTGAACCGTTCAAGGCGGGCCAGGCCGAGACCGCTTTCCGTCACCCCGCGGGCAATCCGCGAAAGCGCCAGGCCGATGACGACGATCGCCGCCGCGCCCAGCAGATTGGGCAGGAAGGCCGCGATCTCATTCAGCAGCGAGTTCAGCGGTGTGACGACATCGCCCAGTTCAAGCGGGCGAAGCGCAAGCAGCAAGCCGAACAGCCAGATAAGCCAGTAGACCAGGCGTCCGCCCTGTTGCCAGGCCGAGGATAACGGCTCTCCGGCCGCACCTTCGCTTTTCGCTCTCTGGCCGGCGGCGAAGCGCCCGATGGCTCGCTCCACGCCCTTGGCAATCAGATGTGTGATCAAAAGGATTGCCAGGGCCGCCAGCAAGCGCGGCCCCCAATGCGCCGCAAGTTCGCCGAAGCCCGATAACAGCTCGGTATTGATGACAGACAAGTCCAAGTTACCCTCCTGTTTGTTGCAGATGGCGCAACAATCGCAGGATATTAAAACGCGAAAAAGCGGAATGATCCGAAGGTTAAATTTGGTTTTTCTGAATTCAATCCCCGGCGGTGGCCCGGGAGGCGACCAATGCGACTGTCGATGTGACAGTGCCAACGAGCTGCGCCGCTAGCTGCGCATCCATGTCCCGCCGCCAGCAGACATAGGCCGGGTAATCGAAGCTGGGCACATCCTCGACAAGATGGAGTTCACCGCTTTCGAGGTGATGCGCGACCAGCCGTTCCGGCATGAAGCCGCACATCTTCTGGTCGATCAGAAAGCGTGCCGACTGGTTGCCAAGATCGAGGACCAGTCCGGCTTCCGGTGCCAGATCGAGTTGCGAGGCGATCTCGACGGAAAGCCCCTGCCCCCAGACGATCTCGACATAACTGTTGTGCCAGTCGCCCTGCTCAGCTGCCGAGACAAGGATCAGCCGGTCATCGAAGAGCTTTTCCGAAGCGATATCCTTGCGGAATACCGGATCGTACAGGATCGCCATATCGAGAAACCCTTCAGCGAGATCGCGATTCAGCCGGGCCGCCGCACCCGCTGTGGCCCTGAAGGCGACATCGGGAAGCAAGGCCCGCGCTTCTTCAAGCCACTCGATCAGCAGATCGCGCCACAGGGCATATTGGCCGCCAACTGATACGCTTCGCGTGAATTCATCCGGCAGCGAGATGTCGTGCCGGGCGATGTCCCAGGCGCGCACGGCCTGGCGGGCAGGCTCTAAGAATCTGCGCCCGGCTGCTGTCAGCCGGCAGCCGCGCTTGTCGCGATCGAACAATCGGGCGCCAAGCCGATGTTCAAGCTGCTTGATCCGTTCCGTCACGCTTGACGGGCTGGCGTGCACACGCTGGGCGGCGCCGGCAAAACTTCCGGTCGCGGCCGCGGCCAGAAAGGTCCGAAAGGCTGAGATATCCATTTAATTCGGATAATCAAAATATATCATTCAGACAATCCCGTTTTGAGGAATTCAACTCTCCGACTATCCGGAGCTGGAACTTGAACGGAGAAACTGAAATGCAAAAATTTCTTGCAACGCTTGCTACCGGGGCTCTGCTTGCAAGCGCGGCCATTCCGGCCGCAGCGCTTGCGCAGGATGGCGTCGCCGTCACGCAGATCGTGGTGACGGGCAAACACAAGAAGCAATGGGACAAGGGCAGCGCACTTGAGCGCAAGGGGCTGGATGCCCGCGCCAAGGCGCAAAAGCAGCTTGCCGAAGCCAATCGCGACGTGATCGACGCGCAGACCAAGCGCGATACGAACCAGGACAAGGCCGAAAACGCATCCGGTGATTTCCGCCAGCTTACAGCAGTGATGCCGGTCTTCACCAGCGGCACCGAAGCTGCGCGCTGGGCGCGTCAGGTCGATCAGGCAGCGTCGCGCTGGGCCAAATCGGACAGCCGCAGCGTTGAAGGTGCGAAAGATCTTCGCTCAGCGATGAAGGCTCAGTCCAAGGCGCAGGAAGCCGTCGACAAGGCGCAGGCCCAGATCGACCAGGGCCAGTCTCTGATGGCTGAGGCCGAGCGCCGCAGCATGGTAGCCACCAGCAAGAATTGATGGAGTTTGTCATGGCAGCCGCTCACTCGACCGACGGTTACGCGCCAGGCTCGGCGCGTATGGAAGCACCGACCCCCCAATCACATGCCGCCGACCGGATTGCGGGTTTGACGGGGGCGGTTGTCATGGCATTCGGCATGGGTGAATTGTTCGCTCCGCTTGTGCTTCAGCCGTTCACCGGTCTTGAAACCGGCAATGGCGCCGCAATCATCGGGGCGCTGTGGAGCGTGCTTGGCCTGATGCTGCTGTTCGGCGCCGGCGCAAGGCTGCGGCCGGTTGCGATTTTCGCCGCTGAATTCCTGCTGCTCACCAGCGCGTGCGGCCTTGCCGTCATGCTGTGGAAATCGGCGGGCATCATTCCCGTCGCCACGCACGGCGCGATCGCTGCGCTGTGCCTTGTCAGCACCGGCCTCGTCCGCCTTACGGACCGCTCGGAGCTCAAGAAGGAAATCATCAGGACACGCGAAATCTTTCGGCCGGGACGAGAGGATGGCGATGGAGCGCAAGCCGATGCATGACGCCCCAGCAATGTGCGAAAACCAGAGGCTGACGGATATTCCCGCGCTTGCCCGACTGGTCGGCGTGTCGCCCGAAGAAACGCGCCTCGCCTGCCGGATGCTGTTGACCAGGCTTGCCAGTCCCAATGCCGATCTGGGGATCGCGCTGGTCCAGGCATCGGCTGCCAGCGGCGCCGAGCCCGGCCAGATCATCACGATGCTGCAGCTTCTGGCTTCCGATTTTGGCAGACCGCTGGAAACAGATCAGCGCAGGAAGGTGGAGCGCATGCGAGTGGTCGGAGACAAGGTTTGCGATCGCACCGAAAGCCGATCCGCAAAGCCGAAAGGACGCACCAGGGAAGCCGGGTCAAGGGCTGCGCGAAGCAACGCGCACACCGGACTGACGATGGGCAAACGCGTTACGGAAACCGCTGACGAGACGATCCGGCAAGTGCGCACTCCTGTTAGGAAAGACTGACCATGTCCAACAACGATACCGATCAATCTCGACACCACGCCGGCGCCGGCAAAGTGGCATGGACGCGATCGGCGTTCCTCGCTTGCGCTGCCCTGTCCCTTGCCATTCCGGTGAGCGCAGGCGCGGCAAACGGCCAGCGCCAGAAATCGATAGGCGGTGAAGCGCAAAGCGCGGCAACGCAGCCGTTGCAGGACCTCAATCTTGCCGGGGATTATGTTCCCACCGAGCTGCTGCTGCTGAAAAAGGACCCCTATTCCACCGATGGCCTCGACGGCTGTGCCGAAATCGATCGCGAGATCGCCACACTTGAGAACATACTCGGCCCGGACGTGGACGTGCCGCGCGAAAAGCCGGGCATGTTCCGCGCCGCATTGAAGACCGGCGGCAGCTTCCTCAGCTCGTTCATTCCCTTCCGGGGCGTCGTCCGCGAACTCAGCGGCGCGAATGCGCGCCAGAAGCGCATGGAGGACGCCATCTACGTCGGCGTCGCGCGGCGCAGCTTCCTCAAGGGCTATGCAGCCTCGCTCCACTGCCCCACCGCCGAGGAGCGCGCCATCAGGGCCGCACGGCAAGGCCTGGGCATGGAATGACCGGGGCGCGGGATCGGTGCTCCTCAGGCCGCCGAACCGCAAAGACGAGCGCCTCGCGCCATCCGGCAGCACTATTTCAGCGACAGGCAGTCGACGAGACGCATTGTTTATGCAACCCAATGCCCTGGCCTGAACCGAGGTGCACTCAATGTCTGTGATAGCTGTGGCAACGGATTTCTCGACCCGGTCGGACCGCGCGATCCGGCGGGCCGAGCTGCTTGCCGCGCAGGCTGGCTGCGATCTGCTGGTTGTTCACGTCATCGACGAAGACCAGCCACAAAGCCTTATCCATGCGGAGTCCGACGCATGCGAGGACCTGCTTCGCGATCAGCAGGAGGCCATCGCGAAGGACGGGCGGACAAAAGTCACAACCGACCTGCGCATCGGCGAGGCTTTTGAGCAGATCCCGCGCGCGGCGACGGATGCCGGTGCCATGCTCATCGTGATGGGGCCGCATCGCTGGCAAGCCGCCCGCAGCGCGTTTATCGGGACAACGGTGGAACGTACGGTGAAGAACAGTCCGCTTCCCGTCTTGGTGGCCAACAGCCCCCCGGCGCCCGGCTACGATCGCGTGCTGGTCACCACAAGCCTCAATGCGAATTCGGCGACATCGATTCGCTTCGTCAACCATGCCCCGTTCCTGCAAGGCGCAGAAGTGCTGCTGTTGCACGTATACGATTCGGCGGACATGGAAATGCAGTCGAGAGCGATGATCCCGGCTGAGGAGCGCCGGCACCGGCAGGGCATGGACAGATTATATGCGCAGGAAATGCTTGCGGGCTTCGCTGAAGAGAACGGCCTGAAGGCCGGCCGATATCTGGTCCGGGAGTCGTGCGGTTCCGTCGCGGCCGACATCATGCAGGCGGCAAGCGAACAGAAGGCCGATCTCATCACGATAGCGCCGGGAACGAAAAGTTTTCTCGAACTCGCAATTGTCGGGCGGATAAGCCATGCCATCCTGCGGCGCGCCGAATGCGACGTTCTGGTGTTTCCCGCCCTGACCGAAGGAGAGAATAGCAGTGTTTAGCAATATCCTGCTGGCCTATGACGGTTCCGGGCAGCACGCTGCCGCCTTGCACCAAGCGGTCGAACTCGCCCAGCTGTGCAAGGCCGAGCTGCACCTGCTTGGCGTTGTCGTGACCACCGGCACCGCCGGCGCGGACCGAAGTGCCAAAGTGAACGATCTCTTCAGCGGAGAACGCAAGCAGATCGAGGATGCGCTGGGGGCGGTTGCCGAAGATCTTGAACGGCAGGGCATCAATGTCGCGACCTGCATCCGCCAGGGCGAACCCGCGCATGAGATCGCGGCGCATGCTCATGAGATCAAGGCAGATCTCGCCGTGCTGGGGCATACCGACAAGGGTTTCCTCGCGCGCTGGTTCCTCGGCTCGACCGGAGCCGAGCTGATCCGGCACATGCCCTGCAACCTGCTGATCATCACCGAATAGCGAGCCGGCCTGCGGGGCAGGCTTAGCCCAAATGATCGGGAGCAGAAGACGTTTTCCCGCGATGCGCAGGCGCGCCGACCCGTCTCAATGCCAGCCGAAGCTGCTTTTCGATTTCGATGATGGCGAAGAAGAGCGCTCCGCAGGCGAAGATGAGCAAGCCGTCCAGCAGCGGCACGGCACGCGTTTCGAACAAGCGCTGCATGGCCGGCAGGTAAGTGATGGCGAACTGGCCGGCAGTGACCACGATCACGCAGGTCCAGACGATGCGCGTGCCCCGGACGGCCTTCCATGTCAGCGACGTGCCGTAGATGTTGCGGATGAAGAAGAGATGGAAAATCTCCAGGACGACAAGCGTGTTCAACGCGATCGTGCGCGCGAGCTCCGGAGAATAGCCCCTGTCGAGCGCGTAGGCGGACATCCCGAACACGGCGACGACGAACAGGCCCGAGACCAGCACGATATGCCAGATCAGCTCTCCGTTTAGCAGCGGCTCTTCACGCGAGCGCGGCGGGCGCAGCATCGTGCCCTCCTCGGTCGGCTCGAAGGCAAGGGCTATCCCCAGCGTGGTCGCGGTGATCAGGTTGATCCACAGGATCTGGATGGCGGTGATCGGCAGCGCCATTCCCATGAACAGGGCGACGATGACGACCATCGCTTCGCCGGCATTGGTCGGCAGGGTCCAGCTGATGACCTTCTTGATATTATCATAGACAGTGCGCCCTTCGCGCACGGCGGCGACGATCGACGCGAAATTGTCGTCGGCCAGCACGAATTCGGCGGCTTCCTTCGCCGCTTCGCTTCCCTTCAACCCCATGGCGATCCCGGCCCCGGCCCGCTTCAGGGCAGGCGCGTCGTTGACCCCGTCCCCAGTCATGGCGACGGTGAAGCCCCTTGACTGCAGAGCCGTCACCAGTCGCAGCTTGTGCTCGGGGCTGGTCCTCGCGAAGACATCGGTTTCGACGACAATCGCCGCCAGCTCGGCATCGTCCATCCGCTCAAGTTCGACACCCGTCACCACCCGGTCGGAATTCACCAGCCCGATCTGCCTGGCGATGGCCGAAGCGGTCCCGGCGTGGTCTCCGGTGCTCATCTTCACGCGGATGCCTGCGCGAATGCATTCGGCAACGGCGGACACGGCCTCGGCGCGCGGCGGATCGATCAGCCCGACAAGGCCGATCAGCACCATATGCCCTTCAAGATCGGCCATGTTCAGCACGACCTGATCCTGGCGCACGGTGCGGGAGGCAAGAGCGAGCACGCGCTGCCCCCGGGCGGCGATCTGCTCGATCTGGTCCAGCCAGTATTGCCTGTCGAGCGCTTCCTCCCCGCCATCGTGCCGGCGCTGGGCGCTGCACATCTCAAGCATCCGCTCCGGCGCGCCCTTGGCATGGATCAGCGCGTTGCCCTCATGATCGTGATGCAGCACAGCCATGTAGCGGTGGCTGGCATCGAAGGGGATCCCGTCGGTTCTCGACCATTCGGGGAACACCTCATGCCCGTTGCGCATGATCTTGCCGGCAAGCGCCTTCAGCGCCCCTTCCATCGGATCGCCTTCGATCCGCCAGCCATCGCCATGCGCATGCAGCGCGGCATCATTGCACAAGGCCGATGCGCGCGCGATCTCCACGAGAATGGCGTGTTCATCGGGATCGATATCGGCATCGGCCAGCCGGATCGTGCCTTGCGGTGCATAGCCGTTGCCGCCGACGGCATAGGCATGATCGACGGTCGCCAGCGAGGCAACCATCATCTCGTTGCGGGTGAGCGTGCCGGTCTTGTCGCTGCAGATCACCGAGACCGCGCCCAGCGTTTCGATCGCGGGAAGGCGGCGGACGATCGCATTGCGCCGCGCCATCGCCTTGACCCCGACGGCCAGCGTGATCGTCAGCACCGCCGGAAGCCCTTCCGGTATTGCCGCGACCGACAGGCTGACCACCGCCATGAACAGTTCCGAGAACGGCATGTGCCCGACGAAATAGCCGTAGATCAGCAGGACAAGGGCGATCGTCAGGATCAGAATGGTGAGCCAGCGCGCGAAAACGTCCATCTGATGGATCAGTGGCGTGGTCAGCGTCTGCACCTCGCTGAGCATTCCGCTGATGCGGCCGATCTCGGTCCGCTGTGCCGTGGCCACCACCACTCCGCGCCCGGCCCCGCGGGCGACAAGAGTGCCGCTGAACGCCATGCAGAAGCGATCTCCGATCGCGGCATCGGCCGATACCGGCCTGAGGCTTTTCTCCACGGGCACGGATTCGCCGGTCAGCACCGCTTCATCGACCGACAGCCCGCTCGCCTCGACCAGCCGCAAATCCGCAGGCACGCGCTCTCCCGCTTCGAGCAGGACAATGTCACCCGGCACGACCGATGCGCTTTCGACCGTGACACGCCTGCCATCGCGCAGCACGGATGTGCGGGGGGCGAGCATGTGGCGGATGGCATCCAGCGCTTGCTCGGCGCGACCTTCCTGGATGAAGCCGATGCCCGCATTGACGATGACGACGGCGAGGATCACACCGGTATCGATGTAATGGCTGAGCCAGGCGGTGATCGCCGCGGCAGAAAGCAGCACATAGATCAGGACATTGTGGAACTGGGAGAACAGACGGTGCAGCGCATTGCGGCGCGGCGGATCGGGAAGCCGGTTCGGTCCGTGAAGCGCCAGCCGGTCGCCGGCTTCTGCGGACGACAAGCCGGCGGCCCGGCTGTCGACCGCGGCGATTGCATCATCGATGGACTTCACATGGAAGCTTGCTTGGGTCTCGCCGGGAATCAAGGCCTGCTCCTTGTCGTTTGGACCCGAACCAGCGGTTGGGGCCGGTTGCTCACGGGTGAGGACCGGGGAATCGCCCGGGTGGGGCAATTCACCTGGTTGTTCTCGGCCATACGAACTCTATTCCGCCGGTTTGATGGGAAATTGGACAGACCTGCCTCGAGCATATTCGATGAGGTCCGACATCGCGACCGCACGAAAGCCGGTCGCCGGAAGGACCCGCCCCACTATGCATGCCTTCTAGATGCAGGTCGCTCGGCATTCAATGATCTCGCGATGAGGCTGCGGGCGCATCCATCCCTTTTCTGGTCGATGAAGAGGGAACGCCTCTTCGGCCGAATGCGTGAGAAATCGCACGACAGCTCCCGGAAAGCGGACTGTTCGTTTCCCACCCGATTTGGGCACGAGGTCGGGTCTGAACGGATGACCACTTTCGGAAGGTCCGCAAAATGATCTGAACCTCCGCTATGTTAGCGCAAGCGGCCGCTTGCCTTTCGACTGGTTGCAAGAACAGCTATTCGTCACTTGCGCCAGATCCCTAGTCGTCGCTGAGACGGTTTACCGGCTTTACCGCGAGAAGGGCCTGACGCTGCGCACCAAGCAGCCCCGGCGGCGCAAGATGGTAGTTTATCGACAGGCCCGATGCAGGCCTGATCGGCCGAATGAAGCGTGGAGCCCGGACTTCGTCCACGATCAGCTTAGCAATGGTCAGCAGTTCCGGGGCCTGACGGTAGTTGACGTGTTCAGCCGCGAAGCGCTGGCGATCGATGTGGGCCAGCGCCTACCCGGCGAGGATGTCATTGAGGTGCTCAGCCGACTGGTCCGTCTTCGCGGTGCTCCAAAGTATCTGTTTGCTGATGATGGTGCAGAATTTGCCGGTCACCTGATCGAACTGTGGGCCTATCACCATGGCGTGAGGATCGACTTCTCGCGCCGCGGAAAGCCAATGGACAATGCGCATATCGAGACGTTCAATGGGTCGCTGAGAGACGAATGTCTCAGCGTCCATTGGTTCGCCTCGCTGGCCGAGGCAAAGCGCCTGATCGAGGCCTGGGGGAGGGAATACAACGATAGTCGTCCTCACAGGGCTCTTGGCAATCTGATGCCGGCGGAATATCCTGCCAGATCAGGACATTGCCCGATCCGGATCGGGCCAGTCGGAATCTAACCTTGGTTCTGGACCACGAAACCCAAGCGTTTCAAACCGCCGGGTCTCTAACTTGACCGGTGGGCCACCCTAATGGGGCAGATCACGAGGTTTGACCAATGGAAGTGTAACAATTGGAACGACTACCGAATGCCTGACGATACCGGACAGGCAGTCAAGACTACCGGACGGACACATGGCGATCCACGTTAAGACTGTGACGGCAGGTGTTGGAAGAGCCCTTCAAATCGCGCCCAAACGTCTATTTGGCAATTCATCCTTTCCGTGATCGTTCGGCAAATTTTGCGACAATTTGCGGCTGGACCACGCGAATGCCGGCCGTCAATGCTGATGCCCATGCCGCGAATTCCCTTGCTCCTGTGTGGTACGGCAGCGCTTGCCGCTTGCAGTGTCGGCCCAGACTACCGGCCGAAAAGCGCGGCCGAGCTTGGCGTGCCCGATCAATGGTCGGTGACGGCGGCGCCCGATAGCGAAGACCTCACCCAATGGTGGCGCAATTTCGACGATCCGGTGCTGGGCCAGCTGGTCGAGCAGGCGGCCCACGCCAATCTCGATGTGGTGCAGGCGGTTGCGAGACTCCGGCAGGCGCGCGAGGCGCTGGTTGTCAGCCGTGCGGTTCTGTTCCCGACGATCAGCGGCTCGGGCGGCTACAGCCGTACCGAACCGGTCAGGGGCGGGGGCACGACTCTCACTTTGCCGGACGGCACGGTGACGACCACCGACGGCAGCGGCCGGAGCAGCTTTTCGCTGGGTCTCGATGCCAGCTATCAACTTGACCTGTTCGGCGGCAACCGCCGCTCGGCCGAGGCGAGCCGGGCGCAATACCAGGCCGCCGGCTTCGACTACGCGACGATGCTGCTCTCGGTGCAAGGCGAGGTCGCGCGCAATTACGTGCTGGCGCGCGCGTATCAGGCGCAGCTTGAAAACGCGGAGGCGAGCCTTGCCATCCAGGACGACAATCTGGAGATCGCCGGGTTTCGCGTGCAGGCCGGCCTCGTCTCCTCGGTCGATGTCGAACAGGCGCGCTCGAGCCGGGCGCAGACCGCCGCCGGCGTGCCGCAGATCCAGCAGCAGTATAATGCCGCCGTCTCGCGCATCGCGGTGCTGACCGGGCAGGCGCCGGGCGCGCTCAAGCCGCTTTTCGCCGATCCCGCGCCGATCCCGCAGGGGCCGGACGATGTCGCCGCCGGCATTCCGGCCAATGTGCTGCGCCAGCGGCCCGACGTGCGCGCGGCCGAGCGCGACCTTGCCGCCGCGACTGCCCGGATCGGGGTGGCGAAGGCGCAGCTGTTCCCCGCGCTCAGCATCAGCGGCAGCCTCGATGCCAACGCATCGAACCTGAACGACATCTTCGATACCATCACCGGGGGCCTGTTCGCCGGGATCAGCCAGACGATCTTCAGCGCGGGCCGGCTGAGCGCGCAGGTCCGCTCGAACCGCGCGGCGGCGGATGGCGCCTTCGCCGCCTACAAATCCTCGGTGCTGACCGCGCTGGAGGATGTCGAGAACGCCATCGTCGCGCTGCGCACCGCCGAAGAGCGTGAGCGGCAATTCGCGATCGCTTACGACGCGGCCAGCAATTCGGCGCTTCTCGCGCGCAGCCAGTACCGCTCGGGGCTGACCGATTTCACCACGCTCAACACGCAGGAGACCGCTCTGATCTCCGCGCGCAACGGGCTGGTCCAGGCCCGCTCCGACAAGGCGACGGCGCTGATCGCGCTGTATGCCGCGCTGGGCGGAGGCTGGGACTCGTCCGAAATACCCACTGCGGCAGCGCTTGCCACTTCAACGGGACAAGACTGAACATGGCCGACCAGGACCTTGACGAATTCCTCGGCGTGAAGCCGCAACCCGCCTGGCGCCGCCACGCGAAGCTGGGCGCGGCCGCGCTTGCCGTCATCATCCTCGTCCTGCTGCTGGCGCGGTGCCTGAGCGGTCCGGGCGAAGCCGATTACGCGACCGTTAAGGCGGAGCGCGGCCGGCTCGTCACCACGGTGTCCGCCACGGGCAAGCTGGCGCCGACCAATCAGGTCACGGTCGGCTCGCAGCTTTCGGGGCTGGTCACCAGGGTGCTGGTCGATGTGAACGACCGGGTCAGCGCGAACCAGCCGCTGGCCGAGATCGATCCCGAACAGATCGAGGACCAGATCCGCCAGAACCGGGCGCAGCTCGCGGCGAACCAGGCGCAGGTCGAACAGGCGCAGGCGACGCTGGCCGAAGCGCAGGCGCAGCTTGCCCGGCTGGAGGAAGTGCACCGCCTGTCCGGCGGCCGCACGCCGTCCAGCACCGAGCTTCAGGCCGGGCGCACCGATGTCGAACGCGCCAGGGCCTCTCTCAAGGTCGCGCGGGCCAATGTCCTCGCCAGCCAGGCCGCGCTCGCGCAGAGCCAGACCCAGCGCGCCCGCGCCATCATCCGTTCGCCGGTTTCCGGTGTGGTGCTGGCCCGGCAGGTCGATCCCGGCCAGACGGTCGCGGCCTCGTTCAACACGCCGACGCTTTTCGTGATTGCCGAGGATCTGAGCGAGATGAAGCTGGAAGTGGCGATTGACGAAGCCGATGTCGGTTCGGTGAAGGAAGGCCAGAAGGCGACATTCACTGTGGACGCCTTTCCGGGCCGCACCTTCCCGGCGACCATCACGCGGGTCGAGATCGGATCGAACCTTTCAGTGGAAGCGGCCAGCTCGTCCTCCTCCACCAGCAGCGCGTCGAGCGGGCAGGTCGTGTCCTATGCCGCCGATCTTTCGGTGGAGAATGCGGGGCTCGAACTGCGCCCGGGTATGACCGCCACCGCCGACATCGTGACGGCGGACAAGAAGAATGTGCTGCTTGTTCCCAATGCGGCGCTGCGCTTTTCGCCGCGGACCGAGGGCGCGGGCGAGGAAGGCGGCGGCGGGATCACCGGCGCGCTGACCTTCCGTCCACGCCGCCAAACCAATGGCGATCGCAGCGCGACGCATGACCGGGGCACGGTGCAGACGATCCATGTGAAGGGCGAAGACGGCAAGCCTCGCGCGATCGAGATCGTCGCCGGCGATACCAATGGCACGCACACCGAAGTGCTGTCGGGCGACCTCAAGGAGGGCATGGAAGTCATCACCGCCCAGCTGTCGGGATCGGCCGGCAGTCCCGCGCCCAAGCGGGGCAATGGCGGTGACTGACGAGCCGCTCATCTCCCTGCGCGGCGTCACCAAGGTCTACGGATCGGGGCCGACGGCCTTCACCGCGCTCAAGGGCATCGATCTCGACATCATGGAGGGCGATTTCGTTGCGGTGATGGGGCCTTCGGGTTCCGGCAAGTCGACGATGATGAACATCCTGGGCTGCCTTGATGTCCCGACGTCCGGCACCTTCCGGTTCCGCGGCCATCGCGTCGAGGAGCTTGGCCGCGACCAGCGCGCGCTGCTGCGGCGCAAATATCTCGGCTTCGTCTTCCAGGGCTTCAACCTGCTGCCCCGGACTTCGGCGCTGGAAAATGTCGAACTGCCGCTGCTTTACCGCGGCGATGCCAGGGCGCAGCGGCGCGAGGCGGCGATGGCCGCGCTCGACAGGGTAGGGCTGAAGGACTGGTGGGACCACACGCCGGGCGAACTTTCGGGCGGCCAGCAGCAGCGGGTCGCGATCGCCCGGGCCATCGTCACCAATCCCGATGTCCTCCTCGCCGATGAGCCGACCGGCAATCTCGACAGCGCGACGTCGGGGGAGATCATGGAGTTCCTGACCGCTCTCAACCGCGATTCCGGCATCACCATCCTGATGGTGACCCATGAGCACGAGATGGCGGCCTTCGCCCGCACCATCGTCCATTTCAAGGATGGCCTGGTGGATCGCATCGAAGCGTCAGAGGGGGCGGAAGTCGCGGGCTGATGCTGGGCACGGTCTTCTTTCTGGCCCTGCGGTCGATCCGGAGGCACATGCTGCGCTCGTTCCTGACCATTCTCGGCATCGTCATCGGCGTGAGCGCGGTGGTGACGATGGTGACGCTGGGCAGGGCGACGACGGCGGCGGTGCAGGAGCAGATCGCCGCGCTCGGCACCAATATCCTGCAGGTCAGGCCCGGCCAGGGCTTCGGACGCGGCGGCGGTGGCCCGTCGCCGGCCCCGTTCGATCCGGCCGATGTGACCGCGATAGAGCGCCAGCTTGCGGGCGTCCTCGCGGTCGCCCCGCAATCGCAGTCCACAGCGACGGCGATCTATGAAGGCGCCAACTGGTCGACGACGATCAACGGCACGACGGCGGCCTATTTCGAGGTGCAGCCCTGGACGCTGAGCGCGGGCCGGCTGTTCACGTCTTCGGAGGAAAGCGCCGGCAAGGCGGTGTGCATCCTTGGCGCCACGGTCGAGACCAACCTGTTCCGCAACGGCAACGCCATCGGCCAGCGCTTCCGCATCGGCGATGTCAGCTGCGACGTGATCGGCACGCTCACCCGGCGCGGGCAGGCCGGCTTCGGCGGCGATCAGGACGATGTCGTGATCATGCCGATCAAGACGGTGCAGCGGCGCTTCACCGGCTCGACCGACATCCGCACGATCCTGGTCGGTGTCGACGAAGCCTTTTCGACCCAGCAGGTTCAGGCATCGCTGACCGATCTGCTGCGCGAGCGGCGGCATATCGGTGCCGGCGAGGATGACGACTTCTTCATCTTCGACACCAAGCAGATATCCGACACGCTGACCGGCACGACCACGCTGCTGACCCAGATCGTCGCCGCGGTCGCGGCGATCAGCCTTGTCGTCGGCGGCATCGGCATCATGAACATCATGCTTGTCTCGGTGACGGAGCGCACGCGCGAGATCGGCATCCGCCTCGCCATCGGTGCCGTCGCCAATGAAGTGCTGATGCAGTTCCTGGTGGAATCGGTGGTGCTGTCCTGCATCGGCGGCGTCATCGGCCTTGCCCTGGCGCAGATCGCCATCGCGGTGGCGACCCCGCTGATGCAGGTGCCGTGGACCTTCGACATCCAGATCAATGTGATCGCCTTCCTGATCTCCGCGCTGATCGGCGTCGTCTTCGGCTATTTCCCGGCCCGGCGCGCAGCAAACCTCAACCCGATCGATGCGCTGCGGCACGAATAGGGGAGGCGGCGGACTTCCAATTTGCCGCGATCGTCACGGGCAGATCGCTGCCGGCTCTCGCTGTTATGGAAATGTCGGGGCGGCCCCAGCTCTGCCGTATCGCAGGCAAGCGGTCCGCTAACCGAACATCGTCGCGCTTGCCGTTGCCATGAGGGCTGCCGGATCGATGGAGATCAACTGACCATCGATCATGACATCGCTACCGATCGGATCGTAGACAAGGGTTCGGGAATCTCCGTCGAATTCGAGGGTAAGTGCCATTGAGTTCTCGTGCTTTGACAGTTCAGGTAAATCCCGGGTGATCGTTTCACAGCATTGCCCAAGCTTTCAATAACTGACGTGAGGCCAAACCCACTTTGGTGCTTTTGCACCCTTCGCTTGTCGAGGTTTAGCGGATCGCTGGCGATTCTCTTGCCCGTCTGGACTAGGAAGGCCAAAAGAGCGCGACTGAAATTTTCGTAGAGCCTGTGGGAGCATCGCCGCGCAGCTCTGATCAGTCGGCGCTTTTCCTGCAAATGCCGTTCCTGAGGAATTCCTCGGCCACGTCGGCGATGTGATCGGTGGGCTCGTCCTGCGACCACACACAGTAGCGCATGCCCAGGAACACGTTCATCCCCATGACTGCCCAGGCGTGGGCTTCCTCTATGTCCGGGCGGAACTCGCCGGATTCGGCGCCCTTGCGCAGGCGGCCCAGGATGCGCTCGGCGGTCTTCTCGTAATGCAGCCGGTAGCTTTCCGGATCGACGAATTCGGCTTCGTCTATGATCCGGTAGATCTCCTTGTGATCGCGGGCGAAGCGGAAGAAGGCGGCGAGGGCGGTTCGCTCCGTCTGGAGCGCGGTCATATCCTCCTTGATGCCGCTATAGGCGTTGACCTTCACCTGCTCGCTCATGTGCCGGACCAGCGATCGGAAGATCTCGTCCTTGGAATCGAAATAGGTGTAGAACGATCCCAGCGCGGTTCCGGCGCGCTGCGTGATCCCGGAAATCGAAGCTTCGTGAAAACCCTTTTCGCCGAATTCCTGCGCGGCGGCGTCAAGCAGTTTCGCGCGCGTACGCTCTCCGCGCTTGGTCCGCGGCACCTTGCCACTGCTCGGCCCATTGGGCGCCCGCATATCGCGCGATTTCATGTCCATTGAGCCCACCTTCACAGATTAGCCGAAGCACCGCAACCGAATCATATTGAAATATGATTCAAGTTTCAATATAGGGGCCCGCAACATGCCATGGGAGGACTGACTGATGGCCAAAATCCGTTTCCGCGACAGCGGTATGAGCACCGCGCTCTTCTCTGCGCTGATTGCAACCTCATCCGGTGTCGCCGCACCTGCGCTCGCGCAGGAT
This sequence comes from Novosphingobium sp., assembly GCA_024236175.1. Classification (GTDB taxonomy): domain Bacteria; phylum Pseudomonadota; class Alphaproteobacteria; order Sphingomonadales; family Sphingomonadaceae; genus Novosphingobium. The sequence continues at coordinate 194,537 of JACKKY010000001.1, read as the reverse complement.
GTTTCCGCTTCCGATGACGAGTATGGCGATGCCATCGTGGTCACCGCCCGCCGCCGCGAGGAAACGCTGATCGAAGTGCCGATGGCGGTCTCGGCCTTTTCCGCGCAGGCGCTGGAAAGCCAGGGCATCACCAATATCAGCGAAATCGCCCAGTCCGCGCCCAGCGTGACGATCGAGCCTTCGCGCGCCACCAACAGTACGCTCACGGCGTTCATCCGCGGTGTCGGCCAGCAGGATCCGCTTGCCGGGTTCGAGCCGGGCGTCGCTCTTTATATTGACGATGTCTACATGGCCCGCCCGCAAGGTGCGCTGCTTGATGTCTACGATGTCGAGCGCATCGAGATCCTGCGCGGACCGCAGGGCACGCTTTACGGCCGGAACGCGGTCGGCGGCGCGATCAAATACGTGACCAGGAAGCTGCCGGACCAGCCTTCGCTGGACCTGCGCTTTTCGATCGGCAGCTACAACCAGATCGATGCCGTCGCCAAGGTCAGCGCGCCGCTCACTGATGCGATCCGGGTCGGGCTCGCCGCCGCCACGCTCAACCGCGACGGCTATGGCGAAAACTTCACCACCGGGCAGGACAATTACAACAAGAATGTGAAGGCCCTGCGCGGCACGATCGAGCTGACCCCATCCGATGCGCTGTTCGTGCGCATCTCAGGCGACTACAGCGTCGACACGTCGAACCCCGTCGCCGGTTACCGCCCCTATCCGGGCGCGGTTTCGGGCACTCCGGTGACCGACAGCGTCTATGACACCTATGCCGGCGCGGCGACCAACCCCTCGACCGCGGGCATCGACGGCCGCAACCGGATCGAAGCGGGCGGCGTCCACGGTCTGGTGGAATTCGAGGCGAGCGATGCGATCACGCTCAAGTCGATCACCGCCTGGCGCAAGGACAAGACCCGGTCCGTCATCGATTTCGACAGCCTTGCCGTCGACGATTTCGATGCCCCGGTGATCTACGATAACGAGCAGTTCAGCCAGGAGCTGCAGCTGCTGTATCAAAGCGACCGGCTCAACGGCGTTGTCGGATTCTACTATCTCGACGCGAAGGCGGCCAACGACTTCGACGTCGTGCTCGGCCAGCTCGGGCGTTTCGCCTTCGGCGCGCCGCTCACCGCCTATACGGGCGGCTCGGTCGACACCAAGGCGTGGTCGGTCTTCGCCGATCTCACCTACGATCTGACCGACATGCTCTCGGTCACGCTTGGCGGCCGCTATACGCATGACAAGCGCAGCGCCGACATCTTCCGCGCCAATTATCTCGGGCTCGGCTCGCCCTTCTTCGGCAATGAGAACGCGATCTTTCTTGCCGCGACCAGCGATTACGAGGCGAGCCGCACGTTCAAGAATTTCAGTCCGCGCGCCGTTATCAGCTTCCAGCCCAATCCCGATCTCAATTTCTATGCGTCCTGGAGCCGCGGCTTCAAGGCGGGCAGCTTCGATCCGCGCGGCGCAAACTTCTCGACCCCGGAAGTGGAGCAGGGATACAAGCCGGAAATCCTCGACAGCTATGAGGCCGGCGTGAAGGCCCGGTTCGGCCGTGGCTATGTGAACCTCGCCGCATTTTACAGCGATTACAAGGATTTGCAGGTGCCCGGATCGCTGGCGATCGATACTGACGGCGACGGGATCGACGATGACTTCGTCGGCGCCGTCACCAATGCCGGCAAGGCCCGGATCATGGGCATCGAGCTGGAAGGCAATGTCGAGCTTGTCGAAGGCTTCCGGCTTATCGCCAATGGCAGCCTGCTCGATCCGGAATACAGGACCTTCATCGTTAATGGCGAGAATCTTGCCGATCAGCGGCGCATCCAGAACACGCCGAAATTCCAGTCCTATGTCGCGCTGGCCTATTCCGGCGACCTTGGCAACGGGCGGATCAACGTGATCGGCAGCTGGTCGCACAAGAGCTCGATCACCCAGTTCGAAACGCCGACACCGGACATCGATCAGAAGGCCTACGACCTGTTCGACGCGTCGGTGGTGTGGAAGCTCGACAGCGGGCTGTCGCTCGGCGTCCACGGCAAGAACCTCGCGGGCAAGCAGTACAAGACGTCGGGCTACTTCTTCCCGACGCTCGGGCTTGAGAACAACATCACCGCATTCTACGGGCCGCCGCGGACGTTCACCTTCACCATCGGCTATCAATATTGATCTTGGCTCGGGCGGGGGCGACTGCAACTGTCCCCGCCAAGGCCCTGTCATCCCAGCCGCAAGGAAGCCGTGATGTACGAGGACATTCGTTACCCCAGCGCCGACGGGCGCCTGCAGCTATACGCGCGCGATTATCCAGGCGCCGGCCCGGCAGTGGTCATGATGCACGGCCTGACCCGCAACAGCGCCGATTTCGCCAGCCTGGCCGGGCGGCTTGCCGGCCGCCACCGCGTGATCGTGCCCGAGCAGCGCGGGCGGGGCAGTTCGGATTGGGACAGCGATCCGGCCAATTACACGCCGGCTGTCTATTGCGGCGACATGCTGGGGCTGATCGCCCGGCTCGGTCTGGACCGGCCGGTTCTGATCGGCACCTCGATGGGCGGGCTGATGGCGATGATGATGGGCGCGATGTCGCCTGACGCTTATTGCGGCATCGTCATCAACGATATCGGCCCGGCGGTCGAACAGGCGGGGCTTGACAGGATCGCCCAATATGTCGGTCTGGACGGCGACGTGAAGAACTGGGACGATGCCGTTACCTATGCCCGGTCGACCAATGGCAGCGCCTTTCCCGATTATGGCGATGACGACTGGGCGGAATTCGCCCGCCGGCTGTTCCGCGAGGATGCCGCCGGCACGCCGCGCCTTGCCTACGATCCGGCGATTTCCGGCGGGCTCGAAGGCGACGAGCCGAGCACGGTTCCGCCCGATCTGTGGCCGATGTGGGATGCGCTGGCACCGCTGCCGGTCCTCGCGATCCGGGGCGCGCTTTCCGATGTCCTCAGCGCGGAAACGCAGGCCGAGATGGGCCGGCGCCATCCCGGCATGGACGCGGTGACGGTGCCGCGCGTCGGCCATGCGCCGATGCTGGACGAGCCCGCCGCTGTCGAGGCGATAGAGCGCTTCCTGGCGGAGCATGGACAATAGCATGAAGGTGGCAGCGCCCATACGTTCGCGTCCGAACGTCGTGCTGGCCATGCTGCTGCTCGTCTACATCTTTAACTTCGTCGACCGGCAGATCCTCGCGATCCTGGCGGCGCCGATCCAGCAGGATCTGCAGCTCAGCGATACGCAGATGGGCCTGCTGGGCGGGATCGCCTTCGCGTTGCTCTATTCGACGCTGGCCGTGCCGCTGGCCTGGCTGGCCGACCGGACGGGGCGCAGCCGGGTGATCGCCGTCTCGCTTGCGCTGTGGAGCCTGTTCACCGCGCTTTGCGGCGTGGCGCAGGGCTTCTGGCACATCTTCCTGGCCCGGCTTGGTGTCGGCGTCGGCGAAGCGGGCGGGGTCGCGCCCTCCTATGCGCTGATCGCGGAGAATTTCCCGAGCCATCGCCGCGCCTTCGCCCTGTCCGTCTATTCGCTCGGCATCCCGCTCGGCTCGGCCGCCGGCGTGCTTGCGGGTGGCTATCTCGCCGCGACGGTCGACTGGCGCGCGGCGTTCATCGCCGTCGGGCTGGCGGGCATCGCCATCGTCCCCTTCTTCAAGCTGCTGGTCCGCGACCGCCCGATCGCCCCCCCCCGGCCGGACAGCGGCGAGGCCGTTCATTTCCTGCAGGTCGCGCGGGCGCTTGGCGCGAAGCGGTCCTTCTGGCTGCTTTCCTTCGGCGCGGCGTCAAGCTCGATGCTGGGCTATGGCCTTGCCTTCTGGTTGCCCAGCCTGCTCCAGCGCAGCTTCGGCCTCGATCTCATAGCCACCTCGCAGTTCATCGGCGCGGTGCTGCTGCTGGGCGGTATTGCCGGGGTGCTTGGCGGCGGCTGGCTGGGCGACCGGCTGGGCAGGGGCGACAAGGCCTGGTTCGCCTGGGTCCCGGCCATCGCCTTCGTGATCGCCGTGCCGCTGTTTGCGCTGGGCGTCATGTCGGGCAGCGCGGCGTTCGCCTTCATCCTGTTCCTAGTGCCGCAGGCGCTGGCCTATGTCTGGCTTGGCCCGGTGCTTTCGGCGGTCCAGCACCTCATGCCGGCTTCGCAGCGCGCGACCGCCTCGTCGCTGTTCCTTTTGATCAACAATCTGATCGGTCTGGGCGGCGGGATCTTTGCGCTCGGCGCGCTATCCGACATAATCGAGCCGGTGTACGGCAATGAGGCGCTGCGCCAGTCGATGCTGTGGTCGCTTGGCCTTTATGGCCTTGCCGCCCTGCTGATGGCGCTTGCCGGGCCGAACCTGCGCCGCGACTGGACGGGCGATGGCGACGGGCCGGCGGTGCTGTGAGGAGCGTGCTGCCGTGAACCTCGCGCTCTGGCTCCACCGTGCCGCACGGCTGTGGCCTGACCGGCCGGCGCTGCTTCACGGAGCGGATGTGGTCGCCGACTACGCCGCCTTTGCCGATCGGGCTGCCCGCCTCGCCGCGCGCCTGTGCGACGAATTCCATTTCGTGTCGGGCGATCGCGCCGCGTTGTTCCTCAAGAACAGCCCGGATTACCTCACGATACTCTATGCCGTCTGGTATGCGGGCGGCGCGGTTGTGCCGATCAACGCCAAGCTGCACCCGCGCGAAGCCGGATGGATCGTCGCCAACGCGCAGGCGAAGCTGCTCTTCGCCGATCCCGGCGTGGCCGAGGAGATTGCCGACCATTGCCGCGATGAAGGCCACGAAACGCTGCCGGCCGATGCGCAGGCCGGCGACGCATTGCCCCAGCCAGCGCCGGCGGCGCGAGCCGGAAGCGATCTTGCCTGGCTGTTCTACACTTCGGGGACGACCGGAAGGCCCAAGGGCGTGATGATGAGCCACGCCATGCTCACTGACATGGCGCTAACCTATTTCGCCGATGTCGACGAGGTGCGCGGTGAGGACGCGGCGCTTTATGCCGCGCCGATGTCGCATGGCGCGGGCATCTACAATTTCATGCATGTGCTGCGCGGCGCGCGCCATGTCGTGCCTCGCTCGGGCGGCTTCGATGCGGATGAGATCATCGCCCTCGCGCCGCAGCTGGGCAGCGTGCACATGTTCGCCGCGCCCACCATGGTCTCGCGCCTGCTGGCTGCGGCGAAGGATGCCGGCTGGCATGGCGAGGGGCTGCGCACCGTCGTCTATGGCGGCGGCCCGATGTATCTTGCGGATATCGAAGCCGCGCTCGACTGGTTCGGAGACCGCTTCGTCCAAATCTACGGCCAGGGCGAATGCCCGATGGCGATCACCGCCCTTTCGCGCGAATTGCTGGCCGACCGTGCCCATCCGCGCTGGGCGGAGCGGGCGGCATCGGTCGGCCTGGCGCAGTCATGCGTCGAAGTGGCGGTTGTCGGCGAAGACGCAATGCCGCTCGCCGCCGGCGAAACCGGCGAAATCATCGTGCGCGGAGTCCCGGTCATGCAGGGCTACTGGCGCAACAAGCAGGCAAGCGCGGCGGCGGTCCGGGACGGCTGGCTATGGACCGGGGACATGGGCGCGCTCGACGAGGATGGCTTCCTCACGCTCAAGGACCGCTCCAAGGACGTCATCATATCGGGTGGTACCAACATCTATCCGCGCGAGGTGGAGGAAGCGCTGCTTGTCCATCCCGATGTCGCCGAAGTCTCGGTGATCGGCCAGCCCGATCCGGACTGGGGCGAGAATGTCGCCGCCTTCGTCGTCGCCCGGTCCGGTTGTTCGCCGACGCCGGAAACGCTTGATGCCCATTGCCGCGATCACATCGCCCGCTTCAAGCGCCCCAAACTCTATCGCTTCGTCACCGCGCTGCCGAAAAACGCCTATGGCAAGGTGCTCAAGACCGAGCTGCGCGGCATGCTCGCCGGGGGCAGGGAGGGAACATGAGCGAAAGCGCCGCAATGGCCGGCGGGGCCGCGCTCGTCACCGGTTCGGTCCAGGGTATCGGGCTGGGTGTGGCGCGCAGCCTTGCCGGCGCTGGAATGCGCATCGCCGTCCACGGGCTGGCGACGCCGGAGCAGGGCTGGGCGGTGGCCGATGAGCTCATGGCGCTGGGCGCGCCGGATGCCTGTTTCCACGATGCCGATTTGCGCGATCCCGCCGCGATCCGCGCGATGATGGCGCAATTGCAGGATTGGGGGCCGATCGACGTGCTGGTCAACAATGCCGGCATCCAGAAGACGGCGCCGCTTGCCGAGATCGATCCCGGCACATGGGACGCGATCCTGGCGGTCAACCTTTCCGCCGCGTTCCACACCATGCAGCTGGCCCTGCCTGGAATGGCCGAGCGCGGCTATGGCCGGGTCGTCAACATCGCCTCGGTCCACGGCATCGTCGCCTCGCAGGACAAGGCGCCCTATTGCGCTTCGAAGCACGGCCTTGTCGGCCTGTCGAAAGTGGCGGCGCTGGAATATGCCGCGGCCGGAAGCGGCGCGGCGGGCGGGGTCACGGTCAATTGCATCTGCCCCGGCTGGACGGATACCGACATCATCGCCCCGCAAATCGCGGCGCGCGGGCAGGCGCTGGGCACCGGGCGGAACGAAGCCGTCGCCAGCCTCCTGTCCGAAAAACAGCCGAGCCTGCGCATGTCCGATCCGGCGGAAATTGGCGAGCTGGTGCTGTGGCTATGCAGCCGCGCCGCGCACAATGTCACCGGTGTTTCGATCCCCGTCGATGGCGGCTGGACAGCGCAATAGTCTATTCGATCTGTCAGATGAGGCTTGGCGCGGATTGAGCCACGGCCTTGCCGTTGGACCAGGAAATACGTCTCATCGCCAAGAATGGCAGGCAATGTTCGGGGTGTTCAAACTACTGCGAAATAGCCGGGTCAGCAACGCAGGTTGCCTTGGTCTAAGTCAGGACTTGCAACCAAATAACCCAAAACTAGGCGTTTTGCGCCGGGTCCAACCGTCTGAGTGCAAGAAGAGAGTTGCTCGAGCGAAATCATAAGTTGCGTGAAGTGAGCTGCCCTCAATCGAGCAACCGCCCCGGCTCAACCTCCAGCGGCCTCGCGAGCTTTTCTACCACCGTCACCGTCGGATTGCGCTTTCCGCGCTCGATATCGCTGACATAGGTGCGGTGGATGCCGGCGCGGTCGGCATAGTCCTCCTGGCTCCAGCCTTTCTCCTCGCGGAGACGGCGAACGTTTCGGCCAAGGCGAGTGCAGATATCCACGCCGCCTATTGAGGTGCATGTCGATCATCAATCTACAGACGATGAGTTACAAATGACTTGACCTTGTGACCTCTTCGAGCATGACACTTCTCTCATAGTCGACAAGAGGGGTAAGTGAAAATGCCGAAAAACTCGTGGTTTGGTCAGAGCCTCGTAGCAGGGCTGGCGTCAGTTCTGCTGACATCCGGTGCGGCCGCCGACATGCCGAAGGATCGCCCATTTGCAATGCGCGGGGTGGAGCTGGGTATCGATCTCGACCAATTTCGCCAGGCGCCGATCCCCAACGATGGAAATCGCTATTCCGATCTGCAGGTCCGATGCAGCAACGATCCGCCGGCGAATGGGATCACGGTTTCGGTATCCGCAGAAGACCGAGCAGATGGCATCGTCGAGTGCAAGTGGTTCTCCCGCGACGGGCTCTTGCATAGCAGCATCTTGTGGGAGCATTGGATCGACATCGGAACAGGCAAAGGGATTCCGACCTTCAGCTTCATCGAGACAGGCGGACGGATGCGTCTGTTTCGAGTAAGTTTCTATGCCAACAACGAGTATTATCCAGGCATTCTCGATGCCCTGACTCGCGGCTACGGTTCGCCCAGCAGCGTGATCGAGCCTTTCAAGACGCTTTCCGGCAGCGATTTTACGTCAATGACCTCGGTCTGGGACAACGGTCTGAGCAGTATCACACTGGTGCAGCGTTGCGGGCACCTGGAGCGCTACTGCCTTACCTACAATCATACCGCCTACTCCGGGCTCTACGCGGTTCTGAAGGAAAAGCGTGCCGCAGCCGCAGCGGGCAAGATATGATGGGCCATCGGAAACTGTGTCAGTGCAATGCTGACGGCCATCGCAGACGATGGGTGAAGCCGGGCTTGTGGCACTATCGGCCATATCCTTGGCCGATGATTGAGCGCTTGCATCGCAGAATTACTTGCGTCGCGGAATCACACGTGAGATTATAAAGCCACATCGACCTGGGGCTACAACCAGACAGCGTTACAGCGGACCTCTAGTCATGAGGCCAGGTCTTGCATCCACATGTGGAGGCAGGACCGTGCGCGAGAACCAGGCACTCCTCCACCGAAGAAGACCGGATTGGAGGAAGTTCACGATGGCGCGAAATTTCAAGATTGTTTCGAACGGCCTGAAAAGCCAGCTGCAGGCGAAGTCTTCCCGGCGCCGGTCGCGCAATGCGGCTGAGGCAAGGGTTGATGCCGCGGCTCTCGGGCACGGCCGCAATGACCTGCAGCCCGGCCTGAAGTCCGTCAGCAAGCCTGTCGATGGATTGAAGCCTTCGCCCAACCGCGCGCGGGTGACCAAGCCCAAGCACTTGGAACAGATCATGCGCTCCATCCGTCAGTTTGGGTTGGTCATGTACATCCTGATCGATGGCGATGATCAGATCGTTCATGGCCATGTAGTCTGGGAAGCGGCGAGAAAGCTCGGTTTCGATTCGATTCAGTGCGTGGTCATTGACCATCTCGACCCGCTGGAGATCGAAGCCCTCAGCCTTGCACTCAACCGGCTTGGTGAAACCGGCAGTTGGGACCTGGACATGCTGCGCGAGCGGATGATTGAAATCCGCTCGGGCGGCATTGAGCTTGTCAGCACAGGTTTCACTGTTCCGGAAATCGATCAGATCCTGCTCGATCCCGAACCGGCCGGGGAGGAGATCGAGGAAGAAGGGGAGGGGGACGAGCAGGACTTTGACCACGTGTCTCGTCTTGGCGACATGTTTCGTCTTGGCCGGCACCATTTGCTGTGCGGCGATGCACTCGACGAAACCGCCTACCGTCAGGTCCTGGAAGGCCGCGAAGCCAATGCGGTCGTGAGTGATCCACCGTACAACTGCAAGATCGAGGGTTTCGTCAGCGGCCTGGGTCAGCACAAGCATGCCGATTTCGAGATGGCCTGCGGCGAAAAGAGCGACGAGGAGTTCACCGACTTTCTCGCGGCCTATCTGGGCCATTGCCAGACAGTCTCAAGCAAGGGCGCGATCATCTACGCCTTCATGGATTTTCGGCAGATCGACCTACTGCTCCTTGCTGGCCGCCGGGTTGGACTGACCCGGAATAACGTCTGTGTCTGGAACAAGGGCTCCGGCGGGATGACCGGCAGCATTTACCGGTCGGCCCACGAGTTCGTTGCCGTTTTCTGCAATGGCAAGATGCCGGCCACGAACAACGTTTCGCTCGGCGCTCACGGTCGTGATCGTACGAACGTCTGGTCATATCCGGGCGCCAACCGGCGCGGATCGTCCGCGGCTGAAGCGCTGGCCGATCATCCCACTCCCAAGCCCATCGAACTCGTCGAGGACGCGCTGCTCGATGTGACGGTGCCGGGCGATGTCGTGCTCGATCCGTTCGTCGGCTCGGGCACCACCTTGATAGCCGGCGAGCGCACTGACCGTGCCGCTTGCTGCATCGAGCTCGATCCCATGTACGTCGATCGCACGATCCGGCGCTGGGAAAGGTTGACCGGCGATACCGCTATCCATGCCGAAACCGGCATGACTTTCGCCGAGCTGGCCGAATGCCGCGGCGGGCAGGGGGCTTCATGATGCCTGGTGCAATTTGAACTGCTGCCGGGGCAGGGCGCCCAGCTTTGCCCTCAGACAGGGGCCATGAGGAGGATAATTGCGATGGCTGACGATGATGACAAGAATGGCACCAAGGGCGGCAAGAAGAAGTCGTCCAAGTGGGGCAAGGGCAAGACCGATCCCGCCAGCTGGTGGGAGAAAGGTTGCAAGTCTCCCAATCCCAAGGGGCGGCCCAAGGGCTCGAAGAACCAGAAGACGCTTTGGAAGGAAGCTAGCGAGAAGAAGATCAAGATCACCATCGACGGTGATGAAAAGACCATGCCCAAGAAGGAAGTGGCCTATCACCAGATCGCGAACAAGGCGGCTGCCGGCGACATGAAGGCGATCGGCATCCAGCTTCAGCTTGATGAGAAGTTCGATCCGCCCGAGACGTCGCCGCCTACGATCGAGGAATCCGCCGCGGACTACGAGACATTCGAAGCCTGGCTCGAGCTTCGCGAAACTTTTAAAGTGTTCAAGCGGAAGACCGACGACGATGGCGGATCCGCTTGAACTGAGGCAGATCGTCGACGGTCTGTGCCGGCAGGATTTCCGCGCCTTCGCCCAGCGGGCGTTTCCGATCGTCGACAATGGACTGCTCGAGCCGGCGCGTCACATCGATATCATCTGCCGGCTGCTCGAGAAGGTCGAGGATGGCGATGTGCGGCGGGCACTGGTCTGCATCCCACCGCGGTATCTGAAGACCTATCTGATCTCGATTGCCTATACGGCCTATCTCCTGGGCAGAAACCCCAAGACCCGCATCATCTGCGCGTCCTATGGCGGCCAGCTGACCGAGAAATTTTGCGCTGACACGCTCAAGCTGATGAAATCACCGTGGTATCGCCGGATCTTTCCGGGCACGCACCTCGATCCGAAAAAGCAGAACAAGATTGAAATCGGAACGACTGCTGGCGGCTACCGATTTGCGACCTCGGTTGGCGCAACGCTCACTGGTCGCGGCGCCGACTACATTATCATCGATGACCCGCTGAAGGCTGACGAAGCCCATTCGCCGACGGCACGCGACAATTGCATCGACTGGTTCAATTCAGCGGTCCACACCCGTTTCAATCATCCCAAGAAGGGCAGGATGATTGTCGTTGCCCAGCGCCTCCATGCCCAGGACCTGCCCGGCCACCTCCTGGAAGTCGGCGGGTGGGAGCCTGTCATCCTGCCGGCGATCAATCCCACCACCCAGACCTATGATTTCGTCAAGGGAGGATCGGAGGGCTATTTCAAGGCCGGACGTATTCTCCAGCCATCGCGCCACGACCGTGAGCTTCTCGCCCTCTACAAGGAACAGATGGGCGAGCAGAATTTTGAGGCCCAGTTCAACCAGAGCCCGCTCCCACCGGGCGGTGCGACCTTCAGGGAAGAATGGATCCAGCGCTACGAGACCGCTCCCGGGCCTGCCAAGGTGCAGGCGGTCATTCAGAGCTGGGACACCGCATACGAAGGGGACGAGGAGAATTCCTACAGCGTCTGCACCACCTGGGCAAAATGCGCGGACGGCTATCACCTGCTCCATGTCTGGCGTGGCCACCCCGGCTTTCCGGAGCTGGTCAAGAAGGTTCAGGAGCTGAGAGCCAAGTTCAAGGCGAGTATGGTGATCGTCGAAAAGAAGGCGAGCGGGATCAGTCTGATCGAAACTCTCAACGAGCCGGGCAAGATGCCTTGGCTTCACTACGTCTTGCCCGAAAAGGGCAAGGTTGAGCGGGCACAGCAGCAGAGCGTGAAGTTCGAGCAGGGACTCATCTGGTTGCCAAACGAGGCCGAATGGCTGGCAGCCTACGAAGCTGAGCTCTTCCAGTTCCCCCATGGCAAGCATGATGATCAGGTGGACTCGACAGTCCAGCTGCTGACCGCATCGGACTACCCCAACTTCCATAATCTGCTGAGGAACCTGTGACGCTTGGCCGTGTCGCGGGCAAAGATCACGGTTGGTGGATTGGCCGGCATCACGAAAATCTTAGCTTGCCGGAATTGGCAGTGGATTTTTGGCTTTCGACCAAGGCTAGGCCGCGTGGACAAATTCCGTGCTTAATGGCCGACCGCTATCGGACAAGGGGAAAAGCGGGCCGAACGGCGGAAAGGTCGTGGCTAGCGGACGGTCTGCTTGAAGGCAACAGAGACGCAAAATCGGACATGAGCCCAAAGACTGAACATGGGCGAGAGGGAACCCACTGCTTTCAGGCGCTCGACCCGGGACGCGCATATCCGGCCGCACTTTCGGCTTTTGCCCCCGATTTCGTTTTCTGATCGCAAAATCCGGCCTCGCAGCCCTGCTGCCTTTACCCCCGACGAGCGACGACCTAGCCCGATGCTCTGAAGAAAATAGGCCATGGAGGATGCCGATGTCCCCGCCCTCGGGACCCAGGGCTGAAATCCGACGCGATTACGTGCCCGCAGCGGATTATTCGGAAAAGTTTCACCGGCTCGAAGTCGAACGGCTCTGGCCGCGGACTTGGCAGGTCGCCTGCCGGCTCGAGGAAATCCCGGAAGTCGGCGATTATGTGAACTACGAGATCGCGAATGAATCGATCCTCGTGGTTCGCAGCGCGCCGGACACGGTGAAGGCGTTCTACAACGTGTGCCCGCATCGCGGCCGGCGCCTTCGCGACGACGAACGCGGCAATCTCTCGATGATCTATTGCGGTTATCACGCCTGGACCTTCGACCTCGACGGCAAGCCGACCACGATCCCTTCGAGAGAAGACTGGAATGGTTGCCCGGCCTCATCGGACAATGACTTTTCGCTTGGTCCCGTCCGTGCGGAAACTTGGGCGGGCTGGGTGTGGATCAACATGGATCCGGACGGGCCCTCGCTGATGGAATACCTGGGCCCCATCCCTTCCCGGATCGACCGATACGAGTGGGAACATTGCCGCATTCGCTCGCACCAGACGATCATTTTCCCGGTCAACTGGAAGGTTGCGATCGAGGCATTCGTTGAGCCCTACCACGTGATCGCCACTCACCCGCAATTGCTGCGCTGGGGGCATGGCAAGGCTAGTGGCACGGAAGAGTACCTCCAGAGCGGCTTCCTCCATGCCGGGCACTATGGGAGCCGCAACTACGACTTCGACGACCCGGCCTCGGAATTCAAGGATGTGCGCGAATATCTCTATACCTCCGCGCATAACACCTACCACAATCTGCACGGTCTCTATCATGAAGAGGGCCTGCGTGCGGCAGAACGGCTGCGCGACGAGGGGCCTGAAGGTATGACCATCAACGAAGCGTCGATGATGCACTGGGACCTGCGTCGCGAGGAGATGATCAAGGCCGGGGCGCCTTATCCCGAAGGGATCGAACCAATCGATTCCAGCATCATCGAGTGGCTGTTCTTTCCCAATTCAAGCGTGCTGACATCCGTCGAGGGCGCCTTCTGGTACCGCGCGCGGCCTAACGGCGACGATCCGAATTCCTGCATCTTTCAGGTCATCGTGCTCGGCCGATACGCATCGGGAAAAGAGCCCGATTTCGAATACGAATTCTATCCCACGCTGGAATCGTTCAAGGGCAAGAACCCGATCCTGGAACAGGACTTTTCAAACATGCTGGCGGTGCACAAGGGCGTGCGATCGCGCGGATTCAAGGCAGCTCGGCCAAATCCGGTGCAGGAAAGCCAGGTCGGTAATTTCCACCGCGTTCTACACGGCTTCATCTACGGCAATGATGAATGGGCGGCTGAATGACCGGCAGGCAAGTCGCCTGGGTCACTGGCGGATCGGCCGGCATTGGCGAGGCCATCGCACATACCCTGGCCGAAGCGGGGTTCTCGGTCGTGATCTCCGCGCGCGATGAAGGCCTCTTGCGCGATACAGCCGACAGGGTCGGCGCCGATTGGCTGGTCTGCAATGTAACCGATCGCGCAGCCGTCAACGCCGCTTGCGACAAAATACTCGAACGCCACGGCCGGATCGACGTGCTCGTCAACAATGCCGGCCACAATTCGCAAAGGCGCAAGTGGGACGAACTCGATCCCAACGAGTTCGACGCCGTGATCGCGGCAAACCTTACCGGTACATTCAATTGCATCCACGCGGTGCTGCCGCAAATGCGCAGCCAAGGTGGCGGCAGGATCGTCAATATCTCCTCGGTGGCAGGCAAGCAGGTCAATCCGGATGGCGGCGTCGCCTATACCATTGCCAAGCATGGCGTGCATATCATGGCGAAAATGCTCAACCAGACCGAACTCGCCAACGGCATCCGCGCCTGCGTGATTGCTCCGGCAGGCGTGAGCACGCGGGCGCATGACTGGCGGCCGGAGGAATTGCGCCAGTACATGCTGCAGCCTGAGGATGTCGCGCGGGCCGTGCGTTTCGCCGTTGAACAACCCGCGCATTCGACCGTGTTCGAGATCGAAATGAGCTGGTCGCCGGTTTGAGCGACCCATCTGGAGGACCCATGAATACCTCGGAAGCCCTTGCCGCGGCTCTCGCCCGTCACGGCATCGATACCATGTTCAGCCAATGCTTCCCGGTCCGCACCCAGCACGTCGCACCGAAGTATGGCATCCGCCAGATCGGCTTCCGCACTGAGAACGCAGGTGGCGCCATGGCTGACGGCTTCTCGCGGATCAGCGGTCGCATCTCCGTCCTGGCAGGTCAGAGCGGTCCTGCAGCGACGCTGCTTGTCCCGCCCCTGTGCGAAGCGATCAAGGCATCGATTCCGATCCTGGCGCTTGTCGAGGAATACCCCGTTGCCGATGCGGACCGCAACGTGTTCCAGGAATTCGACCATTTCGCCCTGTTTTCGAGCTGTTCGAAGTGGACACGCCGCGTCACAGAGCCCGAACGTCTGGATGACTACATCGATATGGCAATCGTGCAGGCGACCAGCGGTCGGCCGGGCCCGGTCGTACTGCTGCTGCCTTCGGATTTCATGGGCGAGGACGCAGTTCCTTCGCCCCACCGCACCGCGAAGCTCGGCCATTTCCCGCTCGACCGGGTTGTTCCCGCGCAAGACCGTTTGGCCGACGCAATAGAATTGCTCAAAGGGGCGAAGCGCCCGCTCATCGTCGCCGGCGGGGGTGTGCATCTTTCGAACGCTTGCGCGGAAATGGCAGCTCTGGCTGAACTCGGCGCTATTCCGGTCTGCACCACAAATCACGGCAAGGGCGCGATCGACGAAAGGTACGCGCTTTCGCTCGGAGTGTTCGGCAACTGCATGGGCAAGGGCTCGAAGGCGATGCACTTGCGCGATTATGCCGAGAGGGCCGATCTCGTACTGCTCGTCGGAACGCGCACGGCCGCCAACGGCACGGCGAACTGGACGCTGTTTCCGCGCGATGCGCGCTTCATCCATATCGACATCGACGGCATCGAGATCGGTCGCAATTACGAAGCGCTCAGGCTCCTGGGGGACGCGAAGGCGACGCTCGCGGCGCTGCTGGATGGACTGTCGGAATCCGACTTCCCGGATCGGGCCGAGCGGCTCGCCAAGGTTTCGCGGGACAACACCGAGGCGCAAGCGCAAAGCGCGGCCGTGCTCGACGAAATCGGTCCCGGCCGCCAGGGCGCGGTGCGTCCCGAGCACCTGATGCGCGTGCTCGATCCGCTGTTGTGCGAACACGACATTGTCTGCGCCGATGCAAGCTATGCGACCAACTGGGTCGGCACCTTCCTCAATGGGCGCTGCCACGGCGCGCGCTTCCTTACGCCGCGGGGAATCGCGGGCCTGGGCTGGGGCATGCCGATGGCGATGGGCGCGAAGCTGGCCCGTCCCGAAGCGAATGTATTCGCTCTGGTCGGCGATGGCGGCTTTGCGCACAACTGGTCCGAACTCGAAACTGCGCGGCGGATCGGCATCCCGATCGTCGTGATCGTGCTCAACAACGAGATTCTCGCCTATCAGCAGCATGGCGAGGAGTGGTTCATGCACCATCATTCCGACGCATCGGACCTCGGCCCGGTCGACCACGCGGCGATAGCGCGCGCCTGCGGCTGTTTCGGCGAACGCGTCGCCTCGCCCGAGGAATTCGCGCCCGCGCTCCAGCGCGCGCTTGATTCAGGCCTTCCGGCGGTGGTCGACGTGATGACCGATCCCGACGCCCATGCGCCGCTCTCGCATTACCTGTTCCGCCCGGAGCCGCCTGCGCCGGTCGCCGGCTCGTAATGTTGTTGCGCCCTTGCTTCGCGGCGGAATTCGGTAGGGGTCTTGCCGGTCATTCGGCGAAACGCCGTCGCGAAATAGGCGGGGCTGCGAAAACCGAGACGGCTTGCGATCTCCTTGGCGTTCAGGTCCTCGCCAGCAAGCATCTGCTTGGCCGCCCGCAGCCGTTCCTCGGCGATGAACTTGTGGATCGGCCAGCCAGTGGCGGCCTTGAAGCTGCGCATCAGGTGGCTCTGGCTGATGCCGCACAGCGTTGCGAGTTCATCGAGGCCCGGATACCCCTGGTCGAGCGATGATGCGAGCCGCTCGTTGATACGCCGGAGCTGCCACGGCGCCAGCCCCTGGCCGGCTCCGCCGGCCGCGTCGAGCCGACGGCCATAGCGCGCCATTTCGATCAGGATCATGTCGGCAACCGCTTCGATCACCGTCTCCTGGCCGTAATCGGGTTGCACCAGCTCGGCCTGAATCTCCTGCATGAGCAGTTCCAGCCGCCGGTCCTTGATCGAAACGAGCGCCCCGGTGTGTTCGTCCCAGATATCCTGCCCGAAGCCCGTCACTCGCTCGAACAGGGAAGATTCGAAAGAGCAGTTGAGCACGCGGAAGGGACCGTCGACTGGATAAAGCCTGACGGCGCAACCCGGTGGGAGGAATCCCACCGACCCGACCCTGGGAAATGCCTCGCGCGCGTTGATGTTGCCGATCCTGAGCGGCGCATGATCATCGGAAAGGCGCTGGCAGATGTTGTAGCCCGAGGTCTGCGGCAACACGTCTCGCGGTTCGGTCAGGCTGACCGTCGCAAGCTGCACCGAAACATTGGGCAGCCACACTTCCCTTTCGATCACCGGTTCCATGCTTGCCACCGGACCAGTCGCCTCTCCCGGCCACATGTGGCCGTATGGCCGATGAATACAACCATGCTTGCGGTGAGGCAAACCGGCCGCATGGATACGGTTCTGGTCATGCCTTCGGTTTGACCCTCATCCGCACCGGAAAGCGCTTGAACCCGCCGGTGCTGTTGGTGAAGACACGCTCGGGTTCACCCACCGGCTCGATCTCCTCGACGCGGGCAAGGAATTCCTCGAACATCACGCGCAGCTCCAGCTTAGCCAGGTGCATGCCGATGCAGACATGCGGGCCGCAGCCGAACGCGAGGTGACGGTTGGGGTTGCGCTCGATGTCGAACGAGTCCGGGTTCTCGAATACTTCCTCATCGCGATTTGCCGACGGGTAGAACATGATCATGTGTTCGCCCGCCCGGATCGTCTTGCCGCCTACCTCGACGTCGCGGTCGGGTGTGCGCAGGAAATGGATCGCTGGCGAGAGATAGCGCAGCATCTCGTCTATCGCACGCGGCAGGAGGGAAGGGTCGGCTTTCAGCCGCGCCAACTGGTCTGGGTGCTGCAACAATGTGTGGACGCCCATTCCGAAGGTGCTCTGCGAGGTTTCGTGGCCCGCGGTTGTCAAAATGATCCCCCATGAGGCCAGTTCGATGTCAGTCAGCGGCTTGCCGTCGATCTCTGCCTGGACCAGTGCCGTCATCAGGTCATCTTTGGGATTGGCACGGCGATCGGCGAAGGTCGCACCGTGAACCTGCATGATCGCACCGGTCGCCTGCATCAGCAGAGCAGCCGTCCCTTGGTCGCCCGCGACGGAGGGATCGTTGGCGTTGATGATCTGGTTGGTCCATTCAACAATCTTGGGCCACATCTCGCGCGGTGCGCCGAGATATGCGGAGATCACGGCGGTGGGTACGAGATTTGCGACATCTTCCTGAAAATCGATCACTTCGCCGTTGCGCTCCATTGCGCGGTCGAATGTCTCTGTGACAATCTCCTCGGCCAGCTGACGCACCCATTCGATACTGCGCGGCATGAACCAGGGATTGGCAACGGCGCGGTGCTGGGGATGCTCGGGCGGGTCGAGATTGACGAGCATGCGAAAGCCGCCAGTCTCTGCACCGATCGTCAGCGCAGGGCCGTTCTTGAATACATCCGGATTGGTCTCGCAAGCGACGATGTCGGCATGGCGCGTGACGGCCCAGAAGTCGCCTCCGAAGCCCTGCTCGATGCGGTGTACCGGATCGTCGCGCCGCAGCTTCGCCCACGCATCCCAGGGATAGCCGCGGGCATGGTATTGCGCTGGGTCAAGCAGCCATAGCTCCTCTTCGCGCGTAATCGTCATCTTTGCCTTCCTTCCCGCCTGTCGCAAAAAGCATGGGCGGGCCAGCGGCGAGGGGTCAACCGGGGCGACTTTCACTTTCGTGCCTGGACTTCGCATTCCCGGCGCGAACTGCGGCAGACGCGCCGCTTGCGCTTGTCTGGCCGCGCGCGGGCGCTCTAGCCTCGAACAAATCCGGAAGAGAGGAAGCCGCATGAAGATCGGGGCGATATTTCCCCATGACACGATCGAGCCCGATGTCGGTGCCATCCGCACTTATACGGTCGCGGTCGAGGAGATGGGATTCAACCACATCATCTCTTACGACCATGTCATGGGCGCCAATGCCGAGAGCCGTCCGGGCTGGCAGGGGTATGATCTCAATTCCAAGTTCCACGAACCGATCGCGCTGCTCTCATACATCGCCGGCGTGGCTCCGAAGCTGGGACTGGCAACAGGCGTGATGATCCTGCCGCAGCGCCAGACGGTGCTTGTCGCAAAACAATCGGCGACGCTCGACTTGTTGACCAACGGCAATTTCCGGCTCGGCATCGGCACTGGCTGGAACGAGGTCGAGTACGAGGCGCTCGGCATGGATTTCAAGGCGCGCGGCAAGGTCTTCGACGATCAGATTGACGTGCTACGCGCGCTCTGGACTGAGCGCGCGGTCACTGTCGAAACGGTATTTCACACGATCACCGACGCCGGGCTTTGGCCCATGCCCGTGCAGCGTCCGATTCCCCTGTGGCTGGGCGGTGGCGGAGTGCATCCCTACAAGGGCTGGGCGCATGTCGACCGGGTGCTGCGGCGCATAGCCCAGAAGGGCGACGGCTGGATGCCGACCTTCGACCCCGACGAAACCGGCATGCAGCTGGTTGAGCGGTTTCGCGAATATTGCCGCGAGGTGGAACGCGATCCGGCAGACGTGCCGATCGAGGCGCTACTCCTGCCTTCCATGCACCCGGACTGGCCGGCGCATGTGGAAGCTTGGAAGAACGTTGGCGCGGTGCAGATGTGCACCAATGTCGCCGGGCCGGGAATCGACGGAGTTGATGCCAATATCAAGCGGCTTGACGAAGTGCGCCAGTCTCTCAGTTCGGCCGGGCTGTGGACGCCGCGTGAGGACACGGCATGAGCGGCGCCCCCCAAGCCACGCCGGCATCTGACCCGACCAAGGACGCCAAGGTCGTCGCCTGGATCGAGGCCAATGTCGGCGGCAAGGTAGAGCGGATCGAGCAACAGCCACGCTGGCGCGGCGGCTGGTGGGTTGACGTGGCTCGCGACACCGAAGTGCTCAACCTCTATGTTCGCGAAGAGCGCAACGAGCCATTCCCGCCCTGGCCGCTCGAGCACGAAGCCGGCGCGCTGCAAATCCTGGAGCGCCACGGCGTGCCCGTGCCGCACATCTACGGCATCATCGACGATCCCCACGCCACGGTGATGGACAATCTTGCCGGCGACTTTGACTTTGCCAACGTATCCGAGGCCGAGCGGGTCGCGGTGCTTGAGGACTTCGCCGAAGCCGTTGCGCGCCAGCATGCGATCCCGCCCGAAGAGCTTGCAGCGCAGGGCGTGATGAAGATGCCCGAAACCGCCGAGGAAATCTCTCTCGGCTGCTTCAAGACCTGCGAGGCAATGTATCTTGCGGGCAAGAAGATTCCCGAGCCGCGCATCGAGTTTCTGCGCCAGTGGATCTACCGCAACGTGCCGCGCCACCGGGACAAGATTTCCGTCCTGTCGGTCGATTCAGGGCAGTTCCTGTTCAAGGACGGCAAGGTCACCGGGCTCTATGATTTCGAATACGCCTGTCTCGGCGACCCGATGATCGACATCGCATTCATCCCGTTACGCCTCTCGATGTACAATGCCGGCGACGTCACTCCGTTCTTCCGGCGCTATTCCGAGATCACCGGCGAGACCTACGAGCTCGACGTGCTTGCCTTCCACGCCGTGTGGTGGGGGCTGTGCACGCCATTCATCCTTACCGGCGGTATGCACTCGCCGACATCCCAGGCGACCTATTTCGAATATGTCGGCTGGTATGTCGGTTCGATCATCAGCCAGCTAGAAGTGCTGGGCGATGCTAAGGGGCTCGATCTCAGCCACGATGTCGCCATTCCCGAGGCACAGCCTTCCCGCTGGGCGAAGATCTTCGACGTGATGGCAGGCAAAGTTCCGGCCGAAGTGCCCGACGAGCCCTACGCAGTCACCGAGCAGCGCAAGTTCCTTGAACTGGCCAGGCGCATGGATGCCTGGCGCGCGCTAGAGGATGACTACATCGGTAAAGTCTCCCAGTTGACGGGCCAGCAGGCGGCGACCTGGCTCGAGGCCGATGCCGCGCTTGAGGAATTCGTCCTCGCCGCCGGACCCGAACGCGACGATGAACTGATCCGGCTGCTTCATCGCTGGGCCGTCACGCAGGCCAAGGTGCTGCTGCCCGGCCTTGCCCACATGCCGATGTTCGACAAGCACTGGCCGCGGCTTTCGCGGCTGGTTGCAGCATCCAACCCCTCCTGAAAACTGCAAGAGACAAGACCCATGGCCACCGCAAGCGCGACCAGTCCCCAGCAGGAGAGCCAGTCAGCCCTCATTCCGGTGCATCCGCCCGGTGAGGAAGGCTGGCTGGCGCCCGACGAAATCGCGGCACTTACGCCGCAGACCGTTCGTGATCGCATTGCCCAACTGCGGCCGATGATCGCGGAATATGCGCAGGAATCGGAAAAGCTCGGCTACCCGCATCCCGACGTGTGGGAAGCGGTGCGCAAGACCGGCTTCTTCTATCACTTCGTGCCCAAACTCTACGGCGGTTGCGAATTCGGCCCGGAAGACTTTTTCCTGACCGCCCGGCTGATTTCCGAAGCCTGCCCCTCCACCGGCTGGGCCGTGACGTTCACGGTCGAGCACAACTGGGTCGCCTCGCTGTTCCCGAAGGAGGCGCAGGACAAGTTCTTCGCCGGCGGGCGCTACATGATCGCTCCGCTTGTCTCGACGCCTCCGGCAATGGCTACTCCGATCGAAGGCGGTTACCGCGTCAACGCCCACTGGAAGTGGGGCAGCGGCGTGATGCATTCGAACTGGTGCATGGGCATGGCAATGGTCCCTGGCGAAGGCGACGCGCCGCCTGACATGATTACCGTTGCGTTGCCGATGCGCGAAGCGCGTGTGCTTGACACCTGGCGTGTTGCCGGTCTGGCCGCGACGGGCAGCAACGACATCATCGTCGAGGACATGTTCGTCCCCGAGCACATGACCGTGACCAACCGAGACCTGGGCATGGGCACCACACCCGGTGCAAATCTCCACGAGAACCCGATGTACCGGATGCCTTCGACGGCGTTCTTGTCACTGGTGACCACTGCCTCCACCGTTGGCGCGGCGCGAGGCGCGGTCGACATCTTCCGTGAACGGATCAAGGTCCGCAAGGTGACCGGCACGCAGACGATCCTTGCCGAAAAGGCGAACTACCAGGTGATGCTGGCCAAGGCGGACGTCATGGTGCGCAGTGCCGAACTCATCCACGATACGCTGACCCGCGAGGTCCTGGAGCGCGCGGCGGCCGGGCAGAACCACGACGTCGCGGCGCGCATGGCAAGCACTGCTCAGAACGCCTATGCTAGCCGGGTGGCACGCGAGGCGCTGCGGCTGATCATCGACAACGCGGGTTCGTCGGTGCACTTGCTCAGCGATCCGCTGCAGCGTTTGGCACGCGATGCGAATGTCGCTTGCGGACACCTGATCCAGGATTACGAGGCCCTCGCCGAACAGCATGGCCGCAACATGCTCGGCCTCCCGCCGGTTACCTATTTCTTCTGAGGCCGGAATGGTGAGCGCGAAGATACGCCCAGATTTCGTTCCGGTTGAGGACTACATCTCGAAGGAGTTCCTTCAACTCGAGAACGAACGGATGTGGCCGAACGTCTGGCTCATGGCCTGCCGGGAGGAAGAACTGCAGGAACCCGGCTCCTATGTCGTATTCGATGTCGTGCGCGACACGATCCTGCTCGTTCGGCAGCCGGACGGTTCGATCAAGGCGTTCTTCAATGTGTGCCAGCACCGTGGCCGCAAGCTGAAGGAAGGGTGCGGCCAGATCGGCAAATCGATCTATTGCCGCTTCCACGGGTGGAGCTGGAACGTCGACGGCTCGATCCAGCGGGTCGTCAGCAGGCATGAATGGGAAGGTTGCGACAACTTCACCGACGAGGATCTGCGTCTGCCTGAGCTGCGCGTCGATACTTGGGCGGGCTGGGTTTTCGTGACGATGAACCCCGAGGCACCGCCGCTGCTCGATTACCTTGGTGAGGTGCCCGAATATCTTGCGTGCTACGCACTGCAGGACACGCGCATGATCTGGCATGTCGAAATGAAGACCCCGGCCAACTGGAAGCTGGTGCTGGGCGCCTTCAATGAAGCTTACCATGTCGAGGCGACGCATCCGCAGACCAAGAGTTCGACGATCCTTCCGTCATACGCCTTCGGCATTCATTCCATGTTCGGCCCGACCCTGTTCGATCCGGTCGAGCTGCCGAACCGGCCCGCGGCGATGGCGCAGATGCAACGCGATCCGCGCGTGCTCATCGCCGAGACATACGAGGAAATGTATCACGACCTGCAGGCAATGTACCTTGAGCCCAGCCTTGCGGCGGCCAAGCGCGTCCTGGCCGAGTTGCCCGAGGGCACGGACCCGCAACTGCTCGGCATGAAGCTGATCGAGTTCCACCGCGAGGAACTGGAAAAGACCGGCGTCTCATGGCCAGACCGGCTGACGCCTGAAGCCATGGAGCGCGCTGGTTTCGGCTGGCACATTTTTCCCAACTTCATCATCCTGCCCTGCATCGACGGATCGCTGTGCTACCGGACCCGGCCCGATCCCGAAAATCCGGATGAATGTATCTGGGACATCTGGTCATTCGGCAGATTCGCGCCCGGCAAGGAGCCGAAGCCGCAGCACACATACGTCGAGGATTACCGGGACTTCTTCGAGGTCAACCGATTCCTGAAGGACGACCTTGTTAACCTGCCGGAGGTGCAAAAGGGCATGCATTGCCGCGGCTTCAAGGCGCTGAGGACCAATCCGCACCAGGAAGTGTGCATCAACAATCTCCACAGGGCATTGCGCGATTATATCGACGCGGATGGACGAGTGCAGAGCGCAGGCAAAACAAATTAGACTGCCTGGTTTCGGCTATCAGGATTGTCGCTGGTTGAAGGGATGCCTGAGACAGCGCTATTGCTCGTTGAGCAATGACCATCTTCGGAAACGCCCAGATTCCATGTCAACGTCTGTCTTGTCGTCGTTTGCTGTCTGACAGCTTTTGGAAAGGTGTGTGGCTAAAGCAGACATTCGAGCGGAACTTGCCGGAGGCGGCTGCCGCTGACATTCCGGCCGTTCCAAGAGGTCATCCAGTTACCCGAAAGCTGTCCTTCGTTCAGATCCTCGAGAATGTAGGAAGGGCTGGGAATGATCTAACCGGTTCGCGGATAGAAGCTCAGAGAGTTGAAGTTCGCGAGTTTGGTCTCATACCGATCGCCCCCTACATCGAAGATAGTAGCGACGATCCTGAATCGTCCCTTGCGCGACAACATTCCCTGAACCGTATGGAGGATGGCACTTACAGCAAGGCACCGACTGCTGCACGAACGACGGGAAATCGGAATGGCCCAGCTGACACTCCCGACGCTCAACCTGCTTTTGTTCAGTCTCGGGTCACCGAGCGGCTCATTTTTTCATAGGGGACACGCAGTTCTGCGCCGATAGTTGCCCACATGACATAGATTGCCTTGGCATTCATCTCGCGGCAACCGAAGTACTTGGAATGCGCGACTTGCCTTGCAACTGGAGCGTTAGAAGCAGGTCTCCATGCTCTTTTTTGCCATCCCTGCCAGCACCTCGAAGGCCCCGGCGCGTTCCCTGGCGTTGGCGCTCGCTGCCGTGCCGCGCATGACCCGGCCCTTGATGCCGTGAAAGATCGCGGCAAGCCGGAACAGGTTGAAAGCTATGTAGAACTCGAAATTCGCGATCCCGCTCCGCCCGGTCCGCTCGCAATAGGCGGCGATGTAGTCTTCCTCGGAGGGAATTTTCAGCGCGGCGAGGTCCGCGCCGGCGAGGCCCGGGACGATCGTCGGCGGCATGCGGTACATCATCGTCTGGTAGGCGAAATCCGCCAGCGGATGGCCGAGGGTGGAAAGCTCCCAGTCCAGCACCGCCAGCACCCGCGGTTCGGTGGGGTGGAAGATCATGTTGTCGCAGCGCATGTCGCCATGCACCACGCTCGTCTCGTCGCCTGGCGGGATGTTCTCCGGCAGCCACGCGATCAGCGCGTCCATGTCGTCGTTGCGGCCCGCCAGCTCGTCGGCGAGATACTGCCTGGTCCAGCGCCCGATCTGGCGCGCGAAATAATTGCCCGGCTTGCCGTAGTCGCCAAGGCCGACGGCTTTGGGATCCAAGGAATGGAGCTGCGCGATCACCCGGTTCATTTCGTCGAAATAGGCGGGGCGTGCATCGCGGCCGACATTGGGGAAGGTCGCGTCCCAGAAGATGCGACCTTCGACCATTTCCATCACGTAGAACCAGGTCCCGATCGTCGCATCGTCCGTGCAGAGTCCGTGAATCCTCGCCACCGGATAGCCCTGCGCCCCCAGTGCCTGCTGGACCCGCGCCTCGCGGTCGACGGCATGGGCGCCGGGCACCAGTCCGCCCGGCGGCTTGCGGCGCAGGACGTAACTGCGCGCGGGCGTGACCAGCCGGTAGGTCGGATTGGACTGGCCGCCCTTGAACTGCTCCACCGTCAGCGGTCCCGCGAAACCCGCGACGTTCGCCTTCATCCAGTCCGCGAGCGCGCCCAGGTCGAAGCCATAGCCCTCGCGCACCGCGGTGGTGCCGGTATTGGCTTCGGTGAAGACGTCGCTCACGCGCGCACCCTTGCCGGCTTCAGGCGTCGAGCTTCTCGAAGTCGAGTTCAGGAAAACCTTCCTGAGCGGATTGGTCCAGCCTGTCGTAATAGACGTTCGCGCCGCCGAAATAGATCAGCACGCGAGGCGGCTTGTCTTCCCGGTTCGCGCCCATCATCCAGGAGTGGACCTTGTCGCCCGCCGCCATCAGCGTCTGCCGGTGAATGTCCGCGGTATGCGCGGTCCACTCGCGCTGCGCCTCCAGCCGCGGCTTGCAGACGTCGTAGCCCTCGCGCTCCATCTTCGCGATGCAGCGGCTGATCCAGATGACGTTCTGCTCGATCGAGGTCGGCAGGTTGGCGAACGGCGCCTGTGGCCCGGTGACGACGAACATGTTGGGGAAGCCGGCGACGCAGACGCCCATGATGCTCTCCGATACCGATTTCCACGTTTCGCTCAGCGTCTCGCCGCTGCTGCCGACAATCGGGAATGCTTCCAGCGCGCCGGTGTAGGCCTTGAACCCGGTCGCAAGGACGATGATGTCGAACTCATAGAGGTTGCGGGTGGTCCGTATCCCGGTTTCGGTGATCTCGACGATCGGCTCGCGGTCCTTGATGTCGACCAGCTGCACGTTGTCCCGGTTGTAGGCCTCGAAATAGCCGTGATCGAGCGGCGGGCGCTTGGCGAACAGCGGGTAGTCGTCGAAGCTGGGCGAAAGCATCTCCGCGATCTCCGGATCGTCGACCCGTTCCTTCATCTTCGCGACGATGAATTCCGACGCCATCCGGTTGGCCTCGGGATTGGTCAGCAGATCGTCGAACGTCTCGAAGACCCAGCGGAAGCTGCCGGTCCAGTTCTCCTCGAAGATGCGCTGCCGCTCCTCGGGCGGGGTGTCGACCGCATTGCGCCCCACCGGGCTGTCGAAGGCCATGCCGAACACGTGGTTGCGGCACTTGGCAACGATCGCGTCGTAATTGTCCTTGATCTCCCTTTCCCATTCCGGCGTCATCGGCTTCTGCATGGCCGGCAGGATGTAATTGGGCGTGCGCTGGAAGACCGTCACGCTTGCGGCCGTCTCCGCGACGACCGGCAGCATCTGCACGGTCGTGGCTCCGGCGCCGATGATGCCGACACGCTTGCCCCGGTAATCCAGTCCTTCCTGCGGCCAGCGCGAGGAATGGAACAGCGGGCCCTCGAAGCGGTCCATGCCTTCGATGCTGGGTATCATCGGCTCGGAAATCATGCCCATGCCGCTTATGAAGTACTTGCAGGTAAAGGTTTCGCCGTCGCCGGTCGTGACCTGCCAGCAGCTGCGGTTGTTGAGGTATCGTGCCTCGACGATTTCCGTGTTCAGCTGGATGTGCGGCCACATGTCGCATTTGTCGGCGACGAACCTCAGGTACCGGTGGGTTTCCTCCCAGCCCGGGTAGCGCTTGGTCCACGACCATTCCTGCAGGAGGTCCTTCGAGAAGGCGAGGCAGTAATAATAGCTCTCGCTGTCCGTGGCCGCGCCGGGGTAACGGTTCCAGGTCCAGGTGCCGCCGATGTCCGACGCCCGGTCGAAGATGCGGACCGAAAGGCCCTGCTCGCGCAGGTAATGGATCAGCGCCAGGCCGGCGAAACCGGCCCCGATGCCGATCGCGTCGTAGTCGACTTCGGCCGGCCCGTCCTTGCGGGTCTCCACGTCTGCGCTCACGTTCGCACCTTGCATCTGTCGTACTCCCAAGCTCTGCTCGGCGGCGCCTTGCCCGGCGACCGCCGCTTCCTGTCCAAGATCTTCATTCCGGAACCATCCGTTCCGGACCGTCCCTCGTCAGCGGGTGTCCGCGGCCGCATCCATGCCGATTTCCCGCAGGAGCGCGCGGCGGTCGGAATCGCGCCGCCACATCGTCGGCGCGACCATCTCGGTGCCCACGAAGCGAGGTGCCGGACGAGGCTGCACGCAGCCGCCGTCTTTCAGGTAACTGCCGCGCGCCAGATTGTGGTCCTGCGCGAGCGCCTCGTCCATGGTCAGCACCTCACTGTAGCAGCAGTCCCGGTGCTGCAGCCGCGCGGTCCATTCGGCACGCGGGGCAGTGGCGAAGATTTCGGCAAGCCGCGCCTTCATCGCAGACCACTTCGACGGATCGTACTGCTCGGCAAAAAGCGGATCGTCGGCAAGACCGAGCGTCTCGAGCAGGCGGGAAAAGAACTTGGCCTCGACCGCGCCGATCGCGATGTACGCCCCGTCGGCACAGACGTAGCAGCTGTAGAATGGCGCGCCGCCGTCGAGCAGGTTCCGGCCTCGCGCCGCGTCCCACATCCCGTTTTGCTTGAGCGACCACATGCCCGCCATCATCGCCGCGGCCCCATCGGCCATGCTACAATCGATGATCCGCCCTGCGCCGCTTTGCCGCGCCGCGAGCAGTGCCGTGACGAAGCCGAAGGCGAGCATCATCCCGCCCCCACCGTAGTCGGCGATGAGGTTCAGCGGAGGCACCGGCGGCTGCCCCTCGGGCCCGATCGCGGCAAGGCAGCCGTTGAGCGAGATGTAGTTGATGTCATGTCCCGCCATGGCAGACAGCGGCCCGGTCTGGCCCCATCCGGTCATGCGCGCGTAGACCAGCGCCGGATTGCGGCTCATCATCTCGTCGGGGCCCAGGCCCAGGCGCTCGGCAACGCCGGGCCTGAAACCTTCGATCAGGCCGTCGGCGGTCTCGACCAGCCGGGCAACGATCTCGATCGCTTCCGGCTGCTTGAGGTCGAGAGTGATCGACCTGCGTGAGCGCAGCAGGACATCGCGCTCCTGGTCCTGCGCCAGGGGGTCGCTGCCGCCGGGCCGGTCGATCCGGATCACTTCGGCGCCGTGGTCGGCAAGCATCATGCCGCAGAAGGGCGCCGGACCGATCCCGGCCAGCTCGACGACGCGCACCCCTTCGAGCGGAGGCCGCATCAGATCGCCGTCAGCGGGGACTTGCCGGCTCATCCGATGTGGCCTCCGCCGGCGAGCGCATACTCGCCGTATTGGGCATCGAGGTCCGCCAACCGGTGGGGGGATTCAGTCGACCGCATCGACGGACCGGCGCCCATCTCACTCTCCTGATTTGCCCCGGCGACAGCTCTCGGGGGGTAATTGCCTGAACTCGCCGAAACAGCCTTAATTTATTTGCTTACGTCTAGCAAGTAAATTCACTCCCAGTGCAAGGGATTGAAATATCTACCTGACTGCAAGAGTTTCGATGGCGTTCTTGCGATAATGCTGGAAAACGGCATGGACATCGATCTTGTCCGGATCGACCAGCCACTGGTAAATCAGGCCGAAGATCAGCGATGCGAACTCGACCGCGAAGCATTGCGGGTCGATCGTGTCGCGGATCGATCCGGCGCGAATTCCCTCGCGCACCCAGCGCTCGGCATCGCGGCGATAGGCGGTGTGGTTCCGCGCGAGGCGCTTGCGCACTTCGTCGTGGCTCGACATCGATTCGAACCAGACGATGTAGAGCGCCTTCATCTCGTTCGACCGGTTGAGCAGGAAATACTCGACCGCATCGAGCGCGGCGCTGAATGCCGGCAGCCCGGTGCTGTCGCCGACCTGCTTGCGCAGTTCGTCCGCCCAGCGCCGATTGAAATCCCGAACCAGCTGGCTGAACAGCCCTTCCTTCGAACCGAACCGGTTGCTGGCAAGACCCCTGCTGTATCCCGCGCGCTCGCCGACCTCGCGCAGGGTGGTGTTATGCGTGCCGTGCTCGACGATCAGCTCCGTTGCGGCTTCGAGCATGCGCGCATCGGATAGCGCGGTCCGCTCGGCCTGCGTCATCCTCAGCTTGTCGCCGGAATTGGATTTCATGGCAGAATTCTTCTTCATATCAGAAATCTTGAGCGGCAAAGCCGTGTTCCCGAACGATGTCAATATGACCGCCGGCGACCTGATCCCGCAAAGCCTTTTTGTCGATCTTGCCCACGCTTGTCTTGGGGAGCGTGGCGAGCCGCGCCCAGTTTTCCGGAACCATGAACCGGGCCAGCCGCTCCCGGAGAACACCGCGAAGCCTGCAATAATCCGGCTCCTCCTGCCCGTTCCAGCGAATGATCGCCAGCGGGCGTTCTTCCCACCGCGGGTCCGAAACGGCAACCACCGCGGCTTCGGCAATGCCCGGCAGCGCCAGAAGCTCGTTTTCCAGCTCGACCGAGGAGATCCATTCGCCGCCGGACTTGATCAGGTCCTTGGTGCGGTCGGTGATCTGCACGTATCCGAGCCGGTCGATGGTCCCGACGTCGCCGGTATCGAACCAGCCGTCCGGCGTCGTCTGCGGCGGTACCATGTGATAGCCCGCGGTCACCCAGGGGCCGCGCACCTGCAGCCGCCCCACGGCCTTGCCGTCCTGTGCGACGGGCATGCCCCGGTCGTCGACGATCCGCACTTCCATGCCTGCCACCGGCCTGCCGCTCTTCGCCCGCCACGAGGCTTCGTCGGCCTGCGCGGTGCCGCGCGGCGGGTGCGAGAGCACGCACATCGGGCTGGTTTCGGTCATGCCCCAGCCCTGGATCATGTCGACGCCCCATTGCGTCTTCACCTGTTCGATCAGATGGCTCGAGACCGCCGAACCGCCGGCGATGATGCAGCGGAACGAGGACATCTCCATCGGCTCGCGGGCATGGCGCTGGAGCAGATCGTTCAGGATCGTCGGCACCGTCATTGTCAAGGTCGGCTTGGATTGCTCGACCATGGTCCCGATCGCGTCGGGCTGGAGGAAGCGCGAGGGCATCACCATGTCGGCTCCGGCAAACCAGCAGGAAAAGGGCAGTCCCCAGGCGTTGGCATGGAACATCGGGGGCAGCATCAGCACGCGGTCGGCATTGCGGATCCCGAAGCTGTCGTGGCCCATCGAGGCGAGGCTGTGCAGGAAGATCGACCGGTGACTGTAGACGACGCCCTTGGGATCGCCGGTCGTGCCGGAGGTATAGCACATCACCGCCGCGTCGCGTTCCCCGAGCGTGGGCCAGTCTTCCACCGGGGATGAATCGGCGATCAGGTCGGAAAGGGCGTGAACCGCGATTCCCGTGCCCTTGAGGGCGTCGCCCGAGCTGCCGTCGGTGACGATCACATGCCTGAGCCCCCGGATCTCGCCCGCGAAGGAGGACAGCAGTTCCAGCAGATCGCTGTCGACGATGATCGCGCGGTCGTCCGCATGGTTGGCGATCCAGGCGATCTGGCGCGGAAACAGCCGCAGATTGAGCGTGTGCAGGACGCGGCCGATGGCGGGGACCGCAAGATAGGCGGCGAGGTGAGAGCCGCTGTTCCAGCACAGGGTGCCAACCCTTTCCCCCGGTCCGATGCCGAGCGAGACGAGCGCGCTCGCCAGCCTCTTCGCCCGGTCCGCGATTTCGCCGAACGAGAGCCGATGCAGCTGCTCGCCGTCGAAGGTCGAAACCTCACTTTGCGCGAACAGACGTTCTCCCCGGCGCATCAGCATCTGCGTCGTCAGCGGGAAATCCATCATCGTCGCGTCGGTCATCGCGAGGCGTCCTCCACGAGTGTTGCGACCTCGCGCAGCAGGTTCGGGACATCGTATTCAAGTCCCCGGGCATAGTCGCTAGAAACTTTGCCCTCGACGTATAGCTGCCAGGCGCCCTCGACGATCGCCGCCAACCTCCAGGCTGAAAAGGCGATGTACCACGGCAGGTCGTCATGGTCGCGGCCGCTGGCTTGCGACCATGCCGCGGCGAGCCGGTCGCGGCCCGGCGCGTCGGGCCGGTTCGATATGGCCTGGACGAAGCCGAAGCTGAGCGGTGCGGCGGGATCGCGCTTCCAGAAGAACAGGCACAGGCCCAGATCCACCAGCGGATCGCCGAGCGTGGCCATCTCCCAGTCGATGACGGCGAGCAGTTCGGGGCGGTCGCGCGCCGCCAAGCAGTTGTCGAGGTGAAAGTCGCAATGGATGATGGCGGGCTCGCGGTCGTCGGGCAGGTTCCCAAGCAGCCAGGCGCCGATTTCATCGAGCAGTGGAAGCTCGCGAACCCGATGCTCGGCACGTACTTCCAGCCAGCGCCGGACCTGCCGCCCGGCAAAGCCATCGGGCCTGCCGAGCCCCTGTGCCTGGAGAGGCGCCGGGTCCACCCGGTGGATCGCCCCGAGCGTTTCCATCAGCGACAGCCCGAGGCGCTCGACCGCGTCCTCGCCGTACCCGCCCGGCAGGCTTTTGCTTATCGCGATGCCGTCGACGAAGCCGGTGAGCGAAAAGGGCTGGCCGATCACCTCGACATCGCTGCAGAACGCGACCGGGCGGGCAACCGGTGCCCTGCCGGTGAGCGCGGAGATCGCGGCGAATTCGCGCGAGATGCCCGCGGCGGCCTTGTCCGATACCGTGTCCGCGGGCGGGTGCCGCAGCACGAAACGCCCTTCGCGCGCTGTGACCAGCCGGGTGATGTTGGCATTGCCGCCGGCGAGCCTGCGACCGACCTCGACATCGTGCAGCCCGGCATTTTTGCCTATCCAGTCCGCCAGCCTGGCGTCCGTCCCGGTGGTCACAGGCTGCACATCAGCCCTCCGTCGGTGAACACCGTCGAGCCGGTCATATAGGTCGAACCGGCGACCCAGAAGCAGACCTCGGCGATCTCGTCCGCGTCGCCCATGCGTCCCAGCGGAACTTTCGCGACGATTGCCTCGCGCGCCTTTTCGCTGACGCCGCTGGTCATCTCGGTCATGACGAAGCCCGGAACCACCAGGTTCACCCGGATGCGCTGCCGCGCCAGCTCCACCGCAAGGACGTTGGTCAGGCCGGAAAGGCCTGCCTTGGAGGCGCCGTAGCAGCTGTCCCCGGCAAAGCCGCGAAAGCCGACGACGGCGCCGACGTTCACAATCGCCCCGCCTTCGTTCATGTGCGGCAAGGCGGCCCGGACGAGATTGAGCGGTCCCGTCATGTTGGTGGCGATGCAATCGCCCCAGTCCTCATCCGAAACCCTGCCGACCTTTCCGCCGCGATGGAGGCCGGCGCTGTTCACGAGCACGTCGATGCCGCCCCACGCCCCGGCCACCGCGGCGCAGCAGCGTTCGACGTCCGGCCGGCGCTTGACGTCAGCGGGCACGCCCATCGCCTGGTCACCCAGCAAGGCCGCGTCGCGTGCGATCTCCTCGCTCCTTGCGACTAGGCAGACGCGGTCCCCCGCCGCCAGCGCCCGTTCGGCAATGGCCCTGCCGATACCGCGCGAGGCGCCGGTCACCACCCACCGGCGGGGCGGTGTCACGGGGGACGCTCCGGACATTGAACCTGCCTAGAAGGTCTGCGTCACGGCGACGCCATAGGTACGGCGGGGGCGGGGAGCGCCGTAGCTCCAGATGCCCTGCACGTCGTAGCCGATGGTCCAGCCCTTCTCGTTGGTGAGATTCTTGCCGAACACGCTGACCGTCGTGTTGTTCAACTTCACGTTCAGCGATGCGTCGATCAGATACTGCCCGCCGTTCCTCAGATTGGGATTGTTGAGGAAGGTGATCTCGTGCGGCCCGATGTAATGGACGTCGCCGGTGACCCAGGCGGAGGCATCGGGGCCGATCTCGGTTTCGTAGGTCGCTCCGAGATTCCACGTCCATTTCGGCGCACGCCGGATCTTGAGGAAGGTCGCATCCACGGGCGTGCCGGTGCTGTAGATGTCGCCGACGAAGTTCTTGTACTTGGCGTCGAGGTAGCCGAGGTTGCCGTTGATCCTAAGGTTTTCGGTCAGCTGCGCGGTAAGGTCGAGCTCGACGCCCTTGAATTCGGCCGACGATGCATTGATCGTCCGGTTTTCGCGTCCGGTCGAGGTTCCCGGTGCCGGGACGTCGAGATCCTGCTGCTGGTCCTTGTATTTCATCAGGAAGACCGCGCCGTTCAGCCGCACCCGCCCGTTGGCGAATTCGGACTTGAAGCCGATCTCGTAATTGTCGAGCGTTTCGGGATCGTAGGGGATCGTCGCCGCGCCGATCGTCGAGGGCCGTCCGTTGAAGCCGCCGCCGCGATAGCCTCGCGACCACAGCACATAGGCCATCACGTCGGTGGTGAAATCATAGCTGAGCGAAACTCGCGGAGTGAATTTCGACCAGCTCTTCTTCACCGGCGAAGTCATCACGATCTGGCCGCCGGCAAGGCTCGGCTCGATCGTCACGATCGGGTTGGCCTCTACCAGGCTGTCGTAGATGAAGATGGTGCGGTCGTTGACGAGGCTCGTCTTCTTGTCGTGGGTGTAGCGCGCGCCGACCGTGAGAGTCAGCTTGTCCGTCAGGTCGTAGTCGGCTTCGCCGTAAGCCGCGTAGGACTTGTTCGTCTGGGTCACGTCCTGAGCGCTCGTCAGCAGCGGCGCCCCGGCAAAGCCGATGTAGTTCTTGAGATTGATCGTATAGCGCGAATCCCAGAAGTATGCGCCGAGCACGAATGTCAGCGGACCCGAGCCGCCCTTGGTGAGCCGCAGCTCGTTGGTCGTCTGCCGCCAGCGCGCCGGCCGGTCGGTATGGTAGAGCGTGAACGGCGCGGCGTCGAAGTCCTGGGTGATCTTTTCGTCGGTCTTGAGCCAGCCGAATATGTAATCGAACTGCATATCCGCGCCGAATTCGTAGGACGCCTTGGCGATCGCCATGTCGAACTTGAAGGAGGCGTTTTTCTGCAGCGGTCCGTCGGAGATGCTGATGTAGCGGCCGCCCGAGGTTGGCACGCCGGGCGAGGGCGAGCACTGGTTATAGGCTGCGCAGAACAGGTCGGTCGGCTTGTTCACCGCCACCAGCTGAGGCGGATCCTGGTCGGTTTCCTGATGGTCGTAGCTCAGCTGGATGTCGAGATTGTCGGTCGGCTCGAACAGCAATGCTCCAGCGACCGCGAAGAATTCCGAACGCTGGCCCGGCTGGTCGTAGAACGCGTTGTGGAAATATCCGTCCGATTTTTCCCAGGCGCCGCTGACCTTGACCGCGATCTTGTCGGAAAGCCCGGTGCTGGCGACGCCTTCGATCTTCCATGAATCGAAGCGTGCGTAGGTGACCCTTGCCTTTCCGGTCGGGTCGTAAGTCGGGCGGGAGCGTGCGAGATTGATGACGCCGCCCGTCGCGTTGCGGCCGAACAGGGTTCCTTGCGGGCCGCGCAACACCTCGACACGGTCGATGTCGATTGCCTTCAGCAGGCTGCCGGAACTCTGGCCGATGTAGACGTCGTCGAAGACCACGCCGACTGCGGGATCGACCGACTTCTCGACATCCGCGACGCCGATGCCGCGAATGTAGATTGCGGCGACGCCGCCGGGGCCCTGCTGGGTATCGTCGATGACGATGTTGGGTGATGAGTCGGCAAAGTCGCGAACGTCGGAATCGAAGCGCCGCGCGAGCTCGCCGGCCGAAAGCGCGCTGATCGCCGCCGGCACGTCCTGCATCGGTTCGACGCGCTTGCGGGCCGTGACCGTGATTTCCTCGAGACCGTACCTGGGCTCGCCCGTGGTCCCGGCCTCTTGCGCATAGGCAGCGTGCGCCGACAGGCATAATGCCATTGCCGATCCGGCGGCGGAGGCTGCACGGAAACTATAAAACCTCGATCCAGTCATGGCGTTCCTCCCGAAGTGGCCCGATTGGCCAATGCGATTCCCGTAGGGGTATCCGAACCATTTCTTGCCGCCGGCCCGTGGCGGGCAGGCGGATTTGGGCGAAAGCCGCGAGCTGAGTCGCCCCCATCCTTCCGCCACTGGGATGATTCGCTAATCTATTTGCTTGGCGCAAGCAACTAATTTTTCCGATCCGCCCGTTTCACTACCGTCCGTCGCTCCATACATGCGGCTGAAATATCTATATTTTACTTGGTCTCCGGCGCCAATCAGTGAGAACTCCGAACTTCCGAATAAACACTTGCTTTTGCCTAACAAGTGTTTATTCGGAAGTTCGAACGTTGCGGGAGAGCGGGCTTTGGCAGATCGGTTGGCGGGCAAGATTGCTCTCATTTCGGGCGGCGCGAGCGGGCTGGGCGCGGCCCAGGCCACGCTCTATGCCCGCGAGGGCGCGCGAGTCTTCATCGGTGATCTCCAGGAAGAACTGGGAGCGCAAACCGTCGACGCGATCAGGGCCGAGGGCGGAGAGGCGCGATTCGTGCGGCTCGACGTCACCGACGCCGCAAGCTGGCAGGCGGCGGTGTCGCAGGTCGTTTCCGAATTCGGCGGCCTCACCACCCTGGTGAACAATGCCGGCATCTTCCATCCGGGCGGCGTCGAAGCCGAGACTGAACAGGGCTGGTCGCAGATGATCGCGGTCAATCAGACCGGGGTGTTCCTGGGAATGAAGACGGCGGTGCCCGAACTGCTCAAGTCGGGAAATGCCGCGATCGTCAATATCTCGTCGCTGTTCGGTCTCATCGGCAGCCCCGATGCGATCAGCTATCATGCCTCCAAGGCCGCGGTGCGCGTCATGAGCAAGGGCGCCGCGCTCGAGTTCGCGAAGCGCGGAATCCGGGTGAACACGATTTTCCCAGGCCAGATCAGGACGCCAATCCTGGCGGACATCACGCCCGAGCAGGATGCGGCGATCAAGGCGGGAATACCGATGGGCGACGTCGGCGACCCGATGGATATCGCGCACGGCTCCCTCTATCTCGCTTCGGACGAGGCGAAATACGTCTCGGGCGCTGAGCTGTGGATCGACGGCGGCTGGTACGCCGCATGCTGAAAACCGCAATCGGAGCATAATGACGATGAGCTGGGACTTTTCCACGGAACCGGAATTCCAGGCCGAGCTGGACTGGATGCGCGAATTCGTGCGCGAGGAGGTCGAGCCGCTCGACCTCGTGTTCCGGGGCCCGGCCGATCCGTTCGATCCGCACGGAGCCGCAAGGCCGATCATCAGGCCGCTCCAGCAGGTCGTGAAGCGCCGCGGCTTGTGGGCCTGCCACCTCGGTCCCGAGCTCGGCGGCAAGGGCTTCGGGCAGGTCAAGCTCGGCCTGATGAACGAGATCCTCGGACGCAGCCGCTTTGCCCCGGTCGTCTTCGGCACCCAGGCGCCCGATACCGGGAACGCGGAAATCCTCGCGCGCTTCGGCACGGACGACCAGAAGGCGCGATACCTCCAGCCGCTGCTCGATGGCGATATCGTCAGCTGCTATTCGATGACCGAGCCGCAGGCCGGTTCCGATCCCGGGGAATTCACCTGCCTTGCCCGGCGCGACGGCGACGAATGGGTGATCGACGGCGAAAAATGGTTCGCCAGCCATGCCTGCGTCGCCGAGTTCCTGATCGTCATGGCCATCACCGATCCCGACGTCGCGGTGCATGAGGGTTCGACGATGCTGATCGTGCCCAATCCGACGCCGGGAATGGAAATCGTGCGCAACACCGCGGTCGGCCCCAGGGACGAGATCGGTTCGGGCGTTCACGGTTACATCCGCTTTTCGGGCTGCCGGGTTCCCGCCGCCAACGCGCTGGGCCCGGTGGGCGAGGGCTTCAAGGTCGCCCAGTCGCGGCTCGGCGGAGGGCGCATCCATCATGCCATGCGCACCGTCGGCATGCTGTCCAAGGCGCTCGACATGATGTGCGAGCGCGTCGTCAGCCGGCGGACCAAGGGCGAGCGGCTCGCCGACAAGCAGATGGTGCAGGAGAAGATCGCCGACAGCTATACGCAGATCCTGCAGTTCCGGCTGCATGTGCTCTATGCCGCCTGGCTGCTCGACCGCGACCAGGGCTACAGCCGGGCGGTCCGGCGCGAGATTTCGGCGGTGAAGGCGGCGATGCCCGGCGTGCTCAAGGACGTCGTCTACCGCGCGCTGCACCTCCACGGATCGCTCGGGATGTCGAACGAAACCCCGCTGATGGACATGTGGCAATATGTTCCCGAGATGGGAATCGTCGACGGTCCGACCGAGGTCCACAAGGTCTCGGTCGCGCGCGACGTGCTGCGCCATGTCGAGCCTTCGCCGGGAGTGTTCCCGACCTATCACGTCCCGACCGCGCGGGAAGCCGCGCTGCGCAAGTTCGCGCAGGTTCTCGAGACTCAGGAGGCATTGTGACCGAAGCTCTCCTTCAGCGCATCGACCGGCTCGAAAGCCGCTTCGCGATGCTCGACCTCGTCAGCGACTATTGCCACGGCTTCGACAAGCGCGACTTCGACCGCTTCCTCGCCATCTGGTGGGAAGACTGCGTCTGGGACATCGGCCCGCCGTTCGGGCGTTTCGACGGACACGCCGGCATCGACGAGGCGGTCAAGGACATACTCTGGCCGGCCTGGCTGCAATCGACGCATTGCACCACCAACCTGCGTGTCGACTTCACCGACCTCGATCACGCGAGGGGCGTGTCCGACGTCGATTGCATCGGCACGACCAGCGACGGCCAGGCGCAGACGGTCGCGGCGACCTACCGGGACACATTCGAACGCCGGGACGGCATCTGGAAGATTGCCCGCCGCGACGTGACGATGCATCATTTCAGCCCGCTCGTCGGGATCAAGCTCGAAGCCCCGGTATAAAGCCGCGGGCCAAGGAGAGGAGTGGCGCCATGGCCTATCTCGAGACCGGCTCGGGACGCATCTACTATGAGCACCACGCGGGGCCGAAGCTCCCGGTTTTGCTGATCCATGCCTGGGCGATGAGCACAAGGGTCTGGGATTCGACGCTCTCCGTGCTGCTCGAAGCTGGGCACGAGGTCATCGCCTTCGACCAGCGCGGCTGCGGCGGATCGGACAAGGACTTCGACGACTATTCGATTTCCGCGCTGGCCGGAGATGCGGTCGCGCTGGTCGAACGGCTGGCTTGCAAACGCGTCGCGGTCAACGGCTGGTCGCTCGGCGGCGCGGTGGCGACCGAAGCGGCGCACCGGCTGGGCGCGCGTTGCAAGGGGCTGGTGCTGACCTGCGGCGCGAGCCCGCGCTACACCCGGGCCGAAGGTTTCCCCCATGGCGGCACTGCCGATGACGTGCGCGCCACGGTGGCGGCGATCCGGCCCGATCGCGCCACCTTCTTCGACGGCATTGCCCGCGCGGTATGCGCGAAGCCGGTCGGCGAAGCCGCGATCGGCTGGATGCATTCGATCTTCATGCAGGCCGCGCCGGGCGCCGACCGCAGCCTCGGCGATCTCGCCACGCTCGACCAGCGCGCCATCCTCGCCGAGCTCGACGTCCCGCTGCTTTCGATCACCGGCAGCGAGGATGTCTTCACGCCGCCCGGCATCGGCGAGTTCGCCGCCGCGACGGCGCGGCAGGGGTCGCTGCTGCGCTTTGAAGGCTGCGGCCACGGCCCGATGTTCGAGGAGTACGAGCGCTATTGCGAGGCGGTTCTGGGCTTCCTCGCCGGGCTGGAATGAGCGAGGGTCGCATGGCAAATCGCGTGAACTTCGGGCTGTGGTACGATTTCAGGAACCCGCCACAGTGGCGCAAGCCGTTCGGGCGGATGTACGAGGGCTATCTCGACCAGATCGTCCATGCCGAACAGCTCGGCTTCGATTCCGTCTGGCTTACCGAGCATCATTTCTGCGAGGACGGCTACACGCCTTCGCCGCTGGTGATCGCCGCGGCGATCGGCGCGCGCACGACGCGGATGCGGATCGGTACCAACCTGATCGTCCTGCCGCTGCACGATCCGGTGCGCATCGCCGAGGATGCCGCAACCCTCTCGCTGCTGACCCGCGGGCGCTTCGACCTTGGCGTCGGCATCGGCTACAAGGAAGAGGAATTCGCGGCATTCGGGCGCAGCCTTAAGCACCGGCCCAGCCTAATCGAGGAAGCCTGCGAGATCATCCGCCGGGGATGGAGCGGCGAGCCGGTCGAATTCTCGGGCCGGCGTTTCTCCCTCGGCGCGCTGCCGATCACCCCGGCGCCCGAGACCGCACCCGCGCTGCTGATCGGCGGAATGGCCGAACCCGCGATCGAGCGGGCAGCGCGCATCGGCGACGGCTTCCTCTCGACCGGCGGCATCGGCCTCGACACCTATGTCGAAGCGCTCGAGCGGCAAGGCAAGTCGCCGCAGGACGGCCGCATCGTGCTCGGCTGCTGGGCGATCATATCGGACGATCCCGAAGCGGAAGCGGCGCGCATCGGGCCGCACGCCCTCTACCAGGCCAACGAATATATCCGCTGGGGGGCGTTCGGTCCGCCCGACCAGGTTCCGCTGTTCGCCGACGCCGACTCGGCGCTCGAGGGAGGCTTGTACGAGATGTGGGACGCCCCCACGGCGGTCGAGCAACTGAGTGCGCTCATCGCCCGCTATCCCAGGATCTGCGACATCCATTTTTGGGCGCAGCTGCCGGGCGAGGACGTATCCGCAGGCAATCGGCGGATCGGCTACATCGCCGAAAACGTGCTGCCTCATCTGCGGGGATGAGGGTGTTCCGGTCAACCCGGAATCGGGGCATTCGCCCGTCGCAGTCTTCGAGCCGCTTGCGGGCGTCCTGAGCCAACGTCTGCTCATCGCTTCTTGTTGCCAAAACCTGACGTTCCGGACTGTCCAACATTGCAGCCTTTCGATCATATTCGATCCGATGTCCGTTTTCGGGCAACCACCGAGACGACATCAATGACCGATACAAGGCGCAAAGCAGACGGCTGTTCAGTGATTGCGTGATGCCCGATTTGTCTACGTGTCCGGTCAGTTCGCTCTTGGCACGTAGTGGCGGTCAGCTACCACTCTGCAACGTTGGATTTTGTCCACGCGGCCTAGGGACAGCGACCCGACTTAGCCCTGGTCGACACTCAGCGAACGCAAGACCTTCTCGATTGCCGCGACCCATGTTGCCTGATGCTTTGGTAGCAGCTGCTCGATGCGAGGCGCGGACCGACCGTTGACGGCAACGAACGTATTGTTGGGCTCGTTGATGACAGTGCCGCCCACCAGCGATGCCAGCGTTTCAAAGTATGGCATCCAGACATGTTCCGGCAGTCCCCATGCCGCCGGATTGGGCCAGAACTGCCCATTCTTCTGGATGTAGCCGAAATTGACCGGCTTGTCGCGATCGGCAAGGTCGGCCTTGATGTTGAGGCTGGCTTTGAGGTCGGGATAGACGCCCAGCGGTTCTAGCGCATCGAGGAAGGCGCGAATGGCCTGCGGCAATTGCGGATCGCGTTCTGCCATCTTGTCCCAGAAGGTGCCCAAACTGATGGACTGCGGTCGGGCTCGCACTTCTGCAGGGACCGGTTCGACCTTGGGAACACCACCATCGATACGCACGATGCCGCGCTCGATCATGACAGTCCTGGCGAGCGTGTTGGGCACAGCCAGGATGTCGCCGGCAGAATTCCTCCAGGTTGCAAGCTCAACCAGGGCAAAAGTGAAATGGGCACCGGCATGGCTTTGCAGCAACCCGGACAGAGCCTCGGTCTCGGTTCGGATGCCATCGCCTAGCACAATCACCAGCATGCGCCCGCGTGACAAGTTGAGCGTTACCGCGTCGATGAATTCTGCTTCCTCCATTGCCTCGGGATGACCGGCAACCAGGTCATAGAGCCTGGCCGGTGCGCCCTGTCCCTTTCCAACTGCGGCTTCGAATGTTGAGAAGGTCATCGAGGTAAGAGCCGCGACATAGTCGAGCGCTTGTGCGACCACTTCTCGTCGCATCTCACTGTTACGCCACAGCTTGGTCTCGACCAGCACCAGGTCGCCACCAGGCGTCACATAGAGATTGTCGACGAAACCATGCCCGCAAGGCACTTCACGTGCCGCTGCGATGAGTTCGCCAAATCCCGGTTCGATATCGCCTATCGGCAATATCTCCGGATGGTCATGGATCAGGCCCTGCAACCAGTCCTCGCTGTGCACGCCTGCACCCAGACGAATGCGCTCGAGCACGCAGCGGGCATTGTCTGCACCCACCTGAACCGGAACTGCCTGTGATCTCGCCATGAACGTGGATGTGCTCGAAACACGACACACAGTCCAGTCAAATGAGACTCATAGGTCGTGGGCTGATCAGTCGCATCGGCTGATCGTGCGCTCACCATGGATATCCGCAAGCGCATCGGTTGGAATGTCAGGCGTCTGCGCAAGGAGCGCGAGATCACGCAGGAGGACTTTGCCACCGACAGCGGGTTCGACCGTGGCTACATCAGCGGTGTCGAGCGCGGCGTACGCAATCCCTCGATCCTCGTACTGGAACGGATTGCCAACGCGCTCGGTGCAGATGTGGCCGAGCTGCTCGATATCGCGAAGGCAGAGAAGTTTTCCAAAGCCAGTCGACGCTGAAACAGCGATCGGTCGTCGGGTGTTTTTGCAGTGCGCTTGCGTGATAGGCTTGAGTTTATTCCGTGTTCCGAAATCGCCGGATTTTGCCCAAAAACCAGCATTTGTGTGGGTTTCCGAGGCGGGCGAGGTGACTTTCCGTGTATTTGTCCCATTTTTCCGTGTTTTTCCGCGGCTAACACGGAAAAATGATAGAGAGCAGTTCGCAGCTGACTGACTGCACCACCACCCAGTCTCCCGTTCTGGCGAAAATCCTTCCCTCCGGCCTAAAGGACCGCCTTTCTGCGCCGTTTGCCGGTGACAGGGGAACACAGAGAGCGCTGATCACGGTCGAATAAGGCGTTATCCGGCCCTTTTCTCCATGGCCGATTTTCGGCGTGCGCTTCTGGGGGATGATCTCCAGTCTCTATCCACCCTCCTCGCGCCATGGAGCAGGGTTGAGCGGCTTTCTCCTTCCACCTGAGGCCCTGACCGTTCAGTCCCCACAATCCGGCTCGTCGAGCGCAGCCGCCCAGGCAAGCGCATCTTCGATCATCGAATTGTAGAATGGGTGCGAATAGGTTTCCGGCCTGTGGCCGATCGCCGAGTAGAAACTGCGGCCCTTGCCGATGATTCGGCTCCAGGCGATCGGATGGTCGTCGCCCATGCGCAGCGCATCCCCGAACCCTGCCGAGGGATCGTAGGACGACTCGTCCAGCCTGGCGATAATCCGGGCTCCGCCGTCGCGCGGGTTCGTTCTGAATGAGTACCATTCATCGTTCATGACCCATTCGTCCGGCAAGTCCGCCGCAGCGGGGTGACTTGCATCCTCCAGGACAATGCGAGCATCCTGAAATTGCGGGTCACGGGGATGGCCTGCGAACCGGGCTCCTATCAAAGTGTCGGCATACCAGTCCCAGAAATAGACCGGGTCGCCGCCGGAACCGTGAAGGGCGACGAAGCCACCGCCACCTTCCACGTAGTCGCGCAGGGCCTGGCGCTGGGACAAGGTCAGCACATCGCCACTTATGTTGTTCCAGATAACCGCATCGAACCGTGCGAGAATCTCGGGGGAAATGGCTCCGCCATGATCGGACGAGACAATGGTCCAGTCATTCCGCTCGGCGATTTCGATCAGCGCGCCACGCGCTGCATCAACGCTTGGCACATCCTTGAAGCCAATGATCTTCTCGAAAAGGAGAAAGGCCGGCTTGCCCTCGGGCAGCTCGAATTCGGGCTTCTTGTCGTCATAGCGGGCGCAGCGGGCAATCCTGTCTGCATTGGTCACTTCAATGCTTTCCAGTGCCGCCGCCGCCTTCGCGAACTTGTCTGGTGACTGACCGGTGAATCCCGCAAGCTCCCGCAGCGTCAGGATCGCTGCGAAGGTGGGTGCCGACGTCCCCAGGAACTGCGGAGGAGCATTCTCGAACGAAATCTCCGCCTCTCGTTCCAGTGTCTCGCGTGCGACGGGGCTGAGCAGGATGTCGATCAGCGGCGTGGACGTTGAAAACGGAGCATCACGGAGTGGACAGTCGGTGACCGGAGCGGCGATCGCTGGGACTGATGTGGCAATCGCGACAAATGCGGCACATGCGATGGAATGGGACTTCATAGAACCTCGCTGACTTTGAGTTTCTTCGCGTGAGATGGCTGCAATCGGGCGGCTGGGCGGGAACTGGACCTGGCCGACGTCGAGACTCGATCGAGGGTTGCCGTCAGGCATCGTTCAGCAGCAGTCGGGTGGCAGCAAGGCATTCCTCGACCAGATCGAACTCGTTCTCGTCACGCAGCCACAGCCCGGTCATCCCGCGGAGAATCGAGATCATGTACCGCGTCAAGGCGGGCGAATTCGCGGCCTCGCGCCCCAGTAAACTGGTGAACAGCTGGACCGTTTCATCATCGCGGAGTCCAAACCAGTCATGCGCCGGGTGGCTGGGTTCCATCGCCTCGCCTTGAAGAACTGCGAGGAAACGTGTCCGCTCGCGATTCTCGGCCGTTCGCCTGGCGATTGCTGCCATCATTTCCAGAGCAGCGCCCTTTCCGTTTCCGGACTGGAAACCCTTCTCCTCGATCATGGCAACCTGGGGAGCGAGGACTTCTTCCTCGCGGCGTTCGATCTCGTCCAGAAGGGCAAGCAGGAGGTCGTCCTTGTTACCGAAATAGTGGAGCAGCCCTGCATTGGAAAGCTGGCAACGCTCCGCCAGCGCTTGAACGGTGAAGCCGTAATAGCCGTACTCCCCGATGATCCGGATCGCCTCGTCAACAATTTGCGAGCGGCGAACCTTCGGATCTTCCCGGACTCGTTTTCTGGGGCCGCTCATTTCATTCTTACCCGTGCCATGTCGCAAACTCGTCAACGCCAATCCGCGGGCTCTCAAGCGAATTGACCGCAGCCGAGGTGTCTTCGTAGCCCATGGCCATCCCGGACAAGACGATCTGAGTGTCGGCGATTCCGAGTTCCCGGTGAACTACCGGTCCGATGTCGCACCATGCTTGCTGCGGGCATGTCTCGAGGCCGAAGTCGCGTGCGGCGATCATCACGTTCTGCATGAACATGCCGCAATCGAGCCATGCGCCCAGTGCATGCGCGCGGTCCATGCAAAAGAACAGTCCGACCGGCGCGCCGAAGAAGTCGTAGTTCCGGAGCATGGCTGCCTCACGCGCCGGATAATCGTCGCGCGCGATGCCGTATTTCTCGAACAGGGCATAGCCGATCGCGCGGCGGCGGGAGAGCCAGGGTTCCTGCATGTCCTTCGGCAGGTAATCATACTCCGGCGACACAGCGCCGGTACCGGCTGCCTCGATCCCCGCACGTACAACCCGGTCGCGAGCCTGGCCCATCACGACGTGTACCAGCCACGGCTGGATGTTTGTTCCGGAAGGAGCCCGCGACGAGGTTCGGAGGATTTCGTGGATCGTGTCCTTGCTGACGGGATCGGGCAGGAATGCGCGAACCGATCGGCGGCCCGCAATCGCTTCAAGGGCGTTCATGATCGTCATTGCACGCCATCGAGCTCGTCAATTCGCCATTGCTTGAGCACGAAGCGCTGGATCTTTCCGCTCGGCGTCTTGGGCATGGCATCGACGAAATGGATGGCACGTGGATAGGCGTGGGCGGCGAAGCGCTGCTTGACCCATTGCTGTAGATCGGCGGCCAGTTCCTCGGACGGTGCATGGCTGTCATCCAGGACGACGTAAGCTTCGATCACCTCGCCGCGGACCTCGTCCGGCACGGCGATGACGGCGCTCTCCGTTACCGCCGGATGCGTAGCCAGTGTGGATTCCACCTCGAACGGGCCGATGCGGTATCCGGCCATGATGATCACGTCATCGTCGCGTGCGGAGAAGGTGAAATGGCCATCGCCATCCACCTTCGCGGTGTCGCCGGTGAGATAATAGTTGCCATCCTCCGTGAACTTCTCAGCCGATTTCGCCGCATCGCCATGATAACCCGGGAACCAGGCAAGCGGGCTGTCGGCCAGCCGGATGGCGAGCCGCCCCATTTCTTCCGGGCCAAGTTCTTCGTCGCGCTCGTCGTCAAGGATGACCGCTTTCCAGCCGGGCATGGAACAACCCATCGAGCCGGGCTTCAGTTCATCGGCGACAAGCGGATGATGATGATTGTTGACCAGCATTCCGGCTTCGGTCTGTCCGTAATGGTCATGGACGAGCACGCCGAGTTCCCTCTCGGCCCATTCGTTGACTTCGGGAGTCAGCGGCTCGCCCGCGCTGGAGGCACATCGCAATCCCGGGCTTTTTGGCGCGGCAAGGCCGGAACTGCGCAGGGCACGGTAAACGGTCGGCGCGGCGGCGAAATTGGTGACGCGCTCCTGTCCCAGCACAGCCATCGTCAGCTCGGGCGTGAATCCGGCCTCGAGCAGGATGGATGGCACACCGGTCTGGAGC
This sequence comes from Novosphingobium sp., assembly GCA_024236175.1. Taxonomy (GTDB): domain Bacteria; phylum Pseudomonadota; class Alphaproteobacteria; order Sphingomonadales; family Sphingomonadaceae; genus Novosphingobium. Next base: position 149,580 of record JACKKY010000001.1, on the reverse strand, counting down.
GTTCCGATCACGGCGTAGTAGAGGCCGTATGCCCAGCCCGGATCGGCAGCGCACCAGAAGACGTCGTCGTCGCGCAGGTCGAAGCCGAACTCGCAATAGGCGTGAAACGCGGCAAGCGCCCGTAGCGGCACGACAACGCCCTTGGGATTGCCTGTCGTGCCCGAAGTGTAGATGTGGATGAACGGCGCATCGCCTCCCGTCTGCGCGGCCGGAATGCCCGGCTTGTTCGCCTCCACCAGCGCGTCGAACGACAGCGCGTCGCCGGTTGCCGCACCTGTCGTGATCGTATGCCAGTCCGGGTTTGCCGGGATGTCGTCGCCCGGCAAGAGCTTGTGCCGCTGACCCTCGTCGCAAACGACGGCCTTCGCGCCGCTGCCTTGCAGCCGGTAGGCAATCGCCGGCGGGGCAAATGCGGTGAACAGCGGGACGTGCACGGCTCCGAGGCGCCAGATGGCCACCAGCGCCACAAGGTAGCGACGGCTCTTTCCCATCAGTGTGGCGACGCGGTCTCCGGGGCCGATTCCGAGCGAACGGAGCGCGGCGGCAAACCGTTCCGATTCCTCGCGCAGCTCGCCATAGGAGAGGTCATTTGTCCTCAGGTCTGCACCGACAATACGAAACGCGCGCCTGCCGGGCTCGTAGCGGTCACACAGCAGGTGCGCGGCACTGGCTTCTGCGCCCGAATAGCGCTCGAGCAACTCCGCAACCCGGCCCTCGATCAACGGCACTCGTAGCTCCCGGCCTGAAACGGATCGCCCGCGACGTAGCTTATTCTCTCCGGATAGGGGCAGGCAGGCAAGCTCATCTGCCTCGCATCGGGTGCGACGGGAGGAAGCGGAATGCCGCCGATCGCGCCCGGCTGGCCCGGAGAAGGCGTGTTCAAGGTGATTGCGCCGGGAGCCTTTCCGTTTTCGACCCACTCGACCAGCAGCGGATAGAGCTGGAAACCCATTTGCGGTGGGTTGGCACCCGGATTGGAACTGCCGTTGGGCGAACCGTGTCCGGCGCCGGGCACGAGGTAGAGCCGGTAGAATTCATGTACAGCCTCGGCGCCACCCATTTCGGCGAGGACCGCCTCGTAATACTGGACACTGCCCTGTGGCGGAATGAGCTCGTCGTTCAGGCCGTGCCAGAACAGCATCTTGCCGCCCCTGTCGCGGAACTCCGAAAGGTCGGGGTCATCGGTGTTGATCGAGGCGAACTTTTCAGAGTCTTCTGCGACAGCTTGCTCCAGTAGCTGAGCGAATTCCCCGTATGTCAGGTCTTTCCAGCCGCTTTGCGCCTTGCCGGACTCATTGACAAATCCATTATCGGCCAACGATGGCTCCTCCGCGATGATGGCAATCATGTCCGAGCCCAGCGTTGGTGTATTGCCGGGATTGGCGACACCAGCCGGAAAGCCGAAAGCGCGCGTGAAATAGGCGTTCCACAAAGAGGTGCCGCGCGTCAGCCCGTACCACAAGTGGCCATGGGCACGTGGCATGATCCAGCCATTGTCCTTTGCCGGATCGGGCACCGAGCCATCGCGTGTTGGTCCATACCACATCTTGTTGATCGCAGTGGCCTGCTTCCGGGTCACGCAATCCGGCGTATCGTTCGTGCCGCCATCGCTCAGGCACAAAACCGCGCGGTCCCTGACCGGATCATAGGCGCAGCGCGACGGATCAAGGATAAAGCCGACATGCTGCCCGCCGGTCACGTCACAGGCGGCAATCGCCGCGTTGGAGACAAGGTCAAGTTGAGCTTGGCTGAGCGGCTCGCCGCCAAGATCGCGCTGGATCACGAACTGGGGGTAAAGAAGTGCAGCAACGAACGGGTTCCAGTTCAGCGCGGGGTAATTGGCAATTATGCCGTCGAAATCGTCCGGGTACGCCTGCGCCAACTTGTGCCCCTGCCTGCCACCCGTAGAGCCGCCTTCCCAATAGGCGAATTTCGCCGGCTCTCCGTAGAATGCCTCGGTCAGCGCCTTCGTCTTCACTGCCTGCTCGTGGATTGCGCGGACTGCGAAGTCTTCCCAGAGATTGCTGGCGAACGAGCCGTCGGGATTGAGTGCGAAGTCGCCGCGCGGCTGTGCGGTCCCCAGCACGATCTCGTCACCATGGCCGGTATCCGTCGTCGAAGAAACAGCCCCCTCACGGTCGGCGATGAAATAGGCGTAAGGCGAGCCGATTCCTTCTGGTGACGCATGGCGGCCGCCCTGGAAACCACCGCCGCCCATAGCGTGAATGCGCTTGTTCCATCTATCGTGAGAGGGGAGCCAGATCTCGATCCCGATCCCGCGCGATGTCGACGGTGCGTCCTTAGGCCCCGGGTTTCCCGGTCCGACAACCAGCTTGACAAGGCAGACACCGTTTGTCGCCTTGGGAGATCGCGCGGGGTTGTCACCATCAAGGGCAATACTTTCCCCCGCTCGGAACTGTTTGACGAGGATGACGTTGGTCTGCGCATCCGGTCGGAATTGCGACTTGAGAGTTTCATCGCAGGCAAGGCCGGCTTTCGCAGCCCCTTCTGCATAGGCGGGAACGGCAGGAAGGCTTGCGGTTGCAAGAGCGGCAAGACACATGCCGCGGCGTATTGAAACCATGATCCGTTTCCTCTCCACTTTGCCGGGTTTTGCCCGGACATTTGACTTGTCGTTGAACACCTAGTTTTTCGGGAGGCCGACTGCCCTGCGAACAACGGGTGCCAGTTCCAGAACCCAGAACCCGCTCGCGGCGCAGGTCAGCCAGATGTGGCCAGTTTCGGACCGGTAGCGAACATGGCCGGTGCAGGCGTCGCCGGGCTTGAAATAAGCGACTTCGCGCGGCCCCGCCGGATCTGTCAGGTCAGCGATGCGCAGGCCCGCCCACATGAAATTGAACAAGCCGAGCCGCGTGTCGCTGGCACTATCGACATCGTTGTAATGCAATGCGGCCGTGCCCGGAGCCGGAACTAACCCGCCGCCTGCCAGCTCGGCCGGCGACTTTGGCGGGCAGTTTTCCGCCCGGTTCATCTCCAGCCGGAACTCCCCAACGATGCGTGGTCTGGTTTCGTCCGAAATGTCGGTTATCACCGGCCATGTGCCCGGGCAGGCCGTCAGTTCCGGCCCACCGACAAGGTGGGGCACGCCGCCGATATTTGCCGGCATTGCAGCATGCCAGCCGGCTTTGGCGATCGCGCCGACAAGCCTCAGTTCCGGAGCGGGGCGGCGGTCCACGAAGTCGCTATTGTCGAAGATCAGCACGCCGCCGCCCTCATTGCCGAGCAGTTTCGCGCTTGGGGGCATCAGGGGTATGCCATCGTTGAAGTGGTCGCTTTCCGACGAGATCACACCTGCATAAATGCGCTGCCCGTCGGCGCTGAACGTAATTTCGTGTGCAGCGAAACCGAATGTCGAACCATCATCGCGCGTTGCTGGGAATTTGGCGAGAAAACGCGGATTGGCGAGGTCAGATATGTCCATCACCTGCAGCCCGCCTTCGCCGGTGAACGGGTTCATGGTGGTCCCGTAAACATATCGGCCGTCCGGGGAGATCGTGATCGAGTGCGAATTGTCCGGCCAGGCGACTTGCGCCATCAGCTTGGGCTTCTTGCAGTCGGAGACGTCGTAGATGTCGAGCCAGGCCGGCTCGCCGTTGGGCGCCGCGCTGCCATGGCCGTTGGCGTAGGCTCCGGCCGCGAGCACCATGCGTCCATCGGGCGCAGCCACTGCGTCAATCGTCTCGGCGGCATAAAGCGCGCCATTTTCGCGCAAAAGTCCGACCTGCCTGGGTTTGGCCGGATCGCTGACATCAATGACGGCAACACCGTAGGTTTCTGGCTTGGCTGTGGTTCCAAACATCAGAAAATCCGGAGGAGTGCTGGCGAGGTAGGCGCAATCGCCGGCCCACACCATCTGCACATTCGAATCCCGGTCCGACACAGGCGAGCGGCCAACCACGCGCACTCCCTTGGCATAGGGAACCGGCAGGATCGTACCGGGATTGTCCGATGGGAGTTGCTGGCCCTGCAATCCGGGCTCGGGATTATCGGTGAACGAAGCCAATTCGCCGGCCGTGGTACACGCCGTTAGAGCCAGGCCCATCATTAGGCCGGCTAATTGATGAGCAAGCCGGCTCATACTGCTTCGATATCGCGTCATGGTTGGCTGTCTCTCTCAAATCGGTTCGAAATGGACTGTGGCGACAGGGTGCTCGACATAGGGCCGCACAACCTGGCGGAATTTCTCGTGAGCCGGTTCGGGTCGCGAAGCGAGATGTGCCTCGACCGATTCCCATTCGGCAAGGAACATCACGTTGTCTTCATCCTCGACACCGCGCAGGGCAGTGAAGGAAAGGCAGCCGGTGAATTTCTGCGTGAGAGGAAACGCCGTGGCGCGGAAAACCTCCATGAATTCGTCCATCATTCCGGCCTTGATGACGATTTCGGCCCTCTCAAGAACCATGCCGATACTTCCCTTTCCGTTTCGTCAGTTCGCAATCTGCAACACCGCGATCGATGCCGGCGGCAGACTTGAACTGACCATTTCCTTGCTTGCGGTGACAGCCAATGCTTGCGGTTTGACCCTGCTGGGCTCGTCAAAGGTGTTGATTGCGTCCAGCGCTTCGGCGGTCAGGATTTCGCCGCTTGCCGACCGAATGCCGAATCCCGGTACCTCGATCTCGAGCCTGTGCGATTGATCCGGATCGATATTGACCGCCGCCAACCAGACATTCCCATCGGCCAGAACCGGACCGGCATTGGCGAGGAAGATCGCGCTAACAACAAGCGCTCCAAGGAGGCGCAAGATCATATGCCTAGTTCCTCACACCGGCCCGTTTTCCGCTCTCTCCGATGTGTAACATCCGGGTGTCGTCAGCACGGCATTCCCAGCTGGCCGCGTCCTTCACGTCGCCGGAACCCTTGTAGTGCGCCATTTGCGGGAACGCGCAGAGCGGCATGGTGCGACCCAGTGGCTTGCTGAAATCCACGCCATATGGTGTCGGCTGGTAAAGCGTCGCGGTGAGCGCGTTCGGAGCGATGCCTTTCTCTACCCAGTTTTCCATGGCCGTCAGCGCGTCGAAATTGCCGGGCCCGACCGGAATGCCGCCGCCGCTGCAATGCGCAGTGCCGGGCAAGCCGAACAAACGAACGTTTTGGCGGAGTTCGTCATGTCCTCCATGACGCGCTGCAAGCTCATTGTAGAAATTATATGCGGGAAAGGGCGGCAGCTTTTCGTCGCTCAAATTCTGCCAGATCAGGAGTTTGCGGCCCTGACTGATGAACGGGTCGAGGTTTTCCGGGAAATGACCGGTTCCCGATCGCAGGGCGGTGACGACATGGTCGACGTGCTTCCGTGGCACTATACCCCGGAAGTCCCTGATGGGGCCGGGGCCACCGGCCCGGAACGATACGATCGAGCGGGTCGTGAAAGCCGGATCGTTACGATAGGCGAATACCTTGATAGCGGCATTGGCAAGCGACCAAAGGCCACCCTGCTGCATCGGGGTGTCGGGCCAGGGATCTTCCGCGTTCGGATCGGCCGGTGGAGCAGCGGGAGCGAAATCCTTCCCAAGTTCGCTGACTGCATAACCCGGCTGCACGATCGCGCCATTCTCGTCGGTGACGGCGGTCAGGACCACGCTCAGCGTTTCCAGCTGCGATTGGGTGAAGCACTGGTCGCCTGACACATCGCCCGTGCACTTCGGCAGATCACGTTCGGGGCGGAAATTGCAGGCGGCCGGATTCTGGATCAGTCCGTCCCTGACCCCATCGACGCCATCGCATTGCGCCATGACGCGTCGGTTGAACAGATCGAGTTGCGGTTGCGAGATACGCGCATCCGGCGAACGCAATGTCGCGAGCGTTGTTGCTGTGACATGGAACAGCCGGCCGTTCGGATTGTAAGGCGATCCCGCGATTATGCCGTCGAATTCCTCGGGGAAGTATGATGCGGCGACCAGCGCATCACGTCCGCCGCCAGAGCAACCGCTGAAATAGGAGCGGCCGATCTTCGACCTTGCCTCGCCCGTGCGCGCATAAAAGGTGCGAGTGAACTCCTTGCCGATTTTCGTGAGCACTTTCGACGAGCGCCACAGATAATCGGTGATCGCTTCGTCATCGACCATGCCCGGCCCCTCGATCGCCCACGTACCTCCGGTCATCTCGGTATGGCCCTGGTCGGTCGCGAAGGCGGCGTACCCCTTCTTTATGATGTCGCCCGGCAGGCCCTGGTTGGTGATGGTGATGGTAAACATTGCCGGATTGCTCACCGCGAAGGTGCCACAATGACCGCCGCAGCCCAGCTGGAGGTACTTGCCGTTCCAGTTTTCCGGGAATGTCGCGAGGAAATTTGAGGTTTTTCCGGTTTCGGGATTGGTCACATAGCTGCCCGTGACTTGGCAGAATGCGGGTATGCCATCCTTCGCAGGCGTGTACTGCACACCGTCGGTCAGGAAGGGGCCGGGCTGGTTGGCGATCTTTCCGGGCTCGACGGTGGAGGCCTGAATCGAGGACGCGATCGTTCTGATCGCGTCGGCCGTGCATAATTGCACGAAGTCCTGCCGGGATGCGGCTCCCATGCGTGCGGTCTCTGCGGGATCACCAGACGCGATGCACCCGGTGAGCAATCCCGTCACCCCAAACAAGGCAGCCAGACGTTTGAGTCCGTTCCCGGTAATTGCTTCGTTCATTTGATCTCTCCCTGTCGCCGATGCGCGCACAGCGTTGCAGCCGTGCGGCTGCGATTCCACCTAGACTGGTCAAGCCAATTGACTACCGACTAGATAGTAGGTAATCAAGTCCGTATATTGACTGGAATGAGGTGAGGTGCCCGGACATCCGGCCAGAGTGTGATGCCTTCATCCGAAATCGCTGGCTGCACCGGTCTGCGATGGGCGATATCGCTTGCGATTCAAGGCATCGGGACTATCAGAATTGGCCGAACCAATTGGGCAGGCCAGTATTCACGATACGAACGGGAGGGAAATCCGCATGAGCTACAGACATCTTCTATTGGCATCGGTTGCCTTCGGCGTGGCCCTTTCGGACCAGGCGATCGCACAGGACTTGCCCGCGCCAAGCGATGCAGCAGGCGCCTCGGAAGACACGATCATCGTGACGGCTCGCCGCCGTGAAGAATCGGTACAAGAAGTGCCGCTGGTCGTTAATGCGGTGGGGGCCGAGGATATCGAAAAGCTCAACCTTCGCGATGGCACCGATGTCCAGAGCCTTGTGCCTGGCCTACAACTCCGCAACGAGGCGAACGGTATCGGCGCTAGCGGTCAACTTCGCGGCGTGCAGTACGACATCAACGCAAGCGCGGGGCCGACGGTTGCATTCTATTTGAACGATGCGCCGATCGATGCCGGCTCCGTGCTGCAGGCAATGTATGACATCGGCCAGGTCGAGGTCTTGAGAGGCCCGCAAGGTACGTTGCGGGGAACTGCCACGCCCTCTGGGTCGATCACATTCACGACACGCAAGCCCGATCTCTATCAGGCGGGCGGAACGATGATCGGAACCCTTACCGATACCGGATTGCACAACCTCAACGGTGCCATCAATGTGCCGATGATCGAGGGAATTCTTGGCGTACGCGTTGCAGGTCTGACCCAGCGGAGCAATGCCAATCGCGTGCGCTCGATCGATGACGACGCAGACCTCGACAAACCCTATGCCGATACCGACAGTATTCGGGCCATTGCCACGCTTCAGCCGACTGACTGGCTGAAATTGGAAGGAATGTACCAGGTTATTGACCGTGAGGCGCGGTTTTATGACCAGTACGCGTCGTACAGTCTTGCCAATCCGTCAGCACCAGAGAGTGCTGTTCTGATCCGGCCAAAGGACCGCCGCTCGATCCAAGAGACGGCAAGAACGGTTGAGCAGAAATTCGAAGTCTACAACTGGCGCGCCGAAGTGCGATATGCTGGTCAGGCCCTCATTTATCAGGGCTCGCGCAGCAACCTGCGCTTTCACTCGATCGGCAACCAGGATTTCGCGAATTTCCTTCAGGGACAGGACATCTTCCAGGACACCAATACCCGTTCGAAGCTCACCTCGCATGAGATCCGCTTGCAGAGCGAAGTCCGCGTGTTCGGCATGTTCGATTATGTCCTGGGCTACTACCGGACCAGGCAGAACGCACCCACCGCTTTGACGACCCAGACGCCTGTGCTGCTTCCGCCATTCCTGGGCGGAAGCGTGGTTGCAATAGCCGAAACTCCTATCGGCACAACGGGCATTACCCGTGAAACGGCCTTTTTCGGGAACATCACCGCACATATCGGCGACCGCACGCAAGTCTCTGTTGGTTTGCGGCAGATCGATCTAGAAAGCCCGGCGCGGTTCCTAACGATCGGGGCCAACGACATTCCGACCGGTCCCGCCGTAAACGATGAGAAGTTGATCTATACGGCATCCATCCAGCACAATTTCACGCCGGACCTGATGGTCTATGCGAGCACGGGCACGTCGCGGCGTGCAGGCCCCAGCATCGTCAACCCGTCGCTGACCGTGCTGTCTCCGCTATTGCAGTCCTTCATTACGCTTCCCTCGGAAGATTCGGAATCTTACGAAGTCGGCATAAAGAGTTCGTGGTTGAACAACCGCCTGATTTTCAACTTGACGGGGTTTTATCAGAAGTTCGACAACTATCCCTACAAGATCAGCACGCCGATCTACTACCAGGGCTTCACTTTCAACGGAACCAGCCTGGTGCCAACGGTTGCCAACTCAGCGCAGTTCGGCGCCGCTGTCCCGGTCAAGGTAAAGGGCATCGAGGCAGAGGTCGATTTCAAGGTTACGCCGAATTTCCGCATTGGTGCGATCGCAGCCTATTCGGACGGCAAGATCAAGAACGGGCTTATTCCCTGTGACGACCTGAATGGCGACGGCGTACCCGATCTCACCTCGGCAGCCCCGACTCTCGACCAGCTTCAGGCGGCCTACGGCGGCGACTTTATCGGCGCGTGTAACGTAACCCAGCGATCATCGCTGCAGTCTCCGTTCAACGCAACGATCCAGGCTGAGTACAACTTTCCGCTTTCTGGCAGTGTCGATGCTTTCGCACGCGGCCTTGCGAATTATTACGGTTCATCGAAGGTCGAACCCACCAATGCCTTCGATGACCTCGGGTCATATGGCTTGCTCAATCTCTACGCCGGGCTGCGCGACCCCGATGGCGCCTGGGAACTGAATTTCTATGCCAAGAACGTGTTCGACACGGTCAAGGTGACGCGGTTCGATCCGCCGGCTTCGACCAGCTACCAGGAGTTGGCCCCGCCGACTTTCCAGTCGACTGTGGGCAAATCGTTCACAAGCACCTATTCGATCATACAGATCACGCCGCCGCGCGAATTCGGCATTAGCTTGCGCCTTTCGTTCGGTTCTCGCTGATCGAAGGCAAGGAAAGCACCGCTCCGAGCTGTTCTCCTTCTCCACAGCCTCGGAGCGGTGCACCAAGGAGGACAATTGCGGCGCGGCCTTCCAGCGGGGATTCGATCTCGGGAGCATGCCGGCTGCCCGTGGCGGAGATCATGGCGGCAACACTACCAAGCAAAATATGCGGAGCGACCATACTTGCATTGCGGAGCGCGTTGACAAGATCGACTCCCGTCACTTCCCGCCAATGCCGGTACGCCCTCATTCGTCTTCATGCACCGGCCCAATCGGGCGAACCGCGCAATCAGCTTCTGTGCCGCCAAATCCACTTCCGGGCAAGGTGATGATCGCCCGCCGGTAGCTGGTCAGGCTGGGTGAACCGTCATCCGTGACTTCCAGGATGATATGGACAGCGTAGCTGGAAGGTGGCGTGAACTGGTCGGTATGCGCCGTGTCGTCGATCCGCACCGTCGTCGTCAAACCTGCGCCCGGCGAAAGGGTGACTTGGGGCGCGAATAATCCGCTCGCCTCGCGATATGAAAACCAGCGGAATGAAAGCCGATCGCCGTCGGGATCGTCGGACCCGTGGGCGGTAAGGGTGACCGATTTGCCGGCACAGCCCTCTATTTCCACGGGTTTCGTTCCGTCTCGCGCGTTCAGCCGAACCGAGGGCGCATGGTTGGCGCGGTTGCGATCGGGCGTCACAGTCCAATGCATGCGCGCCGCGAAATCGTTCTGAAACGCATCGCGCCAGCGCCAGATCGTCGCTTGCGGCGTCATATAGGTCTTGCCGTCCACGCCCTTCACCGCATCGGCGGAGGATGCCCACAAGCCCAGGCCCCGGGAGACCTTCCCATAGCGTCCACCCCAGCCGCCCCAGTCCGGCCGCTCGGAATGGTTGAGGCCGTTGCGGATGAGCGACAGGAACGATGGCGTATCACCTTCCATTATATAGGCAGGCAAAGGGTACAGTGCGCCCAGAGGTCCCTTTGAGCGGATGTTCCGCGAAAGCCATTCACGACTGACCTTGGCTTGATCCGCACCGGGCTGGGGTGCGGAAATGCCGGTCCATGTGCTGAGATTGTAATTGGTGAAGGCATGAACGCTGGTCACCCAGAACAACTCTGGGAAATGGGCCTGTGCCCAAGGGCCAGCGTCATCTTGGTAGGAGATGGTATAGACTCGCAGCTTCGAGACGAACCGCCTGACCTCTTCGGGAGAGCGTGTCTCCCGGATCGTCCACAGCGCCTGCGCCAGATCGGCTGCGCCGCCCCATGCGGCTACCCAGACGGGACGCGGATCGGGTTTGTCGACCGTTGCGATGATCAGCCGCGAAGCGGCGGTATCCATTCCCGGCCCCACACCTGTCATGCCATAGACCGGGCTGCCCGCAACGGCCCGGTGGCGCAAGTCTTTCGGATCGGGGTAGCGCGGGTCATGTCGGCGCAGGTTCCCGAGCACCTCTTCATAGGCATCGAGTCGGCGCTCGATAAGTTCGAGGCGCGGATCTTTCGGATGATGGCGCGATGTTGCGGCGACCAACCCTTCGATCTCGATCTCGTTCGAGTAGAGAAGCAACCGCACCAGCGATTCTGAATCGTCCGGCTCGTTGCCGATATCCGTCAGCACGATGAGGCGCGAGCGTTCTTCTTCCTGGGCCGCCCTGCTCGAGGTGGGTGCAAACGCCAAACTGGTCGTCAGGAGCGCCATCACGACTTGCCTGCCTTTGATATTCGACATTGCAAATTCCCCTATTGCGCGATCGCCATGCGTCTGGCCCTGGATAGATCGATTCCGGTCATACCATTGCGTCATATGGTCCTACGGTGTTTTCCCCGTCGCCCGTCTGTCCTGCCCTTGCGCTTGAGATAGCGCTAACATAGGTAATGCTGCAAACATAGACTGTCGTCAGGTGCGAACGGCACAGTCTGGCGAAGATGCGGGGCGTGGGATTTAATCCTTCGTCAATGCCCACACCGGCGACACTACAGTTCAATGGAGCGGCGTGGTCGTCATCGCGCATCGAAGCGCTCGATCTCGCTTGCCCGCCTTGGTTTTGCGATCGCGGTCATTTCGCGTTCCACTAGCGGCGCGATGGTCATGAGGCCGAAATCTTCCAGCCGGAAGGCATGAGAAAATGGATTGGAAAGAATGGGTAGAGCAATGAGAGGTATCAATGGCCGAATCCCATCGCGGGTTAAGCTCGCTGTGTCCGTCGCGGCTGTCATGGCGCTGTCGGCTTGCGCATCGAACCGCGTCGATGAGACGACCGCCGCGCGCCCACAGGCTGCTGTCCAGCCGATGAATGTGCTGTTCATCGTTTCGGATGACCTCAGGGTCGGTGGCGCGTTCGGTGACGATTCTATCAGAACTCCGAACATCGATCGGCTCGCAAAACGCGGGGTCGCCTTCGACCGTGCCTATTCACAGTATCCATTGTGCGGTCCGAGCCGCGCATCATTCCTGAGCGGAATGAGGCCGAATTCGATTCGGGTCTACGATCTGTCCACTCACGTTCGATCGAACGTGCCAGACGTGACGACTCTGCCACAGTATTTCAGGCAGAACGGTTATTTCACCGCACGGGTTGGGAAGCTGTTCCATCAGGGCGTTCCCGGCGAAATCGGGCGGATACCTGACAGGCACGACGATCCGAATTCGTGGAACGTCGCCCTCAACCCTGCGGGCTTCGACAAACGCACCGAGCATGATGGGAGCGTAGTGAACCTAACACCTCCATTGCCGCTGGGAATTGCCTTTGCCTACCGCGAGGATGAAAGCCCGGACGAAATTCAGACCGATGGCCTTGTTGCGACGCGCACCATCGAACTCCTGAAAGAAAACAAGGACAAGCCGTTCTTCATCGCGGCGGGATTTTATCGGCCGCACGTCCCGGAGGTCGCGCCCAAGCGGTACTTCGACCAATATAGGGCAATCTCCTACTCGCCCGAAAAAGCGGTGAATACAGCGTCCGTTCTGCCGGCCGCTCGTGGCCCGGCATATACCTATATTGATAGACAGGCCGAGGCGCTGACACCCGAAGAGAAGCGCGATTTCGTCCGCTCATACTATGCCGCTACGACCTTCATGGACGCCCAACTCGGGCGTATTCTCAATGCGCTAGAGGAAAGCGGCGTCGCAGACAGGACGATAGTCGTCTTCACCAGCGACCACGGCTTCAACCTAGGCGAGCATGGCTCGTGGCAGAAGCTCGCGCTATGGGAGGAATCGACGCGTGTTCCGATGATCATCAGCGTTCCAGATGCGCTGGGTAACGGCCGAAGGAGCCCTCGGATTGTGGAGTTGCTGGACCTCTATCCTACCATTGCGGAGTTGGCAGGCCTGGCGCCCCCTTCTCACGTTGAAGGGCGAAGCCTTGCGCCGTTGCTTGAGAACCCGAAGGCCGAGAACTGGAACCACGGTGCTCTCTCCCAGATCGGTGACGGACGAAGCGTGCGGTTCGGCGACTGGCGGTATACCGAATGGGGCAAAGATGGAGTGAAGGGCCGGGAACTGTATAACCTGCGCGATGACCCCGGCGAGTATCGAAACCTGGCGCACGACGCCCAGTTCGCGGAAGTCATCCTTCGCCTCAAAGAGATGCTACCCGGAGAGCCACCGCCATCCACCGGGCCAAAACTGCCCAGCGAGCAGGAAGTTCTGACTGGCCGTAAGTGACGCCGGTGCGTTACCGCTGTTGTTTTTCAAGTGAAGGTCAAACGTGGCGAGCCTAGTATAGGCCGGAAATGTGAACCCGTGACTTGCGATGACGGTTTCTTTTGAAACAACATGAATCAGTCTGAATTTGGCCGCGCAGGCCTTTTCGCGGATAATGCGATGGCTAAAGCACTTACAGACGGTATTGTTCCTCCGCTCAGGAGGAAGCTCCACCGAATGCCTCTCGTTGAAAGCGTTCAACTCTCAGCTCAATGTCTACAGAAAGGGCTTCCCCCGGATCGAGCCACGCGAGCCCGATGCATTCGCGATCCAGGTTAATGGCGTTGGTTACGTGGCTCACCGGTTCGATACAAAAGAACGATGCATCGTCCGGAACATAGGCGGTTGTAAAGGCAAGGTTGGCAGACGGTGAAATCGTCACGCCAAATCCCTTCTTTGGCCAGGCGACTTGTAACGCGCCTTCGCGGCCGGTGTAGACAGTATCAACCCTACGCGTGGAGACTGCCTGGCCTTTCCACCAGTCGAATGGCTCGACTTTTTCTCTTAGACTTACGGGCAGGCAGCGATCATCGACCACCCATTCGCCCCGGTGCAATCCGTGATAGAATGCACAACGCTTGTCCGGGAAATAGGGGTGAAAGCCGAGACCCGAAGGCATAGGCGTTTCGCCGCAATTCGTGACGGATAACGAAACCTGCAAGCCGTCAGGCACAACCGTAAACAACTGCGCTGCATGATAGGGCCACGGCCAATCCCCCGCCTCATAATTGTGGACCAGCGACGCGCTGCTCTCGCTGGCATCGACTACTTGCCAGGGCGATAGCCAGCCATATCCGTGTATCGTATCACGCATCGCGGGCTCGCCCGGCATGTTGGGAGAAAGCGCGTATTGCTTGCCGTGCGCAACAAATCTTCCATCGGCGATGCGATTGGAGAAGGGCACCAGCGGAAAGCAAGCCGTGTCCAATATGCTTCCGGGGGTGGACGGCCGCAGTATATCTGCTCCCGCATGCGTGAAGGAAGCAACAGAACCACCCCGTTCGGGTTCGAGACTGACCTGCGTGTCCCCAAGCGATAGTTCGATCAGATACCCCATCGTATGTCACGCAACTGCTATTCGACAGCGATTACCTGTCTGCCCGAAACAAGCGCGAGCCGCTTACCGTTCCAGGCGAATGTGCCGTCCAGTCCCGGCGGAAGCGTCACGGTCCCCGAAAGTCCCGTCGGACCGGCGCGCCGGAGATCGACTGCGATTGTTCCGTTGGGATGCGGCATCTTGCCCGACACGTTTTGCATGGGCCCCAGCGCCGGAGCGATTTCGACCGTGCGGAATCCTTCCGACGACGGGCGTATGCCCAGCACCGTCGCGAGCAAGTGGTAGTTGGGATGCGCGCTCCACGCATGGGAGTCGGACCGCGTCGGTTCGGGTTGCTCCGGCGTCGTTGTGAGGCCCATGCGGATCATTTCCCGCCAGGGCTCCAGACGTTCGATATAGCGGTCGGCAAGCTTTGCCTCACGCATGGCTTCATCCACGTAGAACCGGAAATAGAAGGTTGCCTGCAGCAGCGCCCTGTCTGTCAGGACCCGTTCCATGAGCGCCCGCGCTTCGTTGCCCGGGACAGCGCCCGCCAGCACGGCAAGGACATTCGAATGCTGACTGTACCCTGCCTTCTGCGGCGTGTCCGCGAATAGGCCGCGACTATCGTCCCATGCGAGTTCGCGCGCCGCCGTGCCGAGCCTGTCCGCGAGTTCGCGATATCGTGTCGCAAGACCCGGTTCGCCAATACGGTCCTCCAGCTCGGCTGCGCGGCGGAGTGTGTAGGCGAACTGTAAGGTGAGCGCAGTCGAGTTGCCGTCCTTCGCGCCCGGCGCGGTCCCGTTTTCGAAAGACGGATTCCAGTCGAGAAAGTTCCACCAGGGCATCGGGCCGAGCATCCCGTTGCGATCGAGGTGGCGTTCGAACCAGCTGAGGACACTTCTGGTCCCGGGAAGGAAGCGCTCGACGAATTTCGGATCGTCGCGGTGCATCCAGTAGTCATGAATCATCGCGACCCACCACAGCGAGAAGGGCGGGATGAATTGCGGGTCGGCGGATGGGTATCTGCTTGCAGTGATGCCCTCCGGGATGCGCGACTGCTCGAACAGCTCGATGGCATTGCGCATGAGGCGGTCGTCGCCGGAATTGTAGAGTGAAATCAGCGCTTCTACGCGCGTATCCCCGACATATTGCAGCTGCTCGTAATAGGGCGTGTCCATGAATGTTTCGAACGCGCTCAGTCGCAGGACCCGCCAGTTGATGTCCCAGATCGGCTTGATCCAGGCGTGATCGCTTGTGAACGAGGCGTTCTGTCGAAACGGATATGCTGTGAAGATCCCATGGAGGTCATGCAGAACAAGCGGAGCATCGCCGGTTTCGATGTCCATCTGCACGTATCGCCACGTGCGCCACCACAGGGTCTGGTAGCGGCGGCGGTTTCCTCCATCGAACAGGATCCTGTCGCTCACGCCATGGACCGACTTGCCCCGCGTTTCGTTCCGATCGCCTTTCTCGCCTTCGTCGTCGAACAGTGCCTCTGCGTATGTAAGCTGTAGCGAAGCACCATTCCCACCGCTGGCTTCAATCACCGGATAGGCCGAAGTCAGTTCGCCCTGATCCAACAACAGCGACAGGCTGGTGCCGGGCGGGACGATCAGCTTTCCCGCCCCCGTCAGGAAGGCGTCAGAGGCGGCAATCCCGCTCGCACGGACCACCTTGCGGAAGCGGACAACGCGTTCCTCCATGGCCGGAATGCTGCGTGGGACGAGTTGCCAGTCGGCAAAGACCCCGAAAATCTCGGATCCACGCGGCGCGGCCTGTCCTGTCGCATGTGGCCCGGAAACGGCGACGCTGGCCTGGCGCCAGCCGGCAGTCTCCACAGCTTCGTCCTGCCATCCCCATGGGTAGCTTGAGCCATCGACAATCTCGCCCGGTGCCGCGACGTAATAGCCTTTTACCTGCGCGTGATCGATCGCCTCGAAGCGATAGGCGTCGTTGCTAGTGACCAGCCAGTCTTCGCCGCTATCGAGCGATACTTCCGATTTGCTGTCATCCTGAAAAAGGAAGCCTGTGCGCAGGGTCATCTGTGCAACCGGTCTGGTCTCGCCCCAGTTCCATACCGTGGCGGTAATCCTGTTGAGGCCCTGCTTGAGGTGCCTGGCAAGATCAATCGATTCGTATCGCCAATGCATCGGATCGCTTCGTGCCGGTCCCGTCGCGACCGAAACGCCGTTCACGAAGAGGCGATAGCGGTTGTCGGCGGATACGCGAACGGGGAAGGATTGCGGCAAGAGATCAATTTGGAAGTCGCGTCGAAAATGGAAAACTCCCGCTTCGCGCGGTCCTGCGTCAGGATGCGTGATCCAGCGCGCGGACCAAGGTTCGTCTTGCATCTCGATTGTCCTTGCAGCTTCGGTCCGCGCCTGAGCGGCGATCGGCATCAAGGCGAAAATCAGTGGACCGATTATGAGGCTTCTCAAAAACCTATCCTCTCGATCGATGAACGTACTCGGCAAGCTCCTGTGTGAGCGGAGCGCCTCGATCTCGCGGTGATAGCGCTACCAGTCAGGCCGGCGCAAGGCATGCGAACGCATGCGCTTGAACCTCCGATGCGGGTGAAGCGCGCTGTCTGCCTTGTTTCCAGGAAGATGCGTTAGTGCTGGCGTGGAGAGATGGGCGTGAAATCAGGCGATGACGTCATTCGGCGATGATTACCTGTATCCCCGCCGCTTCGGCCATCTCGCGGACCTCGTCGGTGATTCCGTTGTCGGTGATCAGGACGTCAATCTCGTCCAGCCCACATACAATCGCACCGGAAGATGCCGAAAACTTCGAACTGTCGACCATCAGGACGACTTCCTCGGCCCGGTCGATCAATCGCCTCTCGGCAGCCACGAGGATGACGTCGGCCTGCATCACGCCTTGCCTGCCGACGGCAGCGGCACCCATGAACAGCCTTGGCGCATGGAAGCGAGGCATTGAGTCCTCACCGGCGGGGGCGAGTATGATGTTCTGCTCGCGAAACACCGATCCGGAGGGAATGAGGATCTTCGTACCGGCCTGAGGAAGCAAGGCGTTCACGATGTGCAGCGAATTCGTCAGTACCTGAAGGTCCAGCCCGGACAGGTGCGGGCACATTTGCAGGGTGGTGGTGCCGCCATCGACCATGATGCCTTCGCCGGGCTGGCACAGCGATGCTGCAGCCTTGCCGATTGCCTTCTTCTCTTCCAGCTTCTGGGTGATGGACTGATCGAAAGGAGTGCCCGTCAGGCGGGCAGGACTATTCTCTCCTTCACGTGATACCAGTTTTGCGCCGCCATGTACGCGATCGATTACGCCGGCGGCTTCGAGCCGCGAAAGGTCTCTGCGAATGGTGGCGGGAGACGCATCCAGTTTAGCCTCGAGATCGCGATAGGATATGAAACCGGCTGGCTTGATTGCTTCGAGGATCAGCTTTTCGCGTTCGGCAGCGTGCATGTCAGGCTCTGTGCCGCTCAGCTTCCAGTTGTTCAAGCGATTTGCCGGCATTGCTTGGTGCCCAGAACCAGCCGATCAGGCCGCTTACGCAGAGGAAACCGGTCAGAATCCAGGCGAGGACGGTGAAATCGAACGTAGCAAGTGCCGGTACGAAGAAGCTGAAGACGCCCAACGCGACACGGACGATGGCAAAGCACAGGCCTTGCGCAGTGCTCCGGAGCGCGGTGGGGAACATTTCCGCACTCCACAGCTGAAAGAACGCCTGCGCGCCGAAGCCGCCGGCGATGCCCAGCAGCACGACGTGGATCAGCACGATCGGCACGCTCAGCGGAAAGACCGCCAGGAGCGCCATGCCGACCACATGAATGATCGCGGAGGCCAGGAACATCTTCCGGTGATCGACCCTGTCGACGTATTTCATGAATATCAGGAAATTGGCGATCATCGTGAGGCTGAAAATGCCGCATTGCATGGCGATGCTTTGCGCGCGCGTCGCGACGCCCAAGGTTTCCATCAGGTAGGGGAAGAACAGACCATTGGTGCCTGCCCACAGGTTCCAGAAACCGTAGATGCCGACCAGGCCCAGGATCGAGAGCACATATTGCCCCTTGAACAGCGTGGAAATGGGTGGATTTGCGTATTCTTCTGCCTGCGTTTCTTCCCACCGCCGGGATTCACGCATCCTTCGCCGCAGCAGCGTGAGGCCAAGCGCAACGATTACCAGATGCGCGAACACGATCCTGGCGCCGAGTTCGCCAAGGCCGGCCAGTCCCAGACTCATCAACAGGACCACCACCGGGCCAAGATTCCACAATACCTGCGCGGCCCCCGAGTGTTTGCCGCGGCGCTCATCCGGTGCTTCCTCAGCGATCAGCGACCAGCTGGCCGGAATGTCCGCGCCGACTGCCAGGCCCACGATCAGGAAGCCGGTGACGATCATCCATGGCGCTACGGCGAAAACCAGGATCGACATGCCAAAGGCGTAGACCAGCATGTCATACTGGTAGATGCGCTTGCGGCCCAGCCTGTCGCACAGCCAGCCGCCGATCATCGCGCCGATGCCCGCGCCGATGGCATTGGGGCCGAATGCGGCGATCAGGCCAAGCAGACTGTCCGACAGTCCATACATCGACTGCCACAGTGCCAATGCCGCGGCGCCGGAGACGATCGAACCCGAGTCGATATAGTTGGCAAGGCCTGCGAGAATCGTGCCCTTCCAGTTGTCCTTTTCGACGCTCAGCTCGCTCATTGGCAATTCTCCATTTCGGCGCGCCAGCGTTCGCGATATCGGTCAAGGTCGAATTCCAGCGGTTCGACCAGACGCAGTTCACAGTCTGGACTCAGGGAAGGATCGATCAGCCTTAGTGCGCCGAACGAGACATCGTTGTGCGCGATTGCGGTGTAGACTCGGGTGTCGGGCCGCAGGGAAGCGAGGGAGCGCACGAAGACTTCGGCTTCGGCAAAGCGCCCCTCGACCAGCAGACATTCCCTTGAGCCGATGAGCTCGAGCGATACATCGGTCATCAGCGCGGCATACAGGCTGGCGGCGGCGCGGCGTTCGAACCATTCAGACGGACGATTGATCCATCGGTGGCGATGGGCGGGAAATGGGCCGCAGCCGGGTGCGAGCGTGGGCAAGACCATGGCGCCATTGGCAAGAACGGCGTGCGTCGCGTTGAGAAGTGCCGGCTGATCGGGCCTGATATCGATCTGGCGGGTATCGATCTCGATCAGCGTTTCGATTTCCCGCCCGCCCATGAAGCGTGCGGACGGCACCGGCCTGCCAAAGGTATCGACATTGACAAGGCAGTCCCGTTCTTCGGGCAGATCGGCCGGATGCAGGCGTTTCCCGGTCAGGCGCATGGCAATGAACCAGGTCCCGGTGGAAAGCACCGTCGCTTCGTTATCGGCTATTTCGGGGAAGCCGCGCGCGGCAAGAAGCGCGGCATTGGAATCGTGCAGCCCCGCCAGAACGCATGTCTCTGCCGGCAGTTTGGTCGCAGCGGCAAGGTCCGGGCGGATCGTGCCGATACCATCCGATGCCTGGACGACTGGGGCGAACCGGCGATCCCAGCCCTTGCGCTTTGCCATCCGGGAATAATCACCGGCTATCGGGTTCCACAGGTCGGAGTGACAGCCAAGACTGGTGACCTCGGTAACGGCACGGCCGCTGAGGAACCAGGCCCAATACTGCGCCCAGGGCAAAAAGGTGGCCTGATTGATCGCCTGTGCATCCAGTTGCTCCAGCCAGTAGAGTTGCGCTCCCGCATTGAGGCCGCCGGGAAGGGCGGGTGACCCTGTTTGCGCGAATGGATCGCGCTGCTGTCGATAAGCATCGAGGACATCTGCGGGTAACGATTGCTCGTAATCGAGCGGTTCGATGCAGAGGTCGCCATCGCGCAAGGCCGCCATGCCCGCGCCATGCGCGACTGGTACGATCGCCTCTATCGGATGTCCGGAAAAGCCCGAAAGTGCTTGCACAATCCATTCCGCGATCCCGTCCACATCGAGGCGGCGAATCGTTTCGGAAACGGGCGTGTCGTTGGGCCGCGTCTTGCGGTCGAGAAGCTCGCCCGCGCGCGACCAGAGCGTGACCTTGCTGTTGGTCTTGCCGATGTCGACGACAATATATGCGCCCTGCGCGGCCATTCTTCCCAAAATGTTGTGATCGAATATGATCGTTTAGTATCGAACTAGATTGATTGTGGAAAGGGGGAATGTTAGGGGTTCGGCATGTCGACCAGTGCCACCATTGTTCGTGAAAGCGCAATTCCCTTCGCGATTCCCGAAAACCGCTGGGATGCGGCGCATGCAGCTTCGCTTTCTCCCGCGGAGTTGCTGCTGTACCGTTCGAACCTCCTGGGATCAGACCTTACAATCACCAATTTTGGCGGGGGCAATACCTCGGCCAAGCTCGAAGAGCCCGATCCGCTGACGGGCGAACCGGTCGAAGTATTGTGGGTAAAGGGGTCGGGCGGTGACATCGGCTCGATGAGGCTCGACGGCTTCGCCACACTCTATCAGGAAAAATTGCTCGGCCTGGAACGCCATTACGCAGGGCCTGACGACGACGACAAGATGGTGGGCTTCCTGCCGCAATGCACGTTCAACCTGAATGCGCGTGCCGCCTCGATCGACACGCCTTTGCACTCGCTGCTTCCCTTTGCGCATGTGGACCACGTCCATCCGGACGCCATCATCGCGCTGGCGGCCTCTTCAGAAGGTGAAGCCGCCACACGGGAAATCTGGGGCGGGCGTATCGGCTGGCTGCCCTGGAAGCGCCCTGGCTACACGCTGGGTGTCCAGCTACGCGATTATGTGCACGCAAATCCTCAAGTCGAAGGGGTCATGCTGGCCGGCCACGGCATCATCTGCTGGGCCGACAGTTCGGAACGCTGTTACCATCGCACCATCGGCCTGATCGGTGACGCAGCGCGTTACTTGAATGACAAGCTTGCCGAGCGATCGGCCTTTGGCGGTGCGGTTCATCCTCCTTCTCCCCGCCGCACCGCCATCGTATCCGATCTCATGCCGCGCTTGCGGGAACTGATGACCGGCACCCGGCACAGGCTGGGCCATTGGTCCGATGACATGGAGACGCTCGAATTCGTCAATTCGGCAGATTTCGCACGGCTGGCAGCATTGGGCACGTCTTGCCCGGATCATTTCCTGCGCACCAAGATTGAGCCGCTTTCGCTCGATCCCGAACGGTTGCAGGACGATGACTACCTTGCCGGGGCCATCGCCGAATACCGGAACATGTATTCGGCATATTATGAACGCTGCAAGCGGGAAAACTCGCCAGCCATGCGCGACCCCAATCCGGTTGTTGTCCTTGTTCCGGGCGTCGGTCGCATCACCTTTGCCAACGACAAGGCGACAGCGCGCCTTGCCGGTGAGTTCTACGGCAATGCGATCAATGTGATGCGCGGGGCCGAGGCCATCGGCGACTATGTCGCCCTCGACGAGCAGGAAGCTTTCGACATTGAATACTGGTTGCTGGAAGAAGCCAAATTGCGACGCATGCCGGCAGCCAAACCGATGGTTGGCCGTATCGCGATGGTCACAGGCGGAGCTGGCGGAATCGGTACGGCAGCCGCTGCGAGGCTCATGGCGGACGGCGCCTGCGTGATGCTGGCTGATCGTGACGGCGACGCGCTCGAAGAGGTGCGGAACGGATTCGTGCAGCAATTCGGCAAGGACATCGTGCGCAGCGTCGTGTGCGACGTCACCGATGAGATGCAGGTACAGGCCGCCTGCGCTGCCTGTGCCCGCGAATTTGGCGGACTGGACATTCTCGTCGCCAATGCCGGGATCGCCTCATCCGCGCCGATCGAGGAAACCACGATCGAGCTATGGGAACGAAATTACGACGTGCTTGCGCAGGGCTACTTCCTGACCGCCAAGCATGCATGGCCGCTATTGAAGCGGATGAAGGATCAGGGCGGGGCGAGCATCGTCTTCGTCGGATCCAAGAACGCGGTTGCCGCCGCGAAAAACGCCAGCGCCTATGCATCGGCCAAGGCGGCGACGAACCATCTTGCCCGTTGCCTCGCGCTCGAAGGGGCGGACGACGGCATCCGGGTCAACGTCGTCAATCCCGATGCCGTCATCAAGGGCAGCCGCATCTGGGACGGTGACTGGCGCAAGGAGCGCGCGGGAGCGCACGGGATCGACAGCGGCAAGGAGCTGGAGGAGCACTACCGCCAGCGCTCCATGTTGAAACGCGACGTTCTGCCCGAAGACGTCGCAGAGGCTGTCTACTGGCTCGCCAGCGATGCGTCGGCAAAGTCGACCGGGAACATGATAAACGTCGATGCGGGCAACGCACAGGCCTTCACGCGCTAGGCTGGAGAAGGGAGAGGCCATGCACAACACACCGATCTCACCTGAGCTAATCGCAGAGTCCAACTTGTGTGAAGCCGATGCTCTCGAAGAGGATTACGGCGCGCTGAAGGCGCGGCTCGCTCGGCGCGGGATTGATGCCGATCGGGTGCTGGAAAAGGTCAAACGCTGGACCGTTGCCGTGCCGAGCTGGGGCGCCGGCCGTGGCGGCACGCGCTTTGCCAAGTTCCCGCTCGCCGGCGAGCCAACCAACATCCACGAGAAGCTGGAGGATTGCGCTGTCATCAACCAGCTGGGGCGCACCACGCCGCGCGTTTCACCGCACTTCCCGTGGGACTGCGTCGACGATTACGCGGGTCTTCGCGACGAAGCGGAAAGCTATGGCCTCGGCTTCGACGCGGTGAACTCGAACACATTCCAGGACCAGCCTGGCCAGGCGAAAACATATGCGACCGGATCGCTATCCTCGACTGTCGAGGCGACGCGCCGGCAGGCAGTCGAACATAACATTGAGTGCATCGAGATCGGTCGCAAGATCGGCGCGCGCGCGCTGACTGTGTGGGTCGGCGACGGCACCAATCTCCCCGGCCAGCAGGACCTTGGCCGCAGCTTTGAGCGCTATCTCGATGCAGCCGCGCAGGTCTATGCCGCGCTTCCCGATGACTGGTCGATGATGCTGGAACACAAGATGTTCGAGCCGGCCTTCTATTCCAGCGTGATTTCGGACTGGGGCAGCTCGCTGATGGCGGCGCAGGAACTGGGCGAGAAGTGCCGCTGCCTCGTCGATCTTGGCCACCATGCGCCGAACGTGAATATCGAGCAGATCGTGGCGCGGCTGCACCGGGCGGGAAAGCTTGGCGGTTTCCACTTCAACGACAGCAAATATGGCGATGACGATCTCGACAGCGGCAGCATCAATCCGCACCAGCTGTTCCTCGTCTTCAACGAGCTGGCCGAGGCCGAAGCGAATCCGCGCGGGCATTTCGATCCCGCCTACATGATCGACCAGTCGCACAATGTGACCGATCCGATCGAATCGATGCTGTCGTCTGCCGAAGCGATAGCCGGTTGCTATGCGCGCGCCTTGCTTGTCGACCGCGAGGCACTGCACGAGGCGCAGGAAGATAACGACGTCATGCTGGCCTTCCGCACATTGCGGACCGCGTATGAAACCGATGTCGGCCCGCTGCTTGCCAGGGCGCGGGCAGAGCAGGGCGGGGCGATCGACTGGCTCAGGACATATCGCGACAGCCGCTACCGCGAGCGCAAGGCGCAGGAGCGCAAGGCGGTGGGGCTGGGCGCCGGGATCGTCTGAGACGGGGCAATCCGAGAGATAACGAGACAGTGGGAGAGCAATATTGACCGACAAGTCCAGTTTTCGCCGGTGGCGTATCGTTCTTGCCGCCGCGACGGCGCTCACGGCGCTTCCCGTTTCCGCGCAGGAGAGCGCCGAAGGGACCGCCGCGCCGGAAACCTCGCTTGAGGAGCAGTTCCGCAATCCTCCCAACAGCGCCCGCCCGCGCGTCTGGTGGCACTGGATGAACGGCAACGTCACAATGGACGGCATTGCCAAGGATTTTGCCTGGATGAAGCGCGTCGGAATTGGCGGTGTCCAGAATTTCGATGCCAATCTGCGTACGCCGCAAATCGTCGATAAACGCCTCGTCTACATGACGCCCGAATGGAAGGAGGCATTCCGTTTTGCGGCCGATGAGGCCGACAGATTGGGACTCGAGCTGGCGATCGCCGCATCGCCGGGCTGGTCGGAAACGGGCGGCCCCTGGGTGCCGCCGCAAGATGGCCTCAAGAAGCTGGTGTGGAGCGAAACGACTGTTGCAGGCGGTAAGCCGTTCTTCGGCAAGCTCCCGGCCCCGCCATCGGTGACAGGACCGTTCCAGACAGTAACCAGGGGCGAATTTGCGAGTGCGCTTTCAGGCGCATTGGATCAAAAGAAAATCCCCAGCCATTACGACGACGTCGCCGTGCTGGCCTATCCGGCGCCGACCCAGGCGCGTGCCGCAAAGCCTTTGGTCAGCCTCTCCGATGGCAGGCGCATTGACGCGGCGCTACTGGCCGATGACGACTTCCAGTCCGCGGTCGAGGTTCCGTATGGCAGCGCCGAGGCGCCGGCCGCCCTGACGTTTACTTATCCCGCCGCCCAGACGATCCGTTCGGCAAGCCTCTTCATGCCGGGTGCGGCGATGTTGTTCTTTGGTGCATCGGTGGAGCCCCGTCTGGAAGCAAGCGACGATGGCAAAAGCTGGCGCAAGGTCGCCGATATTGCCGCCATGCAGGTGCCCACAACCATCAGCTTCGCGCCTGTGACCGCCCGGCATTTCCGGGTGTCTTTCCATCC
The DNA here is from genome assembly GCA_024236175.1 of Novosphingobium sp. GTDB lineage: Bacteria > Pseudomonadota > Alphaproteobacteria > Sphingomonadales > Sphingomonadaceae > Novosphingobium. Next base: position 124,846 of record JACKKY010000001.1, on the reverse strand, counting down.
GCATGAAAACGATCTGCGCGCCAACTTCAGTGCAACGTCACCCGGAGTGGACATGAGTGGACTGAGTTCGCTGCTCGGCGATTCGGCCGCTTCCGCACAGGCTCGCAGCACTAGTTACAAGGTCGGCGACTTGAGGCTCTCGACGGAAGCGCGGATCGATCATTTCGAGGCCAAGGCCGGTTTCGAACTGCAACCCGACTACTATGCGCTGAGCAAGGATGTGCCCGAAGCATCGGGCATAGCCCCCGGTAAAGTTATCGACCTGACAGGCAAGATGCGCCCCGACGGCACTCTCGACTGGACGCCGCCTGCCGGCAACTGGCGTGTGCTGAGGCTTGGCTATTCGCTGCTCGGTACGGAAAACCATCCTGCCCCGCCCGAGGCGACCGGGCTTGAAGTCGACAAGTTCGACGGCCCGGCGGTGCGCCGTTATCTGGAACATTATCTCGGCATGTATCGCGATGCGGCTGGCGGACTTGGCGACAAGGGCGTTGATGCAATTCTGACCGACTCGATCGAGGTTGGCGCGGCCAACTGGACACCGGCTATGATTGCTCAGTTCAAGCGCCTGCGTGGATATGATCCTTTGCCATGGATGCCCGCACTGACCGGCGCGATCGTCGGCTCGCGCAGCGAAAGCGACAAGTTCTTATATGACTATCGCCGCACCCTTGCCGACCTGATGGCGTCCGAACATTACGGCACGGTTGCCAAGGTCGCGCATGAGAACGGCATCAAAGTCTATGGCGAGGCACTCGAGAGCGGGCGGCCCTCGCTGGGCGATGACATGGCGATGCGCAGCCACGCCGATGTTCCGATGTCGGCCATGTGGACGCATTCGCGCGAGGCGGGCCCGCAACTATCCCATGTCGTCGACATGCGCGGTGCGGCCTCGGTTGCGCATATCCATGGCCAGAATCTTGCGGCGGCGGAGTCGATGACGTCCTCGCTATCATACTGGGACCATGCGCCTGCCTACTTGAAGCGCATCATTGATCTGGAATTCGTGAACGGCATCAACCGGCCTGTCATTCACACCTCAGTCCATGTTCCGGTAGATGACAAGAAGCCTGGGCTCACGCTGTTCATCTTCGGCCAATATTTCAATCGCAACGAGGCCTGGGCCGAACTGGCGAAGCCGTGGATCGACTATATCTCGCGCAATTCCCTCCTGCTGCAGCAAGGCCGCAACGTCGCCGATGTCGGCTATTTCTATGGCGAGGAAGCGCCGCTCACAGGGCTTTACAGCGAAGCTCCGGTCAAGGACGCGCCCACGGCCTATGCCTGGGACTTCGTCAACTCAGATTCGCTGATGGGTGCGCTGGAAACCGATGGCGATGAAATCATCACGCCCGGCGGCGCGCGCTACAAGGCGCTCTATCTCGGCGGCTCGTCCTACCGGATGACGGTTGGCACTTTGAACAAGCTGCTTCAGCTTGTCGAAGGCGGCGCGACCGTGATCGGCAAGGCTCCCCAATCCAGTCCGGCACTGACGGACGATGCCGTGCAATTCGCGGCACTCGTCAATAAGCTTTGGCCCGGCAGCGACATGGCGCGGATCGGCAAGGGCCGGGTGATTGCGCTGGCCGATGTGGAGGCCGGATTGCGCGCCATCGGCGTTGCGCCCGATTTCCGTTTCACTGGCGGCGGCAAGGATGCGAGTATCCCGTTCGTCCACCGCAAGCTCGAAGACGGCGACAGCTATTTCCTTGTCAACCAGAAGGACCGTACTGAGACGATCGAGGCGCATTTCCGCGTCACCGGCAAAGCACCGCGCCTGTGGCGGGCAGAAACCGGGAAGTCCGAACCTTTGAGCTATCGAATCGAGAATGGCGAGACGATCGTCCCGCTTACCCTGGCTTCGGATGAATCGGTTCACATCCTGTTTCGCCAACCGGCACAGGCCAATGCCTTGACGGTCCAGAAGCCAGAGCCAGTCGAACTGGCGAGCCTCGATGCCAACTGGACGGTCTCGTTCCAGGAGGGCAGGGGCGCGCCGGCGAAAATGAAGCTGGACCGTCTCGTTCCGCTCGACGAACACGACGAGGCTGGCGTCAAGTATTTCTCGGGAATTGCCACCTACGCCAGGTCGTTCGACGCGCCACGCGGCTGGAGGCCTGGCGACAAGCTGCTGCTCGATCTCGGCGAGGCACGAGAAGTCGCGGAGGTGCTCGTCAACGGCAAGCACGCCGGCTACGCTTGGCACGCGCCCTACACGGTGGATATCGGTGAGCTGGCTCGCAAGGGCCCTAACCGGCTGGAGGTTCGGGTCGCCAATCTGTGGGTGAACCGGCTTGTCGGCGATGCCCAGCCCGGTGTGACGGAAAAAATCACCTGGACTGCGTTGTCGGCCTACCGACCAGATGCGCCGCTGCGCCGGTCCGGCCTGATTGGCCCTGTCAGGCTGCTGGGTGAGGAGTAAGCCGAAGGCCTCATTTCAGGTGGCGAGAATTGCCGGCTGCCTATTCGTCAGAGTGTTAGCGGCGCGTTTCGAGATTTCTTGGAGAACGAGTTTATGCCGAGCGGCGATACGATTTTGACCATCTACATCGCGGGCGCCATCGCGGTTGCCGTGGGCCTCGGCATCTGGCGGGGTTTTTTCCAGGCGCGCAAGATCCAGCCGGGAGGCTTTCGCTTGCGGACTTTCCGCAACGAGATCTTCTTCGCTGTCATCACGCTCACTGTTTCGGCAACTCTGCTGGTCTGGACGCGGCAATATTTCGATGCGCAGGGCTGGATCACGTTCCGGTCCGGCACCGCACCCTGGTATGTGATCGGGCTGGAGTACGCGCTGTATTTCTTCCTGTTCGACACCTGGTTCTACTGGGGGCACCGCCTCATGCATGTCGAACCCATCTACAAATGGGTTCACAAGGTGCATCACTGGTCGACGTCTCCCAACCCGCTCACGACCTTTTCCGAAACGCCGATGGAAGCAATTATCAACGGAATATTCGTGACGCTGTTCGTGGCCGTTTTCCCGGTCCACGATGCGACCATGGCGCTGATCGCACCGACGGCGCCGCTGATGGGGTTGTACGTACATTCCGGCTTCGAATTCCTGCCGCGCTGGTGGAACAGGAGCTGGCTGAGCAAGTGGTTCATCACCGCGACCTTCCACGACCAGCACCACAAATATTTCCGCTACAATTTCGGCGGCTACACTCCGATCTGGGATTACCTTTGCGGCACCAACCGTAGCAAATACGAAGCGGACTTCGACAAGCTAAAGGATCGCGCCGCACGGTCACGCAAGGTGCAGGACGCTGCCGGGCTCGCCGAGGGCTGAAGTTCAGAATAGCCGCGATCAGGCGGCAAGGCTTGAAAGGTATTGGTAGCCGCGCCTTGCCGCCTCTATGCGCGGAATGGAGAATGGCGGTTCCTGCTCGACATAGAAATGGCGCGCGCCTGCGGCGTAAGCGGCCGGCAAGAGCTGATCCCAGGCAAGCGTGCCCGAGCCGACTTCGGTCGGCATCATCGACAGGTCGTGGCCAACCTTGTTGCCCTTGGCCACGTCCTTGACGTGAATAAGCGCGATGCGGCCCGAATGCTCTCGCAAAAATACAAGCGGATCGAGCCCGGCGGTCGCAACCCAACCGAGATCGATCTCGAAACTGACGAGCGCCTCGTCTGTCTCGTCGCGGATAATCTCCCAGCCGTTCGTATCCCCGAGAGGTGCGAATTCCAGGTTGTGGTTGTGATAGCCTACGCGGATTCCAAGGGGTTCCAGTCTCTCGGCTTGCCGGTTCAAGATTTCGGCGGTTTGCTTCCAGAGGTCCGGCCCCGCGGCATGGACCGCGCGGGACAGCGCCTGTCCGATGTCCTGACCCGGAGCAGGACGGAAGTCCGATGGAATGAGCGCCATCGGCGCTACCGCCCAACTTGCGCCGAGTTCGCCCAGGGCGTCTGCTATCGCTGAGGGAGCGCCGTTGAAGGTAAGCGTTTGCGATCCTGCGTGGCCGGTGATCGGCAAATGGATGCTGCCGATGGATAAGCCGGCCCGCTGCGCCGCCGCGCGCACCTGCGGCGGCTTATGGCCGAGCAGGCCGGGTAGTTCGATCTCCCGGAATCCGATCGCGGCGATGGCGGCGAAGGTCGCATCGATATCCTGCCCTGCCTGTTCGCCCAGAGTGTAGACCTGCAGCCCGATGGGCAGGCCGGTTCGGGCGAAAAAGGACGACTGCCCGGTGGCGGTCGTGGCGCAGGCCGCCAGACCGCTCATTGCGGCGCCTGCCAGGCATCGGAGCGCCGTGCGCCTGGTGAAACGAGTGCTGTCATTGCAGTGCATTCTGCGTCCTCCGCGACTGTAGACCGTGCCGTGTGCCTCATCAGATTCGTCCAACAAGGTTTTCGCACCATTCCTGCCTGCCCGATCTCGGTTCCGGTCCGCGATTGGCATCGATGGCATGCTGCGCCACTGAAGCGAGAGTTGCTTCCGGGGCATGGAAAGAGCGACCGAGATCGCTCTGCCAGCCGGCGTATCGTTCCTCGCGGAACGCCTCCAGCCGTCCATCTTCGATTATCTCGGCAGCATGCAGCAGCGCGCGCGCAATCGTGTCGATCCCCCCGACATGGCCGTGTAGAAGGTCGGCTGCGTCAATCGACTGGCGGCGCACCTTGGCATCGAAATTGAACCCACCGGTTGTGAAGCCGCCGGCGCGCAGGATCTCGAGCATGGCGAGCGTCCATTCCTCGACCGAGTTGGGAAACTGGTCGGTGTCCCACCCGTTCTGGTGATCGCCGCGATTGGCATCGACCGAACCCAAAATGCCCAGTGCCCGGGCCATGGCCAGCTCGTGCTCGAAGGAATGGCCGCCCAACGTCGCGTGGTTCGCCTCGAGATTGACCTTCACCTCGCCTTCGAGGCCGTAGCGCTTGAGGAAGGCATATACAGTCTGGGTGTCGAAATCGTACTGGTGCTTGGTCGGCTCGTGCGGCTTCGGTTCGATCAGTATCGTGCCCGTAAAGCCGATACGATGCTTGTGATCCACGACCAGGGTGAGGAAGCGTCCGAAATTGTCCTGCTCGATGCCGATCTCGGTGTTCAGTATCGTATCATAGCCTTCGCGGCCGCCCCACAGCACGTAGTTCGACCCGCCAAGGCGGTGGGTTGCTTCCAGTGCGTCGCGCACTTGCATTGCCGCCCAGCTGAAGACTTCCGGGTCGGGGTTGGTTGCCGCGCCCGCCATGTAGCGGGGGTGGCTGAACAGGTTCGCCGTACCCCAGAGCAGCCTGCGACCGTGCCTTGCCTGCAGTTCCTCGAGATGGTCGACCGCTTCGGCGAAACTTGCGCGGAACGACTTCGCATCCTCGGCATCGGCCATCACGTCTACGTCGTGGAAACAATAAAACGGCACATCGAGCTTTTCGACGAAAGTCAGCGCCGCCTCCCGTTTGTTTCGGGCGGCCGTTGAATCGTTCGGTCTGGCAAGCCATGGGCGCCGGAAGGTGCCGGCGCCGAATACGTCGCTGCCCGGCCAGCAGAACGTATGCCAGAAGCATACGGCGAAGCGTAGATGATCTTCCATGCGCTTGCCCAGCATGACCCGGTCCTTGTCGTACCACCGGTAGGCGAGGTCGCTGGTTCCCTCAGGCCCCTCATAGCAAACGGTGTCGAAATCAGCGAAATAGTCAGCGGACATGGAGAACTTCCTCAGAAGGGCTTGATTGCGTCATAGGCGGCGCGAAACCTGTCACGTTTCGTGGCGAGGCGATCACCGAGAGCGGCATCGGGTTCGATGGTGGCGATAATGGCCGGGCGAGAGCAGGCTTGCGATGCGTTGACCTTTGCCACACCCATCATGGCGAGCTTGGCCGCGCCCAGCGCAGGGCCGATTTCGCCGCCGTCGAGATAATGCAGCCGGACGCCCAGCGTGGTTGCGATGATGCTGCCCCAGTAGTGCGAGCGGGCTCCTCCGCCGATCACATGCAGCGCGTCCGTTTCGGTTCCGGCTGCGCGGAGTGCGTCAAGCCCGTCGGCGAGCGCGAAGGCAACGCCTTCCAGAACCGCGGCGGCCAGGCCGGCAGGACTTGTTTCGGCATCCAGGCCAAGGAAGCAGGCCCGCACATGCGGATCGTTGTGCGGCGTTCGCTCTCCGGAAAGATACGGCAGGAACAGTTCCCGACCATTCGCCGCTCGTGCATCTTCGGCAAGGGCCAGGACATGCGCCGGGCCTGACAAGCCAAGCTGGCGGGCCGCCCAGTCGATGCATGATGCTGCTGAAAGATGGACGGCCATCTGGTGCCATTTTCCGGGCAGGCAATGGCAGAAGGCGTGAACCGACCCCGCCGGATTGGGCCGAAATGCGTCGGTCGCAACGAAAATCACGCCGGATGTGCCGAGCGACAGCAATGCATCGCCGTCTGCGACAATGCCGATGCCTGCGGCACCTGCGGCATTGTCTCCGCCGCCCGCCACGACCGGGACTTGCGTCATGCCCCACTGTGCGGCGATGTCAGAGCGCAGCGCTCCGGTCACCTGAGGCCCTTCGTACAAGGCAGGCATGTGGTCGCGGCTGAGTTCGCAGGCCGAGAGCATCTCATTCGACCAGTCACGGGCCCCTACGTCGAGCCACAGTGTGCCAGCGCTGTCCGACACATCGGATGCCTTTTCTCCGGTCATGCGCAAACGGAGATAGTCCTTCGGCAACAGCACCGTTTTCACGGCACCGAAAAGCTCAGGTTCATGCTGCCGCAACCAGAGCAATTTGGGTGCCGTGAAGCCCGGCATTGCGAGATTGCCGGTAATTTCCCGGCTCAGCGGTGTGCGTCGTTCGAGTTTGGCGCACTCCGGGTGACTGCGGCCGTCATTCCAGAGGATCGCAGGGCGGAGAGCGCGGTCGTCCGGTCCGAGAACGGTCGCACCATGCATCTGGCCGGCAAGGCCGATGCCCGCAATCCCCGCTCGGACCGCGGGATCGATGGCCATGACCGCGCTTTCTGCGGCGCGCCACCAGTCCTCGGGATCCTGCTCGGACCAGTCTGGCTGGGGGTGCTGCACCGAGAGTTCTGCCGTGCCCTGGGCGACGATGTTGCCGGCCTCGTCAATTGCCACTGACTTGACACCTGATGTTCCCAAATCGATCCCGAGGAACACGATGGCCGCTCCCATGCACTTGTTTCACATGAAGATAGCGCTAACATGACATGCCTCGCAAGAGGGGACTGCTTGTTCTCTTGCAGTTCGGTAATTAGGCCTGCGCCATGAGTTCGACCGAAAAATCGCCGACAAGGGGACGAAAGTCCCGCACCAACGCAAATCGCCCGACCGTGGCGGATGTTGCCCGGGCTGCGGAAGTCTCTCTCATGACGGTTTCTCGCGTCGTCAATCACGGGACCAACGTCAGCGAGGAAACGCGCAAGAAGGTCGAGGCTGCCATTGCGGAGCTCGGCTATGTGCCAAACCAGGCAGCGCGCAACCTCGCCGGAGGCAGGGAGGTGCGTATCGCCTTGCTCTACAGCAATCCCAGTTCGGCATATCTCAGCGAATTTCTCATGGGCAGCCTGGGTGAAGCCAGCGTCAATGCTGCCCAGATCATCGTCGAATATTGCGAGGAAGGAGTCCGCCCGGCTGATCTGGTCGGCAAGCTGGCCGCGCATCGCGCCAATGCTGTCCTGTTGCCGCCGCCGCTATGTGACGATGAACGTCTGCTGAAACGATTGCAGAAAGCTGGATTGCCGATGGCGCAAATCGCGACGGGACGGCCATCTCGCCATGCCTACGCAGTCACGATCGACGATGCAGGGGCAACGGAAGATCTTGTGCGGCTTCTCATTGAGCAAGGTCATTCGCGGATTGGCTATATCTCGGGAAATCCAAATCAGACCGTCAGCGAACTCAGACAGGCAGGGTATGAAAAGGCGCTGGCGGATGCGGACATCGCTCCGAGGCCGGACCTGATCGTCAGTGGGGACTTCAGCTATCGCTCCGGGCTACAGGCCGCGGAACGGCTGCTGGCGAGCACTGAACCACCGACCGCGATAGTGGCCAGCAACGACGACATGGCTGCTGCGGCACTGGCGGTCGCGCATCGTCACGGGCTGGATGTGCCCGGCGATCTTTCGGTCTGCGGTTTTGACGATACTGCGATGGCAACGACGATCTGGCCGGAACTGACCACAATTCGCCAGCCTATTTCAGAAATGGCCCGGCAGGCGACAGCCATGCTGATCGCCGACGTCCGGGAAAGCCCGGTTGCGGGCGTGGATGCGCGCCATGTCCGGCTGGACTGCGAACTGGTCCGAAGGGCATCGCATGGACCGCCACGAGATATGACCGTTTCCCCTCGCGCCTGATTGATATTAGCGCATACACCGGGGTGACGCTGGGCAACTTGGAGCGCCGGGGGCATTGCAGGAAATTGACCGAACGCGTTTTGGCTATATCACCACCATCGTGGCCATCGCCACGATCGGCGGTTTCATGTTCGGATATGATTCCGGCGTCATCAACGGAACGCAGAAGGGACTGGAGACCGCTTTCGGCCTGGGCAGCCTCGGCCTGGGTATCAATGTCGGTGCGATCCTGATCGGGTGCGCGGTGGGCGCTTTCATCGCCGGCCGACTCGCCGATGCGATCGGCCGCCGCGGCGTGATGCTGGCTGCGGCCGTGCTGTTCCTCGTCAGCGCCGTTCTGACAGGAATCGCCGGCAGTTCCGCTGAATTCATCGCTGGACGCATTGTCGGCGGACTGGGGGTCGGCGCTGCCAGTGTCATCGCGCCGGTCTATATATCGGAGGTCGTACCGGCGGATCGCCGCGGCCGTCTGTCCAGTATTCAACAAGTCATGATCATCGTCGGCTTGACCGGATCGTTCCTCACCAATTTCGCTTTGGCCCGGTTCGCCGGAGGTTCAACCTTCGAACTGTGGCTGGGCATTCCGGCATGGCGCTGGATGTTCCTGATCGAAGGTGTCCCAGCCGTCATCTATTTTTTCGCCTTGCTGCTGATTCCGGAAAGTCCCAGATATCTCGTGATCAAGCGACACAAGGAGAAGGCGTTAGAGGTATTGACGCGGCTGTTCGGCCGGGAAGCTGCCCTGGCCAGGGTGAAGGAGATCGAGCGCAGCCTTGCTGCTGATCACCACCGGCCCCGCTTCTCGGACTTGATCGACAAGACTTCCGGGCGGGTTCGCAAGATCGTGTGGGTCGGCATCGGCCTTGCGATGTTTCAGCAGCTCGTCGGCATCAATGTCGTCTTCTATTATGGCGCGACGCTCTGGGAAGCAGTTGGTTTCTCCGAGGATCAAGCGCTGCAAACCAATGTTCTGTCCGGGGTACTGTCTATCAGCGCCTGCCTTGTCGCGATCGGACTGGTCGACCGGATCGGCCGTCGGCCCTTGCTGAAATTGGGATCGATCGGCATGGCGCTGGCGCTGGCGACGGTGGCCTGGGCCTTTTTTTCCGGGACAAGAATGCCGGGCGGCGAGTTGGTGCTGCCCGGCAATAGCGCCCTCATCGCGCTTGTCGCCGCCAACCTTTACGTCGTGTTCTTCAATGCGAGTTGGGGGCCGATCATGTGGGTCATGCTGGGGGAGATGTTTCCCAACCAGATTCGCGGCTCGGGCCTGGCTGTTGCGGGCTTTGCGCAGTGGATCGCGAATGCTGTCGTTTCGGTGAGCTTTCCGTCGCTTGTCGAGTGGCCGGGCTTGGCGCTCTCCTATGTCGGTTATTCGCTGTTTGCGGTCTTGTCGTACGTTTTCGTCCGGATGGCCGTGCACGAAACAAACGGAATCGAATTGGAGGACATGGCCGGGTAGCCGGCGTCGGCCTCATTTCTCGTGGTGGGAGCGCGCATCGTGTCGCTTTGCTTGGGCGGGCGTCCATGCTGGCCACCAAGTGTTAAAAACATCACATATAATCAAAAACCATCATAGGTAATCATAGGCAATTGTCATCCGCGACGGCTGCGTGTATGGTAGCGCTAACGCTACCGTATATGTAGCAGCACTGGTCTGAGGGGAAGGATCATGAAGGCAGACTCAATTCGTCGTTCAATTGCGCGCTCTGTGCTCCGGTGTGGGGTGGCTTTGCCCGGCATGGCTCTTTCGCTGATGATCGCCGGTGGCGCTCATGCACAGGATGCCGCGGATGATTCCTACGAGGATGCGGACATCATCGTAACGGGCACGCTGATCCGTGGACAGGCGCCGGTCGGTTCAAACCAGATCGAGATCGGCGAAGCGCGGATCGAGGAGACGGCGTCGGTTTCCTCGAACGATCTGCTCGCTTCGATTCCGCAAGTCACGAACTACTTCAACGCGGTGCCGAGCGCAGACCTTGCGATCGCGGCAAACCAGATTCAGATCGCGCGTCCGAACCTGCGCGAGATTTCTCCCAATAACGCGGCGAGTGCCGCTACGCTGGTTCTTCTGGATGGCCACAGGATCGCGACTGCCGGCGTCAACCAGGCTTCGGTCGATCCCGACTTGATTCCGCTGGCGGCAATTGCTCGCGTGGATGTCGTGACCGAGGGTGGCTCCGCAACCTACGGTGCCGATGCCGTTGCCGGCACGATCAACTTCGTTACGAAGCGCCGGTTCGACGGAGTGGAACTGGACGCGCAATACGGTTTCGCTGACGACTACTATGAGTTGAGCGTCAACGGCATTGTCGGCAAGGATTGGGGCACCGGCTCCGCCTATATCGCTTACGGCTATGCGAAGAACGATGCGCTGTTCGGCCGCGATCGCGACTTCATCCGGCGCCTGGATTATTCGGCGCAGCCCTACGTTCCGCTCAGCCGCGAATGCGCCGATCCGAATCTGTCGATCAACTATGTCCTTGGCGGCACGACGATCACCAGCATCGCGGCGGGTTCGCCCGATTTCATTCCCGGCTCGTTCAACGCCTGCGATGAAACGGACAATGCTTCGATCGTCCCGAAGGTCGAAAGGCACGGTGCGCTGGCCAGCCTGTATCAGGAGCTTGACGACAAGACCTCGGTCAATGTGAAGGCATTCTACAGCGAACGCACCAGCGTTTCGATCGACGAGTTCACCGGGCAGGCGCAATTGCCTGCATCATTCCAGGTTCCCGCAGGTTTGCCTCCATCGATTCCGGTACCGATTCCGGGAACTCCCCTGGTCTTCGACGCCCTGCCGGTTGCGAATGGAGCGTTCAGCTTCTCTCCTGCCCTTGGCGTCACGGGAGCGAACTCCACTATCGGTATTCGCGAATGGGGCGCCAATATCGAAGTGGCGAGGGAAATTGCCGCCGACTGGGAGGCTAGGGCGCTTCTCAACTGGAGCCGCTCGGACAGCAAATATGAACTGCTCCGGCCTAACACGTCGCGCCTGAACGCGGCCAGTCTTGCCGGTCTGATCGATCCGTTCGACATCGCAAGTTCCGACCCTGCCGCGATTGCCGATGTGCTGGACAACGTCATTGCGGGACAGGCCAAGGATGACCTGCTCGACCTGCGGCTCATTGTCGAAGGTCCACTGTTCGCACTGCCGGGCGGCGATGTACGGCTTGCCGTCGGTTATGAGTATATGCACGACGATTACCGATTGCGTGCAGACAGCGACATTCGGGTCGGAGCGCTGTCCAACAAGCCTTACGACACCTATGCCCGCAATGTGCACTCGGTCTTTGGCGAACTGCTCATTCCGGTTGTCGACATGGTGGAGATCAACCTCGCCGCGCGTTACGACGATTACAGTGATTTTGGGGATACCTTCAATCCGAAGGTCGCCGTGAACTTCCGCCCGGTGGACTGGCTGAAGATCCGCGGCAACTGGGGCACCTCGTTCACGGCGCCGACACCGCTCGATCTGTTGCGCGCCAACGCCAACACCATTTCCGCCTTCCCGTTTGTTGCCTTCACTCGGCCGGGCGATATGCCGCCGGCAGGTGCGTTCACAGTTGCGCTGCAAGGCTCGAATCCGGGGCTGGTGCCTCAGGAGGCGGACACCTGGTCAGTGGGATTCGAGGCAAGCCCGCCTTTCATTCCCGGACTTAATGTCAAACTGAGCTACTATAATGTCGAGTTCAAAGACATCCTCAGTACGCCGACACCGAATGTCGGAATCTTCACCGATTTCCCCAACGCAATCCAGACCAATGTCGGCGGCATCCCGGCAGATCAACTGCTGGCTTTTGCCGCGCAGGGGCCGGGTGGTACGGAACTGGCCCAAACGCTCATTTCCCAGGGCGTTCTGGTTTATGAACTGGTCGATTTCCGGACCGGCAACTTCGGCATCCTGAAAGTCGACGGCCTCGACTTCGACATCCGCTATCGGATGGACACCGGCTTTGGGGGGGTCGATCTGGGGATCAACGGCATTTACCAGTTGGGCCGCGAATCGCAGGTGAGTCCGACGTCGGCCGTCGTCGATGATCTGGAGTTCGATACTCCCGAGTTGTACCTGCGCGGTACGATCGGTGCAGATGTCGGGAACCTGCGCGCGCAGGCTTCGGTGAACCATCGGGGCGGGTTCGACATCCAGTCGACCATGAGCGATCCAGTCCAGGATCACGTGGGATCGTTCACCACGGTGGACCTGTTCTTCAAATATGACGTGCCGGGCGACAGCGCCTTGCTGCGCGACCTGTCCTTCTCGCTCAACGTCAAGAACGTGTTCGATCAGGATCCTCCGGTTCTTCGGCGTACCGATCAGAACGACAATGGTTATGCGAACGGCTTCACATTCGGCCGGATGTTCGTGCTTGGCGTCAAGAAGAAGTTCTGATCCCCTTGCTCTTGTCCAAGCCAGAAAAGGACGGTTGTCCGGAGAAAATCCGGCCAGCCGTCCTTTGTTTCTTCGGGCCTGGCGAGGTTCAATGCTGCAAAGCGACCGATACCATAAGAGAGAATGTCCAATGAAGGCCGAAGAGATCAACCTGCGCAAGACTCTTGTGGTAGCGATATCTGCCGCAGCCCTCTCCGCCTGCGCCACGACGGGGGTATCCCAACCGTCGCCGGCGGCGATCGAAGAGGCTGCGCTGGACCTGTCCGGCTGGAACAGCGAGGATGTGCTGTTCGGGAAGCCCTATTTCGATATTGACGAATGGCGCGAAGCGCCGGTTCGGCATCGCTATGTGCATGGCGGCTTCGAGGGCACCGACACTCGTTTCTCATACTATTTTCCGCCGGCCGACCAGTATGAGGGACGCTTTTTCCAGCACGTTACGCCCGTGCCCGGTAGCGAGAACGCAGCGCAGGAGGCCCCTGTCGACGAGAACAACAAGATCGGCTCGTCGATCGATGGCGGCGCCTATTTCGTGGAGACCAACGGTGGAGGGCGGATTGACCTGACGAAGGGCTCCAATGCCCTGGCAGACCCCACGATCACGGCATATCGGGCGAATGCGGCATCCGCGCAGTTTTCCCGACTTGTCGCAGGCCAGGTCTATGGCACGAACAAGCGCCCGTTCGGCTATATCTATGGCGGATCTGGCGGTGCCTATCGGACGATCGGCTCGGTAGAAAATACCCAGGGAGTCTGGGATGGAGCGGTGCCCTATGTGCCCGGCTCACTGATGGCCATTCCCAACATGTTCACAGTGCGCATGCAGGCGCTGCGCGTATTGCGCGACAAATTTCCCGGCATCATCGACGCGGTGGAACCGGGCGGCAGCGGCGATCCCTATGCGCATCTGAACGAATATGAAGCCTCAGTTCTCAAGGAAATCGAGCTGATGGGCTTCCCCATGGAAAGCTGGTTCGGATACCGGATGATGGGCCTGCATGGCTTTGCGGCGCTGTATGGCGGCGTAGCGATGGCAGATCCTACCTATTTCACCGACTTCTGGACCAAGCCGGGATATCTTGGCCATGACCGGCCCGAGCTGTTCGAGGAAGACCGCATCCAGTTTTCCACTACCATTGCAGAGCCGATCACCGCGCTCGAGGCTCACCGTCTCGGTCTGTCCGACGATCCCTTTGCCAGTGCCCAGCCGGGCAATGTCGACACCGCCTTCAAGGGAACCAATGAAGAAGCGAAGCGGGTTGTCGGTTTCCGCCTGTCCGATACGCCGCCGCCGAAATACTTGCTGGGCGGTGAGCTTGTCGTGTCGAGCGGGTCCGCAACCGGCGAACGCATCGCACTCAACACGCTTCAAGGCGATGTCGTGATGCTTGGCGTGGTCAATCCGCAAATGGTAGCTCAGGTCGCTGCCGGGGATGCGGTGATGGTCGACAACTCCAATTTCCTTGCGATGGAAACCTACCATCGCCACCAGGTTCCGGGGCCGGACTATCCGGTGTGGGACCAGTTCCGGGACGGAGCGGGCAAGCCCATCTATCCGCAAAGGCCAATGATCATCGGGCCGATCTTCGTGCAGTCCACATCGGGCTCGAAGATGAATGGCAAGGTCGATGAGAAAATGATCATCGCCGCGTCGCTTTGGGACCGCGAAGCGATGCCCTGGCAAGCGGACTGGTACCGCCGGCGAGTGGAAGCCTATCACGGAGCCGAAGCCACCGATAATGTTCGGCTTTACTATACCAATCACGCCCTTCACGGCGATGCTCTGCCCGAGCAGATGGCGGAGAGCCCGGCGCGGATCGTCAACTATGTTCCGGTCCTGCAACAGGCGCTGCGCGATGTTGCCGCATGGGTGGAGAAAGGCGTCGTCCCTCCGTCAAGCACGCAGTACGAGATCGTCGAAGGCCAGGTCGTTACGCCGGAAAACGCCGCGCAGCGAAAGGGTATCCAGCCGACGGTTCAGTTGTCCGTCGACGGTGGTGAGCGAGTGGAGGTGGGTGTGGGCGAACCTGTAACCTTCACTGGCGTAGTGACAGTTCCCCCGGGCACCGGGGCCATTGTCTCGGTGCGGTGGGATTTCGAAGGCAGTGGGTCATTCGCCACCGGGTCACCCGTGCCGGACAAGGTGCAGGAGATAACCGTTTCCGCCACACATAGCTATGACACGCCGGGCATCTATTTTCCGGCTCTGGAAGGCGTTTCGCAGCGAGAAGGCGACAAGGAGACGCCCTATGCCCGCATCGCCGAACTTGGCCGTGTCCGTGTCGTGGTGAAATAGGCGCGCCAATGAACGGCATTCATCGATCGTCTATTTGGTCAAGCCGGGTTGAGGCACGCAGGCGGCCGTGATGACGTGGGAACCGATCAATCGGTTCCCATCGGTTGGTCATGCGATCGCGCTATTTGAGCAGAGCAGCTCGGGATGCAGAGCATAAGAGACTTTGCGGTCGCCCATTTTGGTCTTACCAATATGGCTGAAGCTTGGCAGCGGTTGGAGTCGGCGAGGGGACATTTGGATGAAACGCAAGATCCTGAAAGTGATGCTCTATGGCCTGGGAGGCGTTCTCCTCTTGTTCGCGGGGTCGGTCGCCTGGAATTGGAGCACAATCCAGCGCGTTTTTCTGGGCGGGGTGAAGGTTTACGAGACAACTCCACCGGACTTGCCAGAAGCACTCGGTCGACCTGCGATTCTCGTCTTCTCCAAGACCAACGGCTTCCGGCACGAGGAGGCTATCCCCGCCGCCAATGCCCTGTTCGAGAAGTTCGCGAAAGACAATGGCTGGGGGTACTTCCAGACCGAGAACGGAGCGGCGTTCAGTCCGGAAATCCTCTCCCGCTTCGATGCCATCGTGTTCAACAATGTCAGCGGCGATGTCTTCACGCCGGAGCAGCGCAAGGCAATGCGGGACTATGTGGAGGCCGGTGGCGGCTTTCTGGGCTTTCACGGCAGCGGCGGGGACATGAGCTATGACTGGAAATGGTATGTCGACGAGCTGATCGGTGCGCAGTTCATCGGCCATACAATGGACCCGCAGTTCCCCAAGGCAACGATGCGGATCCACGACATGTCCCATCCCGCAACCGCCGGCCTTGCGAACAGTTGGGAACGCGAGGAGGAATGGTATTCCTTCGAAAAGTCGCCGAGCGAAAAGGGGTACAATATCCTCGCGACCGTCGACGAGGCGACCTACAAGCCCGAAGGTCCGTTCGGTCAGGACATTGCGATGGGCAGCGACCATCCGATGATCTGGTGGCACTGCCAGGGCAAGGGCCGCGCTTTCTATTCCGCTCTCGGACACAGGGCATCGGCCTATGCAGAGCCTGAATACCAGGCCGTCTTGCTGGGAGCGACAAATTGGGTGTTGCGCAAAGCCGGCGAGGGCTGCAATGATAGCGCTATCAATTTGCCCGATGAGGCAGCGGGAGAGTAAACGATGGATCCGATCCGCTACGGCATGATCGGGGGCGGCCAGGGGGCCTTTATCGGAGGCGTTCACCGCACGGCGGCGGCGATTGCCGGCAACTGGCGGCTGGTCGCCGGTGCATTCTCTGCCACGCCGGAAAAGGCACGCGCCTCGGGACGTGAAATCGGCGTGTCCGAGGATCGCAACTACGCCAGCTGGCAGGATATGCTCGAAGCCGAGGCGGCTCATGCCGAAGGCGAGCGGATCGAGGCGGTCTCGATCGTTACGCCCAACCATATGCACGCCCCGCCAGCGATCGCGGCGATGGAGGCGGGTTTCGACGTCATCATCGACAAGCCTTTGGCGGACAGCATGGCGAACGCGCGAGCAATTGCCGAAGCGGCCGCGCGCACCGGTCGCCGCATCGCGATTACCCATACCTATACCGGCTATCCCCTGGTCAAGCAGGCGCGCAGCCTGATCTCCAACGGCAAGTTCGGTCCGGTACGCCGGGTGATGGTGAAGTATACGCAGGACTGGCTCAGCCGTGCGGAAGACCTTGTCGATAACAAGCAGGCCGCATGGCGCGTCGATCCGAAGCAGTCAGGCGCAGCCGGTGCCTTCGGCGACATCGGCACGCATGCCGCAAACCTCGTGGAGTTCATCACCGGCGAACGCATCGCGGAAATCGCCGCTGAGCTGACCATGCTGTCGGGACGGGCGATCGACGATGACGGTGCCGCCCTGTTCCGCCTGTCGGGGGGCGGCAGGGGGACGCTGACGGCCAGCCAGGTTCTCGTCGGCGACATCAACGACCTTTCCATTGACGTATATTGTGAACAGGCTGGTCTGCACTGGCGGCAGGAAGAGCCGAACACGATGCGGATCGGCTATCGCGACAAGCCGACTGAGATCTGGCACGCGGGCGCCAACCGCACCTATCTCGACGCCGATATCCTCGCCATCCAGCGCACGCCCGGCGGCCATCCGGAAGGCTATCTGGAGGCCTTTGCCAACATCTACCGCGCCTTCGGCGAAAGCCTTCGCGGCGAGACTTCCGGTGGCGGCGAGACCGGCTTTGCAACGCTTGAAGATACGCTTGCCGGCATGCGCTTCCTCGACGCCGCGCTGGAATCGAGCCGCAAGAATGCAGCCTGGGTCAAGCTCTGAAAGGAAATTCCATGAAGGGTCCTGCCATTTTCCTTGCGCAATTCGCCGGAGACGAGGCGCCGTTCAACTCGCTTGACGCCATTACGAAATATATGGGCGATCTCGGCTACAAGGGCGTGCAGATTCCCACCTGGGACGGACGGCTGTTCGATCTCGACACGGCGGCGGAAAGCCAGGACTACGTTGACGAAGTAAAGGGCGTTTGCGCAGCCAACGGCGTGGAAGTGACCGAGCTTTCGACGCATCTCCAGGGTCAGCTGGTCGCCACCCATCCCGCCTATGACCGTCAGTTCGACGGGTTTGCGCCGACGCAATATCACGGCAACCGTGAAGCGCGGACCGATTGGGCGGTGGACCAGCTCAAGAAGGCGGCGCGAGCGAGCAAGCGGTTTGGCTGCACCAGCCACGCGACGTTTTCTGGCGCGCTGCTGTGGCACACAATGTATCCTTGGCCGCAACGTCCTGTCGGACTGGTGGAGGAAGGCTTTGCCGAACTCGCCCGGCGCTGGAAACCTATCCTGGACATCTTTGACGACCACGGTGTCGATGCTTGTTACGAACTGCATCCGGGAGAGGATCTGCATGACGGCGTGACGTTTGAAATGTTCCTCGATGCGGTAGGGAACCATCCGCGCGCCAACATTCTCTACGATCCATCGCATTTCGTGCTGCAGCAGCTCGATTATCTCGCCTTCATCGACATCTACCACGAGCGAATCCGGGCATTCCACGTCAAGGACGCCGAGTTCCGTCCCAATGGTCGCTCGGGAGTCTATGGCGGGTACCAGGGCTGGGTCGAGAGGCCCGGACGATTCCGCTCGCTGGGAGACGGGCAGATCGATTTCTCCGCCATTTTCTCCAAGCTGACCCAGTACGGATACGACGGCTGGGCCGTGCTGGAATGGGAATGTGCGCTCAAGCATCCGGAACAGGGTGCGGCGGAAGGCGCGCCATTCATCGCCCGCCACATGATCCGCCGCGCCGAGAGCGCCTTCGACGATTTCGCGGGCTCCGGAGCCGACGACGAATTGATACGCGACGTCCTCGGGCTCGGGCGAGCCTGACAACGATAACGAAGCGACAAGGGAGGCGGCCATGGCGAGCGACGGATACAACCGCAGGGCGATATTCTGGATCTGCGTGCTTGCGCTGTTCACTGCGGCCTTGTCCTTCTCGATCCGAACGGGTGCATCCGGTGCGATGAAGGCAGCGCTGCTCGATCCCGCTGTTCCCGCACATTCGGGAGAGATGATCGCGGCGGTGCTGGGCTATTCCTTTCTCGGCTTTGCCCTCAGCCTCCTCTTAATCAGTCCGCTGCTCGACATTATCGGCGCCAAGCGGGTGATCCTGCTGGCCTCGGCCTGCTTCATCCTCGGTCCGATCCTCATCATCCTGTCGCCTCAGGCGGGCGGCATCGATGCGGTCTACGGCCTGCTCAGCCTTGGTATGATCGTATGCGGGATCGGCTGGGGCGCGACCGAGGCCTCGATCAATCCGGTGACTGCCTCCCTCTACCCCGACGACAAGACACACCGGCTCAACGTGCTTCATGCCTGGTGGCCGGCGGGACTTGTCGTCGGCGGCCTTGCCAGCCTTGCCCTGTTCAGCGAGTTGGGGCTTGGCTGGCAGGTGCTGATCGCCCTGATCTGCGTGCCGGGCGTGCTGTTCGGGGGCTGGGCGCTGACCCAGGATTTTCCCAAGACCGAGAGCACCAATCTTGGTGTGCCGTTCAAGGAGATGTTCGCCGAACCGTTCAGGCGGCCGAGTTTCTGGATTTTCCCGGCGATCATGTTCCTGACTGCTTCTGCCGAGCTGGCTCCCGGATCATGGGTCGATATCGCGCTGACCCAGACAGTCGGGATGCCGGGCATCCTGGTGCTGGTCTATGTTTCGGCGATCATGTTCGTCATGCGCCATTTCGCCGGGGCGCTGGAGAAGCGCTTTTCGGACATGGGGCTGCTGTGCGTCTGCACCATTCCTGCCGCGATCGGGCTTTACGGACTCAGCCTCGCCTCATCGCCGCTGACGGCGCTTGTGGCGGCGACGCTCTGGGCGTTCGGCGTCTGCTTCATGTGGCCGACCATGCTCGCGGCTGCCGCACGCCGCTATCCGCGCAGCGGTCCGTGGGGTATCGGCATTCTCGGCTTCGCCGGCGCGATGGCTATCTATTTCGTTCTGCCCGAGATCGGCAAGATCTATGACCGGGCGAAGCTTGAAAAGGCAGGCGGCGAGGGCGCATTCGCCGCGCTGCAGCCCGGCCCGGATTTGCAGCAGGTTCTCGCCTATGCAGCCGAGCAGAGCTTCCAGGTCATCGCCATCATACCGGCGGTCCTGTTCTTCATCTTCGGCGCTGTCTGGTTTTTTGAGCGCAGCGCAAGAGCCCGTTCGTTTGTGGTCGAAGCACAGGAGGCTGCCGAATGAAGATCGGGATGAATCTGCTGTTGTGGACCGGCCATGTCACTGAAGAACATCTGCCCCTGCTCCAGGCGCTGAAGGAGACCGGCTTCGATGGCGTCGAAGTGCCGGTCTTCGATACCGGCGATCCGGCCCATTACACATGGCTTGGAAGCAAGCTTGACGAGATCGGCCTCGACCGCACCGCCGTTGCCCTGATTCCGGACGAGGCCCACAGCCCGGTCTCTCCCGACGAGGCGCACCGCAATGCCGGTTTCGATCACCTGCGCCGTGTCGTTGATTGCTGCCACGAGCTGGGTGCGACCGTCATGTGCGGCCCGTGGTATCAGCCGCTTGGCGTCTTCACCGGCGAGAAGCCCAACGCGACCGAGCTGGAGCACTGCGCAGACGTGCACCGCAGGATTGCACCGATTGCACATGAGGCGGGCATTGCCTGCGCGGTCGAGCTGCTCAATCGGTTCGAGGCGTATCTGCTCAACACCTGCGAGCAGGGCGTCGCTTATGCCGAGCGTGTGGGCGAGGCGGGGTTCGGCATCCATTACGACACGTTCCACGCGCACATCGAAGAGAAGGATCCGCTCGCCGCATTGGAGCAATTGCATCGCTCGGGCGCGCTGTCCCATATCCACATTTCGGAGAATGACCGGGGCACGCCGGGGCGCGGACACGCGAAGATCCGGGAGACGATCACGGCGTTGCGTGGATATGGCTACGATGGCTGGCTGACCATCGAGGCATTCGGGCGCGCTGTGCCCGAACTTGCGGCAGCGACGCGCGTCTGGCGGGATTTCTTCGCCAGTCCTGAAGAAGTCTACACCGAAGGCTACGCGCTAATTCGCGAAACATGGAATGAAGGGGAAACGGAATGAACGGTCCGTTCGAAATGGACAGGCGTGCGCTGATCCAGCGCATTCTGCTGCTGGCCGGCGCGGCGGTCATTCCCGCCGGGTGCAGCGATCTGTCGGGAGGTCCCGGCAGCGATTTCAGGTTCGAGCCGAAGCAGTTCGAGCTGCTCACGGCGATTGCCGACACGATCATTCCCAAGGGCGACACGGTCGGTGCGCTCGATGCCGAAGTTCCGAAGAATTTCGAAGGGCTCCTGCGCAACTGGGCGTCCGCCGACCGGCGAGAGGAGATTCTCGCGAGCATGGAGCGTGTCGACGCCTCGGCCAGCAAGGCGAAGGGCAAGAAGTTCGCCACGCTCGATCCTGCTGCACGGCTCGACGTACTCAAGGCGCATGAAGTCGAAGCGATGAAGCCCGACCCGAGCAAGAAGCCGGCGGGTGGACTGACGATGTTCATGGGCCCGGCACATGCCGACGAAGGCTACGCGAAGATGCGCGAGCTGATCGTCAAGCTGTTCTATTACTCAGAACCGGCGCTGACGCAGGAGCTAAGCTACGAGCACGACCCCGGCGGATACAAGCCGTCCGTCCCGATTACACCCGAAACCCGCCCAAGCGGCGGCCTGAGCCCGATCTGAGGGGGAACGAACAATGTTTGATGCAATTGTAATCGGCTCGGGCATGAGCGGCGGCATCGCCGCCAAGGAATTGTGCGAACGTGGCCTGAAGGTCCTGGTTCTGGAGCGTGGCCGCAATATCGATCCGGGCAAGGACTACACCGACTGGATGCAGCCCTGGGAAGCGCCCAACGCCAACCTGATCCCGGAAGACGAGCTGGCAAAGGACTATCCGATCCATCGCGCGCATTTCGGCCTGACCGAAGTCACCAAGCATTTCTACGTGAAGGACAGCGAGCATCGCTACACGATGCCGGAGGACAAGCCGTTCACCTGGATACGCGGCTATCACCTCGGCGGGCGCTCGATCATGTGGGGGCGCCAGACCTATCGCCTGTCCGAAATGGATTTCGAAGCCAACGCCAAGGACGGACA
The DNA here is from genome assembly GCA_024236175.1 of Novosphingobium sp. GTDB lineage: Bacteria > Pseudomonadota > Alphaproteobacteria > Sphingomonadales > Sphingomonadaceae > Novosphingobium. The sequence goes on along the minus strand of JACKKY010000001.1, from coordinate 103,251 downwards.
TGGTTCGGACTGGCCCATCCGCTATGCCGATATCGCGCCGTGGTACGACCGCATCGAGGATTTTATCGGCGTGTCCGGTTCAAAGGAGGGGTTGCCGCAGCTTCCCGACGGCGATTTCCTGCCGCCTTTCCCGCTGAACGACGGGGAGCAGATGGCAAAGGCCGCAATCGAGAAGAAGTTTCCCGGCCGCAAGGTTATCCCGGGCCGTTGTGCAAACCTTTCCCAGGCGCGCCCGCATCATGAAGAGCTCGGCCGCGTGACCTGCCACGCCCGCTCCTTCTGTGAACGGGGATGCGGCTTCAATGCCTACCATTCCAGCCTGACGTCATCGCTTCCCGCGGCAGAGCGTACCGGAAACCTCACCGTTGTGACGGACGCCATTGCGGAATCGATTGTCCACGATCCCAAGGCCGGCAAGGCGACCGGGGTTCGGGTGGTCGATCAGAACACCAAGGAGAAAAAGACTTACGAAGCGAAGATCATCTTCTGCTGTGCTTCAGCGATTGCGAGCGCTCAGATACTGCTCAATTCGACTTCGGAGGCATTCCCCAACGGTCTTGCCAATTCGTCCGACATGGTCGGGCGCAACCTGATGGATCACCTCTTCGCCCTCTCGGTGGCCGGTGTATTCCCGGAAGGGCCGAACACGATCGACCAGGGCCGGCGGCCGACCGGGCTCTATATCCCGCGCTTCCGCAATGTCACCGAACCGGCCGACTTCCTGCGTGGCTATGGCTATCAGGGCGGTGTCAGGCGAATGAGTGGAAGCACGATGGCGCAGGGCGCGATCGGAGAGGAGCTGAAGCAGGCTTCGCGCGCGTTCGGCCCATGGATGATGTACATTTCCGGCTTTGGGGAAATGCTGCCCAATCCTGAAAACCGCGTGACGCTGGGCAAGGAGAAAGACCAGTGGGGCATCCCGCTTGTCCATATCGATTGCACCCACGGACCGAACGAAGAGAAAATGGCCAAGCAGATCATAGCCGATGGCGCGGCGATGATCGAAGCGGCTGGCGGCATGGTCATGTCCAAGGCGGACAAGCCGGGCCCCCCCGGGTTGGGCATTCACGAAATGGGTACGGCCTGTATGGGAACCGACCCCAGGAGCTCGGTGCTGGGCAAGTTCAATCAGGCACATGACGTGCCCAACCTGTTTGTCACCGATGGGGCGGCGATGGCGTCCAGCGGCTGCCAGAACCCGTCTCTGACGTATATGGCATTGTCTGCCCGCGCGGCGAACCATGCCGCGGACCGGCTGGCGGAAGGCACCTTGTGATGAGGCCATGATGACCGATCGCCGCTAACTGCGGAGCCCTGCAGGCCTCGCATGGTATCGGTCACACGGAACGTCAGTCTTCGGGGAGGGCAGCGAAATCGGCCTCGATTGCGTCCAGCACCGCATCGGTCATGCGCGCATCGAAATGCTGGATGGACCGCAGCGAGAAACCGCGCGCCTGCGCGTTTGAGCTCACCATTCCGGCCAGGCCAGGAACATGCTTTTCGATGATGGCCCGCGTTGCCGGATTGTCGATCAGCTCGCCGATCGGCGTCATGCCGATCGACGGGGCATCGAGCTTGTCCGGATCGACGACTTCGATCGTGCTCCCGCGCTTGATTTCGGGGGGAGCCGGACCGACGGTGATGGGCCCACAGGTCGTGCTGTTCGTCGGGACGGTCACTACAGTGCGCCGGTAGCGCGTGAGTGCGGGAGAGCCCGTGTCTTTCGCTTCAAGGATGATGTGGAACTCGTACGTCGCAGGCATCTTCATGCCATGCGGCTGCACCCAGCGGGGAATCGTGACAGTGGTTGCGGCTTCGTCGGTCTCGCCGATCTGCACACCGGGGGACCACAAGCCAGAAACTTCTGCGTAGCGGAACCAGTGATAGGTCAGTTCATCGCTGTCAGGATCGCTCGAACCGGCGGCACTTAGCCTGATTGGCTGGTCCGGACATGCTTCCAGCCGAACCGGATTGATACCGGCCACGCCATTCAGAACCAGACTGGGCGGATGGTTCGCATCACCGAAGCGCGGCGTGACAGACCAGTCCATCCGAGCTGCGAAATCGTTCTGGAACGCCTTGCGCCAGCGCCACACCGTTTCGGCGTTACCGGTGTATGCCTTGGCGTCCTCACCGGTAACCGTGTCCTGTGTATCGGTCCACAGCCCGAAGGCACTGCTGATCTGGCCGTAACGCCCGCCCCAGCTTCCCCAGTCGGGATGCTCGCTGCTGCCAAGGCCATTGGGAACGAGATAGAGGAACGACGGGCTGTCACCTTCCATGATGAAGATCGGCGGGGGATATGCAGCGCCAAGCGGACCGTGGGTGCGAACGTTGCGGTTGAGCCAGTCATGCGAGGTAATGGCGTTGTCGGCACCGGACATGCTTGCGCTGATTCCGACCCAGGTGGAGAGCTGGTACTGGGTCATGGCATGCATGCTGCTGACCCAGAACAGCTGGGGAAAGTTCGCACGCAGCCAGGGGCCTGCGTCATCCTGGTCCGAAATTGAATAGACCCGAAGCTTTGCGACAAACTGCTCAACTTCCTTTGCAGATCGCGTCGCGCGTATGGTCCAGAGTGCCTGTGCCAATGGGGCGGCGCCGCCCCAGATCGATACCCAGACAGGGCGTTCGTCCGACTTGTCGACGACTGCGATAATGCGCCTGGATGCCTCGGTTTCCAGCCCGTCGCCGACACCTTCCATGCCATATGCCGGCCTGTGGGCGGCGACAGCTGAACGCAGCGTTTCGGCAGCGGGGTAGCGAGGATCGTGAACGCGCAGATTGGCGAGTGCGGCTGCATATGCATCGATCCGCTCCTCGATCAGGAAGGGATAGATGTTGTTTCGCAGATGTCCCGAAGTCGATGCGATCAGCCCTTCGATCTCGATCTCGTTGGCGTAGGTGAGCAGCCGCACCATGGATTGCATGTCGTCGGGTTCGGTGCCGATATCCGTGATGACGATCAGGCGTGGTCTCGCTTCGCTGACCGGGTCCGCCACCAGTTTCGCGGCCGCCGGTTTGGCCATCGTGACACCGCCGGCCAGCAGTCCAATCATGGCCGCGCATGCGGCCGTCCGCTTGAATTTCGTCATCACGGTGCGCTCTCCAGCTTATCGCTAATTGGTCTAGCCAATTCAAGGCGAGTCGCGCAAGGCAGCACGCCCTTCAGCTGGGTGTCTCCCGCCGCTATTTCGATTTGCCGCGGTTCCCGGAAAAATCGGCGAAATCGTCTTCCACCTGTACGCGCATGGCGACAAGCCCCCATGCAACCATTGTGAAATATCCGGTCGCGTGGATGATATCCATAAGCAGCTCGCGGTCGAAAACGGCGGTCAGCTCGTTCCAGGCCTCATCGTCGAATTTCCCGCCAGCGCAGGTGCCGTCTATCGCAGCCAGCAAGGCCCGGTCCGCCTGCGACCAGGCTGGGTCTTGCGGGCCGCGCCGGATTGCCTGGAGCTCTTGGTCGGTAATCCCGATCTGCTTCGCGCCCAGCGAGTTGTGAGTCCATTGATAACTCGAGCCATACCTATGCGCCACGCGCAGTACGATCATTTTTTGCTGTCTGGCCGACAGGGTGGATTCCAGCATGAAATACTTGCCCAGATCGAGCGAGGCGAGCGCGAGGCGCGGGTGGTTCGCCAGCGTCATCATGGTGTTGGAGCGCGCCCCCTTTTCGCGTGCTTCGTCGCCTTCCCAATAGGCGAATACGTCTCGTGCCTGATCGGTCCATTCCTCGCGCGGCAAGGGGGCGATGCGCGGTGCGTTGGTCATTCTGGATTCTCCACTCCCAAAGGATGTTTCAAAAGAGAGGCCGGCTAGCAGCGGCGCATCGTGGCCACGCTCTGGCCGGTGGATGATTATGCGGCAGCCCGATTCCCCAACAGGACACGAGGCCGCCCTACGCCTGAAGCGGCTCCGCCTTCTGGTCGCGCAACAGCGCCCACAGAATGGCCGCTCCCGCCAGATCGAACAATGCCAGCATCACGAAAAGCGGGTTGTAGCCGATGGTTTCCGCCAGAGCGCCAACCACAAGGGTGAACAAAGCACCGCCGATCCAGCCGATCGATCCAGCCATTCCGGTGGCGGTGCCGACCGCGCGGTGGTCAAACAGGTCGGCTGACAGCGTCAGCAGGGCGCCTGAAAGCATCTGGTGGGCGAAGCCACCGACGCAGAATAGCGCGATGGCAATGCCGGGACTGGTGGCAAGGCCGATACAGGCCGGGCCGATCATCAGCATTGCGCCCATCGTCACGGTGAGCTTGCGTGAGGCCAACAGGTCAACACCGAACCAGCGCATCAGCGCCGGAGCGGTCAGCCCGCCCAGCAGCGATCCCGCATCGGCAGCGAGGAATGGTAGCCAAGCCCAGAGTGCGAGCTGCTTGAGATCGAAGTCCCAGACGGCGACGAGATACAACGGAATGAAGAAATTGAATGTCTGCCACGCCGGCTCGGCGAGAAAGCGCGGAAATGCGATGGACCAGAAGCCCTTGGTTCGCACCACCTCCCTCCATTCGGCCGGCTTCGCGATGGGCTCGTCATCGGTCTTCGGATCTTTGATGTGGCGCGCTTCTGCCTCGGACAGGCGTTTGTGCTGTTCCGGGCTGCGGTAAAGCGAGAACCAGATAGCTGCGAAGATCAGGCTCATCGCGCCGGTAATGAGGAATGCCGATTGCCAACCGAATGTCAGGATGCAGAACGCGACCAGCGCCGGGGCAATCATATTGCCGATCGACGATCCCATGTTGAATACGCCGGTCGCCACAGTCCGCTCGCGGGGCGGGAACCATTCAGAGACGACCTTCAGTCCTCCGGGGATTGCGGCTGCTTCGAAGGAGCCGAGCAGGCCTCGCCAGAACGCCAGCGAGAACCAGCCGCCGGCGAGCGCATGGCCCATATTGGCGAGCGCCCATCCGGCAACGAAGATCGTGAAGCCGACGCGGGTGCCCAGGAAATCAAGGATTGCCCCGGCGAAAGTCTGCATGACCGTGTAGGCTGCCTGGAAAGCGAAGACGACATAGGAGTATTGCTGCGTGTTCATGTCGAACACGTCCATCAGCGTCGGCGCGGCGACCGACAGCGAGGACCGGGCCAGATAGTTCAGGACCGTACCCAGCGTAACCAGGCCAATGATCCACCAGCGCAACTTTCCGACCCGTTCAGCCATCGGGAAGGGCCCGGGCTTGCTGGATTGCGCGCGCACCGCGCCGCGCGGCGTCCAGTTCGTTCGCGGGATTATCTACCTCGACATAGCCGACGGCGTTGGTCAGCCTATCCAGTTGCGGGACGATATCGGGATAGGCGAGCACGCCGTCACCCGGGGCGACGAGCTGATCGAACATGCTGTCGCCGCGCGAGGGATCGACATCCTTGAAATGCATCGAAACCACGCGTGGTCCGAGCCGCTCGATGAGCTCAAGCGGCATCAGTCCACCCAGATGCGCCCAGGCGAGATCGATCTCGAAGGCGACTTCGGATGGCGCATAGCTCCGCGCGATGATGTCCAGCGGCGCTTCGCCACCCAGCGGGAGGTGGTCCCACCAGTGGTTGTGATAGGCAAGGGTCAGGCCGGCCGCCCTGGCCAGAGCCGCAAGTTCGCCCAGTTCCGGCAGCCACGCATCGAAGGCGTCGCGGGTCGTGCTTCCAAGCTTGCCACCTCTGAAGAATACGGGGGCGGCGGAATAGGCGACGATCGATGCCCCGATCCGGCTGGCCAGCTCCATCTGCTCCACTGCCGGCCGGGCAAAGCCATAGCGCACCACGCCCACTTCCATCCCGGCATCGCGCACCATTGTGGCGATGTCCCGCGGGTCGGGTCCAGCCGGCATCTGCGCGGACATTTGCGCCAGCGGAAATCCGAAATGAGTGTAACCCATAGCTGCTACCTGGCGTAGCGTTCCTGCGTAGTCCGCCTCCAGTTGCTTGCGGACCGTGATCGGTGCGAGGCCAAGCGGGCGGCGGACCGGAGGCGTCGAGATCGTGGCGCACCCCGCAGCGGCGAGCGCGCCCATGACCGTACCGGTACGGCGCAGGACATCGCGTCGCGACAGGCTCACCTGGCAATCTCGATCGCGGCAACGGCGGCGATACCGCCATCCGCCCCGGCGAATTCCAGTTTCAGCACTCCGCCTTCGACCGTGACCGGAAAGCTTCTGGTGACGCCCTTGCGCTCGCCTTTCGCGGAGATTGCCGCATTGAGGCTTCCGATGACCGAAATACCGTTTGCGGAAACTGACATGACGACAGGCCGGTAAGCATCTTGAGCCGTTCCAAGCGCTGCGGCCGTTCGCGGGTCTACCTCCCGCTTGCCGGGCTCAAGGGTATGAATCGTGACGTTCCAGTTACCGTTCGGCACTGGAATTTCGTAAGCGATCCGTTCGCCCGCGCGCCAGTAATCGTAAAGGCCTGGTGTCGCCGCATTGACTGGTTCGTCCTTGCCCGAGCTCATTCCGCCAATGCTACCCGCGTAGCGGGGTATCGGCTTGCCGCCCGAAACAAACGTGTCCGATCCATAGCGATATCCGCCATGCCGAGAGACTGCCAGGTTGCCGGCATCGATGCGGATGCCGTTCACCAAAGGGTCTGGGCCATTCCACGTCGTCCGGTCGCTTGCGCTGCCTGCATTGACAACCGCCTCGTTGGCGCCGGGCCGCAAGGTGACACGCTTCCACACACAGACATGATTGGAGCATGGCGTCTCGCCGAGGTCCCGGCCATTCAGCGTCAGCCGCGCGACCGGTGCATTGGCGTAGGCCCTGACGTCCATCACCGGATAAGAGCGTTCGACATAGCGCTTGCCGGCAAGGTGGATCATCGGCTCGTCGGTCCACGCCGCCTTGTAGTAATAGAATGCGTCCTTCCGCAGCTTGCGGTCCATCGAGACCAGGCCCTTGGTGTTGATGTCCACGGAATCGCCTTCGTTCCGCAGGTCGCTCGCGAAATCGAACATGTTCCAGACCCAGCTTGCGTAAATGTAGTCGCGTTCGGTAATGACCGGCCAGAGCAACTCGTGCACGAAAGCGCCGTATTCTTCCGGCTGCGGCCGGCCGGCGAATGCGACATAGCCTGAAACCGGATCGTCGCTGAACTGGGTGAGGCCGGAACCCGCGCCATACTCGCTGATGCCGATGGGTATTTCCGGGTGGCTGCGGTGCAATGCATCCATCATTCCGCCCAATACGCGTCCGGCTTGCGGCCCCTGGAAGAAGTACCAGCCCGGATAGCGGTTATAGGCGATCAGATCGGCCACTCCGGTCATTTGCTGGCGGCGCTTGCCGAACTCGCCCATGTCCTCGCTGAAATCCGCGAAGACAGTGACACGCGAGGGATCTTCCTGTTTCGCCACTTCCTCCATTCGCCGCAGCAGGTCGATGGGCGAGGGGTCTTCCTTCATCGCACCGAATGCCTTGGCCGAATCCACTTCGTTACCGATCGACCACATCATGATCGAGGGGCTGTTGAAGTTCTGCCGGATCAGCTCGCGCAGTTGCTGCTCGGCATTGGCCCACAGTTCAGCTGTTCCCTTGCCGCCGGTCAGGCTCGGCGCGCCGACATATGGAAGTTCGGCCCAGACCACCATGCCGGCCTTGTCTGCTTCCTCAACCCAGGCATCGTCGTGCTGGTAGTGTGCGTGGCGCACGGTGTTCGCGCCCAGTTCGACAATCAAGGCCATGTCTTCGGCATGGTCCTGGCGCGAGAGAGCCCATCCTTTGCCCAGCCGGTCCTGATGGCGCGAAACTCCGTGCAGTTTCACGTGTCTGCCATTCAGGAAGAAGCCCTGATCAGCATCGAAGCGGAAGCTGCGCAGGCCGATCGACTGGGTGACTGCATCAAGCAGGCGCTCACCGTCATACAGGCGCGTGGTGACGGAATAGAGGTAGGGGTCGGCGGTGCCGTCCCAGAGGTGCGGATTGAGGAAAGACATGCGGGCCAGCTCATCCTGCACTCCGGCTGCGAGCGTGAAATCATGCTCGACCCCGGCGACGAAGTTGCCGTCGGCGTCTCGAATTTCGCTCTTCATTCGCAGCTTGCGAGGCGCACCGAAATTGCGCAGCCGTGAACGCAGATCGATCACTGCCTTCCGCTCGGTCAGTCCGGCGATGGTGACGTAGATCCCTGGCCCTCCAAAATCCAACGGATCGATCGATGCGTCAGGCAACTGCAGCAGCGTGACGCCGCGATAAATGCCGCCATGGATGAAGAAATCGCCAGCGAGTGGAATGACATTTTCGGTCGAGCTGCCCGGCGCCGGCCTGGAATTGTCCGCCCTGACGGCGATCAGATTTTTCGCGCCCGCCCGCCAGGCGCCGGTCACATCGATACGAAAGCGCGAAAAGGCCCCCTTGTGCGTGCCGACATGAATGCCATTCACCCAGACATCCGCGATATTTCCGACCGCGGCGAAATCGAGATACTGGCGCATTCCCGGCGGTGCAGGGGGCGCGTCGAACCGCAGGCGATACCAGCCTGTGCCTTGAGCATTGTTTGTTTGCGGGGAACGGTCGAGACCGTATTCGCCGATCCGGTTCCAGCTATGCGGCACGGACACGGATTGCCAGCCCGCATCGTCAAAGTCGTTCCTGGCAGCTTCTTCGCCCCGCTCTCCGAAATGAAAGCGCCAGCCCTCGGCCAGTTTGACTTCGGTCCGCGTGCCGACGGCTTGTGTTGCGATCCCATTACGTGCGGATGCTTCGGTTACTTGGCCGAGCACCAAGGCAATGCTGGCTGCGGCAAGCGGCAGCAGACCATTCCAGTTCATCAGGCGATCTCCGCAAATTGGTCAGACCAGATCGCATCGAATTGCGTTCAGGTCAACGCGTCCGCGAAGCTTGCCGACACGAAAGGACCAGGATTGAGGCGATTCCATCGTCAGGTCGCCTTGCCGAACCTCGGATTCGACGCGCCGTTGCGTCGATCCGGCCTGATCGGCAGAATTCAGCGTCCGGGCGATCACGCGCAACGCTTGGTTGCCCGCGCCAATGGAGGTGAACGATGCGCCGTAGTCACTCGATTGCCGGTCTGTCTATCGCCATTGTCCTGGTGACGGGTGTCATTCTGGCCTGGATTGTGGGCTTGCGTCTTCCCGGCGCGACCGAGGTCTGGGAGCCAGTTCCTCCAATTGTCGAACCGGGTCCTGCGAAACCGGTGCAGCCGCCACCGGATGCGATAGCACTGTTCGATGGCGACGACTTGGACGAGTGGGCCTCGATGGATGGCTCGCCAGCGCCGTGGACGGTGAACGGTGGCACGCTGATCGTGAAAAAGGGCACCGGCAACATCCGCACACGCCGAAAATTCCGTGACTACAGGCTCCATCTCGAATGGCGTATCCCCAAGGACATCACCGGCGATGGGCAGGCGCGCGGGAACAGCGGCTTGTTCCTGGGAGCGACCGGGAAGCAGGATGCCGGGTACGAACTCCAGATTCTCGATAGCTACCAAAACAAGACCTATGGGAATGGTCAGGCAGGCGCCGTCTACAAGCAGTATTCGCCACTGGCTAACCCCATGCGCCCGCCCGGCGAATGGCAGAGCTACGACGTGATCTGGAAGGCGCCCCGTTTCGGGAGAGGCGGGGCGTTGGCCAGTCCTGCTGTGGTCACCGCATACATGAATGGCGTGCTTATCCAGAATGGGGTCAAGTTGCGGGGCGAAACGGTTTGGGTTGGCAAACCGCGCTACCGGGCGCACGGCCGGCTACCGATCATGCTCCAGGACCATCGCGATCCGAGTCCGCCAATCAGTTTTCGCAATATCTGGGTTCAGGAAATGTAAGAGTCCGCCGGATTTGCCGGTGAGCGTCGTCAACGCTCCTTGATCCCCACAAATGCATGCCGTTTCGGTCAGGCGGGTTCAAGAAAGTGGAGATGCGGATCGCGCCATTTAGGAAGGGGCCATTGGCGCAAACTTCTATGCCCGGCACAATCGGCTGAACCTGTTAGCCGAGAGCGCGCATCTCTTCCGGATGGCCCTGCCGTCCGTGGGAGTCGATCGCTCATGGAAAGGCGAACTTAGGCCTCAATCTTGCACGTCAAGCAGTGTCGGCGCGCCGCGACCTTCCATGAAGTTGGCGAGGTTTCGGTGCAAGTTGACGACCTTCTGCTCCTGGTGTGGATTGGGCAGAGGACCCCTGAAGCCGGCAGACTTCATCCCCTTCTGAACGAACTCCATATTGGAGAAATCTTGCATCAGCACCGGTCCCCATTCCTTCTCGCTGCGCTCGCATTCGACCCATTCGGTTTCAGGTTCCTCGCCCTCGGGAAAACGTTCAAGCGCGTAGGCTTCGAAGATGCATTTATCGGGATCGTCTCCAAAGGGCCTCACCCGGTATGCTGGACTTGCAAAGGTCACGCCGTGAAGGATGTTCTGGTTAGGGAAGATGCCCCAGGCCAAGCCGGATTCGGCCTGGATCTCCGGCGGAATTTCTGGCCAGATCACCCCGCGCGCGGCATCGTCGGCCTTGGCCGATTTGAGCCAGTGGTCGATGCATTCGGCCGGCGTTGCGGTTTCGGGAAGCTCGTCCACCAACCGTTTGGCCGCGTTGACCAGCGTTTCGGTCGACGCCGTGTTCATGACCGTCTCGTAATTCTCGCGAATGAGCTCGTAGGTCGATACCCGAGCGTCGTCCCCTTTCCCGGCGCGGACAGTGCCCGAGCTCTGGGCCATCTTGAACTTTTCTTCGCGAGTGTCGTACTTCGACACTGAGTGCCAGCCGTACTGCTGCGAAGCCCCGTAATAGTCGCCATAGGCGAGCAACTGGGTGTGCGTGCCGGATATATGGTAAGGCTCGAGAAAGGCCTCGATCGCGACTTTCCAGTTGCACGGATAAACCGCCCATTGCCGCCACTTGTAGCGCATCTTGTCGAACTCGAAATATTCGAGGATTTCACCGCAGCGCCCCATCCACTCTTTCAGTGATACGCTGTCCGGGTCCATATTTATGTAGATGAAGCCGCCCCACAGATCGAGCTTGACCGTGCTCAGGCAGGTCATCTCGGGCGTGAGCTTGTGGTGCCAGTCCTGCGGATCGAGCAGGTAGGTGTTGTTGCCGTCAGTGTCGAAGGTCCAGCCGTGGAAACCGCAGACGAAGTTGGTGCGGTTCTTGCCGCGCACGGAGTGGACTCCGTCCGGAACGGAAATGAGCTGGCGGCCACGGTGCGGGCAGACATTGTGGAACGCCCGAAAAGCCTCAGCCGAATTCCCGTCGGCGACCCGCATGACGATGATCGATTCATCGGCGACGTTGTAGGTCATCCAGTCGCCGACGTCGGGAAAGTCTTCGACGCGCTCGACCATCTGCCACACTTTCGGCCACAGCAGCCGTTTTTCGGCTGCCAGATACTCGCGCGAAAGGAATGCCTCAGTCGGATAGGTGACGAGCTTTTCCTCATCCATGTCCTTGCCGGTTATGTTGGCAAATCCAAGCGTCTCGGGCCTGTTCACGGGCGGTCTCCTCCAATTGTTTGTGAAGCGCGGCGGAAGGAGCGGCTTTCCGATCTGCACCGTGCCCAAACTTTACGAATGAATATTCATTCGTTTATATGTTGGCAAGGCCGCGTTTGAAGGTTGCCCTCTTCAGTCCCGGCGTCGGTTTCGTTAGGGAACAGGGGCAACCTCGGTATGGTCCGATGCGCATGGGGAAATATGGTTCGCACCGCTCAAGCTCTGGCTCGACAGCAAGAAAGGACAAAGAGGCGCCAGGAGCAGATCCTTGACGCTGCTGAAGAGTGTTTCCTTGCTGAAGGATTTCACGGAGCAAGCATGTCGCGGATCGCGGCGGCAGCGGACATGAGCGCCGGACACATCTATCAGTACTTTGACAACAAGGAAGCGATCATCATTGCGCTTGCGGAACGAAGATTCTCGGGTTTTGAGGACCTTCTTGCCGCTGCTGAAAAGAACGACCAGGCAACATCTTCGTCGTTTATGGATGCCTGGATATCCCAGTTTGCGTGGTGGATCGATCCGGTCCGCGCTCCCCTAACGCTTGAAATCATGTCTGAAGCTGGCCGGAATCCCAAAGTTGCAAATGTCGTAAAGAGGATAGATCGCCGGTTTCGCGACATAATGAGAGAAAACCTCCTGCCATCTTCAGGGCACATCCCCGAACGCGAGGTAGACGATCGTTTGGAGGCCATAGTCATGCTGTCCCATGGCATGACGAGCCGCATGACAGCCGAACGCGGCGCCGATCCAAAACGAATATTGGCCGCATTTCGATTGGCAGTGCACAATCTCGTAAGAATGCCGCCCAGCTGAGATCGCGCCGAATACGGGAGGCAACGCCGAGAACAGATCGTATGCGAAGCCCGCTGGCCTTAACCGAGCAGTGATCCCGGCTCCACTTCCAACGGCCTCGCAAGCTTCTCCGCCGCTGTCACGGTCGGACCGCGCTGTCCACGCGCGATATCGCTGACATATGCTTGCTTTCCAGTTGCTGTTCCACGGGCAGAGCTCTTGGAGCTGTTGCCGCGCTCCCTCGATCGCCTGGCCTCGATCGGAGGAAGTAGCGGTTCAGCGGCGGGGCGAGCCGAGAGGGCGGTTCTTGGGTGACTGCTTAGTCGAGTGCTGCGGACTTTCAGGAAAGGTTCGGTCCCAGCGCATCGCGCAGTTCTCCAAGCCAGGGTTCGTATGGCTTCCAGGCATCCTGTCCGGCTCGGCTGATCGGCTGGCGGACCTGTTCGGAACTCGCGGTGCGCACCGCGCGTTCCGTGCGGTGGAAATCCATGCAGGCCTGTTCGAACGGCAGGCCGAGAAATTCGAGCATGCGCCGGACCCGGCCTTCGAGGTCGTCGAGCACGTCCTCGTGGTTCACCCGCAGCACCGTGCCCGGTAGCACTTCGTCCCAATGCGCCATCAGCGCGACATAGTCGGCATAATAGCGCCCGATTTCATGCAAGCCGTAAGTGAACTCCTGCCCTTCGGCGAACAGCTGCTTGAAACAGGAAAAGCAGCAGTCGAGCGGCGCGCGGCGCGCATCGATGATTTTCGCGTTGGGGAGGATCAGTCGAATAAGCCCGATATGCCGGAAATTGTTCGGCATCTTGTCAATGAAGAACGGCGCGCCCTTTCGGTGGATGCGTGTGTTCTCGACGTAGTCCCGGCCCATCTGCGCGAGCTGTTCACCGGTGAGGTCATGCAGCACTTGCGGGTAGTTCGACTTTCCGGCTTTGCGGCCCCGTAGCCGATGCGCGAGCGCAAGGATGTTGGGCAGCTCCAGCGTGCCGTCGACCTGGCTGTGCGAAGCGAGGATCTGTTCCAGCAGTGTCGAGCCGGCGCGCGGCAGGCCGACGATGAAGATCGGATCCGGTGCGCCATGGCCCTGGCCCCGGTGTTGCTCGAACAGCTCCGCCGTGCACCATTCGGTCTGGGACATTAGTTCAGTGCTCATCCTGTCGGCATCGTAGCGCGTCTGGCGGCGCTTGAGGGCGTTGCCCTGCTCGTAGAAGCGAAAAGATTCGCCATATTCTCGCCGGTCTTCGTGTGCCTTGCCGAGCGCGAAGGAGAGATGCACCCGGTCCATGAACGCGAGATCGGGCCGTTCGGCCTGTTCGTGCATCGCGGCGATTTCATCCTCGCTGAAGCGATAGGTCTTGAGATTGGCGAGGGAATACCAGGCATCGCCGTGGTCGGGTTTTGCCGAGTATGCGGCGCGGTAGGAGGCGACTGCCTCGTCCTGTCGCCCGGTCGTCTTCAGTGCATGGCCTTTCGAAGTCAGCGTGGCCGGGTCGTGAGGAAGTCTGGCAAGCACCGCATCGAATAGTTCGAATGCGCGTTCGTAGTCGCCTGTCTGCATGGTTTCGATCGCCAGATGCGACTGGAACAGCGGGTTCTCCGGATCGCGTGCATGGAGCGCTTCGGCCTGCTTGCGTGCTGCCTCGAACTTTTGTCGCTTCCTGAGCGCCTCGATGTAGTCGAGCCGGACCTGGATGTTGTCGGGTTCGAAGGCAACGGCGCTTTCGAGCAGGAATTCGGCATCGTCGAGAACGCCAAGGCGCATACCTATATCCGCGAGCAGGCGCATGGCTTCCACATGCTTCGGATTGCGCTGGAGGAAATGACGGCAGATTTCCTCGGCGCGCAGCAGGCGTCCTTCGTGCAGATGGTTGGTGACCGCGAGCAGCTCGCGAGGGAGCAAAACAAGCCGCTCGGCCTGTGCGCGCGCAGCGGCCGCCTCGGTCGGCCGGCCCGTGGCTGAGAAAAGCTCCATCTGCGCACGCCAGCTAGCTTCGAGCGCGGGATTGAACTGACAGGCACGGGCATAGGCCGAGAGTGCTTCTTCAACTCGCCCCTGCGCGCGGGCGAGATGCCCCGCTTCCTGCCAGGCGCGACCGAATTCGGGCGAGACTGCGTGCAACCTCGCGAGAAAGCTCTTCGCCTCCTCCCAGCGGTTTGCATAGCGGCAGGCGACGGCGGCGACGTACAATGCGTCGGCATCCTCGGGCCTTGCCGCAAGGATAGCGTCCGCCTGCTCCAGCGCTTTGTCAAAGAGGCCGTCGCGAAGCGCATCCTGCGCCCGTTTCAGCGCTTCGACAGCTTGCTCGTCGCTCATGGCCATGGCTTTCCCTGCCAGAAATGCGAAGCGGCGGGCAAGGCCGAGGCCCGCCCGCCGCCATATTCGCCGCTTCTCGCCTCAATACTCGTATGAGACGCGCATGCCCACTGTCAGCGGCCGGTTGGTCGTGATGCGGGCGCGATCATAGTAGAAGTTGCCCGCCAGCTGGGCGCGTTCGTCGAACAGATTGTCTCCGAACACTTCGAAAGACCACTCGTCGGTGCGCACACCGGCGGACAGGTTGAAGATCGTGTAACTGTCGAGCTTCAGCTTGTTGATCTCGATGATGTCCGTGTATTTCGATGCCGAGTGCACGACCTGCGGCTGGACGTGGGCCGTCAGCGTGTCGTTGAGATCCCACTCGTAACGGACGCGCAGATTGCCCTGGAAAGACGGGGCATAGGCAAGCTCGCTGCCCTTCAGCACGTCGTTGGTCGGCGTCAGCACCTTGGTGATCTTCGTGTCGAGGATCGAAAAGGCGCCGGCCACCGTCAGACCCGGAACTGAGTAGGGCGCGTAGGTGAGATCGCCCTCGATGCCATAGATTTCTGCATCGGCCGCGTTGTCCGAGAAGAACAGGTTGACGATGCTCGGATCGAAGATCGTCGTCTGCAGCCGGCTGATATCGACAAAGAAAGCGCTGCCGTTGAAGCGCAGCTGCCGGTCGAGCAGCTCCATCTTCCAGCCGAGTTCGTAGTTCTTCACCTCGTCGGTTTCGAGCTCGAACGGCACGGTGTAGTTGCCTGGTCCCTGCGCGCCGCCGGGGCGGTTGAGCAGGCCCGGACGGAAGCCCTCCGAGTAGGTCGCGTAGAACAGCAGATCCTCTGTCGGGGTGAAAGTCACGGTGCCTTTGAAGATCACGCCGCTGGTCTTCGCCTTGTCGGGCGCGCCGACCGTGTTGCCGGGGGCGTACTGTGCGCTGATGTTGGTGCCGGCAAGCTGCGCATCCACCCGCTGATCCGGCGCAATCGCCGTGTTGGGGCCGAATACGGGCGACCTGAGGTTGAAGAAGGACGAGTTGGCGCTGCCTTCGAAGTCCACTTCGATGTCGTAGTAACGCGCGCCGAGCGTCACCGACAGTGTGTCGGGCACGACATCGAAGGAGGCTTCACCGAACAGGCCCCACTGCTTGTCGGTCCGCTTCACGTCGTTGCGGAAACCCACGCCCGACGGGAACGGTCCGGGGTCGCTGAAGTAACCGGCTGCAGCATTGCCGGTCATGCCGGGAGGCGCTGCGATGTTGGTCAGCGGATAGTTGGGCAGGAAACCCGTGGTGACACCGTCGGAGCCGCGGACCAGCTGCGAAAGATAGTAGAAGTCGTTGCGCTCCTTCAGCTCGAGATCGGAGTAGAACCCGCCGAAGGTTGCGCGAATCCGCTCCTTCTTGGGCGTGTTGACCCGGAACTCCTGAGTGAAAACCGTCGTATCGGACTTGGAGTTTACGTAGAGGCTCGGGGGCTGGCAGGTCGGCGTTGCCGGCGCTGCGCTCACGTAGGTCGGATAGACGACGGCCGTATCGCAAATGTAGTACGGCAGGTACTGGCCGACGAACAGGTAGTCGCTGTAGTCGACGCGCTGTTCGGTCTCGCGATCGGTGTAGGCTCCGGTATAGAGCAGTTCGAGCGCGCCGATGCGTCCTTCGATTGTCCAGCTCGTGTTGGAGAAATCGTCTTCGAGGCGATCGTCTTCGTAACGCTGGATCGACAGGTCATCGAGATCGAGTTCCGGATCGGCGAAGAAGACGCCGTCCGCCTCGATGCTCTGGCGCGAGTGAGTCACGGTCAGCCGCCAGTCCGGCGTGAATTCGTAGAGCGCGGAAATGCGGAAACCGGAGTATTGCGTGTCGTTGAAATCCTTTTCGGCGATGCCACCATTGTCGGCGGGAAGGAAATTGACGCCGCTCAGGTCGCTGCCAGCCTGGAAACCGGCGCGTTGGGCGCTGACGGGCACGCCGTTGGCGCGCACGGTACCTTCGGGGCGGAACCTGCCGCTCTCCGCAACCGTGCGGGTTCCCGGCACGTTGTCGACATAGCCGCCTTGGTCATCGAGGAAGACGACGCCGCGAAGCGCGAAATTGTCCGTCACCGGAACGTTCAGCATCGCCTCGCCCTTGTAGCTCGTCTCGCCGCCCTTGGTGAAGGAAACGCCGCCCGAGGCGCGCGCCGCAAAGCCCGAAAGGCGCGGCTTGTTGGTGATGAGGCGCACCGTACCGGCCTGCGAACTGGCGCCGAACAGCGTGCCCTGCGGGCCAGCCAGGACTTCGATCCGCTCGAGGTCGGCGGCATATACGTCCAGGTTGCGGCCCGGCTGCGAAAGCGGCTGCTCGTCGAGATAGAGCGCGACGTTGGGAGCGAGGCCGGCAACGCCGGCAGTGGTGAGGTTGGGCGTCGTCGAGGCGAGGCCGCGAATGTAGATCGTGCTTTGCCCCGGTCCGCTGCCGCCGGCTGTCACATTGGGCAGCTGGACGAGATAGTCCTCGAACGTATCGACACGAAGCTCATCGAGCGCCTTCTCGCCGATTGCGTTCACGGAGATGGCCACATCCTGGAGATTTTCGCTGCGCTTGGTCGCAGTAACGACGATCTCCGCAACGCCGCCCGATCGTTCTCCTGCGGGTTGCTCCTGGGCCAGGGCCGGCGAGGCAATGGCAACGGCCAGCGCGCCGAACGACGCGCCGCTTTGAAGTTTGAGCATGAAAGGTTCTCCCCTTTTTTCTCTGCTCTGCAATTAGTGGTGGGGCGCAAGAGCGCCTGTGATGGACCTGCGATCCCGGATCGCGATAATATACCTCTTGCGAACTGAAGAATCTGCGGTACGGGCCGGGCGGCTAGCAAAGAGTTGAGCCTTGATCCACCCTCCGCTCACGGGTCAATAAAATAAAAATCCAGATGTTGCATGATAACAACACGACTCGAAGCCGATATTCGCTCGCCCCATGTGGGAGACAATTTTTCCACAGTCGTAGACATGGCGAAAGTGACTAAGGGTCGGTGGCGATAAATCAAATACAACTTACAGTATAAATAAGTATTTTTGAGTTTCTACATTGATTGAACTGAATTTGATTTGCGCTCGTTCAACTGGACGAGCACCAGTTACCCGCTGGCCAGTCGGGGTGGTCGACCTTCCGGGCAACGATGATGTAGGCAGCAGGCGCCTAGCAATCCGGCGTTTCGGAGCAGTCCGCACCTCGCCGACCAAACTGAGTAGTCATGTACATGTTGATGCCCATCCGCACATTGCTGATCGCCATTTTCATGTTCCTGGCAGGCAGTGGAGCCTTGCCGGCGCTTCTTGGAATCCGCCTCAACCAGGCGGACGTTGCCGCGCCGCTGATCGGTTTGCTGGGCACGAGCTATTTCGCCGGGCTGACTGTCGGCTCGATCATGGTGTTTCGGTTGATTGCACGTGCCGGCCACATCCGTGCGTTCGCCGCGTTCGTTTCGCTCTTTTCGGCGAGCGCACTGGCCTATTCGATTGTGCAGAGCGTGCCGTTCTGGATCGCATTGCGCCTTGTCGACGGGTTCTGTGTCGCCGGTGTCTATGTTTGCCTTGAAAGCTGGCTCAACGATCAGGCGAAGCCGGAACGCCGGGGAACCACGCTCGCCGTCTACATGATGGCTCTCTATGGCGGCCAGGCGGTGAGCCAGGGGCTGCTGGGTGTCGAACCCGGAAACCCGAGGCTCCCTTTTGTTGTCGCCTCGTTGCTGCTTTCCCTCACGGTTATCCCGGTGGCTCTGACCCGCATGGCTGAGCCGGTTATCGAAGAGGTGCAAACGTTTCGCCTGGGAAGGTTGTATGCGACATCGCCCCTTGGCCTCTTCGGCGTAGCCTCGACAGGCGCCATGCTCGGCGCATTCTACGCGATGGCTGCGATTCATGCCCAGCGCATCGGAATGTCCAATCTTGCTATCGCAAGCTTGCTGAGCAGCGTGATCGCCGGGGGGATTGTCCTGCAATGGCCTCTTGGCAGGCTCTCGGATCGCTTTGACCGCCGGAAGGTTATCGTCCTGTCCTTTGCGGCCGTGGGAGCGATTTGCGGTTGCATGGTTGTGGTAACCGATGCTGCGCTGTTCACGATCCTGGGCGTCGCATTTGGCGGATTTGTCTTCGCACTCTATCCGCTGTGTGTCGCGCACACCAATGATCACCTAGTGCCGACGGAGCGGACGGGAGCAACCGGAACGCTTGTCCTGACCTATTCCATAGGCGCTGCAGCCGGACCCATCGCGAGCTCCGTCTGCATGACGCTGTTCGGTCCGGGGGGGCTTTATGCCTTCATCGGCGGCGTGGCGTTCCTGGCATTCCTGTTCGGTATCTGGCGCCAGTTCGTGGCCGTTCCCGTCCCGGGCGAGGAACAACGCGCTTTCCAGGTCTTGCCGCGAACGACCCCGATGGCCACGTCGCAGAACTCCGGGACGTCATCGGAGCGGGCCGAGGTCTAAGCTTGCTGCTCAAAAGCAAGCTGGGCGGAACTCGGTATCTGTTCGGCCGGATCTGACCTATTCGTGCCGTGTCTGAGCGGCGAGCAAAGCGCCGCGATCAAGGCTTTTGTCGGATCGTGTAGGGCTTCACCGCCTCGTCGACCGCCTTCACCTGCCTGAGGAAATCGGACAGGTCGGACAGCTTCAGGGCGCTGGGCCCGTCGCATTTGGCTTGCGACGGATCGGGATGGGCTTCGAGGAACAGTCCGGCGATGCCGAGTGCGATGCCGGATCGTGCCAGCGCTGCCGCCTGATCGCCGCGTCCGTCGGCGCTGTCGGGGCGGCCGCCGGGCCTTTGCAGAGCGTGTGTTACGTCGAAGATGACCGGTGCGAAGGCCTTCATCAGGTCCATGCCGAGCATGTCGACCACAAGGTTGTTGTAGCCGAAGCTGCTGCCCCGTTCGCACAGCAGAATCCGCTCGTTTCCGCATTCGCGGAACTTGGCGAGGATATGGCGCATTTCCTCGGGTGCGAGGAACTGCGGCTTCTTGACGTTGATAACGGCGCCGGTGCGGGCCATCGCGGTCACCAGGTCAGTCTGGCGGGCCAGGAAAGCGGGGAGCTGGATGATGTCGGCCACCTGCGCAACCGGTTCGGCCTGCGACGGCTCGTGGACATCCGTCAGGACGCAAACCCCGAAGCGCTCCTTTACTTCAGCGAGCAGTTCCAGGCCCTTGTCGATGCCGGGGCCGCGGAAGGAGTGGATCGAAGAGCGGTTGGCCTTGTCGAAGGACGCCTTGAAAACATAGGGAATGCCGAGATCGCTCGAGACCGAGGCGAAATGACTGGCGACTTCCATCAGCGTGTCGCGATCTTCGATCACGTTCATGCCGCCGATCAGCACGAACGGAAGGTCGTTGGCAAAGGCGATCTGCTCGCCGAGGGAGACGGTCGGGGCGCTCATGCCGGGTTTCAGAAGGCCCCGCATTCGGCGAGGATTTCGTTCACGTCGCGGCCGCGCGCGGCCATGATGCGGATGCGTGCCTCGTTGGAAAGCACGTCCCAGGCGGCATTTTCGACTTCCGGCCAGAGCCGCTCGGGGATGGTCACGACACCGTTCTCGTCTCCGAAGATCATGTCGTCATGGCGGATGTCGACGTTGCCGATGCGGATCGGGCGATTCATCGAACCGAGGGTGCCTTCGTATTTGATGTCGTCGCAATAGCTTTGCCGCGCGTAGACCGGCAGGCCCAGCAGCGAAACGTCGCGGCTGTCGCGGGTCACGCCGTCGATCACCGCGCCCACCGCGCCCGACCTGATCGCAAGCGTTGCGTTGAGGTCTCCGAAATAGGCGTGCTCCGGACTTTCGTTGGCCACCGCGATTACGCAGCCGGGCCGCACGAAGCGGTAGCTGTCCAACGCATTGTAGATGCCTTTCCACCGATCGCTGTCGCGCTCCTGGGAGGGGATCGCGACCAGCTGGAGCGTGCGCGCACGGCCCAGCATCTTGCCGGGGCTGGTAGCGTGGATCGCCGGGGGCAGCACGGCTCGGAGACCCATCTCCTTGGCGATGTCGGCAAGCACAGGCGAGGAGAGATAGGGCTGCATTGCCCGAAGTCGTGTCACTTCCGTGGCGCGCTGGCCGGCGCAAAGCGCTTCGGCCATCTCGAAATCCGCCGGATTGTTGATGTCGACCTGTTCCGTTGGGTCAAGCTCGAACAGGATCGGTTTCTTGCCGAAGCGCTGCTCGGGCGGCTCTTCGCCTTCGCGACGGCGGACGATGTAGAGGCTCATGGCCTCGACAACCGTCGGATCGAGTTCCACGCTGTTCGGGATGCGGCCGCGTCCGTAGACGGGCTCGCCTCCGGCCCAGCAATATTGCCGGGCGCTGGCGACGCCGACCAGGCTGTCCGCCTCCGGGTCGTCGATCATTCGCTGGATAGCGCGACCTACCGTGTCGGCGGTGACGAACGGTGCGGTACACAGGACCTGTACGTATAGGTCGGCACTTTCCGCATTGGCGCATTCCCACGCGAAGAGGGCATGCCCGTCGCATGAGTTGTCGGCCAGATTTTTCGGGCGTTTCAGATGTTTGACGGGCAAATCTGCGGCGAGTTCCGCAATCTCGTCGGATTCGGTATCGAGATAGACCGTGTCGATCGCGGAACAGGCGACCAGTTGCCGCAGCTTGCGGCGGAACAGGTGGTCTCCGTCGAGGACCTGCAGGTTCTTGTTGGCGATGCGCTCGCTGCTGCCTTTGGCCGGAACGAAAGCGACGACGCGGGGGCGGGGAGCGAGGGAGGCGTGGACGTTCATAGGTTCTGCACCAGATCGACGCTGTGGACCATGCCGACGAGACATCCGTCGTCATCGGTGACAGGCAGGACAAGCAGACCGGAGCCGTGCGCTCGCATCAGTTCGAGCGCATCGCCGATGCTGGCGGTGGCGGGGAGCACGACCGGGTCGGCGCGCATCACTGCGCTGGCGGTGACACTGTAGAGGTCCTGCCGGGCCTGGATCGCCCGGCGGATGTCGCCATCGACGATGATCCCCAGCAGCTTTCCCCCCCAGTCGACGACGCAAGCCGCGCCCATCAGTCCGGCCGACATGGCGCTGGCCGTTTCGGCGAGCGCCATGTGCGGCATCACAACCGGCATTGCATCGCCGGTTCGCATCAGCGAGGCGACCGGCTGGGCATGCTGGCCGAGCTGGCCGGCCGGATGGCACTTGAGAAAGTCTTCACGCTTGAAGCCGCGCAGTCGGCTGGCGGCGACGGCGATGGCGTCGCCCATCGCCATCTGCAGTGTCGTGCTGGCGGTGGGGGCCATGCCGATGTGATCGGCTTCGCGCTGGACCGGCAAGTCGATCAGTGTGTCGACGGCCCGGCCAAGCGGCGATGCCGCGCGACCGACAAGGCCGATCAGGTGGCAGCCGCGCGTACGCAGACCGGGCACGATCCGCAGGATTTCCGTCGTAGTGCCGCTGTTGGAGAACAGGAGTACGACGCTGCCCGGCACGACAGCGCCAAGGTCACCATGCGCCGCATCTCCGGCGGACAGGATGAAGGCGGGCGTTCCGAGGCTGGAAAGCGTAGCGGCTATCTTTGCGGCGACGAGCCCGGACTTGCCGACACCGCAGCAAAGCACGGGCCCGCTTGCGGCAGAGACCTGCGCAATCGCCTCGGCCAGGTGCGGCGGGGGATCGGATATGATCCTTTCGATCGCGGCGGATTCCTCGCGCAGCACTTCCATCGCCCAGTCCACGGTCGAGACGGTCGCGATGCCGGCGGGTTCGGCAACCGGTTGAATGGCTTTGCGGGCTGCCGTCATGTCCAGCGTGCTCCGTCGAACCACGTCTTGATCCGGCCGGCGGCCTCCTCGATCTGTTCATCGGTCACGATGCCGTCGACCTGCCGCATCAATGCCCCTGCCGTTACATCCTTGGGGACCATCAGCCGTGCGGCGAGGTGCCAGCTGAACCACTCGCGGGCGGCGGAGGGATCGGCGCCCGGCAGGCCGCGCGCGGCAAGTTTGCCGTTGATCCGGTCAACGCCGTTGGTGGCATGGATCCATTCGGCCATGGCGTTGCGGCCGACATGGACAATGGGTGTGCCGCAATAGGCGGCCATGGACCAGCTCTTGCTGAGGTCCGACAGCACGGCGTCGGCTTTTGCGGAGAGCAGCCCGGTGGCGTCGTGGGGCAGCTTTTCGGCAACGCACAGGCAGGCACGGTCGGCATTGCCGGAAATCAGCGCGTCGATCGCTGTCCTGTTGGTATAAAGGCGATTGAGCGGGTGATCGGTCACCGCAAGGAACGCATCATCGGCGAGCGTCTCGAGCAGGTAACTCAAGAGATCGGTTCCGCGGGCGAAGCTGGCGTGAACGCCGAAGAAGTTCTCCTCGTGCTCATAGTGGAGCGGAACCGAGATGATCGGGCGGTCGCCAGGCAGGCCAAGCAGCTTGCGCCAATCGGACGCACCGTCCTCAAGGACCTGGCGCTCGTCCATCGCTTCCCAGATCTCGCTGAGCGCCACCTGGCAACTTCTGGCGGTTGGCTCGGCCGCTTCCGGGAAGATTCCGAAGCGGAAGGGGTGTTCTTCGAGGACAAACCAGTTGGAGCCCGTCTCGAACGGCGCGGCTGCGCCCTCCATGATGTGACGGACGATACCCGGGAACTGCGCGGGAGTTTCGAAATCGGCGCTGCGGACAAGGCAAAGGTCCGGCTCGATTTCGTCGACGAGATCGAGAAGTCCTTCAAGCCCGGCGCCATTGGTCCGGAATTCTTCGGGTTCGCCCTGATCTATCACGTGCCAATGGACTTTGCCGAGATCCGCCAGCGGCGCGAGCTGATGTCCGTCGATCCCGGTGTTGCGCCACAGCGGTGCGATCATGACGTGTTGTTCGGTCACTTCCGGATCGCCGTCCAGCGCGCGCAGCATCGGCGCGATCACATGATCGAACCACCATGGGGTGATAACCGGCAGATAAAAAAGGATTTTCATCGCCGCCTCCATATGGGGCGGCGCCATCGCCAGGCCTGTGCAGATCTGCCCCGGTCCTGCATCTCCATTGTCCTCGCGTCCCCTGTTCATTCCCGCCGGCGCGCACGTGTGACTGTTTGCCCTGTTCGCGGGATTTCGCCGTTATCAATGCGGATGGTTAACGTTTGGTAACCATGATGAGCCGCGGAACTCCTGCGAATGGCCGCTGGTCATGTCCTGGAAGCGATGGTTAGATCGGCTTTGCCCGTGGGCTTCGCAGGGAGGATGAAAATGGGTGGGGATGTTCGGGTCGCCATGGTCACCGGCGCCAGCGAGGGAATCGGCGAGGCAATATCCGGGCGCCTTTGCGGGCTGGGGTACCGCGTTGCGATGGTGGCGCGCCGGTCCGACAAGCTCGACCGTGCTGTCGCGGACGTCGGCGAAGGCGCCTTCGCGGTTCCCTGCGATCTGAGCAGCCCCGAAGAGATTGCGGGCGCCGTTGATGCGGTGGGAGGGCAGGGCGGACGGATCGATGCGCTGGTCAACTGCGCCAGCACCACCCGATTCGGCAGTGCCTTGGCTCTCAGCGATGCAGAATGGATGTCGGGGTTCGAGGTCAAGGTATTCGGCGCGTTGCGGCTGATGCGCGCGGTCTGGCCGCATCTGGTCGAGACGAAGGGCGCAGTGGTGAATATCGGTGGTACCGGTGCACGGACACCGCGGTTCGCCCATGCCATGTCGGGTCCGCTCAGCGCGGCACTGACCGCAATGACAAAGGCCTTTGCCGATGGCGGGGTCGAAGCGGGTGTCCGGGTGAACCAGATCAATCCCGGCGGCGTTCTGACGCCCCGCTTTGCCGGATGGCTGCAGGCACAGGCGGAGGGATCGGGCCGCAGTCTCGATGAGATCGCTGCCGAAGCCGCCCGGCACGGCGGTTTTGCGCGCTATGGAACACCGGAAGACGTCGCAAATCTGGTTGCCTTCCTGCTTTCCCCGGAAGGTGAATGGCTGCAGGGCGCGGTCATCGACATGGATGGGGGCATGACCAAGGGGCTTTGAGGAGCGCACGGCCATTGCGGCTTGTGTCCGCACCGCCTAAAGGGCGCTGATGCCCGGTGAAACTCTCGACAACCAGGGGCGGGGCGAGGCGAGCTGGCAATGGCCCTCGGTTCATCCTGAAGGCCGCAAATTTGCAGCGATTGCGGCGGGGTTGAGCCTGCTCGCGGCCATTCCTGCATGGGAGACCATCGCCTGGCCGCTGGGCGCGCTCGCCATCTGCATTCTCGCCTTCTTCCGCGATCCGCAACGGGTTACGCCTCAGAACGAGCGCTTCATCGTTTCGCCGGCCGACGGCCTCGTTTCGCTCATCCAGAAGGTCTCTCCGCCTCCCGAGTTCCTCGTGGACGATGGCAGCGGATCGCCCGCAATGCCGGACGAGCCGGTCACGCGGGTGTCGATTTTCATGAGCGTGTTCGATGTTCACATCAATCGCGCGCCGATCGGCGGCACGGTGAAGCGGCTGGTCTACATTCCCGGCAAGTTCATGAATGCCGATCTCGACAAGGCGAGCGAGGAAAACGAGCGACAGCACATCCTGATTGAAAGGTCGGACGGACTGGCTGTCTGCTTCACTCAGATCGCGGGACTCGTGGCGCGCCGTATCGTCCCGTTCATAAAACCCGGGGATTTCCTGGCCGGCGGACAGCGTGTCGGGCTGATCCGCTTCGGTAGCCGGGTAGACGTCTATCTCCCGCAAGGCACCGAACCTCGCGTGATCCTGGGGCAACGGGTCATCGCCGGAGAGACGGTCCTTGCCGAAGTAGGGCAGGCGCCCATGCTCGAGGGCGTGATCCAGTGAATGGTGACGGCGAACCCGAACAGCGCAGCCGGCGATTGCCCAAGGGGCTGACATTGCGAGCACTTGTTCCCAATGCGCTTACAGCTGCTGCCTTGTGCGTGGGCCTGACCGGAATTCGCTTCGCCATTGCCGGAGAGTTCGAGAAATCGGTGATGGCGGTGATCCTCGCCGGGCTTCTGGACGGCATTGATGGCAGAGCCGCGCGCCTGCTCAAGGCGCAGTCGCGGTTTGGCGCAGAGCTCGACAGCCTTGCCGATTCGATCTCGTTCGGAGTGGCGCCCGCGCTGATTATCTATCTTTGGGCACTGCGGGACTTGCCGAGCCTCGGCTGGTTCGCCGCGCTCGCCTTCGCGATATGCTGCGTGCTGCGCCTTGCGCGCTTCAATGCGCGCATCGACTTGCCCGACCAGCCGCACAAGCAGGCGGGTTTTCTCACCGGCGTTCCCGCGCCGGTCGGGGCGGGGCTTGCGTTCCTGCCTCTCTATCTGTGGATTGCCAGCGAGCGGGAGGAGTTCCGCCAGCCCGTGGGAGTGGCCGTCTGGCTCGTGCTCATCGCTTTCCTGATGATTTCCAGCCTGCCGACGCTGAGCTGGTCGCGGCTGCGGCCGCGTATGAATATTCGCCTGGAAGTCATTGCCCTGGCGGGGCTTCTTGTCGCTGCCTTGTTGATTGAACCCTGGTTCACCCTCGTCTTCATAAGCGTGGGCTATCTACTGCTGATCCCCTTCGCCTTGTTCAGCTATGCGCGGATCAAGCGGCAGCGCGCAGGCCGGGCTGCTGCTGAACAGCCTTAGCCTTGGCCCGGAAATCGGGCCTTAGGATCTGAGCGTCCGGAAGACCGGATTCGATCGTGGTCACCTTCCAGCGCACCGTCAGCTGTTCGGGGCATCGGGCGAGCCTGTCCTTCAGGTGAAGGGCTGCCGGGCCGTAGCGGTGCATGCTGAAGGCGATGCTGGCAATGGCCAGCGCGGCGCTGGCGGTGAACAGTGCGAGCAGCAGGAAGCTGGCCATCTCGGTGTTTCCTTCGGTCTTGGCAAAGCTGTGCAATGCCTGTGGATAACTTGTGGACAAGCGAATCATCTGGCATGATGTTCCTGTCGATGCGCTGAATGTTCTTTATTTGTTCTCGCAAGTCAACCGTCAATCGAGCCGGTCCGTCGCGCGGCTGCGTGAATTCGTGCTGGATTTTCCCGGTCGCCCCGGTTAAGGGCCGCGCGTCGCGGGGTCTTGCGTTCCCTCCGGAGCGTTACGAACCCTCGGCAAATCCACATGGGAAGCACTGCCATACCGGTGCCGCAGCGGGCCATTTCCGCACGGTTCCAGCTTCCCAGAGGCACGAACCGGAAAGGAATTCTCTATGGCGGCTCCCACCGTCACCATGCAGCAATTGATCGAGGCCGGCGCGCATTTCGGCCACCAGACCCACCGCTGGAACCCGCGGATGAAGCCGTACATCTTCGGCGCGCGGAACGGCGTCCACATCATCGACCTGTCGCAGACCGTGCCGCTGATGGCGCGTGCGCTCGAGTTCGTTTCGGCGACTGTCCAGGCCGGCGGCAAGGTGCTGTTCGTCGGCACCAAGCGCCAGGCGCAGCAGCCCGTCGCCGAAGGAGCGCGGGCGGCCGGCCAGCATTTCGTCAACCACCGCTGGCTGGGCGGCATGCTCACCAACTGGAAGACGATCTCGCAGTCGATCAAGCGTCTCAAGAGCCTGGAAGAACAGCTTTCGGGAGACACCGCTGGCCTGACCAAGAAGGAAGTGCTGCAGCTCACCCGTGAGCGTGACAAGCTTGAGCTTTCGCTTGGCGGCATTCGCGACATGGGCGGCATTCCCGACGTTATGTTCGTGATCGACGCCAACAAGGAAGAGCTGGCGATCAAGGAAGCCAATGTGCTTGGCATCCCGGTCGTCGCCATTCTCGATTCGAACGTCGATCCGCAGGGCATCGCATTCCCGATTCCGGGCAATGACGACGCTGCGCGTGCCATTCGCCTTTACTGCGATGCCGTCGGCCAGGCGGCCCGGAAAGGTGGCCAGGAAGCGATCATCGATTCGGGCGCCGATATCGGTGCGCTCGATGAGCCTATGGCCGAGATGGCCGTCGAACAGCCGGCAGAGGAGCCGGCGACAGAGGCCTGAGCAAGGCTTTCGTCATGAAACTGTCGCGCGCGGAGGCCAATGGCTCCGCGCGCACCACATAATTTCAAGAGGATATACGCGATGGCCTACACTGCCACTGACGTGAAGAACCTTCGCGAGCGCACGGGCGCCGGCATGATGGATTGCAAGAAGGCGCTGGACGAATCCGGCGGTGATCTGGAAGCCGCGGTTGACGCGCTGCGCGCCAAGGGGCTTGCCGCCGCCGCCAAGAAGTCGAGCCGCACCGCCGCCGAGGGGCTGGTAGGTGTTGCCGTTTCCGGTACCCGGGGCGTGGCCGTTGAAGTCAACTCCGAAACCGACTTCGTCGCCAAGAACGAGCAGTTCCAGGATTTCGTGCGCAAGACCACCGAAGTGGCGCTTTCCGCTTCTTCGGACGATATCGATGCGCTCAAGGATGCCGCCTTCCCGGAAGGCGGCACCGTTGGCGAGGCATTGACCAACAATGTCGCCACGATCGGCGAGAACCAGCAGCTGCGTCGCATGAAGACGGTTGAGGTCTCGAACGGCCTGGTCGTGCCCTACATGCACAACGCCGCCGCGCCCAGCCTGGGCAAGATCGGCGTGCTGGTCGCCCTGGAGAGCGACGCGGGCGCCGACGTGCTCGAGCCGCTCGGCAAGCAGATCGCCATGCATATCGCCGCTGCGTTCCCGCTGGCGCTGGATGCCGCGAACCTCGATCCCGAGCTGATCGAGCGCGAGCGCAAGATCGCCGCGGAAAAGGCCGCCGAAAGCGGCAAGCCCGAGAACGTCCAGGAAAAGATGGTCGAAGGCGCGGTGAACAAGTTCGCCAAGGAAAACGCGCTTCTCAGCCAGGTCTTCGTCATCGACAACAAGACTCCGGTCGCGCAGGTCGTCGAACAGGCGGGCAAGGAAGCCGGCAGCAAGATCGTGCTCAAGGACTTCGTCCGCTTCCAGCTGGGCGAAGGTATCGAGAAGAAGGAAAGCGACTTCGCCGCCGAAGTCGCCGCTGCCGTCCAGGGCTGACGCCCGGGCATCGGTTCTCAATTCGGTCCCCGTTCCGGTCGCCGACCTCCCGGTCGGTTCGCCGGAGCGGGGATTTTCCATGTTGCCTCCGCACTTGGCAGCAGCAGGCTTCCGGCTATAAGGGCCGCGCTTTTCCAACCCTCTCAGCGAAGGTCCCATGAGCCTGCCCAAGCCAAAGCGTATCCTGCTCAAACTCTCGGGCGAAGTGCTGATGGGCAATCAGCAATACGGGATCGATCCGGAATTCGTCGCCGACCTGGCGCAGGAAGTGAAGGCGGCCAAGGACACCGGCCTTGAAATCTGCCTCGTGATCGGAGGCGGCAACATCTTCCGGGGCATATCCGCTGCGGCAAAGGGGCTGGACCGCACGACGGGCGACTACATGGGTATGCTGGCGACGGTAATGAACGCGCTGGCCATGCAGAACGCGCTAGAAAATCTGGGCGTGGAAACACGCGTTCAGTCTGCGATCCCGATGGCATCGGTGTGCGAGCCCTACATACGTCGCCGTGCCGAGCGTCACCTTGAGAAGGGACGCGTCGTGATTTTCGCCGCCGGCACCGGCAATCCCTTCTTTACCACGGATACCGGCGCTGCGTTGCGCGCGGCGGAAATGGGGTGCGATGCGCTGTACAAGGGCACCAGCGTGGATGGCGTATACAGCTCGGATCCGAAAAAGGACCCAAGCGCCGAACGATTTGAAACAATAAGTTACGATGCAGTTCTTTCGAAAAACCTCAAGGTTATGGATGCCAGCGCGGTGGCCTTGTGCCGGGAGAACGGAATTCCCATTGTGGTGTTCTCGATCCGCGAACGCGGCAACCTCGCCAGAGTGCTGTCAGGCAACGGCGTACAAACAATAGTGCAGGAGGAGGCTTGACCATGGCCAAATACGACAAGGCGGACCTTGAGCGCCGCATGCAGGGCGCGGTCGAGGCGCTCAGGCACGATCTTTCCGGCCTGCGGACAGGCCGCGCGAACACGGCGCTTCTCGATACCATCACGGTGGAGGTCTACGGTTCGCAGATGCCTCTGAACCAGGTGGCGACCGTTTCCGTTCCCGAGCCGCGGCTACTTTCGGTGCAGGTGTGGGACAAGTCCAATGTCGGACCGGTTGAAAAGGCGATCCACTCGGCCGGCCTCGGGCTCAATCCGATCAATGACGGCAATGTCCTTCGCCTGCCTATCCCCGAACTGACCGAGGAACGCCGCAAGGAACTTGCCAAGCTCGCCGGCCAGTATACCGAAAAGGCACGGGTTGCGATCCGCAACGTGCGGCGTGACGGTATGGAAGCGCTCAAGGCCGATGAAAAGAAGAGCGAAATTTCCGAAGACGAGCGCAAGCGGTCGGAGAACGAAGTGCAGAAGCTCACCGACGACATGATCCAACAGGCGGATGATGAGTTCGCCCGAAAGGAAAAGGACATTCTTGGCCAGTGAGGAAAGTGCCTGCGTCCACGTTCGTGCCGAGCGAAGCTGGGGGACGCAGCGGGCAATCGGCTTTGGCGACGCATGAAGGCGACGGCGGGGGCGGTCATGGCGCCCGCCATGTCGCGATTATCATGGACGGTAACGGGCGCTGGGCGAAGAAGCGCCACATGCCGCATGCCGTCGGGCACCAGCGTGGCGTGGAATCGGTGCGCAGGCTGGTCAGGGCCGCGCGCGAGATGGGGCTGGACGCACTGACGCTCTATGCCTTTTCCACCGAGAACTGGCGGCGCTCGAAAGAGGAGATCTCCGATCTGATGGGGCTGCTGAAGCGCTTCATCCTGAGCGATCTGGACGAGTTCGCTGCGAACAACGTCCGATTGAAAATCATCGGTGATTACAAGGCCTTTCCGCGCGATGTCGTCGATCTGGTTGAAGATGCCCTGGCGCGCACCGCTGGCAATGACGGGGTGACGCTCGTGGTCGCGCTCAACTACGGTTCGCAGGATGAGATCGCGCGCGCCGCGGGCAGGGCGGCCGCCAAGGGCGAAGTGACGGCTGAGGCGATCTCCGCCGAACTGGATACCGCCGACTTGCCGCCTCTGGATCTTCTGATCCGCACGTCGGGTGAGCTGCGTCTTTCCAACTTCCTGCTGTGGCAGGCTGCCTACGCGGAGCTTTGGTTCACCGATGTCCTCTGGCCCGATTTCACCCCGGACCATCTCGAGCAGGCGCTCATCGAATTCGCCAAACGGGAACGCCGCTATGGGGGAAGGTGAGGTCGCCAGAAAATCCGACCTGCCGGTTCGCACCCTCTCGGCCATCGTGATGCTGGCAGTGGCCGGCGTAGCGCTTTATCTCGGCGGGCTTGTGCTTGACGCGCTTGTCGCTGCCGTAGCGCTCGCGCTGCTGTTTGAGTTGATCCGGCTGGTCGCTGCAATGGGTATCGCTCCGGCCGCTGCCGTGGCCGGCATCGTGGCCGGAGCGGCCTACATCGGCCTTGCCGCGTTTTCGCTGGTGATCATGCCGGGCCTGCTGGTCGGGATCACGCTGGGTTTCGTGATCCTGACCGATACCGGCGCCTATTTTGCCGGCCGCACATTCGGTGGGCCCAAGATCGCGCCGGCGATCAGCCCTTCCAAGACCTGGGCCGGCCTGTTTGGCGGCATGGCTGCATCCGCGCTGTTCGGTGCCGCCGTGGTCGGCTTCATTGCGGCGGCGGCGGGCGCCATGGCAACCGCTCACGACGGCGGGACGCCCTGGGCTGCCATCTTCGCGGGGGCGGCGATCGGCGCGATACTGGCGGTTGCCGCGCAGTTCGGGGATTTCCTGGAAAGCTGGCTCAAGCGGCGTGCAGGCGTTAAGGACAGTTCCGGACTGATACCGGGGCATGGGGGCGTGTTCGATCGGGTCGATGGCTTGCTTCCGGTTGCCATCATCGTGGGCATGGCGGCAAAACTGACGGAGATCGTCTGACCGTGCGCAGCATTTCGATCCTCGGCGCTACCGGCTCGATCGGTGCCTCGACGCTGGACCTGGTCCGGCGGGAGAAGGGCAATTGGCGGGTCGTGGCGCTCACGGCCAACGGCAATTGCGCCGAGCTGGCAAGACTGGCGCGGGAATTTTCTGCAGAAATCGCCGTGATCGCGGACGAAAGCCGCCTCGCCGAACTGCGTGACGCGCTTTCGGGCAGCGACATTGAAGCGGCCGGTGGCGAAAGTGCCCTCGTGGAGGCAGCCGCACGCAGCGCAGACATCACGATCGCCGCAATTGTCGGTTGCGCGGGCCTTGCGCCGACCATGGCCGCGATCGAGCAGGGCGGTATCGTCGGCCTCGCCAACAAGGAAGCGCTGGTCTCGGCCGGAGAAGTGATGACCGCTGCCGTGGATCGCAGCAAAGCGACGCTTTTGCCGGTCGATTCGGAACATAATGCCATTTTCCAGTGCCTTGCGGGCAACGATATCGGCCATGTCCGTTCCATCACGCTCACGGCGAGCGGCGGTCCGTTCCGTGACTGGTCGGTTGAGCAGTTGAAGAACGCGACGCCTGCGCAGGCGGTCAAGCATCCCAACTGGGACATGGGCGCCAAGATCAGCGTCGATTCCGCGACGATGATGAACAAGGGGCTCGAACTGATCGAGGCCAGCCACCTGTTCCCGGTCGGGCTCGACCGGCTGCGCATCGTCGTCCACCCCCAGTCGATCGTTCATTCGATGGTCGAATACCGTGACGGCTCGACTCTGGCCCAGCTGGGGCCTTCGGATATGCGGGTGCCGATCGCATCGGCGCTTGCCTGGCCGCAACGGATGGACACGCCTTGCGAGCCGCTCGATCTTGCGGCGATCGGGGCACTTACCTTCCGGGAGACCGACGAGCAGCGCTTCCCGGCGACACGGCTGGCGCGAGAGGCGGCACAGGCAGGCGGTGCTGCGCCGACCGTGCTCAACGCGGCCAACGAAATCGCGGTCGCCGCCTTCCTTGACGGTCGGATTGCATTCACCCGCATTGCCGCACATGTAGAGGAAGTGCTTTCGTGCTATGCGCCCGATGCACCGGCCACGCTGGATGAGGTGATCGCCATCGACGCCGAAGCGCGAACGCGCGCCAAGGCCGGCCTGCTGACGGAGTCCGCCCCGCTTGACTGAATCCCCCAATCTGCTCGTGACGGTGATTGCCTTCCTGCTTCTGCTGGGGCCGCTGGTGGTGGTGCACGAACTGGGCCACTACCTGGTCGCCCGCCTGTTCGGCGTGAAATCGGACGTGTTCTCGGTCGGGTTCGGCAAGGAGTTGTGGGGCTGGACCGACAAGCGGGGAACACGCTGGAAGCTCTCGGCCCTGCCGCTCGGCGGCTATGTGCAGTTTGCAGGCGATTGGAACGCCATCTCCGTGCCGGACGAAGCGCTGGCGCGAATGAGCGAGGAAGAGCGCGCCTATACCTTCCATGCCAAACCGCTGTGGCAGCGCAGCCTGATCGTGCTGGCCGGGCCGCTCACCAACCTGGTGTTTGCCGTCCTTATCTTCGCCGCATTCAACCTGGCCTTCGGCAAGGTGGTTGCGACGTCCGAGATCGCGCAGTTTACCGAGGGCTCGCCGGCGCAGGAAGCGGGCCTGAAGGTAGGCGACCGGATTGTCGCCGTCGACGGCGATGCGATTTCGAACTTCATGGACATCCCCGCGCATGTCGTGCCGTATCCCGGGAAGATGGTGACCATCTCCGTGGAGCGTGAAGGACAGGCCATCGAGGTGCCGGTCCGCATTGCCGAGGCTGTCGAGACCGACCGGTTCGGCAACGAAGCGCGGATCGGCCGGATCGGGATTTACGCCGGCAAGGCGTCGCTCGTGTCCGTGGGCGCGGTGGAGGCGGTGGCGCTCGGTTTCGACCAGAGCATCGGCATCATGCGCATGATGGCGACCGGCATCGCCCAGATCTTTGCCGGGGAGCGTTCGATCCGGGAACTGGGCGGCCCGATCAAGATCGCGAAATATTCGGGAGAGCAGCTCAGTCTGGGCTGGGCGCAGTTCGTGAGCTTCGCCGCACTGATCTCGATTAACTTGGCATTCATCAACCTCCTGCCAATCCCCGCGCTCGACGGCGGGCACCTGGCTTTCTACGCAGCGGAAGCGGTGCGCCGGAAGCCGTTGGGACTTCGCAGTCAGGAATGGGCGTACCGTACGGGCCTGGCACTTGTCCTGGCACTCATGCTGTTCGTCACGATCAATGATCTGGCCTCGCTCCCGGTTTTCGGGGGATAGGCCGGCGGTTTGCGGCCAGTGGCCGGATTGATCGCTTGATTGGCTGCCGTCCATCGGGCACAGGGCGGCGATTGTTTGCGCGAGGATGCAGGGCCTGCCATGAACGACCTGGAAGTGCGGACTGCCGAATTACAACGGGATTTGCCGAGTAGATAATGGGACTGAACATGGTTCGCTGCGTTAACGCCCGCCGCGCGTTGTCTTTGCCGGCACTGCTTCTGGGAACCACAGTCCTGTCGGGCATGCCATCGGTGGCGTTTGCGCAAGCCGAAGCCGAGACTCCGGCGGCTTCCGCGGCTGCGGCGGCAGCCAGTCCATCCGCGATGCCGATCAAGTCCATCAACGTCGTCGGCAACCAGCGGCTCGAGCCGCAGACGATCCTGTCCTATACGCGCCTGCGCGTCGGCCAGCCCTATACCAAGGAAGCGGCCGACCAGGCGCTGAAGGACCTCTACGAGACTGAGCTGTTCGCCCAGGTCCAGGTGCGCAATGAGGCGGGCCACGTGGAGATCGAGGTCAGGGAAAACCCGGTCGTCAACCGCATCATCCTGGAAGGCAACAAGCGGGTCAAGGACGACAAGATCCTCCCGGAAATCAAGGTGGCGCCGCGGCAGATATTCACCCGGTCGAAAGTCCGCGCAGACGTCGCCCGCATCATCGAGCTCTACAAGCGCCAGGGCCGCTTTGCCGCCACTGTCGAACCGAAGATGGTCATGCTGGACCAGAACCGCGTCGATATCGTCTTCGAGATCACCGAAGGCGACAAGTCGAAGGTCAGGCAGATCAACATCATCGGCAACGAGAAGTTCTCCGATGGCGACCTGCGCGATGAGATGGTCACGAAGCAGTCCCGCTTCTTCCGCCTGTTCAGTTCGAACACCAGCTATGACCCTGACCGGCTCGCGTTCGATCAGCAGAAGCTGCGCCAGTTCTACCTGACCGAAGGCTATGCCGATTTCCGCGTGGTCTCGGCCGTCGCGGAGCTGACCCCCGACAAGCGCGACTTCATCATCACCTACGTCGTCGAGGAAGGCGAACGCTACAAGTTCGGCGACGTCGAGGTCGATAGCGAGCTGCGCGATTTCGACGGTGAAGTGCTGGCCAAGCGACTGCCGATGAAGCAGGGCGACTGGTACAATGCCAAGCAGGTCGAAGACACGATCGAGGGGCTGAACGAGACAGCCGGCACTTTCGGCTACGCTTTCGCGGACGTCCGCCCGCAATATGATCGCAACAAGGAAGACCTCACCATGGGGGTCACCTTCGTGATCGCCGAGGCACCTCGCGTTTATGTCGAGCGGATCGACGTCAACGGCAACACGCTGACCCAGGACAAGGTGATACGGCGTGAATTCCGCCTGGGCGAAGGCGACGCCTTCAACTCGCTCCAGGTCAAGAGGTCATCGAACCGCATCCAGTCGCTCGGTTATTTCCAGGAGAAATTCGAAGTCGAGCAAAAGCCCGGCAGTGCGCCGGACCGGATCGTGCTGGAAGCCAATGTCGAGGAAAAGCCGACCGGCGAACTGCAGCTTTCGGCAGGCTTTTCGAGCATCGAGAGCTTCATCTTCCAGGCGTCGGTGCGGCAGCGCAATTTCCGCGGTCGCGGCCAGACCATCGGCTTGTCGGGCAGCTATTCGAAATACACGAAGGCGGTCGAAGCCAGTTTCACCGAGCCCTATGTGTTCGATCGCAACGTTTCGGCCGGCATCGACATCTACCGGCGCGACTACGACAGCTTCAACTACTTCAACCGCGACCGCAACACGACCTACCAGCAGTCGACCACGGGCTTCCAGATCCGCGCCGGCGTCCCGCTCAGCGAGTATATCACCGGCATCGTTCGCTACACGCTCAATTACGACGACGTGACGCTCGACCGGAACCAGTTCTTTACCGATCGCGTCAATCCGCCGGCGCTGGAATGCGATCCGCTACTTGCCGGGCGCTATCTCTGCGAAGCCATCGGCAAGCGGACGAGTTCGATTGTCGGCCTGTCGCTGATCTATGACACTCTCGACAACCGCATCCGTCCCTCCCGCGGTTTCCTGGCCTCGGTCAGCGGTGATTTCGCGGGCCTCGGGGGGTCGGTCAAATACGTTCGGGCACGCGCCAACGCGGCCAAGTACTGGCCCATCGGTGGTGGGTTCATTTTCTCGATTTCGGGAGAAGGCGGCGCGATCAAGTCGCTCGAGGACCGCAACATTCCGTTTGTCGATGACGTTCGCTTGACGGATCGCTTCTACCTTGGCGAACCCCAGATGCGCGGCTTCGACATCCGCGGCGTCGGCCCGAGGGTGCTGCGCAAGTTCTACATCGATACCGACGGTGACGGCGTCCTCGACACGCCGTCCGACCAGCGGCGCAATTCCACCGACGATTCCCTGGGCGGCAAATATTACTATCTGGGCCGCGCGGAGCTTGAAATTCCCTTGGGATCCGGTGCGCGCGAGCTTGGCCTGAGGCCTTCGATCTTCGTCGATGTCGGTGCGGTCTGGGGCATTACCCGGCCGCAGACGACGGATACCGGACCTGATGGTGAATTCCTGCCGACGCGTGACGCCAACGGGAATAACCTGTATACCCAGATCGACGAGGCCGAATTCAATACCGACGGCGTTTGCACAGCGACCGCGACCTCTACGACCACGGAAATGACCAATGCCAATCCGCCGGCCTGTTTCGGTGTCCCCCAGCTCGCCAACGATCAGCTGGGCCGCACATTCGCGTTCCAGGAGGTCTTCGTCGGTAACACCTGGAAGCCGCGCGTCGCGGTCGGCATCGGCGTGAACTGGAATTCGCCATTCGGTCCCTTCCGGATCGATTTCTCGAAGGTCCTCCTCAAGCGTGAGGGTGACGATACCAAATCCTTCACATTCAACGTGGGAACCCAATTCTGATGAAGACTCTCTTCAAGTCCGCGATCCTCGCCACCAGCCTGATGCTGGGTTCGGCCGCGCAGCCCGTTCTGGCGCAGTCCAGCGGCCCGGTCGTTCAGGGGCTGGCGGTAGCCAACCTCGATGCCGTGATTGCCAACTCGAACGCTTTCCGTACCGCCCAGCAACAGCGGCCGGTGACTTACAAGGCGCAGCTCGATCAGGCGGAGGCCCGCCGCAAGCAGATTGAGGCTCAGCTCAATCCGATGGTCACGAAGTTCAACACCGACAGCAAGGCTTCGAGCCCGAACCAGCAGTTGCTGGCGCAGCAGGCCCAGCAGATTCAGCAGATCCAGCAGTCGGGCCAGCAGGAGCTGCAGACAATTCTCCAGCCGGTCGCGATGTCCGAGGCTTATGTAAACGAGCAGATCGAGGACAAGCTCGATCAGGCGGTAAAGAACGCCATGAACAAGAAGAAGGTATCGCTGCTGCTCAGCCCGCAGGCCGTACTGGCTGTGAACGCTCAGGCCTACAATCTTAATCAGGATATCCTGAATGAACTGAACACGCTGATCCCCGCTGCCCAGCTGGTCCCTCCGCAGGGCTGGGAGCCGCGGCAAGTCCGCGAGGCGCGTGCGGCTCAGGCGGCTCAGCAGGGCCAGGCAGGCAGCGGCGTCTCGGCCGGGCCTCAGCCTCAAGGACGCTGACAGACCGCCAGGGGGAGACATGAGCGAGGATACCAAGGGCGCCGCAGCAGCGGCAGCGGCCAGCTATGATACCGCCAAGATCCTGGCGGCTCTACCGCATCGCTATCCGTTGCTGCTGGTGGACAGGGTCGTCTCGCTGGAGATCGGCGAGGAGATTCATGCCGTAAAGGCCGTTAGTTTCAACGAGCAGTTCTTCCAGGGCCATTTCCCGGGCCGCCCGATCATGCCCGGCGTGCTCCAGATCGAGGCGTTGGCGCAGGCTGCGGCGATACTGGCGATCGAGACGCTCGAACTGTCGGGTACCGGCAAGCTCGTCTATTTCATGGCGATCGATGAGGCGAAGTTCCGGAACCCGGTCGAGCCGGGCGTGCTGCTCGATCTCAATGTCGGCTTCGTCCAGAAGCGCTCGCGGGTCTGCAAGTTCTGGGGCAAGGCCTCGATCCAGGGCAAGCCGACCTGTGAGGTGAACTTCACCGCGATGGTGGCCGATCCGCCGCAAGCCTAGGCGTCGTTACCTCTCCGGAGTGGGGAGGGGAGTTGCATTTCAGGGAATGTGTCGCTATGCGCGCCGCTTCCCATTTGAGGCCGGTCGGAACCGGCCACACCAAGAGAGTTCGATCCATGAAGGCCGATACCCATCCCGATTACCACATGATCAAGGTGCAGATGACCGACGGCACCGTTTTCGAAACGCGCTCCACCTGGGGCAGCGAAGGCGAAACGCTGGTCCTCGAAGTCGATCCCACCTCGCATCCGGCATGGACCGGCGGCAACCAGCGCCTGCTCAACGAAGGCGGCCGTGTCGCCCAGTTCAACAAGCGTTTCGGCGGACTTACGCTTAAGAAGAGCTGAACCGCACAGGCAGACGGTTTTTCTGGGGGGCGGCTCGGCGGGGGCCGCCCTTTCCGCATTCTCTTCCCGAATTCTAGGGCCCGAAGGACGATTCCAGCAGGGCGTGCCACTCCTTGCACTCCGGCGGGATCGGGCGAAGGAATTCCATGCCGGCCGAGCCGTCGCGAACCCAGCGCACGATCGCCGGGAGCGCCGATTCGCCCGCGATCCCGATCGTGATGAACGTTCCGGTCCGCAACCAGGCCACTTTGCTT
Source organism: Novosphingobium sp. (assembly GCA_024236175.1). Lineage (GTDB taxonomy): Bacteria > Pseudomonadota > Alphaproteobacteria > Sphingomonadales > Sphingomonadaceae > Novosphingobium. The sequence goes on along the minus strand of JACKKY010000001.1, from coordinate 64,923 downwards.
TTCACGCAGCATCCGTGCATCGAAACGTCGGCCAGCGTCGCTTCGGTTTCCTCGCCGTGCGAGGAACTGAGCTTCGCCATGGCCCGGGCCGGATGCCGGGCTGATTGACGCCGCTCTGGTCCAACCTCCTCGGAGGTGGCGGGCAAGCGGGCTAATTTGGTGCTCATGGCGTGATTCCCGAAGATTGATGGCGGTGTCGCGTTGACGATCGCCCGTGATATTCTTGGGAATTCCGTTAAATTTTGGTTGCCCGCCTGTTCGAGTGTAATCGCTGCCGACATCTGGGGCACATGAAACCCCGACATTGCCACGGGGAACGCCTTGGGTAGGATGGCCCCAATCGAACAATTGCGAAGCGAGGCCGGAAACGGGAGCGCCATTTGGGTTCGGACCCCAGCCTGAACGAACTCGCCGGGCGTCTGCCGGCCCGGCTCGACCGCCTTCCGTGGAGCCGCTTCCACTGGCTCGTGGTGGTCGCGCTCGGGATAACCTGGATTTTGGACGGGCTCGAGGTCACGCTGGCCGGTTCGGTGGCTGGCGCTCTGAGGGACGAGGCCAGCCTGGGGCTGTCCGCATCGGACGTCGGCCTTGCCAACTCCGCCTATCTTGCCGGCGCTGTCGTGGGCGCCCTGTTTTTCGGATGGCTGACCGACCGGCTTGGGCGCAAGCGGATGTTCAGCGTTACGCTGGGCCTCTATCTCGTGGCCACGGCGGCAACGGCGCTGGCGTGGGACCTGCCGAGCTACGCGCTGATGCGTTTCTTTACCGGTGCCGGGATCGGCGGCGAATACAGCGCGATCAACTCGGCTATCCAGGAATTGATACCGGCGCGGCGGCGCGGCTGGACCGACCTGGCGATCAACGGCAGCTTCTGGGTGGGGGCGGCCATGGCGAGCGGCCTGTCGATCATCCTGCTCGATCCGGACTTGTTCACGCCTGACACGGGCTGGCGCCTTGCCTTCTTCGGCGGCGCCCTGATCGGATCGGTCATCATCTATCTGAGGCGGTTCCTGCCGGAGAGCCCACGGTGGCTGGCGATACACGGCCGATATGGCGAGGCTGACAGCATCGTCACCGCCCTGGAGAAGCGGATCGAAGCGGAAGGCTACACGATCCCGCCGGTTGCCGAACAGCCCGTCGCCGTCCGCTCGCGCAAGTCGACATCGCTTCTCGAAGTGGCGGTAACCCTGTTTCGGACCTATCCCCAGCGCACCGTCTACGGGCTCTCGCTCATGATAGCCCAGGCCTTCTTCTACAATGCGATCTTCTTCACCTACGCCATGATGCTCACGGACTTCTACGGCGTGCCGGGCTCGGACGTGGGCTGGTATATCCTGCCGTTCGCGGCGGGCAACGTGCTCGGCCCGCTGATCCTCGGCCGCTTCTTCGACAGTGTGGGACGAAGGCCGATGATCATGCTGACCTACGGCATGTCCGCGGTCCTGCTGATGGCGAGCGGGCTGGCGTTCCGTGCGGGCCTGCTCGATGCCTTCACCCAGACGCTGTGCTGGAGCGTAACCTTCTTTTTCGCCTCTGCCGCTGCTTCGGCGGCCTATCTGACGGTGGCGGAAAGCTTCCCGCTGGAGACGCGGGCGCTCGCCATCGCCATCTTCTATGCGCTGGGAACCGGTATCGGCGGGGTAGCGGCCCCTTGGCTCTTCGGAGCGCTCATAGAAAGCGGGTCTCGCGACCAGGTCCTGCTGGGCTACCTGCTTGGCTCGGGACTGATGGCAGCCGCCGCAGTGCTGACCCGGCTTATCGGCATAGACAGCGAGCGCAAACCGCTGGAACAGGTCGCCAGGCCACTCTCCTGGGATTGACTGCCGCCAAGGGGGCCTGCGGCCCGAAAAGCGGTGCATGGTTGGCCGCGCGTTAATCAAACCTGTTCACTTGCCACCTTCATTCGCAGTTATGGCGGACGGGTGAAAATCGCTCGATCCTCCTGTGCAAACCGGGGGATCGCTCGGGGGCATGTAGGGGTACGGCGCTCGGGCAGATTGTGGAGGACCGCAATATCAGGAGACTCGAATGAAATTCATGCAAAGGCTGTGTCGCGACCAATCCGGCGCGACCGCAATCGAATATGCCTTGATCTGTGGGCTGATCGCCGTTGCCGCGGTCAGCGCGATGCAGGGCATCGGTGACCAACTCAGTACGACGTTCAATTCGACGTCGTCGACCATGGCAAACGGCTAACCCGTAAGGCTCCCTCAGTCTTGCGAGCGATGGGAGCGGTGGCAAGCTGCCGCTCCCATCGCAAGAATTCGAAAGAACCAGCCGTGAACGCTGCGATCACTGCCACGGCTTTTCACGATACCAGCGGGTAATCACGTATTTCAGCCCTTTGCGGACCTTCATGGCGTGATGCATCGTCGCCATGTTGGGCGTGCCGTCGGGATTGAGGTTGTTCCAGGCAAGCAGTTTGCCGCGCTCGGGGCGGACGGTCTTCCCGATCTCCTTGAAACGCGTCGCCCCGCCGGCAGGGACCTCATTGAGATAGATCATGTAGGTCCAGGTGCGCTGGCCGGCTACCGAACAGTATTTGTCCCAATCCTCGCTGCTGGGTTCGAAGCAATCCGTATGGGCCTTGAATTCCTGGCCGACCTCGTAGCGTTGCCCTTGCATCGTTTCCCCGTGGTCCGGCGCGATGCCTGAAACTTCGCCGAGCTTGGCGTCGAGCGCCGCAACCACCGGATCGGCATGGTCGAGGTCGCAGGTCTCGCTGGTGCGGAACAGTTCGTCGCCGTTGAAATTGGCCAGCGTCGAAGGGCGCCGCTTGGCGTCGATCCTGTCGATCAGCGCATCGCACTCGGCCCCGGACAGGAAATCGCGCAGGATGAACAGTTCGAGCTTGGGCGAGGGCACACGCTGCATGCCCTTGCGAGACAGCAGATGCTGCGCGGACGATTCCCCGGGACCGGACATGGCCCGCGCCATAAGACATGCATGTGACAATTAAAATTACGTCCGCGCCGGGCCCGCGAAATTTTTGCTTTGCATTCCGCGCGGCCTGTGCGAGAGCGCGCTCCCGCGTCAATCGCCGCTTGTCGAGGGGCGCGACGTTCCCTAACAGCGCGCCTCGCAATATGCGCGCAGTGCATGGCGATCGTAGCTCAGCTGGTTAGAGCGCCGGTTTGTGGTACCGGAGGTCACGGGTTCGAGCCCCGTCGGTCGCCCCATTTTCCATCTCTGGCTGGAGCGGCAGGTGACGGCTTTCTGGACCGAGCCCGATTTCGACGATCATGAGCTTGTCGAGCTGGTTCGCCATCGCGAAAGCGGCCTGACCGCGATTTTCGCCGTCCATTCCAGCCATCTCGGACCCGGCGCCGGTGGAACGCGGTTCTGGCACTATCCCGATCCGGCCATGGCGATGCGCGATGCGCTGCGTCTCTCGCGCGGAATGAGTTACAAGAACGCAATGGCCGGCCTGCCGATGGGCGGCGGCAAGGCGGTGGTTCTCGCCGATGCGCAGCGTACCAAGACGCCCGCCATGCTCGCCGCGCTTGGCGACGCGATCGAAGCGCTGGGCGGGCGCTACGTCACTGCCGAGGATGTCGGCATGACCGACGCTGACATGGTGGCGATTGCCGAGCGCACGTCCTTCGTCACCGGCCTGCCTGCGAAGCATGCCGGGGCCGCGGGCGGCGACCCCGGGCCCTTCACCGCCAGGGGCGTCTATCTGGGGATCAGGGCTGCTGTTGCGCACAAGTTCGGCCGTGAGAGCATGGAAGGCGTGCATGTGGCCATCCAGGGCACCGGCAGCGTCGGCGGCGGGACTGCCCGGCTGCTCGCGGCGGACGGCGCGAAGCTCACGCTTGCCGATATCGACCGGGAACGGGCGGACGATCTCGCCCGCGAGCTGGGCGGCGAAGTCGTTCCGGCAGAAGCGATCATGGATGTGGAATGCGACGTCTTCAGCCCCAATGCGCTGGGCGCGATCCTGGACGACGAAGGGATAGCCCGCCTGGCCGCGCCTGTCGTGGCGGGCGGGGCGAATAACCAGCTCGCGCTGGAAAGGCATGGCCCGGCGCTTGCCGCGCGTGGCATCCTCTATGCGCCCGACTATGTCATCAATGCCGGCGGCATCATTGCCGTGACGCTGGAATATCTGGCCCGGCAGACGGGCGAGCACTGCGGCGTCGAACAGGTGCAGGCGAAGCTCGACGAGATCCCGGGCCGGCTTTCGGCGATCTGGAAGGATGCGGAAACCACAGGCCGTTCACCCGATCAGGTTGCCGATGCGATGGCGCAAAAGCTGATCGGTCGCTGACGGTTCGCCCCGATCCCCGCCTTCGAAGGGGCGGGGTGTCCGGTTATCCTTGCCCAGCCCCGGTTCACCTGCCAAACGCGCCGATCATGCATGGTCTCGCCAACCCCGCCCGATTCTTGCGCCTGGCTCGCTGGCTGACGGTGCCGCTGCTGGCGGGTGGCCTGGCCGTGACCGCTGTAGCGCTGGCCTGGGGGCTGTTCGTCGCCCCGGCCGAAGGGCTGCAGGGCGAAACCGTGCGGATCCTGTATGTCCATGTCCCATCCGCCTGGCTCGGAATGGGAGGCTGGACGGCGATCGCCGTGGCAAGCTTCGTCGAGCTGGTCTGGCGCCATCCGCTGGCCGGGATCGCCGCTCGCGCCGTCGCGACACCCGGCGCCCTCTACACTGCCGTGTGTCTTATCACCGGCTCGCTGTGGGGCCGGCCAGCATGGGGGACGTGGTGGGTATGGGACGGACGGCTGACCAGCATGCTGGTGCTGCTGTTCCTGTATTTCGGCTATCTGGCGCTGGCCAATGCGGCCGGCAGCGAGAACAGCGGCGGCTCGCGCGTAACCGCGATTTTCGGGCTGGTGGGCGCGGTCAACATCCCGATAATCCATTATTCCGTACTGTGGTGGAACTCGCTTCACCAGCCGCCGAGCATTTCGATGGGCAAATCGGCGATGGCGCCCGATTTCCTTGTGCCGCTGCTCGTCTCGACTGTCGGTTTTTCGCTGATTTTCGGCGGAGTCGTGCTGGCCCGCATGCGTGCCATCCTGGCGGACCAGCAGGCCGAAGTCCGCCTGCGTCGCAAGGCCTTTGCGGAAGCCGCTTCCGAGGTGGCCGACTGATGCGCGAAGCGCTCGATCCCTGGACCTTTGTCACGGCGGCCTACGTGGTTGGCGTCGGTGGAACATTGCTGATGATCGCGTGGAGTTGGCTGGCGATGCGTCGGGCCGAGAAGCGTCGTGACCGGAGCCGCGGCCTGTGAGCGCGATCAAGCCGAAACACCAGCGGCTGGTGCTGCTCGCCATCGCCCTCGTCGCGCTGATCGGGGCGGCGCTGCTGGCGGCGTGGGCCCTGAGGAACCAGGCCTCCTATTTCTATGTGCCGAGCGAGATTGCGGCGGATCCGCCCGCACCGGACCGGGCTGTCCGGCTTGGCGGGATGGTGGAACAGGGATCGCTGCAGACCGAAGCGGATGGAGTGACGATCGCCTTCTTCGTCGGCGACGGTGAGGCTCGGGTGCCGGTCCGTTTCCAGGGCATCGTGCCGTCGCTGTTCAAGGAAGGCTCGGGTGTTGTCGCCGAAGGCAAGCTGGCGGCAGACGGGACCTTCATTGCCGACAATCTTCTGGCCAAGCATGACGAGAAATATGTTCCGCGCGAACTCCGGGAGATGAGCGAGCATCAGGCGCAGCAGGTGGTGGCCGAAACCCAATGATGGCCGAGTTCGGTCTTGCCGCCCTGTGGCTCGCCGCCGCGCTTGCGGGCCTGCAGCTGATTGCTGGATCGCTGGCGCTGACGTCGCGCGGCCAGGGGCTTGCAGGCATGGTCCGCCCGGTTGCGGTCGTGCAGGGCGCGCTCGCGCTTGTCGCTTTCGTGGTGCTGGTCGTGCTGTTCTGCCAGACCGACCTTTCGGTGAAGCTGGTGGCGATGAATTCGCACTCGGCCAAGCCGCTGATCTACAAGCTTGCCGGCGCCTGGGGGAACCACGAAGGTTCCATGCTGCTGTGGGTGACGGTGATGGGTCTCGCCGGCGGTTTCGTCGCACTGGTCGAGAAACGCCTGCCCGAGCCGACGATGCTGGCCACGCTGGCGGGGCAAGCCTTTGTCAGCCTTGGTTTTTATGCCTTCCTGCTGGTCTCCTCCAACCCCTTCGAACGGCTCGATCCTCCCGCCGCCGAAGGGCAGGGTCTCAACCCGCTGCTCCAGGACATGGGCCTCGCCTTCCATCCGCCGACGCTTTACCTTGGCTATGTCGGGCTGTCGGTCGCCTTCAGTTTCGCCATCGGCGCGCTCATCACGCGCGAGGTAGGTCCCGCCTTCGCCCGCGCCATGCGGCCTTGGGTGATGGGTGCGTGGATCTTCCTCACCATCGGCATCACCGCCGGTTCCTACTGGGCCTATTACGAATTGGGCTGGGGCGGCTGGTGGTTCTGGGACCCGGTCGAGAACGCCTCGCTGATGCCCTGGCTGGCGGCCACGGCACTGCTCCATTCGGCAAGCGTGCTGGCGTCTCGCAATGCGCTCAGGGCCTGGACCGTGATGCTGGGCGTGGTCGCCTTTTCCATGTCGATGGTCGGCACCTTCCTGGTCCGCTCCGGCATCCTTACCAGCGTGCACGCCTTTGCCGTCGACCCCGAGCGCGGCACTTTCATCCTGGCACTGCTCGCCATCAATATCGGCGGGGCGCTGACGCTGTTCGCCCTGCGCGCTGCCACCGTGACCGAAGGGGAGCGCTTCGCCCTAGTCAGCCGCGAAGGCGCGCTGGTGTTCAACAACGTCATGCTGTCCGCGATCCTCGGCATCGTCCTGTTCGGTACGCTCTATCCGCTGGTGGCCGAGGCGATGGGGGCAAAGGTTTCGGTCGGTCCGCCCTATTTCAACCCGATGAGCGCGATCTTCTTCGTGCCGATGCTGATCGTGCTGGCAGTCGGTCCGCTGCTGCGCTGGCGGCGGGACAGCTTCGCGCGTGTGCGGCTCGGCCTGCTCCTGCCGGCGCTGCTGGTGGTGGCCGTGGCGATCGGCCTGGCGATCGTCGCCAATGTGGGCGTGCTGCCGTTTCTCGGCCTGGCGCTGGCCGCCGGGTTGGCCGTCGCGAGCCTGCTGCCGCTCCGGGGGCGCAGGCTGACGCGAACGCCGCTTGCGGTCTGGGGCATGGTCGTGGCCCATTTCGGCGTCGCGGTGGCCCTGTTCGGGATGGCGAGCGAAAGTGCCTTCTCGGTCGAGAAGCTGGTTGCAGCGCGGGTCGGCGATACCACGCAGGCAGGGCCGTGGCAGGTGAAGCTCGAGCGGATCGATCCCGTCGCGGGGCCCAACTGGACCGCGCTCGAGGCCAAGATGACGGCTCGATACGGGCAGGGCGCACCGGTCGAAGTCCATCCGCAGTCCCGGTTCTTCTGGGCGCCGCCGCAGCAGACGACGGAATCGGCCCTGGTGACGCGCTGGAACGGCCAGCTTTATGCCGTGCTCGGCGAAGAGGCCGGGGGAGGGCGCTGGCAGTTGCGCCTGTGGTGGAAACCCTTCGTGACGTTCATCTGGTATGGTGGCCTGCTGATCGCGCTTGGCGGGCTGCTCGCGCTGCTCGGCCGCACCGCCAGCGATATCCGCCGGTTCGTCGCGCGCGGGAAGATCGCAGAGCGGCGGATGGAGCAGGGCCGGTGAATGCCGAGGCACAGAAGTCGCGTCGCTGGACGCTCTGGCTGCCGCTGGCGCTGTTCGCCGGCTTCGTCGTCCTCGTGTTGTTCGGACTGCTGAGGCCTGCCGACCGCGACGTGGCCAGCGCCATGATCGGCAAGCCGCTGCCCACTTTCGACCTGCGCCCGGCGGTGCCCGACCGGCCGGGCCTTGCCAGCAGCAACTTCGGCGACGGAAAGCCGCGCCTGCTCAACATCTTCGCCAGCTGGTGCATCCCCTGCGCCATCGAGGCGCCCCAGCTCGACCGGCTCAGGGCGGCGGGCGTGGAAATCGACGGCATCGCCATTCGCGATCGCCGCGAGGACGTGACGGCCTTTCTGGCCCGGTACGGAAATCCCTTCAGCCGTATCGGCGCCGACGATGTCAGCGCGGTCCAGCTTGCCATCGGCTCCTCCGGGGTGCCCGAGACCTTCGTCATCGATGGCAAGGGCGTGATCCGCTATCAGCATATCGGCGAGATCAGGGCGGACCAGGTTCCCCTGATCCTCGAGAAGTTGGAGGAGGCAGGCAAATGAAACGGATCGTGCTGATCCTCGCCATGCTTCTGGCGTTTCCGGCGTTCGCGCAGGATTCGTTGCCGCCCGCTCCCTACGCCTATCGCCAGCTCGACGATCCCGAGCAGGAAGCCAAGGCGCAGGAACTGATGGAAACCTTGCGCTGCCTGAAGTGCCAGAGCCAGTCGATCGCCGATTCCGATGCACCGATGGCGGGTGATATGCGCAGCCAGGTTCGCATGCGCATTGCTGCCGGCGAGGAGCCCGCTGCGATCCGCGCCTGGCTGGTCGAGCGCTACGGCGACTACGTCAGCTATGCGCCGCGCGTGACATCGCTCACCTGGCCGCTCTTCGCGGTGCCCCTTTTCCTCGTGACGCTGGCGGCGGTCCTGCTCCGGCGCCGTTTCGCTAGGGCAAGCAAATGAGCTGGGCGCTTGCCTTCCTCCTTGCGGTCATCGCCTTTTGCGCGAGCGCTTTCCTGCTGAAGGCCCCGCGTCCGGGGTGGGAAGCGATCGGCGCGGCCCTGCTGCTCGGCATCGCCGGCTATGGGCTGCAGGCGAGCCCCGGGCTTCCCGGTGCGCCCAAGGCTTCCTCCCAGAAGGTTGCCAGCGATCCCGGCGCCCTGGTCGAGGCGCGCCGCGACCTTGCAGGAGAGGGCAGCTCGCTGGGAAGCAACTGGGTGGTGATGGCGGACGGCATGGCGCGCAACGGGCAATATGCCAACGCCGCCACGCTCCTGCTCGGCGCGGTCGAGGAGAATCCGAACGATGCCGAGGCATGGCTGGCTCTTGCCAACGCGCTTGTAAGCCACGCCGAGGGAATGCTGACGCCGGCTTCGATGTACGCCTTTCGCCACGCCGCCGAGGCCCAGCCCGATCATCCGGGACCGCCGTTTTTCCTCGGGCTGGCTCTAGCACAATCGGGCCGACTGGGTGACGCACGGGCGCTATGGGCCGACTTGCTCGAAAACTCCCCTGCCGACGCACCCTGGCGGGCCGATCTGGAAGCGAGACTGGCTCGACTGGACGAATTCATCGCCAGTCAAGAGATGCCACAGGCGCCGCGATAACCGACATTGCCCCGCCTTTCCCATGCTGCTAAGCGGCCCGTCTTTGCCGCACCTGCGAAGGCGGGCGGCATTGTGAGTCGAGTCTGTGACGGGGCCCAAGCATGAGCGAAGCCACACCGGAAGACCCCGGCGAGTATCCCGCGCCCGCGGCTCCTCATAACGATCGGGCTCCATCGGCGAATCACGGCGACCGCAATCACAAGGGCCTGATGCTGGCATTCGGCGCCATCGGCATCGTCTTCGGCGATATCGGCACCAGCCCGCTCTACGCCTTCCGCGAGACATTCGTCGGCCCGCATCCGCTGGCGCTGGACCATTTGCACATCCTTGGCGTGGTCAGCCTGATCTTCTGGTCGATGACGCTGGTCGTCTCGATCCAATACGTCAGCATCCTGATGCGCGCGGACAACAAGGGGCAGGGCGGCAGCCTCGCGCTGGTCGCCCTGATATCCAGCAAGATCGGCGGCACGCGCTACGGCGGACTGGCGGTTCTTCTGGGCGTGTTCGCGACATCGCTGTTCTACGGCGACAGCATGATCACGCCTGCGATTTCGGTGCTTTCCGCCGTCGAGGGCCTGACTGTCGTCGAAGCGCACCTTGCGCCGCTGGTCCTGCCGATTGCCATCGTCCTGCTGGTGCTGCTATTCCTCTTGCAGAAACGCGGTACTGCCAAGGTGGGAGCGCTCTTCGCTCCCGTGATGATCGTCTACTTCACCGTGATCGCGGTGCTCGGCATCATCCAGATCGTGCAGACGCCCGGAATTCTCTGGGCGCTCAACCCCTGGTACGCGATCCAGTTCTTCATGACGGACAAGCTGCTGGCCTTCCTCGCGCTGGGTTCGGTGGTCCTTGCCGTGACGGGATCGGAAGCGCTGTACTCGGACATGGGGCATTTCGGGCGCGGACCGATGCGGCTTTCCTGGTTCGGCTTCGTCATGCCTTGCCTGCTGCTCAACTATTTCGGGCAGGGCGCAATGGTCCTGGGGCTGAACGACGTGAGCGCCGCGGAAGCCATCAAGAACCCGTTCTTCTTCCTTGCCCCCGAAGTCCTGCGACTGCCGCTCGTGATCCTAGCGACCTTCGCGACGTTCATCGCCAGCCAGGCGGTGATCTCGGGCGCCTTCTCCATCACTCACCAGGCCATCCAGCTCGGCTTCGTGCCGCGCCTGTCGATCCGTCACACCAGCGAGCACGAGGCGGGACAGATCTACATCCCTTCGGTCAACTGGGCGCTCATGGTTGCGGTCATCATCCTCGTCCTGACGTTCCGCAATTCCTCCAATCTGGCATCGGCCTATGGCATTGCCGTGACCGGTGCGATGCTGATCGACACGTGCCTCATGGCCGTTCTCGTGACGGCGGTGTGGCGCTGGAAACTGTGGCTCGCAATTCCGGTCGTGGCATTGTTCTTCATCGTCGACGGCGCCTATTTCGCCGCCAACCTGATGAAGGTCCCGGATGGCGGTTGGTTCCCGTTGCTCGTCGGAGCAATCGCGTTCACGCTGCTGACCACATGGGCGCGGGGGCGCAAGCTGATGCGCGACAGGATGATCGAGTCGGCACTGCCGCTCGACGTCTTCGCGAAGAGCGCGCATGGCAGCGCGGCCCGCGTCCCGGGTACGGCCATCTTCATGTGCTCGTCGAATGCCGGCGCTCCTTCGGCGCTGTTGCACAACATCAAGCACAACAAGGTGTTGCACGAACGTGTGGTGGTGCTGACGGTGGACGTGCAGGACGTGCCCTATGTCGAGCCGTCGGAGCGCTATGAAGCCACCAATCTCGGGGACGGCTTCTACCGCCTGACGCTGCATTACGGCTTCATGGAAGAAACCGACGTTCCTGCTGCGCTGGCCAAGGCGGGCATGTGCGATGGTCCGTTCGAAATGATGAAGACCAGCTTCTTCCTGTCGCGGCAAACCCTGCTGGCTTCGGAAAAACCCGGCATGGCGATATGGCGCGAAAAGCTGTTCGCGTGGATGTTGCGCAACGCCGCGAACGCCATGGAATTCTTCCGGCTGCCGACCAACCGGGTGGTGGAACTCGGCAGCCAGGTGGAGATCTAGGCGCCTTCTCCCGCAGGCGCTTACGGTTCGTCCCTCCTGACGTGCATCTGGTCGAAAACCGCGCTTCCGTTCCCTGAAATGGAACTTCGCGTTCCTAGTTTGGTTAAGGCCGTATCGGCCTTATTTCACCATGACGAAAGGAACTTAGTGTGGCTTTTGCCCTCCCCGACCTACCTTATGCAAAGGACGCATTCGGCGACATCATTTCCGCAGAAACCTTCGATTACCATCACGGCAAACATCATAACGCCTATGTGAACCAGGCGAACGACCAATTGGGAGAGGCAGGACTCGAAGGCGCAAAGCTGAGCGAGGTTATCCGCAAGGCGAGCGAGGCAGGAAACAGCAAGCTGTTCAATGCGTCGGCGCAAATCTGGAACCACAGCTTCTACTGGCAATGCCTGTCTCCGGAGCAGCAGGAACCCTCGGGCAAGCTCAAGGAGATGATCGAGCGCGATTTCGGCTCGAAGGACGAGCTCCTTGCAAAGCTGAAGCAGGAATGCGCCGGGCATTTTGCAAGCGGCTGGGGCTGGCTGGTGCTGGACGGCGAAACGCTCAAGGTCACATCGCTGCACGACGCCGATACGCCGGTTGCGCATGACGGCATGAAGCCGCTGCTCACGATCGATGTTTGGGAGCACGCCTACTACATCGATTACCGCAATGCGCGGCCGGACTATCTCGAAGCGCTGCTCAAGAAGGCCATCAACTGGGAGTTCGTGGCCCAGAATCTCGACGGCAAGGGCGTCGAGCGCGCTGACCAGGGCTAACCCGGCAGGATTGCAACAGGGGTAATATTGGGGCCGGGGGCAGGCAAGAGCTTGCGCCCGCCCTGCCTCAGCCGCTGGCTGCTTCCATCACCAGCAGTGGGTTCAGATACTCGGTGTGCTCCAGCACCACGCCATCGCGGATGCGGGTGAAGATCACATAGCTGTTACGGTAAAGCTTGCCGTTGGCCATGGTCGCTTCCCCCTTTGCGGTGGCTATCAGCAGTTCCGGGTCGTCGGTCTGATGGATATCGATATCGGATATGACCAGCCTGCTTCGGCCCTGGGATGTCGACACCAGCCGATCGCGAACGGCTTCCCTGCCGCAGATTTCACTCGGCACGCCCGGAGGGGGGAAGGGCAGGCGGAATACGAAATCCGCCGAGACGTCCCCCGGGAAGGCTTCGAACTCGCCTTCGGGAAAGACTTCCAACCATTTGCGCATCAGTTCGACGTTATCGGTCATGGCTTCCACCTAGGTTGTGAAAATGCCGCACTCTTGTGCTCGGCCAATCATCGACGGGCGCGGTGAGACGAAGCTGCAACTGAAAAAAACGGGGCGTCAGGAGGAATATCGATACGACGTCCTCCCGACGCCCCTCCACCATTCTCAAAATGAGAGCGCCGAAGGTCAATTGACCAGGTTAGCGCTCACCATGCAGTACATCATCGGGATCGACAGCAGCGTGTTGGTGCGGCTGGCGGCCAGCGCGCGGGGCCTTGCCTTTGCCTTTTCCTCGTCGGTCGCCTCGACGATACCGAGGATCTTCTTCTGGGCCGGCCAGATGATCACCCAGACGTTGAGGAACATGATGATCGCCATCCACATGCCCACGCCGATCAGGTCAACATTACCTTCGCCCGAGAAAGTCAGCGCCTGATGTACGTAGCCGCCGACATAGGCGACGACCAGGCCGGTGATGACCGTGAACAGTGCTGCCCAGCGGAAGAAGAACAGTGCGCTGGGCGCAATGTGCTTGTTGATCGCGCCGGTCTGTTCGGCCGGGATGGACGGCATTGTCGGGACCTGGACGAAATTGAAGTAGTAGAGCAGGCCGATCCACAGCACGCCGAAGAACAGGTGCAACCAGCGGAAGATCGAGTTCACGTCAACCGGGGCGGTCTCCGTGAAGGCCATCATCACGACGATTGCGAGGACAAGTCCCGTGACGAGGACCAGATGCAGATTTCCAAAGAATTTTGCCATGGCTTCCCCCTTTGAATCCGAAGGCTAGCGACTCTCGAACGAGCCGGTCATATTTTTTGGGCGCCTTACGGGCGACGCGTGGTTATTGCGTCATAATATGAGTTTGTCACACGATTTTGTGTACTTTTGCACTCATTCGTGGGGGGGATGGGTAATCACTTCCTCTTTGGCATCGGCCGCCATGCCATGGCGCAACACCATGGGGATCTGGGAAAACGTGAAAATGAAAGACAGGGTGGTGAAGCCCCAGAGCTTGGCCTGCAACCATCCTTCGAAACTGAGCGTCTGACGCAGGACTTCGTTCAGGCCGGCGAGGAACAGGAAGAAAATTGCCCAGTTGCGTGACAGCTTGAGCCAGCCTTCGTCATCGAGCCCCTCGAACGCGGATTGCAGCAGGTATCGCAGCATCGGCTTGCCGCGAGCGAGCCCGGCGAACAGCACTGCGGCGAACAGCAGGTAGATCGCCGTCGGTTTGACCTGGATGAAGAACGGATCGTTGAGGATCACCGTCAGCGACCCGAAACCGAGGATCAGGACGGTGGACAGCCACAGCATCGGCGAGATGTGTCCAAGCCGCCATTTCGAGACGATCAGCGCGGCAATCGTGGCGACCATGAAGGCGATCGTGCCTTTGACCACGGCCATGACGACGCCGACGGCGGCGTCCGTTTCCGGTGAGAAGTGCTTGTAGACCAGGAAGAATACGAGCAGCGGGCCGAAATCGACGACCAGGTTTATCCATGAAGCCTTGGGCTTCTCCTCATCGGCCTGTTCCGGCCGTCCCGGATGAGTCATCTCGCCCATCAGGCCACTCCCGCAATCACCCGCGCGACCAGGTCCGGATCGAAGGGACGCAGGTCGTCGATCTTTTCGCCGACGCCGATGGCGTGGATCGGCAAGCCGTACTGTTCGGCCGCCGCCACCAGGACGCCGCCGCGAGCGGTTCCGTCTAGCTTGGTCATGATAAGGCCGGTCACTCCCGCAACTTCCTTGAAGATCTCTATCTGACTCAAGGCATTTTGGCCATTGGTTGCGTCAAGCACCAATACGACGTCGTGAGGCGCCTCCGGGTTGAGTCGCCCGAGGACGCGCCGAATCTTCGCCAGCTCGTCCATCAGCTCGCGCTTGTTCTGGAGGCGGCCGGCGGTGTCGACGATCAATGCATCGATGCCCTGGTCGGTCGCGGCTTTTACGGCATCGAAGACAATGCTTGCCGGATCGCCTCCTTCCGGCCCGCGCAGGATCGGAACGTTGATCCTCCCCGCCCAGACCGCAAGCTGTTCGATGGCGGCGGCGCGGAAGGTGTCGCCGGCGGCGAGCATCACCGAGTAGTCCTGCTCCTGGAACAGATGGGCGAGCTTGGCGATAGTGGTCGTCTTGCCCGATCCGTTGACGCCGATGACGAGGATTACCTGCGGCCGGGGAAAGGCGACGATTTCCAGCGGTTTGGCGACGGGCCGGAGGATGGCGGCGATCTCGGAAGCTACCGCCTGCTTAATCGTCTCGTCGTCAAGGCCGCGCTCGAAGCGTTCTCCGGCAAGCTTTTCGCGAATGCGAGCCGCGGCGCGAGGCCCGAGGTCGGACAGGATCAGCGCATCTTCGATATCGTCCAGCTGCGCATCATCGAGCCGCGACTTGGTGACGATCCCGGCAAGATTTCCGGACAGCCTTTCGGATGTCTTGCGGAACCCGCCGAAGATTTTCTCGGACCAGGGGTCGGCTGGGGTGCCTTCCGAACTCATGCAAGCAATCCTTCAACCACCTGTTGCGGCGTAATGGTGACGATGCTGCCCGGTTTGGTGGCCTTTTGGAGGCGCACGGGCGCGAAGTTTTCCGCGTGACCGGTGCCGTCAGTCTCGGCCAGAACGTCGAGCGGTCGGCCGATCTGCGCGAACAGCCAGCGCCGGCGCTCGCCGGCGACCTGCGCGCGAAGCTCGGCCGCGCGCGCTTTCACCAGAGCGGGATCGACCCTCGGCATGCGTGCTGCGGGGGTTCCGGGGCGTGGGGAAAAGGGGAAGATGTGGCCGTGGACAATGCCCAGCTCCCCGATGATCGAGACGTTGTTGCGGTGCATCTCCTCGTCCTCG
Organism: Novosphingobium sp.; assembly: GCA_024236175.1. Classification (GTDB taxonomy): domain Bacteria; phylum Pseudomonadota; class Alphaproteobacteria; order Sphingomonadales; family Sphingomonadaceae; genus Novosphingobium. The sequence continues at coordinate 49,568 of JACKKY010000001.1, read as the reverse complement.
GTCGGGAATCCGGCAATCATGTCTGCGCCGAGACCGAGTTCGGGCCGGCGCTCCCGCAGCCGGGTGACCAGTTCGATCGCGTCCCGGCGCGAATGGCGGCGTTTCATCCGCTTGAGGATCATGTCGTCGCCCGACTGCAGGGACAGGTGCAGGTGAGGCATCATCCGGGGATGGTCGGCGAGCAGCTCGAAAAGCTCCAAGTCCACCTCCGCGCCGTCGACGGAAGACAGGCGCAGCCGCCGGAGTTCCGGAAAACCCTCGAGAATGGCTGTCGCAAGAGCGCCCAGCCGCGGCCTGTCCGGCAGATCATCACCCCAGGACGTAAGGTCGACGCCCGTCAGCACGACTTCGGCAATGCCTGCCTCGCAGTGGCGCGCGACATCGGCGAACACCTCGAGGATTGTCCTCGAGCGGCTCGGACCTCTTCCCTGCGGAATGACGCAGAAGGTGCAGCTGTGGTCGCAGCCGTTCTGCACCTGGACGAAGGCGCGCGAATAGCGCGCCGGAGCAGGCCTGGCGGCTGGAGGAACGTTCCAGGCGCGGGGGTCCAGCTTGGCGTTGTTGGCGACGAGGCCGTCCACTTCGGGCATGGCGGCCAGCATGTCGCGTTCGACTTCGGCGGCGCAGCCGGTGACCAGCAGGCGCGCATCGGGGTTGGTCCGGCGCGCCTTGCGGATCGTCTGGCGGGTCTGGCGCACCGCTTCCGAAGTGACGGCGCAACTGTTGACGACAACGAGGTTGCGGCTGCTGGAGAGCATGCCGCGCAGCTCTTCGCTTTCGGAGATATTGAGCCGGCAGCCGAGCGAGTGGACTTCCACCGTCACGCCGCAGCTCCGAAATCGGCAGGATCAAATGTGCCTTGGAAACTCTCCGTAGCGGGTCCGGTCATGACGATCTCGCCGTCGTCGCGCCATTCGATCAGCAATGGCCCCCCGGGTAGCGTCACCGTCACGCGGCGATCCGCGAGATCTCGCCTCATGGCAGCGATCGCTGTCGCGCAAGCGCCCGTACCGCAGGCACGAGTGAGGCCGGCGCCGCGTTCCCAGACGCGCAACCTTATCCGATCCCGCGCGACGACAGTGGCGACATTGACGTTGACGCGTTCGGGAAACAGCGGATCCAGTTCGATCTCAGGCCCAAGCCGGGCGAGGTCCACCGCGTCGCAATCCTCGACGAAGAAGATGACGTGGGGATTGCCGACATTGACCGCGATCGGGTTGTCGAGTTCTTCCCAGGCAACCGGCATCGCCTGCGTATCCATGGCGTAGGCCAGCGGAATGTCTTCCCAGCCGAAACGCGGGACGCCCATTTCGACCGAAATGCCGTTGTCGGTTGGTGTAGTGGCGATTATGCCGCCCGCGGTTTCGATCCGCGCGGGCGCGCCGTACAGCAACCCGATAGCGCGTGCGGCATTGCCGCAGGATTCCACTTCACTGCCGTCGCTGTTGAAGATCCGCATCCGCAGGTCGGCGGCCACCGAAGGCTCCAGCAGGATCAATTGGTCGCAGCCGATGCCGGTGTGGCGATCCGCCAGCGCAGCCGCCAGCGCGCCGTCGATTGGCGGCAGACCTCCCTCGCGCGCATCGAGCACGATGAAGTCGTTGCCAAGCCCATGCATCTTGGTGAACGGAAAGCGCATAATGGTGCGCGCTCTATGCGGTAGCGACTGTGCCGTCCAGTGGGGGGATTGCGTGCTTCAGCGCCGCTACCCTGCATCTGCGTCAGCGAAGAGCGGCTTATGCGTTGCCTGCCTGTCGCGGAGTGTCTGCCTTGTCTTCGGCGGCCGTATTTACTTTGTTGGCATCGGACGTGGTCACGGACGCCGGCGCAGCTTGCGGCTGGTCGAGCAGTTTGTGATCCGACAACCAGTCATGGATGACCGTAGCCGGCTGCGGCTGACCGTACAGGAAACCCTGGCCCTTCATTTCGCCGTACTTGCGGAGCTGTTCCATCACCTCGCCGGTTTCGATGCCTTCGGCGGTAATCGGCATGCCGAGACCCTGGCCAAGCAGCGCGATCGAATGAACGATCGCCGCACTGTCCTGATTCTCGATCAGGTTTGTCACGAAGCTGCGGTCGATCTTGATGCGATCGAACGGCAGGCTGCGCAGCTGGGCGATGGAGCTGTAGCCGGTGCCGAAATCGTCGAGGCTCACGCGGATGCCCTGGTTCTGCAGGCTGGTAATCAATGTGCGCGCAACGCCGACATTCTCGTGAAGGCAGCTCTCGGTGATCTCGATTTCAAGACGATGGGGCGGGAAATTCGCCTCTGCCAAGAGCCGCAGCAGCTTTTGCGCGAACCAGGGATCGCGCAGCTGCAGGGGAGAGATGTTGACCGCCAGCGTCAGGCCGGGATCCCACTCCTTCGCGTCCTCCAGAGCCTGTGCAATCAGGCTTTCGGACAATTCGCCGATCGCCCCGATCGCTTCGGCCACCGGAATGAAGATGTCCGGCTTGACGATTCCGAGCGTCGGGGAATTCCAGCGCGCCAGCATCTCGAAGCCGGACAGTTCGCCAGTCTGCAAATCGATCTGCTGCTGATAATACGGGACGAATTCGCCGAGCGGAATTCCGCGACGGATTCCGGTCTCGATTTCACTGCGGAAGCGAAGTTCGCTTTCCATCGGTTCCTCGAACCAGAGATAGTGGTTCCGGCCCTGCTTCTTGGCCTGGTACATCGCGATGTCGGCCATGTGCAGAAGGGTCTGGGCGTCGCCCGGGCTCCCGTCCGCGCCGCGGCCCATCTCATCGTCAGCGATTCCCAGCGAGGCGGTCACTTCGACCCCGATCCCGTTTATCTCAAGCACTTCGGAAATGTTGGCGACGATTGCGGTCGCGAGTTGGTCGATCACCTGACGCCGCGATTTCTCGAATGGCACGACCAGTGCGAATTCGTCGCCGCCGATCCGCGCCAGTAGCGCGCCATCAGGCAGCAGTTCTTCTATCCGCTTGGCGGATTGCTGTAATACCTGATCGCCGGCGCTGTGGCCGTTGAAGTCATTGATTCTCTTGAAGTTATCTAGATCTATCATCATGAAGGCCAACCGCTTGCTGCGGCCTTCCATGCCCGCCAGCATTTCATTGGCGGCTGCATTCAAGCTGCGTCGATTGAGGCATCCGGTCAGCGAGTCGGTTTCGGCCAGGATTCGCGCCTGTTCCTCAGCGTTGCGGCGTTGCTCTACTTCCTCGAGCAACTGTCGATAACGGCGCCAGCCGAAGATGATCAGGGCAATGTTTAGCAGCAGGGCATTGACCAGGACCTTGTCCGGACCGAGTCCGTAGCCTGTCAGCGAGCGGACCACCTGGGGCACCACGGCTCCGCCAGTGCCAACGAACAGGATGATGGCCGCAATAGCAATGCCGAGCGCGATCACGTCGCGCTCGGCATTGCCGATGCGCGGTTTCCGGCGATCGCGGCGATTTCCAGGTGCGAAACTGGTCTTCGTCAAGGCGGCTTGCCCCTCTTCCTAGAAGGAGCAAGCCTAGAGTTTCGTTCTGAAATTTCCGTTAAGCATAGGAATTCCGCCCGATAACGGCCATTGTCCGCCCTGGCTCGAATGCTCGGCCCTGCTACTTCTTGAGGCCGATTTCGCGGAGGCGTTCCTGCAAATAGTCGTCGGCCGTGATCGATTGCGGGTAACGATCCGGATTATCCTCAGATATGCATTGCGGCAGGGTCCGGAACCGGAAATCGCTGCGCAAATGGAGGAAGAAGGGCATCGAATAGCGGCTGACGCTTGACCGTTCGCCGCGCGGATTGCGTACACGATGCGTGGTCGAAGGCAGAACATGATTGGTCAGGCGCTGAAGCATGTCGCCGATATTCACCACCAGCGCGCCTTCGGGCGGCGACACCGGCATCCAGTTTCCGTCCCTGCCAAGCAATTCCAGGCCCGCTTCTTCAGCGCCGAGGAGCAGGGTTATCAGGTTTATATCCTCGTGCGCACCGGCGCGGATCGCTTCACCGGTGTCTTGCGGGACCGGCGGATAGTGCAAGAGGCGCAGAACCGAATTGCCATCCGCAATCGCCGGCTCGAACCAGTCTTCCGAAAGGCCGAGATAGACTGCGATGCGTGAGAGAATGATCGTGCCGACCCGGTCGAACTCCAGAAACAGCTGCGAAAAGGTCTCGCGAAATCCTTCCGGCCGGTCCGGCCAGACATTGGGCGGCATCGATGACGAAAGCGGGTGTCCGGGCGGCAACTCCCGTCCGATGTGCCAGAATTCCTTGAGGTCGTGGACGCTGGCGCCTTTGGCGATTTCGGTGCCAAACGGGATGTAGCCCCGCGCGCCGGATATCCCCTCGATGGAATAGCTGCGCTTTTCGGCTTCGGGCAGCGCGAAGAATCCTTCGGTAAGCTTCCAGGCCCGGGCGATCAGATTATCGTCGATTCCATGGTTTCCGACCATGGCGAAGCCGAAGGCGCGAAAGCTCTCGCCGATGTTCTCGGCCAGAAAGGCGGGATCGTCGTCCAACCTGAGAACGGGAAGGGTGGCGAGGTGCATGGTGGCGCGATCCGGCAACTGCGTTTATGACTGAATGCCACCGATATTTGGAAGGAAGTGGATGAGCAAGGACAAGCGTTACTGGTTGATGAAGTCCGAGCCGGATGCGTTCAGCTGGGACGATCTGGTCGCGGAAAAGGAAACGGTCTGGGACGGCGTTCGCAATCACCGGGCGTCCAACAACATGCGGGCCATGCAGGTAGGCGAAGAGGCATTCTTCTACCATTCCAATATCGGCAAGGAAATCGTCGGGGTCGTGCGCATCAGCAAGGCCGGCATCACCGATCCGACCGACCCGGAAGGCAAGTGGGCCACAGTGAAAGTCAAGCCGGTCAGGAAACTGAAGCGGCCGGTAACTCTCAAGGAGATCAAGGCCGACCCGAAGCTGGAAGGGATCGAACTGGTGCGGCTGGGGCGCCTTTCCGTTGCCGAGATCACTCCCAAGGAATGGGACTACATAATGTCCCTTTCGGAGAAATCATCCTGAGCCTTGCGCCCTGAGGCTGGAAACAGTGTGTCCGCTGGCGCTGATGTATTCCATCTCCGTGACCAGGTGAAGCAACCTGAGGCCCTTTCGCTCTTGCGCTTCGGCGAGGGCAGGGGCGAAATCCTCGGTCGTTTCGACTCGCGTCGCCCAGGCGCCGAAGCCCCGTGCCAGCGCTGCAAAGTCCGGGCTTTTGAGCTCGGTTGCCGATACCCGGCCGGGGAAACTGCGTTCCTGGTGCATCCGGATCGTTCCGTAACCGCCGTTATCGACGACGATCACGAGCATGTCGCAGCCATATTGCGCGGCCGTGGCCAGCTCCTGCCCGTTCATCAGGAAATCCCCGTCGCCGGCCAGTGCGACGACGCAGCGGTCCGGAAAGCGCATCGCTGCGGCGACTGCGGCAGGAACGCCGTAGCCCATCGCTCCGCAGGCCGGGGTCAGCTGGGCGGGGAAGTGGTCGAAATGCCAGTAACGGTGCCACCACATGGCGAAATTGCCCGAACCGTTGCACAGGATGGCGTCTGCCGGCAGCGCTGCCTGCATGGCGGAAATGCACATGCCCAGATCCAGCTTTGCCCCGTTCTTGGTGGGAGTGGACCATTCCAGCCATTCGCGGTGAGCCTGCTTGCCGGCGTCGAAAGGCACGATATCGCTATCCCAGAGGCAAGCCGCTTCGGCGAACTCGGCCATGTCAGCGCAGATCGCAAGGTCAGGTCGGTAAACCTTACCAAGTTCCTCCGGATCGGGATGAACGTGGATCAGCAACTGGTCCGGATGATCGGGTGTGACAAGCGAATATCCGTCGGTCGTCGCTTCATCTAGCCTCGCTCCCAGCACCAGAAGCAGGTCGGCTTCGCGGATGCGCCGGGCCAGCTTGGGATTGGGGCCATAGCCAAGATTGCCTGCCCACACCGGGCTCGAGTTGGGAAAGGCATCCTGCCTGCGGAAAGCGGCAGCCACCGGAATTCCGATGCGCTCCGCAAATTGCGCAAGAAAATGGCGCGCCTTCTCGTTCCAGTCCGCGCCGCCAATGATGGCGATGGGGGCGCAGGCATCTCCGACCAGGCGCGACATGGCTTCCATGGCGTCCGGACAGACTGCCTGCGCCGGGCGGACCGATTCCGGCCCGGGCGCTACGCTGGCGACCTTTTCGTTCAGCATGTCGCCAGGCAACGCCAGCACGACCGGCCCGGGACGCCCCGAAATCGCAGTCGACCATGCGCGCGAGACGTATTCGGGAATGCGGCACGGATCGTCGATCCGTGCCGACCACTTGGCCAGAGGCGCAAACATTGCCGGAAGGTCCAGCTCCTGGAATCCTTCTCGGTCGCGCATGGTCCGGTCGATATCGCCGACCAACAGCACCATCGGCTGAGAATCCTGCATCGCCGTATGAATACCGATACTGGCATTGGTAGCACCGGTGCCGCGTGTGACCAGGCAGACACCGGGCCTGCCGGTCAGCGATCCGTCGGCGCAGGCCATGTAGGCCGCCCCGCCTTCGTGCCGGCAGACGACGGTCTGGATCTCGGGCGTGTCGTAAAGCGCATCGAGCACGCCGAGGAAACTCTCACCGGGCACAGTGAAGAGTCGCTCGCAGCCCTGCGTCAGCAGGCATTCGACAAGCAGGCGGCCGCCGGTCTTCGTCTCTGGTCCGGTCATGCCTTCCGTCTACTTTCCCCGCTTCGCGCGGGCAATGACCGCGATGCTGTCCCGAAACGGGAAAGGGGGCCCAAAGCTTGGTTGCCGGTCTGGCCCGCTGGTAAACAGGACCTTAACAACAGGCGCATGAGAGCCCGCCGACGCACCCTGGTATTGTCCGATGAGACCGCAGGCCATCCATTCCTGCGCAGCCTTCCTCCCCACGTTCGCAAGGGCGGGGAGCCCGAGCCGGCGCGCCCGGGTAGGTGGCGGCTCACCGGTACTGACTGGCGCGATTTTTTCGCGACTTACTGCGCCAGTTTTGTTGCGGTCAGTGTGTTCATTTCCTGATTCCGGTCTGCGGCGTTCAGGCCGCCGCTTGCGCCGCAATTTCAGCCTTGTACAGCAGTCGCCCCAGCCAGGCCGAGCCCAGGCAAAGCGCGGCGACGAACAGCAGTTGCTCGACGATCGGAATGCCGATCGCGCTCAGGACGATGGCGATCACCGAACCGATCACCATCGCGCCGGAATTGACGATATTGTTCGCGGCGATGGTCCGGGCAGTCTGTGCCTTGTCGACGAACGTCGTGAGGAAAGCGTAAAGCGGCACCACGAACATGCCCCCCGAAATTGCTATGAAAAGCAACGTCAGCAGCAGCGGGATCGCGAGCGGGCGGCTCATGAAAGCGCCGACATCCATGAGCTCGCCGTCCACGTTCAGGCCCCAGGCACGGCATACCAGGTGGAACAACGCCACGAAGATCGCCATGGCGAGCACCGAGGCGGGTGCGTAGCGGGCCGATACGTTGCCTTTGAGCAGGGCGTTGATCGACATCGAGCCGATCGCCACGCCGATGGAGAAGATCACCAGGAAGAGGCTGGCAACCTGCTTGCTCGCGAATAGGACATTCTTTGCAAGCGGCGGGAACTGGATGAACAGGACCGCGCCGATCGACCAGAAGAAGCTGATCGCCATGATCGCAAGATAGACCCGGCGATCGCTCATCGTATTGCGGACCAGCGTGATCGACGAGCGGATGAAATGGAAATCCAGCGGTTCCTGTTCCGTGACCGGCGGGGCAGGCGGTACCTGACGTCCGGCGACATAGCCGACCAGCGCGGTCACCACGACACCAAGGGCTGCCCATTCGACATCGATCCATCCGGCCAGGATCGTACCGCCCAGGATCGCGATATAGGTTCCCGCTTCGATCAGCCCGGTGCCGGCGAGCACTTCGCCGGGCCTCAGGTGCTGGGGCAGGATCGCGTATTTGATCGGACCGAAGAACGTGGAATGGATACCCATCGCGAAGAGTGCCACCAGCATGAGCGGGATCGCGGCGGAAGTTATCGCCATGCCTTGCCAGGCCATGAGCAGTCCGGCGCCACCGACCATCATGATGAGGATCTCGCAGAATTTCACGATTCGGATGATTTTCGCCTTGTCGCGCATATCGGCAAGCTGCCCCGACAGCGCGGAAAGCACGAAAAAGGGAATGATGAACACCGCCGACGCGGTGGCGCTGAACTGCGCCTCGGCCTCTTCGGAATTGTAGACACTGTAGACGACGTACAGCACCATCGCGTTCTTGAAGAGATTGTCGTTGAAGGCACCCAAAAGCTGGGTGACGAACAGCGGAAGGAAGCGGCGCGTCCTTATCAGATGCGTCGATGTCGTCATGTCCTCGCGTCAGGCTGTCCGTGTCCCGCGTGACCCTTAGCGCCGTGAGACAAGGTAACAAGCCCCGGTCGGACTTTTTTGCGAAGCAGTTCGCCGCTATGGCTGCGCGCAGCATGTTGACTCTGCCGAACCTCCTGACCCTCTCGCGGATCGTCACCGTGCCGGTGCTCGTCGGACTACTGTGGTGGCCCGGCTGGAGCGCGGGCTATGCGATGGCCTTCGGCGTCTACTGCCTGATGGGCATCACCGACTATTTCGACGGCTATGTCGCCCGCGCGCAGGGGGCGGTGTCGAAGCTCGGAATTTTCCTCGATCCGATCGCAGACAAGATCATGGTTGCCGCTGTCATCCTGGTGCTGACGTCCAACGGCGAAATTTACGATTGGCACGTCGTCGCCGCGCTGATCATCCTGCTGCGCGAAATCGCCGTTTCGGGGCTTCGCGAATTCCTTGCCGGCCTGCAGGTGTCGGTGCCGGTCTCCAAGCTTGCCAAGTGGAAGACCACTCTTCAGTTCGTCGCGCTCGGCGCGCTTATCCTGGCGGGCGCAACGCCGAGCTGGGCCCTCCCCGAGCAGGTGGGACTGGTCTCGCTGTGGGGCGCAGCCGTGCTTACGCTGGTGACCGGCTGGGACTACTTGCGCGTCGGCCTGAAACACATGGATTGAGACCGCCGAGTCGGTCGCGTTCTCCTAGTGGGCGCCCTGTGCCGCCGAGAAATCGAAAGTGACGTCGCTGATATGTCCGTTGAGGGGCGTATCGGCCCGCGCGCCTTCCAAGACCGGGGAACCGTTGTCGATACCGACGCCGAAGACTTCCGAAATGCCGAACGACCCCGGCAGTTTGAATTCGACGGTGTCCTGCATCAGCACCTTGTCATTCGCGGTCAGGGTTACCGCATGCTGTGGTGAACCGTGGGCATTGCCAAAGGTGAAGCTGATCGTGGTCTCGCCTTGCGGAAGGCCCTCGGTTGCAGCGAGTTCGGTGGTCTCGCCGGACAGCGAAGTCAGGATAAGGACCGGCTTTCCCTCACGCAGGTAGAGCGCCATGCCGCCGAGCTGGCCGCCCGAAGCGAAGACCGGACCGGTCACATCGGTCTCGGCAAGGCCGAGCTTTGCCGTCATCGTGAAGCCAAGAGCGCCGATCGGCGGGGCGACCATCGCCGGAATATTCCCGACCGGACCCGAAAAGCGCCACTTGCCTCCACGGCGCTGGAAGTCGGCGCCGACCTGGCGCATCGTTTCCTTCACGCCGTCTGAGACGTCGCCAAGCGGATAGACGTTGTATCTCCTCGCCTGCTCTTCGAAGATCGCGGCGAGAGCTTCGACCCGTTGCGGCTGGCTTGCGGCCAGGTCCCGGCTCTGGCCGGGATCCCGCTTGAGGTTGTAGAGTTCCCATGGCTCGTCGGGCACGCCCGCGCTCGAATTGTCCCAGGTGCGTATGCGATGGGTGGTGTTGATCGACCAGTCGCCGGAGATCAGCGCCCGGTTGCCGTGCAACTCGTAGTATTGCGCTTCCCGGGGTTCCGGCGCTTGTGGTGCGGCGAAGCTGTAGCTGAAACTGAGCCCGTCCATCGGCTGTTGCTTCACATTGTTGACGGTTTCTGCGAGCTTCACACCGGCTGCATCGAGGATCGTCGGCGCAACATCGGCGACATGGATGAACTGGCTGCGCAACTCGCCTCGCGCGGCAATGCCCTTCGGCCAGGAAACGACCAGCGGCACGTGTATGCCGCCTTCATGGGTTACCTGCTTGTAGTAGCGGAAGGGCGTGTTGCCTGCGACGGCCCAGCCGAAGCTGTAATGCGGATAGGTCTCCGGACCGCCCCAGCGGTCGTAGAATTCCATGTTTTCCGCGTCGGTCGGGTAGTCGCCCGTTATCAGGAAGGCCTCGTTGTGCAGTCCGCCGCTGCCGCCTTCGGCGCTGGCGCCATTGTCGGTGGTGATGATCACCATGGTGTTGGCCAGCTCGCCACGCGCTTCCAGCGAATCGAGGATGCGCCCGAACTGCTCGTCGGCGTGGCTGAGCGAGGCCGCGAACACTTCCATCTGCCGCGCATAGAGCTTCTTCTGACCTGCGTTCAGGCTGTCCCACGCCGGCATTCCCTCGGGCCTCGGGGCGAGCGTACCGCCCTTGGGCACCAGCCCCTGGGCGATCTGGGCCTTCAGGATGGCTTCCCGGGCCTTGTCCCAGCCCATGTCGAACTTGCCCTTGTAGCGGTCTATCCATGCCTGGGGCGCATGATGGGGCGCGTGGGCCGTGCCGGTGGCCCAGTACATGAAGAACGGTGCCGCCGGGCTTGCCGCGTCGCGCTCACCGATCATTGCGATCGCCCTGTCGGCCAGATCGTCATTGAGGTGGTAGTCCGGATCCTCCGGTTTCGCGATCGGGGCCGTGTCACGGATCAGGATCGGGTTCCAGTTGTCCGCATCGGCGGCAAGGAAGCCGTAGAAATGGTCGAAGCCCTGGCCGGCGGGCCACTGGTTGTAGGGGCCGGCAGGCGATGCCTGCCCTGTGGGCAGGTGGTCCCATTTGCCCAGGGCATAGGTCCGGTAGCCGGCCTGTTTCAGATTGGCGGCGATGCTGCCGGCCGATGCCGGGATATGACCGTCGTAGCCGGGAAACGGGCGGGCCGATGCAGCGTGTCCGCCCAGATGAACGGTATGCGGATTGCGCCCGGAGAGGATCGCGGCGCGGCTCGCCGAACATATCGCCGCGGTGTGGTAGTTCGAATAGCGCAGCCCCATGCGCGCGACCCGGTCGATGTAGGGCGTCGCAACCAGTCCGCCGAAACAGGAAAGCTGTGCAAAGCCGACATCGTCGAGCATCCAGATGATGACGTTGGGGCGCTGTTGCTGCTCGGCTGGAGCACTGGTTTCCGAAGCGGCCGGTGCCTCAGCCATGGCTGGATCGGCAATTGCGGCTCCGATTGCTGCCAGGCTAGCCGCCGCAATGCCGATCCGAATCCGTGCAGTCATCCGCTTTCTCCCCGTATGTTGGAACAAGCTTGCCCTGTTTGGAGACCTGCTGTCCAATTCATGCTGGGTAGCATTTCGATGCACTGAGGGCATGGAAGCGTTGGGCGGCTGACTTAACGTTCCACCGGCTCAAGAGCCTTGGTCGGGCGAAGGCTGGCCAGACAACCCGGCCCGACGGCATCCCGGGCTCAGCCCGTGCGCAGTTCTTCGGCGAGCAACCGGAATTCGTCGGCCCGGGGGGAGTTCTTGCGCCACACTAGCGCGATCTCGCGATTGGCGTTGCGGGTCTTGAGCGGGCGCGCAACGACGTTGGTTCCGTTGAGGATACCGGCATCCAGTGCCATTTCCGGCAGCATTGTCAGGCCAAGGCCGTTGTCGACCATCTGCACCAAAGTGTGAAGGCTTGTGCCGATCATCGTGGCGCTGGCCCGCAGTTCGGGCCGGTTGCAGGCGGCAAGCGCGTGATCCTTGAGGCAATGCCCGTCCTCGAGCAGAAGCAGCCTGTTCTCGTCGATCAGCGAGGGCGGCACCTCGTCGGGAGGATCGCGCGGATCATCGTGCGGGAATGCGACGAAGAAGGCATCGAGCTCGATGGTTTCCTTCTCCACTTCGCCCGTCGGGTAGGGCAGGGCGAGCAGCACGCAGTCGGCGCGGCCGTGGTGGAGCGATTCGATCGCGGCGGCGCTGGGCTCCTCGCGCAGGAACAGCTTGAGATTGGGGCGCTCGCGCCTCAGTCGCGGCAGCATGCGCGGCAGTAGGAACGGCGCGATGGTGGGGATCACGCTCATTCGCACTTCGCCGGACAGCGGCTGGCCGCTCGACTGGACAAGGTCGGAAAGCTCTTCGGTCTCGCGCAGGATGCGATGCGCCTTCTCGACCACTGCATTGCCCAGCGGGGTGAAGCGCACGGCGCGCTTGGTGCGTTCGACGAGCACAACGCCCAGCAGCTGCTCAAGGTCTCGCAGGCCTGCCGAAAGGGTCGATTGCGAAACACAACAAGCGTCGGCGGCGCGGCCGAAGTGCTCGTGCTCGTGCAGCGCGACAAGGTATTGCAGCTGTTTCAGGGTTGGGTGGTAGACTGTCATTCCCGCTATTCCACCGCGGTCCCGACCGTCTCTTGCAGGTCGTCGACATGCGTCATCTTGAGCTTGCCGTTGACGACGGCGAAAGCGAGCTTGCCTTCCACCAGTTCCAGCGCATCGCGTCCGAACTGCTCGTAGCGCCAGCCCTCTAGGATCCGCAGCTCCTTGCGCACGCCTGCTGCCAGCGCTTCCAGCTCGTCGCTGCGGGCAAGCAGGCGAGCGGCGACGTCGATTTCGCGGGCGCGAATCTTCAGCAGCAGCTTGAGCAGGTCCGAGACCAGCGCGCCTTCCTTGCCCAGCGGCACGCCCCGCGAAATCCGCGGGGGCATTTCCTCTTCCGGGAGCGGCTTTGCCGAGGCCAGCGTCGCCATCAGACGCTTGCCGATCTCATTGTCCCTCCAGCCCGCTGAAAGGCCTCGCGTCTTGGCGAGGTCCACCTGCGCCTTGGGCGGATGGCTGGCGAGATCGGCCAGGGTTTCGTCCCGGACGATGCGTCCGCGCGGAATGTTCTTGTCCTGCGCTTCGAGCTCACGCCATTCGGCCAGTGCCTTGAGCCGTCCGAGCATGGCCGCATTGCGCCCGGCAGCCTTGATTCGCCGCCATGTCATGGTCGGATCGTTGCGGTAGTTCTCCGGATCGGCGAGCTTCTCCATCTCCTGGTCGAGCCATTCGCCGCGTCCGGTCTTCATGAGGCGGGCAAGGATCTTCGGAAAAATCTCGGAAAGATGGGTTACATCATTGATAGCATAGGTAATTTGCCGCTCGCTCAGCGGACGATGCGACCAGTCAGTGAAGCGCGCGCCCTTGTCGATCGTGATGCCGAGCCAGCTTTCGACGAGGTTCGAATAGCCGATCTGTTCCGACTGGCTGATCGCCATCATCGCGATCTGGGTGTCGAAAATCGGGTGCGGCGTGCGTCCGGTGAGATTGTAGACGATCTCCACGTCCTGCCCGCCGGCGTGGAAGACCTTGAGCACGTCCTCGTTGTCGGTCAGAAGGTCCAGCAAGGGCGTCAGGTCGATTCCGTCCGCCAGCGGGTCGACCGCGGCCGCTTCCTTGTCGTTGGCGATCTGCACCAGGCACAGTTCCGGCCAGTAGGTGTTCTCGCGCATGAATTCCGTGTCGACGGTGACGAAGTCGGACTTGGCGAGGCGGGCGCAAAGCTCCGCCAGTTCATCGCTGGAAGTGATCAGATCGTGTATTTTCATACGCCCGGCGCGTTACGCCTAACGCCGAGTCTATTCAACTTCGCTTTATCAGCTTGATGAGCCACTCGATGAAAGCGACGAACCGGTGCGTCTTCGTCTTTACCGGCTCCTGGGTCTTGACGATGCGGGCGCGCAGGCTGTGGCCCTGGGGTTCGAAGCTCGGTTTCTCGACTTGCGGAGGAACGATGTCTTCCACCCGCGCGATGGGTTCGGCAGGTTCGGGGAACCAGGCAGCCGCTTCCTCTTCGTGCCGCGCTGGCCATTCCACTTCGCCGGCCGGTGGGACATTGTCCCAGGCGTCCTGCGGTTCGCAAGTCGTGGGCCGATCCTCGGCTTCTGCGTTCGCTACCAGATCCTCAAGCTCCGCGGCCTCGTCCGCCGGTTGCCAGTCTTGGGCTTCGGCAGGGGCGGAAAATTCCTCGTTTTCGACAGGGTCTTGCGGCCATTGATCGGGCTCGCCTGACGCATCCACGCTTTGCGGTTCCGAGAGTTCCGCCGGTCCCCAGCCGTCAGTCTCGCCTGGTGCGTCATGTTCTACCGGCCCGTCAGAGGGCACGGAAAGGTCTGCGGGTTCGCCCCAGCCGGAGCCGTCGGTCCAGCCGGTGTCATCGCCCGTGATGTCATCGCTATCCCCGGTGGGCTGGTCCGACTGGGGTTCTGCATCGAGTTCCGCAGTTTCTTCAGCGGGTTCTTGCTCTTCGACCGGATCGACCTGCCAGACTTGCTCGGGCTGCTCGAATTCGGGAGACGCAAGAGGCTCTTCGGTGGGCAATGGCGGCTCGGCGCCCCAACCGTTGGCGTCGCTCTCCACCGGTCCTGGAGCCTCGCTGGGAAGGGGAGGTTCGGCGTCCCACCCTTGTAGGTCCTGCGAAGGGGATTCGCGGAAACTTTGCGGATCGTCGAAGATATCGGAATCTTCGTCTTCCTCAGTCTCGGCGAAACCTGCCGGGTCGTCGGTCGCGTCGGCCGCGCTGAGCCCGGCCAGCACGTTGACCCGCTTGGGCTTGTCGCGATTGGCCAGATCTTCCGCAGCGGCGAGCTGCTCAAGCCGTGACGCACTCTCCACCTCGTCGGGATCGAGCGAGAGGACGGGCTTCTTCTTCATGGATTTGCCGCCGATGCTCAGGAGGCTGTTGTAGCCTGTGTCGTCGGCCTCGAGTTCCTGTTCATCCACTTCCTGGTCTTCCGTCGGATAGGATTTCGGTCCTTCGGCAACGGTTTCGATCGTGCCGTCGTGGCGGTATTCCTCGCTCGTCATGACGGGCGCGTCGAAGAAGGGGTAAACCTCGTCGCGGCCGGCCATGACGCACAATGCGCGTGGCAGTCCCTTCTGGCGGACGGTCTCACGCAGGGCCTGGTGGATAAGCACGGCGAGGTAGCAGGCGCCGAGCGACCCGGCGCGGATTTCCTCCGTATCGGGCTGTTCGCTGTCCATCAGCTTCGCTTCGAGCTTCACGATAGCGCCGTAGAGATCGTCGATTCCCTCGACTGACAGGGTCGAATCGGTGGATTCGAAATCCCCCTGCCACTGGCAGCCATAGTGGGAGTATCCGTCCAGCAGGTCGTCGCGTGCGGCAACCGAGAAGGGAAAGGCGCTGTCCGAGAAGTAGCTGGTCTCAATGCTCGGCGAGAGTGTGCCGTCTTCGCCCGGTTGTGCGCCGACTTCCTCGGGATGGGCGATCGCCACGCTCAGGGCGGAAATCTGGAGTTCGGGGCGGTCGTACTTCCCGAGCCGTTCGGACAGCTCGTCCCAGCCGGCGAACGAGATTTCGTCCGCCGAGACGGTCAGGAAACGCGCGGGCAAAATTCCGCTTTCGCCTGCGTAAGGTTCGAGCAAGCCACGCAGCTTGCTCGCGGCGCCGTCGGCTTCGCCTCGGCGCAGCATTTCTTCGATCGAACGGCGAAACTCCATTTCGCCCATTCCGTCGATGGTGATGTCATCCACCAGGAACTCTCCGGCAATCTGAGGCTGAGAGTCATACATCGGAATGATTTAGCAGGAGTTACGGCCCCAAACCGGGCGGATTCTCGCCAGCAATGACTGGAAATCGCCGGAACACTGGACTAGGGGGCACGCCAACCCAATTCCCTGGCCAAATTTCCCTGGAATGCGACCAATTACATGACTCACCCCTTTCGCACGCATAATTGTGCAGCCCTGACAGCGGCCGAAGTCGGCCAAACCGTGCGCCTTTCCGGCTGGGTGCACCGCAAGCGCGACCATGGCGGCGTGCTGTTCGTGGACCTGCGCGACCATTACGGCATCACCCAGATCGTCGCGGACGAAGACAGTCCGGCGCTCGAACTGCTCGATTCGCTGCGTGTGGAAAGCGTCGTCACGATCGACGGCGAAGTGAAGCGGCGGACCGAGGAAACGATCAATCCGAACCTCCCGACCGGGGAAATCGAGGTTTTCGCGCGCTCCGCCACCGTGCAGTCGCGCGCCGACGAGCTGCCGATGCCGGTCGCCGGCGAGCAGGATTATCCTGAGGATATCCGCCTGAAGTACCGCTTCCTCGATCTGCGGCGGGAAAGCGTTCACGCCAACATGATGTTGCGCTCCTCGGTGATATCCAGCCTGCGCCGGCGCATGACCGATCAGGGCTTCACCGAGATCCAGACGCCGATCCTGACGGCAAGCTCGCCTGAGGGCGCGCGCGACTACCTCGTTCCGAGCCGCGTCCATCCCGGCAAGTTCTACGCGCTGCCGCAGGCCCCGCAGATGTTCAAGCAGTTGCTGATGGTCGCCGGTTTCGACAGGTATTTCCAGATCGCACCCTGCTTCCGCGACGAGGACGCCCGCGCGGACCGTTCGCCGGGCGAATTCTACCAGCTCGATTTCGAGATGAGCTTTGTTACGCAAGATGATGTTTTTGCGGCAATCGAACCGGTCCTGGCCGGTGTCTTTGAAGAATTCGCCAATGGCCGGAGTGTGACCCCTGCAGGATCGTTTCCGCGCATTCCATATGCGGAAGCGATGCTGAAATATGGGTCCGACAAGCCGGATCTTCGCAACCCGCTGCTCATCTCGGATGTCACCGCCCACTTCGAGACGTCGGGTTTCGGCCTGTTCGAGAAGATCGTCGGCACCGGCGGCGTCGTGCGCGCGATCCCTGCGCCGTCCACTGCAGACAAGAGCCGCAAGTTCTTCGACGACATGAACGACTGGGCGCGCTCCGAAGGGCACGCCGGGCTTGGCTACGTCACCCGCAAGGGCGGTGAGTTCGGCGGACCGATCGCCAAGAACCACGGCCCGGAGAACATGGCGAAGATCTGCGAAGAGCTGGGCCTCGGTCCCGACGATGGGCTGTTCTTCGCCGCGGGCAAGGCGGATCAGGCGGCGAAGCTCGCAGGCGCCGCGCGCACGCGGGTGGGCGAACAGCTCGAACTGATCGAGCAGGGCTGCTTCAAGTTCTGCTGGATCGTCGATTTCCCGATGTTCGAGTATGACGAGGACCTCAAGAAGATCGACTTCAGCCACAATCCGTTCTCGATGCCGCAAGGCGAGATGGAAACGCTGGAGAACCAGAATCCGCTGGAAATCCTCGCCTGGCAGTACGACATTGTCTGCAACGGTGTGGAGCTGTCGTCCGGTGCGATCCGAAACCACCGTCCCGACATCATGTACAAGGCCTTCGAGATCGCCGGCTATTCCAAGGAAGATGTCGACGCGAACTTCTCGGGCATGATCAACGCTTTCAAGTATGGTGCGCCACCTCACGGCGGCTCCGCTCCCGGGGTGGACCGGATCGTCATGCTGCTTGCTGACGAGCCGAACATCCGCGAAGTCGTGGTCTTCCCGATGAACCAGAAAGCCGAGGACCTGATGATGGGTGCGCCGAGCGAAGTCAGCGCCCGGCAGCTGCGCGAACTGAACATCCGCCTTGTCGAGCCTCAGAAGGGCTAGGACGAATTATTCGCGCTTGGGTTCGTCGCCCTTGTCATCGCTGTCGGCTCGTGCCGGGAGCAGCCGTCGCAGTGCAAGCGGGGCAACCAGGGTGGTCGCGACGGCGACGATGACCACGGCCGAAAACAGGTTCGCGACGATCGGCGGCGGCGGATCGGGCTGCGAAAAGACGCCGGCGCGCAGAGCGATGTCGGCGATCACCAGTTCCACCGCGCCGCGCGCGCTCATGGCGACGCCGATCGCGGAGGCATTCCGTCGGTTTGCCCCCAGCCAGTAGGCGGGAAGGCCCGCGCCCAGGAATTTGCCGGCGGCGGCGACCACGACCAGCAGGATCACGAACAGCGGAATCTCCGCGAGAGCTCCTATCTGCAGATGCATGCCGATGGATGCGAAGAATATCGGGGCGAGAAATCCGCTCGTCACGGCCGAAAGCTTGGAGGAGATGCCGTCGAAAATCTCTGCATCGACCGTGGTGCGGTTGAAGAACATTCCCGCGACGAAGGCGCCCAGAATGAAATGCAGGCCCATGTATTCCGCGAAGTAGGAATAGGCGAGGGCGTACAGCAGGATCGCGCTGAACTCGAATTCGGCGCTGCGCGTTCTCATCACCAGATGCGCAATTTTCGGGATGACGAACATGCCGATCGCGAAGGTGACGGCAAAAAAGATCGCGACGTTGCCGAGAATCGCGAGGAGTTCGGCAGCGCTCGGAATGGTCCCGGTACTCACCACACCCAGCAGCACTGCGAGCAGGATCAGGCTGAAGACGTCGTCGAACAGGGCTGCCGAAACGATCAGGTTCCCGACTTTCGAATCCAGCTGGCCGAGATCCATCAGAATCTTGACCGCCACGGGGATGGCCGTGATCGCAAGGGCGGTAGCGACGAACAGGGACTGTGCTGTCTTGAGTTCGGAAGCCGGAAGAAAGGCCCACGCCAGCGCGAAGCCCGCTCCCAGGGGAACGAGGAACCCTCCAAGCGCGATAATCACGGCCTTGCTGCTCGCCTTGGCAAGCTGGCGCGGTTTCAGCTCGATCCCGGCCAGCAACATGAGAAAGAAGATCGCGAGGTCCGTGATGGCGGAAAACGCCTCGCTGTCCGTCGCATCGCCCAAAACCGTGAAACGGGCGGAAGTCTGGTGGATGACTATTCCCAGCGCGATTCCACCGACGATTTCGCCCAGCAGCGCGGCCTGGCCTAGGCGTTCGGCCAATTCACCGCAGAGCCGGGTAACGGCAAGAACGACAAGCAAGATGTAGAGCAATTCCATGATCAGCCGTGCATAGGATGAGTGTGCATCAGTGCACTAAACCGCGAAGAGACGTTTTCGTTCCTGCGCGCCTATCCGCTTGTGTCGCGCTGAACCCCTGCCTACGCTGTTTGTGGCGCCCAACGGCGGCGAATTCGTATCCGGACCAAGATCCCGGCGAATGCGCCTATCTCATGGCCGAGGGGTGGGGAGAGAATGCATGCGCTTCTATTACGGCTGGGTCATCGTCGCGATCGGTCTCATCCTGCTGATGATCCCCGTCGGATTGATGAACGCGTTCGGATTGTTCGTCATTCCCGTCTCGGAAGCATTCAACCTGTCGCGCGCGAACATGAACACCGGGATCATCCTGTTGCATCTCGGCACCGCCGCCGCCGCTCCATTCGTAGGGCGGATGCTCGACGTGTATTCGGCACGCAAGATTCTGATCGCGGGCGCGATCCTGTTCAGCCTGAGCATGATCGTGCTCGGACTATCGACCAATATCTGGCTCAGCGCGTTCGTGATCGCCGTGCCGCTGGCCCTGGGCATCGCGGGAGGAAGCACGCTGACAGCTCCGGCTCTGGTGACGCGCTGGTTCTCCGCCAACCGCGGCAGGGCCATGGCCATAACCATGATGGGCATGTCGCTGGGAAGCGTGGTCATCGTGCCGTTGTTCGGGGTGCTCATTGATACGTTCGGATGGCGCCAATGCCTCGTCATCGTGGGGTGCGGGCTGGCCGTGATCTTCCTGGCCATCGTGCCCCTGGCCCGTGAAAGACCGGGGCCTGACGATCGTGAGCCGATGACGGCCGGCGAGGCGGAGAAGCAGGCCGTCGCCCGGGATTCGCAAGCAGGACAGTCGCCGCTCAAGACTTCGCAACTGCTGCGCACGCCGCATTTCTGGACGATGGCATTGAGCACGGCCATGGCGCTGGGTGCGCTGCAGACCATCATCATCTCGCTTGTGCCCCTGGCCCAGGAGAACGGCCTGTCGGTCAACCAGTCGGCCAGTCTGGTGTCGTTGGTCGGTGCGCTGGCGTTTGCCGGCAAGCTCATGCTGGCCTGGCTGGGCGAACGGGTCGACCGCGTGCTGCTGCTGAGCGGAGTATTCGTCCTGGTGATGCTGACGAGCGTCGCCTTGTTGTTCGATCATTCCTATGTCGCCTTGCTCGGCTGCAGCGTCCTGATCGGCCTGGCGTCAGGCACCGTCACGCCCGCATTCCTGGCTCTGCTGGCGGACCGGTTCGGTGCAGCCAGCTTCGGTACGGCGAACGGCACGGCCACGCTGGTGATGGCCATAACCAGCGCAACCAGCATCCGGCTGGGTGGGGAAATCTACGATCGGACCGGCAATTACGACGCCATGTTCCTGACTTTCGGCGCGTTGGCGCTGATTTCCGCGCTGCTGATGATCACCAATCGTCCGCGCAAACGGCTGGGAGGCAGCGCCCAGCCGACCTGAATGTTGCGCCAAGGGGCGAAAAACGCCCGTCTTTGCCCCCCGCAACGCACTTGCCAGCGCCGCCGCCGCACATTAGGGCGACTGTCGAGATTTCTTCCTCCGTTTCAGAAGGGGCATATTAATGAGCGACACCGCCGATCGTGTTAAGAAGATCGTCGTCGAACATTTGGGTGTGGAAGCCGACAAGGTTACCGAGGACGCCAGTTTCATTGACGATCTGGGCGCCGACAGTCTCGACATTGTCGAGCTGGTCATGGCTTTCGAAGAGGAGTTCGGAGTCGAGATTCCGGACGACGCTGCCGAAAAGATCAGCACGGTCTCGGATGCGATCAAGTATATTGACGAGAACAAGGGCTGAACGGCCCGTCAGCCACATCTCCGTTCGTCCCGAATTTGCCTGCACTACCGCGGGTAGATGGGAAGGGCATCGGTTCCCGCCTTCGCGGGAAAATACAGGCTCGGCCCTAACGCGGCTGGGCCTGTTGTGTTAACGGGCTGATCTGCAACTGAGCCAAATTTGCTGTCGGATACTCGGAGAATTGCATGCGTCGCGTGGTCGTAACCGGTCTTGGTCTTGTCACTCCCCTGGGGGCTGACGTTGAGACGAGCTGGAACAATCTGCTTGCCGGCAAATCCGGAGCCGGTCCCATCACCAGGTTCGATGCCACGGATCACAAGTGCCGCATCGCCTGCGAGGTGAAGCCGAAGGACCATCCCTGGGGCTTCGACGCGGACAAGCGCGTTGATCACAAGATCCAGCGGCAGGTGGATCCGTTCATCGTCTATGGAATCGATGCCGCGGGCCAGGCGCTCGAGGACGCCGGCCTTGCGGAAATGAGCGAGCAGGAGCGGCTCCACGCCGGATGCTCGATTGGCGCCGGCATCGGCGGCCTGCCCGGGATAGAGAGCGAATCGATCGTCCTCTACACCAAGGGACCGGGCCGCGTTTCGCCGCATTTCGTCCATGGCCGGCTGATCAACCTCATTTCGGGGCAGGTCTCGATCAAGTACGGCCTGATGGGGCCGAACCATGCGGTGGTCACGGCCTGCTCGACCGGCGCCCACTCGATCGGCGATGCCGCGCGGATGATCCGGGACGGCGATGCCGAAGTGATGGTCGCGGGTGGTGCCGAAGCGACGATATGTCCGATCGGCATTGCCGGGTTCGCGCAGGCGCGTGCGCTCTCCACCAGTTTCAACGACCAGCCGGAAAAGGCCAGCCGCCCCTATGATGTCGACCGCGACGGTTTCGTCATGGGCGAGGGTGCGGGCGTTGTCGTGCTGGAGGAATACGAGCGGGCCAAGGCGCGCGGCGCAAAGATCTACGCCGAAGTCACCGGCTACGGCCTGTCGGGCGATGCCTATCACGTCACCGCGCCGCATCCCGAAGGCTCGGGCGCGTTCCGGTCGATGGAAATGGCCCTGCGCAAGGCCGGCGTCACGCCAGCCGACATCGACTACGTCAATGCCCACGGGACGTCGACGCCGCTGGGCGACGAGCTCGAACTCGGCGCGGTGCGCCGCTTGTTCGGCGACGCCATCGCCAATGTGTCGATGAGCTCCACCAAGTCGGCGATCGGGCACTTGCTGGGCGGCGCCGGTGCGGTCGAGACGATCTTCTGCATCCTCGCCATCCGCGACCAGATCGTTCCGCCCACGCTCAATCTCGATAATCCGAGCGAGAGCTGCGAAGGGGTCGACCTGGTACCGCACAAGGCGAAGAAACGGACCGTCAGGGCGGCGCTGAACAACAGCTTTGGCTTCGGCGGAACCAACGCCAGCCTCGTCGTCCGACAGTTGAGCGACTGATGCCTCCGCGCGGCTGTTTGCTGGCCGCGCTTGTCGCGGCCTTGCTGCTGGTCGCCGGCGGCGTATTCCTCGGCGGCTGGTACGGCTCGGGCCCTCTCGAGAAGGAATCCGCTTTCATCGTGCCCAGCGGTGCGAGCCTGACAGGCGTCGCCGAGAAACTGGAAGAGGAAGGCGCGATCGCTTCCGCCGACAGTTTCACGTTGCGCGCGCGGATTTTCGGGGGCGGGGCGCCGATCAAGGCCGGTGAATTCCTGCTGCCGAAGGGGGCAAGCGAAGCCACGATCCTGTCCACCATCCAGGGCGACGATGTCATCCGGCGCTTCGTCACCATCCCGGAAGGCATGCCCTCGGTGATGGTGCAGGAACGGCTGATGGCCCAGCCTCACCTCACCGGCGATGTCGCCGTGCCCCAGGAAGGCTCGGTATTGCCCGACAGCTACGATTTCGAGCGCGGCGAAAGCAGGGCCGAGGTCTTGCGGCGCATGCAGGCGGCGATGCAGCGCACGCTGAAGGAACTGTGGGCCAAGCGCGCGCCGGGCATTGCCGTGAAGACGCCCGCCGAGGCGCTGGTGCTTGCCTCGGTCGTCGAAAAGGAAACCGGCAAACCGTCGGAGCGGCGGCTCGTCGCCGGGCTCTATTCCAACCGCCTCAGGAAAGGGATGCTGCTCCAGGCCGACCCGACGATCATCTACCCGATCACCAAGGGCAAGCCGCTTGGCCGGCGTATCCGCCAGTCGGAAATCCAGGCGGTCAACGGCTATAACACCTACACGATGGTGGGCCTTCCCGAAGGGCCGATCACCAACCCCGGGCGGGAATCGATCGCCGCGGTGCTCAATCCGGCCAAGACCGATGCGCTCTACATGGTCGCGGACGGCAGCGGCGGGCACGCATTTGCATCGACGCTCGAGCAGCATAACGACAACGTCGAAAAATGGTTTGCGATCCGGCGGGCGAGAGGTGAACTGTGATCGGAAATTCCGATCAAAGTTACAGGAATGGATTGTTTCACAGATTATTATCGCTGCGCTATCTCATGATCCATCAGATCAAGGAGATATCCAGGACATGCTTGGCCGTACCATTCCCGACGTAACCCTGAAGACCCGCATTCGCGACGAAAGCATCGGCGGACCTAATCCGTTTCGCTGGCAGGATTTCAATGTACGTGACGAGTTCGCAGGCAAGAAGGTGGTGATCTTCTCGCTCCCCGGCGCCTTCACGCCGACCTGCAGCAACGAGCAGTGCCCGAATTTCGAGCGTCTCTACGACGAGTTCATGGAACTCGGCATCGACGAGGTCTACTGCATCTCGGTCAACGACGCTTTCGTCATGTACCAGTGGGGCAAGCATCTCGGCCTCGAGAAGGTTAAGCTGCTGCCCGATGGCTCGGCTGATTTCACCCGCCGCATGGGCATGCTGATCCGCAAGGACCATCTCGGCTTCGGTGAGCGCAGCTGGCGCTACGCCATGGTCGTGGACGACAACGAAATCGTCGAATGGTTCGAGGAGCCGGGCATCAACGATGTCGGCGCCGACGACGACCCCTATGGCGAGACAATGCCTGAAAAGCTGCTCGAAGCCCTGAAGGCGAAACTGGCCATTTCCGCGTGACGGCCAGCGCCCCGGGACCGGACCAATCCCCCCCTCCGGCCCGGGGCGCACCCCTTCTGATCACCGCAGAGCTGCCTGGAGACATTCTGTCCTGGGCAGACGCGATCCGGCGGGAGCATTATCCGCCGGAACGCAACCGCCTCGGGGCTCACGTCACCCTCTTTCACGGGCTGCCCCCTTCGGCCGACAGCGAAGTGCGCGGCCTGCTGGGTGAGTTTTCCCGGGAACTGCCTCCTGAAGCGACGATTTCGGGTCTGATGGACCTGGGCAGGGGCACTGCCTTTGCCGTCGCAAGCCCCGCAATGGAGGAACTGCATGGCCGGCTGGCCGAACGCCTTCATGGCCTCATCCAGCAGAAAGACGCGCGGCCATTGCGGCTTCACATCACTGTCCAGAACAAGGTCGCAAACACGGCCGCGCAAGATCTGCAGCGGGAACTGGGAAGCGACTTTCGCCCGCGCAGCTTCCGATTTCGCGGGCTGGGGCTGTATCTCTGGGACGGTGAACTTTGGCGCCTCTCGCATGTCTATCCCTTTCGCGGCCAGCGGTGAAGGTAAGGGCCGGGCAGCAAGATGCAGCGAGTGGTTGACCCGGCCTTTTCCCGGCCCTAAGAGCGCCGCCTGCACGCACGTTGGCGACATGTCCGACCGTGTGGCGGCCATGGATGTGGCGGAGTAGCTCAGCTGGTTAGAGCAGCGGAATCATAATCCGCGTGTCGGGGGTTCAAGTCCCTCCTCCGCTACCATCCCTTGATCCGGAAGTTTCCAACGGCTTCCGTATTTTTCCGAAAATCGGAAGAAAAGCAGAGGTTTGCGCGTGATTCGCATCCGTATGCACCCATGGTCTTCCACATGCAGCCAGATTTGGTGTGGGGGTATTTTGGGGGTATCATCGCGGAGTATCGGAAAGGAGCGATACCCCCAATGCCTCTCACAGAGATTCAGGCCCGAAATTCAAAGCCACGCGAGCGCGCCTACAAGTTGGCCGACGGGGAGGGCTTATTCCTGTTGGTCCAGCCGAACGGATCAAAATTGTGGCGGATGAAGTACCGCTTCGCAGGTAAAGAGAAGTTGCTCTCGTTCGGCGCGTACCCCGAGCTCGGTATAGCTGCAGCACGCGACAAGCGAGCTGCAGCAAAGGCGTTGCTGGCCGAGGGCAAGGATCCGATGAAATCCAAGGGGGAAGTGATCTCGCAGGAGGGTGCCACCTTCTTCGAGGTCGCAAAGCGCTGGCATGAAAATCGAAAGAGTGCGCTGAATGACGCGCATGCCGAACGCGTCTGGTCGCGCATGGAAAGGGATGTCTTTCCGGCCATCGGCGAGAAACTCGTCCATGACATCACGGCGCCCGACGTACTGGCAATGATCCGCAAGATCGAAGCAAGAGGTGCGCTCGATATCAGCCGGCGTGCAAAGCAAGGGGTGGGGCAAGTCTTCCAGTTCGCGATCGCGTGTGGTTTGGCGGCGAACGATCCGACGACACATTTGCGCGGGGCGCTAAAGCCGCGGCCGAGAGTGAAGCATATGAGCCGGCTGCCGCTCAGCGAATTGCCCGCTTTCATCGAGAAGCTGCATTCATACCAGGAAGAGGGCGAACGACGGTCTGCAATTACCCGTGACGCAGTTCTCTTTGCTCTCCTTACTTGGGTTCGAACCAAGGAGCTGCGTTTCGCCGCCAAATCCGAGTTTGAAGACCTCAGCGGCAAATCACCTGTCTGGCGCATTCCGGCCGAGCGAATGAAGATGGGACGGGAGCATTTGGTGCCTCTTTCGCACCAGGCCGCTCAGATCGCGAAATCGATGATCGCATTGGCGCCGGGTGACTTTGTCTTCCCAGGGAATAAACCGAACAAGCCACTGTCAGAAAACACGATGATCTACACCCTCTATCGCCTCGGATACCATAGCCGCCAAACTGTTCACGGCTTCCGGGGTTTGGCAAGCACCTGGGCCAATGAGCAGCTGGTCGAGTTCGGCAAGCCACCCATATGGATCAGGAAATACCATGAGGATTGGGTCGAGCTTCAGCTCGCGCATTCGGAGAAAAACGAAGTGCGTGGGGCTTACAATGCCGCCGAATACTTGGCTCCCCGACGCAGGATGATGCAGGACTGGGCTGATTTTCTTAGCGGCGGGAAGGTCATCGACACCAACAAGGCAGGTAAGCGCGCAGCCTGACAGCATTTGCTTCGATCAGAGTGGTCCAATCCAGTCGGCGCGCAAACGATCTCGGCCTTCAACCACGCCTTCGACTATCACGGCTGATCCGACAAACTCACATTCGGGTTCGTCGCTTTCGACAATCCAAACGTTATCGTCAGTTGTCGTCAGGATCATTCCTCGTCTGCCGCGTTTCAGCACACCCGACACGCGTATTCGATCGGAACTCACACTTGCCCCCAGTTCAGAACCGCCAACGGCGAAGGACATCCCGGACGTAGCCGGGCGTTTCGCCATTGCGAGGAATGCCCCCAGCGCGTTTCACAGCGCCAGGACCAGCATTGTAGGCAGCAAGTGCGAGATGGACCACCCCGAATTCATCGAGCATCTGGCGCAGGTAGCGCGCGGCGCCTTCAAGGTTTTCGGCCGGATCGAACCGGTTCGTTACGCCAAGATCGCGCGCGGTGCCGGGCATGAGCTGTCCCAGTCCGCCGGCACCGGCCTTGCTGACCGCAAGCGGATTGTAGCGCGATTCGGTCCAGACAACCGCGTCGAGTAAGCCGCTGGGCAGGCCGAATTTCGATTCCATTGCGTAGACCCTGGGCAGGTAAGTCGCCCGGCGAAAATGCGATGGTCCCTTCTTGTGCGAGCCGATCCTGGAAGTGGCCGGGACTGGCTCGGTGAACACCGGCGGCACAACTTCTTGTCGTTCCGGTTGCGGCCAGATGCCGTGCTCGACAAGCTGGAACCCGCCGTCGCTACTGCCAATCCGGTACCCGCTAGCATAAGCTTGCATATCAGCTTTCGCCGCAGCGGTTCCGTCGCACAGCAGCGCGCAGCATGCAAGAATGATCTGTATGGCTGTTGGTCGCATATCTCGCACTCCGATGTGGACGAATCACGTTAGAACATATATAGAACATAGTCAGTTGGAAAGGCATCATGCGAGCGGGCAGAGTGGAGGCTGCACCGGGATGGGCATCGCTGCATCGAAGGAGCGCCCATGTCCCGCACGTCCCATAACTCCCGGCTCGAAAGCCAGGCGCGCAAGATTGTCGAACGCCTCGGCGGCAGGTGGCGCGGTTCGAAGGGCATGTGCTGCTGCCCCGCGCACGATGATCGCACGCCTTCGCTAAGCGTCACCATCGGCCGGAAGGCGATCCTGTTTCACTGTTTTGCCGGGTGTACGAACGACGATGTGCTTGCTGCGCTCGGCCGCGACGGTCTCGATGCGCGCGAGCTCTTCGATGGCGACCATCAATCAGACGAGGCGCTATCGCGACCTACAGGCCCGGATCGCAATGCGCTGCGCCTGTGGAAGCAAGCCCGCGCGCTGTCTGGCAGTCCTGCAGAGCTCTATTTGCGGGGCCGCTCGATCGAGATTGCGTCACCCGATCTGCGCTATCACGAGCGCACGCCGCTTGGACCCAAAAGGGAAGTTCGCTTCCTGCCAGCCATGCTGGCTGCCGTGCGCAGCGATGAAGGCGTGATTGCGCTCCACCGCACCTTTCTTGATTCTGAAGGCGCAACCCTGGCCAGGTTTTCGCGGCCCAAGCGCGCGCTCGGCAGCCTGCAGGCAGGAGCAGTTCGGCTCGCCGCGCCAAGAGGCGGGCATCTCGGGCTTGCCGAGGGTGTCGAGACTGCCCTTTCTGCAATGCAGATATTCGGGATTCCCTGTTGGGCGACGCTCGGCAATGAACGCTTTGGCATTGTCGCCATCCCGGAATCGGTGCGCGTGCTGCACCTCTTTCTCGATGCCGATGAAGGCGGCGATCTGGCGCAGGAACGTGGCTGCGAGGCCTATGCGACGCCCGGTCGGCGGATCGCGGTCGAACGGCCGCGGCGCGGCGGATATGACTGGGCCGATGTGCTTCATCGCCGACAATCAAACAAGGCCAGACAGTCCGTAAGAGGAGAGGAAGCGCCTGCCTGAACGAGGCCCCGACGATGTGAGGGCCTTTTCAGGAGGTTTCTCATGTCTCAGCCCGCTCTGCAATTCGATCTTGCCTATTCCAACGAACCCACGGTTCTAATCGCGGCACGGGTGCTTGCCGCCGATCTGGCTCATGGAAAGCCGCTGTCGCGCCAGCGCATATCGGCAGTGCTGACTGAGGCGTTCGGCGGCAGCGATGCCGACGGACGCTGGTCGGCGAGTGAAGCCAACACCGCCTGCGAGCTTGCACAGACAATCTGGCTTTGCAGTCAAGCCGAGCTCGCGGTCGACACCAACCCAGCCGACGCCGATGCCTTCATCGCGCAGCTTGAAGCACTGGTTCCCAACCAGACCAACCGCAGCGAGCAGCAAGTCGAATTGCAGCAGTTCGCCACGCCGCCGCGGCTTGCCTGGCTCGCCGCGCGCGCCTGTGGGCTGAGGGCTGGCAATACTGTTCTCGAACCGTCTGCGGGCACCGGCCTCTTGGCGCTCTGGCCGCACAAAGCCGACGCAAAGCTCGTACTCAACGAGTTGTCGAGCGAACGCGCGGCCGCTCTCGCCTGCTTGTTCCCCGAAGCAACGGTTACGCGCCACGATGGCGAACTGATCGACCAGATGCTCGATC
Source organism: Novosphingobium sp. (assembly GCA_024236175.1). GTDB lineage: Bacteria > Pseudomonadota > Alphaproteobacteria > Sphingomonadales > Sphingomonadaceae > Novosphingobium. The sequence continues at coordinate 21,228 of JACKKY010000001.1, read as the reverse complement.
CGGGCATCACGCCCGATGTCGTGCTGATGAACCCGCCATTTTCGTCCAGCGCCGAGCGGGGCTACGACGGCAACAGCGGCGCGCGGCACTTGCGCTCGGCACTGCGCTGCCTCCGCGATGCAGGCCGGCTCGTCGCGATTATGCCCGAATGGTTCGATGCCACGCGCTTTGTCGCAAAACTACGCCATCGCGCTGCCCTGCGCCTCAACGCCTCTATCGAAGGAGCCTTTCGCAAGTCCGGCACCTCGATTGCCACGCGTCTTGTGGTCATAGACAAGTGCGAAGCGACGGATAGCGTCGTTGCATCGAGGACAAACGATTTTGCCGAACTGGTCCAGCTGGTCGACGCCATGCCGCTGCGCCAGGCGCGTTCCGCCATCCGCCCGTTTCTCCCGGTCACGAGCAGCAATCCGATCAGGCTTGCTGCCGCTTCACCCCGCCCCGTGATCGCACCTCCAGTCCGCGCTGCTGCGGCCAGCAACGCTTTGTCTGTCGAGTTCGAAGTGCTCGACGAACCCGCGCCGATTGCCGACCAGATCGGTCATTACCTCCCCTATCGCCCCAGTCGCATCGCAATCACCGATGCACAGCTGCACCCGACCGAGCTGGTCGAGTCGGTCGCAATGGGCTCGATCCCCGCGCCCAAACCTGACGAGATTCCGCAACTGCCCGATCACCTCATCGCCAGCGGCGTCTTGTCAGCAGCACAGGTCGAGACTCTGATCTATGCCGCAAGCGCGCATGCGCGTGAAATTCCCGGGAGCTACGAGCCGGAAGATAAGGGCTGCAGCCTCAAGCCCGCGAGCGAGGGCAAATCCTATCGCATGGGATATTTCCTCGGCGACGGCACCGGAGCCGGAAAGGGCCGTCAGGTTGCAAGCATGATCCTCGATCGCTGGGTGAGGGGCGAACGGCGTCATATCTGGATATCAAAGAACGAGGCGCTGCTTGAGGACGCGCGCCGCGACTGGTCGGCATTGGGCGGCCTCCCGCTCGATATCCAGCCGCTCGGCAACTGGAAACTGGGCCAGCCGGTCTCGATGCCCGAAGGCATCCTGTTCGTGACATACCCGATGCTGCGCTCGACACGCGCCGATGCAACCCGCCTCGATCAGATCCTTGCCTGGACTGGAGACGCGTTCGACGGCGTGCTCATCTTCGATGAGGCCCATGCCATGGCGGGCGCTGCCGGAGGCGAGGGATCACGTGGCAAGATCAAGGGATCGGAACAGGGGATTGCCGGCGTGCGGTTGCAGAACCTGCTACCGCGTGCCCGGGTCGTCTACGCTTCGGCAACCGGCGCCTCGGACGTGAACAACCTCGCCTATGCGACGCGGCTCGGCCTCTGGGGACCACAGACTGCCTTTCCCGACCGCGAGGCGTTTGTCGCCGACATTCGCGAGGGCGGGATTGCCGCGATGGAGCTTGTCGCCCGCGACCTGAAAGCACTCGGTCTCTACACCGCGCGCGCCCTGTCTTTCGCCGGCGTCGAATATGAAATCCTCGAGCATTGCCTGACCCAGGAGCAGATCGCCGTCTACGATGCCTATACCGAAGCCTGGTCGATCATCCATGGCAACCTCAGGGAAGCGCTCGAGGCGACACGGATCATAGACGGCGAGAGCGGCGACACGCTCAACAGCGGCGCCAAAGCATCGGCATTGTCGGTGTTCGAAGGCACGAAGCAGCGCTTCTTCGCGCAGTTGCTTCTCTCGATGAAGCTTCCAAGCCTCCTGCCCGCGATCGAAGCGGCGCTGGAAAACGACAATTCGGTCGTCGTCCAGCTGGTCTCGACCGCCGAGGCGATGCTCGACCGGCGTCTTGCCGATCTTTCCGACGAGGAGCGCGAGCATCTCGAGATCGATCTCAGCCCGCGCGAATATGTCTAATGCTGAGCTCAGCATTACACATATTCTTTGCAGTCGCAATTTATGTCGAGCGTGACGGCGGGAGGCGCAGGTTTCCTTCGGTTTTCCATGATTTTACTCCAGATAATTTGAGTGCCAAGGGGGATGTCCGGAGACGGGCTAGGCCCGCCTTCGAACGTCGGTGAGCATGGTTATCAGCGCATCGGTTGGCGGCTTGAAACGCCTGGGCTTGATGGCGGGAGCGCCGTGCGCCGCGAGAATTTCCAGCTTTTCCTCGGGATCGGCGCGCAAATAGGCCTCGGTACTCTGGATACTGGCATGACCGAGCCACAGCGCGACTTTGCGAATGTCCCCGGTCGCCGCGAGCGTGTGCATCGCGCAGGAATGGCGCAACACATGCGGCGTGACGCGCTTGCCAAGGATCGACGGTTGCTTCGTTGCCGCGGTTTTGACGTGTCCGGCCAATCGGAATGCGAACCCGTCGCGGGTCATGGGCTGCCCGTTGGCATTTAGGAATATCTCGGCAGCTTGCGCATCGGGACGGATCGCAAGCCACACGCGCAATGTGAACTGGGTCTCCTTCCAGAGCGGCAGAACCCGTTCACGCCGGCCCTTGCCCATGACATGCATGGTGGAAAGCGAGCGATCCGGAAAATCGCGCAACTGCAAGGACACAAGTTCCGATACTCGGAGTCCGCCGGTATAAGCCAGATGCAGCATCGCGCGATCACGCGTGCCAAGCCGGGTGCGGGGATCGGGAGCATCGAGCAATGCCTTGATCTCGGCCCGATCGAGGTAGTCGATAAGCGCCTTGTCGGTCTTTTTGCTCGGGATCGATCGTATGCGGAGAGCCTGATCGAGGCAGGCCGGAACACGATATTCGACGTACCGGAAGAAAGACCGGATCGCCGCGAGCCGGCCATTGCGGGTCCGAACACAGCTGCCGCGACCGTTCTCGACATGGTCAAGGAATGCCATGATCATGTCGGTGCCGAGATCCTCGATCGCGAGATCTGTCGGCCGACGCTTCAGCCGGTCGGCAGCGAACTGGACCAGGAGTACGAAGCAGTTGGCGTAGGTCTTCACCGTGTGCGGACTGACAGCGCGTTCGAGTGGCAGATGCTCACGCAAGTAGGCAGTGAGATGGGGAGCAAGCGCCGTCATGCCGCTTCTCCCCGATAAAGCTGTTCGCTCGCAGTCGCGATGTCGCGCAGCAACACAGGGGTGGCTTCGAGATACCAGTAGGTGTTGGCGACCGAGGTGTGCCCCAGATAGACGCTGAGCCCGGCCATGTGATGCGCCACGGCTTCGCTGTCCCGTGGGCACGTCTCCAGCGAGCGTACGGCGAAGGTATGCCGCAAATCGTGCAATCGCATGCCAGGTGTACCGACCGGGCCACGATATCCGAGTTGCCGGGCCAGTCTGACAAACACCACGTGGGCGCGCACCTTGTGCGGTGCTCTCCCGCGGATGGTCACGAACAGGTCATTGCCCGTTGCGCCAAGCTTTGCCCGGGTGGCGAGATATTCTTCGAGCGCCTGACGGGTCGATGGCTGCAGGGCAATCAGCCGCTGCTTGCCGAACTTACCGTTGCGGATGATCAGGCCATCCTCGACAAGATCGTTGCATTGTAAAGCAAGAGCCTCGGAAATCCGGAGCCCTGTCGCCGCCAGCAGCCCGAACAGATAATGGTATGTGTATGGGCTGATCGTGCCTTGGGGCGGCAAATCCAGCGCCGCCGCCATGATGGCCCGTACTTGTTCCGGCTCGATGATAGTCGGCGTCGGGCGCGGACGCTTGCCCCGGCCAAAGACGCCAGCGGGCGGAACCTCGTGGGCTGGATCATCGGCATGGACAAAACGGCTGAAGTTGCGAACGGTGTCGAACCGCTGGCGGGCAACATATTGTGAACTCGCCGTGCGGCACCAATCGTAGACCCGCTGGACATGGACGTGCCGGTCGCCGAATCCTCCGGCGTAGGCGGCGTACAGGCGCAACATCCGTTCCTGTTCGAAATACTTCCGCCCAAGGCTGCGATGCAGCGCGACGTATCTGGAAATGTGCGTGTTCAGCATGACGGTTCTCCCGGCCAGGGCTGCGCGATCTTCGAGAGCATCGGCAGATCGACCTTGGCGTAGATGGCTGTGGTCTCAGGCGAGCTGTGACGCAGGATGGTCCCAACGGACTCCAGGCCTGCGCCCGCTCGCAGCAGGTTGGTGGCAAGTGAATGCCGGAATATGTGCGACCCTGTCGGCACTCCTTCGATCCCACCTCGGTCGTACGTACGAGCGACGATGCCCGCGATCTCAGCGGACGAGCGGAATGGCCGAAACGGTGCTTGCGCACGCAGGAACAGATGCTCTTCGGCGGCCTTCGGGCGGGCGGCCGCAAGATAGGCCAGGATCGCGTCACCGACATCCTGCGGCAACGGAAGGCGGTCCTGTCGACGCGACTTGCCCTTGACTATCAGATGACCGGACTGCCAATCGATATCGTCGAGGCGCATATCTCGGATATCGCCTGCTCGCAGGCCAAGCCTGGCGAGCAGGAGAATGATGGCCTTGTCCCGGACTTCCACCGGACGATCTGTCGGACAGGCCGCAATGATCCTCTCGATCGTTGCCGGGTCAACGTGGCGTGGCAGCGTCGAAAGGCGGTAGCGCTGGACTGATGGAACCGCATGCAATAAGGCGGGGCAGCACTCGCCTTGCACGACCAGAAACCGAATGTAGCTCCTCATGATCGTAACGAGCAGTGAGGCCGAACCCGGTGTCTCCTTGCAACGCCGTTGGAGTGCATTCCTGAGAGCGGCCGCATCCCATCGTGACGGCTCGCCCAGCATGGGCATGAGCCGTCTGATATAAGCCCGATAGCGCTGGACCGTCTCATCCGTGGCGCCGCGATGTTGCCTGAGCCATGCCAGGTAAGCCGACATATGCGGGTCATCGTCCGCCACCGGTTCAGCCGATGGGATGGTGCCCCGGCCTCGCAAGAACTCGACGAAGTGCCGTGCGCATCGCCGCCGCCGCTTGGTGCCGGTGGCGACTAGCTTGCCCCGTTTGCGCCAGACCGGGCATCGGCAATCATGCGCGGCGTACTGGTCGATGACAGCGTCGTCGATATCGATCCATTGGCATCGCGCAACGCGAAGCCAGGCAACGAAATGCTCGGCCTCGGACCGATAGGACTGCGCCGGCCCATGCGCGAGTTGCAGGCGATCGATTGCATCGGAATAGTCGGCGAGGTGCCGTGGCAAATCGTCGATCCCGTCATCGACTTCGACATAGCCTTGATCCTCTAGGAAGCGGACGAAACGCCTGACCCTTGCTGCTTGGTCAGCCTTGTAAGGCGCTTCCTGCGCCGAATACCCGTGACACCGGCAACGATGCTTCTCGAACTGCTGAACGATGCGGTCATCAAGTGTGCCATTCGCGATCCCCTGTCGATCGAGCCAATACAGAAAATGGCGAGTCCCTGCGCTGTACAGGACTGCCACTGCCGATCCTGCGTCGACTGACAGAGAGGAGAGGAATGCGCTGAGTAGGGCGTCGGGACCGGGCGGGTCTTTGACAGTCCCCCGCACCGATCGAAACGACATTGTTGGTCTTGTTCGCATGTTGGTTCCTTCGACTTGTTGAGGTCGAAGGACCGATAATTATCTGGAGTGAAATCATGGAAAACCGAAGGAAACCTACGCCTCCCGCCGTCACGCTCGACATAAACTGCGACTGCAAAGAATATGTGATCGACTACCTCGCCAAGAGCTTTCCGGTCCGGCTCATGGCGGTCTTCGTCGACGAGAACGGCAATCCGCGTTCCGAACCGATGATCGACGAGCACGGCAACGCGGTGCTGTGTCGAAGCGCCGTGGCGGCGCGCGACACGATGATCGAACAGCTCTGCGCGCTCCCACCGATCGCGACCGCGCTCGATGCCATCATCGAGCGGTTCGGTACCGACCATGTCGCCGAAGTCACCGGACGCAGCCGCCGGCTCATTGTCGGTGCGGATGGCAAGCAGGTCGTACAGTCGCGCAGTCCACGCTCGAACGTTGCCGAGACGCGCGCATTCATGAACGGCGAGAAGCGCATCCTGGTCTTTTCCGATGCGGGCGGGACGGGCCGATCCTACCATGCCGATCTCGATTGCGAGAACCGGCAGCGGCGCGTGCATTTCCTACTCGAACCGGGCTGGCGCGCGGACGCGGCTATCCAGGGGCTGGGGCGCACCAATCGCACCAACCAGGCTTCGGCACCCCTGTTTCGCCCTGTCACTACCGATGTGCGCGGCGAACGGCGGTTCATCTCGACCATCGCCCGTCGCCTCGACAGCCTCGGCGCACTGACGCGTGGCCAGCGCCAGACCGGCGGTCAGAACCTGTTCGATCCCGCTGACAACCTGGAAAGCAGCTATGCCAAGGAAGCGCTCACGCGCTGGTTCGGCCTGCTGTTCGCTGGCAAACTGGAAGCGGTTTCGCTGGCGCGCTTCGAGGAGCTTTCGGGTCTAACGATCACCGCATCGGATGGCGGCATGGTCGACGACTTGCCGCCGATCCAGCGCTGGCTCAACCGCATTCTCGCGCTTCCCATTGCCCTGCAGAACGCGATCTTCGATGAATATCTCGCGCTGGTCGAGGCCCGGGTCGATGCCGCGCGCGAAGCCAGCACATTGGATCTCGGCGTCGAAACCATCGCGGTCGAGAGCTTCGAAGTTCTCTCGGACAGCTTGCTCAGGACCGACGGCGTCTCGGGCGCAACCACGCATCTGCTCGAGGTCGAGATCGCCCGCGCCTTGCATCCGCTCTCGCTCGAGCGCCTGGAGAAGATCCATGACTTTGCCGGACCGCGCCAGCGCACGATGCGCAACGCGCGTTCGGGCCGTGTAGCACTTCTGGTGCAGGCGCGCAGCTTGCTCACCGACGAGGGCGAACGGATATCGCGTTTCGAACTCATCCGGCCCCTGAAGCGCACCTACATCACTGCCGATACGCTTGAGGAAAGCTCCTGGGAGACCATCGATGAAGCCGCATTCCGCGACGACTGGAATGCCGAAGTCGAAGAGGCGGTATCGAGCTTCAAGCGAGAGCGGCTTTACCTTGCAACCGGATTGTTGCTGCCGGTCTGGGACAAGCTTCCTGCCGAACATGTCCGCGTCAGCCGTATCGCTTCAAGCGACGGGCGTTCGCTTCTGGGGAGGGAAGTGCCAGTCGCCTTCGTTCCGGACCTGTGCCGTGAACTCGGCATTGACGATGTCCAGCAACTCGATCCCGACCAGCTTGTCAATGCCGTGCTCGGTTCGGGAAAGCCGATGGAAGTCGCTGGCATCGAACGCCTGACGCTCAAGCGCAGCCTGGTGAACGGCGCGCAGCGGCTCGAACTTACCGGTTGGTCAGCATCGCGGCTCGACTGGTACAAGGCGCAAGGCTGCTTCACCGAGATCATCCGGTACAAGACCAGGCTTTTCGTGCCGCGCAAGGTTGCAGCCGATATTGTCGGCGCCATTTGCAGGTCCGGCGGATAAGATTGGAGGTTCGCCTGACCAATTGTCCGACTTGGCGCCGATGTCAGCTGGCTAGTCCGTGGGACCCGGATGATCTCTTCCTCGCCCACGACCGCGCGATTGTCCGGCGTGCGCGCTCGATCTCGTCAGCCGTGCCGTCTTCGAGATACGCTTGCAGATAGGCTTTCCGATCTTCGGTCGTTTCGAGCAGGTCTGCTGCATCCCATGGCCGGGTTTCGATGGTCATTGGTTTGTCCTGGGATTTTCGCGCAGACTATGCCTGGTCGTCGAGTGATCGCCCTTGCTGCCGTCCCGAGCAACCACGATGCTGCGCTCGAGCTCGCCAATCGCAAGCGTCCTCACCACTGGCGAAGCACCGCGCCATCTGCTTCGGCTCTCCCCCCATCCGTTTGAACACATAGCCAGCACGCCATTCGTGCGCACAGGAAAAGAGAGGAGGGGGCCTTGGCCTGAATGCGCCTGAATGAGGCCGGTTGTCGGTCTGCACTTGGCGTTCAATCAGGAGACTTCCGATGATCAAGACCATCCCATTGAACAAGCTCGTTCAATCCCCCCGCAATGTCAGGAAGCATGCCAGTGCCGAGGCCGATGCACAGCTCAAAGCCAGCATCGCGGCGAACGGCCTGCTGCAGAACCTCATCGTGCGCCCGGCTGCCAAGGGCAAGTTCGAGGTCGAGGCAGGCGAACGCCGTCGCCGTGCACTCTTCTCGCTGGCCGACGACAAGACATTGCGGCGCACGCATCCGGTCACCTGCCTGGTGCTTGACGACGCGGACGCCGATTCGATCGAGACCAGCCTTGCCGAGAACTTCCACCGCCTCGCGATGAACCCGGCCGATGAAGCGCAGGCCTTTGCTTCGCTGATCGAGGCCGGTGCGAGCAGTGAGGAGGTCGCGCGCCGCTTCGGGCTCACGGTCCGCTTCGTCGAAGGACGGCTGCGTCTTGCAAATCTTGCCCAGCCTGTCTTCCAAGCGCTTGCCGCCGGCGAGATCACGCTCGACATCGCCAAGGCCTATGGCGCCAGTTCGGATCAGGCTATCCAGGCGCAGGTCTTCGAGCAGGTATCCTCGGCTTACTACGCGTCTACGCCTGACAGTATCCGCCGCATGGTGCTGAACGGCACGGTGCGCGGCAACGATCCGCGTGCACAGCTCGTCGGCCGCGATGCCTATGTCGAAGCCGGTGGCCGGATCGAGCGCGAACTCTTCGACGACGATGACAGCGAAAGCTGGGTCGATGTCGCGCTGCTCGAGGATCTTGCCCGGAGGCGAATGGAAGAACACGCCAAGGCGCTTGCCGGCGAGCACCAGATCGCCTGGGTCAAGCCGACGCTCGACAACTATGTCTCGCACGACATCATCGAAGGTCTGCATCGCCTTCCGGCAGAGGCCGCGCCGCTCAGCGAAGCCGAGCTTGCCCGGCTCGACGAGCTCGACACCTGCTGGGACGAGCATGCCGCGATCCTCGAATCCGAGGACAGCGACGAGGATGCCGTTGCCGCTGCGGAACAGTCGATCGAAACGATCGAGCGCGAATGCCAGGAGATCCGCAATCGCCCGCTGGTGCTCGATCCCGAGCTCAAGCCCGATGCCGGCATGATCCTGACATTGGGGCGCGATGGCGTACCGGTGCTCCAGCCGCATTTCTACACCGAGAACGCGGCGGTGCTGGCCCCCGGCGACGATCCTGTCGAAGTCGTTTCGGGAACCGGGGAAGAAGCGCCCAGGCGCTCAACGCTTTCGAAGCGACTGGTCGATGAGCTGGCGATGCAGCGCCGCGACGTGCTTGCGCTCCATGTCGCGTCCGATCCGGCGCTTGCGCTCGACCTCATGGTCTTCACGCTTGCCGATGCCGATACGCTCGACTGGCGTGCGCAATCGGCAACAACGCTGCGCGGACCGGTGGCGGCCGGACCGATCATCGGGTTCGAAGCCAAGGATGCGCCTGCGAGCGCGGCGCTAGCCGAGTTCAAGGGCGGCCTCGACGAGTCCTGGCGCGCTGGGGAGGATGTGATCGAACGCTTCAAGGCGTTCCGCGCCCTGGACGACGATGCCCGCGCCACCTGGCTCGGCTACGTCGTCGGGCGCACCTTCGAAGCGAGCCTCAATCTTGCCGGTGAGCGCGCGGTCGCACTGCACGATTATCTCGGCGCCAGCATCGGCATTGATATCGCCCGCTGGTGGCGGCCCAATGCGGCCAATTACTTCGATCGCGTGTCGAAGGCGGTGATTCTCGATGCGCTGTCCGAAGTTGGCGGCCCCGATCTCGTCGCGCGCTTTGCCGCTTCGAAGAAGTCCGAGCTGGCTGAAAGCGCAGAACGTGTCTTCTCGGGTAATTTTATCACTGACGCCGCGGTGCGCGATGCGGCGCTCGCCTGGGTTCCTGATGCGATGCACTTCGCCAGCCAGGACGCAGCGGTCGTTGACGACGAGGCGAATGAAGCAAGCAACGGCAATGACGACGTTGCTGGCGAGGAAGACAAGACCCCCCGCGAGATGGCCGCCTGACCTCCTCCTGACAGGACCGGTCATCTCGATCCCCGTGAGGCGGTCCCTGCCATTAGGCAGGGGCCGCCTCCTTTTTTTGATCAAGAGAGGAGAGGGGAGCTTTGCCGTTTCGGACCACCCGCAAATCCTTGTCGGGCGGCCGGATCAGGAGACCTCACATGGCAAAGAAGGCCCGTTGCGCGAATGCGCAATCACCCGCGCAGCGCATCACCGCTGAAATCATCAAGCGCCTCGAGGAAGGGACCAGGCCCTGGGTCAAGCCCTGGCGCGGCGTGGCGCTGGCGCGCCCGATGCGCGCCTGCGGCATTCCCTACCAGGGGATCAATGTGTTCTGGCTCTGGCTTGTCGCCGATATGTGCGGGTTCGCCTCGCCCTACTGGATGACCTATCGGCAGGCCGGGGAGCTTGGCGGCCAGGTCCGCAAGGGCGAGAAGGCGACCATCGCGGTCTTCTACAAGAGCTACACCAAAGAGGTCGAGGACCCGCAGACCGGCGAACCAGGTGAAGAAGCGCGCCGCGTGCTCAAGTCCTATCCGGTGTTCAATGCCGACCAGGTCGACGACTTGCCGGTCCGGTTCCGTCCCGCCCCGGTGATCCAGCCGGTTGCACCTGCCGGACAGCGAGCGGAGCTCGACACATTCTTCGGATTGGTTCCAGCAGATGTGAGGCATCAGGGAAGCAGTGCCTATTACGAGCCTGCTGCCGATCGCATCACCATGCCGCCGGTCGAGCTGTTCACCGATTACGATCACTACTATGCGACGCTCGCGCACGAGATGTCGCATTGGACGGGACATGGAAGCCGTCTTGCCCGTGACCTTAAGAACCGGTTCGGATCGCAAGGCTATGCCGCCGAAGAGCTGGTCGCCGAATTGTCGAGCGCGATGCTCGGCTCGGAACTCGGATTGCCCGTTGCCCATCTCGACCATCATGCGAGCTATATCGACAACTGGTTGCAGCTGCTGCGCCAGGACGACCGCGCGATCCTGACTGCCGCCGCCAAGGCCGAGGAAGCCTCGTCCTACCTGTTGCGGCTTGGCGGCAGGGTTTCGCAAGACAGCGATGACCAGCGCGGCGACGCCGCGCTTGCAGCGTGAGGAAGCGGCCATGGGACGTTCGGTCAGCTATCCCCCCGGCGCAGTGGTCGCCTTTCGGCTGCTCGAAACATCGGAAGAGGATGATCTCGATTGGGAGTACGAATGCCTCGTCGCCACGGTACGCTATGATGCGACGAACGCATTTCCGTCGTTTCGCGAATATGCTGGTTGGCGGGGCAGGGAGGATCGCATTCTCCTGCGCAATGCCTATGCCGATTGCGGGGTATCGACCTATTGCGGCCTTGCCGCAATCTGGCTCGCCGAGCGCGATGATCCCGCTTACTGGGAAGCCGACTATGCGAGCCCGCGCGTCGCCCGGGCGCGCCAATGGCTCGCCCAGGTCGAACCCCGCTTCATCGCCATGTTCGGCGAGCTGGCTCTTACCGGCCGGTTTTCCAACGGCGAGGCGATCTTCGAGCGTCGGCAGGCGGCATAAACATTGCCTTTCCATTTGAACGATAATAGTCTATATCGTGCATATGAAAGGATATCGCGATGGCCACGCTTGCTCCAGCCGCAGCTGACCGGTCCGAGGTGCTGACCTCGGCTGTCACGCGCATTGCCGAGCTATGGAACCTCAGCAATGGCAAGCTTGCGGCGATCCTTGGGCTTTCGCCCGCGACGGTCTCACGGCTGCGCCATGGCCAGGCGCGGCTCGATCCGGCCTCGAAGTCGTTCGAGGCTGGCCAGTTCCTGCTGCGCCTGTTCCGCAGTCTCGATGCACTGCTCGGCAGCGATGATGATGCCGCGCGCCGCTGGCTCGAGGCCGACAATCTCGATCTCGGCGGCAAGCCGATAGAGCAGGTCGATACCATGCGGGGATTGATCGAGCTGTGCGACTATGTGGACTTCTACCGCGCTCGCGTCTGAACACCGGCCTTACGAGGGCCGGGCCTGGCGCGTCGTTGAAGCCCAACATCGCATTTCGACCAGCCGCCTTGCTGCCGATCCCGATGCGCAGACGATGCTCGAGGATCTTGCCGAGGAGGTAAAGCCGCGCATGCCGGCGACCACCGCCGGGCTCGATTACCTGCTGGCATCGCCCTTTCGCTATGGCCATCGCCAGGCAACACGGTTCCGCCGGGCCGATGAACGACCCGGCATCTTCTATGCGAGCGAAACCGAAAGCACTGCGATTGCCGAGACGGCCTACTGGCGGCTGCGGTTCTTTGCCCGCTCGCCGGGGTTCGTTCCGCCATCGACCACAAGCGAGCATTCGAGTTTCTCGGTTCGCCTTTCGAGCGATGCCGCGATCGATCTGACGCAACCTCCCTTCGATGCCGATGAAGCGCATTGGACCGATCCCGCCGACTACACCGTCTGCCAGGACCTTGCCGCCGCCGCGCGCGAGGCGGCAACATCGCTGATCCGCACCCTGTCAGCTCGCGATCCGACACGTGGATGCAACCTGGTCGTGCTCGATCCGCGCGCCTTTGCCGAGCACAAGCCTAGGCCCGGCCGGACCTGGCACCTGCGCTTCGATGCTGGAAAGCTTGTCGCAATGGCGGCTTTTCCTTCGCGCGAACGGCATGCGTTCGCACCGGAAGACTTCGGGCTTTGAGCTGACATAAAGACGTGTCCGGCACGTCCCCGTACAAGTCATCCCGATGTCCGATACGATGCTTCGGGCGAGAGAGGCCCTGGGCCGGTCGGCGCTGGCCGCAACCCCCTTGCGGCAGGCCCGAGTTGGCCGGCTGCGTGTGATGATTGCAGCGCCCTTTCCCCACACACCAACGCGAACATCTCGTCACTGTGTTTGACAGCCTGGCCGGCCTGCCCGCGCCAGCCTGCCGCCAGGGGGTTTCCCGCATTCGCGGTGCGGCCATCGCCTTGTCCCGGCCCTGACGGGCTCTCGCCGAGGCATCCGTTCGGATGTCCTTCGGCCTCAACCAGTCAGGAGGAACTTGACCCATGAACTCGCACTTTCACGACCAGCTCGCCGGCCTTGACCTGTCCGGCTTTTCTATCGGTCCCGCCCCCGTCGGACCCGCCGATTTTCCGACCAGCGAGGAAGCCTGCCAGACGCTCGGCGCCGTCTGGTCCGAACTCTTCGCCATGTTTGCAGGCACCGCGCTCGAGGCCGATGCCGAGGATCTGGCATGGGCCTTCGTCAATTTCTTCCACCGCGCCGCGCAGCGCAAATCGACCGCGCTCGACCGGGCGAGCGACGAGGTCCGCGCGCTTGTCGCCACCGCCGATGGATCGGAAGTTCAGACAAGCAACCTCGAAGACCAGATCGAACGCGCGCAATGCGCTGAATCGGCAATGCTGGCCTTCGAAGAGATGCGCGAAATCGCTGCCAGCCTCTATCTCGACGAGTTCGGCTCGTCCTGGAAACCGGTTTCCAGTTCGCGCTTCAATCACGGCGCGATGCTGACCTCCGCGCTGGTCGAGGGTCGCGAATTCCTGCGCGCAAGGGCTGCATCCAAGCGCCGAGCGGCGATGCCCGAAGGCACGCCGGTCATCTTCGCCGGCGGTCGCACCCGCTTCACCACTGACGCAGAAGCCAAGACCTTCGCCGAGAATGTCTGGGCAACGCTCGACAAGGTCCGCGAACGCGTTCCCGACATGCTGCTCGTGCATGGCGGCGACACCAAGGGTGCCGACCGCCTTGCTGCATCGTGGGCCGAACGGCGCGAAATCGCGCAAGTCACCTTCGGTCTCGATATGCGGCTTGGTGCACGCGCCGGGTTCAAGCGTAACGAGCGCATGCTTTCGCTCGATCCGCGTTACGTCGTCGCCTTTCCCGGCAACGGCGTGCTCGAACGTCTCGTTATCGATGCCAAGGCGCGCCGCATCACCGTGGTCGACCGCCGCGGTCCGGTCGGAACCAGCCCGAAGAAGGCTGCTCACGAGACGTCCTGACGCCAGCCGCCATTCGCGCCAGCGCCCCATGGCGCTGGCGTCGAGCATGAGAGGAAAGGGCGCTCCTTATCGGTGGCCGGGCAATTGCGTCCGCCATCTTATCAAGGAGGCCAATCCCATGACCGATATCCAGACCACGATGCGCGACTTCGCGGCGCGTCAGGCCGAGCGTGAAGCCCATGTGCACGCGAGGATCGCGAATTACAAACAGGCGGTGATTGTCCCGCTGCGCGCAGCAGGCATAGCGCGTGTCGAGGTCCGCTTCGAAGGCTATGGCGATAGCGGCGCGATCGAGGACTGCACGTTTTACGATGCTACCGGCGCCATTGCCGACGAACCCCAAGTCCTCGTAGACCGCCATGACCAGGAAACGTCCAAAGCCGAGGAAGGCGAGGCGATGCAAACGCTTCGCGAAGCGCTCGATTCGCTCACGTACCTTGCCCTCGAACGCCATCATCCCGGTTGGGAAATCAACGATGGCGCCGCTGGCGAGCTTGTCATCGATGTCGCCAAGGCAACGTTCACGTTCGAATGCCAGCTGCGTTACGTCGCCACGGACGATCATTCGACTGGACTTTGAAGGAGGGCGTCATGGCACATTGCTATTTCCATGCGCTCTCTTCGGCGCGCAAATGGGGCGGGAGCCACGAAGATTATCTCGCGCTTCACCAGTGGTTCGACCAGTCCAAATCGATATTTGCGGACCCCCGGCATCGCGCGCTGCGTCACCATGCCGAAGGGATCTTCATGCTCGAAACGCTGTTCGGCACGACCCTCGTCAACTCCGATGGACGCACCGTGCCGGTACGTCTTGTCGGCGAGCAGCACGTTCGCGAGGACCTTGGATCGATCCCTTCGTTTGCCGACTGGGGCCGTGTCATCACCCCGCAGGACTGGATGCTGCGCGGGAACCGCCTCGACGAGGCCGTAACGGTTGCCGGGCAGGAACAAGGCGGCGGCGGTGCGTTCTCGCACGCCGGTTTTGCCACGCTACAGGAGCCGGTGCGGATCGAGGTCTGAACCGGTTCGGTCCGGTAGTGCAGGGGAGCGCGGCAGGCAGTAACGAGGACGACAAGGGCCATGGGACGGCCTGTTCGCAAGACTCCGGCACCAGCCCGGCTTCTTCGCAAAAACCTTCCCTGAAGCACCCCCGTCGAGACGCGCAACCCGGATCAGGCCCGGCCGTGTTGTCCACGCTTTCAGCGCGGCCTGCCCGCACCACCCGGACCGGATCCCGGTTTCCCTTCGGTGCGCTTCTCCGGAGGCGCTTCCTGGTTGGTTTTGCAGCCGGGATGGTCCCGGTTTCGCATCGATCAGGAGAATACCCATGACCAATATCGCAATCCTCGTTGGCCGCGTCGCCCGCGATCCCGAGACGCGCACCACCAATGGCGGAACCACCGTTACCTCGCTTTCGGTGGTCACCGACCGTCCGGCCCGCGACAAGGACGGCAAGACCTACAAGGACGAGAACGGCTACACCGCCAAGGACAGCGAGTTCCACCGCGTGACCTGCTTCAACGGCCTCGGCCAGAACGTCGCCAAGTACTGCTCCAAGGGCCAGCTGGTGAGCCTCGAAGGCCGCATCCATTACACGCAGTGGGAAGACTCCGACGGCATCAAGCGCTACGGCTGCGAGATCATCGCCGACAAGGTCGATTTCCTCTCGCGTCCCAATCGTTCGGACAACCAGGACGCACCGCCGATCGACGACTGATCGGTCCTGCATGCCCCAACCAACAAGGCCCCGGCGGCTCGCGCCACCGGGGCCTTTCTTGTGTTTGCCGTTCAAGCCAAACAGCGGGAACGGGGAGGAGTGGTGTTCCCGCGCATCGAACGCTAACCGCTCGCACCCAGCCGTTCAAGCGCGGCATCGATGCCGATCGCCGATGCCTGTTTGACAAGCCGCTTGAGCTTGGCGGCTTCCAGCGTTTCCGCACCGCAATCGAGCAGCATTCTGCCCAGTTCCTGTGCAGCCTCCTCGCGCAACTGCGCTTCCCTTGCATCGAGCTCGGCACGCTGTTCACGCAGGCGATTGAGCGCTGTTCGGGCATTTCTGGACCTTGCCATGTCTATTCCTTTCCACCGGCAACAGGTCCCCTCGCGCGCATCATGCCACGGCGCAAATGTTCTGCAAAGGTTCTTGTTCTGAAATGCAGCAATGACACCCGAGCGCAGAGGTCGGGAGGTCTCTCTCGCAGTCGGTTTGATTGTGATGGAGGCTTCAAGGCCCGCGTCAAGGACGGCGGGGCCCCACGATTTTGACCGGCATCGGTCTTGCGCCCGGCACCGGACAAAACCGTTACCCCCACCGCCGCTTCGCGGCCGCGCCAAGGCGCGGTCCCTGACCCGGTCCGCCGCCCCCATCGCACACTCCTGACGATGCGGTCGCATCGATCATCAGGAGGAACTATCATGCATATCCACAGCACCATCTCGAACGACATCGAAGCCGAACACGAAGCATTTCTGGCAGCATTCGACACGGCCAACGCGCGGGCCTTTCACAGCTACTTCACGCAGTACATCCTGGCCGATGACGAGGCCGGATACATCGCCGTCGACGAAGGCGATTATGGCGCCTTGCCGGCACATCTGATGTCCCGGGTTATCGACTCGGTGCCGAGCCGGTTCAGCGACGAATTCTGAACCGCCAAACATTAAGGGAGCCTGCTCCGGCGGGCTCCTTTTCTTTTTTGTGCTCGCTCGCTCGGCGCGTCATTCAGCGCCCATGACCGCGACAGGACCGGTCCCGCTGGATCGGTGTTCAATGTCGCTTCATCCCGTTCAATCCTGATTAGCTGGCATCATGAACGAAGCTGGGAACAGGGGGCACACCCCACGCGACTTGTCGCAGGGTTTTGATGCGGATTATGTCAGGTAAAACAGTGATCTAAGCTATATAATGGCAATATGGCAGCTTCTCACTTTCTTTTCATGAAGGGGCAAAGCGTCCTGCATTCTTCATGAGGCGGGGAAGGGAAGGTGCAGAAATCCAGGCCTCCTGGATGTTCTTGACATGTTCTTATTGGCAATGTAGATCAAACCTGCCTTTCGCAGCGTGAACCGGGCTTCCTGACCCAAGGAATCCCGACCATGACCCGGCATGTTGCCCTCCAGGTCTATCTCTCCGACACCCTTGCCGAGCAGGTTCGTAAGGCCGCCAGCGACCATGACATGAGCGTCAGCGAATGGCTGCGCTCGATCATTGCCGACCGCTGCGGCGAGCACGATCTCGCCACCCGGCACGACACATCGATCACCCGCATCCTGCGCATGATGGTCTTTGCGCGCGTCGGCATCGATGGCCTGCTTGCCGGCCATGCCGACCCAGCGCTGCGCGACCGGATCTACAAGGTCTACCGGCGCCAGTGCGCGGCAATTGGCCTGCCTTCCCCCGCAACCGAAGGAGGCCGCGATGAAGCATAATCTCGGGAATTTCACCCGTGGCAGTCAGCTTCTGGGGCACTTCGGCTTCATGTTTGCCGCCGGCCTCAAATGGCCGCTTATCATTGCAGTTATTGCCTTTGGCGGGCTTGCTTCGTGGATAGTCGCGCATGGCCTCGACGACCACCATATCTACCTCGTCTGGATGAGGATCTATGCCATGGGCTACATGTTCATGGAGTTCGATCCGGCCAAGACCGTGACGATGGAAACGGTGTTCGGCGGCACCTTCCAGCTCCCCATTGCGCGCGTCGAAACCTACCCGCCGGTGGTGCGTGCGTGGGACACGATGCTGGACCTTGTCGGCACCGCTTTCGCCTGGACCATGTTCGCGCTCGTGCCGGCCTTTGCATTGTTCTACTGGATCGCCGAACGCTTCGGCAGTCACTCGAAGGAACGCCGCCACGAGCGCGGTGCTTCGCTGGTTCCGCTTGTCGAGCTTGCCCGCGAAATCCGTCAACACAACCGCGCCGAACGCCGCCGCGAGCTGACCGAAATCTTGGGGTGGCGTCGGCATCTGTGCCTGCCGTCCGAGCTGCAGGAGGTGCTACCGTACCACCCATCGCATATCGCTCGTCTGCCCTATCCCTGGCGGCTCGAACAAAGCCATGCGATGCTCATCGGCACGACCGGCATGGGGAAGACCGTGGCACTTTCCGAGATGGTGGACGAGGCACGCGAGCGCCGGCAGCGCGCGGTGATCTTCGACCTCACTGGTGCCTTTATCGAGCACTTCTACGATCCCGACCGCGACGTCGTCCTCAACCCATTGGATGCACGCTGTCCGCGCTGGAATATCTTCGACGAATGCCGGTCCGAAGGCGAATTCTGGGCCGCGTCGGAAGCGCTTGTGCCGCACGATGGCGGCGGTGAAGCCCAGTTCTGGGTCATCGCGGCGCGCGCGCTTTTCGTCGAGTTCTGCTTGAAACTCGTCGAAGCGGGCGATGCCAGTAATGAGGCGTTGGCACGCCGCTTGATGAGCGCGGACCTTGCGAAGGTCCATGCCATGCTCCGCGGTACGATCGCCGATCCGATCACCGCGCCCGAGGCCGCGCGCATGGCGGAATCGGTGCGTGCCGTATTCAACGTCAATGCCCGTGCCTTGAAGCTCCTGCCGCGCGAAGGCGCGCGCTTCTCGATCCGCGAATGGGTTGAAGCGGACGGTGGCGAGGGCGGCTTCGTGTTCCTCTCGGCCCGCTATGTCGACCTCAGTGTCTGCACCCAGCTGCTTACGCTCTGGCTCGATCTCGCCATGAACACGTTGATGACGACGGCGCGGTCGGATGACCTCAAGATGTGGTTCTTCATCGACGAACTCGGCGCACTGCACCGGCTCCCCGCCCTCGAAACCGGGCTGCAGACTGCGCGCAACTATGGCGGCGCGATCGTCACCGGGATCCATGCCTATGCCAAGCTGCAGGAAGTCTACGGCGAGCACATGGCCGAGACCCTGTCGTCGCTCGCCAAGACCAAGCTGATCCTCGGGACCGGTGATTACAAGACCGCGACCTGGTGCTCTGAAGCGATCGGTCATGCCGAAGTCACCGACAAGGACGAGGCGCATACCTACGCCTACAACAATGCGCGCGATGCGGTCAGCCTGACGCCGAGAAAGCATATCGAGGCGCTGGTCCTGCCCGACCAGTTGAAGGACATGCCGAGCCTTACCGGCTATATCAAATTCCCCGACGGGTTCCCGGCAGCGCCGGTCACGCTGCCCCCGGTCAAGCGCGTGCGATGCGCCGAAGGGTTTGTTCCTCGCGCCGAGGATCGGGCATCGGTCAGGACTCGGAAGACGACCGGCACGAGCGGCAAACCCGTTGCGCCAGGCGTGGCCAATACAGGTGAACATCCCGCGTCGAACGATGACGGGGTCGGCAAGCCGAGCGTGCCGAAGGAGAGCGCATCGAAGCAGGGCGAATTGCAGTTCGGTGACAGGTACGAAGGTAACCGCAAGGGCGAAGAGGGCGAGCGCGAGCATCGCGTCGGTCGGCAGGTCGATCCCTTCGATGCTGGCGACCGCGCGGGCGTGCGGGTGGGGAAGGATGCCATCGATCGCACGGCATCGGGCGCGCCGGATTCGGGTCTTGCCGATGGCCGTCAGGCCGGTCTCGAGCCGAACACGGCAGCCAGACCGTCGCGCGCAGACGGGGCGCGGGAAGGCGAGCGTGAGGTGCCCGATCCATCCCGGCCGGATGGTCCTGCGAGGACAGATGGGCCGAAGGACGCGCGCGGAGGTGAGGCGCGGCCGGATGGGCGTATGACGCGGGATGCGCGTCGCATCGTGCTCGAGGAAGGGCTCGGGGATCCGGGCGGCAAGACCTGCGATGCGCCGCCGCTCGACGATCTCGACTTCGAACTGTGATGACGCCGGAGGGGACCCGGAAAGGCTGATCGCCATGCTCTCGCTTGCCAATGTCCGCACCGCTTCAGGTGCCGCGGGCTACTTCGCCAAGGACAATTATTACACCCGCGCCGATGCCGACCGTTCGGGCAAATGGTTCGGCGAGGGCGCGGCAGCGCTGGGTTTGAAAGGCACGGTCGATGCCAGGACCTTCGAGGAAGTTCTGAAGGGCAATCTGCCCGACGGTAGCCGCGTCGGCAGTGACAATCGCTACCACCGCGCGGGTACCGATCTGACCTTCTCGCTCCCCAAGAGCTGGTCGATCCTCGCGCTGGTCGGCGGCGACAGCCGGATCCTCGATGCCTATGGCGTTGCGGTGAAGGAAAGCCTGGCCTGGGCCGAAAAGAACCTTGCCGAGACCCGCCTCCAGCACAAGGCTAAGGAGAAGATCGTCCAGACCGGCAATCTCGTCGCGGCGCTGTTTCGTCACGATACCAACCGCAACCAGGAACCCCAGGCGCATGTCCATGCCGTCATCGCCAATGTCACCAATGGGCCCGACAGCAAGTGGCGTGCGCTGCGCAACGACAAGCTCTGGGAGCATCATACGCATTGAATGCCATGGCCATGGTGCGCTTCCGGATCGAGGTCGAAAAGCTCGGCTACGAGATCGGCGAATTGGGCAAGCACGGCAATTTCGAGGCGGTGGGTGTCCCCAAGGCGGTGCGCGAAGCCTTCTCGACGCGCCGCGCCGAAGTGCTCGAGAAGGTTGCCGAAATGGCGAGCCGGAGCCCGGCCGCACACGATGCCGCGACGCTGATGACCCGGGCGGAAAAGGCACCTGTAGCTGACCGCGGCGCGCTGCTCGATGGTTGGAAGGCGCAGGCCGAGGAACTCGGCTTTACCCCCGGCGATGTCATCGCGCGCGCCAACGCCCGGGCCGCGACGGGGCTTGGCGAGGAGCGCGGCGCGCGCAGTACCGTCCGGTATCTGGCAGCATCGGTGCGTGCGTTCACCGCCGATCTTGCTGAGCGCCTGGGCCTCAAACAGGGCGATCCGCTGATCCCGACCTGGCTCGGCAATCGTCCGGTCGAGGAGGTCGCCGCGATCCACGCCGTCGCATCGGCGGTACGCCATCTGTCCGAGCGCGAGGCGGCGTTCGATCGCTTCGCCGTCTACAGGACCGCGCTGTCATTCGGGCTTCCGGCCAGCATCCCTGCCATCGAAAAGCGCGTCGACCAGTTGCTGCGCCAGGGCCATCTCGTGCGCGGCAAGGGCGCCGACAAGGGGATGGTGACGACGCGCGATGCGATCGCTGCTGAACAGCGCATCCTTTCTGAAGTCGAAGCCGGACGGGGGCAGGTTGTGGCGCTGATGACCCCTGAGCGCGCAGGCGAGCGCCTGCAGGCGCTTGCACAGGAGCGCCATGGCATGACGCTCAATCCGGGGCAGGAAGGCGCGGGCCGTCTGCTGCTGGCATCGACCAACAGCATTTTGCGTGTCCGCGGCGGATATGAATTGTTATTTCAATCTGTCGTGTGTTCGATGCACAGACATGGCGCCAGACTTTAACTCCAGCA